>CAMFGY010000010.1 GCA_945952065.1 uncultured Burkholderiales bacterium | reverse complement strand
GCGCAAATTGTACGGCTTAGAAGCTAGTCGAGGTGGGGACTTTTTCAACAGAATATGCCCTTTGCAGTCTTAGATTTGGGCAACGATCAGTCCACTTGGGGGCTCTACGTCGCTCCTGTCCCCCGCCCCGGGCTCCCGCCCGGGTCTCCTCCTTTACCTCGCGCCGCAGAGCCCCCAAGCGTCCTGATCCAGCACGGCCGTGCTACTTCTTCGAGGACGCGCATCGGTGGAACTGCCGAGTGGCGTCGGGGGTGTGATTCCGCGAGGTAAAGGAGGAGCCGGCGCCTGCAAGGCGACGGCGGGGGACAGGAGCGGAATTGCGCCCCCGGCGGCGCTCGGCACCCAACTCTCAAGCAACATCCGCTCCGGGCACATTGCCGTAACTGGCGACCGTACAGCGACAGGCTCTTCCAGGTGCGAATCCCTTTAGTTAATCAAGCTGGATCGGCTTAAGGGCGGTTGCAGGCTATCTGGCGCAAGGCGCGCAAGTTCATGATTGCTCCAGCGCAGCCGAAGCTACTAAGAAGCCAGCCAGCGGCCGCCGCTGACGCGGGCTTGGCCGCCCAGGTCGCGGCGCATTTGTAGATCACTGAAGCCTCGCTGTTGCAAGGCTTGGGCCACGGGATCGGCTTGGTCATAGCCATGTTCGAGCAGCAGCCAGCCGCCGGAGCGCAAATGCGGAGGCGCGCCGTCGATCAAGGTTTGCAGGTCCGACAGGCCGTCGCCGCCGGGGGTCAGTGCGCTGATCGGCTCATGGCGCAGCGCCGGCAGATGCGGGTCTTCACCGGCGATATAGGGCGGGTTGCTGACGATCAGATCGAATTGCCGCCCCGCCAACGGTTGCCACCAGTCGCCTTGGTGAAAACGGATGTCCAGGCCATGGCGGCGCGCATTCTCTTGGGCGACGGCCAAGGCCGCGTGGCTCAGGTCCAGTGCTTCGACCTGCGCTGCGGGGTGGCTGGCTTTCAGGGCCAGGGCAATGGCGCCGCTGCCGGTGCCCAGGTCGATGAGCTGCGCCTGTTCGGGCGCTTGCGTTTGCAAAATCTCCAAGGCCCAGTCCACCAGGGTTTCGGTGTCGGCGCGTGGCACCAGGGTGTCGGGCGTGACCTTGAGTAGCAGGCCGTGGAACTCTTTCTCGCCGAGCAGATAGGCCAGCGGGGTGCCGGCAGCCTTTTGAGCGAACTGATCGGCCAAACGATGGGCGAGCTCGGGGGGCAGCGCGGCGTCGTCGTGGCTGATCAACCACGCACGGTTTTGCTGCACGGCAGCGGCCACCAGCAGCTGGGCGTCGAGCCGATCGATGCCCAGGCTTTGCGCGAGCTGCAGCGCGGAGCGGATATCGCCGGGCAGTGGGCTCATGTGCGCCCCGCTTCGAGCACAGCCAGCTGCTCGGCTGCTTGAGCCGCTTGCAACCCGGCGGCCACGTCGTCGAGATCGCCATCCATGATGGCGCCGAGCTTGTAAAGCGTCAGATTGATGCGGTGGTCGGTGAGCCGGCCTTGCGGGAAGTTGTAGGTGCGGATGCGGTCACTGCGGTCGCCGCTGCCGATCAGGCTCTTGCGATTGGCGGCGTCTTTGGCTTCGCGTTCGATGCGGTCTTTGTCGCGCAAGCGGGCGGCCAACACCAACATGGCCTTGGCCTTGTTGCGATGCTGACTGCGGTCGTCCTGACATTCCGCCACCAAGCCGGTGGGGATGTGGGTGACGCGCACCGCGCTGTCGGTTTTGTTGATGTGCTGCCCGCCGGCGCCGCTGGCGCGGAAGGTGTCGATGCGCAGCTCGGCCGGGTTGAGCGTGACTTCTTCGGCTTCATCGGGCTCGGCAATCACGGCCACGGTGCAGGCGCTGGTGTGGATGCGGCCCTGCGCTTCGGTGGCGGGCACGCGCTGCACGCGGTGGCCGCCGGACTCAAACTTCAGCCGGCCATACACCCGCTCGCCCTCGATGCGCACCACCAATTCTTTGTAGCCGCCCAGATCGGATTCATTGGCCGACAAAATTTCGGTCTTCCAGCCTTGTCGCTCGGCGTAGCGCAAATACATGCGGGCCAAATCGGCCGCGAACAGGGCCGACTCATCGCCACCCGCCCCGGCGCGAATTTCCAAAAAGGCCGAGCGCTCATCATCCGGGTCGCGCGGCAGCAGCGCCAGCTGCAGTGACTCATGCAAGCGGCTCAGATCGGCCTCGGCGGACTTGATTTCTTCGGCCGCCATCTCGGCCATCTCGGGATCAGACAGCAGGCTTTTGGCCTCCGTCAAATCGGACTCGCGTTGCAGATACTGCTGGTATTGCGACACCAAGTCCGCCACCTCGGCCTGCTCTTTGGTGAGCGCCCGATAACGCTTCATATCGGCGGCAATGCTGCCTTCGCTGAGGATGGTGTCGAGCTCGCTCAAGCGATAGGCGAGGCGGTCAAACTGCTGGCGCAGTGAGTCTTTCATGGCGGGTCCGGGAGGCAATGGCTTTGAAGTTGCGCGGGCCTGTGAGCCCATGCAAGTGCTGGCGTTGATGGGCGCCGCAAAGGGTGCGACTTTGGGGCGCGATCATGGGGCGCGACCATGGGGCGCCGCTAATACTCGCCGGAACGCTCGTTTCTCTCGCTTCTATTGTCTGCCGTGACCGATTCGGCGGGGTTGCGGCTGCTGCTGCGCAGGAACAGACGCGACACCGTTTGCGCCAGCTGCACCCGGTGTTCGCCGTCACTGGCATGCAGCTCGGCCAAGGTGCCGTGCAGCATTTTTTGCGTCAGACCACGGCTCATGGCCTCCAGCACTTCTTCGACATTGGCACCCCGCGCCAGCAGCTTGCGGGCGCGTGCCATTTCGTGCTCGCGCCAGCCATCGGCTTGGGCATTCAGGGCTTGAATCAAGGGCACGGTATGGCGCTGGCCCAGCCAGTGCACAAAGCTTTGCACGCCGGTTTCGATGATGGCTTCGGCTTGCTCTACTGCCGCCTGCCGCTTCTCGCCGGCGGATTGCACCAAGCTGGCCAGCTCATCGACGGTGTAGAGATACACGTCGCCCAATTGACCCACTTCGGGCTCGATATCCCGAGGCACGGCCAGATCCACCATGAACATGGGCCGACGCTTGCGCAGCTTCAAGGCGCGTTCCACCGCGCCCAAGCCAATCAGGGGCAGGCTGCTGGCGGTGCATGAAATCACTGCATCAAATTCGTGCAGGCGCTGTGGCAAGTCGGCCAAACGAATCGCCTCGGCGCCGAGATGGCTGGCGAGCTTTTCGCCGCGCTCCAAGGTGCGGTTCGCCACCGCCATGGCCTTGGGGGTTTTGGCGGCGAAATGGGTGGCGACCAACTCGATCATTTCGCCAGCGCCCACGAACAAGACCTTGATCTGGCTGAGATCTTCAAACAACTGGGCCGCCAAGCGCACCGAGGCGGCAGCCATGCTGATGGAGTGCGCGCCAATCTCGGTGGAACTGCGCACCTCTTTGGCGACCGAAAAGCCGCGCTGGAAGAGCTGATGCAAGGTGGTGCCCACCGTGCCGGCCTGGGTGGCCTCGCGCACCGCCTGCTTCATTTGACCCAGGATTTGCGGCTCGCCCAGCACCATGGAATCCAGCCCGCTGGCGACGCGGAAGGCGTGGCGTGCGGCCGCGCTGCCTTCGCGCACATAGGCGTGGTCCAGCAAGGCCGCACTGCTGACCCCACCGACGCGAGCCAACCAATCGACCGCCGGAGTGACCATGTCTTTGTGCCCGGCAATGTAGAGTTCGGTGCGATTGCAGGTCGACAAAATCGTCGCCTCGGTGGCCGCGGCGTTGTGCCCGGGCAGCTGCAGTTGCTCGCGAAAACCATGCAGGGTCGGCGCCAGCTGCTCCAGCGAGAACGCAAAACGTCCGCGCAGATCCAGGGGCGCGGACGTGTGGTTCAGGCCAAGGGCAAATACGGTCATGGGCGGATTATAAAATTGACATCAATGCTTCGTGCCGAGAAGGCGCGCATGCAGCACCGTCGCAAGCTTGATGTGCATCAAGCGAAACGAAATTCCTTGTCAGCCGCGAGCCCGCCCTTGAGTCCTCTTGACGCCTTTTGGCATCTCAGCAATCTGTTTGCGCCCGCATGGTCGGTGGCCGCGCTGATGGCGCTGGGCGCCAAACTGCTCTGGCGGCGCGAATTGAAAACTCGCTCATGGCAAAACCTGACCCTCTGGGGCGGCGTGGGAGGCAGTTTGGCGCTGCTGCTTGCCCTGTTGCTGCTGGGGCGAGACGGCAAGATGGCGGGCTACGGGCTGATGCTTTTGGGCATCAGCCTGCCGCAGTGCTATTTGAGCCTCAGGCCAGCACGCTAGCGTCTTCCGCCGTCAGCACCTCGGCGCGCAAAGAGTGTGCAAAAGCCTGGGTGATTTTGACGTCCACCAACTGATTCATCAGGCGCGCATGGCCCTTGAAGTTGACGATGCGGTTGCACTCGGTGCGGCCCATCAATTCACTGGGGTCTTTGCGGGCATTGCCAGTGACCAGGATTTTGTGGGTCTGGCCGACCATGGTCTGGCTGATGGCCAAGGTGTTGGCCTCGATGACAGCTTGCAGCTCTTGCAGGCGGCGCACCTTCACTTCATAAGGCGTGCTGTCTTCCAGCGCCGCAGCCGGGGTGCCGGGCCGTGGGCTGAAGATGAAGCTGAAGGAGGCATCAAAGCCGATGTCCTCCACCAGCTTCATCAGCTTGGCATGGTCTTCTTCGGTTTCACCGGGGAAGCCGACGATGAAGTCGCTGGCGATGCGGATGTCCGGGCGGATGGCGCGCAGCTTGCGGATGGTGCTCTTGAACTCCAGCGCGGTGTAGCCGCGCTTCATCGCCATCAAGATGCGGTCGCTGCCGTGCTGCACCGGCAGGTGCAAGTGATTCACCAGCTGCGGCACCTTGGCGAAGGCATCGACCAGGCGCTGGTTGAACTCGTTCGGGTGGCTGGTGGTGAAGCGCAGGCGTTGGATGCCGGGGATCTCGGCCGCGTATTCGAGCAGCAGGGCGAGGTCGGCGTATTCACCGCTGTCGCCCATCTTGCCGCGGTAGGCATTGACGTTTTGGCCCAGCAAATTGATTTCCATCACGCCCTGATCGGCCAGACCGGCGATCTCGGTCAGCACATCGTCAAAGGGGCGCGAGACCTCTTCGCCGCGGGTGTAAGGCACCACGCAATACGAACAGTATTTGGAGCAGCCTTCCATGATGGAAACAAAGGCCGAGGCGCCTTCGACCTTGGCGGCCGGCAGGTTGTCGAACTTCTCAATCTCGGGGAAAGAAATGTCCACTTGCGGGCGCAACTCGGCGCGACGTGCCGCCAGCATGGCGGGCAAGCGGTGCAGGGTTTGCGGGCCGAACACCACGTCCACATACGGCGCGCGCTCGATGATGGCCGCGCCTTCTTGGCTGGCCACGCAGCCGCCCACGCCGATCATGACGCCTTTTTCCTTCAGGTGTTTGATCCGGCCGAGGTCGCTGAACACCTTCTCCTGCGCCTTTTCGCGCACCGAGCAGGTGTTGAACAGAATCAGGTCGGCCTGCTCCACATCGTCGGTTTTTTCATAGCCTTGGGCGGCGCCCAGCACATCGGCCATCTTGCCCGAGTCGTACTCGTTCATCTGGCAACCAAAGGTTTTGATAAAGACTTTTTTGCTCATGGGGTCTCGTCAATGCGTCTCGTCAATGCGGCAAGGCCAGCGCGTGCCGGCGATGCGTGCCCTTCCATCGAAAGGCTCAGCGTGCGAAGGGTGAAAAGAAAGGCGCTGCGCTCAGCGCTTGGTCCAGACTTGGGCGGCGGGGTCAAAGGACCAGGTGGCCGCTTCTTGCGGCGTACGCGGCCAGGTCTTGTTGGCCAACTCGGCCACGTTCAAAACCCACACGTCCATCAGCAGGCCATTGGGGTCCAGCGTGTAATGCACCATCAGCTTTTCGCCGCTCAAGGCGGCGGGCTGCTGCAGCAGATTGTTGTCGCCGCGCACGCGCGCGCCTGGGGCCAAGCGGGCAGGCTTGCCATTCAGGCTGATGTCGGGGCTTTGGATCACCACCATCTCGCCGCGCAAGGCTTGCACGGGAAAGGGCCGGTGGGTTTGTGCCTGGGCGAACAGGCTGGTGCTGGCGAGCGCCGCGGCGCAGACGGCCGCAAGCACGCGTGAAACACAGCGGTACATGGTATGTGTCCAGTGGCTGCTAAAGGTGGGCGATTGTAGTCGAGGCTGCGTTTTGTGCCCGGCTGGCCCCGTCGCGCCCGGCCTGCGTGGCGTGCATTGCGCACGCCCTTGCGGACCTTCTTCCCTTGGCCTTCAGCCGATCAAACCATCAAAGAAGATCGCCCAGCGCCCGTCTTGCTGCTCGCGCCAGTACTGGCGCTTGAGCTTGGGGCGGCCACCGTCGCTGGGGCTCAATTCGCGGTAGGTCACAATCTTGACCTTGGGTTCGTCGGGCCAGGGCAGCATGCTGAGTCGCTCCAGCGACTGCACCGGCAACTCATGCTTGCTCATGCGCGCCAAATTGGCTTCCAGCCGGGGCGCGGCGCTGTCGGAGCCGCGCTCCAGGCCGGGCTCGTAAAAGCTGCGCAGCTGCTGTGCGTCTTGCGCCATACGGGCCTCATGCCAGCGCTGGTAGGCCGCTTCAAAGCTGCGGTCGGGTGCCAGCTTGGCGGCCTCGCTGCGCTTGACCCAGCTGACTTGTTCCACGATCACCACCGGCGTCTCGCGGGCAGCGACGGTGTCGGCCAGCAGCTTCATATCGTCGTTGCTGAGCACGATGCAGCCATCGGTGGACTGCGGCCCGCGCGCATAGTTGCCGGCGCGTTCGCCATGCAGCCAGATGCTGCTGCCGCTGCGGCCCAGCACCCGGTCGTATTCATTGGGGTAATTCAAGGGCAGGGCGGCGGCGCCATAGCGTGCCGCGGCTTCGTCGCGGCGCAGACCGATGTGATAGGTGCCCAAGGGCGTGCGCTGATCGCCTTCGACCTGTTTGCCCGTGCCCAGTTTGCCGATGGACACATAGTGGTCGCGCAGCAGCTTCAAGCCCTCGGGGCCGTTTTCAAACAGATAGAGCCGGGCGCGGTGGGTGTCGACCACGATGGCATGGCGCACGCCGGGCGCGAGGTTCAGCAGCGGCTTGGGCAGGGCGTCGGCAGGCGGGCGTTCCACCAAAGCGGCCAGACGCAGCCGCGCCTCGGCACGCAAGCCTTCGCTGGCGCCCACGGGCGCACTGGCCAGCAACTCCGGCCCTTGGGCGGCCGCGCCCGGGTGACCGCTGCGGGCCAGCAAGAGATCACCCAGCAGCAGCTGCGCCAGGGCGAAATCGGGCCGACGCTTGACCAGGGTTTCGACCTTGTCCAAGGCCTGCGACTCTTCGCCGCGCGCCAAATGCTGGTAGCTTTGAATCAGCAGGCCTTCCGGGCTTTGCTCGTCGGGTTGGGCCTTGAGCAGGCGCTCGACCGGGCTGGTTTTGTCCGCCGCCGCGGCCAACTCATGTTCGCTCAGGGCCTGCTCAGCGGCAGAAGCGCCCGGGTGACGGTCGACCTTGGCAAACACATAGCCCACCACGCCCAAGACCGCCGCCAGACCGAGGCCCGCCAGCACACCGGAGTGCACCAGCCCATTCATGGGCTTGGCGGCAGAGATTTCGTTCAAGGCGTTGTTGAGCTTGGCAGACATAGGCATTCATCAAGCCCCCATCCATCAGCGCGGGGGCAGGGCTCTATTTTCTCTCAGTGGCGGCGTGCCGTGCGGAATCAGTTGGAGGCTTCCTGCGTGATCTGCCAGTTGCCCGACTTGCTCTTGACCATCTCGATGCTCTTGCTGCTCTTCACGCTCAGCGCGTCGGAGCTGTAGTCCTGGCGGAAGCGCACGCTGGCCTTGTCACCGTTGACCTTGATTTGCAGATTGGACAAGCTCACCGAGATCTTCTTCTTGCCGGTGATGCGTGCATGGCGCTCTTGCTCCCACGCCTTGCGAGTAGGCGACTTGCCCTTGAATTCCGGCGCATAGGCGGCGTAGTAGTCCTCCATATCGCGTTGACTCCAGGCCTTGGCCCAGGCATGCAGGGCTTTTTCGACGGCCTGCTTGTCTTTGTCGGCCGCCGCTTCGGGCTTGGTGCTGTCGGGTTTGGCGGCTTCGGCCTTGCTCGGGGCGGCGGCCACGGTGGTCGCCGCACTTGGGGCGCTGGCCGGGCTGAGGGCGGGCTTGGCCGGGCCGGCGGCGGTGCTGGGGTTTGGCGTGGCAGGCGCTGCAGTAGCCGCAGTTGTTACAGGGTTGGCCGGCGCAGGCGTCTTGCTGGCAGGGGCAGCGGCGGCCAGCTTGTTGTCGACCGCTTTGCTCTCTGCCGCCTTTTTGTCTGCAGCGGCCTTGTCATTCGGCTTGGCTGCCAAGGTCGCGGCGGGGCTGGGCGTGGAGGCTGCAGTGGCCGCGGTGGCCGGGGATGCGTTTGTGGCTGTGGCGGGCGCAGCAGGCGTTGGCGGGGTGGCCGCTGCGGCGTTCACCGGCTTGGCAGCGCGTGGATCGACGCTGGCCTCAAACACGTTTTGCACCACGGCCAGCTTCAGGGGCAGGCTGCCGTCGCTCTTGTCCAGGGCCAAGGCCTTTTTATAGGCCTGCCCAGCCAATCGTGCATAGACATCGCCCAAATTCTGGAAGGCGGTGGCATAGGTGGGGTTGGTGCGAATCGCCAACTCCAGCGCTTGCCGGGCCTTTTCATAGTCGCCCTGGTTGCCATAAATGACGGCCAGATTGTTGTAGGGACCGGGCAACTCGGGGTGGGTTTCGGTCAGCTTTTGGAACACGCCAATCGCCTCGGCCTGCCGGTTCAGCAAGGACAAGGCAATGCCACGCTGCAGGCGCAAACGCGGGTCATTGGGCTTTGCCACCAGGAACTGGTCCACTTTTTTCAGGCCTTCCGCATGTTTGCCTGCGGCCAAGATGGCTTGCACCTCAGAGACCTCATCGGCCCATGCACCGCCAAAACCCAGCGCCAAGCTGGCGGCCAGACAGAGGGTACGAAGCGAGAAACTCTTGGGCGCGGCTTTGTGGATGCTCATGGTCAGGCGGAATTGGTTTGCGCGGATTGTAGTTGTCGACTTTGGCGCAGGGCCCTCGGGGACAGCCCTGTGCCTCCCGGGGCAAGTCTGCATGCTAGAGTGGCCGCCAGCCCCGATGTCCCAGCCCCCTGCGGGCTTGGGTTTTCGTGCTGGCCTCCTGAGCCCTGCAGAGGGTTCCACACGGTTCACTTTTTTGAATTGCCCTCCCTTGCTTGCATGCAAAGCCGCCGCTTCATGATCCCTTCAGCTGCCCCTTGTGTGGCGGCCATCGCTTTGGCTTGGCTCGCACCCGCAGCGCAGGCGCTGGAACTGGGGCCGGTGCGGGTCTTGTCGGGCCTGGGTCAGCCTTTGTCGGTGCAAGTGCCGGTGCGTTGGGCCAGCGATGAAGTGCCTCGCCGCGATTGTTTGAAGGCCAGTGTCGAAGCGGGTGAGCGCAGCTTGCCGGCGTCCGAGTTGTCGCAAAGCTGGGTGGTCGAGCCAAGCCAGGGAGCCCACAAGACCAGGTCTGCAAAAGCGCATGAGCCGAGCTCAGGCTGGGTCTGGCTGCGCAGCCGGGGCGATATCGCCGAGCCGGTCCTGCGGCTCAGCTTGGGATGCCCGGCCCAGCAGTTGACGGTTTTTTTGGATCCGCTGCCACCGGCGGTTCTGGTCATGCCCGCGGCCGGTCCTGTCACCGCACTTGAAGAGCTCCCCCGCCTCACGCCAAGCCCAGTGGCCAAGCCACCGCTGCGGGCCCTCAAGGTGCGGGCTGAACGCCCGACGGGCCCGGTGCTGCGTTTGGATGATGCGGGCTTGCCGCCCTTGAGCCTGCCAGATGCGCAGCTGCCGGGCCTGCGCTTTCGCTTTGACAGTGATCTGGCAAGCATGGGTTCAGCCCAGCAAAAAGGCCCGAGCCTGCGCGAGCCCATGGTGCGTGCCGAGCGCAAGAGCAGCCTGCTGATGGCGATTGATGTCGGCCGAGCCATGAGCGCGGCCGAGCTCTTGGCCAGCGATGCGGGGTTAGGGGACGACAGTGCGCCGGCTCGGCTGCTGCGCGCGCAACAGCAGTTTGAAGCGCTGCAAGCGGAGCAGCGTGCCATGCGTCTGGAGATGGAAAAGCTGCAGGCCCAGTTGGCGCAGAGCCATCAGGCCTCGGCACGGCGTTGGCGTTTGCTGGCGCTGCTGGCCTTGGGCATGGCCGTGCTGGGCGCCGGCCTTTTCTTCATGATGAAGCGCAAGCGGCGCCTGCCGCTGGATGAGGCCTGAGGCGGCTCAGGTCTCGGGCTTCACTTCGACGACCGCGCGCAGGGTCAGCGGCACCCCCTGGCGCAGCGAGTCCACCCCAATCACCGAGCGCGCATGCACGCCGGCGAGCCCAAACACCTCGGCCAGCAGGTCCGACGCGCCATCCAGCACCTGCGCATGCGCCTCGAATTCAGGCACGGTGTTGAGCGAGCCCTGCAACTCCACCACTTGCGCCACCCGGTCCAATGTGCCCAACTCCTGGCGCAGCGTCAGCAAGAGAGCTTGGCAGGCCGAGCGGGCCAGCTGATAGCCCTGTTCTGCGCTGAACTCACGACCCAGCTTGCCTTTGGGGGCCTGACCGGTGGCCGAAGCCAGCGGCGCTTTGCCCGACATGAAGAGCAAGGCACCGCTGCGCACCGCATTGGCGTAATTGCCTGCGGGTGCGCTGGCGTATGCCATCTCAAACAGGCCAAGGTCTTGGGCTTTTTGTTCGGCGCTCATGGTGAAGGGCTCGTGCATGAAGAAAAAAGAGGAGGGCCAGCATAGACCAGTTCTTCATCGCCATGCGCATCGCGTCGACCACTGGGCTGCCAGCCCAGGCGCCGATAAAAACCATGGCTGCGCAACTGAGGGTCTGAGCCGGCCATCAACCAGGGTCTGCGCTCGCTATGGTCGAGCAAAAAGTGCAAAGCCTCGTGCAGCAGCGCACGGCCCAGGCCGCGCCCCTGCGCGCCGGCCAAGACCGCCAGCACCAAGACCTCGCCCTGGGCCGCGTCAGCCGCGCAAAAGCCCAGGATCTGCGCTTGCGCTTCCCACACCCAGGCGCGGTACATCGGGCTGTGCATTTGCTGCATCACCGAGTCTGGCGTGATGCCGAGCTCGGCCAGACGGGCGGGCGAGATGGCGTTTTCAGCGGTGTGGGCGCGCACATGGAACATCGCCGCGATGTCTTGCGTTTGGGCTCGCCGCAAATGCCCGGCGGCGGTCGCTTGCGAGTCAGGCCTTGGGGTGCGAGGGGCGGGCATGTGTTGCGCTCAGTCCCTGACAAAAGGGTTGCTGCGACGCTCGCGGCCCAAGCTGCTTTCGGGGCCGTGACCGGGGATGAAGACGGTGTCGTCGCCCATCGGCCAAAGCCGCTGTTGGATGGAGGCAATCAAGTCTGCATGGTTGCCGCCCGGAAAGTCGGTGCGGCCAATGCTGCCGGCGAACAACACGTCGCCCACAAACACGCGCTGAATGGCCGCGGAATGGAACACCACATGGCCAGGGGTGTGGCCGGGGCAGTGGCGCACGCTGAGGGTTTCTTGGCCAATGCTGACGGTGTCGCCGTCGTTGAGCCAACGTGTGGGCGCAAAGGGCTCGGCAGGCGGGAAGCCAAACATCTGGCTTTGCTGGGGCAGCCCATCAATCCAAAACTGATCGCCGCGATGCGGGCCGATGATGGGCACTTGCATCTCGCGGGCGAGCTGGCCGGTGCCGCCGGCGTGGTCGATGTGGGCATGGGTCAGCCAAATGGCTTTCAGTGTCAGGCCGAGCTCTTGGATGGCCTGCTGCAGGCGCGGCAGATCGCCCCCTGGGTCGATCACGGCCGCGTCCATCGTCACATCGCACCAGACGATCGAGCAGTTCTGCGCAAAGGCGGTCACAGGGATGGTTTGGTAGCGCAGCGTCATGATGGGCTGGGGTGTGCTGGATGAAAAAGCCAAAAAAAAAGGGCCCGCCGAAGCGAGCCCTTGAGGGTGGCGGAAGCTGTGAGATTCGAACTCACGGAGGGGATAAACCCTCGCCGGTTTTCAAGACCGGTGCCTTAAACCGCTCGGCCAAGCTTCCAAAAACTAAAACAATCACTAAAACAATCGCAGTGCCAGCGACGCAAGTCGCCGGTTTTGCCTGCACACACATCGCTGTCGCGCTGTGAGCCCGCAAGGCAGCAGCAGGGTCGGGATTCTAACCGGGCTTTTGGGCCTGCTCGCACTTCACGGAAATCAGCTCCAAGCTGCGGCCGTTTTCTACGCGGGCGGCGCTGAGTCGGCCGCCCCAGACGCAGCCGGTGTCCAAGGCCAAGAGGTCTGGGCGTTGCAAGAGGCCCAGGGTGGACCAGTGACCAAAGGCGATCGGTGTGCCCGCAGTTTGGCGATCTGCCACTTCAAACCAAGGCATGTGGCCGGGCGGGGCGCTGTCGGCACCATCCTTGGTTTTCAAGTCCATCTGGCCGCTGGCGTCTACAAAGCGCAGGCGGGTCAGGGCGTTGACGATGCAGCGCAGGCGCGGCAGGCCGCGCAAATCGTCCAGCCACAGGGCCGGCTCATTGCCATACATCTGCTGCAAAAAATCGCCCAGATCGGGGCTGCGCAGCAGGGCCTCGACTTCGCCGGCCAGGGCCAAGGTCTTCTCAAGGCTCCATTGCGGCAGCACGCCCGCATGCACCATCAACCAACCCTGTTCATAGCAGGCCATGCGTTGATGGCGCAGCCAGTGCAGCAGGGCCTCGCGGTCGGGGGCTTCAAGAATGTCCCCCAGCGTGTCACTGCGGTGCGTTTTTTTTGCGCCCTGGGCCACGGCCAGCAAATGCAGATCATGGTTGCCCAGCAAGCATGTGGCTGCGCCTTCCATTGCGATCAGGCGGCGCAGTGTGGGCAGGGAGGTGGGGCCACGATTGACCAGATCGCCCAGGAAGTAAAGCTGGTCGCGCGAGGGCGAGAAATCGATCTTGTGGAGCAGGCGCTCCAAGGCGTCGCAGCAGCCTTGCAGATCACCGATCAGATAGTTCATGCCGGGATTGTGCTGCTTTCAAGGTCATATCCATCTGCTACCCTTGCGCCTTTCGTCAATCTGCCTGCGCAGCCCTAGGGTAGACCCTTGTGACCGGGATGCGCTCCTCATGGATACCGCCTTACTTATTTTTCTGTTGTTGCTGAATGCTTTCTTCGCCATGTCGGAGATGGCTTTATCGGCCAGTCGCAAGGCGCGTTTGCAGGTCTTGGTGGAAGCGGGAGAGTCGGGGGCCCAGGCGGCCATGACCCTGCATGACAACCCCACCAAGTTTTTGTCCACCGTGCAGGTGGGCATCACCTCCATTGGTTTGCTCAACGGCATCGTCGGTGACGCAGCCTTTTCAGGCCCCTTGGCCGAATGGCTGACTCAAGAATTCGGCTGGCAAGGGCGCTGGGTGAATGTGGCGTCCACCGGCGTCGTGGTGGTGTTGATCACGGTCTTGTCCATCATTTTTGGCGAGCTGGTGCCCAAGCGTATCGGGCAGATCTTCCCAGAGTCGGTGGCGCGCCATGTGGCCCCGGTGATGAATGTGTTGTCCGCCGCCACCGGGCCCTTGGTCAAGTTTTTGAGCTTCAGCACCGAAGCGGTCTTGGGTTTGCTGGGCCTGGGCGGCCGGCGCGCACGCGGCGTGACCGAAGAAGAAATTGCCGCCAGCCTGGAAGAGGGCTTGGACGCCGGCGTGATTGAAGAGCATGAGCATCAGATGGTGCGCAATGTGTTTCGCCTGGACGAGCGCGAGATCGGCTCGATGATGATCCCGCGCGCCGAGATCGCTTGGCTGGATGTGAACGACAGCGCCGAGCAGGTGCTGGAGGTGGTGCGGGCCCATGGCTACAGCCGCTATCCGGTGTGCCGCGGCAGCTTGGGTGAGGTGATGGGGGTGGTGGCGGCGCAGGCCTTGCTGCAGCGAGCCCTGAGTGGCCAAGCCCTGTCCTTGGCAGAGGATCTGGAGCCTGCGGTGTTTGTGCCCGAGACGCTCTCCGGCATGGAGTTGCTGGAGCAGTTCCGGGTGTCGGACGCGCCGCTGGTGTTTGTGGTGGATGAATACGGCGAAGTGCAGGGGGTGATCTCTGTGCGCGACGTGCTGGAAGCGATCGCGGGTGAATTCAATGCACCCGGCGACGGAGACGCCTGGGCGGTGCAACGCGAGGACGGAAGCTGGCTGCTCGATGGCCTGATTCCCGTGCCAGAGCTGAAAGACCGCTTGGGCCTGAAGGAACTGCCCGAAGAGGATCGTGGGCGCTACAACACCCTGGCCGGCATGGTGATGCTGCTGCTGGGGCGCTTGCCGCGCACGGCCGATGTGGTGGAGTGGAATGCTTGGAGATTTGAGGTCGTGGACCTCGATGGCAAGCGTGTGGACAAAGTGCTGGTCAGTCGACTGGCTGTTGATGGAGATAAAGAATGAGTACGACCCCCCCGCTGTATGGCAATTTGGTGCCTCTGGACCGCGAGGCCCACAAGCATCTGCGCCTGAAGACCGAGCTGTCGACGATCGATCGCGTGCAAGGCATGAACTCTCTGTTCCTGGCCGCGGTTGAGTTTGCCGAAGCCTGCAAAGAGTTCCCGATTGTGTTCGTGCGCGTCGGCGAGCCGCCGGCCGAAGGCGTCAAGCCCACAGTGGCACCGCTGGCCGTGCTGGGCTTGAAGCAAGGCGCTAATTTGTTCGTCAAGGACGGCGTGTGGACGGGCAACTATGTGCCCGCCTATCTGCGTCGTTATCCCTTTGCGATGGCGCGCATTGAAGAGAACTCCGATACGGTCGCCGTTTGCTATGACAGCGAATGGCCCGGCTTCTCGGTGACCGAAGGTACCTCGCTGTTCGCCGCCGATGGTCAGCCGACCGAGTTCTTGCTCAACGCCAAGAACTTCCTGGAGAGCTTCGAGCAAGAGTCCGAGCGCACCCGCGCTTTCTGCAACCAGCTGGTTGAGCTGGACTTGCTGCGCGATATGCGCTTCGAAGCCACGTTGAGCAATGGCGAGAAGATCGATGTCGAAGGCTTCCTGGCCATCGATGAGCAAAAGCTGGCCGAACTGCCTGACGACAAAGTGGTGCAACTGCACCGCAGCGGCGTGTTGGGCTTGGTGGAAATGCACCGCGTCTCGATGGGCAATATGAACCGTCTGGCGACGCAGCACGCTTCGGCTGTTTAAGCGCTTCGCCTGAGCCCGCTGGGCTCAGCGCCAAGGCGCTTCAAGCCTGGCGCACCGTGAGACGCCCGCGCATCTGTGCGGGCGTCTTGCTTTGTGCCGCCCTTGCGCCAGGGGGTAAACCTTGGACCCTGTGAGTTGAAGCATCAAAAGTAACGGTCTGTTTCAGCGTGATTTTTCTCACGCTTTGATCGATAGACTTCGCGCTCTCTTGGCACCCGTACCGGGGTGCTGATCAGCGCTTGGATGGATATGAGTTTGATCAAAGTGACGAGCTGTTCGCGGGCGCAGCCCCAGCTGGCACTGGCAACGGCCTCGGCCTCTCAATGGGAGAGTGCGGGGCATTTGGTGAGCCGGCGATATGCCGAGCGTGGCTATGTCTGCAAAGACTTGAGCACGCATTTGGAGGAGGGCTCGGTGGTGGTCTGCTCCGCCTTTGAAGGCGCGACGACCGTGGGCACGATCTCGGTGCGATTCGATTCGCCGCAGGGTCTCAAGGCTGATTTGGTGTTCGCCAATGAGCTTGCGGCCTTGCGCGCCAAAGGCTTGGCCTTGTGTGAGTTTGGCCGTTTGGCCGTGGATCATCCGTTCAGCGGCAACAAGGCCTTGTTGGCGCGCTTGTTTCATTTGGCCTATTTGCATGCCCACCGCCTGAGTGCGTGCGAGATGGCGCTGATCGAAGTCAATCCGCGGCATGTGTCCTTCTACTGCCGCTCGCTGGGTTACCAGCTCTTGGGCGAAGCGCGCATGAATCCGCGTGTCAAAGCGCCGGCAGTATTGCTGGGTCTGGATTTGAACTTTGCGCGCGCGCAGATCGCGCGTTATGGCGGCGACCCCGCCAGCGCCGCCTCCAGCCGCTCTCTGTATTCCTATTCTTATGGGCCTGCTGAAGAGGCGGCCATTCTGAGCAAGCTGCGTCAGTGAGCTAGAGATTGGCCATGGCGCTGGGCCGCTGAGGGCCCCTGCGTTCAGGCCGCGGCTGGCCGCCAGCCCAGCTGGCGCGATAAATCACTGCCGGCCTTTTTCAAGGCACAGGCCACCGGCCCCTCGGGGTCAAGGTCAAAGCTGCCGCTGGGGCCAATGGCGGTCAAGGTCAGCACCAGCCGACCTTGATCGTCAAACACCGGGGCCGCCAAAGCGCTGACGCCTTGCACCACGCCGTCCCGCGAATTCGCCAATCCGCTGTTGCGCACACCGGCCAGCAAGGCTTCCAGTGCGGCTTCGCTGTGGCCGCTGTTTTCTTGGGGCTCTTGCTGCTGTTCCGCGTTCAGCAAGACCTGGGTGCGTTCGCGCGGCAAATGCGCGGCAAAAAGCCGCCCTGAGGCGGTGCCGGTCAAGCTCATCACCGTGCCGTGGCGCATGCTGATGTGCACCGGGCTGGGCGATTCGGCCACCCGCACGATGGTGGGGCCGCGGTCGCCCCAGACGGTGATGGCCACGGTGTGGCCCAGCAGCAGCGCCAGTTCTTCAATGCGTGGCGTGGCCAGCCGCACCGGTTCGTACTGCTGCAAGCTGATCAAGCCCAGTTGCAGAGCCAAGGGGCCCAGGCCGTAGCGGCCGCTGCTGCCTTCTTGCTCAACCAAGCCAATCTTGATGAAGCTGACCAAATAGGGGTGGGCTTTGGCGGGGGCCATGCCGGCTTCTCGGGCCAAGTCCTTCAAGGCCATGGGCCGGCCCTGGTGGGCCAGAGCGATCAGCAATTGCCCCCCGACTTCAATGCTTTGGATGCCTCGGGGCGCGCCGCGTTCGGTGCTTTCGCTGGGATGTGGGCTGTGCATGAGGCGTGATTAGAACCGAAACCCGGCTTCATCACCCCTGTCGCAAGCGGGTTAAAAATTCAAAATAGACAAACCAATTTGACTTTGGTTAAATTCGACGCTGGCGCCAGCTCGGCGCAAAATCGCTGCCCAGCGTCATTCCAAGGTCGCTTTTCCCATGAATCACCCCAGCAAGAGCTTCGCCTCCCAGGCCGATCTGGCCGTCAAACGCATCAGTTTTGAGCGCTTGTCTGAACATGCGTATGCCTACACCGCCGAGGGTGACCCGAACACCGGCGTCGTGATCGGCGACGACGCCATTCTGGTGATTGACACACAGGCCACGCCGGCCATGGCGCAAGACGTAATCCGGCGCATCCGCGAGGTCAGCGACAAGCCAATCAAATACGTGCTGCTGAGCCACTATCACGCGGTGCGGGTCTTGGGCGCATCGGCCTACCAGCCCGAGCACATCATCGCCAGCCAAGAGACCTATGACTTGATCGTGGAGCGCGGCGAGCAAGACAAGGCCAGCGAGATTGGCCGCTTCCCGCGCTTGTTCAGCAATGTCGAGACGGTGCCGCCGGGCCTGACTTGGCCGACCTTGACCTTTTCGGGTCGCATGACGCTGTGGCTGGGCAAGTTGGAGGTGCAAATCCTGCAACTGGGCCGAGGCCACACCAAGGGCGACACCGTGGTGTGGCTGCCCCAAGACCGTGTGTTGTTCTCGGGCGATTTGGTCGAATTTGATGCCACGCCCTATGCCGGCGATGCTTACTTTCAAGACTGGCCGCAGACGCTGGACCGCATCGCCGCCTTGCAGCCCGCCAAGCTGGTGCCCGGGCGCGGCGCCGCGCTGCAAACGCCCGAGCAAGTGGCGGCGGGTTTGAGCGGCACGCGTGCTTTCGTCAGTGAGTTGTTTGAGAAGGTCCAAGCGGGCGTGCATGCGGGCGCTGATTTGAAGACCGTCTACCGGGACACCTATGAGCAGCTGGCCCAGCGCTACGGCCACTGGGTGATCTTTGCCCACTGCATGCCTTTTGATGTGAGCCGCGCTTACGACGAGGCCCAGGGTCACGCCGACCCGCGCATCTGGACCGCCGAGCGCGACCTGGCCATGTGGCAGGCCTTGGAAGGCCAATGAAGCCAAGACGCGCCACCGTTTTCAAACCCTGTTTTCTTGTTCTGAACGAGCACCTCCACCATGAGTGAATTGAACTATCTCGCGGGCTTTGGCAACCAGCATCAAAGCGAGGCCGTGCCCGGCAGTTTGCCGATCGGGCGCAACAGCCCGCAGCGTGCCGCCCACGGCTTGTATGCCGAGCTGCTCTCCGGCGCCGCCTTTACCGCGCCGCGCAATGAAAACCTGCGCACTTGGTTGTACCGGCGCCAGCCTTCGGTGGTGGTGGGCGGCTATCAGCCATTGGCCCATGCCTGGCTGCGCACCGGCGCCAAAGAAGGGCAGACCTGCCCGCCAGACCCGCTGCGCTGGGCGCCCACGGCCATCCCTGCGGAGCCCACCGATTTCATCGAGGGCTTGCGCACCATGGCCGTCAATGGCGACCCCGATGCGCACCTGGGCATTGCCGCACATCTGTATGTGGCCAATCGCAGCATGCAGCGGCGTGCCTTTGTGAATGCCGATGGTGAGATGCTGATCGTGCCGCAAGAAGGCGCGCTCACGCTGACGACAGAGTTAGGCCTCTTGCATGTGGCGCCCGGTGAAGTCGCCTTGCTGCCGCGTGGCATGGCCTTCAAGGTGGCGGTGGACGGCCCTTCGCGCGGCTATATCTGCGAGAACTATGGCGCCGCCTTCCGTCTGCCGGAGTTGGGCCCAATCGGCTCGAATGGCTTGGCCAATGCGCGCGATTTCCAAGCGCCGGTGGCGGCGTTCGAGGCCGAGCCGGGCGCGTATGAGATCGTCAAAAAATACGGTGGCAGCCTGTGGCGCGCCGAGCAGGGGCACAGCCCCTTCAATGTGGTGGCTTGGCACGGCAATCTGGTGCCCTACAAGTACAACACCGCGCACTTCATGACGATTGGCTCGATCAGCTTCGATCACCCGGACCCGAGCATCTTCACCGTGCTGACTTCGCCCTCCGACACAGCCGGCTGGGCCAACTGCGATTTTGTGATCTTCCCGCCGCGCTGGATGGTGGCGGAAGACACCTTCCGTCCGCCCTGGTACCACCGCAATGTGATGAGCGAGTACATGGGTCTGGTGCTGGGCCAGTATGACGCCAAGCCCGAGGGCTTCAAGCCCGGAGGCTCCAGCCTGCACAACGCTTTTGTGCCGCACGGCCCCGATACCGAAGCCTTTGCCAAGGCCTCCAGCGTTGACTTGAGCCCGCATAAACTGGACCACACCCTGGCCTTTATGTTTGAAACCCGCTGGCGTTTGTTGCCCACGGACTTTGCCCTGAACGGTGGCGCGCTGGAGCGCAGCTACGCCGATTGCTGGGCCGGCCTGAACGACCAATTCACCCCCGACACGAAAGCCTGAATCCGCCATGAGCTTGATTGACCACACCCATCGCCCGGACGCTTTGAGCTGGGTGGCCAGCGCCAATGCGGCCGACACCGACTTCCCGATTCAAAACCTGCCCTATGGCCTGTTTCGCCGCGCCGGCTCGAATGAGAGCGCTCGCGTGGGCATCGCCATCGGTGACCAGATCCTCGATTTGAAACTGGCCGCTGCGGCGGGCAAATGGAGCTCGGCGGTGCAGGTCTTGCTGCAGCCTTTGGCGGACGGCGATTTGAACGCCTTCATGGCCCAGCCCTCGGCGCAGCGCCGTTTGCTGCGGCATGCGGTGTTTGAGGCCTTGCTGGAAGGCTCGAAGCAGCAAGCGGCCTTGAGCGCCTGCCTGCTGCCGCAGGCCGCGGCGCAGATGGCCGTGCCTTGCCGCATTGGCGACTACACCGACTTCTACACCGGCATCCACCACGCCACCACGGTGGGCAAGCTGTTCCGCCCGGACAACCCTTTGCTGCCCAACTACAAATGGGTGCCGATCGGCTATCACGGCCGCAGCTCGTCGATTGGCGTGAGCGGCGGCACGGTGCGCCGGCCTTTGGGCCAGCTGATGCCGCCGGGCGCCGAAGCGCCGGTGCGCGCTGCCTGCAAGCGCCTCGACCATGAGCTGGAGCTGGGCTTGTTTGTGGCCGGCGGCAATGCCCTGGGCGAGCCCATCGCCATGGAAGATGCCGACGAGCATATGTTCGGCGTGACCCTGCTGAACGACTGGTCGGCCCGCGATATGCAGGGCTGGGAGTACCAGCCGCTCGGCCCCTTCTTGGCCAAGAACTTCGCCACGACCATCTCGCCCTGGATTGTTTCCATGGACGCGCTGGAGCCCTTCCGCACCGCGTTTGCCCACCCCGAGGGTGACCCGCAGCCGCTGCCTTATATCGACTCGGCCAAGAACCGCGCCGAGGGCGGTTATGAGATCGAGCTGGAAGTCTGGCTGCAGACCGAGGCCATGCGCGCCAAGGGCGAGCCGGCCACCCGCTTGATGCGCTCCAACTTCAAGCATGCGTATTGGACGCTGGCTCAGATGCTCACCCATCACGCCAGCAATGGCTGCAATCTGCAGCCGGGCGATTTGCTGGGCACGGGCACGCAGTCGGGGCCCGAGGCCAACGAAGGCGGCTCGATGCTGGAGCTCTCCAACGGCGGCAAGCAAGCCCTGACCCTGCCGAATGGCGAAACCCGCAGCTTCTTGCTGGATGGGGATGCCGTCGGTTTGCGGGCTTATGCGGTGCGCGAAGGCGCGCGTCGCATCGGCTTTGGCGAATGTGTGGCCACCATCGTGCCGGCCCCGGCACTCTGAGGTCCAGGTAAACCCGGGGCTCTCGGCGCGAGAGCTCAGGGTCTACCCGGGGTTTTGAGACCCCGAATCTTGCGCGAGACGGCGGCTTTGTAACTTGCATGCAATGAAGTCCGTCAAAACGCAACGCGCCGAGTCAAGCGCGGGTGTGAGCGTTAAATTGCCGCTGTCGAGAAGGCTTGCTGTCCCTTTGGAGCCACAGCAAGACGCTTGGTTTGCGGCCAGACCCTGGCGCCTCTTGAAAGGCGGCGCTCATCGGTTCTAGTCTTGCGGCTGAGCAAGCTTTCTTACGTCGAGTTCCCAATAATTCCTACGGAGATATGCCATGACTCAGCCGAGCTTCAAGAAGAAAGTCTTGCCCCATCTGATCACCCTGACGCTGGGCTCGCTTGCGCTGCCCGCCGTGCACGCGCAAGAGGCCGATGCGAAAGCTGGCAAGAAGGCCGAGCAGTTGGAGGTGGTGGAAATCCGCGGTGTGCGTGCCACCCTGGAGCAAAACCTGGTTGAGAAGCGCGAGTCGCTCAATATCGTCGATTCGATCCGCGCTGAAGACGTGGGCAAGTTCCCCGACAAAAACGTCGCCGACTCGCTGCAACGCATGCCTGGCATTTCGGTGGACCGGGGCTGGGGTGAAGGGCGCGACATTTTTGTGCGCGGCACCGACAAGAACCTGAACATGACGCAGCTGAACGGCCAGTCGGTGGCGTCCGCTTACTGGTGGCGTAACGACAAGCAAAGCCGTGGCTTCAACTACGACATCTTGCCGTCTGAAATCATCGGCAGCCTGGATGTCTACAAGAGCCCCTCGGCCGATCTGGACGAAGGCAGCATCGGCGGCTTGGTGGTCGTGAAGACCCGCAAGCCCATGGACTTCAAGGAGCAACTCACCGGTGTGGTGTCGGCCGAAGCCACCTACAGCAAGCTGCCCAAGAAGACCGATCCCCAGCTCAATGGCTTGATCAACTGGAAGAACGACAGCAAGACCTTTGGTGTTCTGGTGGCCCTGAGCCAGCAAAAGCGCACCATGCGCCGCGACGGCTTGGAGAACTTCACCGGCAGCGCGCCCAAGCCCGTGGTCGATCAAAACGGCGTGACCACGCCGGATGTCTATTCGTCCTGGGGTGGAGGCTCGGCCATCTTCCGTCAAGACCGCGAACGCACAACCGGTAATTTGGTGCTGCAGTTCCGCCCCAACTCGGCCACCGACATTGCTCTGAATTACATGAATTCAGACATGAAGATGAACAACAACAACCAGAACTATCTCTGGCGCGCAGAGGGCATGAATGACTCCCTGCCGGTTGTGAACATCGTCGATCCGAAATTCGTTACCACCTCGGATGGCAAAAAAGCCTTGGTGGGCGGCACGGTCGGCCCCAAGGGCGGCGTGACCTTCGAGCCCATCTATCGCGAGTCTTACATCAAGTCGCAAGTGCTGGACTTGGACGGCAGCTACAACGGCGGCAACTGGCGCGCCCACGGCCAGATCGGTACCACCTCGGGCGAAGGCGGCAGCAAGCATGACCGCAGCTTCTGGTTCGAAGGCGACACCCGTGCCAAGTTCAATCTGGGCCCGGACAAGTACGAAGTCTCGTACCTGGATGCCAGCCCGCTGGACCCCAAGATCATGACCCTGGGCGGCGGCCGCGACTGGGTGCGCAAGATGGAGAGCAAGGAGAACTATGCGCAGGGCGACCTGACCTTCGATCTCGACAACTCCTTCATCAACGCCATCAAGGTGGGCTTGAAGCTGCGTGACAACACGGTCAAGAACAATCGCGCGGAGGCCAAGGTCGGCCCCGGCTCCGCCGGCTGGAAGACCCTGACCCTGGCCGATGTGTCCACTGGCCCGTCGCCCTTGTTGAGCCAGGCTGCCGCGACCTCGGGTTCCTTGACGCAGTACGCCTGGGTGGACGATGGCTTGGTGGCCAGCAAGCTCCTTCCCATGTATGACCAGGGCATGGCGGGCAAGTACAAAGACCTGACCAGCGAGTACTACCGCATTCAAGAGCGCATCACGGCCGCCTATGTGAAGGCCGAGTTCGCCACCAGCAAATGGCGCGGTGACTTCGGTGGCCGTTTGGTCAAAACCGACCAAACCTCCGAGGCTTATCAAGGCCTGGCGGGCAGCGCCAACTACGGCATCGCCGCGGTGAAGAACAGCTACACCGACTTCTTGCCCAACTTGAATGTGATCTATGACCTGAGCAAGGATGTGGTCGTTCGGGGCGCAGTGTCGCGAGTGATGGCTCGCAACACCTTCAGCGACCTGAGCGCCAGTACCGAGTTGAGCGGCACCACCAACGGCGCCACCGCCGGTAACCCCAAGCTCAAGCCTTATCACGCCAACCAAGCTGAAATTGGTGCGGAGTGGTACTTCGCCAAGGGCTCGCTGCTGTCGGCCACTGCCTTCATCAAAAAGCTCGACACCTTCATCTACACCGACGTCAAGACCGAAAACGTCGGCGGTGTCGATCGCCCGGTCAAGCGTCCTTACAACGCGGACAACGGTGCGGACATCAAGGGTCTGGAACTGCAATGGCAGCAAGCGTTGGGTATGGGTTTCGGCGCCGTGGTGAACTACACCTACACCGATGCCAAGACCGGTTCGGTGGGTGGCCAGCCCAAGTTGAATGTGGAAGGCAATTCGCGTGACCAAGTCAATGCCAGCGCCTACTACGAAAACTATGGCCTGAGCCTGCGCGTGTCCTACAACTACCGCTCCAAGTCTTACGGCTCTTTGGACATGGGTGGCCAGCAGGTCAACAGCGCTTACGGCCAGTGGGATGCCACGGCCAACTGGGATATCACGCCCAAGATCAGCTTGTTCGCTTCGGGCGTCAACCTGACCAACGAAGTGGTGCGCACCAACACCACGGACGGCGTGCCGGTTGGCGTCTACGAGAACGGTCCGCGCTACAGCATCGGTCTGCGCGCCAAGTTCTAAGGCCTAGGCGCTGGCCGCCACGGGCTCGGGGTTCCCGGGCCTGCATCTTGCATCACAAGCCTCCCCCCCGTGTTGGGAGGGAGGCTTGTCTTTTTCCACCGGTTCAAGGTGAGCGACGGTCGGCGCAACCTCACTCTCAATGGAAGCTGCCATGGGCAATAAAGTTCAATCGACGGGATCGGCACCCAGTGTCGTCCTGGCCATGTTTTTCATCGGGATGATGTTTTTCATCCTCGGTTTTGTCACCTGGCTCAACGGAGCCTTGATCCCTTTTCTGAAGATCGTCTGCGACCTGAATAACTTCCAGGCCCTGTGGGTGACCTTTGCCTTCTACATTGCCTACACCATCATGGCCCTGCCTTCGGCGGCGGTCTTGAGCCGCACCGGCTACAAAAAAGGCATGGCGCTGGGCCTGGGCGTGATGGCGGTGGGGGCTTTGCTCTTCATCCCTGCGGCCAAGAGCAGCCAATACGGTTTGTTCCTGTTGGCCTTGTTCACGCTGGCCACGGGCATGACCTTGATGCAAACCGCCATCAACCCCTACATCGTCTGCATTGGTTCGCGTGAAAGTGCGGCCATGCGCATCAGCATCATGGGCTTGTTCAACAAGGGCGCCGGCATTGTGGTGCCGCTGGTGTTCTCGGCCTTGATGCTCTCGGGGATTGATCAGTTCTCGGACTCGGCCTTGGCCGCCATGGACGCTGCCGGCCGCGCCGCGGCAAGAGCGGAACTGGGTTCGCGGCTGATCTTCCCTTACCTGGCCATGGCGGGTGGGCTCTTGGTCTTCATGGTCATCATCTTGTTCTCGTCCTTGCCGGAGCTGGCGCTGGAAGACGAAGAAGCCAAAGCCGATGCGGCGGGTGGCCGCGGCGTGCTGCAGTTTCCGCAGCTGATTTTGGGGGCGCTGGCGCTGTTCGCCTATGTCGGTGTGGAAGTGATTGCGGGTGACACCATTGGCTTGTATGGCCGCAATCTGGGCGTGCAGAACTTTGCGGTGCTGACCTCCTACACCATGGGTTTCATGGTGCTGGGCTATTTGCTCGGCGTGGTGGCGATTCCTAAGTTTCTTTCGCAAAAAGGTGCGCTGGTCTTGTCGGCCGTCAGCGGCTTGTTGTTCTCGCTGGGAGTGATCAATGGCTCGCCCAGCGACAGCAGTGTGTCGCAGCTTTTGCTGGCCTGGTTGGGCGTGCCGACCGTGCCCAACACGGTGATGTTCCTGGCCTTGCTGGGCTTCGCCAACGCCCTGGTCTGGCCGGCCATCTGGCCCTTGGCCTTGGAGGGCTTGGGCAAGTACACCGCCGCGGGCTCGGCCTTGTTGATCATGGCGATTGCCGGCGGCGCTTTGCTGCCCATGGTGTATGGCAGCTTGTCGGATGCCAGCAACTCACAGCAGGCCTACTGGATCATGCTGCCTTGCTATGGCCTGATCTTGTATTACGCCCTGCATGGCCACACGCTGCGCAGCTGGGGCGGTTCGTCCAAGGCGCTGAAGCAGGCCTGAGTCGCACAGGCAAAAAGAGGGAGTTTTGAGCGCAGGGCGCCGCTATGAGCGGCGCCTTTTTTCTTCAGCGCTGGCCCAGCAGGTGCAAATACTCGCGGTGCCCGTAGAACTGCGCAGCCGTTTGCGCGAGGGCCTCGCGGGCCTGCTGCCGGCTGACCGGCGCAGGGCTGGCCTTGTAGGCTTGCAGCTGGCCCGGGAAGCGGCCCATGCCGGCCAAGAGGCAGTACCAAGAGGGGCGGATGTACATCAAATCATCGCCATGCCGGGTCAGCTCAGCCTCGAAGTCCCCCCCGCGATCCCAGACGTCCAGAATGCTGGCGAGTCGGTCTGAAATCTTGCGGTTGGCGCGGTTCTCTCGCCAGTATTCGCTGTCGTCGCGGGTGTTGAGTTGGTAATGGGTGAGCACATAGTCGCGCACCCCTTCAAACATCTGGTTGATGCGGCGATTGAAGGGGGCTTGGTGCTCACGCCCGAATTGCCCACGCTCCATCTCCGCCATGAAGAGCTCCACGGTGAACTGAATCAACATCAGCGCGGTGGCTTCCAACGGCTCGATAAAGCCCTGGGACAGGCCCAAAGCCAAGCAGTTGTTGCGCCAATGTTGGGCCACCCGGCCCACCCGCATTTGCAAGCGCCGCGCCGTCTGGCCCTCGGCGGCCGGGCCGAGGAAGGCGCGCAACTCACGTTCCGCCTCATCGTCACAGACAAAGCTGGACGCGTACACATAGCCGTTGCCATAGCGATGGCTGAGTGGAATCTGCCAGGCCCAACCATGTTTGAGCGCGCTGGAGACGGTTTCTGAGGGAATGTCCTCGCCCTCGGGCAAGGCCGTGGGGATGGCAATGGCCCGGTCATTGAAGAGATTGTCTGCAAAAGACAGGAAGGGCTCGCCCAAGGTCTGGTTGATCAGCAAGCCGCGAAAGCCGCTGCAGTCGATGAACAAATCGCCGTCCAGGTTCGAGCCATCGGCCAAGCGCAGCGTTTGGATGTCGCCGCTCTCAGTTTGCTGTACCTGCTGGACGGTGCCGATCAAATGCCTGACGCCCAGTTTGAGCGCATGCGAGCGCAAGAACTGGCCCAGCAAGCCCGCGTCAAAGTGGTAGGCGTAATCGGTGGCCGGGCTGTCTTGCCCATCGGGCCGGGGCCGGTAGTGCGGGGCCCGCCGCTGCCGCGCCAGCTCCGCCGCGAGGAAGAAGTCTTGCGGATTGGCATCGGCGTCGGCGCCGCGGCGGCGCAAACAGGCATTGCGAAAGAACTCATTCCCCAGGGCGAGATCAGCCTGGTTGAAGAAGGGGTGCATATAGGTCTCATAGCCCGCTACCTTCGACCAATTTGGGAAACGGATGCCGCATTTGTAGCTGGCATTGCAGGCCGGCATCCACTCGGCCTCGCTGATGTTCAGGCGGCTGAAGAACTGACGCAAATAGGGGGTCGAGCCCTCGCCGACGCCGATGATGCCGATTTCGCTGGACTCCAGCAGCGTGATGCGGACACCGCGCGGGCTCCAGTGATGGGCCAGCAGATTGGCGGCCATCCAACCGGCGCTGCCGCCGCCGACGATGACGATGTGTTGCAAAGGAATAGGGTTCACGGGAGGGGCTACGCGCTGGAGGGCCTGTGCTCAGTGGGCGCGGCTGGGCAGGGCCAGCCGCACCTCAAAGCCACCTTGTGGATGGTTGCGAAAGCGCAGGCTGCCGCCATGGTCCGCGACGATGTCGCGCACGATGGACAGGCCCAGCCCCAGGCCTTCGGTGCGCAGCTTGGCACCATGGGCCAAGCGGGTGTAAGGCTGACCCAGCTTGGCCAGGGCGCTCTCTGGCACGCCCGGGCCATGGTCGCGCACCGTGAGCAAGACCTGACCCTCCTCGGGGCTGCCGGGCTCGCCTTCGTCCATCAGCAGTTCTGCTTTGGGCACATCATTGCTGGCGCCATAGAACATGGCGTTGTCCAGCAAATTGCCCAAGGCCCGCTTCAAGGCCAGGGGCTTGCCGAACACCGTCAGGGGCTTTTCTTTCAGCTCGATGTGCTGGCCGGCCATGCGGGCATCGCGCACCATTTTTTGCAGCACAAGGTCAATGCGCACCGGCACGCGGTTCTCGTGGATGTCGGTGTCTTTGACGATCTGCAAGGCGGTCTTGACCATCATGTCGAGTTCGTCCAAGTCCTCATGGAACTCGTCTTGAACTGCCAGGTCGTCGAGCAACTCGCTGCGCAAGCGCAGCCGGGTGATGGGGGTGCGCAGATCGTGAGAGATGGAGGCGAACAGCCGCTCCCGGTCGCTCAGGTAGCGCCGGATGCGTTCTTGCATTTCATTGAAGGCCTGGATGGCGCGGCGCACCTCCGAGGTGCCGGTCACGCGCAGCGGCTTGGGCGTGGATTTGTGGCCCATGCGCGCCGCCGCGCGACTCAGGCCCAGCAGCGGTCGGGTCAGGGCGCGCGCCGTGGTCAGTGTCATCAGCAAGGCCAGGCCCAGGGTCAGCAGCTGCGGCGCCATGCGCTGCCAAGTGAAGAACTCCAGCTGCTCCAAAAAATAGGGGTCGGGCATGGCGCTGCTCAGGTGCAGCCAATGGCCGGGCTCGGTTTCGGCCTGGATGACGAGAAAGGGCGCGGGCCGGTCGGGGGAGAGCAGCGAGGGGTCCACCCAGCTGTCGGGCAGGTCCGCCAGCAGGGCCCCGTTGGGCGAGACCATCAAGTCCAGCGGTGAGGCCAGGGTCACGCTGAGCTTGGCATTCGCAGGCAGTTGCGCGCGCAACTTTTCTTGCACCTGGGCTTCCAGTTGCCGCGCCAAGGCCTGCTTGGGCAGGGGCCGGGTGGGCACCTCGGCATTGTTGAAAAACACCAGGAAGCGGGTGCCGCCCATGGTGCGCAGCTGCTGCAACACCAGCTGCCGCTCGGGCGGCGGCAGCTCGCGCACCGCGCGCAATACACCCAGCGCACTGCTGGCCACATGGTGGGCGGCCATCTCGGTTTGGCGGCTGGTGCGTTGCTCGATCTGCTTGTACCAAAGCAAGTTGATCAAGAGCTGCAGCAAGACCATGCCGCCCAGCATGGCCAGCACAAAGCGGCCTTGCAAGCTGTCGAACAAAAAGGCCGCAAAGCGCTGCATCCAGCTGCGGCCCCCTCTTTGGCCCGGGCCACTGTGCACAATATGGCTGCCTGAGGAGCCCTCAAGCGCAAAGCCTTGCTCTGCCATCAGAGCGTGTGCCCGGCGCTGACCGTGGTGGCAAAGACATAACCCGAACCGCGCACGGTTTTGATCAGGGCAGGTTGCTTGCCGTCATCTTGCAAACGCTGGCGCAGGCGGCTGACCTGCACATCGAGCGAGCGGTCCAGCGGGCCGAGATCGCGGCCGCGCGTGACTTCGGCCAAGCGGCTGCGGTCCAGCACCTCGCCGGGGTGCTCCACCAGCAGTTTGAGCAACTGAAAGTCCATGCCGGAGAGGGCGGACACGGCGCCATCCGGGTCGATCAGGCTGCGCTCCAAGACATCCAGGCAAAAACCGTTGAAGCGGAAATAGCGCGGTGTGTGGCTGCGGTCTTGGCCGGAGCGGCGGTGGATGGCCTTGATGCGCGCCAGCAGTTCGCGCGGGTTGAAGGGCTTGCCGATGTAGTCGTCTGCGCCCAACTCTAGGCCGACGATGCGGTCAGTTTCTTCGGCGCTGGCGGTCAGCATGATGACCGGCACATCAGAACGCCGACGCACCGATTGGCACAGCGCAAAGCCCTCGGTGTCGGGCAACATGACGTCCAAAATGCACAGACTGATTTCGTCGCGGAAGCGTTCGAACTCCGCCAAAAAGCTGGCGCCGTCATGCGCCAAGCGCACCTCGTATTGGTTTTTCTCCAGGTAGGTCTTCAGCAGGGTGCGGATCTTTTGGTCGTCGTCGACGAGCAAGATGGTGCGGGTCATGCCAGGGCTTTCAAGAGGCAGCTTTCACGGACTTGGGCCCCAGCGCTCGTAACAGGCCTTGCAGCTTGCGCTGCGCAGCGGCCGGCGTTTGATTGGGGTCCAGCGCAAAACGATGAACGGTTTCAATGACGGCGTTTTTGCCGACTTCTTCAAAGGCCATGCGGTGCACCAGGCTGGGCACGCGTGGGGTGTTGGGGTTGGCGAACAGTTTGAAGGACTGCTGGGCGCAGAGGTCCAACTCATCCACCGGCACATCGCGGCGCACCGGCACCGAGCCCTTGATGCGGTTGTAGCCCAGCTGCAGGGCGGCGCTGCCCAGCAGCTCGGCCATTTTTTCTTGTTCGGCTTGTGAGCTCAAATTGCCCGCCAGCATGGCCAGGGTGTCGATGCTGTAGAGGTGGGCCTGGGCGGTGCCGGGCACGGCCTTGCATTCGAAGTCGCGGCCGCCTTCCAGGCCCAAGGTGCCGAGTTCGCCGCGCGCCCAGTCGCCGGTGATCAACATGGCCGAGCGACCGGCGGCAAAGTCAGCCACCAACTCGGTCCAGGGGCGCTCACGCGGTGCCCCATTCTGGCTGGTGCCGGCAGGGCCGGTTGCCATATTGCGCCAGTCGCGCAGGCGCTTGAAGCTGCGCTCCAGGGCGGGGTCATCAAAAGCTTGCAACTCGCGCTGCACCATCATGCGCCGGTACAAGGCAGGCCCGGCCTCGCCCAAGAGCAGGGCTTCAAACACCGTGGCCACTTGCCAGGGCTCGTCGCTGAAGGCGACCGGAGTGACGCCGGCAGCCCGCAAGGCCTGGGCGGCGCGCTCCAAGCCCGCCCAGTCGCTGGGCAACTCGATCTTGTGCTGCTTGAAAACGGCCTTGTTCAAATAGAGGTTGTTGATGCGGTGGATGCCCAGCGGTGCCGCCACCACATGGTCGCGCACCGTCAGCTGGGCCATCACTTGCGGGAACATGGTGCGTGACCAATTGCGGCGCTGCGCCACATTGTCCAAATCCAGCAGCAAGCCCATGTCTGCCCATTCGCTCATCGACTGGCCATTGAGCTGTGCCACCTTGGGCGCCATGCGGCGCAGGGTGCGTTCGTTCAAGACCTTGATGGCCGCGCCGCCACCGCCGCCCGCCACCGCGCCGTCTACCCAGCGCAGGCCGACTTCGGCCATGCGTGCCGCCACATGGTCAGCCGCTGCGCGCTCGCTGGCGGAGGTCCACCAATGCAGCACATTGAGCTCATTGCTGGCGTCGCCACTTGTCGCGGACGGCGCTGCAATCCCTGGTGTTGCGAGGGCGGCAGCGAGTGGAAACAGGGCGAGCGCACACATGCGTTGAATCTTGCCTTGCGCTGGCGCGGTGCAAGTCAATGAACTGTTGGACTTCGGTGATGTTGTGTAAGTCACGGGCGGTTGCGCTAGCGCTGTTGTGACAATTCTCGGAGCCACAAGCCGGCTTGGCGATTGGGGGTTTCGCTGGGCAAATGGACTTGAATCCGCTCAAGTGCCGATGCTGTCGGGGTTTGCGCCCGGCAGCCCATGTAATAAAAGGTAACACGCGTGCCAGGCTTCTGGGCGATACCTGGGCCAAAGCGCTTGCAGTCACCCACAAGGGCGCAGGCCCTTCTCGCCTTGAAATCCCGCATTCTGCGTGATTGGAGCGTTAGCTTTTTCAAGCCCTAGAGGCTGTCGGGTTTTGTGGCCGGGGCCTCGGCTTGTGTTACATGGCGGGTACATCTATGGTTCGTCTGCTGCAAATTTTGGTGGCCGCAGCTTGGAGCGCAGATGAGGGCTTCAAGCCGGAGGCTTTGCAGGGTTTGCGCGCGGATGAAAGCCAAAGAGCGCTTGCAGCGCCTAAGCAAAGCGATGCCCAGGGGCTCTGGGTACCGCCTTCATTTGAAATTCCTCGTTCCCTGCAAGCCGACTCAAACGCCAATGCGGGTCGGTTTGCAGGTTTTTTCTTGCGGGCGCCGAACGGGCGTGCAGTGAGTTGCTCAGCCGCTTGCTCTGTCGTGATTCAACCGAGCAATTCCGACTCCAAGGCCTCGTTGTCGAGCGCGGCGATCTCGGCATATTGCACCGCATTGAGCTGGTGGCGATACGCCAAGTAAGCATGGCGGGCCAGGGCCTCCACATCTCCGGCATCGTCGGCCGCCGCTGCAGCGCGATGGTGCTCGGCCGCGGCGTTGAAGTGTTGCGCAGCGATGCGGTGGAGGTCTCCCACGGTCTCGCTGTCCTCGTCGAAGAACTCTTCTTCGAACTCGGCATTAGCGCTGCGGTCCAGCGCCTCTTGGTTTGGGTTCATGGCCTGTGCTTCCTGGTGCTGAGCTAAGGGCGCGGCGATATGCCGCAAGCGCAGCATTGCTGACTTGCATGAAGCCTTGGTGACAGCTGGCCTCGGTCTCAGGGCCCGCAAGCTCAGCGCTTGTCAGGGCCCGCTTGGATGCGGCACAGGAGGATCAGCGCCAGCTTGGCCATCAACATGCCGGCAAGGATGCCGACGCTGTCAGCCAGCATATCGGCCCACTCGCCGCTGCGGCCGGGCACATGCAATTGCAGCAACTCAATCACGCCCCCAAAACCCAGCAGAGCCAGGGGGAGCCAGAGCTCCCGTTCAATGCGCTGACGCCATCCCCAGTGGCCGCAAAAAGCCAGGGTCCCAAAGGCCAGCATGTGGTTGGATTTGTCCCAGCCCGTGCTCATCACTTGAGGCGGATTCGGGCTCAAAGCCAGCCAGCTGATGGCAAAGATCAACACCAGCAAAAGCCAGCGCCACAAGGCTTGGGCGGTGTCGGCGGTGAAGAGGCAAACGAGCGCTTTGCGCATGGGCGAGGCCTTGGCTGCGTTGAGGTTCAAAACGAGGAGGTCGAAAAAAAGCCCAACCGACCGCAGTCTGCTGGGCTTTTTTTTATTTTGGTGCCGGAGAGATGAATCGAACACCCGACCTTCTCATTACGAATGAGCTGCTCTACCGACTGAGCTACACCGGCGACAAGCGCAAGATTATAGCGGAACTTAACGGCTGGCTTCTAGGTGATAGGCCGTCACGCGTTCGACTTCGTTCTTCGAGCCCAAGACCACCGAGACGCGCTCATGCAATTGCGTGGGTTGCAGGTCCAGGATGCGCTGCTTGGCATTGGTGGCGGCACCACCTGCTTGCTCGACCAAGAAGGCCATGGGGTTGGCCTCATACATCAGGCGCAGCTTGCCGGCCTTGTTCGGCTCGCGCTTGTCCCAGGGGTACATGAAGACGCCGCCACGGGTCAGGATGCGGTGCACATCGGCCACCATGGAGGCGATCCAGCGCATATTGAAGTCTTTGCCGCGCGGGCCGGTGGTGCCGGCCAGGCATTCCTCCACATAGCGCTGCATGGGTGTATCCCAGTGGCGCATATTCGACATATTGATGGCGAACTCTTTGGTGTCTTCCGGGATCTTGACTTCATCCGAGGTCAGCACGAAAGAGCCTTGCTCGCGGTCCAGCGTGAACATGGCCACGCCCTGGCCGAAGGTCAGCACCAGCGTGGTCTGTGGGCCGTAGACGCAGTAGCCGGCGGCGGCCTGGGCCGAGCCGGGCTGCAGAAAGTCTTCTTCCGAAACACCCTTGCTGCCCTCCGCTTTTTTCAGCACCGAGAAGATGGTGCCGATCGAGACATTCACGTCGATGTTGGACGAGCCGTCCAGCGGGTCGAACATCAGCAGGTATTCGCCCTTGGGGAAGCGGTTCGGCACCAGATAGATGCCTTCCATTTCTTCCGAGGCCATGGCCGCCAAATGGCCACCCCATTCATTCGCTTCGATCAACACCTCGTTGGCGATGATGTCGAGTTTCTTCTGCACCTCGCCTTGCACGTTCTCGCTGCCGGCGGAGCCCAGCACTTCGCCGAGTGCGCCCTTGTTGACGCTGATGGCGATGCGCTTGCAGGCGCGCGCCACCACTTCGATCAAGAGCCGCAATTCTTGCGGAATCGCGCCGTGCTGGCGCTGTTGCTCGATCAGGTACTGGGTCAGGCTGATACGTCGTGTCATGGTGCTGAAGTTTGAAGTTAGAAAACGGGGTGCCAAGCCGCCTGGGCGACTCAGGCGGCGCTGACGCTGGCCAGCGCGCGACTGATCACTTCACGCACATCGTTGGACAAATCCGTCTTGGCGGCGACGCGGCGGATCGCTTCCAGCGCGGCGCTGCGATAGGGCTCGGCCAAGGTGGTCCAACGGTCCATCACCCGGGCCAGTCGGCTGGCGATTTGCGGGTTGATGGCGTCCAGTGCCAGCACTTGCTCAGCCCAGAACACATAACCCGCTGCATCCGCGCGGTGGAAGGCGGCCGGGTTGAACATGCACAGCGAGAAGATCAGGCTGCGTGCGCGGTTCGGGTTCTTCAGCGTGAAATCGGGGTGCTGGGTCAGCGCCTTGACGCGGGCGAAGGACTTGCCGTCTTGCTCGGGCGTGCGGCCCTGCAAGGCAAACCATTTGTCCACCACCAAGGGGTCTTGCTTGAACAACTCGTAGAAGCGCTGCAAAGCGGCGTCGGCCAGCTCGGCATGGGCGTTCACCAAGGCGCTCAACGCGCCCAGGCGGTCGGTCATATTGCCCGCATCCTTGAAGCGCTGGTAGGCGCGGCCCGGCCAAACGGTGTCGCCCACGCGAGGGGCGTCCAGCACCAACATGCTCAAGGCCAAATTGGCCAGTGCACGCTTGCCGGCGGACACCGGATCCGGGGTGTAGCCACCCTTGATCTGGTTGGCTTCAAAAGCCGCGATCCAGTCTTCGCGCAGGGCTTGGGCCAACTGCATTTGGGCGGCGTCCACCACGGCGTGGATGGCTTGCGGGTCCACCAAGTCCAGCTGCTCGGCGATATAGCTTTCGGCCGGCAGGGTCAGGGCCAATTCTTTGAAGGCCGAGTCCAGCTGCGGGTTGCGCAACACGGCACGCATGGCGTCCAGATAGGCCTCATCCAAGTGCAGCGCTGTGCCGCTGCGCAGGGCCGACAGGATGCGGTTCAACGCCAGGCGTTGGCCGGCTTCCCAGCGGTTGAAGGCGTCGCTGTCGTGCTTGAGCAGCACCAGCAGTTCGGCGTCGCTCAGGCCATCGTCCAGCACCACCGGGGCCGAGAAGCCGCGCAGCAGCGAGGGCACCGGGGCCGCGGCCACGTTGATGAAGACAAAGCTTTGTTCCGCTTGGTCCAGTACCAGCACGCGGTCGGCGCCCACGGCTTCGGCTTCGCCCTGCAGTTGCAATGGCAAGGCCTGACCCTCGGCGCTAAGCTCACCATTCAAAAGGCCCATGGCAACTGGGATCACTTGCGGCAGCTTGTGGTCTTGGCCCGGCGTGGCGGGGGTGTGCTGGCTCAGGGTCAAGGTGTAGGTTTGAGCGGCGGCGTCGTAGCTGCCGCGTGCCTGCACGCGCGGCGTGCCGGCTTGCGAGTACCAGCGCTTGAAGGCGTCCAGGCGCACGCTCAAGGCTGAGCCGGGGTTGGCATCGGCAATGGCGGCGGCGAAGTCATCGCAGGTCACGGCCTGGCCATCATGGCGCTCGAAGTAGAGCTTCATGCCCGCCTCAAAGCCGGCGCGGCCCACCAGGGTCTGGTACATGCGCACCACTTCCGAGCCCTTGTCGTAGACCGTGGCGGTGTAGAAGTTGTTGATCTCGACATAGCTGTCGGGACGCACCGGGTGCGCCATGGCGCCGGAGTCCTCGGGGAACTGCATGGCGCGCAAGCCGCGCACATCCTGGATGCGGCAAACCGCGCGGGCGCTGGGCGTGGCGGCCATGTCCATGCTGAACTCTTGGTCGCGGAAGACGGTCAGGCCTTCTTTCAGCGAGAGCTGGAACCAGTCGCGGCAAGTGACGCGGTTGCCGGTCCAGTTGTGGAAGTACTCATGCGCAACGATGGACTCGATGCGGGCGAAATCGGTGTCGGTGGCGGTGGCGGCCGAAGCCAGCAGGGCGCTGGTGTTGAAAATATTCAGGCCCTTGTTTTCCATCGCGCCCATATTGAAGTCGGACACGCCGACCACCATGAAGCGCTCCAGGTCCAGCGGCAGATTGAAGCGAGCTTCGTCCCAGACCATGGAGGCGATCAGCGAGTTCATCGCGTGTTCGGTCTTTTCCAGATCGCCGCGGCGCACATAGACCTGCAGCAAATGGTCTTTGCCGGCGCGGGTGCGCACGCGCTGCTCACGCGCCACCAAGTCGCCCGCCACCAGGGCGAACAAATAGCTCGGCTTGGGGAAGGGGTCGTGCCATTTGGCGAAGTGGCGGCCATTCTCCAGCTCACCGCTCTCCAGCAAATTGCCATTGCTCAGCAGCACCGGGTACTTGGCTTTGTCGGCACGCAGCAGCACGGTGTAGACGGCCATCACATCGGGGCGGTCCAGGAAGTAAGTGATGCGGCGAAAGCCCTCGGCCTCGCACTGGGTGAAGAAGCTGCCGCCCGAGGTGTACAGGCCCGACAGCGCGGTGTTCTTCTCCGGCGCGCAGGTATTGCGCAGCTCCAGTGCAAAGTCGGCATCGGGCGCGTTGTCGATCACCAGCTCATTGCCGTCTTGGCGGAAGGACACGCTCTCGCCATTGATCAGCACGCGCAAGATGTTCAGCTCTTCGCCATGCAAGCGCAGCGGACCATGCGCCACCGCGGGGTTGCGCTCCAGCTGCATCTTGGCGGTGACCAGGGTCTTGGCGGGGTCCAGATCAAAAGTCAGATCAACAGTGCGAATCCAAAAAGCAGGCGCGACATAGTCTTCGCGGCGAATCAGGGTGGCAGAGCCTTCACGCATGGCGGGCATCCTTGGGTGTCAATCGATGGGGAATGAAAGAAACCCCATGCCGAGGCACGGGGTCATGGGGGCGTTTTAAACGCCTTGCTTCAGGCTTTCGGTGATGAACGGGTCGAGATCGCCGTCCAAGACTTTCTGTGTGGCCGAGGTTTCGTAATTGGTGCGCAAGTCCTTGATGCGGCTTTGGTCCAGCACATAGCTGCGAATCTGGTGGCCCCAGCCCACATCGGTCTTGGTGTCTTCCAGCTTTTGCTGCTCTTCCATGCGCTTGCGCATTTCATGGTCGTACAGGCGCGAACGCAGGCGCTTCCAGGCCACATCGCGGTTGCTGTGCTGGCTGCGGCCATCCTGGCATTGCACGACGATGCCGGTCGGGATGTGGGTCAGTCGCACCGCCGAGTCGGTCTTGTTGATGTGCTGACCGCCGGCGCCGCTGGCGCGGAAGGTGTCGGTGCGCACATCGGCCGGGTTGATGTCGATTTCGATCGAGTCATCAATTTCCGGGTAGACGAACAGCGAGGCAAAGCTGGTGTGGCGGCCGCCCGAGCTGTCGAAGGGGCTCTTGCGCACCAGGCGGTGCACGCCGGTTTCGGTACGCAGCAGGCCGAAGGCGTACTCGCCTTCCACCTTGATGGTGGCGCTCTTGATGCCGGCCACATCGCCCGCGGTTTCGTCTTCCAGCGTGGCGGTGAAGCCCTTGCGCTCGCAGTACTTCAGGTACTGGCGCAGCAGCATGCTGGCCCAGTCGCAGGCTTCGGTACCGCCGGCGCCGGCTTGGATGTCCACAAAGCAGTTCAGCGGATCGGCCGGGTTGTTGAACATGCGGCGGAATTCCATCTGCTCGACGGTTTCCTGCAGCTTGGCGGCGTCGCCTTCAATGGCCGCCAGGCCGTCGAAGTCGTCTTCGGCCTTGGACATCTCGTACAGCTCGCTGTTGTCGGCCAGATTGGTTTCGAGATGTTTGATGGTCTCGACGACGTTTTCCAGCGAGCGCTTTTCTTTGCCCAGTTCCTGGGCCCGCTTGGGTTCATTCCAAACGTTGGGGTTCTCGAGCGCGGCGTTGACCTCGTTCAGGCGCAGTGCTTTGCGATCGTAGTCAAAGATACCCCCTTAGCGCGGCTGTCCGCGCTGTCAGATCGGCCAGGGTGGCGCCGATGGCGTTGATGTGTTCGATGTCCATGATTCGTCCTTGGCAGGCAGACCGGTCGGGCGGCGCAGTGTCTTGACGCGCGCTTCGGTCGCTCAGAACCCGCTATTTTCACATGGGCGGCGCACTCGGCAAGGCGGTGCCGGTTTTCGCGGCCGACCCTGGGGAAGAAGCGGGGCTGCGCGGCCCGGCTTTTGCGGCACACTCGCCCCCAGGCTTGGTCCAGGTTTTTCTCGGCTTGGCTCACGCAAGGCAGATGCAAAAAGCCCCATGACGCACCCTGACCCCGAACTCCCAGCAAGCCGCCCTGAGGCGCACGCCAGCGCCAAGCAGGCGCGCGAGCTGCGCTATTGGCAACGCAGCCGGCGCCTGAGCTTCGCGTTGCTGCTGGTTTGGGGCGTGGTGACCTTTGGCGGCAGTTTTTTTGCGCGCGAGCTGAGTTTCAACTTCTTTGGCTGGCCCTTCAGCTTTTGGCTGGCCGCCCAAGGGGCTTTGTTGATTTACTGCGTGATCGTGGCTTTTCATGCCTGGGCGATGCGGCGCTTGGATGAGGCGGCGCAAACGGACGCGCTCTGAAAGCCGCCCTCCAGCGGGGCGCTTTGTTCAGCGGCGCAGAAAGTCCTCCAGCACTTGGGCCAGCGCATGCGGCTGGTCGTGGTGCAGCATGTGGCCAGCCTCGCTCAACACCCGACGTTCAATTTGCTTCACCACACTCAGCCGGGCTTCGAAATCGGCCCTTGGGTAGCTGTCCCCCCACCAGGCGCTCACATCAGTGCAGGCGCCTTCCACCCACAAGAGCGGGGCTTCAATGCGCGCCCAACCGGCCACGATCTCGTCCTTGCGGTAGAGCATCGGATTGCTGCGCTTGTGAACCGGGTCACCCAGAATTTGCCAGCGGCCCTCGGCATCGGGGCGTGCCCAATGGGCGGCCAGCCAGGCGGCTTTGGCCTCGGGCAAGCGCGGGTTGGTCTTCATCAGGCGGGCGGCTACCGCCGCCAGATCGGGGTAACTCTTGAGCGCGGCCGGTGTCTTCAGCTGGTCCAGCCATTCCCGCAGCCGTTCTGGCGCTTGCTCGGCATGGGTCTCAGGCAGGCCAAAGCCCTCCAAATTGATCAAGCGACGCAGCCGCTGCGGACGCAAGGCGGCGTAGGTCATCACCACATTGCCGCCCATGCTGTGGCCCAAGAGGTCGATGGGCTGCGTGGGGCTGAGCAGGTCCAGCAGCGCATCCAGATCGCCGAGGTAGTCGGGGAACCAATAGGCATCGGCGCCGCTCTTGTCGCTGAGCCCAAAGCCGCGCCAGTCCAGGGCGTAAATCTGCCGGTGCGCACTTTCTTGCAGGGCGTCCACCATGAACTGAAACGAGGCGCCTACATCCATCCAGCCATGCAAAAGCAGCAAGGGCGGGGGCTCCGAGCCCTGCGCTGCCGGCGCCAGCGGGTCCCAGCGCAGCAGGTGGTGGCGCAGTCCACGCAGGCTGATGAACTCGCTGCGATGCGGACGCAAGACGCTGTAGGGGGCTGGGCTTGGGGGGGTGGGGGTATTGCTCATGCCGCGCACTGTAGCCCTGAGCGCAGCAGCAGCGCTGTCGGTTTGGAGACAGTGCCCGAGGTTGGGGCTGACATCGGGCCGTCGCGCAAAGCCGTGCAGAATGGCCGTCATGATTGCCTACTCCATCCGGCCTGCAGAGCCCCGCGACATCCCCGCTATCGTCAATCTGATTGAGGAATTGGCGGCTTTTGAAAACCTCAGCCATATGCTGGCGCTGACCGCCGACAAGCTCGGCCCTTTTCTCTTCGGCCCCAAGCCTGTGATCGAAGCCTTGGTCGGTGAGATCGAGGGTGAAGTGGTCGCTTATGCGCTGTTCTTCACCAACTTCAGCACTTTTTTGGCCAAGCCAGGTTTGTATCTGGAGGACTTGTTTGTGCGTCATGCGCACCGTCGTAGCGGCCTGGGCAAGGGCTTGCTGACGCGATTGGCCGAGATCGCGGTGGAGCGCGACTATGGTCGTTTCGAGTGGAGCGTGCTGGACTGGAACGAAGACGCCATTCGCTTTTACGAAAAACTCGGCGCCAGCGTCCTGCCCGAGTGGCGCATCTGCCGGCTCAGTGGCGATGCCTTGGCCCGCTACAAGCGCTGAGCCGGACGCCCTTCAAAGCACTTGCAGGGCCAACTCCGGCGGGCGCGCAATCACGGCGCGCTCGCCATTGACGACGATGGGGCGTTGCAGCAGCTGGGGATGAGCGGCAAGCGCGGCCAGCAGCTCGGCCTCGCTGAGGCCGGCTTGGCCCAAATTCAGCGTTTTGAACTCGTCTTCATTGCTGCGCAGCAGCTCGCGCGCCGGCAGGGCCAGTTGGGCTTGCAAGGCCTGCAACTGCGCCAGGCTGAGCGGGTTCTTCAGGTAGTCGATGACCTCGAGGTCAAGCGATCGCGCCTGCAGCAAAGCCAGGGCCTCGCGAGACTTGGAGCAGCGCGGGTTGTGAAAGATTTGAATCGTCATGCCAGCAGTTTAGTGGCCGCTTTCGTGCGCCCCCCCGCGTTCGCCTGCCCCTGCTCAGGGGAATCCATAGGTGCGAACCCAGGGCAGCTGACTACCATCTGCCCCTTGCTGGTGGCTCGTCGCCGGCTTGGGTCCAGGCTACAAAGGGTCACGATGGCAACAGCTCCGGTTCCAGATGCCTATGCGGCGGTGTACGCCGACTTTCGCTGGCATGTTCCTGCCAACTTCTCCTGGGCCGAAGTCTGTTGTGCGCGCTGGGCCCGCGAGACGCCGGATGCGCTGGCGCTGATTTTTGAATCCGACACCGGCAGCCGGGCGCAGTACAGCTATGGCCAGTTGCAGCGCGCGGCGCACCGGCTGTCCAACGCCTTGCGCAGCCTCGGTGTGCAGCGGGGCGATCGGGTCGCCTTGCTGCTGCCGCAGCGATTTGAGACGGCGGTGGCCCATATCGCCATCAATCAACTCGGCGCGGTGGCCATGCCTTTGTCGCTCTTGTTCGGGCCAGAGGCATTGGCCTATCGCTTGCAAGACAGCGGGGCCGTCTTGGCCATCGTTGATGAAAGCGCCCTGGTGACGCTGCGCGGTTTGCGGGCCAGTTGCCCGGCCTTGCGCCAATTCATCACCATCGGCGGCGCCCCCCAGGGCGAGCAGGAACTGTGTTGGATGGCCGCGCTGCAATCGCAGGCGGCGCGCTTCACGCCAGAGCAGCTGTCAGCCGAAGACCCCGCGCTGCTGATTTACACCAGCGGAACCACCGGCGCACCCAAAGGCGCGCTGATCCCTCAGCGGGCCTTGATCGGCAATCTGAGCGGCTTTGTTGCCAGCCAGAACTGGTTTGGCTTTGATCCCAAGCAGCCGCAGCGGCCGTCCCAGGCCGTCTTCTGGAGCCCGGCAGACTGGGCTTGGACCGGGGGCTTGCTGGATGCCTTGTTGCCCACGCTGTACTTTGGGCGCCCCATCCTTGCCTACCAAGGGCGCTTTGTGCCTGAGCGCGCTTTTGCGCTGATGCAAAGACATGGGGTCACGCATTGCTTTTTGCCCCCCACGGCGCTCAAGGCCATGATGAAGGCCGTGCCGCAGCCGCGCGCTCAGTTCAAGCGGCTCAAGCTCGAGGCCATCATGAGCGCCGGCGAGGCCTTGGGGGATGCGGTGTTTGCCTATTGCCGGCGCGAGTTGGGCATCAGCGTCAACGAAATGTTTGGCCAGACCGAGATCAACTATGTGGTCGGCAATTGCGCGCGCCTTTGGCCGGCGCGGCCCGGCAGCATGGGGCGCGCCTATCCCGGCCACCGGGTGGCGGTGATTGATGAGCAAGGCCAGATCTGCCCGCCGGGCGTGGCCGGCGAAGTGGCGGTGCACCGGCGCGATGTTCACGGGGACCTCGACCCCGTGTTCTTCCTCGGCTATTGGCGTCAGCCCGAGGCCACGCAGGCCAAGTTCAGCGGCGACCCGACCGACAGCTGGTGTCGCACCGGCGACCTTGCCTGCATGGATGCTGAGGGTTATTTTTGGTACCAGGGCCGCAGCGACGATATGTTCAAGTCAGCGGGTTACCGCATTGGCCCGGGTGAGATTGAAAACTGCCTGATCAAGCATCCGGCTGTGGCCCTGGCGGCCGTGGTGCCCAAGCCCGATGCCGAGCGCGGCGCGCTGGTGAAAGCCTATGTGGTGCTGGCCCCCGGCCACTGGGAGTCTGAAGCCTTGGTGGCGGAATTGCAGGCTTTTGTCAGCGGGCGCCTGGCGCCTTATGAGTACCCCAAGGAGATCGAGTTCGTCGATGCCTTGCCTATGACCAGCACGGGCAAGCTGCAGCGCCGGGTGCTGCGGCTGGCCGAAGAAGAACGGGCCCGAGGTCGCATGGCGCAAGCCGCCTCGACTCAGGCAGCGCTGGCTTATCGGCCCAGCGTGGCAGGGGCCGCGCCAAAGGCCAAGCGCTTGTCCGCTCTGGCCCTGCGTTCACGAGGCTTGTTGTCGGGTGCTGCTCAGCTTGATGCTCAAGCGGGTGTCGCCGGGTGACTGCAAGCGGGCGTTGTCGGGCCAAGCTTCCTGGCCTGTGAGCAGGGTGCAGGTTTTGCGGGCCGTGGGCTTGAGCCCTGCAGGCGGCTTTTTCTTGCCCACGAATTCATTGGGGTCGCTGTCTTTCGGGTCGGCCACCAAGGGCACAGTCAGCCATTGTCCGGGCTGGGCTGGGTTGGGCCAGTCCAGCGACCAAGCGGCCTGCGCACTGCAGACCCGCACCCCTTCGATCTGAGGGAACAGCCAGCGCGCATACCAGGGCAGCAGTTCATTGCGCAGCTTGTGCGAGGTGCTCATCAGCTTGCGCACGGTGGCCATGTCCAGCTGCTCGGCCGTCACGGTCAGATTCAACACGCCGCGCAGCCCGGCCGCGCCCTTGGGGATGTTGCTGGCCAAATCTGCATCACTGGCTTCCTTTTCCGGCAGCACCGGCAGCTCGAAACTGCCATCCGCTTTGAAACTGATGGGCAGGTAGCGATCGCCGGTTTGAACCGCCAATTTGGGCGGCTCGCCAAGCGGCTTGTCGTCCTTGGGTTCGATGAAAAAATCCATGCGGAACAAGCCCTGACCGTAACGCTGCAGGCCGCTGAGCACGGTGTTCATTTGACGGTAAGGCAGCATGGAACTGTCTCGCTTGAGCCCGTTGACGGCCACCGGTTCCAGCACTTCGGTGGCAGGCGCTGCCGCAGGGGCGTCTTGGGCGAGGGCGGCCGTTGTGCCTAGGCACAGGGCGATGAGGGGCAGGGCAAGGGGCTTGAAGTTCATGGTTTGAGGATGAGAGGGCAAGGGCAAGGGCGAGGGCCGGGAGTTGGGTTTCATTTCTTGCACGTAGAGATCAGCTTGTTGCCACGGGTTCGCTCGTCAAAAGGGTTGATTTGCGAATCGCGGCTGTCGTTGACGTCATAGCAGCTGCTGCCTTGCCGGATGCGGCGGTGGCCCGGGCCGATGATTTCTTCGCGCCGGCTGGGGTCGCTGCCCAAGGCAAGCGCCATGCGTTCACCAAAGTCAGCTCTTTGGGTGTTGCCGCGCGGGTCACGCACAGCGGCCAGGGCGGGCGAACGATCGGGTGCGGCTGTGGTGGGTAAGGCCAAGTTCAGCGGGCTGCTGGCTGCGGCCAGCGGCGCCTCGGCGCTGCTGGGGGTCGGGCTGCTGCTGGTGGTGGTCGGCCCTTTGTTGATCGCCAAGGGTTCCGCTGGGAGTGAGGATGTGACTTGCAAAGAAGGGCTTGGCGGGGTCCGCGACGGCCGCGGGAGTGAGGTGGCAAGCCGAGGCGGACTTGCATCGGCGCTGAACCGAAGCAAGGGAGGGCTTGAGGGCTTTGCTTCAGCGCGCAGGGGCAGCAGGCGCAGCTGCACCACCCGTGGCTTGGGCGTGGCGCCGGGGGGTGTCAAGCGCGCAGAAAAGAGCCCACCCAAGACCAGCAGGTGCAGCAGCAGCACCAAGAGCAGGCCCCAAGGCCGTTTGCGGGAAGCGCTCAGAACGAAAGGCTTGGAGGCTCGGTGAGTTTGCATGCGGAATGGCGGGAGTGGCGGCGTGCAAGGCTCTGGGTTCAAGCGGGCCTGGACTCGCCCGCAGCAGGGGCTTCGTCCTCAGGGCTGTAGACATAACTGAACAGCTCACCGGGTTGGCATTGCAAGGCTTTGCAAATGGCGGCCAGGGTGTCGAAGCGCACGCCGCGCACCTTGCCGGACTTCAGCAATGAGAGGTTGACTTCGGTGATGCCGACGGCTTCTGCCAGCTCCCGCGAGCGCATCTTGCGCTTGGCCAGCATCACGTCCAGGGTGACGACGATGGGCATCTCAGATGAACTCCGCGTTTTCTTGGGCCATGCGCGAGGCTTCTTCCATCACGATGCCAATGACCAGAATGGCCAGCCCAAAGAACAGGCTGGGGAATTGATCGGTGCCCAAGCCAAAGTAAAGGCGGCGCTGGCCAGCCGGGTTGCCCAGGGTGAGAGCCAGCACGCTCAAGGTCACGCCCAGCGGTTGCGCCAGGGTGTAGGCCATCAAGGCCGCACCCAGGCGGCGCAGATGCAAGGCCGGGCCGCGGGCAAAAAACTCGCCGCGCCGGTAGTAGCCGAACAAGGCCCAAATCTGCCAAAGCGCAAAAAGCGCGACCAAATTGGGCAGCCAGTTGAAGGCCCAGCCCAGCGCGCGACTGCGCGCGTCGAGCTGAATCTCGACGCCTTTGAGTTGCCAACGCTCTTGTGCCACCGAACGCAGCCACTCCGTCTGGCTCCAAAACAGGGCTGAACCCAGCACCAAGCCAAGCGCGCCCAACACGCACAGCAGACGCACCCACCAAGCCAGTCGGCGGATGCGCTGCAGGCGCTGGTTGCTGCCCTTGGCATGGGCGTCGGGGGTGAGATTCATGGCGCTGCGCTTGGCATTTAGAAAAACGAAATTATCGTAAAACGATAAGTTATTAGTGTTCAACGAAAAGGTCGAGCCGGACATCCCTCTGTCGGGGGGGCGGTGGGCTTGAAGCAAGCGCCGCGTCAAGGCGCCTCGTGCTCGCCCCAAGCGGGGTTCAACAAGGCGAAGACTTGATGGTCACGCCATGCGCCGTCGATGAATAAATAGCGCTGACTGAGCCCCTCCAGCGCAAAACCCAGGCGCCGCAGCACCGCCAGACTGGGCTTGTTCTCGGGCCGTACGGCGGCCTGAATTCGGTGCAGGCGAATCGGTCGCTCAAACGCGAGTGCGATCAGCGTTTGCAAGGCCTCGTTCATAAGGCCTTGGCCGCGTGACTGCGCGTCCAGGCTGTAGCCCAGCATGGCGTTTTGAAACGGGCCCCGGCTGATTTGGGTCAGATTGACCTGGCCGATCACCTGGGTGGGCGCCTCGATCCGGCTGAACCAGTAGCGCAAGGCCGTGCCGGCGGCAAAGTCTTGCTCGGCGCGGCGCAGGCGCTCGGCCACCGCGTCGGCTTCATAAAAGTCCGCGGCCTGAGCCGGGCCCCAAGGGGCGAAATGGGCGCGGTTGCGCCACTCGAAGTCCTGGAGTGCCGGGGCCAAGGCGGCATGGGGTGCGCGCAGCAGCAATCGCTTGCTCAGGATTTGGGCGGGAGCCGGGCTGCTCATGGTTGGGCTTTCGCAGGCTCCTGCGGCCGCTCGCTCAGGTGCTCACGAAAAAAGGCCAACATGGCGGCCCGCGATTGCGCCAAGGCCTGCGCTTGCCCCCCCACATGCACGCCGGCGCCGGGCTTGACCCCGTTGGGCACATCGGCACGCAGGCGCACAGGCGCGGCGCTGTCAAAGCCGTGGTAGGCCCCGGCATAGGCGACCCACTGAGGCGCAGCGACGCCCGGGCTCGGCCGGGCTTCGCGGGCCAGTGCTTCGCAGGGCGCGGCCGGCGTCCAGTCGTCTGCGGCGCCGGTCAGCATCAGCAAAGGGGCCGAAGGAACATAACCGCGTTTTTGATCGGCTTCGCATCCGGGGTAAAAAGCCAAGGCCGCACGGGGACGCAGGGCCACCGCCTTGACCTCGGCATGGTTCAGATTGGTGCTGGCCAGCACCGTGCTGCCGCCATTGGACCAGCCCAGCAAGGCCAAGCGGGTGGCGTCCACATCGGATCGTGCGGCCAGCCACTGCAGAGCGCCCAAAGCATCGCGACGCCGCTCGGTCATGGTGACGGCGCGGGTGCCGATTTTTTGTGTGCACAACTCCCGCTCGCCGCGCGGTGTCAGAGAGTCCAGCACCAGCACGTGCCAACCTTCGGCATTGAGCAATTGGCGGTAGTCCTGCATGCGCTCGGAGAGCTCGCCTTTTTTGCCATAAGCCCCGCCACAGCCATGCAAGAGCACGATGGCGGGTGCGCGCGCCGCGGTCCTTGCGCTGGGCTCTGCCGGGAACCAATGGCCCAGCAGCGGCAAGGGCTGACCGGCGCGCTGGTCGAGGCTGGGGACCTGGACTTTTTCTGGTGCAGCAGGCTGTGACTGCGCCCAACTGGTGTGAACCAGGGCGCAAGCCCATAGCAGGGGCAGCAAGGCATGCGCGAGCTTGTTGGGGAGGCAGGGTTGCTGGGCGGGTTTGCGGCTGGCTTGGGCAGTCATGGCGTCGGATGAACTCAAGGCTAGGCTCTGTTGGAGCGGGAGGATGGACGCGATTATTCCCGGCGGAAGGCGGCGCTGACTTCAGACATGGGCGAAGGCTCGGGCTGGCGCTAATCCTTGTCGCCCGACTTGCTGCAGTTCCAGCAAGTCATGGCCCAGCTGGCTTGTCTTCTTTTTGCTGAATTTTCAGAAATTACTGAAAATTGGATAAGATTTGCGCCACATCAAACACCGCCCTGTCTGGCATTGCGCCAGCGCAAGGCAGAGAAAGCAGCTTTATGAATGCGATGAGTCCGCTGGTGCGGAGTTTTGTGGCCCATTTCGGTGAGATGGGCAGCCGCTGGGGCATCAACCGCACCGTGGGGCAGATCTATGCCCTGATCTTTGTCTCGCCGCAGGCGCTGAACGCCGATGAAATCGCCGAGTGCTTGGAGTTCAGCCGCTCCAATGTCTCCATGGGCCTGAAAGAGCTGCAAGCCTGGCGCTTGGTGAAGCTGCGCCATTTGCCGGGCGACCGGCGCGAGTACTTCGAGGCCCCCAGCGATGCCTGGGAAATCTTTCGCACCCTGGCCGAAGAGCGGCGTCGGCGCGAAATCGAGCCCACCTTGTCCATGTTGCGCAATGCCTTGCTGGAGACGCCTACCAGCGAGGAAGACCGCATCGCCCAAGAACGCATGCGCGGCATGCACGACCTGATCGAGTTGCTGTCGACCTGGTTCGACGATGTGCAGAAGATGGACTCGCAGACCCTGGGTCAGTTGATGAAGATGGGTTCCAAGGTTCAAAAAATGCTGGAGTTGCCGGGCCGCATCGGCAGGGCCGTCACGGGCAAAGGCACCCACGAAGAAAGCGCAGGCTGAGCATGGACGCGGTCGTTCTGGCGCGCATGCAGTTTGCCGCCAATATCAGCTTTCACATTCTGTTCCCCACCATCAATATCGCTTTGGCCTGGGTCTTGCTGTTCTTTCGCTGGCGCTGGCTGCGGACGCAAGACAGCGCATGGCTGGGCGCCTACCGTTTCTGGACCAAGGTGTTTGCCTTGAGCTTCGCCCTGGGCGTGGTCAGCGGCATCACCATGAGCTTTCAGTTCGGCACCAATTGGCCGGGTTTTATGGAAAAAGCCGGCAATATCGCCGGCCCGCTGCTGGGCTATGAGGTCTTGACGGCCTTTTTCTTAGAAGCGAGTTTTCTGGGCGTGATGCTGTTCGGCCATGGCCGCGTCAGCGAGCGGGTGCATGTGCTGGCCACGGTGATGGTGGCCTTTGGCACCACACTCAGCGCCTTTTGGATCTTGAGCCTGAACTCCTGGATGCACACGCCGCAGGGCTATGAAATCATCCATGGCGAGTTTCATGCGCTGGACTGGTGGGCCATTGTGTTCAACCCGTCTTTCCCTTACCGCCTGGCCCACAAGCTCTTGGCCTCGGGCTTGACCGTGGCCTTTTTCCTGTCGGGCCTGAGCGCCTGGCAGGTGCTCAAGGGCCGGACGCAGCCGCACACGGCCAAGGTCTTGCGTGTGGGCTTGACCTTGGGCGCTTTGCTGATTCCGCTGCAGATCTGGGTGGGCGATCTGCATGGCTTGAACACCTTGACGCATCAGCCGGCCAAGATCGCCGCCATGGAAGGGGTCTGGCAAACCGAGCGCGGCGCGCCGCTGTTGCTGTTCGCCTGGCCCAATGAAAAAACGCGCAGCAATGATTTCGAGATCGGCATTCCGCAACTGGCCAGCCTGATCCTGACGCACCAGCCCGACGGCGAAATCCGCGGTCTGGATGATTTCAAGGGGGCCCACCCGCCGGCCGCGCCGCTGTTTTTCGGCTTTCGCATCATGGTGGGCACGGGCCTGCTGATGCTGGCCTTCAGTTGGCTGGGGTGCTGGCTGTATCGGCGCCGAGCATGGGCTGCCGAGGCCTTGCCGAGGTGGTTTTTGCTCGGTCTGGCCTGGATGAGCTTCTCGGGTTGGGTGGCTACCCTGGCGGGCTGGTATGTGACCGAAATCGGGCGACAGCCCTTCCTGATCTACGGCCTCTTGCGCACCGCCGATGCGGCCTCGGCCACGCCGGCGCCCACCATCGCCTTGACCCTGGCGGCCTACATCACGCTGTATGTGGCGCTGATCGTGGCCTATGTGTCGGTCATCAAATACATGGCGGGCAAGCCGGTGGATGCGAGCGCACCCCCGCCTTTGCCCAAGCATGCAGCAGGGAGCCTGAGCGTATGAATGCCGCGTATTGGATGCCTTTGGTTTTCATGGCCTTGATGGGCTTGGCTCTTTTGGTCTATGTGGTCTTGGATGGCTATGACCTGGGCGTGGGCTTGCTCATGCTTGGCGCCAAGGAAGCGCACAAGGACCGCATGGTGGCCTCCATCGGGCCGTTTTGGGATGCCAACGAAACTTGGTTGGTCTTGGGCGTGGGCATTTTGTTGGTGGCTTTCCCCAAGGCCCATGGTTTGATTCTGCAAGCGCTCTACCTGCCGGTGGCGATCATGCTCTTGGGCCTGACGCTGCGGGGGGTGGCCTTTGACTTTCGCGTCAAGGCGCAGGCGCAGTGGAAGCCGCTGTGGGACCGCGCCTTCATGGCCGGTTCGGCCCTGGCCTCGCTCTCGCAGGGCTGGATGCTGGCGCGCTACATCACCGGTTTCGCCGAGGGCTGGGCCGCGAATTTGTTTGCGTTGCTGATTGCCTTGGCCTTGGCTGCGGCCTATGCCTTGTTGGGCGCAGGCTGGCTGCTGATGAAGGCGGAGGGAGACTTGCAAGTACTGGCGCGCCGCCGCGCCAAGCAGGCTTGGCCTGCGGTGGTGATCGGTCTGGCGCTGGTGTCCATCACCACGCCCTGGGTCAGCGCCACTGTGAGTGAGCGCTGGTTCAGCATGCCGGCCTTGATTGCGTTGCTGCCGATCCCGTTGACCACAGCGCTGGCCCTGCTGAGCTTGCGCGCCTTGCTGAACTCGCACCGGGTGATGGGCAAGCTGTGCTGGCTGCCTTTTGCCCTGACGGTGTTGGTGATGTTGTTGGGCTTTATGGGTTTGGCCTACAGCCTGTATCCCTATGTCTTGATTGACAGAATGACGGTCTGGCAGGCCGCCGCTGCCCCCAAATCCTTGCAGTTCATCCTGTGGGGTGTGGTCGCAACCGTGCCCGCTATTGCGGCCTACACCGTGTTTGCCTACCGGGTGTTTTGGGGCAAGGCCGGTGAATTGCGCTACGCCTGATTTGGCCCTAGGCCTGCCGGACTCGGAGCTTCAGGCCCGGTTTCTGCCGTTTGATCGCAGAAAACGGCAGTTCGTCACTTCCGCCTTTTGATTGACGCAGTGGCTGGACATACTGCGAGCACTGAATAAATCGCTCCATCCAAGAGCAGGGAGAGACACCGTGAACCAGCAGCCAAGACGCCATCCACGCCCCAAACGCCGCAGCGGCGCGAGCTTGCTTGCCGGCTTGGCGCTGTTGAACTGTGCCCTGTTGGCGCCTGCCGCGCCGGCCCAGGCCAGCGAAGTGGTCAAGTTGGCCCGTTTGGTCATCACTGGCAAGCGACTGAGCAACACCCCGCAAACGCGCCCGGCACCGCAACAACTGCCGCGGGTGATGGTGGAAGGTCGGCAAACGCCGGCCGAGGTGCGCGTGGCCGAAGACAGGCGGGCGCTGTTTCAACCCATTTGAGTGGACATTCCAGCCACGCTTGCAGCGAAGCCTGTTGTAAAAGAAGCCGCGAAGCGAAAGCGCCGCGGCTTTTCTTTTTCCACAGGCGGGCAACAAGGCGGCCCGCCACCTTGCTCGCGCTTCAGTTCCAGCTCGGCGGATGAGGGTGCAAGCGGGCCATGGCCAAGGTGTCCACATAAGCACCGTTGCGCAGCGCATAGGCCTTCATGCGGCCCTCATGCACAAAGCCGAAGCGTTCATACAGGGCGATGGCTCGGGCGTTGTCGGCATAGACGGTCAACTCAATGCGCAAGACCTGACCCCAGTTGTCGGCATAGTCCAGCAGTGCTGCCATCATGGCCCGGCCCACCCCTTGCCCTTGGGCGTCATGGGCGACCGAAATCCCCAGGCCCATGGCGTGCCGGCGCCGCAAGGGCGCGCCGACGCTGAACAGCCCGGCACTGGCTTGCAGCTTGCCTTCGGCGTTGAGCGCCACCAAATGCAGATCCGCCTTGCCCGGTGCGGCCCCGTCTTGCAGACGCAGCTTCCACATATCTTCCGTCGGGTAAGGGTTTTGCAGCAAGGCACCGAAGACCTCGGGGTGGCTCATCAGTTCGGCAAACCCGGCGGCATCGCTGACTTGGGCGCGGCGGATGGTGATCGGCATGATGTTCAAGCTCCTTGTGGGTGGTGGCGCGAGGCCTTTTGGGGGACTGAGAAAACAAAAAGCCCGCTGGGTCAGCGGGCTTTTTGGCGGGGGAGAGTGGAACTTTGGAGTTTCTGGCCCTCAGGGCTGCCGCTGCGGGCCTGGGGCGAAGTTGGCATGGGTGGCCTGCATGGCCACTAGCATCAGGGGCATAAAAAACTGTGCCGGCACGGCCGCAGCGCCTTGGGGCTGGGCGCCAAAAGGAGGGCGGGTGCTGAAGGTAAAACCGGCGGCTTGCATCGGCTCAGTATGCGGGCTCCGCCCGGCCGGGGTCAAGCCATGCCGCGCGGCTTGTTGCAAGCAGACTGCAGGGCAAGGATTTGCACCGAGCGCGGCGACAATCACCCCACCATGCCGCGACTGATTGAAATCCCCCCGCTGACCCCGCCGCCGCTTGAAACGCCTGCGCCCGCCAAGGGGCAGCGCAAGCCCGCTGAACGATTTGCCTTGACGGTGGCCCAAAGCCCCATTGACGGCCTGGGTGTGTTCGCTGCCGAGCCCATCCCTGAGCGCCGCAAAATTGGGGAGTTACGGGGCGAGTCGATCTCGGTGCGTGAGGCGCGGCGCCGCGCCAAAGGTCGCGAGCGCATTCATATCGTGGAGGTCTCGGAGACCCGGGCCGTCGACGCCACCCATGCCATCGATGCGCTGCGCCACATCAACCACAGCTGCGCGCCCAATGCCAAGCTGCGCATCAGCCAGGGCCGGGTGGAGTTCTATGCCTTGCGCGATATCGAGGTAGGCGAAGAGCTCTGTTGCGATTACGGCGAGAGCCACCACGAAGGGCGGCTCACCTGCCGTTGCGGCGCGCCCAATTGCAGCGGGCGGCTTTGAATCAGCTCAGGTCAATACTCAGTCGTCGAGTTGACCGGAGCTCACGGCCTGATTGACGGCTTGTTGGAGCCAGAAGATCCGCAGGTCTTGCACCGAGAACAGCGCGTCATCGAGCAAAACGTTCTGGTCCACTTCTTCGTCTTCGTCGTAAGACTCATCGATATAGGCTTGGCGCTGCTCGCCGGGCGGCATGGCCACGGCGGCCACGCCCATCAGCATGGCGTCCAGCATCTGCGCTTCTTCGCTCTCGTCTTCGAAAACGTACCAGTCGTCTGCACAGTCCTCCACCGCTTGCATAAAGCCCTCGACCCACATCAGCCCGGCCGGTGGCAGTTGCGCCAATTGTTCTTCGCTCAGCACGCCTTGGCTCAAGAGGCTGGCCTTGGTGGCTTCATCGAACTCGGTGATCAGCGGCTCCAGCAACATGGCTTCGGGGTCGGCCGACAAGGCTTCGGGGTCCAGCGATTCGCCGATTTCGTTCCAGCGCTCATGCAGCACGCTCATGAACTCTTCGGTGGCGTCTTGCTCGTCCAGGGCGTCGGCCCAGTCGTCGCCAAACAGTGCGTCCATGGCCTGCAGCGGGCCGTTGTCGCCGGGGCCGCAGATCAAGGCGGTGAGGTAACCGTCCAAGGTGTCGATGGGCACGGCCACTTCGTCCTCGGGCGTGGCAGCGACCAAGATTTGGAGTAGGGCGGCCAAGCGCTCGGCGTTGGCGTGGTCAATGGTGCTGTCGTTCATGAAGGGCTCCTGAAAACCAAGGGGAAAAAACGCAAAGATGAAAGAACAAAGGCCCTCGGGTATGTCCGTCCCGAGGGCCTTTGTGGGGTTCATGAGGGTTTAGAGCTTGTCGCCCACCCAGCCTGCCACACTGGCCAAGGCGCCGGGCAGGGCTGCGGGTTGCGTGCCGCCGGCCATGGCCAAGTCGGGCTTGCCGCCACCCTTGCCGCCGCATTGCTGGGCTACATAGCTGACCAGCTCACCGGCCTTGAGGCCGCGGGCGATGTAGTCGGCGGTGACGCCGGCCGAGAGGTTGACCTTGTCGCCGTCCACCGAGGCCAGCACGATGATGGCGGAGTGCATCTTGTCGCGCAGCTTGTCGATGGTCTCGCGCAGGGTCTTGGCGTCGGCACCGTCGAGCGTGGCCGTCAGCACCTTGGCGCCTTTGACGTCCACGGCCTGGGTCATCAAGTCATTGCTTTGCGCAGCAGCCAAGCGGCTCTTGGCGCTGGCCAATTCTTTTTCCAGCGCCTTGACTTGGTCGAGCACGGCGTGCAGGCGCGGCTCCAACTCGGCAGGCGAGGTCTTCAGCGTGCCGGCAGCGCGGCTGAGCGTGCCTTCGAGTTGTTGCAAATAGGCCAAGGCGTTGTCGCCGGTGACCGCTTCGATGCGGCGCACGCCTGCGGCCACGCCGCCTTCCGAGACGATCTTGAACAGACCGATATCGCCGGTGGCTTTGACGTGAGTGCCGCCGCAGAGCTCTTTGGAGCTGCCGATGCTCAGTACCCGCACGGTTTCACCGTACTTCTCGCCGAACAGCATCATGGCGCCGCTCTTTTGCGCGTCGTCCAGGGCCATCACCTCGGCCTTGGCACCGGAGTTGGCCAGGATCTCGGCATTGACGATGGCTTCGATCTTGGCGATTTCTTCGGCGCTGACCGGGGCGTTGTGGGCAAAGTCAAAGCGGGTGCGCTCGGCATTCACCAGCGAGCCTTTTTGCTGCACATGGCTGCCCAGCACTTCGCGCAAGGCTTTGTGCATCAGGTGGGTGGCGCTGTGGTTGCGCACGCTCTTGATGCGCTGCTCGGCGTCGACGCGGGCTACAAAGCTGTCGCCCACCGAGACCGAACCTTCCAGCACGCGACCGTGATGGCCGAATACATCGGCCTGGATCTTCAGCGTGTCTTCCACGGCGAAGCGGCTGCTGGCGTTGCGCAGATCGCCGGAGTCACCGGCCTGGCCGCCGCTCTCGGCGTAGAAGGGGGTGTGATCGAGCACGACCACGGCGTCGTCGCCGGCCTGCGCCGAGGGCACACTGACCCCGTCCACATACACGGCGGTGACCTTTGCGGTTTCGCAGACCAAATGCTCGTAGCCGTGGAAGGCGGTGGGCACGCCGTTGTAGGCCAGGCCCTGGGCCATCTTGAACTTGCCGGCGGCACGGGCCTGTTCGCGTTGGCGCGCCATGGCGGCGTCAAAACCGGCTTGATCCACGGTCACGCCGCGCTCGCGGCAGACGTCAGCGGTCAGGTCCACCGGGAAGCCAAAGGTGTCGTGCAGTTTGAAGGCCAACTCGCCGTCGAGCTGCTTGGTGTCAGGCGTCAGCGCACCTTCCAGGATTTCCATGCCATTGGCAATGGTCTGGAAGAAACGCTCTTCTTCTTGCTTGAGCACCTCGGTCACGCGCTTCTCGGCCTGACGCAGCTCGGGGTAGGCCTCGCCCATCTGGTTCACCAACTCGGCCACGATTTTGTGGAAGAAGGGGGTGCGGGCGCCCAGTTTGTAGCCATGACGGATGGCGCGGCGGGCAATGCGGCGCAGCACATAACCGCGACCCTCATTGCCAGGGATCACGCCATCGACGACGGTGAAGCTGCAAGCGCGGATGTGGTCAGCGATGACCTTGAGGCTGGGGCTGGCGGCGTCGCAGTCATTGCCCGCAGCGGCGGAGCTGTCCACCGCCGCCTTGGCCGCGGCCAGCAGGGCGACGAAGGTGTCGATTTCGTAGTTGGAGTGCACATGCTGCAGCACAGCCGCCAAGCGCTCCAGGCCCATGCCGGTGTCTACCGAAGGCTTGGGCAGCTTGTGCATCACACCGTCTTCGGTGCGGTTGAACTGCATGAAGACGTTGTTCCAGATCTCGATATAGCGGTCGCCGTCTTCGTTCGGGCTGCCCGGAGGGCCGCCAGCGACTTCGGGGCCGTGGTCGTAGAAGATCTCGGTGCAGGGGCCGCAGGGGCCGGTGTCGCCCATCATCCAGAAGTTGTCGCTCTGGTAGCGGCCGCCCTTGTTGTCGCCGATGCGCACGATGCGCTCTGCGGGCACGCCCACGACCTTGTTCCAGATCTCGTAAGCCTCGTCGTCCTCGGCGTAGACCGTGACCCACAGCTTTTCGGCCGGCAGCATGAACTTGGTGGTCAGCAGCTCCCAGGCGAAGGATATGGCGTCGTGCTTGAAATAGTCCCCGAAGCTGAAGTTGCCCAGCATCTCGAAGAAGGTGTGGTGACGGGCGGTGTAGCCGACGTTGTCCAGGTCGTTGTGCTTGCCGCCGGCGCGGATGCACTTCTGGCTGGTGGTGGCGCGGGTGTAGGGGCGCTTGTCAAAGCCCAGGAACACGTCCTTGAACTGGTTCATGCCCGCGTTGGTGAACAGCAGTGTGGGGTCGTCGCCCGGCACGACCGGGCTGGAGGCCACGATCTGGTGACCTTTGCTTTCGAAGAACTTCAGAAAGGTCTGACGTATTTCTGCTGCTTTCATTCCCGGGCTTTCTGCTGGAGGCGCGTCCGCAGCGAAAGGGCCTTGGACGCAGTAAATGCTTGATTTTTCGGAGCTTTTGATTATAGGGGCGGGCCCTTGGCAGAGACCCCGTCGAAACGGTTAGAGTCTCAGCTCAAGAACCCAAGCTGAAACACTGAGAGAAAGTTCATGGACGCCAAGACTTCACCGCTGAGCCAACTGGAAGATGCAAGCTTGCTGCGCACGCAGGCCCTGATCAATGGCGAATGGGTCAGCGGGAATGCCCGATTCGCCGTGACTGATCCGGCCACCGGTGCGCTCTTGGCCGAGGTCGCCAATCTGGGGGCCAGCGAGGCTGAAGCAGCCATCGCTGCGGCCAACCGGGCGCTGGGGCCCTGGCGGGGCAAGACCGCCAAGGAGCGCGCCGGCATCCTGATGCGCTGGCACCAACTCTTGATGAAGCATGCTGATGACCTGGCCCGCATCATGACGGCCGAGCAGGGCAAGCCGCTGGCTGAGGCGCGTGGCGAAGTGGTCTACGGCGCCAGCTTTATTGAATGGTTTGCCGAAGAAGGCAAGCGGGTCTATGGCGAGACCATTCCCACGACTGACAACAACAAACGCTATCTGGTCATCAAGCAGGCCATGGGCGTGTGTGCGGCCATCACGCCTTGGAACTTCCCGGTGGCCATGATCACCCGCAAGGTAGCGCCGGCCCTGGCGGCCGGTTGCACCGTGGTCATCAAACCGGCCGAAGCCACGCCCTTGTCGGCCCTGGCGGTGGCGGAGCTGGCGCAGCGGGCTGGCATGCCAGCCGGTGTGTTGAACGTGCTGAGTGCCGACGCCGAGAACTCCATCGCCATCGGCCATGTGCTGTGCGACAGCGATGTGGTGCGCCATCTGTCCTTCACCGGCTCCACCGAAGTGGGGCGCATCTTGGCGCGGCAATGCGCGCCCACGATCAAGAAGCTGTCGCTGGAACTGGGCGGCAACGCGCCCTTCATCGTTTTTGACGATGCCGACTTGGACAGCGCGGCGGAAGGCGCCATCGCCAGCAAGTACCGCAATGCCGGACAAACCTGCGTGTGCGCCAATCGCATCTATGTGCAAGAGGGCGTGTACGAGGCCTTTGTTGAAAAGCTGGCGGCCAAGGTCGGCGCGCTCAAATTGGGCAATGGCTTTGAGCCGGGCGTGAACGTCGGCCCCTTGATCGATGAAGCCGCCATGGCCAAGGTGGAATCGCATGTGAACGATGCCCTGGCCTTGGGGGCACGGCTGCTGGTCGGCGGTAAGCGGGCCGGCGAGACCGGCGCACAGTTTTTTGAGCCCACGCTCTTGGCTGACGTGACACCCGCGATGCTGTGCTCACGTGAAGAGACTTTCGGCCCCCTGGCCCCGGTGTTCAAGTTCAGCACCGAGGCCGAGGCCATTGCCTTGGCCAACAACACCGAGTTCGGCCTGGCCAGCTATTTCTACAGCCGCGACATCGGCCGCATCTTCCGCGTCGGCGAGGCGCTGGAGTACGGCATGGTGGGCGTCAACACCGGCTTGATCGCCAGCGCCGAAGTGCCCTTTGGCGGCGTCAAACAAAGCGGCCTGGGCCGCGAGGGCGCGCACCAAGGCATGGACGACTATGTGGAAATCAAATACCTCTGCCTGGGCGATATCCAGAAGTGAGGTTTTGACAGGCAAGAAAAAAGCCGCAGAGCGTGCTGAACGCTGTGCGGCTTTGAGGAGCAAGTGAAATTTAGGACCGGCGGCCTCTGAAGGCGCCGGTCTTTTTTCTTGTCAGTGCTTAGTTGAAGTCGGCGCTCAGGCTGACCGAGAAGAAGCGCGGGGCACCCAGGTAGTAGGTGGGGGCTCGGTCGGCAGGTACGTTTTCTTTTGGAATCGCTTGTGCGTTGGTCTTGCTGCCATTGGGGTTGCGATATTGAGCGTTCAGCACGTTGGCGATATTGAACCGCAGTTGCGTGTTGCTCAGCATGCCCACATTGGCAAAGCTGTAACCTGCGGCGAAATCCACCTGGTTGTAGCTCGGCACTTCTTCATCGTTCATCAAGGTGGCGTATTGACGACCCGTGTGCTTGATCTTGAATCGTGCGTAGGCTGGGCCGACTGCGTACTGAACCGAAGCGCCGACCATCTTCTCAGGCGTCAGGCTGAACTGCTTACCTTTGGTACGCAGGACGGCTTGCTTCTTGTCGATACCGACCACGACCATATCGTCCAGCATTTCACTCTTTTGCAGCGTCACGGAAGCATAGGCGGTTAAGCCACCCAACACAGGCGCGCTACCCACTTCGAACTCCATGCCGCGGGTGTTGACACGCCCTGCGTTGGTGTAGGTGCTGGTCAAGTTCACGGGGTCGTAGGCATTGGCCTGGCGATCCTTGAAATCAGCATTGAAGAAGGTTGCTGACAGCGAGAAGTTGCGGTTCTGCAGACGGTAGCCCAAGTCCGTCATGATCGAAGTTTCGGCCTTGGTCGCCGAGACCAGGTCCACGCCGCCATTGCCATTGAGCTTCACATTGCTGCCAGTGAAGGCGAAGTTTGGAGGTGCGCGGAAGTTCTTGGCAACGTTGATGAACACCTGTTGGGTGTTGTCAATGATGAAGCGGGTGCCGATTTGTGGCAGCAACTCGCTGTAGGTTTTGGTCAGTTGATAGTTGACACGGCTGCTATCTGTTTTGCCATCGGCCTCGTTGGCGAAGTTCTTCACATCGCGTTTGACGGATGGTGCGCGCAGGCCCAGCGAGAGCAGGCCACGGTCGCCCATGAAGCTGATGTTGTCAGAGACATAGGCCTGATAGGCGGTGCTGATGCTCTCCCAGTCGCGGCCTTGATAGCTGGAGCCGTCAGGACGCTTGATTTGGCCGTTTTGCAGCCAAATGTCAGCAGGGTTGCCATTGTTGTCAACGGTCACGGCTGGCTGGGTCTGGCGGTGATTGGCTTGCTCGTACCAAAGGCCGACGCGTAGTTGGTGGTCGCCGATGGTCTTGTTCAACTCAGCGGTGATGCCTGGGCGCGAAGTCTTGGTCACGCTTGCACGGGCCACGACGATCTTGTCTTCGATGTCGCCGTCGCCGTTCAGGTCCACGGAGCCGTCCAGCTTGCCCGTTGACGGCGTCAAGAAGCTGGCTTTCTCGGTCAAGGTTACTTGTTGAGTTCCGCCATTGCCAAAGCCCGTCCACAGATAGGGCTGAACCTTGAAGTAGGTGGCTTCGGCCAGCTTGAAGGAACCCGACACGGAGTAAATCGCATTCTCGAAGGGGTTGTTCGAGAGTTTGTAGTAAGCGGGCGATGGGCCTGTTTCGTTCTGGGCACCCTTGCCACCTGGCAAATGACCCGGAACGAAATTGCTCGAAAAGTCCCAGTTGTAGCCGTTCTTGTTCAGCTCGGCTAAGGTTGGAGCCAAGTAATTGTTGTTGATGGCTCGGTTGTAGAGCACCGAACCCAGGATGGCGTTCTCGTTGCCCAGGTCCCAACGGAAAGCCGCATCGATATGGTCCTTCTTGGCGTTACCTGGACCCTTCCACTTGTCGGCCTGGGTGTGCGAGTAGCTCAGGAAGACCTTCAGCTTGTCGTTCGCAAAACGGCCGCTGTCGAAGCGCACAAAGGTGCGGGTCAGATTCAAGCTGCCCAAGGTCTGAGCGAAGCGCACGCGACGGTTGTTCTCGGGGTCGCAGGTGTTGATGCTGACGCTGCCGCCGGTGGCGCCGGCGTGGGGCGACTCGACTTCAGGGGCACCTTGGGCCACGCTCTGGGTGCAGAGGTTTTCCTGGTCCACATACTCTTGCGGGTAGACGGCGTAGTTGCCCGAGTCATTGACTGGCACGCCGTTGATGGTGAAGCCCAACTGGTCGGAACCGAAGCCGCGGATGGTCAAACCACCGCCAAACAGACCGGTGGCGTCATGGCTGAAGGTGTTGATGCCGGGCAGCAGAGCCAACGCTTGGTAAGGGTTGCCGGTGGCGATGTCTTTTTCGGTTGAGGCCTTGGTGATGGTGCTGCGACCCTTGACGGTGTCTTCGTTCAGCATCAGGCCGGCGCCCAGCTTGTTGCCTTCACCAACGATGGTGATGGTGCCCAAGCGAACCGAGTCTTCCTTGGCGCGGGGCTGGCCTTCGTTGGCCTTGTCGGCCTCAGTGGCAGCGCTTTGCGCCAGCACGGGGCCGGCGATGACGATGGCTACAGCGGCGCTCAATGCCGACTTGGAAAAGCTCATCCATTGCTTTTTATTCACGGGATTACTCCAAAAAGTACGCGACCCAACGCGCAAAAAGATCAACCAAACAAAATTCTTGAGAAGACTTCGCAAACGTTTTCGTCTTTGCCCCAAAAAACAGCCGCTTGCGGCGGCTGCTGCACCAAGCCGGGGCAGAGCCCCTGTCGAAAACCAAGACGTAAACGTTTGCGCTCGCCAACTCCGGCGCTGAATTTCATAGAGCTTTGGACATTGTGCTGTTTTTGAGCCTGGGCCGAAAACCCCTTGAATAGGTCAACAGGCCTAAGTCTGCCCTTCTTGACAACTCACCACTGCCTAGCACTTACCCCAAAACACACAAAAAAACACAGCCCGCAACTCGAGTTGCTTGCGGGCTGGAGTGTGACAAGCCTGTGTTGAAGTTCCATGACGGTTTCAGCTTGCTCGGCAGATCCTGTTGCTTCGGTGCTACAAAACAGGTTTGCTGCGGGGGTTGGGGGCGGGGCTAAGATCGCCCGCCCTGAAGGGCTGTGAGCAACTTTGTGGGCGCAAACGCTGGAAGGCACTGCTTCGGGCTCGGCTAAGTTGGCCCCCAAAGTCCGGCCTTCGGCGCACCCTTCAGGCGCACCAGGCTGGGGCATTGGCCCAAGCGCTGGGCTTGTTGCTGTTTTTGATCCTACTTTTTGAAGCCCATGCGGGCCCCTATCCCATGAAAAAACCTCTGTTCGACTCTCGCACCCTGGGTCCGCAGTTCCGCGCACAAAGCGCTGGGGCCTTGCTGATGTTGGCGGTGTTGGCGGCATTGCAGGGCTGCGCCACACCTGCTGGCCCGCAGGATCAGGCTGCCAGCGCCGCAAGTGCGTCAGGCGCACGGGAACTGAGCATTTTTTCGATCAATGACTTCCACGGCCATATCCAGGCCAAGTCGCCCACACCTTTGATGCCGCGCTTGCCGGACGCCCAGACGGGCGAGATCAAGGCCCAGCCCGCCGGCGGCGTGGCTCATCTGGCGTCGGCCATGGCTCAGTTGCGTCAAGGCCGGGAGCACAGCGTGTTTGTCGCGGCCGGGGATTTGATCGGTGCATCGCCCTTGCTCTCGTCCTTGTTGAAGGATGAGCCCACCTTGGCAGCAATAGGGGATCTGGGTCTGGTGGCCAGTGCCCTGGGCAATCATGAGTTGGATGCGGGCTTGCGCGAGTTGCAGCGCAAGGCGCAAGGCGAGTGCCCGGCGGAAGGTTGCGCATGGCCCGGCTTCAAAGGCCCAGGCTTTCCTTATTTGGCTGCTAACTTATTGGATGCACAGACCGGCAAGTCGCTGCTGCCTTCGCATGTGATCAAAGAGGTGGGCGGTTTCAAAGTTGCTTTTGTGGGCGCGGTCACGCGTGACACCCCCTTGGTGGTGGTGCCCAAGAGCATTGTGGGGCTGCGTTTTGCCGATGAGGCTGACACCCTGAACGCGCTGGTGCCCAAATTGCGGGCCGAGGGGGCGCAGGTGCTGGTCGCGGTGATGCATGAGGGCGCCACGCACACCGGCGGCGCCAATGATCCGAGCTATGCCTGCCCCAGCTTGCAGGGGCGCGGTGTGGAGATTGCTCAGCGCCTCGACCCCGCTTACGCCATCATCATCAGCGGCCACACCCATCAAGCCTATACCTGCAAGATCAACGGCCGCTTGCTTGTGCAGGCGGGCAGTTATGGGGGCTGGGTGACGGAAAGCCGCTTGCGTCTTGATGCGCAGGGCAAGCTGCTGAGCGCAGAGGCGGTGAACCATCCGGTCTTGCAGTCGGTGTACACGCCCAACCCCGCCTTCGTGGCCTTGGTGCAGCGCGCGGCCGAGTTGACCGCGGCGGTGCGCAGCAAGCCGGTCGCTGTGCTGGAGCGTGGCGCGCAACGCAGTTCGCCTGCGCCCTTTGGAGATTCGACGCTGGGCAATCTGGTGGCGGACTCGCAGCTGGCTTACGCCCAAAAACGTGGGCCTGCAGACTTGGCTTTGATGAACCCCGGTGGCATTCGCGCCGACTTGACCGTGGAGCCGGGACGCTCGGTCACCATGAGTGATTTGTTCGCCATCCAGCCTTTTGCCAATGAATTGGTGGCCATGACGATCAGCGGCGCGCAATTGCGCGACTTGCTCTTGCGACAGCTGCCCAAGGGCGATGCGCCTGCGCGCTTGCTGCAAGTCTCGAGCAGCTTGCGCTATCAATGGACGCAAGGCAGCGACGGTTTGCCGCAATTGGGCGAGGTGACGGTAGGCGGGCGCCCCTTGGAAGACGCGCGCGACTACCGATTGGTTGTCAACAACTTCATGGCCGAAGGTGGCGATGGCCAGAGCGTGCTGCGCCAGGGCAGAGACCGGGTCAGCATCGGCGTGGACATTGACGCCATGGTGGAGTGGCTGAGCGAAAACCCCGCAGCGGTGCGCCAGATTCAGTCGGGTCGAATTGTGCGCAGATAGTCTCGTTGCCCGCTCCTCTTTGGGTGACGCCCAGCGCTCGCTGATCGACAATGCGTGCTGAACTGAGGAGTGGGTGCCTGTGCATAGAAGGCTGCGCGCTCTGCCCGGCGGCTTGGATGCCAGCCGTCTGCGAGCCTTGATCATTGATGAGGGAGAACTGACGCGTTCAGTGCTCAGTACCATGCTGCGCGATATCGGTGTGCATCATGTGCATTCGGCGCGGCGCCCTGAGAGCGCCCGGCGCATGATCAAAGATGCCGTGCCCCCCTACGACATCATCATCACCGACTTTCACTTTTCCAAGCACAGCGTTCATGACATGACCGGGCAAGACCTGCTCGACGAGCTGCGTCAAGCCAAGGGCCTGCCCATGCAAACCGCCTTCATCATGGTGACGGATGAAGCGCGCTACCACCATGTGGCCGATGCCGTCGAAGGTGCGCTCGACGACTACCTGCTCAAGCCCTTCACGGCCCGGCAATTTGAAGAACGGCTGCAAGTGATTTTGGAGCGCAAGCACGCACTGCGAGAGGTGTTTGCCGCCATTGAAGCCGGTGACTTTGCGGCAGCCGCGGCGCTGTGCGAATCCATTTTTGAAGCCAGCAGCACCTACAAAGTCTATGCAGCGCGGATCGGCTCGGAGCTGTACCTGCGCCTGGGCAATACCGAGGCGGCGAAGCGCATGTTCGAAGCCTTGCTGGATTTCAAAGCCGTGCCTTGGGCTCGCCTGGGTCTGGCCAAAATTGATTTGGCCAATGCAGACACCCAGGTGGCTTGCCGCACATTGGAAACGTTGCTGGCTGAGAACCCTGCTTATGTCGATGCTTACGATGTTTATGGCCGAGCTTTGCTGGAGGAGATGGACTTCAGCGGCGCGGTGGAGATGTTCAGCAAAGCGGTTCAGATCACGCCCGGCAATGTGGCGCGCTTGCAAAAGCTGGGCTCGCTTCAATTGTTTTTGGGCTACAGCGAATCGGCCGCCAAGCATTTGGGCGCTGCGCTGAGCATTGGTCAGTATTCGCGCAGCCTGGACTACCAAGGCGTGGTGGCGCTAGGCGTGGCTTGCATCGATCTTGGGGACGCCGAGGAGTGCGAGCGCGGCTTGAAATGTTTGCAAGAAGCGGCATCGCGTTACCCGGCCTACAGCTTTCGCTTGCAAACCTTGCAGCTCACGCTGGAATGCGCCTTGGCTTTGATTTTGCGGCGCCAAGATGCGGCGCTGGCAGCCTTGGCCAAGCTGGGCTCGCAACTGGAAAACCCAGAGTTCAGCTTCGAGATGGCCTGCAATCTGCTGCAACTCCTGGCGCGCTGTGCTGGGCAGCAAGGCATTCCAGACGCCATCGCCTGGGCAGAGCGCGCAGCGCGGCGTTTTGCAGTGTCACGCCCCCGCACCAGATTGCTGGAGATGGCCGCGTCGCCCTTGGTGTCGCTGGAGTCGGCAGTTCACAAAGCGGCGGCCAATATCAATGAAGCGGCGCGCGAGGCCATGTCCCATTTGGTCAGCAAGCAGCATCAGCGCACCTTGGAAAGCCTGCTGGCCTTGGCCCAAACCAGCTTGAATATGCGCATCATCAATCTGGCTCGCGCAACCCTGGCTCACCACGGGCAGCATTTGTCGCCAGCCCAAGCCCTTCGTTTGGGCGATGACATCGAAGCGCTGCACGCGCGCTATGTGGATGGCGGTCGGCGCATTGTGGAGCGCAAGGATTGGTGATTTTTCAGCGACACCTTGTGCGCCGCAAAGGCACCGCGCGGCTTGGCCGGGCGGTGCTTTGGGGGCCTGGCTCTAACGCGCAATCCAGGCGTCTTGCCAGTGGCTGCCGACTCCGGGCTCGAAATGCGTCGCCCCAGGGCTCCACTGCGTGCAATAGCCGCTCTGAGGCCAAGGGCGGCAGGTGTAGATGAGGCCGGTTTTGGCCTGCAGCACACGGGTTCCCGCTTTGTAGATCTTCAAACCCTCAGGGAAGCGGTAGTCATAGCTGCCGGCTTGGGGGTCTGCTACGAACATCAAGTCATAGGTCTTTTGGATCAATACCCCGCTGCCTTTGACGACGCCCTTGATCACCAGCTGATGATGACCGGCTTGGGGCTTGTCAACTGTGATGCGCAGCGATTGGCCGCTGTTGTTGAGTTTGGCCGTTGCCACACCTTTGGTTTGGCCGCCATGATCAAAAACGCTGGCACTGACCTCAATCTCGCCCACGGCGGTGAGTGTGAAGCTCAGGTTCAAAGGGGAGCTGTTTGAGATCGCATATTGCGGGTTCAGCCCTGCCACCAACAGATCGGCACCCACGGGAGGTGGCGCTTTGTCGATCTGCACTTCCACACGCTGCAAGCCGCTGTCTTTGCGCACAAAGACTTCGTTTTGTCCTTGAACGGGGGCGATGTTGCCATTGGCAGCCATCTGCCCGGCGCGCAACAGGGTCTGCTCTGCGTTCACCCGGTTCGCCAACAAATAGGGCCAGGTGTTGCGCTCACCTTCGGCCTCTGAGTTGATGATCACACGGCTTTGCAAGTCAGGGCGCTCGCCCTGGGCGTCAAAGACGCGGGTGGCCACCTTGTCGCCGGCCTTCAGGTCCACCGATGGAAAGAGCGTGCCCTTGGGCAGCCAGCTGCTTTGTGGCGGCACGGGCGGTGTCGGGCCGCCATCCTGGAACATCGCATCGATGATGTTGTAGAAACTGTTGGTGGTATCACCCACTTCCCAAACGCCCAAGATCAGCTGATAGCCGCTGCGTTGAGGCACTTGGCATTGATGGGTCACCAGCTTGGGCGGCTGGCGCATGCCACCGTCGATGACGCAAAAAGGCTGACTCTCAAACGCGGCGCGGCTGAGACGTAGGTTTGGATTCCAGCCGGGCTTGGTGATGTAGTAGCGCCAATTGCGCGTCACATGGTTGGCGGTGAACGTCCAACTGAACGCTTGCACACCCGATTGCATCGGGCGTTTGGTCCAGCGTGTGGCCGTTTGTTCATCCAGCGCCGAAAATTGCACCAAGCCCGCACTGCCCAACTGCCCGTCAGCAGGCCCGCGCTCCGGAAAGCCCGAGGGGCCCTCCAAACTCTGAGGTTCCCACTGAATCGCCCCACAAGCACTGTTGCCACCACTGCGGCACAAAGCATTGCGCGACTCCGGGCCGCTGATATAGCCATGCGCCCAAGCAGGCGCCGTTGGGGCTGAAGCGGCCAACACGGCCAGCGCCCCCCAGGCCAAGCACAGCATCTTGGTTTTTGTCATTGCATTCCCTCACTCACATTCAAAGAAGGCGCGATTGTGAGGTGAATTGGTCTGCAATTGGCCTGCGCTAACGATTGCTTACAGCGGAGATGTTTGCGACACATTCCCCCGGCGCAAGCCCGTCTTTGTGCCGCATTTCATGCGCCAAAGAAAAAGGCCCAAGAAACTTTCTTGGGCCTTGGCATGAGGGCAGATGTGGAGCGGGTGATGGGAATCGAACCCACGTATCGAGCTTGGGAAGCTAGCGTTCTACCATTGAACTACACCCGCGTGGCCCACATTATAGGGGCGCGTTTGGGGGACGCAGCGCGGTGGCCAGTGGTGCGGCTTGGGGGCCAAAGGCATAGGCGTCCATGGCGAGGGAGGCGAAGGTGAGGCTGGCATGGATGCGCTGCGGTGGGTGGCTTGCTCCACCAGCGCCTGCGGCGATGTACCAAGGTAAGAAGTGTTCGTCGCTGGGATGCATCTCACGGCCAAAGGGCGCCTGGGCTCGGTAGTCGAGCAGGGCTGGCCAATCGAGCGCGGCGCTGCGTGTTTGCAGCCAATGCCTGAAGGCGGCGCAGGCCGGCAGTTCGGCGGCGTCAATCGTTGGGGCTGGGCCGCCTGTGCCGAACACCAAGCCGAGGTTGTGGGTGATGCTGCCACTGCAAAAAATGAGCACGCCTTGTTCGGCCAGCGGCGCCAGCATTTGCCCCAGTTCGAATTGCTGCGCCGGTCGGGCCCGTGGGTCAAAGGCCAAGGGCAGCACGGGCACATCGGCATCTGGGTAGATGAAGCGCAGTGGAATCCAGGCCCCATGATCCAGGCCGCCATGTGCCTGGATATGGACTTGGAGTCCGGCCTGTTGTGCCAGATCCAAGACTTCGTCCGCCAGCGCCGCTGCGCCGGCAGTTTCGTAGCGCAAACGGCGCAGCTGTGGATCAAACCCGCCAAAGTCGTAAATGGCCGGGTGCCGGCTGCCGGTCCAAAGGCTAGGAGGGGCGGCCAGGCTGTGGGCGGAGACACTCACGATCGCGCGCGGCCGTCCAAACTGAGCATCCAGTTGGCGGCCAAGGGCCTGCATAAAGTGTCCGGCCTCACGCGGCTCCAGGGCCGTCATCGGTGAGCCATGGGAGATGAACAAGGGCGGGGAGCGGCCGCCAGCGCTGTTTGGGTTGTGCGTCATGGTGCTTGAATTGGATGCCGAAATGCTGGCGCCGGGGTGGCATCAGACTGAACGGCGCATTCAGGGCATTTGCACGCAGCCGACGCGGGCCCGGCGGAGTCGCTACAGTGCGGGGCATGAGCACATCCAGCATTCAGCAGGCGGTCTCGGCCGCACCTCCTCAGCCCCAAGGCTTGCGGCCGCCCAGCGTTTTTCGCATGGCCTGGCGACAATTGTTGCGAGATTGGCGGGCCGGCGAGTTGCGCTTGTTGATGCTCGCGGTGGGTTTGGCCGTGGCGGCGGTGTGCGCGGTCAGCTTCATGTCGGACCGCCTCGATCAAGGCCTGCGACGGGACGCCGCACAGCTGATGGGCGGCGATGCGGTATTGCTCAGTGACCAGGTCACACCCGAGCCGCTCAGGGCCTTGGCGGATCAACTCGGTTTGGCCCAGGTCAGCAGTGCCAATTTCGCCAGCATGGCCCGCGCGCCCGAGGCTCTGGGTGGGGCCAGTCGTTTGGTGGCAGTGAAAGCGGTCGGTTCAGCCTACCCCTTGCGTGGCCACTTGGTTTTGGCGGATGGCCGCGCGGTGGCTGCGCCCCGGCCGGGTGATGTGTGGGTCGACCCCGGCGTGTTGAGCGGTTTGAATTTGAAGCTGGGTGATGCGGTATTGCTGGGTGAGCTGAGTCTGCGAATAGCAGGCGTGATTGCCACCGAGCCGGATCGCGGCGCTGGCTTCTTGAACTTCGCGCCACGGGTGATGTTGGCCGAGGCGGACCTGGCCGCGACGCAGTTGGTGCAGCCGGCCAGCCGGGTGAGCTACCGCTTGGCGGTGGCTGGCAAGCCGGGCGATGCCCGCGCCAGCGCACGCATTGCCGAATTTACCCGCCAAGCCCAGGCGATGATCGAGCGCTCGGCTTGGCGTGGGGTTCGTTTGGATTCTTTGGAGAGTGGCCGCCCCGAGATGCGCCAAACCCTGGATCGGGCCAGCAAGTTCTTGAACTTGGTGGCGATGTTGGCGGCCTTGTTGGCCGCAGTGGCCGTGGCGCTTGCCGCCCGCGATTTTGCGAGCCGCCATCTGGACGACTGCGCCATGCTGCGGGTGCTGGGCCAAGCTCAGCGACGTATCGCCTGGGCTTATGGCCTGGAGTTCGGTTTGGCGGGCTTGGTGGCCAGTGCCCTGGGCGTGCTCGCCGGCCTGGCATTGCATCTGGTTTTTGTCGAACTGTTGGCTGGGCTTTTGAACGTCAGTCTGCCGGCGCCGAGCTGGTGGCCTGCGGCGCTGGGCCTGGGCTTGGGCTTGAGTCTGTTGCTGGGCTTTGGCCTGCCGCCGGTGTTGCAACTGGCTGCCGTGCCGCCCTTGCGGGTGATTCGCCGCGAGCTGGGTTCGCTCAAGGCGGGCTCTGCCTTGGTGTTGGGGGCAGGGGTGCTGGGGTTCGCTGCGATCTTGCAGGTCTTGGCTGGGGACTTGATGTTGGGCCTGATCACCGCGGGAGGCTTTGCAGCGGCGGTGTTGATATTCGCCTTGCTGGCATGGGGCGCGGTGGCCTTGTTGCGCCGTTTGGTGCCCTTGAATTCAAGCCGCGCCACACTCGCGCGCAGTGTGTTGTTGGCCACCCGCCAAGTCGCAGCCCGGCCGGTGTTCGCCGTGGTGCAGGTCTCTTCTTTGGCGATTGGGCTTTTGGCGCTGGCGCTCTTGGTTTTGCTGCGCATGGACTTGATCGACAGCTGGCGAGCCGCGACGCCTGCGAACGGCCCCAACCGTTTTGTGATCAATATTCAACCCGATCAAGCCGAGCCCTTCCGCGCGCAGCTGGCCTCCGCAGGCGTTCAGCGTTATGACTTCTACCCGATGATTCGTGGCCGCCTTCTGGCCATCAATGGTCAAGAGGTCAGCGCGCAGAAATTCAGTGATGACCGGGCCAAGCGTCTGGTCGAGCGCGAGTTCAATCTCAGCCATTCGGCCAACTTGCCTGAGCAGAATCAGGTGCGGGCCGGTGCCTGGACCTCTGATGAAGCGGACGGACTCAGCGTCGAAGAGGGCTTGGCCGCGTCTTTGGGGCTCAAGCTGGGCGATCGCCTGCGCTTTGATGTGGCTGGCGTGCCCGTGGAAGGGCGGATCAGCAGTTTGCGCAAAGTGGATTGGGCCTCGATGCGGGTCAATTTCTTTGTGCTGTTCCCGCGTGCGCAAATGGCCGAGTTGCCCCGCACCTATGTGGCCGCGTTTCGGGCCCCTGATGGAGAAGTTTTGGATCGGCGCATCGGCCATGACTTTCCTAACGCCACGGTGGTCGATGTGTCGGCCCAACTGAATCAGGTGCAGGGTGTTTTGAACCAGGTGATCCAAGCGGTGCAGTATTTGTTTGTGTTTTCCTTGGCGGCTGGTTTGTTGGTGTTGCTGGCCAGTGTCAACAGCACGCGTGATGCGCGCACCCGCGAGTTCGCGCTGATGCGCGCCTTGGGGGCGAGTTCCACCTTGCTGGCCCAGGTGCAGCGGGTCGAGCTCTTGGGGGTCGGGTGTTTGGCCGGACTGCTGGCCGGTGGGCTTGCACTGTTGCTGGGGGGCCTGCTGGCGCACTTTGTGTTCGGCTTCAATTGGACACCTAACTTCGCGGTGCCACTCATCACCACGGTCTTGGGGGCCACCTTGGCATTGCTCACCGGCTGGTGGAGCTTGCGCGGGGTCTTGCAGCGCCCAGTGACGCAAACGCTGCGCGAGGCCGACACCCAATGAGTTCGCCTTGGCCTCAAGCAATAAACCCGGCCGGGCTGCCTTCAGCCGGGCCGGGTTTGACAGTGAGGGGATTGAGGCTTGGCGCGCGAAGCCTGCTCAGAAAGACTGCCAGTCGCCATGCTCATCGGCGCTGGCGGCGGGCGCAGGGGCGGGCGCTGGGCGAGGGCTGGGGGCGGGCGATGCGGCCGCCGAGGCACTCGCCGCCGCAGTTCCGCCGGTAGCGGCTTTTGCCGCGCTGCTGGCCAGCGGCTTGGCCTTGGGTTTGAAGGACGAGGCCGCCGGGCCGGACGCGGCCTTGTGGCTGGACGAAGAAGCGCTGGCGCTGGCCTTGGCTGGTGCTTGGTGGCGCACATGGCCTTCGTGGCTGCTCAGCTTGAAGACCGAGACCACTTCGGTCAAGCGTTGCGCTTGGTCCTTCAGGCTTTCGGCGGCGGCAGCAGACTCCTCCACCAAGGCCGCGTTTTGTTGGGTCATTTGATCCAACTGAACCACGGCACCGTTGACCTGACCAATGCCCTCGCTTTGCTCGCTGGACGCGGCGGTGATTTCGCCAATGATGTCGGTGACCCGCTGGACGCTGGACACAATGTCTTGCATCGAAGCGCCCGCGGCCTCGACCAGCTTGGAGCCGACTTCCACTCGGTCCACGCTGGCCCCGATCAGGCCCTTGATCTCCTTGGCGGCTTCGGCGCTGCGCTGAGCCAAAGAGCGCACCTCGCTGGCCACCACCGCAAAGCCGCGCCCTTGCTCGCCAGCGCGCGCAGCTTCCACCGCGGCGTTCAGGGCCAGGATATTGGTTTGGAAGGCAATGCCGTCGATGACGCCAATGATGTCGCTGATCTTCTTCGAGCTGTTGTTGATTTCGTCCATGGTGGTGACCACCTGGCTGACCACCTCACCGCCCTTGGCGGCAGCCGATGAGGCCGAGGAGGCCAACTGATTGGCGGTCTGTGCGGCATCGGCAGTTTGGCGCACCGTGCCGGTCAACTGCTCCATGGACGAAGCCGCTTGTTGCAGATTGGAGGCGGTTTGCTCGGTGCGCTGAGACAGGTCTTGCGCGCCCAGAGCAATCTCGCTGGAGGCCGTGGTGATGGAATTGCTGGCAGAGCGCACATCCAACAAGATGTTTTGAATTTTCTCGGTGAACAGATTGAACGAAGCGGCGATGCGGGCGATCTCGTCGCGACCGTCTTCCGGCAGGCGCTGTGTCAAGTCGCCACCGCCCGCGCTGATCTCGTCCAGAGCGCTGCGCACCCGCTCCAAGCCTCGGAGCATGGTGGTGATCACGCCGGCCATCAGCAAGCCCGCCACCAGCATCACCAGCACCAAAATCACTGCTGCGGCGCGCAGCAAGGAGCTCAAGGACGCCAAGGCTTCGCTCTTGTTGGCCGCGGCGACGAGAATCCAGTCAGTGTCTGGAATGGCAACCCCACGCAGCAAATAGTCTTCTTCCCCAATGCGGGCTTCCACCCAGTTGGCACCGGCTTCGTGGACTTGCTTCATGGCCTTGCTGTCGAGTTGAGGGGACAGCTCGGTGATGGGCTTGAGGGCCAGCTTGGCATCGGGGTGAGCGACGATATTGCCCTTGGTCGAAGCCAGGAATGCAAAGCCGTTCGGTGTGGGCTTGATCGCCTTGACCGTGTTCACCACCTCGTTCAAAAACACATCGGTCGCAACCACGGCCTTGGTTTGGCCGCCTTCCTTTACACCCAGGGCAAAGGTCACCACCAGCTGCTGCCGCGCGGCATCAACATAGGGCTCGGTCAACACCACACCGGAGCTGGCGGCGGCCAAGGTATACCAGGGACGGCCTGTCGGGTCATAGCCCGGCGGCAGATTCTGCGGGGTGTTGAAAAGTATGCGTTTGTCTGCGTGGCCCACATAAGCCGCCTCAAGCGCGCCCGACTTGGCGGCTTGCACCAAGAAAGGCGTGGGCTCCGCTTGCTGCACCACTGGGCTGAGTGCGGTCACGATGTCCCGCTGAGAGCGCACCCATTGGCTGATCGATGCGGCACGGGCTGCTTCTTGTTCGTTCAAGTTGGCGAGCACTGCGCTTTGCGTATGCCCTCGAACAATGACGTAGTTGGCAACGGTGGCCAAGCAAAGCGTGACCGCAACAACGGCAATGCTCAGAGCTATCAGGCGGGTCTTGATCGAGTCAAACATCAGTGAAGTCTCCTCAACAACAAACTTGTAAAGCGCCTTGCGCCAGGTTTAAAAACTCTCCCAATCGCTCTCGGTGCTGGCGGGTGCAGACGGGGGGGCTGCGGACTTGCCAGCGCGGGGTTCCGATGCCTGGGCGCCAGTGGCTCGGGCCGTTGCTGCTGCGGGGGGCGGTGCGGGGCGGGCGTTGGCCGGTTTGGCCGCGCTTCGGCTGTGAGCGCTGCTGCTGTTGTGCGAGGCCGTACGGGGCGCTGGGCTTGAGGGCTGCAAGGGCTGTTGTTGATGCCGTGCCGCGGCATGCGCCACTTTGAACAAGGCCACAGCCTCGACCAACAACTGCGCCTGACCTTTGAGGCTTTCTGCTGCAGCGGCTGATTCTTCGACCAGCGCCGCGTTCTGCTGCGTCATTTGGTCCAACTGAACCACCGACTGGTTCACAAGACCTATGCCCTCGCTTTGCTCGCTGGCGGCGGCGGTGATCTCGCCGATGATGTCTTGAACCCGCTGCACGCTGGAGACGATTTCGTTCATGGAGATGCCGGCCTCTTGAACCAGCCGGGAGCCAACCTCCACGCGCTCCACACTGGCGCCAATCAAGGTCTTGATTTCCTTGGCGGCCGAGGCGCTGCGCTGCGCCAGCGAACGCACTTCACTGGCCACCACGGCAAAACCCCGACCTTGTTCGCCCGCGCGAGCGGCCTCCACGGCTGCATTCAGCGCCAGGATATTGGTTTGAAACGCGATGCCATCGATGACGCCGATGATGTCGTTGATCTTGCGTGAGCTGGCGTTGATCTCGTCCATGGTGGACACCACTTGACCCACCACTTGGCCGCCCTTGGCGGCTGCGCCTGCCGCTGAGGTGACCAATTGATTGGCGGTGCGCGCCGAGTCCGCGGTTTGTTTGACGGTGCCGGTCAACTCGCTCATGGAAGACGAGGCTTGTTGCAGGTTGGACGCAGTTTGTTCGGTGCGCTGACTCAGGTCTTGGTTGCCCGTGGCAATCTCGGCGCTGGCGGTGCCAATGGAGTCCACCGAACTGCGCACCGTTCCGATGGTTTCGGCCAAACGCTGACGCATGGATTCGGTGCGTTGAATCAACAGGCCGATTTCGTCATCGCGCTTGCTGTCCACGGCTTGTGAGAGGTCACCTTGGGCAATGGCTCCCACGGCCTGGGTCAATGCGCCCAGCGGGGTAGCCACCCAATTGCGCATCATCCAGAAGAGACCAAAACCCAGGCCCGCGGTGGTCAGGGCCAACATGATCCAGAAGGGGACCAGGGTCGCCCAGTGCGAGGCCATGGCTTCGCCCTTGGAGACTTGAGCAATCACCCAATAACCGGTCTGCTCACTCTTGCGAACAACGGCAAAGTTGTCATCTCGGGGGCTGCCCAAGACATTGGGAATGCTGGCAAGGTAGCCGTCAGGGCTGGCACCCAGTTCGGTCAAGACCTTGTCCAAACCTGGGATCACCTCATTGACCCCCTTGCCCTTGGCCGTTGGGTGAGCGACAAACGTGGCCTTGCTGGGGTCGTTGCCCACGGCCACCAAATAGGTGCCGCCATTGTCAAAAAACTTGGCCTTGGCGGCCAAAGATTGCATGGCTGTTTCAAAGGCGTCCAGATCGAAGCCGACAAAAAGCAGGCCTATCAGCTTGCCGTCATCGCTCTTGATTGGCTCGTAATGGGTCATGTAGGCCCGACCGAAAAGCACCGCTCGGCCTGAGTAGGGCTTGCCGGCATTGACGGTGGCATAGGCCGGATGCTGCTTGCCCAGCAGCGTGCCCATGGCGCGCTCACCATTGGCTTTTTTCAAGGAGGTGGTGATGCGTTCGAAGTCATCGCCTTTGCGCGCAAAGACGGTGGCCACACCTCCGGTGGCGCCGGCGAACTTGTCCACCTGCGTGAAGTTGCCGTTGAGTTTGGGGCCCCAGTCGCGCAGATCGCCGGTGGCCTCATCGAGCGTGAAGCTGGGCCCGAACTCCTGGCGCAGGGAGCCAAAATTTCGCTCGACCAGAATGCGCGAGGACTCGTCCATCGCATGCATGGAATCGACCAGCGACTGGGCTTTGTCGCCCACCCAAGTCACCACACGTTGGTGAGCATCGCGGGTCAGCATGACGCTGACGATGCCGCTGACCGTCAGCAGCACCAGCGCAAGTGCGATCCCGCCAATCGTGGATACGCGCCTTGCAATGGAAGTGGAGCCCGTTGTCATAACAAGTCTTTGCCTTTCAGATCAGCAAAACACAGGTCGCTGCGATTTGCATCTGGCGTTTTCTCCAGGGCATTTCCAGCGTCGGACTCGAGCCGCCGACTTACATGGTCAAGGAGTCCATCAAGCCCATGTCGGCGCTGCTCATCAAACCTTCGATGTCCATCAGAATCAGCATGCGCTCATTGACCGTGCCAATGCCCGTGATGAAGCTGGTGTCCACCGACGAGGAGTTCATTTCGGGCGCAGGGCGGATCGCGTCTTTGCTCAACTCCAGCACGTCCGACACTGAGTCCACCACCGCGCCCACGACACGGTTGCGAACATTCAGCACGATCACCACGGTGAAGCTGTTGTACTCGGCCGAAGGGCAGCCCAGCTTCAGACGCAGATCGACGATAGGAACGATCACGCCGCGCAGATTGACCACGCCCTTGATGAAGTCGGGCGCATTGGCAATGCGGGTGGGGGGCTCGTAAGAGCGGATCTCTTGGACCTTCAGAATGTCGATGCCGTACTCTTCGGCGCCCAGCCGGAAAGTCAGGAATTCGCCGCTGGCAGGGCCACGGCTGTGCAAGGCGAGACTGCCCGAATCTTGGCGGATGGCCGGCACGTTTTCTCGAGTTGTTTCCATGGCTTACCTCGTTATGTGTGCGAAATGAAGGATGTGAAAAGGCAGGGGGTCAGAACGATTCCCACTCGGACTCAGAGACGCTGGGGGCTGGCGCAGGCGCGGGTCTGGGGGACGGCGCTTTGCTGGCCTCCAACGAAGTATTGCTGGAGAAGGTGCTCACTGGCTTTTTGAGCGTCGATGCAGCAGGGGCTTTGAGGGCGGGGCTGCTCGCGCTTGCGGCCTTGGCCGTGCTGCCCGCGCTCAAGCTGCTCGAGCCTGAATAGGCGCTGGCGCCGCGAGAGTTGCCGATCTTCGCGGCGGCACTGACCTTGAATTTGTCGACCGCTTCGGCCAAGCGTTCGGCCTGCTCTTTCAAGCTTTCAGCCGCCGCCGCAGACTCTTCCACCAGGGCCGCGTTTTGCTGGGTCATTTGATCCAGTTGCACCACCGACTGATTGACCTGTCCGATGCCGTCGCTTTGCTCGCTGGCGGCGGCGGTGATCTCACCGATGATGTCGGAGACGCGCTGCACGCTGGAGACGATGTCGTTCATCGACTCGCCCGCTTCTTGCACCAAGCGCGAGCCGGTTTCCACGCGTTCGACGCTGGCGCCGATCAAGGTTTTGATCTCACGCGCTGCCTCGGCGCTGCGCTGCGCCAGGGAACGCACCTCGCTGGCCACGACGGCAAAGCCGCGCCCTTGCTCACCCGCACGAGCCGCTTCCACGGCCGCGTTCAGCGCCAAGATATTGGTCTGGAAGGCAATGCCGTCAATCACGCCGATGATGTCGCTGATCTTCTTCGAGCTGGTGTTGATCTCGTCCATGGTCGAAACCACCTGGCCCACGACTTCACCGCCTTTGGCCGCCGCATGAGAAGCGGAGTTGGCCAATTGATTGGCGGTGCGGGCCGAGTCAGCTGTTTGCTTGACCGTGCCGGTGAGCTGCACCATGGACGATGCCGCTTGCTGCAGATTGGAGGCGGTTTGTTCGGTGCGGCCTGACAAGTCTTGGTTGCCCGAAGCAATCTCCACCGAAGCGGTGCGGATGCTATCCGCCGAGGTGCGCAACTGCCCAACCAGGCTTTGCAAAGACTGCTGCATATGCTGCAAAGATCGCATCAGATGGGAGGCTTCGTCTTGCCCCACCACTTGAACGGAGGAGCCGGTCAAGTCGCCTTTGGCAATCGCGTCGGCCAATTCTTCGGCCTGCGCCAAAGGTTGGCAAATGCTGTGCATATTCAGCAGGGTCAGCGGCACCACGATCACCGCGCTCAAGGCGAGCACGACGATGAAGATGGTCAAGACGCGTGACTGTGTCGCTTGAGCCTGCGATTGAGCTTCGGAGATTTCTTGCGCCAAAGCTTGGCGAACTTCGGCCAGCAGCTTTTCAGCTTGACGCACATCTTCCTTGGCCGATGCGAGTTGCTTGTTGGCGGCTGCTGCATTGTCAAAGCCACCCGATTCCAAGGTCTGGAAAACCGTGTTGGCCTTGCTGGCGTAGCTGTCAATCTGCGCCGGGATTTGCTTGAGCAAGCTCGCGCTGCGGTCTTTGCTGTCGCCAGCAATCAGGCTGACCAGTTTGTTGATGTCAGCTCGCGCCTTTTCCCAGTTGGCATGCTCGGTCTTGGCTGCGGCGGGATCTTCGTACTTGATGACCATGTCTTTCTCTGCGCGGCGCAGATCGGCCATGGTGTCCACCAAGTCGGTGATCTTGTCGCCACGCAGCACGCTGGAATCGGCCATCTTGCGGGTTTGCTCCTGCATGGAGCTCATGCCCATCAGACCGACGCCACCCACGATCACCAACAGGCTCAGCACCATGGCAATGGCACCAATCATGCGGGTGCGGATGCTGAACTGTCGGAGCATTTCGCCCATATTCATCGGGGACTACCTTTGTATCTGTGTATGAACGTGAAGGGCCAGGGGCGCTTCACTGTCGCGAACGCCGCACCAAGCTGCCCACGTCGAGAATCAAGGCGACGCGGCCGTCGCCCATGATGGTGGCGCCTGATACATCGGTCACCTTGCGGTAATTCGCTTCGAGGTTCTTCACCACCACCTGTTGTTGGCCCAGCAATTCGTCGACCAGCAGGGCAACCCGGCCCCCTTCGGCCTCGACCACCACCATGATGGTGCTGACATGCTCGAAGTCGAATCGCGGCACATTGAAGATGGTCTCCAAGCCGATCACCGGCATGTATTCGTCGCGCACTTCCACCACGCGGCCCGAACCGGCCACGGTCTTGATGGTGTCGGCCTGCACTTGGAAGGACTCGACCACGGAGGACAGCGGCAAGATATAGACCTCGTCGCCCACACCCACGCTCATGCCGTCCATGATGGCCAGCGTCAGTGGCAGGCGCACCGAGACCTTCATGCCATAGCCTTCGGCAGAGTCGATCTCCACCGTGCCGCCCAGCGAGGTGATGTTTTTCTTCACCACGTCCATGCCGACGCCGCGGCCGGACACATCGGTGACTTGGTCTGCGGTCGAGAAGCCCGGCGCGAAGATCAGGTTCCAGACCTCGGAGTCGGTCATGGTGTCGGGCGCATCGATGCCTTTCTCGCGTGCCTTCTTGATCAGCTTGTTGCGGTTCAAGCCATTGCCGTCGTCCCGCACCTCGATGACGATAGAGCCGCCCTGGTGCGAAGCGACCAAGGTGATGGTGCCGTGTTCAGGCTTGCCCTTGGCCACGCGATCAGCGGGCTGTTCAATGCCGTGGTCGCAGCTGTTGCGCACCAGATGGGTGAGCGGGTCGGTGATTTTCTCGACCAGACTCTTGTCCAATTCGGTGGCTTCACCCTGCGTGACCAGCTCGACCTTTTTGCCCAGCTTGGCGGCCAGGTCTCGCAGCATGCGTGGGAAGCGGTTGAAGACCACCGACATCGGAATCATCCGAATCGACATCACCGATTCCTGCAGATCGCGGGTGTTGCGCTCCAGATCGGCCAAGCCCGAGGCCAGTTGCTGGTACAGGCCGGGCGCAAGGTCGCGGCTGTTCTGCGCCAGCATGGCTTGGGTGATGACCAGTTCGCCCACCAGATTGATCAGTTGATCGACCTTCTCGATCGAAACGCGCAAGGTCGACTGTTCCATGCCGGCAGCCGCAGGGCGCGCTTCAGCACGCGCGGCCGAGGGGGCAACCACTGCGGGTTTGGGTGCTTCGGCTTGGACCTTCAGCTCATTGCTGGCCGCACTGCCCGCAGGGATGCCGGGTGCGTTGTCAAAGAAGCCGTAACCGGGGTCGGCTTCTTCCTTGGCCGCGGGGGGCGAACCGGGGGCTCCGTCATGGAAGCCAAAGCCGGGGCCGTAGGGCAGCAGTTTGACCTGCTCACGGGCGACGTGGAAAGTAAACAAATCCAGCAAATCGCTGTCAGTGCTGCTGGTCAGCACCTTGAAGCGGCGAATGCCGTCGGCAGGCACGCCGCCGTCCAGCGGCTCAATGGTGCCGAGGTCGGTGATCTCTTTGAACAAATCGACCAAGTTGTCGGTCAGGCTCATGTCGGTGAGCGGACCCACCTGCAGCTCGAGCTCGCGCACGCCGGGTTTGTCCGCGCCTTTGGCCGCAGGTGCCGGGCTGGGGGCAGGGGCGCTGGCCTTGGGGGCAGGCGCGGGGGCAGGAGGCGGCGCGGAGAAATCCTCCATCGACTCGCCCTCAACAAAACCGCGAATGCTGTTGAGCAAGTCACTGGTGTCCACCGCATCCGCGCCCGAACCCTGATGGCGGCCGAGCTGCGCACGCAGGGCATCCCCGGACTGCAAGAGGGTGTCCACCATCGGTGAGGTGGCCTTGAGCTCATGGCGACGCAGCTTGTCCAGCAGGGTCTCCATCTGATGGGTCAGCTCGGCGACGTCACCAAAGCCAAAAGTAGCGGCACCGCCCTTGATGGAATGCGCGCAGCGGAAGATGGCGTTGAGTTCTTCGTCGTCGGCTGTTTCGACATTCAGGTTCAGCAGCAGCTGCTCCATGTTGTCGAGGTTCTCGCTCGCCTCTTCAAAAAAGACTTGGTAAAACTGGCTCAGGTCGATGCCTGCACTCAGGCTGGCGCCTTCAGACGTCATTTCACCCATGCTGTGCTCCAGAGTTGACGAGGCTTCAACGAATCACTTTGCCGATCACTTCGATCAGCTTGGCCGGGTCAAAGGGCTTGACCAGCCAACCGGTCGCGCCAGCGGCACGGCCGGCTTGCTTCATCTGGTCGCTGGATTCAGTGGTCAAGATCAAGATCGGTGTGGTCTTGAACTTGGGGTTGTCGCGCAGTTTTTTGGTCAGGCTGATGCCGTCCATGCGGGGCATGTTTTGGTCAGTGAGCACCAAGTCGAAATCGCGGGTGCCTGATTTTTCCAGGGCGTCTTGCCCATCCACCGCTTCAACGACATTGAAGCCAGCGTTTTTGAGCGTGAAGGCGACCATTTGGCGCATGGAGGCCGAATCGTCCACGGCAAGGATTGAGTGCATTGTTGTCTCTCCGGGGTATCAAGCTGATTTCGGGAAGTTTTCGAGGATCTTTAGAACAATTCGATTGAACCTGCGTCCATCTCGTCCTGAGTGACGGGGTTGGGACGCAAGGGCGCGATTTCCACAATGGTTTCGCCCTCTTCGTCGTCACCGAAAGTGTCTCGGGCGAGTTGGTCGGCACAGTTGCGCAGGCGCTGGCTGGTGTGTGCGATCAGCTGCGTGGCCATGTCTTGAAACTGCAAGGCAGTGATGGCGCCCGCAATGTCTGCCACCACTTGGTTCAGCACCGGGGCGTCAGGCGCGTCTGGATCACGGCGCAACAGACCACTCACATGGCTGGAGGCGCTGTAGAAATGCATGGACAGCGCTTCGCCTGCGTCATCGAGCAAACGCTGCAATCGCTCGAGATCATTGGTCACGGTCATCAGGTGATCCTGAAGCTCGGCGGCCACCAGCAACGGAATCATCCCCTGGTCGGAGGGGTCTGGTGTTTCATTCATCAGCATCTTTGCTCCACGCTTTTTGTACTTCCGGCTGGCAAAACCTTGTTCATTTCAGAACCTTCCCGCTTTGCCGGTCATGGCGACCCAATCTTTGCCTGCATCTTCCGCATTTCTGAGGGATGTGTCGACCAGACAATGCGGACAGAAGGGGCCTATTTCTGGGGATCGGCAGCGGCGCTACAGCAAGAATAAGGGTAAACCCTTGGTTTTGCTGTATTTCCGGGCGATCTGAAGGAAAGAGTCCTGCTCGGGCTCGGCGGATGGTCACGCAATGCCTGCATACTTCGCCCCCATGTCGATTTCAACCGCTGATCGCCGATTGCGCGTCCTCCACATTGAAGATTCCGAGCTCGATCATCAATTGATCATGGCGCAGTTGCGCCGCGCCGGGCTCGATATCGAACTTGAACGCCTGGACAGCTTGCCCGAGATCAAGCAAGCCATCAAGCAGCCCTGGGACGCCATCATTTCGGACTACAACCTGCCTGGATTCTCTGGTCTATTGGTCCTTGACCTTTTGAAAGAAAGCAAGATCTTGCTGCCTTTCATTTTGGTTTCAGGGGAAATTGGTGAGGACACGGCGGTCGCGGCCATGCGCACCGGCGCTTCAGACTATTTGTTGAAGAAGGATCTGGCGCGTTTGGCGCCCGCATTGCTTCATGCGATCGAGGCCAGTGAGTCGGAGCGGGCACGTATCGAGGCCGACCGGGAGTTGCTCAAGTCCAAGCAAAGGCTGCATGAGTTGGCGGGCCATTTGCAGACCAGTGTCGAAATGGAGCGGGCAGCGATTGCGCGGGAGATTCATGACGATGTGGGTGGCTCTTTGACCGCCTTGAAATTCGACTTGGCCTGGATTGACCGGCATGCGAAAGATCCGCAGGTGCGGCAGCGGGTGGAATCTGCGCTGGAGACGGTGACCGCCGCCATCGAGGCCAGCCAGCGCATCATGCAAAACCTGCGACCAGCCATTCTTGAACAGGGCTTGGTGGCGGCCGTGCAATGGATGGCAGCGCGATTTGAGCGCCGCACCGGCATCACGGTCGTGCTGCGCACCAGCAGCGAACAAATGAACCTGCCCGCTGGCGTGCCCTTGGTGGCGTACCGGACGGCGCAAGAGGCTTTGACCAATGTGTCCAAGCATGCGCAGGCCAGCCGGGTCGATATCGATCTGAGTATTGACTCCGGGGTGCTAACGCTCGAAGTCAGCGACAATGGCGTCGGAATGTCACCCGGAGCCTTGGCCAAGGCGCACAGCTTTGGGATTCGTGGCCTGCATGAACGTGCGGCCACGGTCGGAGGATGGGTGGACTTGAGCAGCAATGGCAGAGGCGTGAGTTTGATTCTTTCAGTGCCTTTGCGAGCTGAAGAGGGCGGTTTGCTGGGGGGAGATATCCCGGCGGGCGGGTCAGAACACTCAGCCTGGGGCAATACATGATCAAAGTGATTCTTTGCGACGACCATGCGCTGATTCGGCGCGGCATCCGAGACACCTTGTCGGATGTGGCCGATATCGAGGTGGTGGGTGAGGCGGGCGACTACGGCGAGTTGCGCAGTCTGTTGCGCGATCTGGGGCCGAGCGGTGGTTGTGATGTGTTGGTCTTGGACATCAATATGCCGGGCCGCAGCGGTCTGGATGTCTTGCATGTGATGAAGGATGAGGGCACCACGATCCGCACCTTGATCGTGTCGATGTACCCCGAAGACCAGTACGCCATTCGCGCCCTTCGTGCCGGGGCATTTGGCTACGTCAACAAGGGGGGGGACCCGCAAGTGCTGGTGCAGGCGGTGCGCACCGTCGCCCAGGGGCGCAAGTATGTGACGCCCGAAATCGCCCAGATGCTGGTGGAAAGCCTGACCGCACCAGTCAATGAACTGGCGCACCAGAAGCTGTCGGACCGGGAACTGCAAACCCTGGTCATGATCGCTTCCGGCAAACGCCTGAGCGATATTGCAGAGGAGCTGATGCTCAGCCCCAAAACGGTCAGCGTCTACCGCGCCCGTGTGCTGGAGAAGCTGGGCTTGGCGAACAACTCGGAGCTGACCGTGTATGCGATTCGCAACGGCTTGGTTGCCAGCTGAGTTCGGCCAAGGCTCGCCACACGCAAATTGTTGACAGCGGTGAGCCTGGCTGAGAGGCGCGCTGAACCGGTTTTTCGGGCGATTGGATCGCTTGCGACATGGTAGAAACCGGGCTATGTTTGCTTCGTTGTGAAGCAGCGACGCACAGCCCACGGTTTATCGCGCGTGACCCATTCCGAGTTACCCAAGGTCCTTGGTACCCCGTCTCCGCTGCCTCCGCGCCCGAGCTCGGCGACGGAGCATGGAGACTCTTTGGTCGAGCGCCTGACGCGCTTGAACTTGTTGGCCTTGTCGGCCACCTTGCTGCTGACCTTTGCCTTGATTGCGATGGCCTCCCTGCTGGCGGCGCGGGATCTGCAAGCTGAGGCTGCGACGCACAGCGCCGAATTGCTCGCCAATAGTTTGGCGCCCATGCTGGTGTTTGAAGACAAAGCCGCCGCTGCTCAGGAGTTGGCTTCATTTGGTGTTCAAAGCGATGGGCGCCAATTGCGCGTCAGCAACGCCAGTGATCAAGTCTTTGCGCAATGGCCTGTGCCAGCACAAGCGGGTTTGTCCTCCGCGCCCCAGGGCTTGGGCTCGGGCGGCACCTTGCGCTTCATGCAGTGGCGTGTGGTTGAGGTCTGGGTGCCGATTCGATTCAAGCAAGAACTGGTCGGCTATTTGGGTTTGCAAGAAAGCCTGCAGCGCGTACAGCTGGCGGTGCTGCGCATGGTGGCCTTGGCCGCGGTGCTCATTGGCTTGGCCATCATCTTGGCCGGGCAACTGTTGCGTTGGGTGCAACGCAAGTCTTTGGCGCCCATTGTGGAGCTGTCTGACTTGGCCGAACGCGTCGCGCTCAGCCAGGACTACAGCCAAAGGGCCAAGGTGCATCGCTTTGACGAAGTGGGGCGCTTGAGCGAGCGCTTCAATCAAATGCTCAAGCGCGTGGAGATCAGCCAAGCCGAGCTGAATCAGCAATTGCGTCAAGAGCAACAGGCCGGTCAGCAGTTTGAATTGCTGGCGCACCGTGACAGTCTCACGCAGCTGCCCAATCGCTTGTATTTTCAGTCGGCCTTGCAGCGCCATATGGCGGTGAGCTGCCAAGAGGTTCATCTGATGGCCTTGATGTTCATTGATTTGGACAATTTCAAGACCGTGAACGACCGCCATGGCCATGATGCCGGGGATGCGGTGTTGCGGGAGGTGACGCAGCGCATGACGCAGGTCTTGCGTTCGGGCGATGTGCTGTGTCGGCTGGGCGGCGACGAATTCGCATTGATCCTGCCCAATTTGCCTGATGAAATTGCGGCCGAACAATTGGCGCTGCGCTTGATTGCCGCCATTCGTGAACCCATGGTCTTGGAGGGGCATCTGATGCCGATTGGCGCCACCGTGGGCCTGGCGTTTTGCCCGACCGATGAGGTGGACCCGGCGCAACTCCTCAGTGCGGCCGATGTGGCGATGTATGCCGCCAAGCGCGCCGGCAAGAACACTTACCGAAGGGTGAACCGTGCAGCGCCTTGAGCGCCCGTTTTGGCGCGCACGACGACGACCTTGGCTCTGCGGCCTCGGTTTGATGTTCTTGCTTGGCAGCGCAATGGGCCAAACCCCGGAGCCAGAGCCGGCGCCAGCGGTAGCCGAATTGGCCTTGGAAGACTTGCTGAGGCAGCCGCTGAAGCAGGTGCCGCGCCATGTGGAGGTGAGCACAGCCTCTCGGTTTGTGCAGAGCTCGGCGCAAGCCCCAGGCACGACCTATGTGCTGACGGCCGAGGACATTGCGCGACATGGCTTTCGCTCCATGGCCGATGTGCTGCGCGCCATGCCCGGGCTGTATGTCACCAAAGACAGCAGCTTCAGCTATATCGGCGCGCGGGGATTGGGGCGGCCCGAGGATTTGAATACCCGCTTGCTGTTCTTGATTGACGGCATGCGCATCAATGAAAACGTGTACGACGCCGCCCAGATCGGGGATGAGTTTTTTCTCGATCTGGACTTGATCGAACGGGTGGAGTTTGCGCCCGGGCCAGGTTCGGCCTTGTATGGCAACAATGCTTTTCTGGGCGTGGTCAATGTGCTGACCAAGCGGGCCGACGCTTTGCGCGGTTTGCAAATGCGCACCCAGTGGGACTCACAAGGCCGGCGAGAGCTGCGCGCCAGTTGGGGCTATCGCGATGACGCTGGCTGGGAGGGCTGGCTGTCGGCCAGCAGCGCAGGCCAAGACAGGCGGCCCTTGCCTTATGCGGTGGCCAGCGAAGATGAGCAGGCCTTTCGCGAGCGGTTTTGGACCCGCAGCAAGCGCTTGGTCGGCAGCTTCAATGCAGGTGGATGGGCGCTACGCTTTGGCGCAACCGATTTGACGCAAGGTGTGCCCAGCAGTTTGCAGGGCAGCGATGACGAGACCTTGAGGCAAGCCTATTTGCTGTTTTACAACCGTTTTGTCAGCCTGAGCCATGAGCGCCGCCTGGGCCCTGATTGGGACTTGTTTGCCAGTGTCTCGGCCAAAAGCCACACCTACCGTGAGCGCTACCCATTCCAGGATCCCGAGTCCGGAGTGCAGCGTTTCTTTGGTGCCACCGCCATCGGGCGCTGGACGAATTGGGATCTGCGCCTCAGTACCCGCCAATTTGAGCGGCATATCGTGATGGCCGGATTGGAGGTGCAAGACGATCAAGATCAGCGCATCTTGCTCGGCGCCGAAGGTGAGCCGCCATTCCAAGAGTATTACGGCATCAATCGCCGCACGGCCTGGTTTTTGCAGGATGAATGGCAACTCAGCGAAACCCAGCGCCTGGTCTTGGGGCTGCGCCGCGATGCCTCCAATGTGGCCAAGGCCCGGGTGAATCCTCGCTTGGCCTGGATCTGGAGCGGCTTACCTGACGCCAGTTTGCGCCTGATGTACGGCAGCGCTTTTCGCGCCGCCAATCTCAATGAATTTGCACTGAACGCGTCTTGGCAGGCCCCGACGCCGCGGCCTGAGCAAATCAAATCGCTGGAGTTGTCGTGGGAACAAGCCCTGACCCCGCAACTGCAGTACCGCGCGTCTTTGTATGCCTCGCGATTGGCGGACCTGATCGATTTGAATCAAGTGGATCTGCCGATTTATGAGAACCGGGTGCGCGTGCGCACCCGCGGTGCCGAATTGGATGTGGAGCGACGTTGGAACCAAGGGGCGCGCTTGCGCCTGGGCTTGTCTTTGCAAAGCAGCAAGGAGGCCAGCGGAGCGACCTTGAGCAACTCGCCGCATTCACTGTTCAAACTGCTGTTCAGCCAGCCTTTGCTGGGCGATGCCCTGCAGCTGTCTTGGCAGACTTTTGCGATGAGTCGGCGCAGCATGCCCGACCAGGCATTGCCTGGGTATGCGCTGCACAACGTCCATCTGTTGTGGCGGCCTCGCCCGGAATGGGAGCTCAGCGTGGGGCTCTACAACCTGAGTGATCAGGTCTATGCCGACCGCCCACGCGCTGCGCAGACCGAGGTGCGTCAAGAGCGTCGCACGTTGCAACTGGGCCTGAGTTGGAGGCCGGGTTCATGAGCTGGCACAAGTGGGTGACTCAGGCTTGGCGTTTGCTAGGCTCCAGCCAGGGCCTGTTGGCGCTCGCGCTGCTGGCCGCTGCGCCGCCTGGGCTGCATGCGGCGCCTAGTGCTTCGGCGATGCTGGACGATGCCCAACTCAAGGCTGCTTTTGTTTATCGATTTGCGCAGTTCACGCAATGGCCGCCGCCGCCGCATCAAGAGTTCACCTATTGCGTCGCGGGCAGTCTGGGCATGCAAGAGTCCATGCAGGCGCTGACGCAAAAGACGCATCAGGCACCACAGGTGCGCATGCGCTATTTGACCGACCCCCAGCACCTGGCCTCCTGCCAGTTGCTTTTTTTGGGCTTTGTGGAGCGTGCCGATTTGCAGCGCTGGCAAGAGGCCGCGGGGAACGCCCCGATGTTGGTGGTGGCCGACAACATCGAGGCCTTTCGCAGCGGCGCTGTCATCGGCTTGATTGCCGAGCCCAACGGCCTGAGTTTTCGTGTCAACCTGACCGAGGCCAAGCGCCGCGGCTTGATGCTCAGCTCACACATGTTGAAGCTGGCGCGAGAAGTCAAGTAGCCCCTCGCATCGCGCCTGCGGCCACTTCTCGCCGAGGCTGACGCTCTCTGCCCTTCGTCTCCCCCCCCCCCCCCTGATGGGGGTTTATACGGAGTTGACTTGTTGGCTTCCTATACTGCGCCGCCGCAATGCCGGAACGACCGGTGGGCGGACCTGAGTGGTGCTGTCGCAAACCAAATGCGAGTCAGCCATTCAGTGTCAATAAACAGTCAAAAGCACTGACAAGGGATGGATATGTTGAACGAAGGAAACCGGGCGAAGCGCCTGGTGAATGGTCTTGGCTTGTTGGCTTTGAGCCTGGCGATGCAGGCCTGCGGGGGCGGCGGCTCCAGCGCCGACAGCTCAAGCGCCGGCTACGACCTGCAGGCGGCCATGGCCCAGTATTACGGCAGCGCCAAGAGCTGGCAAATGTCGGGATCGGTGTTGGTGGATGGCAAGCCCACACCGGCCCAGATGACTGTTTCGACCCAGCCCGGTGGTGCTGCAGCCAGCTTCCCGGTGACAGGCAAGAGCTATCCCTTTGTTCAGCGCACGACGACTTATCGCGTGGCAGGCCAGCCCACTCAAACCGTGGTGGACCGCTTGTATTTCGATCCTGCCACGCACACCGATGTGGCCATGGCCACCGACCGTGGAGACAGCTGCTCAGCGGTTCTGGTCAAGCGGCCTTTGCCGAACCGAGCCTTGCCGGGCGCAAGCGGCGAGGGCAATAGCGGGGTGGACTATGTGAACTGCATGTCCGGCGAGATGATCGAAGCCACCTACTCCGAGCGTTGGGAGCTCAAGCAAGAGGGCTCGCGGGTGCTTTTGTGCATTACGGACATCCGTAAATCAGTCGCCAACGGTTCGCTCAGCACCGGCACCCATTGCCTGCAGGTTCAAAGCGACAACACCTTGGGCGCTTTTGGCAGCCTGGTGACGCAGGAGCCGCATGGCGGCTCGGATTTGCGCACGCAGTAAACATCGCTCATGGATGGCTGCCGTCTTGAGCACAGCGCTCGCGGCTCAGCCATTGTTTGGCGCGGCGGCTTTTCGTTCGGGTCAGGCGGCCCGCCCCTTAGCATTCAGGGACTTCAAGATCGTGATGCAATACTTGTTCAAACTCATACTTAACGGCCTTTGGCTTTCGCTGTTGGTGGCGGCGCCAGTACAGGCCGCCACCAGCAGCCTCTCGATTGGCGAGATTCGCGGCATCGCGGGTAAGTGTCTCGATATCGAGCCGCGGCGAACCGAGGGCGGCGCCAAGGTTTTCATCTGGGATTGCAATGGCAGCAAGTCTCAGCAGTGGATGATCATCCCGATCAGTGGCGAAATCCGCGCCGCCAGCGGTAAATGTCTGGATGTGCCCAACGCCAACCCGTCCGACTACACCAAGCTGCAGATGTGGGCATGCAATGCCAGCAATGCCCAGCAATGGCGCTATGTGGATGGAGAAATCCGAGGGCTGGCCGGCAAGTGTGTGGATGTTGACAATGCCGAAACCGCCAATGGAACGCCGGTGCAGTTGATGGAGTGCAACAGCACCAATGCGCAAAGCTGGGTGATGCCGCGCTGAGCTCGGCGCACCTGGGGTCCGAGCGTTGGGCTTTGACGCCGCGTTCAGCTTTTCAAGTCTTAGAGCTCGAGCGCTGTTGCCTGAAGAGGCCACGCCAAGGCTTGCTGAAGAAAGGCATTGAAGCTGGTGGGCTGCCCGGTGGTTTGAAGAATTGGCGTGGCTGCTCGCGACTGCAAGCCCAGGGCCAGCCATTGCCGCGCCGTCTGCTGGGCCACGGCCGACTCAATGTTCAGCAGCGCGACCTGCGGCCCCAGGGTCGCTTGAAGCTGCGCTTGAATGAGCGGGTAGTGGGTGCAGCCCATCAACACCGTGTCGACCCCAGCTTCCAGCAAGGGTTGACACAGTCTTTGCAGCAATTGCCGCAACTCCTCGGAATTCAAATCACCGCGTTCAATCAATTCCACCAGCCCCGGGCAGGGTTGATTGAACACCTGCACCTGGCCCGCGTGTTTTTGCACCAGTTCAGCAAAGCGCGCACTCGCAATGGTGGCCGGTGTGGCCATCACGCCGATGCGGCCGACGCGGCTTTGCGCCACTGCAGGCTTGATGCCGGGCTCGGTGCCAACGATGGGGATCTCCGGCCAGCGCTGCCTGAGTGCGGCAATCGCATGGGCCGTGGCGGTGTTGCAGGCCACGACCAAGACGCGCGCGCCCTGGTCGATCAAATGGCCGGCGACCTTCAAGCTGCGCTCAATGATGTAGCCCGGCTCGCGCACGCCGTAGGGGGCATGGGCGGCGTCGGCCACATAGTGAAGGGCGACCTCGGGCAGTTGCTGCCGCAGTTCGCGCAAGACCGTCAGGCCGCCGACGCCGGAGTCGAAAACGCCCAGTCGCGGCGTCGAAAGAGGGGGGAAGGAACTCATTGAGTGCGGCAGTCTAGCTTTTGCGCTGGACCGCGCGACCCGCGTGGTTAAAATAGAACGATCGTGCTTTTTTCGCTGAAGTCGGCGAAGATGGCGCAGGGCCTCGGGGCCACCCCTTTAGAATCTGATTAACGTTAACGTCAATTCGTCTTGGAGTAATCGATGAAAGTCTTGGTCCCAGTCAAACGCGTGGTCGACTACAACGTCAAGGTGCGCGTCAAGAGCGACGGTACGGGCGTGGATATCGCCAATGTGAAGATGTCGATGAACCCCTTCGACGAAATCGCCATTGAAGAGGCCGTGCGCCTGAAGGAAAAGGGCTTGGTCACCGAGGTGGTCGCCGTGTCTTGCGGCGTGACCCAGTGCCAGGAAACCCTGCGCACCGCCATGGCCATTGGCGCAGACCGCGCCATCTTGGTGGAAACCGACGCTGAACTGCAGCCCTTGGCCGTGGCCAAGATCCTCAAAGCTTTGGTGGACAAAGAACAGCCCGGTCTGGTGGTCTTGGGCAAGCAAGCCATTGACGACGATTGCAATCAAACTGGCCAGATGCTGGCCGCTTTGGCCGGTCTGCCGCAGGGCACATTTGCCAGCAAGGTGGAGTTGAGCGCCGATGCGGTTGCAGTGACCCGCGAAGTTGACGGTGGTTTGGAAACCGTCAAGCTGAGCCTGCCCGCCGTCATCACCACCGACTTGCGCCTGAACGAGCCGCGCTATGTGACGCTGCCCAACATCATGAAGGCCAAGAAGAAGCCGCTGGACGTCGTCAAGCCTGCCGATCTGGGCGTGGATGTGGCGCCGCGCATCAAGACGCTGAAAGTGGAAGAGCCGCCGAAGCGCAGCGCCGGCGTCAAGGTGGCCGATGTGGCTGCTTTGGTGGACAAGTTGAAGAACGAAGCCAAGGTGATCTGACCACCCCCGCGGCGCGACGCGCCACCCCCTCAAGGGAGCGGGCCCGTCGGCCCGGCAAAGCCGGATCCGCGGCCCCTGCGCGACAAGGTATCAAGAATGCGCTGACGGAGTCAGCGCATTGAATAGGAGATTGAAATGACTGCTCTCGTGATTGCTGAACACGACAACGCCTCCATCAAGGGCGCAACGCTGAACACCGTGACCGCGGCGCTGGCCGCTGGCGGCGATGTGCATGTGCTGGTGGCGGGCTTCAATGCCGGCGCTGCCGCCTCGGCCGCCGCGCAAATCGCCGGCGTGAGCAAGGTGCTGCACGCCGACGCTGCGGGCCTGGAAAACGGCCTGGCCGAGAACCTGGCCGCCCAGGTGCTGGCGCTGGCGTCCGGCTACAGCCACATTCTGTTCCCAGCCACCGCTTCCGGTAAGAACGTGGCCCCGCGCGTGGCCGCGCTGCTGGATGTGGCGCAATTGAGCGATGTGACCAAGGTCATCAGCGCCGACACTTTTGAGCGCCCCATCTACGCCGGCAATGCCATCGCCACTGTGCAAAGCAGTGATGCCACCAAGGTGCTGACCGTACGCACCACCGGCTTTGACGCTGCAGCGGCCAGCGGCGGTAGCGCTGCAGTTGAAACCGTGGCGGCTGCCGCCGACAGCGGCAAGAGCAGCTTTGCCGGCCGTGAAGTAACCAAGAGCGACCGCCCCGAATTGACCGCCGCCAAGATCATCGTCTCCGGTGGTCGTGCCCTGGGCTCGAACGAGAAGTTCATGGAAGTGCTGACCCCGCTGGCCGACAAGCTGGGTGCCGCACTGGGCGCCTCGCGTGCCGCCGTGGATGCAGGTTATGCGCCGAACGATTGGCAGGTCGGCCAGACCGGCAAGATCGTGGCGCCTCAGCTCTATATCGCCGCCGGTATCAGCGGTGCCATCCAGCACTTGGCCGGTATGAAGGACTCCAAGGTGATCGTGGCGATCAACAAGGATCCAGAAGCGCCGATCTTCTCGGTGGCTGACTACAGCCTGGAAGCCGATTTGTTCAACGCCGTGCCGGAATTGGTGAAGAGCCTCTGATCGGCTGCAACACCGGGAAACTCTTTGATGGAGTGAGCCCCAGGGCGCCCGACTTCACGGTCGCGGCGCCCTTATTCCATCTGCACCCCTCTGAACGCCCCTCAATTCGTATTGCTGGAGACATCACATGACCTACCGCGCCCCCGTCAAAGACATGCTGTTCAATATGCAGGAACTCGCTGGCCTGCAGTCCTTGACCGAGCAGATCCCCGCGTTTGCCGACTATGGCATCGAGACCGCGCAGGCCGTTTTGGAAGAATGCGCCAAACTCAATGAAGACGTGATCGCGCCGCTGAATTGGGAAGGGGACAAAAATCCCTCCTATTGGAAAGAGGGTCAGGTCTTCACCACGCCCGGCTTCAAAGAGGCCTTCAAGCAGTTCGCTGAAGGCGGCTGGCAAGGCCTGCAGCACCCCACCGAGTTTGGCGGCCAGGGCCTGCCCAAAATCATTGGCGCTGCATGCGGCGAAATGATCAACAGCGCCAATGTCAGCTTTGCGCTGTGCCCGCTGCTGACCGACGGCGCGATCGAGGCGCTGTTGACTGCGGGCTCCGAGGAGCAAAAGAACATCTTCATCCCCAAGCTGGTGGATGGCAGCTGGACCGGCACCATGAATCTGACCGAGCCCCAGGCCGGCTCAGACCTGGCCCAGGTGCGCACCCGCGCCGAACCGCAGCCTGACGGCACTTACAAAATCTTCGGCACCAAGATCTTCATCACCTATGGTGAGCACGATATGGCCGAGAACATCGTGCACTTGGTGCTGGCCCGTGTGGCCGGTGCACCCGAGGGCGTGAAGGGCATCAGCCTGTTCCTGGTGCCCAAGTTCCTGGTCAATGCCGATGGCTCGCTGGGCGCGCGCAACGATGCGCACTGCGTTTCCATCGAACACAAGATGGGCATCAAGGCCAGCCCGACGGCGGTGCTGCAGTTTGGCGACCACGGGGGCGCCATTGGCACCCTGATCGGCCAAGAAAACCGCGGCCTGGAGTACATGTTCATCATGATGAACGCGGCCCGCTTTGGCGTGGGCGTGCAGGGCATTGCGGTGGCCGAGCGGGCCTATCAAAAGGCGGCGACTTTCTCGCGTGAGCGCATCCAGTCGCGCCCGGTCGATGGCTCGTTGCCCAGCAGCGGCGCCATCATTCATCACCCCGATGTGCGCCGCATGCTGATGACCATGCGTGCCCTGACCGAAGGCTGCCGCGCCATGGCCTTGGTGGGCGCCAGTGCTTACGACACCGCCCATCACCATGCCGATGCCGAGGTGCGCAAGCAAGCGCAGGCCTTCTACGAATTCTTGGTGCCGCTGATCAAGGGCTACAGCACCGAGATGAGCTTGGAAGTGACAGACCTGGGCGTGCAAATCCACGGCGGCATGGGCTTCATCGAAGAAACCGGCGCGGCCCAGTACTACCGCGATGCCAAGATCCTGACCATTTACGAAGGCACCACCGCCATTCAGGCGAATGACCTGGTCGGCCGCAAGACCAGCCGCGACGGCGGCGAGTTCGCCCGCTCGGTGGCCGCCTTGGTGGAAGCGACCGAGGCCCAGTTGCTCGCACGCGGCAGCGCCGCTGCGCTGGCGGTGCACAAGCGCCTGAGCGCCGCACGCTTGGCTTACCTTGATGTGGTGGGCTTCATCGTGGCCAATGCGCGCAGCAATCCCAACGCCGCCTATGCGGGCTCGGTGCCTTATCTGATGCTGGCCGGCAATCTGGTGGCGGGTTGGCAGCTGGCGCGCGCGCTCCTGGTGGCCGAAGACAAGCTGGCGGCGGGCGAAGACGCGGCCTTCATGAGCGCCAAGATCGCCACGGCCCGCTTCTACGCCGAGCACATCTTGACCCGCAGCAGCAGCCTGCGCGAGGCCATTGTGGAAGGTGCCGACAGCGTCACCGCCATGGCTTTGGATGCCTTCTGAACCGACTCACCCAAAAAAAGAACGAACGGAGACTGAGGTGTCCTTGCCCCCGATATTGCAAAACCTGCCGCTGCCCATCATCGGCTCGCCCCTCTTCATCATCAGCAACCCCAAGCTGGTGATTGCCCAGTGCAAGGCCGGCGTGGTCGGCTCGATGCCGGCGCTGAACGCGCGCCCGGCCGAGTTGTTGGATGAGTGGCTGAACGAAATCACCACCGAACTGGCGGCCTACAACAAGGCCAACCCGGACAAACCGGCTGCGCCTTTTGCCATCAACCAGATCGTGCACAAGAGCAATGAACGGCTCGAGCACGATATGGCGGTGTGCGCCAAGTACAAGGTGCCCATCATCATCACCTCGCTGGGCGCGCGCGAAGATGTCAATCAGGCCGTGCATGGCTGGGGTGGCGTGGTGCTGCATGACGTCATCAACAACAAGTTCGCCAAGAAGGCCATCGAGAAGGGCGCGGACGGCTTGATCGCCGTGGCCGCTGGCGCGGGTGGCCATGCCGGGGTGAAGAGCCCCTTTGCCTTGATTCAGGAAATCCGTGAATGGTTCGATGGCCCACTGGCGCTGTCGGGCTCCATCGCCAGTGGCGACGCGGTTTTGGCCGCACAGGCCATGGGCGCAGACTTTGCCTACATCGGCTCGGCCTTCATCGCCACCGAGGAGGCGCGCGCTTCCGAGGCCTACAAGCAGATGATTGTGGACAGCAATAGCGATGACATCGTCTACAGCAATCTGTTCACCGGCGTGCACGGCAACTACCTGCGCGGCTCCATCATCAATGCCGGCATGGACCCGGACCAACTGCCCGAGAGCGACCCCAGCGCCATGAACTTTGGTGGCGACGCCAAGAAGGCCTGGAAGGACATCTGGGGCTGCGGCCAAGGCATTGGCGCCGTGCGCGAAGTGGTGCCGGCCGCGCAACTGGTGGCGCGTTTGGCGCGCGAGTACCAAGCCGCACGCGAACGCCTGGCCCTGCGCTGAAGCGGCATGGCAGCCCAGCGCTGCCGCAGCCCAAAAACAAAAAGCCCCGGCTGCAACAGCACCGGGGCTTTGGCGTGTTTGAAGCCTGTGACTTCAGGCCTTCAAATGATTGTTGACGCGATCCAGCACCTGTTCCGGGGCGTCGGCTTCGAGATCGGTCTCATTGTTCAAGTGGCGCTGCATGCGCTGCATGTCTAGGTCGCCCGTCCATTTGGCCACCACCAGGGTTGCCACACCGTTGCCGATCAAGTTGGTCAGTGCGCGGGCTTCGCTCATGAAACGGTCGATGCCCAGAATCAGCGCCAGGCCGGCCACCGGCACGCCGCCCACCGCGCTGAGCGTGGCCGCCAGCACGATGAAGCCGCTGCCTGTCACACCCGCTGCGCCTTTGGAGGTCAGCAAGAGCACGGCCAGCAGGGTGAGCTGCTGAGTCAGCGTCATCGGCGTGTTGGTTGCCTGTGCGATGAAGACGGCCGCCATGGTCAGATAGATGGAGGTGCCGTCCAGATTGAAGGAATAACCGGTTGGGATCACCAGGCCCACGGTGGACTTTTTGGCGCCCAGGTTTTCCATCTTGGCCATCATGCGCGGCAGCACCGATTCTGAGGAGGAGGTGCCCAACACGATCAGCAATTCTTCCTTGATGTAGCGAATGAACTTGAAGATCGAGAAGCCATGCAAGCGCGCAATGCCGCCCAGAACGATGATGATGAAAAGCAGGCAGGTCAGGTAGAAACTGCCCATCAGCTTGGCCAATTGCACCAGCGAGCTCAGGCCGTATTTGCCGATGGTGAAAGACATGGCACCAAAGGCGCCGATCGGGGCCAGCTTCATGATGTAGCCGACGATCACGAACAACACATGACTGCTCTTCTCAATCAAATCGAAGACCAAGGTGCCGCGTCCGCCAAAGCGATGCAGGGCAAAACCAAACAGCACCGCGATCAACAAGACCTGCAGCATTTCGCCCTTGGCAAAGGCATCAACCACCGTGGTGGGAATGATGGCCAGCAAGAACTCGGTGGTGCTTTGCATCTTGCCGGGGCCGGTGTAGGCGGCAATGCCCTTGGTGTCCAGATGCGCCGGGTCCACATTCATGCCGACGCCGGGTTGCAGCACATTGACCACCACCAGGCCGATGATCAAGGCCAGGCTGGACACAATCTCAAAGTAGAGCAGGGCCAAGCCGCCGGTCTTGCCGACTTTCTTCATGTCTTCCATGCCCGCAATGCCCACCACCACGGTGCAGAAGATGATGGGGGCGATGATCATCTTGATCAGCTTGATAAAGCCATCGCCTAGCGGCTTCATGGCGGCGCCGCTTTCGGGGTAGAAGTGGCCCAGCAGTACGCCGATCACAATGGCGCCAATGACCTGGGCATACAGGGATTTGTAAATAGGCTGTCTCGCTTGCATATGAACTCCAATGACTGCTTGGGCTCATCTTGCGCGCTGAAATCCCTGTTTGATATGAGGGGAATTGCAGATTTGTGCGGAGGTCTCCAGCGGCTTGACCAGAGCTTGCCAACGGCGCCTGGGTCCAACTGGGGCGTCCAAAACCGAGCAGCAATGCCGCGGCACCTTGACACGGGTGAGCGTTGTCAAAAGGCTTTCGGACTGGGGTGAGCCGCCAGCTCCGAAGCCAGGGCCAAAGAGTTGCGCGATGGGCGACAACTTTCGGGCATGCGGGCTTCTGGCAAGCTTGCGCGCCAAAAGCCTCACGCTCAAGTGCTGTGCAGGCCATAACGGGCCATCAACTCGGCTTTTCGCCCGGGCTCAAAGTTGATGCGCTGTGGGTCGCGACCCACCACGGCGAGCAGCCGCTCGTCCATCACCTTGAACCAAAGCGGCGGGATATAGGCAATGCTGAACATGCCAAAGTAGCCGCTGGGCAGTTGCGGCAGGTTCTCAAAGTGACGCAGCGATTGATAGCGCCGCAGCGGATGGGCGTGGTGATCGGAGTGGCGCTGCAGATGGAAGACCGCCCAGTTGGAGAAGATGTGATTGCTGTTCCAGGAATGATGGGGCTGGCAGGGCTCATACCGACCATTGGGTAAGCGCTGGCGCAACAGGCCGTAATGCTCAACATAGTTGGCCGAGCTGAGCTGAAAGTTGGCCCAGAAGGCGGTCGCCAGAATGAAAGGCAAGACCTGAATCCCCAGCCACAGCAGCAAGCAGCCCCATAGCGCGAGCGTGATCAGTGCGGGTTGCAGGATCTCATTTTTCAGCGACCACAGCGGCAGCCCGGCTTTGTGCAGGCGAGTGCTTTCCAGGGCCCAAGCGCGCTTGAAGGCTCCTGGCATCTCGCGCAGTAAAAAACGGTAGATCGACTCCCCCATGCGTGAGGAGGCCGGGTCCAGCGGTGTGGCCACATCCCGATGATGGCCGCGGTTATGTTCTATGTAGAAGTGCCCGTAGCCGGTGGTGGCCAATACCAGCTTGGCCAGCCAGCGCTCGAGCAGGCTTTGTTTGTGGCCCAACTCATGGCCCAGATTGATGCAAAAGCCGCCGACCGATCCGGTGATGATGACCATGGCCACAACGCCATGCCAGGGCAATTCGTGCTTGGCCACGAACCAGACGCAGTAGATGAAGGCCAGCCAAAGAATCGGCACCAAGGCATAGGTGACGCGGCGGTAATAGGGGTCGGCATCCAGCGCGGGCACGGCAGCTTCTGGTGGGTTGCTGCGGTCGGTGCCCAAGAGCCAGTCGATCAGCGGCACGACGCCGTACAAAAACGCCACCGGCAGCCACAGCAGGCGGGCTTCGCCACGCCAGAGCAGCAGGGCCGGCCCCAAGGTGACCGAAGCGGGCACCAGCAGGCTCAGCAGCCAGGCGTAGCGTTTGCGGTCGCGATAGGGGGCCGTGGGCTCGGGCGGCAGATGCTCGGGCGTTTTGTGGGGTGGCGAGGACAAGGCGTGGCTCATCGCGGGTCTCCTGTGTTTTGCCGCAGTGTCTTGGAGTCACCCCTGCGCAAACACCGAGGCAAGTGGCAAGCTATCGTCATAAAGTGCCAAGCCATGAGCGGCATTCCTTCAGACCTTGGCTACAGGCCCGCGCCTCTTGCTGTTGCAGCCGGGGCGGCGCTAACGCCGGTGGGTGCCGCGCAGGTCCACCCCACGTACGCGCGCTTGCTGTGCATGCTCTTGCGCAGCATGGGGGCCGATGTGGAGGGAAGCCTGGCGTCCGCGGGTTTGAGTTGGGGCGAGCTTTCGGTGCGCGAACAGATGCTGGAATTTGGCGTCGTGCACCGTTTGGTGCTGGCGGCTTTGGCTGTGAGCGATCGACCCGCATTGGGGCTGGACTTGGGGCAAATGGCCCAGATTTCGGCGCATGGGGCCTTGGGTTACGCCATGGTGGCGAGCCGCGATTTGCGTCAGGCCTTGCAGACCGCCGCGCGTTTTGCCAGCCTGCGCAATGGCCTGCTGCGCTTTGAGTGGAGCGAGGGGCCGCAGGGCGGTGGTGCCGCCGTCCTCTTGGTGCATGAGTGTTGTGACCTCGGGCAGGCGAGGGGCTTTGTGCTGGACATGGTCTTGGGCACGGCGCTGCGTTTGATGGAGTCGGTGGTGGGGCAGCGGGTGCAGGGCTTGGTGATCGATCTGCCACTGCCCGAGCCTCTCGACCCGGCCTGGCTTGCGCGGCTGCGGCAGTGTTTCGATGGCCCGCTGCGCTTTGATGCGCCGCTGTTGGCATTCCGTCTGAATGATGAGTTACTGAATTTGCCCTGTCTGACCGCCGATGCAAGAGCTTTTGAGGCCGCGCGCCAGGATTGCGAGCGCGAACTGGCGCAAAGCCGGGGAGGGCCGGGGGCCTGGGGGCAACGGGTGCAGCAACTGCTCTTGAGTCGGGCGCCGGGCGCGCCGTTTCCGGGTGTGGCGCAGGCGGCGGCGCATTGCCATGTGTCGGTGCGCACCTTGATCCGCCATTTGCGGCAGGAGGGCTGTACCTATCAGTCGGTCTTGGACAGCGTGCGCCAAGAGCAGGCATTGCGGGCCTTGCGTCAAGGGCAACGCTCGGTGGAATGGATTGCGGCCGATCTGGGGTTTGTCGATACGTCCAACTTCAGCCGCACCGTGCGGCGCTGGTTTGGCCTGACGCCGACCGCGCTGCGGGCGCGTTTGCGCGGCGAGCGCGCCGCGCCATGAAAAAGGCCACCCGAAGGTGGCCCAGCTGAGAGCGGCAAGGCCGCGCTTATTTGAGATGCGTCAGCCTAGCCTCGGGGCGGTCATCCGAGCGATGGATGGTTTCCACATTGGCGCGCATGGCCCAGGGGCGCATTTGGTGGTGCAGCGGGATGAAGAGGGTCTCATCGCGCACCCGCAGCAAGGCCTCGCGGATCATGGCGTTGCGCTTGGTGACGTCCACTTCCACCTTCATGCCGTCCACCAACTGGTCCAGCTTGGCGTCGCTGAGTTTGGCGAAGTTGAAATTGCCGTCGGCGCCGGTTGCCTTGGTGCGCGCCACGGCTTGCAGGAAGTACTGCGCGTCGTAAGTGGCCACGCCCCAGCCCAACATAAACAGCGGGGCTTCAAAGCGTTGGAAGGTTTGGCTGTGCTGTGCGAAGGGCAGGGCGGCTAGCTTGGCTTTGATGCCGATCTTGGCCCACATCGAAACCACCGCTTGGCAGACCTCTTCGTCATTGACGTAACGGTTGTTCGGGCAATTCAGTGGCACTTCAAAGCCGTTCGGGTAGCCGGCCTCGGCCAAGAGCTTTTTGGCCTTTTCGGTATCGGCCTTCAGCGGTGTGTCCAGTTCCGGCGTGTTGCCGTTGACGCCTGGCGCCACCATGATGCCGGCCGGGATGGACAGGCCGCGCATGATGGTGCGTTTGATGGCCTCGCGGTCAATCGCCACGCTCAACGCCTCGCGCACCCGTTTGTCCTTGAAGGGGTTTTTGCCCTTCACATTGGAGCCTTGCAGTTCATCGCTGCCCTGGTCCATCACGAAGAAGATGGTGCGCACCTCGGGGCCCTCGATGACCTTGAGCTTGGGGTCGCTTTTGAGCTTGGCCACGTCTTGGGTGGGCAGATCGGTCAGCATGTCCACATCGCCGGACAGCAGCGCGGCCACGCGGGTCGGGTCAGACTTGATGGGTAGGTAGCTGACTTCGGTCACATTGCTGGCGTTCTTGGCGTCCCACCAATCCTTGTTGGCCACCATGCTGACTTTTTGGTCGGGCTGCCAGCCGGTGATTTTGTAAGGCCCAGTGCCCATCACATTGCGTGAGGCGTAGTTGTCCTCTTTCGCTTTGTAGTCTTGCACATTGGTGGTTTTGTTCTTCTCCGCCCAGGCCTTGCTCATGATGCGGAAGTCGATGATGTTGCGCAGCAAGATGGGGGTGGGCGCGCTGAGCATCATGTCGATGGTGTAGTCATCGATCTTCTTGATCTCTTTGATGCCGGCCACATAGATCTGCATCGTGCCCTGCGGCTGGGTGATGCGGCCGAAGGTGAAGATCACATCGTCGGCGGTGAAGGGCGTGCCGTCATGGAACTTAACGCCCCGGCGCAATTCAAAACGCACTTGCGTGGGCGAGATGTAGGTCCATTTGGTCGCCAACGCCGGCTCGACTTGGTATTTGTCGTTGTATCTCGTCAGGCCTTCATAGGCATGCATCAAGATGGCATTGGTGGTCGAGTGATTCTGGGAATGGGGGTCCAGGGTCAGAATGTCATTCTGGGCCGCCCAGCGCAGCGGTGCCGCCTGCGCATACTGGGCCGCGAGGCTCATGGTCAGGCCCAGTGTCAAGGCCAGTGCTGTTTGCTTGATCTTGCGCATCTTCATCCCTTGCAGTGTGGTCAAGTGGCGAAGATGCTAGCCCCTGCAGAATCAAAGCGATCTAGTGGCTTGCCCGGAGTCATCCGGGCGCTCGACGTTCAGGCTGGAATCGCACCCCAAGCCCGCCGCGATCCAGCGGCGGCACGCTGTGGCGAGCAGGCCGGACAAGGCCCGGCTGACGACGCCCGTGTGGCGCCAGCCCAGTTGGCGCAAAGGGGCGATCAACATCCCGCAGACATAACGCTCTTGCGCCGCTGACCATTGCAAGGCGTGGCAGTTGCCATGTCGCTTGCGGCTCACCAAGACCCCGACCGGGCAAGGTTCGCTCAAGCAGCAGATGCCGCAGCCATTGCAGGGCAGGCCTTCGGCCGGCTTGGCCGGGGCCTCGGGGTGGATGTGGATGATGCGCTCGGGCCGCTCAGACATGGCTGCAATGTAGCCGCCTGCGCCTGTGCTTCAGTTCTTGACGCCCAACTCGCGCAAGCGTTCTTGCAAATAGTCGTGCGCGGTGTAGCGATCTGAAAGCACCACCTCATTGCGCGGGTGCAGGAACAGCGGCAGCGAAATCCGGCTGCGCTTGGCGCCTTCGCCACTGGGGTTGACCACGCGGTGCTGGGTCGAGGGGTAATAGCCATGCGAGGCCTCTTGCAGCATGTCGCCAATATTGATGATCAACATGCCAAAGTCGCAGGGCACATCGATCCATTGCCCGTTCATGTCTTGCACTTGCAGGCCCGGCTCATTGGCGGCCGGCAGGATGGTGAGCAGATTGATGTCGCCATGCGCGGCGGCGCGCAGGGAGCCGGCTGGCTCCTTGCCGGTCAGCGGAGGGTAGCGCAAGACGCGCAGCAGGGTCTGGCGGCTGTCTTTGATCATGTTCGACAGCGGCTCGCGGTAGTGCTGAGCAATTTCGGCCGGGGTGTATTGCTCCACCCAACCCAAGAGTTGCTGAGCCAGGGCATTGGCCTGCTGAAAGTAGGCCTGGGCATCGGCTTCCAAGGACGCCGGGACGCGGCCCCAGGGGTAGTAATGGAAGTACTCCTTGATGTCTTTCAGCGCGGCGCCCTTGGCGGTTTCAGAAATCTCGGTGGAGAAATAGCCGTCCTGCGTTTCTTTGGAAAAAGCGAACTGGTGCTTGTCTTCGGTGTTGAAGAAGGCCAGCCAATCAGCGTAGATTTTTTCGACCAGCGCTTGCTGAATCGGATGGTTCACCAGCACGCCGAAGCCGGTTTCGTGCAAAGAGCGGGTGAATTGCTCGGCGGCATCTGCGGCCAAATAGTCGACGACGCGAACTTGCATGGGTGGGATCTCCTGTTTGTCCCAACGCCAAGCCATTCAATCGCGGGGCTTGGCGTTCAAGCGCGAGTCTAGGGGATGCGGGACGAGTTCGCAAACGTTTGCCATCTGGGCTTGCGCCGCGCTCCAGCGGAATGTGTTGACCTTGCCCCCGCGTTTTACGGGCTGCGCATGCAGCAAAAAAAGGGGTGATAAGTCTCAGTTTTTGTGCAGGCTGACCGAAATGCTCGGTGGTCTGCGGGCTTGGCGAAATGGGCAAGGGTGATAAAGTCGACCCTTTGGAGACTTTGGGTCCTTCCCGTCCCCTTTGCTGGCAACAGCGAAGGCGGGTCGCAATCCGCCAACCGGTCGAGCCGTAACGCGGAAGGTTTATCAACCAGCCAATTCCCTGGAAGCCGGGGTGAGAGGTGAGCGAAATGATGCAGCAATACAGGTCGAATTCATACCTGTTCGGGGGCAATGCCCCTTATGTCGAAGAGATGTACGAGGCCTACCTCGACAACCCGGGCTCCGTGCCCGATAACTGGCGTTCGTACTTCGATGCGCTCCAGCACGTGCCAGCCACCGATGGTGGTGACGGCCGCGATGTGCCCCATGCCCCGGTGATCGAGTCCTTCGCGCAGCGCGCCAAGGCCAATGCCTTCGCCACCAAGGCCTCCAGCGCCGATCTGGCCGTCGCGCACAAGCAAGTGCATGTGCAAAGCCTGATCGCGGCCTATCGCTTCCTGGGCAACCGCTGGGCCGAACTCGACCCACTCAAGCGCTCCGAGCGCCCCAAGATTCCCGAACTCGATCCGGCCTTTTATGACCTGAGCGAGTCCGATATGGACATCAGCTTCTCGGCCTCCAACACCTATTTTGGTGGCGAGACCATGAGCTTGCGTCAAATCGTGCAGGCCTTGCGCGAGACCTATTGCAGCTCGGTCGGCTCCGAATTCATGCACTGCACCGACCCCGGCGAAAAGCGCTGGTGGCAAGAGCGCCTGGAAAAGGCCCGTGGCAAGCCCACTTTCACCGCCGAAGAAAAGCGCCACATCCTGGAGCGCCTGACCGCTGCCGAAGGCCTGGAGCGCTATCTGCACACCAAGTACGTCGGCCAGAAGCGTTTCTCGCTGGAAGGTGGCGAGAGCTTCATCGCGGCCATGGACGAACTGATCCAGCGCGCCGGCCAGCGTGGCGTGCAAGAAATCGTCATCGGCATGGCCCACCGTGGCCGTCTGAATGTGCTGGTCAATACCTTGGGCAAGATGCCGGCTGACTTGTTCGCCGAGTTCGAGCACAAGGCCGCTGAAGACCTGCCGGCCGGCGACGTGAAGTACCACCAGGGCTTCAGCTCTGATGTGAGCACCAAGGGCGGCCCGGTTCACCTGTCGCTGTCCTTCAACCCCTCGCACCTGGAAATCGTCAACCCGGTGGTTGAGGGCAGCGTGCGTGCGCGTCAAGAGCGCCGCGGCGACAAGAACGGCAGCCAGGTCCTGCCCGTGCTGGTGCACGGTGATGCGGCCTTTGGCGGCCAGGGCGTGGTGCAAGAAACCCTGTGCATGGCCCAGACCCGTGGCTACGGCACGGGCGGCACCGTCCACATCGTCATCAACAACCAGATCGGTTTCACCACCAGCGACCCGCGCGATCTGCGCTCCACCACCTATTGCTCCGATGTCGTCAAGATGATCGAAGCTCCGGTGCTGCATGTGAACGGTGACGATCCGGAAGCGGTGGTGTGGGCCATGCAACTGGCCATGGACTACCGCGCCGAGTTCCACAAGGATGTGGTGCTGGACATCGTCTGCTATCGCAAGCTGGGCCACAACGAGCAGGACACCCCCTCGCTGACTCAGCCGCTGATGTACAAGAAAATCGCGGCCCACCCCGGCACCCGCAAGGTCTATGCCGACAAGCTGGCCGCGCAGAACGTGGTCGATGCGGCCGGTGCTGATGAAATGGTCAAGGCCTACCGTGCCGCCATGGACGAAGGCCGCCACACCGTGGACCCGGTGCTGACCAACTTCAAGAGCAAGTACGCCACCGACTGGTCGCCGTTCCTTGGCAAGAAGTGGACCGACAGCTGCGACACCGCGCTGCCGGTTTCGGAATGGAAGCGTCTGGCTGACAAGCTGACCACGCTGCCCAAGGACTTGGTCGCCCACAATCTGGTGCAAAAGCTCTACGCGGATCGCGCGGCCATGGGTCGTGGTGAGATCAATGTGGACTGGGGCATGGGCGAGAGCATGGCCTTCGCCTCGCTGGTGGCCAGCGGCTACCCGATCCGCCTGTCGGGCGAAGACGCAGGCCGTGGCACCTTCACCCACCGTCATGCTGTCATTCACGACCAGAATCGCACCAACTGGGACGAGGGCGCTTACATCCCGCTGCAAAACGTGGCGGAAGGTCAGGCGCCGTTCGTGGTGATCGACTCCATCCTCAGTGAAGAAGCCGTGCTGGGCTTTGAGTACGGCTATGCCGCTGCCGAGCCGAATACGCTGACCATCTGGGAAGCGCAGTTCGGTGACTTCGCCAACGGCGCCCAGGTCGTGATCGACCAGTTCATCGCCTCCGGCGAAGTGAAGTGGGGCCGTTCCAACGGCTTGGTGATGATGTTGCCGCACGGCTATGAAGGCCAGGGCCCTGAGCACAGCTCGGCTCGCCTGGAGCGCTTCATGCAGCTGGCGGCTGACAACAATATGCAGATCGTGCAGCCGACCACGGCCAGCCAGATCTTCCACGTCTTGCGTCGCCAGATGCTGCGCATGTTCCGCAAGCCTTTGGTGATCATGACGCCGAAGAGCCTGCTGCGTGCCAAGGATGCCACGTCCGTCCTGGCTGAATTCACCAAAGGTGAGTTCCGCACGGTCATTGGTGAGCAGGACGCCTCGATCAGCGCTGACAAGGTCAAGCGCGTGATCGTTTGCTCGGGCAAGGTCTACTACGACTTGGTGCGCAAGCGCGAGGAAAAGAAGGCCGCCGATGTGGCCATCATCCGGGTCGAGCAGCTCTACCCCTTCCCGCACAAGGCTTTTGCTGCCGAGATCAAGAAGTATCCCGGTGCGACCGAGCTGGTGTGGTGCCAGGACGAGCCGCAAAACCAAGGCGCATGGTTCTTCGTCCAGCACTATGTGCACGAGAACATGCTCGACGGTCAGAAGCTGGGCTATGCGGGGCGTCCCGCCTCGGCCTCGCCGGCCTGCGGTTACGCACACCTGCACCAAGAGCAACAGAAGTCGCTGTTGGATCAGGCCTTCGGCAAGCTCAAGGGCTTCATCCTCACCAAGTAAAGACAGGGCGGCGCTGCAAGGCGCCGCTTTGTCCTCGGTCGTTTGATCGTCAGGCCCTGCGCCCGATCAGCTCTCCGAACAAGTAGAAAGTTAGAACATCATGGCAATCATCGAAGTCAAAGTTCCCCAGCTGTCTGAATCTGTGTCCGAAGGCACGTTGCTGACCTGGAAGAAAAAGCCCGGCCAAGCCGTGGCAGTGGACGAGATCCTGGTTGAAATCGAGACCGACAAGGTCGTGTTGGAAGTGCCGGCGCCCAGCGCAGGCGTGATGGCTCAAATCATCAAGAACGACGGCGAGAGCGTCGCCAGCGAAGAAGTCATTGCCCGCATTGACACCGAAGGCACGGCCCAGGTCAGCCCGCTGGAAGTCAAGGCCGTGGTCGCCGCCGCTGCACCAGCAGCCGCTGCTTCGGCTGCTGCAAGCAAGGGTGATGTGGCCATGCCGGCCGCCGCCAAAATCCTGGCAGAGAAGGGCTTGTCCGCCACCGACGTTGCCGGCTCCGGCAAAGATGGTCGCGTGACCAAGGGCGACGCCTTGGCCGCCGGCGCCAAGCCTGCCGCTGTGCCCGCGCCTGTGGCCGTGGCTGCAGCACCGTCCGTGGCCAAGCCCCTGCCTGCTGTGGCAGCCCCGCTGACGCAAAACTTGGGCGACCGCCCCGAGCAGCGCGTGCCCATGACCCGCTTGCGCGCACGCGTGGCCGAGCGTCTGCTGCAATCGCAAGCGACGAACGCCATCCTGACCACGTTCAACGAAGTGAACATGGCGCCGGTGATGGAAATGCGCAAGAAGTTCCAAGAAAAGTTCGAGAAGGAACACGGCGTCAAGCTGGGCTTCATGAGCTTCTTCGTCAAGGCCGCCGTGGCTGCTTTGAAGAAGTACCCGGTGCTGAACGCCTCGGTGGATGGCAATGACATCGTCTACCACGGCTACTTCGACATCGGTATCGCCGTGGGCTCGCCGCGCGGTCTGGTGGTGCCCATCATCCGCAATGCCGATCAACTCAGCTTTGCCGATATTGAGAAGAAGATTGCCGAGTTCGGCCAAAAGGCCAAGGAAGGCAAGATCTCGCTGGACGACCTGACCGGCGGCACCTTCTCGATCTCCAACGGCGGCACCTTCGGCTCCATGCTGTCCACCCCCATCATCAACCCGCCGCAATCGGCCATCTTGGGCGTGCACGCGACCAAGGACCGCGCCGTCGTGGAGAACGGCCAAGTGGTGGTGCGCCCGATCAACTATCTGGCCATGTCTTACGACCACCGCATCATCGACGGCCGCGAAGCCGTGCTGGGTCTGGTGACCATGAAGGAAGCGCTGGAAGATCCGGCTCGCCTGCTGTTCGACATCTAAGCCTGTCGACGGTGCAATGACTCAAACCATGGCCTGGGTCTACTTGCTGCTGGCCGGTGTCTGCGAGATCGGCTGGCCTCTGGGCTTCAAGCTGTCTCAGCAAGCGGAGTACCGGATCAGCGGCATCGTGGCAGCCGTAGCGTCCATGGGTTTGAGTGGTTGGCTACTCTGGATGGCGCAGCGTGAGATCCCCATCGGCACGGCCTATGCCGTCTGGACGGGCATCGGCGGCGCCGGCACTTTTTTGATCGGGGTGATGTTCTTTGGCGATGCCGCCACGCTGGGGAGATTCCTGGGCGTGGCCATGATCGTCGGTGGCGTTATCACCCTCAAGCTCGCCCACTGAAGCGTGGGCGCAGGAGCATTTGATGAGCACAAAACAATTTGACGTCGTCGTGATCGGCGGCGGCCCTGGCGGTTATATCGCCGCCATCCGCGCGGCCCAGCTGGGCTTCAACACCGCTTGTATCGACGAGTGGAAGAACGACAAGGGTGGCCCCGCACCGGGCGGCACCTGCACCAACGTGGGCTGCATTCCTTCCAAGGCTTTGCTGCAATCGTCGGAGCATTTCGAGCACGCCAACCACCACTTTGCCGACCACGGCATCTCGGCCGACAACATCAAGATGGATGTGGCCAAGATGATCGGCCGCAAAGACATGGTGGTGAAGCAGAACAACGACGGCATCTTGTACCTGTTCAAGAAGAACAAGGTCAGCTTCTTCCACGGCCGCGGCTCCTTTGTCGCAGCCAAGGACGGCCTGTACGAGATCAAGGCCGGCGAGGAAGTGATCCTGGCCAAGCACGTGATTCTGGCCACCGGCTCGAACGCTCGCCAACTGCCCGGCGCTCCTTTCGACGAAGAGAACATCCTCAGCAACGACGGCGCACTGCGCATCGGCGCCGTGCCTAAGAAGCTGGGCGTGATCGGCTCCGGCGTGATCGGCCTGGAAATGGGCTCGGTCTGGCGCCGCCTGGGTGCGGAAGTGACCGTGCTGGAAGGTCTGCCGACTTTCCTGGGCGCTGTCGATGAGTCCGTCGCCAAGGAAGCCGCCAAGCTGTTCAAGAAGCAAGGTCTGAAGATCGAGCTGGGCGTCAAGATCGGTGAAGTCAAGTCCGCTAAGGACGGCGTCACCGTGGCTTATACCGACGCCAAGGGCGCGGCGCAGACCCTGGCCGTGGACAAGCTCATCATCTCCATCGGCCGCGTGCCCAACACCATCGGTCTGAACTCCGAAGCGGTTGGCCTGAAGCTGGACGAGCGCGGTGCCATTGAGGTGGACGGCGACTGCAAGACCAATCTGCCCAATGTATGGGCAGTGGGCGATGTGGTGCGCGGCCCCATGCTGGCGCACAAGGCCGAGGAAGAGGGCGTTGCCGTGGCCGAGCGCATTGCCGGTCAGCACGGCCATGTCAACTTCAACACCATTCCCTGGGTCATCTACACCAGCCCCGAGATCGCTTGGGTGGGTCGCACCGAGCAGCAGCTCAAGGCCGATGGCGTGGCTTACAAGGCAGGCCAGTTCCCCTTCATGGCCAATGGCCGCGCACGTGCGCTGGGCGACACCAATGGCTTCGTCAAGTTCCTGGCCGATGCCACCACCGATGAAATCCTGGGCGTGCACATCATTGGCCCCTTCGCTTCGGAGCTGATCTCCGAAGCCGTGGTGGCGATGGAGTTCAAGGCCTCGGCGGAAGACATCGCTCGCATCTGCCACGCTCACCCTTCCTTGTCGGAAGCGACCAAGGAAGCGGCTTTGGCCGTGGACAAGCGTACTTTGAACTTCTGAACGGGCCAGCGGCCCTGAGTGAAGGAAAGGGCGGCGATTCGGTCGCCCTTTTTCATTTGAGACTGAGCAAGAAGCGTTGGTGAGTGCAGTGACTTCAGTAACCGAGTTGTACCAGCAGACCCTGGCGGAGCGCGGCTATACCGCCGACCCCGCGCAGCTGCGCGCGGTAGCCGCTTTGCAGCGTTGCCAAGATGAATGGGCCGACTACAAGGCCCGGCGCAGCAATGCGGTGACCAAGCTGCTGGTGCGCCCGCCTTTGCCGCGCGGCGTCTATATGTACGGTGGCGTCGGGCGCGGCAAGAGCTTTTTGATGGATTGCTTTTTCCAGGCCGTGCCTTTGACGCGCAAGACCCGTTTGCACTTCCACGAATTCATGCGCGAAGTGCACCGCGAGTTGCAAGACTTGAAGGGCATTGCCGATCCGCTGGAAGAGTTGGGCAAGCGCATGGCCAAGCGTTTTCGCCTGATCTGCTTTGATGAATTCCATGTGGCCGATGTCACCGACGCGATGATTCTTCACCGCCTCTTGGATGCCATGTTCAAGAACCGGGTCAGCATCATCACCACCTCTAACTTCGAACCCGATGGCCTGTATCCCAATGGCTTGCATCGTGATCGCATCCTGCCGGCAATTGAGTTGCTGAAGGAAAAGCTCGAAGTCATCAATGTGGACAACGGCTTTGACTATCGGCGTCGCACCCTCGCCCATGTGGCCCTGTACCACCAGCCCCTGAGTGAGGCCGCCGATCAAGCCATGAGCGAGGCCTTCACGGCCTTGGCGGAGGCGCGCGAAGAAAGCCCGGTGCTGCACATCGAAAAGCGCGAAATCCGCGCGCGCCGCCGAGCCGGTGGCGTGGTGTGGTTTGACTTCAACACGCTTTGCGGCGGCCCACGTTCGCAAAATGACTATCTGGAGTTGGCCACGCAGTTCCACACCGTCTTGCTGTCCAATGTGCCGGAGATGCCGCCGCGTTTGGCCAGCGAGGCGCGGCGCTTTACCTGGCTGGTCGATGTTTTGTATGACCGGCGCGTCAAGCTGATCATTTCAGCGGCGGTGCCGCCCGAGCAGCTCTACACCGAAGGCCCCTTGGCACACGAGTTCCCGCGCACCGTGTCGCGCTTGCAGGAAATGCAGTCCAGCGAGTATTTGGCCTTGGAGCGGCGTGATGTAGATACTTCGCTCACGTGATGGGCGGTGCAGGAGGGCTCCCATGATTTCTAAGGCCAATCGGGTGCGCAACTTGGCGATGGTGGCTGGGTTGCTCGGCTTGGGTCTTGCCGCGCCCTGGACTTGGGCCGAAGACGCAGCACAAGCCTCAGCACAGGCTCGCCAAATCGAGTTGCAAAGCTTGGGACAGCAGCGCACAGAATTGGAGGCGCGCTTTCAGGCCGAGGCCTTGGCTTGCGAGCAGCGCTTTGCCGTCAACGATTGCCTCAACCGTGTGCGAGCCGAGCGCAGCTTGGCTTTGAAGCCCATCCTCAAGCGCGAACAAGAGATCGACAAGCAAGAGCGGCGCGCCCGCGCTGAAGCGCAGCAACAGCGCGTGGCCGAGCGGGAGCAAGAGGCCGCAAGACTGGAGGCGCAGCGCCGCACCGCCGAGCTTTTGGCGGCGCAAGGTCCGCAAGCCCCCCAAGAACCGGGGCAAGGCGCGGGCGCGACGCAAGCTGCTGAGCAGGCCTCGGCGCCCAAGCAGCCGACGCCCAAACCCCGACCCTCCGCGCAAGAGATCGAGCAGGCTCAACAGGCCAAGCAGCGGCGAGCGGCTCAAGAGGCCGAAAAGCGCTTGGCGCAAAAGCAGGCTTTTGAGCGCCGCCAAGCCGAGTTGCAGCGCGAGGCTCAGCAGCGCTTGGCACAACGCGAGGCGCAAGCACAAGGAAAAAAGCCGCCCGTCGCTTTGCCGATCCCGAGCGCGGCGGAAATCGCCGCAGCTGGTCAGTCAGCCGCGGCTTCTGCCGCCAAACGCTGAGGCGACCGGCGGGTGCGAAGGGCGGCCTTGCCGCCCCTTGGAGCCCCTTGGATTCAGCCCAAGGGCTGAATTTGCACTATCGCCAGGGACAAATTGTCGCCGCCGCCGCGGGCGCGTTGCCTTGCCTTGCTGACCAGCAACTCGGCGGCCTCGCGCGCGGGCAGGCTGTGCAAGACGGTGCCCATCTCACTGGGGGTGAAGTAGTGCCAGAGGCCGTCGCTGCAGCACATCAAGGTGTCGCCTGCTTGCAAATCTTCCACTGTGCTCAAAGTGAAGCTGGGCTCTTGCACCGTCCCCAAGCAGCTGGTGAGCAAATTGGACTGGGGGTGCGTGGCCGCCTCGCTCTCAGTGATTTGCCCTTCGTCGACCAGTTTTTGCACATAGGAGTGATCCAGCGTGCGCTTGACCATTTTGGGACCGCGAAACAGGTAGATGCGCGAGTCGCCGGAGTGGATCCAGTGACAGCGTTTATCCCCGCCAATCAAGAACGCGGCCACTGTGCTGTGGGGTTCCTCTTCGGCGGAGAGCGCCGTCAGTTTGATCATCAAATGAGCTTCGGAGACGATCTGTTGCAAGAAGTCTTCGGTCTTCTCTTCACTCGGCGAAAAACGTTCGAAGAGTTGCTGCGCCGTCAGCAGCACCTGATCGGCCGCTTTGCGCCCGCCACTTTTACCGCCCATGCCGTCGGCCACGATGGCCAGCAAGCAATTGCTCAAGCGCGCATGGGTCAGGATTTGGACTTGGTCTTGTTGGTAAAGCCGGTCTCCGCGATGCGTGCCGGTGGCGGCGCTCAAACGAAAACCTGTGGAGGTGCGAGTCATGGGAAGCCTGGAAGTTCCGCAAAACTATAATCCCGAAACTGCAGCCCATCCTCTCGGCTGGGGCCACTATGGATGAACAACTTCACTCTCTGTCGCGTCGTTTGATTGAGTTGCGCATGGAGCATGCCGATCTTGATGTGTTGATCGACCGTGTGGCGCAAGAGCAGCCGCTCGACGAATTGAGCTTGAGGCGCCTGAAGAAGCGTCGTCTGAATTTGCGCGATCTGATTGTGCAGCTGGAGCAGGCATGCGACCCCGATGAACTGGCCTGAGCCCTTCGTCGTTTGCGTGCGCGCTTGCCTGTTCTTGAACCCGTTCCCTGTGCCTGTGCTTTGAGCTCCAACGAACCGCCTTTGATCGACGAATTCAGCGACGAGTGGATTGCTGCATTTGAAGCCGAGCCTGCGCCGACTGTAGAGACAGCCAGCGAACTGGAGCAATGGGTGGCCGCGGCCTTTGACGAGGGCGGACCCTTGGCGCGCAGCGATTCGGGCTACCGCCCAAGGCAGCCGCAGTTGCAAATGAGTCAGGCCGTGGCCCATGCCATTGCGCAGCGGGAAACCCTGGTGGTGGAGGCGGGGACCGGCGTGGGCAAAACCTTTGCCTATTTGGTGCCGGCGCTCTTGTCTGGGGGGCGCGCCTTGATCAGCACTGCCACCAAGAATTTGCAAGATCAACTCTTCATGCGCGACTTGCCGCGCCTGCGCGAGGCCTTGCAGGTGCCGGTGCGTGTCGCCTTGCTGAAAGGGCGCAGCAGCTATCTTTGCCTGCATCGCTTGCAGCAGGCAAGGCACAGCGCTGAGCTGCCCGATCGGCGCTCAGTGATGGCGCTGTCGCGAGTGGAGATTTGGGCTCAGCAAACCCAGAGTGGTGATTTGGCCGAGATGGACGGCCTGGATGAGCGTTCGCCCGTCATTCCCTTGGTGACGTCTTCGCGGGACAACTGCTTGGGTAGCGAGTGCCCCGAGTTTCGCGCCTGCCATGTGGTCAAGGCGCGGCGCGAGGCCATGGAGGCCGATGTGCTGGTGGTCAACCACCATTTGTTCTTCGCCGATATGAGCTTGCGAGACAGCGGGGTCGCCGAGTTGCTGCCCAGTGTCGATCTGGCGGTGTTTGACGAGGCCCATCAGCTCGCCGAAGCGGGTGTGCAGTTTCTGGGCACCATGCTGGGCAGTGCACAGCTGCTGGACTTTGCTCGCGATGTCTTGGGCTTGGGGCTGGCGCAAGCGCGCGGCTTGCAGGACTGGCAAGACCTGCATGCGCGATTGGAGCGGGCCGCCCGAGAGCTGCGCTTGGTGTGCGCGGGCCCGATGCGCGAGGTGCGCGGCATGCTCAAGCTGGCCTGGGCTGAGCGCGCCACGCACCCCGGCTTTGCCAAGGCTTTGGACGAGGTGGCCGAAACTGCTGAGCTGGCCATCGAGATGCTGGCCACGGTGAGGGAGACCTCGCCGGATTTTGTTCGCTTGCATGAGCGCGCGGTGGAGCTGCACCGCTTGGCCCAGGTTTTTGCCCAGGCGCCCGATGAGGCCTATGTGCGCTGGATCGACCTGACGCCGCATCAGGCGCGTTTGATCGAGTCGCCGCTGGACATCCGGGAGGCCATGAAAGAGCAGCTGGCGGGGCCGCCCAAGGCCTGGATCTTCACCTCGGCCACTTTGGGGGATGACGAAAGGCTGAGTTGGTTCACCGAGCCCGCGGGGCTCGACGATGCCACCGTGCTGCGCGTGGGCAGCCCGTTTGATTACGCTCAGAACGCCCGTCTCTACATCCCTCGCGACTTTCCCAAGCCCAGCGAGGCTGCGCATCCGCAAGCCGTGGCGGCATTGGCCGCGCGTTGCGCGCGCGCTTTAGGCGGTCGAACCTTTGTGTTGACCACCACCTTGCGCGCATTGCAGAACATTGGCGAAGCGTTGCGGCAGGACTTCGAGGCTGGCGGTGATGGTCTGAGCGTTTTGCAGCAGGGCTTGGCACCCAAGCGGGTTTTGTTGCAGCAGTTTTTGGACGACCCGCGCGCTGTGCTGGTGGGCTCGGCCAGCTTTTGGGAGGGCATTGATGTGCCCGGGGACAGCTTGCAATGCGTCTTGATTGACAAGCTGCCATTCCCGCCGCCCAACGACCCCTTGGTGGAGGCGCGTGTCAAGCGCCTGGAGGCGGCCGGGCGCAATGCCTTCGCCCACTACTTCATTGCCGAAGCTGCGATTGCATTGAAGCAAGGCGGCGGGCGATTGATTCGCACCGAACAAGACCGAGGCTTGCTGGTGGTTTGTGATCCGCGCATGGCGGGCATGAACTACGGTCGGCGTCTGCGCGAGGCCTTGCCGCCCATGACCCGCTTGGCGCAGGAGGACGAGGCTTTGGACTGGTTGGAGCTCTTGGCCGAGTCACGCGACCGGCCCACTTGAAGCATTGCCTGATGTGAGGCGCAATAAAAAAGGCGCGTGCCAATCACGCGCCTTTTTGTGTGCCTTGGGTCGCCGTATGGCGATTCAGCGCAAGCCGCTCACCAAAGCTCCCACCAAGCACGTTTACCGCTGGCGTTGCCAGTCACGTAAGCGCTGTTCGGGAAGCTCTGTTTGAGCACCCGCTGGGCATCGTCGCGCAGCGGGATCAGGCCCAGCTTGTCGTAGCTCTGAGTCATGATGTAGAGCGCTTCTTCAACGGCTGGGGCGTTTTGGAATTCCACCGTGGCTTGCTGTGCCCGATTGGCCGCAGCCACATAGGCGCCGCGATTGAAGTAGTAGCGCGCCACATGCACCTCATACACCGCCAAGGTGTTGGTGATGTAGTCCACACGCAGCTTGGCATCGGCGGCATAGCGCGATTCCGGGAATTGCTCCAGCACTTGCTTGAACGCCAGCAAAGCATCGCGCGAGGCCTGCTGGTCGCGCTCGGAAATGTCTTGGCTGGCCAAGCGGCCGAACAGGCCCAGGTCTTCGTTGAAGTTGACCAGGCCCTTCATGTACACCGCATAGTCCAGTGCAGGGCTGGAGGGATTCAGCTTGATGAAGCGGTCCAGCGTGGTGACCGCTTGCGCGCGTTCACCAGTGCGGTGGTAGGCCCAGGCCAAATCCAACTGTGCCTGCTGCCCCATCACCGTGCCGGCGGCGCGGCCTTCGATGCGTTCCAGTGCCTTGATGGCGCGGTCATATGCGCCGGAATTCAGGTCGTCCTTGGCCTCTGCGTACAATTTGTCCAAATTGGCCTGCGAGTTGGGATCGTCCTTGGGGTTGGACGAGCAGGCCGCCAGCGTCAAGGCCATCACGGTGGCGACTCCAAGCATCCAGCCGGAGCGGCGCGAACTCTTGTGGGACAGATCCCGACCTTGGCCCGAAGTCGCGTCAAGCTGAGCTTGCGGCGCTGTTGACGGGTGGCGTTCCACGCATTTTTCTATCATGATTCCTTGATCTCGGCAGGGGCGGCGCAGTGCGTCGTCCTCGCCTGTGATTCTGCTGATTTCGCTGAAGACGGAGCTTTGATTATATGGTTCAGGCCCAGCCTGTTATGGAGCCCCTCGACCCGGGTATGGGCGACGATGAATGGTCGCCCGAAACGGAGTCGCTGGAAGTGTCGGCCGAGTCGGGCGAAGTTGAAGTGAGACAAGCGCAGGTGGGGCCTGAATGGCACGGCCAGCGCTTGGATCGTTGTTTGGTGCATCTGGCGCCCGAGTTCTCGCGCAACCATTTGCAAAGCCTGATCGAGCGTGCTTGCGTCAGCATCAATGGCGTACTCGCCAGCAGCGCATCGCGCAAATTGCAGGCGGGCCAGCAACTGCGCATCGAGTTGCAGCCGACGGCGGAAAGCCAAGCATTCCGCGCCGAAGCGCTGGATCTGGACATTGTTTACGAGGACGAACATCTGCTGGTGCTGAATAAGGCGGCAGGCATGGTGGTGCATCCGGCTTCGGGCAACTGGTCGGGTACCGTCATGAACGGTCTGCTGGCGCATCACCCGGCGGCGGCCAGTTTGCCCCGCGCTGGCATCGTGCATCGTCTGGACAAAGACACCAGCGGCTTGATGATGGTGGGCAAGAGCCGCGAAGCGGTGACGGCATTGACCCGCATGATCGCCGCGCGCGAAGTTCATCGGGAATATGTCGCGCTGGCCTTTGGTCGAGTGCCTGATGCCATGACGGTGGATGCGCCAATTCGGCGCGATCTGATTTCGCGGGTCAAGATGGCGGTGTTGGCCACCGGCAAGCCCTCACGCACCGATGTCTACTTGCTGGGAGTGGGCGAGCAGGGCGTGCGCAGCATCAGCGCGGTCCACTGCGTCTTGCACAGTGGCCGCACCCATCAAATCCGCGTCCATCTGGCCTACAAGGGCTACCCCTTGGTGGCCGATGCCTTGTATGGCGGGGTGCCTGCCCTGGGTTTGACGCGGCAGGCCTTGCATGCGGCGCGCTTGTCGTTTCAGCATCCCATCAGCGGCCAGGCCCTGCAATTTGACGCGTCTTTGCCACAGGATTTGGCATCTGCTTGGGCTTTGCTGGGATTGGAAGCGCCGCAGCTGCCGGTTTTTGGCGAATGAGCAGGCTACAATAAGGCCTGCTTGATGGTGCAGTTGCATGACGGAGCGCAGTTTCAGCCCGGTTGGCGCGCATCAAGCCCGCGGTGCAGTCGGTGTTTGGATTTGAGGTGAGTCCGATCCGGCGCACAACCCTCCCGCCTCTCAAGTCTTTGACATCTGCTCGTTCAGCCGTGCTGGGCAGCCCAAGTCAGCGCCAGAGGTCTGGATTGCAAAACACCCGCTTGAATCGGGACAAATGACGAAAGTCAATGAATACACAGGATGCTAAGCGCGTCCTCGAGACCGCGCTGATTTGCGCCCAGCAGCCTTTGACCCTGCGCGATATGCGTAGCCTGTTTGCCGATGCAGTCGGGCCAGATACTTTGCGCAGTGTCTTGGATGAGTTGACCCGGGACTGGGAAGGTCGCGGCGTTGAGTTGGTGGCTGTGGCCTCGGGTTGGCGCTTTCAGAGTCGGCCTGAGTTGCGCGAATACTTGGACCGCCTGCACCCTGAAAAGCCGCAGCGTTATTCGCGTGCTGTGATGGAGACGCTGGCCATCATTGCCTACCGTCAGCCCGTGACACGGGGTGATATTGAAGACATTCGAGGCGTGGTGGTCTCGACGCAAATCGTCAAGCAGCTGGAAGACCGAGGTTGGATTGATGTGATCGGCCATCGCGAGGCGCCGGGGCGACCCGCGCTGTATGCCACCACGCGTCAATTCCTTGACGATCTGGGCTTGAACAGCTTGGAGCAATTGCCGGCACTGGAGTTTGGCGTAGCGCCAGCGCAGGCCTTGGCAGACGCCTCGGCTCAGGCTGATGCTGCAGGGCTCCAAGGTGTCTTGATTGAGGCGGACGAGCCTGAAGGGGCGGACGCCGCTGCTGTGCTTGCTAGTGGCGCTGAAGCTCTTGCGCCCTTGCCCGACTCGCCCGCGGGCGAGGGGGTTCAAGCGGTGTCGATGGCGCCAAGTTCTGAGTCAGCAACTAGCGAGCCATCACCAGCGCTGGGTGATGGCGTCGAGTCTTCTTTATCGTCCAGCGACATTTCTACCGAATTTTTTCAAGCGCCTATCGTCAGCGATGCAGGCGTAACCGCTCCGGCTCAGCCGGAGGATCCTTTGTCTGACGCCGCCGAACAGGTGCAAACCAACGCATGAATTCAAACGATATTGACCCCGACGCCCAAGCCCAAACCGGTGCTTCCTTGAATGAGATGTCAGCCGAGGCGGCCCCGAAGCGCAAACGTGCTCCGGCCAAGCCAAAGGCAGCCGCAGCGGATGCGCCGGCTGAGCAGGGCGCAGGGAGCGAGGCCGCGCCTGTGGCTGCCAAGCCGCGCGCGCCGCGCAAGACGGCGGTCAAGACGGCCGTCAAGAAGTCTGAGGCCGATGCGGCCGTGGATCTTGTGGTGTCGTCGCCTGTGGCCGCTGAAACGTCGGCGCTGGCGTCGGCCGAATCGGCCGAATCGACCATTGCCGACGCAGCGCCTGCAGCGCCCAAGCGCCGCGCCCCGCGCAAGACTGCGGCGGAGAAATCATCTGGCGAGCTGGCTGCTGTCGAGCCCGCGCCATTGTTCAGCCTGGCGCCTGAGCCAATGGTGGCGGCGCCAGTCGCCTTGAGCGATGCGCAAACAGCCGAGGCCTCGAGCACGGATGAGGCTTCCGGAGATGCGCAGACGCCCGGTGAAGGCCAAGAGCGCTCGGGCCGCAATCGCAATCGTCGCCGTGGTCGCAAAGACTTTGCCGAAGGTGGTGAGGAGCGTGCTCCGCGCCCGGTGGCTGAGCAGGCTGCGCCGGCGCCTGAAGTCTTGGCCGCTGTCGGCGAGCGATTCGCTGAAGTTCTGGCCGGTGACTTTGATGCCGAAGACGAAGAACTGGTCGAGCCCAGCCAAGACGCTGCGGAAGAACTCGAGACCAAGCGTGTGTTGGCGCCCGAGCCGGATGCGCCCAAGCTGCAAAAAGTCTTGGCGCAGGCCGGTGTCGGTTCGCGCCGCGACATCGAGGACATGATTGCCGACGGCAAGATCGAGGTGAATGGCGAAGTGGCCCATATCGGCCAGCGCATCTCCTTTGGCGACAATGTGCGCGTGGCCGGTAAGCCCATCCGCGTACGGATTTCGCCGCCCGCGCCGCGCATCTTGGCTTATCACAAGCCGGCAGGCGAAGTGGTCACCTTCAATGACCCGGAAGGGCGCCCGACGGTGTTCCGCCATTTGCCGCGTTTGCCGCAAGGCAAGTGGCAGGCCGTGGGTCGTCTGGACATGAATACCGAAGGCCTGCTTTTGTTCACCAACTCCGGTGAATTGGCCAATCAGCTGATGCACCCCCGCTTTGGTGTGGAGCGCGAATACGCGGTGCGTGTGCTGGGCACCTTGGCCAATGATCAGAAAGCTCGCTTGCTCGAGGGCGTGATGATTGAAGGTCAAAAAGCGGCCTTCAAGAGCATCGAAGAAGGCGGCGGCGAAGGCATCAACCGTTGGTATCGCGTGGTCATCACCGAAGGCCGCAATCGTGAGGTGCGCAAGCTGTTTGACTCGATGGGGCTGACGGTCAGCCGCCTGATCCGTATTCGTTATGGCACGGTGGTGCTGCCGCGCGGTTTGAAGCGCTGCGTTTGGATCGAGCTGGGTGAAGATGATGTGCGCACCATCCGTCGCTTGGCTGGCAATGATCAGCAACGCGGTGGGCGAGAAGATCGTGGCGACCGAGGGGGCGCTGAGCGCAATGGGCGTGGCGGTGAGCGCGGAGAGCGTGGTGAGCGCAACCGTGGGCGTCGCGCCGATGGGCGTCAGGCCGGTGTTGGGCCGCGCCCCAGCCGTCCCGATCGTGGCGATCGTCAAGATCGCCCGCAAGACCGCCCGCAAGCGCGGGGCCAGGAGCGCACCGCGGATCGGGGCAGCGACAGGCCCTCGGATCGCAATGACGATGATTTCGACGATGTGATCCCACGCAATATCAACCCCTTGGAGCAGACCTTTGACAGGCGCTTTGCTGGGGGCAAGGGGCGCGGCATTCCTTCGGGCTTTGGCGCCGGTGGCAGTGCACCGGACCGTGGCCCCGGTGGTGGTGGTCGTGGTCGCGCCCAAGGTGGGCGCGGTGATGGTCCTCGTCAGCCAGATCCTTTGCAAACCTCGCTGGGCTATATCGGCGCCGATGCCTTTGTGCGTCGGGGCGGGCGTGGGGGGGGCGGTGGTCGTGGCGGCCAGGGGGGCGGCGGTGGCGGTCGCTCCGGTGGCGGCTACGGTGGCCGCAATCGCTGAGCTTTTTGACTCGGTCTCCTCGATCCATTGGGCGGCGGTTGCGTGGTCTGGCTGCGCATTTCGCCCGGGCTTGAGGAAAAAGATGCGCAAGGCACTTGCGGCTTGAATGTCCGCAAGCGCCGTTCTGACACCGGCACACAGTACAATTCTGGGTTTTGCCAAGCCCTCAGATTTCAGGAGAAATGACCATGGCTATCGAACGCACCCTTTCCATCATCAAGCCCGATGCCGTGGCGAAGAATGTCATCGGCCAGATCTATGCCCGCTTCGAAGGCGCTGGTCTGAAGATCGTCGCTGCCAAGATGACCCATCTGTCGCGCGGCGAAGCCGAAGCTTTCTACGCTGTGCACAAGGCTCGCCCTTTCTTCAACGACCTGGTGAACTTCATGATCTCCGGTCCCGTCATGATCACTGCTTTGGAAGGCGAGAACGCCATCCTGAAGCACCGCGACCTGATGGGCGCGACCGATCCGAAGAAGGCCGAGAAGGGCACCATCCGTGCTGACTTCGCTGACAGCATCGACGCCAACGCCGTGCACGGCTCTGACGCCGCTGAGACTGCTGCTGTGGAAGTGGCATTCTTCTTCCCCGGCATGAACGTTTACAGCCGTTAATTCGGACAGTGTCGGTTTCGCCTCTTGTGCTCTCAGGCCTTGAGGCCTGAACAGCAAGAGGATGACAAAAATGGACGCGGTCAACCTGCTCGGTTTTGATCTTGAAGGCCTGGCCGCGTACTGCGAACAGCTGGGTGAGAAGCGCTTTCGCGCCACTCAGCTGTTTCGTTGGATCCATCAAAAAGGCGCCGCTGATTTCGATCAGATGAGCGACCTCGCCAAGTCGCTGCGCGACAAATTGGCCTCCCGGGCGCACAACACGGCGCTGCCGGTGATTTCAGAACATCTTTCCGCCGATGGCACCGTCAAGTGGCTGTTTGACGTCGGCGCGGGCAATGCGGTCGAGGCGGTGTTCATTCCCGAAACCGACCGCGGCACCCTGTGTATTTCCAGCCAGGCCGGTTGCGCCGTGGGTTGCCGGTTTTGCTCTACCGGGCATCAGGGCTTCAGCCGCAATCTGGAGACCTGGGAAATCATTGCCCAGCTCTGGTTTGCCGAGCACACCCTGCGCAAGAAATTCGGCAGCAGCGAACGCGTCATCTCCAATGTGGTGATGATGGGCATGGGCGAGCCCCTGCAGAACTACAACGCCCTGGTGCCGGCGCTGCGCATGATGTTGGACGACCATGGTTACGGCATGTCGCGCCGCCGGGTCACGGTGTCGACCTCGGGTGTGGTGCCCATGATCGATCGCTTGCGTGACGATTGCCCGGTGGCTTTGGCGGTGTCATTGCATGCGCCGAACGACCCGCTGCGTGACCAGCTGGTGCCCTTGAACAAAAAGTATCCAATCGCGGAATTGCTGGACGCCTGCAATCGCTATCTGGACAAAGCCCCGCGCGACTTCATCACCTTCGAGTACTGCATGTTGGACGGCGTCAATGACACGCCCGATCAAGCGCAAGAATTGGTGGACTTGCTGCGCGGCCACGTCAATTGCAAGATCAATCTGATCCCTTTCAATCCCTTCCCGGCCTCTGGCTTGAAGCGCAGTTCAAGGGAACGGGTGATGGCTTTCTCCGAGGTCTTGCTCAAAGCTGGCTTGGTGACCACGGTGCGCAAGACGCGCGGCGATGACATTGACGCGGCCTGTGGTCAGTTGGCCGGCGAGGTGCAAGACAGAACCCAAGCCCATGTGCGCATGGTCCGTGCACCGGTGGTGGTAAAAGGCGTGACCCCTTCCTGAGTCACTTTCTGAATGCTAACGACGAGTTCGAGCCGCATGAACGACCGCACAGTTTTGCCCACCGGGTCCTTGCTTGTGACTGAATCAAGCGTTCGATCGCCGGGTCGCGTCGCGGGCTTTATGGCCCTCGTGCTTGTCTTCATGCTGGCGGCTTGTGGCACGCCGAGTTCGTCTGAGCGTGCCGCACCGCGCACCGACTCTGACCAAACCGATGCGGATCGCCGCGCTGGCGTGCGCCTGGAGCTGGCGGCTTTGTATTTCTCACGAGGGCAGTTCAACACCGCCCTGGATGAGATCAAGCAGGTCTTGATGGTCAAGCCCGATATGCGTGAAGCCTTGAACTTGCGGGCCTTGGTCTATGCCGCCATGGGTGAACCCAAATTGGCCGAAGACAGCTTCAAACGCGCCCTGGCCTTGTATCCCAATGATCCGGACACCCTTCACAACTTTGCGTGGCTGAAATGCCAGCAGCAGCGCTGGGCGGAATCAGACGCTTACTTCAATCAGGCCCTGGCACAGGGCAGCTACCGCGCGCCGGCCCGCACTTTGATGGCGCGGGGCGTTTGCGAAGCGCGCGCGGGCCGCTTGGCCGAGGCTGAGCGCAGCCTGGCCAAGGCCTTTGAGTACGATCCCGCCAGCCCTGCTGTGGCGGTGAATTTTGCGGAAGTGCTGTACCGCAATGGACAGTACGAGCGGGCTCAGTTCTATATCAAGCGCGTCAACGCGCAGGCCGAACAAAGCAATGCGCAGAGTCTTTGGCTGGCTTTGCGTATCGAGCGGCGTTTGGGCAATACCAAGACCGTGGATGAGCTGAGTCAATTGTTGCGGCGCGGGTATCCGCAGTCGCCAGAATTGCAAGCTTTGGACAGCGGGCGATTCGATGAGTGAGGGAGAACGCATGTCTTCTATCGTGAGCGAGGCCGCGCCCCCGTTGAGCGAGCCGGCCTTGCCTCAGACGGCGGGTGCATGGCTGCGTCAGCAGCGGCAGCAGCGCGGTCTGCACATCGTGGCTCTGGCGGCCATGTTGAAAGTGCCCCAAAGCAAGCTGGAGGCCTTGGAGGCGGATCGGCTGCAGGAATTGCACGATGCGACCTTCATCCGGGCCTTGGCCACGGCGGTCTGCCGCGCTTTGAAGGTGGACGCTGCGCCGGTGATGGCCTTGTTGCCGCGTGGCAGCGAGCCTGAGTTGCATGTGTCGCGCGGCCTGAACAAGCCTTATCGGGAGCGAGACAGTCGCTCCGAAGGCTTGAGCCTGGACAGCCTGAAGAAGCCCGTGGTATGGGGCTCAGCCCTGCTCTTGGCCGCCGCCGCAGCGGTGTATCTCATGCCGGCTGATTTGTTCGATCGCCAGCAAAAAACGACACAGGACAGCGTGCCCGCCCAAGCCTCCGGTGAAGCACAGCCTGTGCAGGCCAGTGAGGCGCCGCTGGCTGCGGCGCCTGTGGCCAGCGAGGCTGCCGCCAGTGCCGCACTTCAGGCCCCAGTGGGGGCGGCGACGGCCTCGGCCCCCCTCACTGCAGCCGCTTTGCCCCAAGCCGCAGCCAAGACGGCTTCTGCTGCGCTGGCGCCCGCCGTTGGGGCTGCCTTGCCCGGCGCGCCTGTGGCAGCGTCAGTCGCGCCAGCAGCTGTGCCCGGCGGCGTGCCCTTGGTCGTGAAGGTGCATGCTGAGTCTTGGGTGGAAGTGGTGGATGCGCGGGGTCAGACCTTGCTCTCCAAGCTTTTGCGCCCCGGCGATGTGCAGAATCTGGCGGGCGTTCCGCCCCTGAAGGTTCGGGTGGGCAATGTGGCCGGCACTGAATTGCTGTTGCGTGGCAGCAGCGTGGACCTGGCCTCCCAGTCCCGTGACAACGTCGCACGTCTTGAATTGAACTGATTCGCTAGGAACAGCGAGTCTCCTGCATGAGCGCAAACATGATCGACACAAGCAGTACCTTGGAACAAGCCATTGCGGCCGCCAAACCGGCGGCGCGCCGCTCGCGTCAAGCCCGTGTGGTTTGGGGCAGCCGTGTGGTGACCATCGGTGGCGATGCCCCGGTGCGCGTCCAGTCGATGACCAACACCGACACGGTGGACGTGATCGGCACCGCCATTCAGGTCAAAGAGTTGGCGATTGCCGGCTCCGAGATGGTGCGCATCACGGTGAACACCCCCGAGGCCGCCGAGGCTGTGCCGCATATCCGCGAGCAACTCGACCGCATGGGCATTGACACGCCCTTGGTGGGGGACTTCCACTACAACGGCCACCGCTTGCTGACCGAGTACCCGGCCATGGCGCAGGCCTTGTCCAAATACCGCATCAACCCCGGCAATGTGGGCAAGGGCGACAAAAAAGACCGGCAGTTCGCCATGATGGTGGAAGCCGCGGCGCGCTATGACAAAGTGGTGCGCATCGGCGTCAACTGGGGCAGTTTGGATTCTGAATTGCTGGCGCAGATGATGGACGAGAACGCGGCCCGCGCCCAGCCTTGGGATGCGCAGCAAGTCATGTACCGGGCCTTGGTTCAGTCCGCCCTGAGCTCGGCGGAGTACGCGCGTGAACTGGGGCTGAACCCCAACAACATCATCATCAGCTGCAAGGTCAGCGGGGTGCAGGATCTGATCTCGGTCTACCGCGCCCTGAGCCAGCGTTGCGATTACGCCTTGCACTTGGGGCTGACCGAAGCCGGGATGGGCACCAAGGGCACGGTGGCTTCGGCCACGGCCTTGTCCATCTTGCTGCAAGAGGGCATTGGCGACACCATCCGCGTGTCTTTGACGCCGCAGCCCGGCGAGGCTCGCACCCAGGAGGTGGTGGTGGCCTTGGAGATCTTGCAGTCGTTGGGCCTGCGTGCCTTCAACCCCAGCGTGACCGCATGCCCCGGCTGTGGTCGCACCACCAGCACCACCTTCCAAGAATTGGCCAAACAGATCGATGACTTCTTGCGCGAGCAAATGCCGGTCTGGCGCGCCAAATACCCGGGTGTGGAGAACATGAAGGTGGCGGTGATGGGCTGCATCGTCAACGGCCCGGGTGAGAGCAAGCACGCCGACATCGGCATCAGCCTGCCCGGCACCGGCGAGGCGCCTGCGGCGCCGGTCTTCATCGATGGCGAAAAAGCCCTCACCCTGCGCGGCGACAACATCGCCAGCGAATTCCAGACCTTGGTCGAAAACTATATTGAAAAGCGCTTTGGCACCTCGGTGCCGGCCTGAGCAGACGCCAGCATGACAGAAGAAGTGAAGAAGAACAGCAGCAGCGCCAAAGTCGAGCCCTTGCGCGCAGTCAAGGGCATGAACGACATCTTGCCGCCGGAATCGGCGCGCTGGGAATGGTTGGAAGGCAAGATGCGCAGCGTCTTGCAACGTTATGGCTACCAGAATGTGCGCACGCCCATCGTCGAGCAAACCGCATTGTTTGTGCGCGGTATCGGCGAGGTGACCGATATTGTTGAGAAGGAGATGTATGCCTTCGAAGACCGCGCAGACAAGCACGGTCAAGCCGAGCATCTGGCGTTGCGCCCAGAGATGACGGCCGGCGTGGTGCGCGCCATGACCGAGCATTCCTTCCTGCGTGACTCGGGGCGGCGCCTGTACTACTTCGGCCCCATGTTCCGCCGTGAGAAGCCGCAAAAAGGCCGCTATCGGCAATTCCATCAGATGGGGGTCGAAGCGCTGGGTTTTGCTGGCCCTGATGTCGATGCCGAAGTGATTCTGATGGGCAGCCGCCTGCTGCGTGAGCTCGGTTTGCGCGAAGGCGAACACTTCACCCTGGAGCTGAATTGCTTGGGTGAAGCTGCTGAGCGTCGCGCGCATCGGGACGCCTTGATTGCGTATCTGGAGCAGCACAAAGAGCTGCTCGACGAAGACAGCCAGCGCCGCCTTTACACCAATCCCTTGCGCGTCTTGGATACCAAAAACCCAGCGCTGCAAGACATGGCCAATGCGGCGCCCAAGCTGCTGGACTTCTTGGGCGAAGCCTCGTTGGCGCACTTCAATGGCGTGCGCGCCATGCTGGACGCCATGGGTGTGGCTTACCGCGTCAACCCTCGTTTGGTGCGAGGTCTCGACTACTACAACCTGACCGTGTTTGAGTGGGTGACCGACAAGCTCGGCTCACAAGGCACGGTCTGTGGGGGCGGCCGTTATGACGGTTTGATTGAGCAGCTGGGCGGCAAACCCGCACCTGCGGTGGGCTTTGGCATGGGCATTGAGCGCATGTTGCTGCTGCTGGAAGAGGTGGGTGTGGCGCCTGCAGCGCCGGTGCCGCATGCCTATGCCATTGTGCCTTCGGCCCAAGGATTGCCGCAGGTGATGGTGGCGTTGGAAGCCTTGCGCAACGCCGGTGTGTCTGTGATCTTGCACCCCGGGCAGAGCAGCATGAAGTCTCAGTTCAAGAAGGCGGACGCCAGCGGCGCCACCTATGCCTTGATCTTTGGTGAAGACGAACTGGCGCAAGGCATGGTGGCCGTCAAACCTTTGCGGGCAGAAGGCGGCGAGCAGGTGATGCGCAGCATTTCTGCCGCTGCTGATTGGGCGGCTGAGCTGCTCAACGCATAATCGCGCCCTGCATGCTTTGAAACCGCAAGCGGACTGCATCTCCTTTTCTAAGTACTTCTGAAACACTCATTCATCCATGGCCTCGCATCTCGACCTTGAAGAACAAGAACAACTGGATCAGCTGAAGGCTTTCTGGAAGCGCTGGGGCAATCTGATCACCTGGGGCATCACCTTGGTGCTGGCCGCTTTCGCTGCCTGGAATGGCTGGAATTGGTGGCAGCGCGACCAGGCCGCCAAGGCCGCCGCCATGTACGATGAATTTGACCGTGCGGTGCAAGCGGCTGAGGCCGAAAAGGCCGGTCATGTGTTCGCTGACCTGAAAGAGCGCTATCCGCGCACCAGCTATGCCGCACAGGCGGCCTTGCTGGCGGCCAAGCTGCAATTTGAAAAAGGCCAGGCAGACGCGGCACGCACCAGCCTGGCATGGGCGGCTGATAACGCGGCCGAAGATGAATACCGTCAGATCGCACGTCTGCGCTTGGCCGGATTGCAAATGGATGCCAAGCAATACGACGAAGCTGGCAAAACCCTGGACAAGATCAACTCGCTGGACTTTGCCGCACTGCAGGCGGATCGCCGTGGCGATTTGTTGATGCTGCAAAACAAGCCTGAGGCGGCCCGCGCCGAATATCAAAAAGCTTATGCCGCCATGAGCGACAAGCAAGACTATCGGCGCTTGATTGAGGCCAAGCTCGCGAGCTTGGGCGTGGCCGCTGCACCAGAGGCTGCAGCCTCGGCATCCGCCAAGGGAACTGGCCAATGAAGATCATCCGTTTGCTGGGCGTTCTGTGCGCCGCGGGCCTGGTGTCCGCCTGTTCTTTGTTCAGCGGCTCCAATGCCGCCAAACCGGCTGAGTTGGAGTCCATCACCCCGAGCATCGCGGGTCGTGTGGTTTGGACCGGCCGCGTGGATAACGTCAAATTCCCATTGACCATTGCTGCGCGCGGTGAGCAGTTTGTGGTGGCGGGCGGCGACGGCGTGGTCCAGGCTCTTCGGGCCAATGATGGTCAGCTGCTTTGGCGCGCCGATGTCGGCCAAAAGCTGAGCGCAGGCGTGGGCAGCGACGGGCGCTTTGCGGCCGTGGTTACCCGTGACAACGAGTTGGTGCTGATCGATGGCGGTCAGGTGTTGTGGCGCAAGACCTTGCCCACCCCGACATTTGCCGCGCCCCTGGTGGCGGGTGAGCGTGTGTTTGTGCTGACTGTGGATCGACAGGTGCACGCGTTTGATGCACAAGACGGACGCAAGCTCTGGGTGCTGCGGCGTCCCGGTGAGCCGCTGACCTTGGCACAGCCCGGCGTCATTGGCAGCTACAAAGACACTTTGGTGGTCGGGCAGGGCGCGCGATTGACCGGGGTTGACCCCTTGCAAGGCAGCGTGCGCTGGGAAGCCGGCATCGGCAATCCGCGCGGAACCAATGAAGTCGAGCGATTGGCTGATTTGGTGGGCCCGATGCAGCGCAGCGCCGAACTTTTATGCGCCCGCTCGTTTCAGTCGGCCGTGGGCTGCGTCAACGGTGAACGTGGCAGCCTGGTCTGGAGCCGCAATATCGGCGGCAAACTGGGCGTGGGCGGCGATGCCAAGCAGTTGTTTGCCGCCGATGCCTCGGATCGCTTGAGCGCCTGGAACATTGCCAATGGCGACGTGCTGTGGACCGCAGAGCAGTTCCGCAATCGCCAGCTGAGCGCGCCATTGAGCCTGGGCAAGACCGTGGTGGTGGGCGACTTTGAAGGCTATGTGCACTTTGTGTCGCCGGAAAACGGTCAGACTCAGCTGCGCTTGGCCACCGATGGTTCGCCCATTGCGGTCACGCCGGTGGCGCTGGGGCAGACGATTTTGGTGGCCACACGCAATGGCGGCCTGTTCGCCATGCGGCCCGAATGAGGGGCAGAATCGGCGCCTGAACCGCCCTTGAACCCTTTGCTTTAGAGAGAATAAAAACAAGATGAAACCCGTGATCGCACTCGTAGGCCGCCCCAATGTGGGCAAGTCCACCTTGTTCAACCGCTTGACCAAGACGCGGGATGCGATCGTGGCCGACTTTGCCGGCCTGACCCGTGACCGCCACTATGGCGACGGCCGGGTTGGCAACCAAGAGTTCACGGTCATTGATACGGGCGGCTTTGAACCCGACAGCTCAACAGGCATCGTCAAAGAAATGGCCAAGCAAACCCGCCAAGCCGTGGCGGAAGCTGATGCCGTGATCTTTGTCGTCGATGTGCGTCTGGGCTTGTCGGCGCAAGACTCTGACATTGCGCGCTACCTGCGCCAGACCAGCAAGCGCATTCATTTGTGCGTCAACAAGGCCGAGGGCATGAGCGAGTCGCCGCTCTTGGGCGAGTTTTATGAGCTGGGCCTGGGCGAGCCTCATCCCATCTCCGCTTCGCATGGCCAGGGCATTCGCAGCTTGATGGAAGCGGTGCTGGAGCCTTTTGAACTCGAAGTCGATGAGGCACCCGTCGACCCTGCGGATGGTGTGATTCGTTTGGCGGTGGCGGGCCGACCCAATGTCGGCAAAAGCACCTTGATCAACACCTGGCTGGGTGAAGAGCGCTTGGTGGCGTTTGATATGCCCGGCACCACGCGAGACGCCATCAGCGTGCCCTTTGAGCGCAATGGTCAGCAGTTTCAGTTGATCGATACCGCCGGCTTGCGCCGCAAAGGCAAGGTGTTTGAAGCCATTGAGAAGTTCTCGGTGGTCAAGACCTTGCAGGCAATCGCTGACGCCAATGTGGTGTTGTTGCTCTTGGATGCCACCCAAGGCGTCTCAGACCAAGATGCGCATATTGCGGGCTATATTTTGGAGAGCGGCCGGGCGGTGGTCTTGGCCGTTAACAAATGGGATGCGATCGACAGCTATCAGCGCGAGCAATTGCAGCGCTCGATTGAGCAACGCTTGGCTTTCCTGAAGTTTGCGCCCATCCACAATATCTCGGCCCTCAAGCGCCAAGGCCTGGGGCCTTTGTGGAATGCGCTGGCGGACGCCTATTCTTCGGCCTACCGCAAGATGACCACGCCGGTCTTGACCCGTTTGATCCAAGAAGCGGTGGAGCACCAAACCCCTAAACGCAGTGGACACTATCGGCCCAAGCTGCGTTACGCCCACCAAGGCGGCATGAATCCGCCCTTGGTGATCGTGCATGGCAACTCCTTGGAAGGCGTGACCGAAGCCTACAAGCGCTATCTGGAAGGCCGCATTCGTGCCCACTACAAACTGGTCGGCACGCCGATGCGGATTGAGATGCGTTCGTCCAAAAACCCTTTCAGTGACAAAGACTGAATACGTTTTTGTCACAGACTTCACATCGATGCGAGCGCCATCCCTGTGTTAAGGTCGAAACTGTTACTTAGAAACCCTCTCACAACACGGAGCATATCGTGAGCAATAAAGGCCAACTCTTGCAAGACCCCTTCCTGAACCTGCTCCGCAAAGAGCATGTGCCGGTCTCCATTTACTTGGTCAATGGCATCAAGCTGCAAGGCCAGATCGAGTCCTTCGATCAATACGTGGTCTTGCTGCGCAACACCGTGACTCAAATGGTTTACAAGCACGCGATTTCCACCGTGGTGCCGGGCCGCGCGGTGAATTTCCACGCAGCCGACAACGCCGACGACGCGGCTTGATGCTGTTGTCGCGAGTCCTTTTTACCGGCCTCGGCCCGCCCCGCACACCTTGACATCCTCTTCTGCCATTTCTCAAGCTGCCCATGGCGCGCAGCCACCTTCCGAGGTGGCGCGCGCCATTTTGGTAGGTGTTGATTTCGGTCGCACTTCCAAAGCTGCGAGCTCTTTTGATCCCACTTTGGACGAGTTGGCTTTGTTGGCCGAGTCGGCCGGTGATACCCCGGTGGCGCGGGTCATTGCGCGCCGCCAAGCCCCCGATGCGGCCTTGTTCGTCGGCTCCGGCAAGGTCGATGAGATCAAGCTCTTGGTGCAAGCGCATCAAGCGCATACCGTTTTGTTCGATCAGGCCATTTCGCCGGCTCAACAGCGCAATTTGGAGCGCATCTTGGGCGTGCCGGTGGCGGATCGCACCGCCCTGATCCTGGAAATTTTTGCCGCTCGGGCCAAGAGCCATGAAGGCAAGATGCAGGTCGAATTGGCAAGACTGCAGTACTTGGCGACCCGTCTGGTACGGCGCTGGAGCCACTTGGAGCGCCAAAGCGGCGGCATCGGCATGCGCGGCGGCCCGGGTGAAGCGCAGATCGAATTGGATCGGCGCATGATCGATGACCGCATCAAGAACATCAAAGACCGGCTGAAGAAGGTCGAGCGCCAGCGCAGCACCCAGCAACGTGCGCGTGCACGTAACAGCGTATTTCGTGTGTCTTTGGTGGGCTACACCAATGCAGGCAAATCGACCTTGTTCAATGCCTTGGTGAAGGCGCGCACCTACGCGGCGGACCAACTTTTCGCCACCCTCGATACCACCACACGTTCGCTTTATCTAGAACAGGCCGGCACCAGTGTGTCGCTCTCTGATACGGTAGGTTTTATTCGCGACTTGCCGCACAAGCTGGTGGTGGCGTTCCGTGCCACGCTGCAAGAAGCGGCCGATGCTGATTTGCTGCTGCATGTGGTGGATGCGGCTTCCCCCTTGCTGGACGAGCAGATGCAGGAAGTGGAGCGCGTCTTGGAGGAGATTGGCGCAGCGGCCATCCCCCAAATCTTGGTCTACAACAAGCAAGACATGCTTGAAGAAAGCCAGCGCCCGCGAGAGCCTATCGATTGGGTGGAGCGCCATAGCCCCAGCCAAGGTTTGGGCGGTGGCCAGCGTGTGCCCCGGGTTTTTGTCAGCGCCTTGGACGGCGAGGGCCTGGATTTATTGCGCAGTCAAATCGTGGAGGCCATGCAAAGAGCGCCTCACCCACAGCCCGAGGCAGAAGATCCTCGCGGCCTGGGCTTGATTTCCTCCGAGACTCCCCCAATTGAAGGGGCGGAGTTTGATCCCGAGAACTCTGCTGCACAGTCCGGTTTGGGCTCTGCAGCCATCCACCCCACACAGGCATGAGCATGAATACCTTTGAGCCAGTGAGCCGCGAGCGGCGCCCCGAAAGCCAGGCCGCCGGTCGATTGAAACCGCTGGCCCAGGCCACGCTGGCCTTGTTGAGCGGCTTGATGCCCGCCGGCTGGCGCGCAGGGCGCCATTTGAACAACGGTCGCAATGACGGTCCGCCCGACCTGGATGAGTTGTGGCGCGACTTCAACCGCAAGCTGTCTGGCATGTTCGGCGGCAAGCCTTCGGGTGGCAATGATTCCGGCCACGGCGGCAATGGCGGCGGCAACAACTTTCAGCCCGATATGAAGAGTGCCGGTATCGGCGCTGGCCTGATCGGCGGTGTGGTCTTGCTGGGCTGGTTGGGCAGCGGCTTCTTCATCGTCCAAGAAGGCCAGCAAGCGGTGGTGACCTCTTTCGGCAAGTACAGCAAAACCGTCGAGGCAGGCTTTCAGTGGCGACTGCCGTACCCCTTCCAGGCCGACGAAATTGTGTCGGTGACGCAGTTGCGTCAGGTCGAGGTCGGTCGCAATTCGGTGGTGCAAGCCACCGGTTTGCGTGACTCTTCCATGCTGACCCAGGACGAGAACATCGTCGACATCCGTTTCACGGTGCAATACACCCTGAAAGACGCGCGCGACTATCTGTACGAGAACCGCAACCCCGATGAGGCAGTGGTCTTGGCGGCAGAGTCTGCAGTGCGTGAAATCGTCGGCAAGAGCAAGATGGACTCGGTGCTCTATGAGCAGCGCGATGCCATCGCTGTGGATTTGGTCAAGTCCATTCAAGCCCAGTTGGATCGTTTGAAGGCCGGCATTCAAATCAAGAACGTCAATGTGCAAAACGTGGCGCCGCCCGAGCAAGTGCAGGCCGCATTTGATGATGCATTCAAGGCTGGCGCGGACCGTGAGCGTCTGAAGAACGAAGGCCAAGCCTACGCGAATGACGTCATCCCAAAGGCGCAGGGCACTTCGGCTCGTTTGTTGGAAGAGGCTGAGGGCTACAAGTCCCGCGTCGTGGCGCAAGCCGAGGGTGATGCACAGCGCTTCAAGAGTGTTTTGAGTGAATACCAAAAAGCGCCCGGCGTGACGCGAGACCGGCTCTACACCGACACCATGCAGCAGATTTATGCCAATGTCAGCAAGGTGATGGTGGACAGCCGCAGTGGTTCGAACCTGCTCTATCTCCCCTTGGATAAATTGATCCAGCAGTCCACAGGCACGGTGACGGCCTCGCCGCCGGTGGTGAGCCCCGCGGCAGAAACGCCTGCGGCGCCGACAGTCAGCACCGATGTGCGTTCCCGTGACGGCTTGCGCAGCCGTGACGGCCGCTGATGAATCCGGGAGTTATGCAGATGAATCGTATTGCCGCCATTGTTGCTGGAGCGCTGGTCGCGCTAATGCTGGCCAGCTCGATGCTGTTTGTCATCGATCAGCGCCAGTTTGCTGTTGTGTATGCCCTGGGTGAGATCAAGGAAGTGATCACCGAGCCGGGCCTGAAGTTCAAGCTGCCGCCTCCGCTGCAAAACGTGGTTCTGTTGGACCGCCGGGTGCAAACCCTGGACAGCCCAGAGTCGCGCCCCATCTTCACCGCTGAAAAGAAGAGCCTGGTGATCGATTGGTTGATCAAATGGCGCGTGGCCGAACCCCGTCAGTTCATTCGCAACAACGGCTCGGACATGCGCAATGTGGAAAACCGTCTGAGCCCTGTGGTGCAAGCCGCCTTCAACGAGGAGGTCACGAAGCGCACGGTCTTGGCCGTCTTGGCGTCTGAGCGCGAGAAGGTGATGAACGATGTGCGCAAGCGCTTGGAAGACGAAGCCAAGCAGTTCGGTATCGAGATACTGGATGTGCGGATCAAGCGCGTCGACTTTGCGGCCAACATCACCGATTCGGTCTATCGTCGCATGGAATCGGAGCGCAAGCGCGTGGCCAATGAGTTGCGCTCGACCGGTGGTGCAGAGGGCGAGAAGATTCGCGCCGATGCCGACCGCCAGCGCGAAGTGATCGTGGCCGAGGCCTATCGTGATGCGCAAAAGATCAAGGGTGAGGGCGATGCCAAGGCCTCGGCCCTGTATGCCGATGCATTTGGTCGCGACCCGCAGTTCGCGCAGTTCTACCGCCAGTTGGAAGCCTACCGCAGCAGCTTCCGCAACAAGTCTGATGTGATGGTGGTGGATCCCAGCAGCGACTTCTTCAAGTCCATGCGCGGCTCGGGCAGCGCTGCTGCGCCCGCACCTGCGGCACGCAAATAAGGCGCCAGAGCCTTGTCGCAAACTCTGTTGCTGGCCTTCAGTCTGATGCTGGTCATGGAAGGGCTGCTGCCCTTTCTTGACCCGCAGCTTTGGCGGCAGGTGTTTGCGCGCATGTTGGCCATGACCGATGGCCAGATTCGCTTCATTGGCTTGGCCAGCATGCTGGCGGGCCTCTTGGGTGTGGTTTTGCTGTGGCCTTGACGGGCCAAGATGGGGCGAGTCGGCACTAAAAGCTGGCAGTCGGGCGCGACGCCGGTACAATGCCGTTTTTAACCGCTCCCCATACTCACATGGCTTCTGCCTGGCTGCTGCCTGAGCATATTGCTGACGTTTTGCCGTCCCAGGCGCGCCGTATCGAAGAGATTCGGCGCGAACTGTTGGACATGGCCCGCAGCTACGGTTGCGAACTGGTGATGCCCCCGCTGCTGGAGCATCTGGAATCGCTGCTCACCGGTGCGGGTCACGAACTCGATTTGCAGACCTTCAAACTGGTGGACCAAGTTTCGGGCCGCAGTTTGGGCGTGCGGGCCGACACCACGCCGCAAGTGGCGCGCATCGATGCGCATTTGTTGAACCGCCAAGGCGTGACCCGGCTTTGCTATTGCGGCCCGGTTTTGCGCACCCGGACCAGTGGTCTGCATGCAACCCGTGAACCTTTGCAATTCGGCATTGAGATTTATGGTCATGCCGGGCTGGAGGCGGATCTGGAAGTGCAGGAGTTGGCCTTGGATGTGGCCAAGCGTGCGGGCCTGAAGCATGCGGTGATGGATCTTGGTGATGCGCGTTTGCTGCAAGGCGTCTTGGCTGATGCGGCGCCGTCGCCCGCCGTGATGGACAGCCTGATTGCCGCTTTGGCCAGCAAGGATGCCGCCGCGTTGCGGCAGGCCAGCCAGGGTCTGAATGACACGGTTCAGCAAGGCCTGCTGCAATTGCTGTCGCTCTATGGTGGCACCGAGGTTTTGGCGCTTGCGCGCCAACGGCTCGCCCCCCATCCCTTGATCACGGCTGCCTTGGATGATTTGGAATGGTTGTGCAAGCATCTGCAGCAGACCCACCCCGAGGTGTCGCTGGGTCTTGATCTGGCGGATCTGACTGGCTTTGCGTACTACAGCGGCGCGCGCTTTGCAATTTACGCCGAGGGTGCCAGCGAAGCCGTGCTTCGCGGTGGCCGCTATGACGAGGTGGGCGCGATTTTCGGGCGCCGCCGGCCGGCGGTGGGATTCAGTCTGGATTTGAAGGTTTTGGAAGCCTTGAGCCCGGCCACGCCTTTGCGTGCTGCGGTGCGGGCACCCTGGGGTGAAAATCCCGAGTTGCGCGCCGCGGTGCGCAAACTCAGAGAAGCAGGCGAGACGGTGGTCTGCATATTGCCTGGCCACGAGCATGAAGGCGAAGAATTCGACTGCGACCGTGAGTTGGTGCAGGTCGACAATCAGTGGTTGGTGCGCGCGCTCTGAGTGCCGCCGACCGACATCACTTTTTTGATCATCGGATTATCAAGATGCAAAGCGAAATCACGCGCGGCCGGAATGTGGTCGTTGTGGGCACCCAGTGGGGTGACGAAGGCAAGGGCAAGGTCGTCGATTGGATGACCGATCACGCCCAAGGCGTCGTTCGTTTTCAAGGCGGCCACAATGCAGGCCATACCTTGGTCATCAAGGGTGTGAAGACGGCTTTGCAGCTGATTCCATCGGGCATCATGCGTGACGGCGTGGCTTGCTATATCGGCAACGGCGTGGTGCTGGACCCGACCCATTTGTTGGGTGAGATCGAGCGCCTGGAGAAGGCCGGCGTCGAAGTGCGTTCGCGCCTCTTCATTAGCGAATCTTGCCCGCTGATCCTGCCCTTCCATGTGGAAGTGGACAAGGCCCGTGAAGCGCTGCGTGAGAGCAGTGGTGCTGGCAAGATTGGCACCACCGGCAAGGGCATCGGCCCGGCCTACGAAGACAAGGTGGCGCGTCGTGCCCTGCGTGTGCAGGATCTGAAGCACCCCGAGCGCTTCGCCAAGAAGTTGCAAGAACTGCTGGCTTTGCACAACTTCGCCTTGGCGGGTTATTTGAATGCCAAGGCTTTGGAATTCCAGCCCATCTTTGATCAAGCGATGAAGATGGCCGAGGTGATCAAGCCGATGATGGCTGATGTGGGTTACATGATTCACAAAGCCCATCTGGCCGGCGCCAATATCTTGTTCGAAGGCGCGCAAGGCACGCTGCTGGACATCGACCACGGCACCTATCCCTATGTGACCTCCAGCAACTGCGTGGCTGGCAATGCGGCCGCAGGCGCGGGCGTGGGTCCGCAAATGCTGCACTACATGTTGGGCATCACCAAGGCCTACACCACCCGCGTCGGCTCGGGCCCGTTCCCGACTGAGTTGGAGTGGGAAAAGGAAGGTACGGTGGGCTACCACCTGTCCACCGTGGGCCAAGAGAAGGGTACCGTGACCGGCCGCGCACGTCGCTGCGGTTGGTTTGACGCTGCGGCGCTGAAGCGTTCGGTCATCATCAATGGCATCACCGGTCTGTGCATCACCAAGCTGGACGTGCTGGACGGCCTGAGTGAAATCAAGATGTGCGTGGGCTACAAGCTGGCAGATGGTCGTGTGCTCGACATCTTGCCGCTTGATGGCGACGAGATCGTGGGCAGCGAAGCCATTTATGAAACCTTCCCAGGCTGGACCGAAACCACCTTCGGCGTCACCGAGTGGGACAAGCTGCCGCTGAACGCGCGCAACTATCTGGCGCGCATTCATGAGGTGATCGGCGCGCCCATCGATATGGTCTCCACGGGCCCGGACCGCGAGCACACCATCGTGCTGCGTCACCCTTACCAAGCTTGATGCGCTCCTGGCGTATCGAAAGCTCTTTTTTCACCTGACAGGAGTTGCCTTCTATGTTGACTGACGACGGCAAGCATTTGTACGTGTCCTGGGACGAGTACCACATGTTGACTGAGCGCCTTGCGCTCAAGATCCATGCATCGGGCTGGGAGTTTGATCAGATTCTGTGCTTGGCGCGCGGCGGTATGCGCCCGGGCGATGTGCTTTCGCGCGTGTTCGACAAGCCGCTGGGCATCATGTCCACCAGTTCCTACCGGGCTGAGGCGGGCACCATCCAGGGCCGCTTGGACATTGCCAAGTACATCACCATGCCCAAGGGTGAGTTGGCGGGTCGCGTCTTGTTGGTGGACGATCTGGCGGACTCTGGCGTCACGCTGAAGGCGGTGGTGGAGCGTCTGCGCAGCATGCCGGCGATCAGCGAGTTGCGCTCGGCGGTGATCTGGACCAAGGGTGTGTCGGCTTACACACCGGACTACTACGTCGAACTGCTGGAAACCAGCCCCTGGATTCATCAGCCTTTCGAAGAGTATGACGATATGCGGCCGGATGCCTTGGCCAAGAAATTTGTGGTCTGAGGCGCGGAAACTGCGTCCAGACATGCAAGTCAAACAAGCCGGCAGTGTGGAAACCTGTCGGCTTGTTGCTTTGGGCTTGCGGCCTTGTTCAGCAGGGGTTGCGCGCGAGTTTCGCGGCTTGGCCTTTTGGGGTGTCTTGGGCGTCTTAGGCTTCTGTGTGCAGGCTGTTCAGGCATGGGTCATGGCTGCGTTCAGACCGCCGGGGCCGCTGGCTCAGACAGCTCTTGTTCAAACAGACTCGCCAAGCTCGCGGAAAGCCGAGAAATTCCTTCGAACTTTCATTCGAACTTCGTACCGCACAAAGCAAAATGGCCACATGCATTTCGACATGTGGCCATTTCTTTGGATGTGTTTCAATCTTGGTGCCCAGGAGAGGACTCGAACCTCCACGGAGTTACCCGCTAGTACCTGAAACTAGTGCGTCTACCAATTCCGCCACCTGGGCATTTCAGGGAAGCAAGGATTCTATCATCAAAAATATTAAGAACACAAGTACGCCGAACCTGCAAGACAAAGGCTCGCTTCTGAGCGAGGTCGAGGGGACGGTGCAAGGTCATCGGGACGGGCATGGATTCTTGCAGCCCGATGTGGGGCAGCAAGACATCTACTTGTCGCCACAAGAAATGCATGCGGTCATGCATGGCGATCGCTTGCGGGTGCGCATTGTCCGCATGGACAAACGGGGCCGGCCCGAGGGGCGGGTGCTCGAAATCTTGGAGCGCAAAAAGAAGCCCATCATCGGCCGTCTGCTCTTAGAGTCGGGTGTTTGGTTGGTGGCGCCCGAAGACAAGCGCATGGGGCAAGACATCTTGATCCCCAAGAATGGTCTGGCCAATGCGGTCGCTGGCCAGGTGGTGGCGGTTGAATTGATCGAGCCGCCTTCACTGTACTCACAGCCGGTGGGCCGTGTGGTTGAGGTGTTAGGGGAGATCGATGACCCCGGCATGGAAATCGAAATTGCGGTGCGCAAGTATGAGGTGCCGCATCGCTTCAGTGCCGAGACCTTGGCGCAAGCAGCCAAGCTGCCGGACAAACTTCGCGCGGCTGACCTGAAACACCGCATCGATCTGCGCGATGTGCCCTTGGTCACCATCGACGGCGAAGATGCACGCGACTTCGACGATGCCGTCTATTGCCAGCCGCACAAGCAAGGGCGCGGCAAAACGGCCTTCACAGGCTGGCGCTTGCTGGTGGCGATTGCAGACGTCAGCCACTACGTCAAACCCGGCGATCCGCTGGACGGCGACGCGTATGAGCGCGCCACCTCGGTGTACTTTCCGCGCCGTGTGATCCCCATGTTGCCGGAGAAGCTGTCCAACGGCTTGTGTTCCTTGAATCCGTACGAAGACCGCTTGTCCATGGTCTGCGATATGTTGGTCAGCGAAGCGGGCGAGGTTCAGGCCTATCAGTTTTACCCAGCAGTGATCCGCTCGCATGCGCGCTTCACCTACAACGAGGTGGCGGCCATTTTGGGCAACACCCATGGGCCCGAAGCGGCCAAGCGCAGCGACTTGGTGCCGCATCTCTTGCATCTGTACGAGGTCTATCGTGCCTTGCTGGCCGAGCGTTCACGGCGCGGCGCCATCGACTTTGACACCACGGAAACGCAAATCGTCTGTGATGACAATGGCCGGATCGAAAAGATCATTCCGCGCACCCGCAACGAAGCGCACAAGCTGATTGAAGAGGCCATGTTGGCCGCCAACGTCTGCGCGGCAGACTTCATTGCGCAAAGCAAGCACGGCGCCTTGTTCCGCGTCCATGAAGGGCCCACACCAGAGAAGCGCATTGCCTTGCAAGCCTATTTGCGGGCTTTGGGTCTGGGGCTGTCCATCAGCGATGATCCCAAGCCGGGGGAGTATGCGGCGATTGCCGCCGCCACCAAGGACCGGGTCGACTCGACGCAGATTCACGCCATGCTGCTGCGCTCCATGCAGCAAGCCATCTACACCTCAGCCAACGCGGGGCACTTTGGCCTCTCGTACATGGCTTACACGCACTTCACCAGCCCGATCCGTCGCTATCCGGATTTGTTGGTGCATCGAGTGATCAAGGCCATCTTGGCCGACAAGCGCTATCACCTGGACGCCGGCAAGATGGAGGTGCCGATGGCCGCCAAGCGGCCCGGTCGCGCCGCGCCCATCGACCCCGCCAAGGCCTCCACCGAGTTGGAGCGCTGGGAAGTGGTGGGCGCGCATTGCAGTGCAAATGAGCGCCGCGCCGATGAGGCCTCCCGCGATGTCGAGGCTTGGTTGAAGTGCCGCTATATGCGCGAGCATTTGGGCGAAGAATATGCGGGCACGGTGAGTGCGGCCACCAGCTTTGGTTTGTTTGTGCAACTCGATGCGCTCTATGTCGAGGGGCTGATCCACATCACCGAACTGGGGGGCGAGTACTTCCGTTTCGATGAGGTTCGACAAGAGCTTCGCGGGGAGCGCACCGGCATCCGCTATGCCACTGGAACGCGGGTTCAGGTGCAGGTCAGCCGCGTGGATTTGGATGCCCGCAAGATCGACTTCCGCTTGGTGCAAGAAAGTGGCGAGGCCAAGCTGATGGCGCGCGCCCATCGCGACAAGGCGGGCATTGCGACCCCAGACAAACAGCCTTTGTCCGCGGTGGACGAGTTGGCCCAGGTGCGGCGTGAAGACCGTGCGCTGAAAAAAGCCGGCAAGGTCAGCAAGGCCGGACGCAAGGGCAAGCCTGGGCGAGCCACCGGCGCTGCGGTGCCAAGCGCGTCGACCATGGCTGCGGCGCACCCCATCAAAGCGGCCCGGCAGGCGGCGCGCGGCAAGTCCGAAGGCAAAACGGCGACGGCCGGCGCGGAGTCGCGAACTCGCAAACGCCGTTGAGCTGAGGGACGGTTGAGCTGAGTGCTCCCTCGGCTCGATGGCAGTTTGGCCACTCAAGCGGGAGGTCTAGGCCTCCCGTCAGGGCGCGCCGTTCAGTGCAGCACTCAGCGCAGCGTCAGCAGCGGGTGGTGTTGATGCATGCGCTCCACCAAGTCAGCAGCGCGCAAGGGGCCGGCGGTGTGCGCATCAGCGGCGCGGCCATGCCAGTAGCAGGCCGCGCCGGCCACCTGGGCGGGTGCGAGGTCGGGGTGTTGTGCCCAAAGGCCGCCCAGCCAACCCGCCAGCACATCGCCACTGCCTGCCGTGGCCAAGGCGGCATTGCCGCTGCTGTTGATGGACAGGCTGTTCAGTTGCTCGTCGGCGATGACGCTGCCCGAGCCTTTCAAGAGCACCGGGCAGTTGAATCGAGCGGACAAGCGCCGCGCGGCCTTGAGTCGATCTGCTTGTACGTCGGCCGTGCTGCATCCCAGCAGGCGTGCCGCCTCGAGCGGGTGCGGGGTGAGCACCGTGGCCAATGCTTGCGCGGCCCTTTGGCTGAGTGCGGCTTGCAAGTCGGCGCGTTGGGCAATGGTGTTGAGGGCGTCGGCATCCAGCACCAAGTGCAGGGCTTCTCTCAGGATGATGGGCAGCCATTCGGCCACCGCGGAGCCACCCCCGCAGCCGCAGACCAGCACCTTGCTTCGCCAAGCTTGTGGCTCCAGCATGCGCGGCAATTCAAACTGCATCAGTTCTGGGCGCAAGGCGTCGGCTTCCGGCGAAGCATCTTGGGCTTGCCTGCTCAATAGGCAAAGATAAACCCGCCCTGCGCCTGCAGCCAGGGCTGCGCGACCGGCCAGCTGGGCCGCGCCTCGCATGCCGGTTGCCCCACCCACAACCAATACATCGCCACGACTGCCCTTGTGCTGATCGTGCTCGTTCCAGCGCGAGCGCATCAGTGGAAGCAGGGCGTTAGCGCCCAGCAGCTGAGCATCGCAGCCCTGCTCCTGGGGCTCCTGCCCCAGCGGGTCAAACCAGATTTGGCCGCAATGCGCGCGCCCTTGGCCGGTGAACAGTCCGGGCTTGAGGGTGAGCAGGCTCAAAGTGTGTTGGGCGTGCACAGCTTCGCCGCCCGCAAGATGGCCGGTGTCGGCCAGCAGTCCGCTGGGCAGATCCAGCGCCAGCACTGGGGCGGCGCTGGCATTCAGATGGCGGATGGCTGCCGCAAAAGGTGGGGCGGGCGCCCGGCTCAAACCCAGGCCCAGCAGGGCGTCCACCAACAGGCTGGGCTGGGGTGCTTCTCGCAGGCCCTCGCTGATCGCCACGCCAGCCTGTCGGGCGGCGTCCATGGCGGCTTGCGCATCCGGGGGGAGGGGGCGATTGGTCTCATAACCGATCAAACTGACCTGCACCGGCAGGCCTTGGCTGTGCAGCAGGCGCGCCATCACCAAGCCATCGCCGCCGTTGTTCCCTGGTCCGCAGAGGATGCAGGTGAGGCCTTTGCCGGCACCCAAGGCCAGGCCCAAGCGTGCTGCGCTCAGACCGGCGCGTTCCATCAAAGTATGCGGCGCCAGCTTAGCCAGGGCGGCCCGCTCAATCGCGCGACTGCTGGCCGTCGCGTGGAGAGGCCAGTTGCGCTGGGCGGGCAGGACTTTGTGCATGGCGTCAGCTTGTCAGGCCAGACGCTTGATGTCCAGGCCTTCGAGGCTGGGGGCGTCGGCGTCGGTCTGGCGCTTGCTGATTTGATCGGCCAGCAAGCGCGCGGCGCCACAGGCCAGGGGCCAATCCAGGCTGTGCGCGCTGCCTTGGGCCAAGTTCAGCCAAATGCCAGCTTGTCCGCTGGCGCCCAACAAGGGCAGGCCATCCGGGAGCAGGGCCTGGCAGCCGATCCAGCGCTGCTCTTGGCCCACCTGCATGGCGCCCGGGAACCACTCATTCAAAACACGGTGCAGCAAGGCCAGCTTGGGCGCTTTGAAGCCCTGTGGCGCAGCGCCAGTTTCGACGCAGCCTGCCACTCTCACCCGCTGCCCGATGCGGCTGATGCTGATCTGTTCGCCCAGATCGAAGACCCCGGCCCGGGGTCCGAGGTCGGGGTGGGCTTCCAACTGCCGCAAAGGTGCGGTGATGGTATGGCCATGCACCAAACCCATGGCAGGCTTGAGGCCCAAGGCTTGCAAGAGGGGCAAAGCGCTGGCGCCCGCGCAGATCAGCACGGCGTCGAAGCTCTCTTGCACGGGGCCGAGCGGGGCGGGTTGGGTGTCGCCTGCATCTTGCTTCTCGGCTTGGCGTGTGGGGGCGCCCAGTCCTTCAGGGGGGACCGTGTGTTCGTGGATGAGGGTGACCACGCTGCCGGGCGTGAGGCTGCGAACCGTGGTGTGAAAACGGAAGCGCACGCCCAGACGCTGCGCTTCGATCCGCATCAGGTGGCTGAACTGCCGGCAATTGCCAAGCTCGGCGGGGCTGAGTTGAATACCGCCGAACAAGGGCGTGTCAGGGTTCAGGCCGGGCTCGGCAGCAAGACACTGCGCTGCGCTCAAAAGCTGATGCGGCAGGCCCAGGCTTTGCAAGAGATCCAGTTGTGCCTGAATGCCTCGCAACTCGCGTTCCTGGCGCAGCAGCAGCAACTGCCCGTGGGCATGTTCAAAGTCCAGTTGCAAACGCTTGCGCAGTTCTTGCAGGCGAGCATGGCTGTAGATCGCCAATTGCAGCAGCCGGGCTTGTTGTGCGGCTCGGTCTTTGTTGCGTTCGGCGCGCCAACGTCGCCATTGCCAGCCCAAGGCGCCGGCACCGGGTCGCGGCAGGCCGGCAGGCGTCCAGGGCAGGGCCATGGCGGGAGTGGTCAGGCCGGTGTTGGCAAAGCTGCCTTCAGCAGCCACGCTGCCGCGACGTTCAAAAACGGTGACTTGGTGGCCGTCCGCTGCGCACTCAAAAGCAGTGGTGACGCCGGCAATTCCGGCGCCGATGATGGCTATACGCATGCGCTCAGGGTCTCGCGTTCAAATGTTGTTCAATCTGTAGCGCAAGGCTCAGCAATGGATCGTCCTGTGCTGCAGTGCTCCACAGCATCAGTCCAACCGGCAATTCTCCCTCTTGTTGGCAGGGCAGCGAAATGGCGCAGCCATCCAACAAATTGACGACCGAGGGGTTGCGCAGCAACAGGGCATTGGTGGCGAAGAACTGCTCATCGCTGGCCAGCAGCGGGGCCAGCAAGGGGGCAACCACCGGCACGGTGGGGCTGATCACCGCGTCAAAACCGGCCAAGGCGGCTTCCATCTCGGCGATCCAGCTGCGGCGCAGGCGCTGCAAGTCGATGTAGTCGGCGGCGCTGATGGCCTCGCCGCGGCGAATGCGGGCGCTGACGCGCGGGTCATATTGCTGGGCCAGTTCGGCGGTTTGCAGACGTTGTCGGTGCCAGGCCCAGCTTTCTGCGGCAGCAAAGCCGCCTTGCGCTTGCAATGCGGGGACTTGGCTCAAGGGTGCGAGCTCGATGTCTTCGATGCTGCAACCTGCGGCCCGCAGGCTGCTCAGGCTGCGCTCAAAGGCCCGGCCGACGGTTTCGTCCAGGCCGTCCTGAAACAGGGGCTTGACCATGGCCAGCCGCATCGCCTTCAGGGGGCGCGGCCTGAGTTGAACTTGGCGGGCGGCGAGTACTTCGTGCAGCAAGATGGCGTCGCGCACCGAAAGGCTAAGTGCGCACACTGTGTCCAAGGTGGTGGACAGCGGAATGCAGCCTTGGGCGGGCGTCAGTCTTGCGGTGTTTTTGAAGCCCACCAGGCCTTGCAAAGCCGCAGGAATGCGGATGGAGCCGCCGGTGTCGGAGCCCAGTGCCGCCCAGGCGGCCCCGGTTGCGACGGTGACCGCCGCGCCCGAGCTGGAGCCGCCGGGGATGCGCGCTTGCCCGTCCAAGGCCAAGGTGACCGGATTCAAAGGCGTGCCGTGATGTGGGTTGATGCCCACGCCCGAAAACGCGAATTCGCTCATATTCGTGTGGCCGGTCAGCACCGCGCCCGCTTGCCGCAAGCGACTGACGGCAGGGCAGTCGTGTAATGCTGCGGGGCTTTGGCTGAGCACGCGCGAGCCGGCGCTGCTGACGGCGCCGGCGACATCAAACAAATCTTTGATGCTGATGCCCAGGCCGCCCAGTCGGGGGCGGGGCGCGCCCAGTTGGGCTGTGGCGTCGATGGCGGCCGCACTGCCCAGGGCCTGCTCGAAGAACTCGCGCACATACGCGCCGCGACAGCTCTCGCTGCGGGCCTGGCGCAGGTTTTCTTGCGCGGCTTCGGCGGCGCTGAGGCGTCCTTCTTGCAGCTGCTGCAGGGCGCCACTCAGGTCCTTGGTCATGAATCGTGTATACTCTTTGGGTTTTGCCGGGCGGCACTGGGCAATTTGCTCAGCGCAGCAGGTGAAATTTTGAAATGTTTCGCAAGTCTTTTGCGAACAAATCGCAAACCGGCCACTGAGAGGTGTTGCTGCTGTATTCGAAGTCAATCGCCGCTATGGCTATTGCACTTCACTTGCGCAGAGCAATTCGGGCCGGATTTTAGACACAACCTTCGGAGTCAATGAATATGTCCGTCACTATGCGCGAGATGCTGGAAGCCGGCGTCCACTTTGGTCACCAAACCCGTTTCTGGCACCCCAAGATGGCCCCGTATATCTACGGCCATCGCAACAAGATCCACATCATCAACCTCGAAAAGACGCTGCCTGCGTTCGAAGAGGCGATGAAGTTCGTGCGTCAGCTGTCGGCCAAGCGCGGCACCATCATGATGATCGGCACCAAGCGCCAAGCTCGCGAAGTCGTTGCTGCGGAAGCTCAGCGTTGCGGCATGCCTTATGTTGACCAGCGTTGGCTGGGCGGCATGATGACCAACTTCAAGACGGTCAAGACTTCGCTGAAGAACCTGAAGGACATGCAAGCGCAAGTGGATGCCGGCACTCAGCCCGCCATCAAGAAAGAAGCGCTGATGTTCCAACGCGATCTGGCCAAGCTGGAAAAGAACATCGGCGGCATCCAAGACATGAACGGTCTGCCGGACGCCATCTTTGTGATCGACGTGGGCTACCACAAGATCGCCATCGCCGAAGCCAAGAAGCTGGGCATCCCCGTCATCGGCGTGGTTGACACCAACCACTCGCCCGTCGGTATCGACTACGTCATCCCCGGTAACGATGACTCGGCCAAGGCTGTGGCGTTGTACGCCCGCGCTGTGGCTGACGCCGTGCTGGAAGGCCGTGCCAACGCCGGCAACGAAGTCGTGCAAGCCCAGGCTCCTGCCGGCGACGAGTTCGTGGAAGTGAGCGAAGGCGCCTGAATTTCAGCTGCCTAACAAAGGGGCTGATTCAGCCCCTTTTTTTCAAAAATTTTTGAGCAGTAGGGCGGATTCTCAGGGGTCGACTACTGCAAAACCCTGATACAGACCGGAGATTCAACATGGCTGCAATTACCGCAAGCATGGTCGCTGAACTGCGTGCCCGCACTGACGCGCCGATGATGGAATGCAAAAAGGCACTGACCGAAGCCGAAGGCGATCTGGTGCGTGCTGAAGAAATCCTGCGCGTCAAGCTGGGCAACAAGGCCGGCAAGGCCGCCTCGCGCGTGACCGCCGAAGGCGTGGTCGCCTCCGCAGTCGTCGGCGGCGTGGGTGCGCTGCTGGAAGTGAACTGCGAAACCGACTTCGTGTCCAAGAACGACGCGTTCTTGGCCTTCACCAACGCCGTCGCTGGCCTGATCGCCACCGAAGGCCCAGCCGATGTGGCTGCTCTGTCGGCACTGCCTTTGTCGCAAGAAGGTTTCGGCCCGACCGTGGAAGACGTGCGCAAGGGCTTGATCGGCAAGATCGGCGAAAACATGTCGATCCGTCGCTTCCAGCGTTACGCCAGCGGCAGCAAGCTGGCCTCCTACCTGCATGGCACCCGCATCGGTGTGATGGTCGAGTTCGAAGGTGACGATGTCGCCGCCAAGGACGTCGCCATGCACGTCGCCGCGATGAAGCCTGCTGCGCTGTCGGCCGCCGAAGTGTCGGCTGAGCTGGTGGAAAAGGAGCGCAAGATCGCTGCTGAGAAGGCCGCTGAGTCGGGCAAGCCTGCTGACATCGTCGCCAAGATGGTGGAAGGCTCGGTGCAGAAGTTCCTGAAGGAAGTCTCGCTGCTGGACCAGGTCTTCGTGAAGGCTGCCGACGGCAAGCAAACCGTTGGCGCCATGCTGAAGGACAAGGCCACCCAGGTGAAGAGCTTCACGCTCTACGTGGTGGGTGAAGGCATTGAGAAGAAGGTGGATGACTTCGCCGCCGAAGTGGCCGCGCAAGTCGCCGCCGCCAAGGGGCAATAAGCTCCGAAGCAAAAAAGGGCGCCTCTGGCGCCCTTTACACTTGTGCCGCTGCATGGGTCTGCTCACGAGGTGGATTCGGCGCGGCACTGGTTTGAGAACACCGCAGCAACACAGCATCAAGAGGTCCCTATGCCCGCCCACAAACGCATTCTGCTCAAGCTCTCCGGCGAAGCCCTGATGGGCGATGACGCTTTTGGCATCAATCGCGCCACCATCGTGCGCATGGTGCAAGAAATTCGGGAAGTCACGCAAGCCGGCGTTGAAGTGGCCGTTGTGATCGGCGGCGGCAATATCTTCCGTGGCGTGGCTGGCGGTTCGGTTGGCATGGACCGTGCGACCGCGGACTATATGGGCATGCTGGCCACCGTGATGAACTCGCTGGCGCTGGCCGACACCATGCGTCAAGAAGGCATCGTGGCGCGTGTGATGTCCGCAATTGGCATCGAGCAGGTGGTGGAGCCCTATGTGCGCCCCAAGGCCTTGCAGTATTTGGAAGAGGGCAAGGTCGTTGTGTTTGCAGCAGGCACCGGCAACCCCTTCTTCACCACCGACACGGCGGCTGCCTTGCGCGGCGCCGAGATTGGCGCAGAAGTCGTCTTGAAGGCCACCAAGGTGGATGGTGTCTACACGGCTGACCCCAAGAAGGATCCGAGCGCTACACGTTACTCGCGCATCAGTTTTGATGAGGCGATTTCCAAGAACCTGCAGGTTCTGGATGCCACCGCTTTTGCGCTGTGCCGCGACCAGAAACTGCCTATCCGGGTGTTCAGCATCCTCAAGCCAGGAGCGCTCAAGCGGGTGGTGATGGGTGAAGATGAAGGCACGCTGGTCCACGTTTGAGTGGCTTCATGCGTTAAGGTGAATCAGCTTTTCAAGGTTTAGAGATATGAGCATTGCAGACATCAAGCAGAACGCCGAAACCAAGATGGCAAAGTCGGTGGAGGCCCTGAAGAACGAATTGCACAAGATCCGCACGGGGCGCGCTCACCCGGGCATTCTTGATCAGGTCAGCGTGGACTATTACGGCTCCATGGTGCCCATTACCCAAGTTGCCAACGTGACCCTGCTTGACGCTCGCACCATCAGTGTGCAGCCCTGGGAAAAAGGCATGGGCGCCAAGATTGAAAAAGCCATCCGTGAGTCGGACCTCGGCCTGAACCCCTCGTCGCAAGGCGAACTGATTCGTGTGCCGATGCCGCCGCTGAACGAAGAACGCCGTCGCGATCTGACCAAGGTGGTTCGCAATGCGGGTGAAGACGCCAAGATCGCGGTGCGCAATCTGCGACGTGAAGCCAATGAGCAGGCCAAGAAGCTGACCAAAGACAAGCTGATCAGCGAGGACGACGAGCGTCGCAGTCTCGATGAAGCGCAGAAGCTGACCGATCGCACCATTGCGGAAATCGATCGTTTGGTGGCGGCCAAGGAAGCCGAAATTCTGGCCGTTTGAGCGCCGACACGCTGAGCACGAGAGACAAGTCGCAGTGAGCAATGACAACAAAATCGTGCCGCGCCATGTGGCCATCGTCATGGATGGCAATGGCCGGTGGGCAAAAAAGCGTTTCTTGCCGCGTTTCTTTGGGCATAAGCAAGGCGTCGATACCTTGGTCAAGGTGGTGCAAGCCTGCATCGACCGCGATATCGAGCACCTGACGGTCTATGCCTTCTCTTCCGAGAACTGGAAACGCCCCAGCGATGAGGTCTCGGGTCTGATGGGCTTGGTGCTGGCGGCTGTGTCTCGCTACTTGGCCCGCATGGGCGCCATGGGTGTGCGCATTCGCATCATCGGGGATCGTGAGGCGGTCTCGGTCAAATTGCGCAACGCTTGGAACGAAGCGGAGTCCGCCACGGCGCACAACAGCAAGCTGACTCTGTCAGTGGCTTTCAATTACGGCGGGCGTTGGGACATCGTGCAGGCTTGCAAAGCGGCCATGCAGGCCGGCGTGCAAGCTCAGGATTTGACCGAGGCCAAGCTGTCCGAGTTCATGGCGATGAACTATGCGCCGGACCCGGATCTGTTCATCCGTACTGGGGGCGAGCTCCGCATCAGCAACTTCCTGCTCTGGCAGGTGGCCTATACCGAGTTTGTGTTTTCTGACTGCCTGTGGCCAGATTTTGGTGAGGCGCAGTTGGATGCAGCAATCGAAGCTTTCCGCGAACGCGATCGGCGTTTCGGAGGCGTGAAGGAGACGCCGGCTGCGGTCGGTGCTTGAGCGCAGCCCATGCTGAAAACCCGCGTGATCACCGCTGTGGTGCTGCTGCTGGTGCTGTTGCCGGCCTTGTTTGCCCAGGCCACTTTGCCCTTTGCCCTGTTGACCCTGTTGATGATCTCGGCCGCTGGTTGGGAATGGGCGCGCTTGAACGGCATCACGGGGCTGGCAGCTCTGAGTTTCGGCGCTGCGGTTGCGACCGGCGCCTGGACCAGTTATTGGGCACTGCATATGCAGGTTGCACCGGCGTGGTGCTGGTTGTCGGCTGGCTTGATTTGGGTCTTGGGTGGAGGCTATGCGCTGCACGGCGGGCCTGAACGATGGCCTCATGCCGCCAAGCCCTTGCGCATGCTGTTGGGCCTGGTGGCTTTGATTGCGGCTTGGTTGGCCATGGTGCAGGCCAAGAGCACCGGCATCAATTTTCTCCTGTCGATTTTTTGCCTGGTCTGGGTGGCCGACACCGGCGCTTACTTTGGTGGGCGCGCTTTTGGGCGGCGCAAGCTGGCCCTGTCGATCAGCCCTGGCAAGAGCTGGGAGGGTGTTTGGTCTGGCATGTTGGGCGTGATCGCCTTGGCCTTTGTCTGGACCTATTACATCGATGTGCAGTTCGGTGTGGATTCGCCCAGTCTTTATCAATTGCTGTTGCAGCGCCACTCGCTGCCCGTGGGTTTGCTGGCCTTGGTGTTTTTGGCGGGCATGAGCGTGGTGGGCGATTTGTTTGAGTCGCTGATCAAACGTGCTGCCGGCGCCAAAGACAGCAGCCAGTTGCTGCCCGGGCATGGCGGGGTGTTGGATCGTGTCGATGCCTTGCTGCCGGTGTTCCCGCTCGCCCTGGCCCTGAGTTCTTTGAGTCCTCTTCAATGACTAGTTACTCCCGTCCTCAGCGCATCACGGTGCTGGGCTCTACCGGCTCCATCGGCGTCAACACGCTGGATGTGCTGGCCCGCCACCCGGAGCGCTACGAAGTTTTTGCGCTGACGGCCATGAGCCGTGTTGACGCCTTGTTGGCGCAATGCCTGCGCTGGAAACCACGCTTTGCCGTGCTGCCAGATGCAAAGCTGGCACAGCAGTTGCGCGAACTGCTGCGCGAGCAGGGCAGCAAGACCGAAGTCTTGGACGGCATGGACAGCCTCGCCGCAGTTTCCGCCCATGAAGAGGTCGACATGGTGATGGCGGCCATTGTTGGTGCCGCAGGCCTGGCGCCTTGCTTGGCCGCCGCCCGCGCGGGCAAGCGGCTGCTGTTGGCGAACAAGGAAGCCATCGTGGTCGGTGGGGCGCTGTTCATGCAAGCGGTGCAGCAGGGCGGTGCCACTTTGCTGCCGATCGACAGCGAGCATTCGGCGATCTTTCAATGTCTGCCTGAAGATCGCTCAACCTGGGCGCAACGCATCGATCACATTGTGTTGACCGCCTCGGGCGGCCCCTTCCGTCAACGCGATCCGGCCACCCTGGCCGGAGTGACGCCAGAGCAGGCTTGCGCTCATCCGAACTGGGTGATGGGTCGCAAGATCTCGGTGGATTCGGCCACCATGATGAACAAGGCTTTGGAGGTCATCGAAGCACGATGGCTTTTCAATCTGACGCCTGAGCAAATCAAGGTCATCATCCATCCGCAAAGCATCATCCATTCGATGGTGGTGTGTCGCGACAACTCGGTGCTGGCGCAGTTGGGAACGCCCGATATGCGGGTGCCGATTGCCTATGGCTTGTCTTTCCCCGAACGCATCGAAGCCGGTGCTAGCCGACTGGATCTCTTGAGCAGCCCCTCGCTGGCGTTTGAAGAGGCCGATGAGGCGCGCTTCCCTGGGCTGTATTTGTCCTGGCAGGCTTTGCGTGGACCCGAAGGCGCCACGGCGGTGTTGAATGCCGCCAATGAGGAGGCGGTGGAGGCCTTCCTTTCGCGGCGCTTGCGGTTTGACCAGATTTACCGCGTCAACAGCCAAAGCCTGGCTTCGGTGCAGCCCGAAGCGGGCGAGTGCAGCAGCGTCGATGGCCTGTTGGGGCTGGATGCCCGAGCGCGCCGCCATGCCCGCGACTTGATTGCTGGAATGACGCCATGAGCACCGTGCTCGCCTTCTTGCTGACTCTGGGCGTGTTGGTGGCCGTGCATGAGTACGGTCATTACCGTGTGGCCCGCGCTTGTGGCGTGAAGGTGCTGCGTTTCTCGGTGGGCTTTGGCAAGGTGATCTGGCGACGGCAAAACGGACCGGATGCCACCGAATTCACGCTGTGCGCGCTGCCGCTGGGTGGCTATGTGCGCATGTTGGACGAGCGGGAAGGGCCGGTGGCACCCGAGTTGAGGGATCAGGCCTTCAACAACCGCCCGCTGCGTCATCGCGTTGCGGTGGTCGCAGCCGGCCCGCTGGCCAATCTTTTGTTGGCGGTGTTTTTGTTCGCGGCGGCTTTGTGGGTGGGCACTCAAGAACCGCGCGCCTTGATGGGCACGCCTGCCGCGCAGTCATTGGCTGCGCGCGCGGGGTTGCAGGCTGGCGACTTGGTGCGCGCCACCTCTTTGGACGGGCAAAGCTGGCGTGAGATCCAGTCTTACTCGGAGTTGTTGTCGCGCGCATCGGAAGCCATGGCTCAGGGGGAGCCCTTGCATCTGGATGTGGGCGGGCGCAATGGCCAAGGGCACCGCAGCTTGATGCTGGAAACCCATCGCCTGGGCTCACATGAGTTTGACGCGGCCACCGTCCGCAAGCTGGGCTTCTCGCCCCTGGGTGAGGCGGTGCTGGGCAAGGTGTCGCCCGGCGGTGCGGCTGATTTGGCGGGTTTACAAGCCGGTGATCGGGTTTTGGCCGTCGATGCCATGGCCATTTCAGATGCGGCCGGGCTGCGCGAATTGATTCGTCAATCGGCGCAGGAGGGCTCGGTGCGGACCTCGGTTTGGCGTATTGAGCGCGCGGGTCGCACGCTTGAACTTGAAGTTACGCCCAAACGGGTCGATGAGGGCGGCAAAGCGATAGGGCGCATAGAGGCCATGGTGGGTGGCGCGCCCGAAATGGTCAAGGTGAGCCGTGGCTTTGTTGATGGCCTGCTGGGCGGCGCGCAGCGCACCTGGGATGTCTCCACCATGACACTGAAAGTCTTCGGCCGCATGCTGGTGGGCGAAGCCTCTTTGAAAAACCTGAGTGGTCCCTTGACCATTGCCGACTTTGCCGGTCAGTCGGCGCGCTCCGGATTGGCGCAGTACCTGAGCTTTCTTGCCCTGGTGAGTGTGAGCTTGGGCGTGCTCAATCTGCTGCCCTTGCCAATGCTCGATGGCGGACACCTGATGTATTATCTTTTCGAGGGTTTGAGCGGCCGCCCCGTATCGGAGTGGTGGCAAACGCAGCTGCAGCGCGCAGGTGCGTTGATCCTGATGCTGATGATGGTCCTCGCCCTTTCCAACGACGTGGCCCGCTTGACGGGCCTGCATTGACTCTATCTGCATGTCCTCATCTCTAAGAATGGGCGCGCGTATGCGCCCCTCAGCCCTGACCTTGGCCTTGGTGGCCGCTCTGCAGTCAGGCGTAGCCTGGGCCGTGGATCCCTTTGTGTTGAAGGACATCCGTGTCGAGGGTCTCAAGCGCACCGACCCGGGCACGGTCTTCGCGTCTTTGCCCTTCCGCATTGGCGACAACTACAACGATGACAAAGGCGCCGCTGCCATTCGCGCGCTGTTTGCCACGGGCTTGTTCAAAGATGTGCGCATCAGTGTCGATGGCGCGGCTGTGGTGGTGATGATTGAGGAGCGCCCCATCATTGCCAACGTCAGCTTTGTGGGCCTGAAGGAGTTCGATACCGAAGCCCTGACCAAATCCCTGAAGGATGTGGGCATTGGTGAAGGCAAGCCCTTTGACAAGGCTTTGGCCGACCGCGCCGAGCAAGAGTTGAAGCGCCAATATCTGACCCGCAGCCTATACGGCGCGGAAGTCACGACCACCATCACGCCGCTGGAGCGCAATCGGGTCAACGTCAGCTTCACGGTCAGTGAAGGGGAGCCGGCCAAGATTGGTGAAATTCGCATCCTGGGCAGTTCGGTCTTTTCAGAGAGCACCTTGGTGGGCCTGTTGGAGCAGACCAGCAGCGGCTGGTTGACTTGGTACACCAAAACCGATCGATATTCCCGCGCCAAGCTGAACGCCGATTTGGAGACCCTGCGCTCCTACTACTTGAATCGGGGCTATTTGGAGTTTGCGGTCACCTCCACGCAGGTGACGATTTCGCCCGACAAGCAAAGCATCAATATCGCCATCACCGTCAGCGAAGGCCAGCAGTACACCGTGACGGGCGTCAAGCTCGAAGGAGAGTTCCTCGGTCGAGAAGAAGATTTCAAGCGCTTGATTGTTCTCAAGCCCGGTCAACCCTATCAAGGTGAAGCCGTGGCGCAGACCACGCGGGCCTTCTCCGACCTGTACGGCACTTTTGGCTACGCGTTTGCGCGGGTGGACTCGCGTCCAGAAATCGACCGTGCCTCCGGCCAGGTGGTGGTCACCTTCATGGGTGAGCCTCAGCGCCGGGTGTATGTTCGCAAGGTCATCATCTCCGGCAATACACGAACCCGCGATGAAGTGATCCGCCGCGAGTTCCGGCAATTCGAGTCGGCTTGGTATGACGGCCAGAAGATCAAGGCCTCACGCGACCGCGTGGAGCGTTTGGGCTATTTCAAAGAAGTCACCATCGATACCAGCGAAGTGCCTGGCGCACAGGATCAGGTGGATGTGGTGCTGAACGTGGTGGAACGCCCGACCGGCAATATCCAGATCGGCGCGGGCTACTCCAGCCAGCAAAAGCTGTCCTTTACCGGCGCCATCAAACAGGACAATGTCTTTGGCTCGGGCAACTATCTGGGCGTGGAGGTCTCGACGGCCTCGACGGGCCGCACCTTGGTGCTCAGCACGGTCGACCCGTATTTCACGGTGGATGGCGTTTCGCGCGCCTTGGACTTGTTCTACCGCACGCAAAAGCCCTACAACAATTTGGGCGAGCAGTTTGAATTGGTGACGCAAGGCGCTTCGATTCGCTTTGGTGTGCCTTTCTCTGAACTCGACACGGTGTTTTTCGGCATCGGTTACGAGCGCACCAAGATGACCACCTCCTCCGGCTTGCCCAACAGCTATTTGCTGTATGGCCGCTTGTTCGGACAGGACAGTGTTTCTTATCCCTTCACCATTGGCTGGCAGCGTGACAACCGCGACAGCATCATTTCTCCGACGGTGGGCAAGTATCAGCGCATCAATATGGAGCTGAGTGGACTGGGTGATGCACGCTACGCGCGCTTGAACATGCAATACCAGCAGTTCTTGCCGATCACCAACAAGATCACCGTGGGTGTGAACGGTGAACTGGGTTGGGGCGTGGGCATGGGCGATAAACCCTATCCCATCTTCAAGAACTTCTATGCCGGTGGCCTGGGTTCCGTCCGGGTGTTTGAAGCAGGCTCCCTGGGCCCGGTGGACGTGACCGGCACGCGCATTGGTGGCAATCGCCGAGTTAACCTGAATGCCGAGTTGTATTTGCCGGTGCCCGGCAGCGGCAATGACAAGACCTTCCGGATTTACACTTTCATTGATGCGGGCAATGTGTGGGGCCCGAATGAAAAGCTCGACTACGACACGGTGCGCTCCTCGGTGGGTATCGGTCTGAGTTGGATCTCGCCGATGGGCCCACTTCGCCTCAGTTACGGCAAGCCCTTGCGCAAGAAACCCACAGATAGAATAGAACCATTCCAATTCCAGATCGGGAACGCATTCTGATGAAGAGCAAGCTGTTGAATTCGGTGGCTTTGGCCGCCCTCATGACTGTGTCGGCACTGGGCGTGCAGGCGCAAGAACTCAAGATCGGCTATGTCAACAGCGAGCGTGTGCTGCGTGAGGCCAATCTGGCCAAGACGGCTCAGCTGAAGTTGGAAGCTGAATTTGGCAAGCGCGAGAAGGACCTGAAGGAGCAGGAAAACAAGCTGCGCCTGTCGGCTGAAAAGCTGGAAAAAGACGCCCCCACCCTGAGCGAAGCCGAGCGCAACCGTCGCCAGCGCGATCTGGTGGAAGTGGACCGTGATCTGCAGCGCAAGCGCCGTGAATGGCAAGAAGACCTGAACCAGCGCAAGAACGAAGAACTGGGCGCAGTGGTTGAGCGTGCAAATCGCGTCATCAAGCAAATCTTCGAGTCCGAGAAGTACGACCTGATCGTGCAGGATGCGCTGAACGTCAGCGCCCGCGTGGACATCACCAAGAAAGTGATCGACACGCTGAACGCCCAGAAGTGATCGGTGGCTGCCGTCACTCTGGCTGAAGTGATCGCCGCCTTGGGCGGCGATCTTCATGGTGCCTCCGAATCCGCAGCCAAGACCTTGCTGATCGAGCGAGTGGGCCCGCTTCAAGCGGCGACGCCCACAACGCTGAGCTTTTTGGCCAACCCGAAGTATCAGTCGCAACTGAGTTCTTCATTGGCTGCTTGTGTGATTGTTGCGCCGGCGCTTGCCGAGTTGGCCTCGAGCCGAGGCCCGGCCATCGTCACCCCTGATCCCTATTTGTACTTTGCGCGCCTGACCCAGTGGTGGGCGTCCAGAGTCCGGCCCTTGAGCCCGGCGCGCATTCATCCCAGTGCCGTCATTGACCCGAGTGCCCAAGTGGGCCAAGGGGTCGACATTGGCGCGCTGGCCGTGATTGAAGCGCATGCGCGCATTGGCGATGGTGCCCGCATTGGCGCCCATTGTGCGATCGGGCAGGGTGCTGAAATCGGCGCGGGAACTCGCCTGTCAGCGAATGTCACGGTCGGCTTCGGCTGCCAAATTGGCGAACGCTGCATCATCCACAGTGGCGTGGTGATTGGGGCTGATGGCTTTGGCTTTGCGTCCACTGGCGCGGCGGGTGGTGGTCGCTGGGAAAAGATCGAGCAGTTGGGGGCGGTGCGTATTGGCGACGAGGTTGAAATCGGTGCCAACAGCTGTGTGGACCGCGGCGCTTTGGACGACACGGTGTTGGAAGAGGGCGTCAAGATCGACAATCTTGTGCAGATAGCCCATAACGTGCATATCGGACGGCATACGGCCATCGCGGGTTGCACCGCAATTGCCGGCAGCACCCGCATCGGCGCGCATTGCACCATCGCCGGTGCCGCCAATATCGTGGGGCATTTGACGATTGCCGATCATGTTCATGTGTCGGCCGCCACCTTGATCAGCCGCAGCATCCACAAACCCGGCCTTTACAGCGGCGTGTTCCCCTTCGACGACAATGCGAGTTGGGAAAAGAACGCCGCAACCTTACGGAACCTGCATGCCCTGCGTCAGCGCGTGCAGAGCCTTGAAAAAGCGCTTGAACAAGCGCAGGAAAAGAAAAATTCATCATGATGGACATTCACCAAATTCTCAAGAAACTGCCACACCGCTACCCCATCTTGCTGGTGGACCGTGTGCTTGAGATCGAAAAAGGCAAGCGCATCCTGGCGCTGAAGAATGTCAGCATCAATGAACCCTTTTTTGAAGGTCACTTCCCGCATCGTCCGGTGATGCCGGGCGTGTTGATGCTCGAAGCCATGGCACAAGCCGCCACATTGCTGGCGCTGGAGAGTTCCGACATCGTCTTGGATGACAGCACCGTGGTTTATTTTGCGGGCATTGATAACGCGCGTTTCAAGCGGCCTGTGGAGCCCGGCGATCAGATTTTGCTGGACGTGACGCTGGAGCGGGCTAAAGCCGGCATCTTCAAGTTCTCCGGCAAGGTCTTGGTGGGTGATCAACTGGCCGCTGAAGCGCAGCTCTTGTGCACCATGCGTCGCATTGATGCCTGAACCTCTCAGCCCCGGGCGCGCAGCATGACCAAGATTCACCCCACCGCGATTGTTGACCCCGCTGCCGAGCTTGACAGCTCGGTCAGCGTGGGCGCCTACAGCTTGATTGGCCCCCATGTGCGCATCGCTGCGGGCACCCAGATCGGCCCGCACTGCGTGATCGAAGGCCACACCACCATCGGCAGCGACAACACGATCTTCCAGTTCAACTCGATCGGCGCGGCGCCGCAAGACATGAAGTACGCGGGCGAGCCGACCCGGCTGGTGATTGGTGACCGCAACACCATTCGCGAATACTGCACCTTCAATACCGGCACCGTGCAAGACAAGGGCGTGACCCAGCTCGGCGATGACAACTGGATCATGGCCTATGTACATCTGGCGCATGACGTGGTGCTGGGTCATCACAATGTCTTGGCCAATGGCGTGACCTTGGCCGGCCATGTGGAGATCGGCGATTGGGTCACGGTCGGCGGTTTGACTGGCATGCTGCAGCGCATGCGGGTGGGTTCGCACGCCATGATCGGCTTTCAGGCCCATGTGGCCCAAGACGTGCCCCCCTTCATGACGGTGGACGGCAACCCGTTGACGGCGCGAGCGGTCAATGTGGTGGGTTTGCGTCGTCGTGGCTTTGGCGCCGAGCGTTTGGCCGTGATCAAGCAAATGCACAAGCTCTTGTACCGGTCATCCTTGACGCTGGAGCAGGCGGTGGCCGCTCTGGGCGACTTGCAGGCCTCAGAGACCGATGCCGACTCGCAGGCCGATATTGCGCTGATGCTGAACTTCTTGGCTGCGGCGTCTCGCGGCATCGTGCGCTGAATTGAACATCTCCATGAACCAGTCCGCGCCCCGCTTTGGCATGGTGGCCGGCGAAGCATCCGGCGATTTGCTGGCCAGTCTTTTGATGGGTGGCTTGAAGGCGCGTTGGCCGGATTTGCAGGCGCAGGGCATCGGTGGCCCCAAGATGCTGGCCCAGGGTTTTGAAGCCTGGTGGCCCAGCGAGAAGCTGTCCGTGTTTGGCTATGTTGATGCCTTGCTGAACCTGCGTGAGTTGCTGTCGATTCGCAAGCAATTGGGCGATCGACTGCTGCAAGACAAGCCCGCGGCTTTCATTGGCATTGACGCGCCGGACTTCAACTTCGGCCTGGAGCAGCGCTTGCGCGAAGGCGGCATCAAGACGGTGCATTTTGTCTGCCCCTCCATCTGGGCCTGGCGGGCGGAGCGGGTCGAGAAGATCAAGCGCTCGGCCGACCATGTCTTGTGCCTGTTCCCTTTTGAGCCCGAGTTGCTGCGCTCGCATGGCATTGGGGCCAGCTATTGCGGCCACCCCTTGGCCGATGCGATTCCCTTGACCCCGCCCAAGACACAGGCGCGCGCGGCTTTGGGCCTGGGTGAGTCTGACACCGTGGTGGCCTTGTTGCCGGGCAGCCGGCGCAGCGAGATTGCCTACATCGCCGAGCCTCTTTTGAAGGCGGCGGTGCTGATGCGCAAGTCGCGGCCGGACTTGCGTTTTGTGATGCCGGTGGCGCCGGGCATGCGCGCCTTGGTCGATCCTTTGCTGCGGCAGCATGCGCCGGCGCTGGATTTGCAACTGCTGGATGGGCGCTCTCATGAATCTTTGGCCGCCTGCGATGTGACCCTGGTAGCCAGCGGCACGGCCACGCTGGAGGCGGCCCTGTTCAAGCGTCCCATGGTGATTGCCTACCGCATGCATGCGCTCAATTGGTGGCGCATGAAGGGCCGCAACTATCAGCCCTGGGTGGGTTTGCCGAATGTGTTGGCCCGAGAGTTTGTCGTGCCCGAGCTGATTCAAGACGCTTGCACCCCGGACGCTTTGGCGCGCGAAGGGCTGGCTTGGTTGGATGATGCGGCCCGCTACGCCTGTGCCCAGCAGTGCTTTGAGCAGCAACACCACCTGCTGCGTTGTGACACCGCCCAGAAGGCAAGCGATGCGATCGCGCAAGTCATTGGCCGCGCCTGAGCAGCTCGGCCTGGCCTGGAACGTCAGCGGGCTGGTGGCCGGGGTGGATGAAGCCGGGCGCGGGCCGCTGGCCGGGCCGGTGGTGGCTGCGGCGGTGATCTTGGATGACGTCAATCCGATTGAAGGTTTGGCCGACTCCAAGGCCTTGACCGAAAAGAAGCGCGAGCGCCTGTTCGATGAAATCCGCGCCAAGGCTTTGTGCTGCTGCATCGCGCAAGCCAGCGTCGAGGAGATCGACACCTTGAACATTTTGCAGGCCACCCTGTTGGCGATGCGCCGAGCCGTAGAAGGCCTGCGCTTGAAGCCGAATTTGGTTTTGGTGGATGGCAACCGGCTGCCGGTCTTGAAGATCCCTGCGGAGGCCATTGTCAAAGGCGATGCCAAGGTGCAAGCCATCTCGGCGGCCTCCATCCTGGCCAAGGTCACGCGAGATCGGCAATGTCTGGCCATGCATGAGGCCCATCCTGAATATGGCTTTGCGGGCCACAAAGGCTATCCCACGGCCGAGCATTTGGCGGCTTTGCGCCAGCATGGCGTGACGTCCTGGCACCGCCGCAGCTTTGGCCCGGTTCGAGAGATTTTGTTGGAGAAACCATGAGCCAGGTCTCACACATCACTTCGCGTGACAACCCGGCTTTGCAGCGCTTGCGCAAACTGAGCCAAGATGGCGGCGCTTACCGCAAGCTGGGTTCGATCTGGTTGGAGGGCGACCACTTGGTGCGCGCCTGCCTGCAGCGCGGCTATCCCGTCACATTGGCGGTGCTGACCGAAGCGGCGGCGGCCGATCCTGTCTTGCGGGCCTTGGCGGACGCCGCGCCCAAGCAGTTGGTGCTTCCGACGGCCTTGTTCAAAACCGTCAGTGGTCTGGAGTCGCCCGCCCAAATTGGTTTTGAAGTTCCGCATGACGACAAGCCTGCCATCAAACCTGGGCTCGACGCTGTGGTCTTGGACCGTCTGCAAGACGCTGGCAATGTGGGCACGATTTTGCGCAGCGCTGCAGCCATGGGCTTTCGCCAAGTCTTGGCCCTGAAGGGCACGGCGGCCCTGTGGTCGCCCAAGGTCTTGCGTGCCGGCATGGGGGCGCACTTCGGCCTGCATTTGATCGAGGGCTTGGCCCCTGCCGATTTGGAGGCCTTGCAGCTGCCTCTGGTGGCCACCAGCTCCTATGCGCAAGCGCAACTCCACCAGGTCCGCCTGCCCAGCCCTTGCGCTTGGGTGATGGGCCATGAAGGGCAGGGGGTGCAGGCCGAACTGATGCAGCGCTGCCAGCTGACGGTGGGCATTCCCCAGCCGGGTGGCGAAGAGTCGCTCAATGTGGGCAGTGCGGCCGCAATTTGCTTGTATGAATCCGCGCGGCAGCGCCTGCTGCCCCCCTGACTGAAGCGCGCACTCAGTAAATGAGGCGGTCGGGGCGCAGGTCTCGCAAGATGGTGGTGGCGATTTCCTCGATCGACTTGTGCGTGGACGACAGCCATGAAATGCCTTCGCGCTTCATCATCGCTTCGGCCTCATTGACTTCGTAGCGGCAATTCATCAGGTCGGCGTACTTGCTGCCAGGGCGGCGTTCGTTGCGAATTTGGCTGAGCCGCTCGGGGTCAATCGTCAGGCCGAAGCATTTGCGCTTGTGCGGTGCCAAGGTGTCGGGCAGACGGCCGCGCTCAAAGTCCTCGGGGATCAAGGGATAGTTGGCGGCCTTGATGCCGTGCTGCATGGCCAAGTACAGCGAAGTGGGCGTTTTGCCGCTGCGCGACACGCCCACCAACACCACATCGGCCACGTCCAGGTTCTTGGACGACTGGCCGTCGTCATGGGCCAGCGAGAAATTGATGGCCTCGATGCGGTCGTGGTATTCCTGGCTGCGCGCCACATCGGAAAAACGCCCCACCCGGTGGTTGGATTTGACCTCGAACTCTTCTTCCAGCGGTTCGATAAAGGTGCCGAACATGTCGAGCACCCGCGCCTGGCAGTGGTCGCGCACGATCTTCAACACCTCACGATCCACCAAGGTGGCGAAAACGATGGCGCGCTTGCCTTCGCGCTCGCCGGTTTCGTTGATCTCACGCACCACGGCATGCGCCTTTTCGGGTGTGTCAACAAAAGGGCGGCGCACATGGCGCGGCTTGTTGGGGAATTGGGCCAGGATCGAGTTACCGAAGGTTTCAGCAGTGATCCCGGTGCCGTCCGAGACAAAGTACACGGTGCGATGAGGCATGGTTGAGTCGCTCTAGAGTGTTTGTTCATCATACGGCGATGTAACCCGTAGAATCGCTCGCAATCAACCGCCAGCCGTCATGCGCAGTTTTCAAGAAACACTCCAGCCCGGGCTAGAACAAGAATGCAGAATTCTTGGGCTGAGTGACTGTGTGGACGACCGGGGCAGCGCTCGAGCCCAGACTCCAGGCGCTGCGGCGGGACTCAGGAATTTTCAACATCACGGAGTATTCCCATGTCCACACGCTTTGAGCCGACCGCCCTGGTCGTTCCCTTTGAGAATCTGAGGATGACTGACGTCGAGGTGGTTGGCGGCAAGAACGCCAGCCTCGGCGAGATGATCTCGGAGCTCTCGAGTTCGGGCGTCCGCGTGCCCGGCGGCTTTGCCACCACAGCGCATGCATTCCGCGAGTTCCTCAAATACGAGGGCTTGGACAAGCGCATCGAGGCGCGACTGGCCAGCTTGAACACCGACGATGTGCGCGCCCTGGCCGAGGCCGGCGCCGAAATCCGCGGCTGGCTGGAGGCGCAGCCTTTCCCCGCTGATTTGGAAGCGCAAATCCGCAGTGCTTTTGCGAAGTTGACGGCCGACAACCCGGGCGTTTCTTTTGCCGTGCGTTCTTCGGCCACCGCCGAAGACCTGCCGGACGCTTCGTTCGCGGGTCAGCAAGAGACCTTCTTGAATGTGATCGGCATTGAAGAAGTGCTGCACAAGATGAAAGAGGTGTTCGCCTCGCTCTACAACGACCGTGCCATCAGCTATCGCGTGCACAAGGGCTTTGCCCACGCCGATGTGGCGCTGAGCGCCGGTGTGCAGCGCATGGTGCGCTCCGATCTGGGCTCGGCCGGCGTGATGTTCACCATCGACACCGAGTCGGGCTTCAAGGACGTGGTGTTCATCACCTCCAGCTATGGTTTGGGCGAGACCGTGGTGCAAGGCGCCGTCAACCCCGACGAGTTCTACGTGCACAAGCCGGCGCTCGAAAAGGGCCGCCTGCCCATCATCCGTCGCAATCTGGGCTCCAAGCTGATTCGCATGGAGTTCGCCACGCCGGAAGAAAAGGCGGCCTCGGGGCGCCTGGTCAAGACTGTGGACACGGCGCCGGAAGCGCGCAACCGCTACTCGCTGGCCGATGCCGAAGTCATCGAATTGGCGCGTTATGCCCTGATCATCGAGAAGCACTATGGCCGCGCGATGGACATCGAGTGGGGCCGTGACGGTGTTGACGGTCAGCTCTACATCCTGCAGGCCCGCCCGGAAACGGTGAAGAGCCAGGCTGAAGGTCAGGTGGAGCACAGCTACAAGCTCAAGGGCCACAGCGCGGTCTTGGCTGAAGGCCGCGCGATTGGCCAAAAGATCGGTACCGGCCCGGTGCGCTTGGTCTCGCACATCAGCGAAATGGACCGCGTCCAGCCCGGCGACGTCTTGGTGACTGACATGACCGACCCGAACTGGGAGCCGGTGATGAAGCGGGCTTCGGCCATCGTCACCAACCGTGGCGGCCGCACCTGCCATGCGGCCATCATTGCGCGCGAGTTGGGAATTCCGGCGGTGGTCGGCTGCGGCGACGCCACCGAGAAGCTCAAGGATGGCCAGTTGGTCACCGTGGTCTGCTCCGAGGGTGACACGGGCTTCATCTACGACGGCCTGCTCGAAACCGAGATCAGCGAGGTGCACCAAGGCGAGCTGCCTTACTGCCCGATCAAGATCATGATGAACGTCGGCAATCCGCAGCTGGCTTTCAACTTTGCGCAAATGCCCAGCGCAGGGGTGGGCTTGGCCCGCTTGGAATTCATCATTAACAATAATATCGGCGTTCACCCCAAGGCCATTCTTGACTATCCGAACATCGATGCGGATTTGAAAAAGGCGGTCGAGTCGGTGGCGCGTGGTCATGCGTCGCCACGGGCCTTCTACGTCGACAAATTGGTCGAAGGTGTGGCCACAATCGCCGCGGCCTTCTTTCCTCGCCCGGTGATCGTGCGCTTATCGGACTTCAAGAGCAATGAGTACCGCAAGCTGATTGGCGGCTCGCGCTACGAGCCCGATGAAGAAAATCCGATGCTGGGCTTCCGTGGTGCTTCGCGCTACATCAGTGGCGAGTTCTCGGATGCCTTCGCCATGGAGTGCGAAGCCCTGCGCCGCGTGCGCAACGAAATGGGCCTGACCAATGTCGAGATCATGGTGCCTTTCGTGCGTACTGTGCGGCAGGCCGAGCGCGTGGTCGGCATGCTGGCCGAGCGTGGCTTGAAGCGGGGCGCCACGGGCGGCCAAGACGGATTGCGCGTCATCATGATGTGCGAGGTGCCGAGCAACGCGATCTTGGCCGATCAGTTCCTGGAGCATTTCGACGGCATGTCGATTGGCTCCAATGACTTGACGCAGCTGACCTTGGGCCTGGACCGTGACTCCGGTTTGGAGCAGTTGGCGGGTGATTTTGATGAGCGCGATCCGGCGGTCAAGGCCATGATTTCGCGCGCCATCACCGCGTGCCGAGCCACCGGCAAGTACATCGGCATTTGCGGTCAGGGCCCCAGCGACCACCCGGATTTTGCGGAATGGCTGGCGGGTGAAGGCATTGTGTCGATCTCGCTCAACCCGGATTCGGTGGTTGAAACCTGGAAGCGATTGGCCAAGCGTTGAGAACGTGCCCGAGGCAATGATCACGACATTGCTTTGAACTGATAAACGGCCCGTCAGGGCCGTTTTCTTGTGCGCCCAGCATGGGCGCGATCTTCGGGGTGCAAGTCCCCGGCCGAGCTGG
>CAMFGY010000009.1 GCA_945952065.1 uncultured Burkholderiales bacterium | reverse complement strand
GCTGCGGCAAGACATAGCCGAGCAGACCTTCACTCAAGACCTGCTGCGCCCCATCGGGCTGAATGACGCTCACTTGGCTGATACGCAAGGACAGCGGCCCCGGATTGCGAAGCTCTAAAAAGGCCTGCCCCGAAGCATCAAGCACAGCGGCGGCACTGAGCAAGCTGAAATCAAAGCTGGGCGTTTGCGCCAACTGCGCTTTGGCATTGGGGCCAGACACGCTGGGTGAGATGAACACCGGGATGGAATAGCGCATCAACAGTTGCAGGCCTGACTGTGTTTGCGCCCCATCAGTCGGCGAACCCGGCAACTCGTCCACCAAGATGCGAAAACTTTGTTCCAGGGCGCTGCTGATCTGCTGAGTTCGCAGCACTCGTATGGTTTGAGGCTGCCCCGGCAACACCCGCACAATGGCTGGGCTGGCCACGATGTCATCGCTGGCGTCCAACACGTCTTGGTGGTCGCGCTGGCTCCAGCGAAGTACCCGCACCTGGGCATTCAACGCCTGTTCACCGCTGTTATTGAGCAGCAAGACCTGCGATGGCTGATTCGGCTCGAACTGCAATCGCACCGGTGACACTTGCAAGCCAGCCGCCGCCGCGCCAAAGGCCGAAGCCATCACAACCAGACCTGCCGCCCCGGCTTGCCAAGAAGCGCCCATGAGTCCCCCTCCATGAGCGCCGCAGTCTATCAGTAGGTCAATGTGACGGTGATGGTGTCGGTGTACAAACCGGCAGGCTCTTGGCCACTCAGGGTGGTCTTGGCATGGACGGTCAGAGCGATTTCATTGGCCGCGCCCAAACCTGCACCCACACCCGAGACCGAGGAGGCGCTGTCATTGCCCCAGTTCGGTCCACCCGCGCTTTGCTGGGTCAAGGTGTAAGGAATGCGAACACCACTGGCATGTTCCAGTGCACGGGCATTCACATCGCCGCTGGTGCTGCCCCCGTCCAGGCCCACACTGAAAGGCAGGTCCTTGGTGCACTGCAGCCGGATATTGCCGCTGCGCTCACCATTGCCCGGCAGCGCGCTGGTCGCGCCGAAGTCAATGTCATCGGCATTCAAAACCACACAGGTTCCTTGAATATCGATGCGCACCTGAAACGTGTCCGTCTGCGTCTGCGCCATGAGCGGCATCGCCAACGAGGCCAGCAGTGCAGCCAAGCCAACGCGCCCCAAGCTCAAACCGAACATGCGATGCACAGCCATTTCACCTCCTTCTTGTCAACCTAGGGTTTTCACTGTATCAACAAAGACATGGGGGCGGCTTGCGCTCGATCAAGACCCAGGCTTGTGCGGTCGATGCACTGCAGCTTTGGTGCCCGAGTTCAGCACCAAAGCCTCACACCCGAAGTGCCACACCCAAAGTTCGGCTATGGCTTGGGCTCACAGGCAGTTGACGTCGGCAATCGGTCCGTATTTTTTGTAGTTGGTGTAGTTGGTGTCAGCGGCACTTTTGTTCCCTGCCGTGCAAGCACTGATCGCAGCCTGCCGCAGTGACTCAGCGCCTTGAATCACCGTGGTGCACTGCGCATTGCCTTTGTTCTTGTTCAGTCTCGCACTGCTCAAGGACGCGATTTCAGGGTAAGAGTTCGAGCAGTTGCCACTGCTGTTTGAACTGCTGTTTGAACTGCTGTTTGAACTGCTGTTTGAACTGCTGTTGGAAGCATTGGAAGACTCATCGTCTCCGAGCTCACCGCCACCGCAAGCCACAAGCGCCAGCGAAATGCTCAATGTCAGCATCCATAGTTTTGAGTTCATCATCATTCCTTCGTACTCAACAAACAAACAAACAAATAAAGCCGGCTGTGACCGCAAGATTTGGCTGAAGCGTCGAAGGGACGCCGGTTCTAAGGCTCGGCACTTTGCCTCTTGTTGCAGCCATGAAACAAGCCTCAGCGCCCCGCCTTGTTGCGCTGCCACAATCGGCGCCTTGACGCCTTTTCACCCTCAAGCTCGATGGCTGCTTCCAGCATCAATTCCCGCGTCTTTGTGCCACCCGCAACGCGGCAAAAGCTGCCCTGCGCCTGTGGCCAGACGCAAGTCGCCCCCATCGCTGGCAATGCCCCATGAGGCTGTTGCTGGTTGACGACCATCGTCTGCTGGCCGATGCGCTGGCCTATCTGATCGAAAGCCAATTCCCCGCCCTCAGCGTGCAGCGGGCCCACTGCCTGCGTGAGGCCTTGAGCAGTCTGGCTGATCAGAGCTTTGAGTTGGTGCTGCTCGACCTGAGCCTGCCCGATAGTTGCGGACTGGAAGCGATTTCCGCCGTGCGGGCTCAAGCGCCCACAGTCCGCATCGTGATTCTCTCGGCCGACAACCGGCCCGAAACCATACAAGCCGCCATCGAGATGGGGGCCAGTGGCTACATCCCCAAACAGGCCGACAGCCGCCAACTCATGCAAGCCCTGACGGCCGCCTTGCAGGGCGGCATCCCATTGCCCGCCTTGATGCTGGCCAGACTGCCAGAGCCCCATGAAGCGTCTCGGGTCGAGCTGACCCCGCGCCAGACCGATGTGCTGCGCTTGCTGATCGAGGGGCACACCAACAAGCTGATTTGCCGTCATCTCGGCTTGTCGGAGTCTTCGGTCAAAACCCATTTGGAAGATGTCTATCGGCGCCTGGGGGTGAGCAGCCGCACGCAGGCCGTTGTCGCGGCGGCCCGCCTGGGCATGCGGCTGAACGGAGACTGAGCCCACTCCCGGGCCATTGCCCGACTTCAACCCGGCTGGGCCACCGACAGCACGATGCGAGCGGGGCGATTGGCGTCTTGGTAAGGCTGCAATACAACGCTGATGCCACTGCCCGCCTTCAAGAACACGCCGGCACGCACAAAAGTGGTTTTGCCGTCGCTGGTGGGCACGGCGCTGGCTTGATCGCGTTGCCAGAAGCCAGAGAACGGTTTGTTCAACCACAAGGTTTCGGGGTGCGTGGCCTCACCCGCCAAACCCGACAGACGGACAAAGCTGTTGGCAGCGCTGTCCACCGATTGGATGGTGTGGGTGTTGACGTCGATGGGCGTGCTGGAGTTGCCGGTCGCCCAGTTCCAGTACACATTCCAATTGCTATTGGCCGGGCCCACCACAGGCAGGCTGAGCGTGCGCCGCTTGGTCGCATAGCTGACGCTGCCGTCACCCTTGCTGTTCGGGGTTTGCACATTGGCGCCAATCGCGAAGTAGTCCCCCTGGCCCGAGCGATAGACAAAGGTGCGTTCCAGCCAAGGACCGCCCGACTCGCCGGGCGCCGAACTGGTGGTGAAACTGCCGTCCGCCAACATCACCACCGGCCGCTTGAGGGCCTTCGCACTGTCAGGGATAGGCGTGCAGGTGCTGGCGCTAAGCCCGTCATACCAACAGCCTTGCGTGAACTGGGTGCTGCCACTCGCGCTCAAAGTCCAGCTGCCGTAGCCAAAGGTCCAGCCACCGCTGCTGCCCTCTGCGGTGTCGCTGCCAAAGCCATTCCAGTCACCGGCCAATTCCGCCAAGGTATGAGCCTGCACCGGCACGCCCACAAAGGCTTGACCGGCCTCGTTCTTGCCCACCAACACGCCGGAGGGCGCCACCACCAGATCCGACCCATCGCTGGAGCTGAAGCGGCATTTGCCATTGGCCACCAGCGCAACGCTGGTGTTGGCCAAAGTGCTGCCGTCCAAGCTGGTGTAGGGCACGGCGGAGGCCTGCTTGTTGGCATCGATCGAGATCTTGAACTTTTCAACCGCGCCACCCGTCACGCCGGTATTGATGATCCAGTAATCCGTGGCGCGCAAAGCACTGCAACTGGCGGCAGCCGGTTTGAGCAAGAGCTCAGGCGCCAAGGGGCTGGCAGTGCTGCTCGGCGTGGCGGTGCTGCTGGAGCCTGCCGGGCTGCTGCTGGCCACCGTTTCGGCCAAGTCGGCCAGCTTCATGCTGGCCTCACTCATCTTGCCGGCCAAGGCATCCAGGGCCTTGTCTTGATCATTGCCCGCATTGCTGCCGTTAGCGGCCACCAGCTTGCCGCTGACGAAATCGCCCGCCTTGCTGGCATCAATGCCCGAGGCGCTCAACAGGCCCTGCACCGCTGTTTGAGCCTCGCTGACTTTGCCGGCGCTCACCGCATCGGTCAGGCCTGACGCTGCCACAGAAGAGAACCAGGTCGCGGGCGTTTGGCCGGCCATCTGGGCCACCATCAACTCGGTCAGGGGCGTGATATTGGCCGTGCTTGTGGTTGTTGCCGAGTGCAGCTTCTCGCTGCCGGCAACGGCCTCCAACACGCAGGGCAAGGCCCCTGCGGTGATGCTGAGGCTGTAGCTCCCATCGGCGGCCGAAGTGGCCGTGCCGGTGCCGCTGGCACATTTGGCTGTGACGGAGGCCCCGCCGATCGCCGCGCCCTTGGCCACCACACCGGACAGAGCCAAGCTCGCCGGTGCGGGAGCCGGGGCTGGCGCAGGCGCCGGCTCCGACCCTGAGCCGCCTCCACCGCAGGCGCTCAACCAGAGCGAGCTGCTCAATGCCAAAGCGGTCAGGGGTGCGCGGGCCGTCAGGGGCTGGGGTGCAGGGGCGATGCTGGGTTTCATGGCGGCGTCTCAACTGAACAAAGATGACGCCCGGCAATATAAAAAAGCCCGCCTGCCGGGGCTATCGGCCAAATGGCCGATTTGTCGGCTTTCCAATCTGCCATTGGCGCAAACTCAGCCTTGCAGCACCGCCTTGAGAGCCTGAGCCAGTTGCTCGGCGCGGAAGGGTTTGTGCAGCACCTGCAGTCCGCTGGCTGCCAGCTCGGCCAATTGCTCAGGGGCGGTGTTGCCCGTGAGTATGAGTGCGGGCACCTTCCCTTGGGCGGCTCGCACTTGCGCAACGACCTCCAGCCCACTGCCCCCTGGCAAACGCATATCGGTCAGCAACAGGTGCAGCGGCGGGCATTTGCCCTGCTTCAGGCAAAGCGCAGTCTCGGTGGCTGATGCAAAGGGCAAGACCTCGGCGCCCCAAACTTGCAAACGCAAGGTCAAAGCGCCGCGAGCCCCATCGTCATCCTCGACCAAGGCCACCCGCAGCCCCGCCAACTGCGGCGGCGCCGGCACGCCGTCCTCATGGTGTCGGTCGGGGCCCACAGCCTTGCTGGCGGGCATCGCCGTCGGCAGCTCAAAACTGAAACAGGAGCCTTTGGCCACGGTCGAGCGCAGCTCGATTCGGGTGCCCAATAAATTGACCGCCCGTCGCACGATGGCCAAGCCCAAGCCCAGGCCCTGCTCACGCTTGCGCTGCGGATTGTCGAGCTGCACAAAGTCTTCAAACACCCGGGCCTGCTGCTCTGCTGGAATGCCAGGGCCGCTGTCCCACACCGAAACCCGCCAGCGTGAGCCGCGACTCCGCACGCCCACCAACACGCCGCCATGGTCGGTGTAACGCAGCGCATTGCTGATCAGGTTGCGCAGAATCTGCTCAATCAGCACCGCATCGCCCTGCACCACCGCATGCGCCGGCACATGCAGACGCAGTTGCAAGCCCTTGCGCGCCGCGGCTTCTTGTTCATGCCTTGCCACCATCTGAAGCAAGGGCGCCAGCGCCACTGCGTCTTGCACCACGCGCAGACCGCCAGACTCCAAGCGTGACAAATCCAAGAGCCCCGCCAGCAGGCTTTCCATGGCCGCCACGGCCTCGTCCACCCGCGCCACGATGCCTTGTTGCGCGGGCGAACTCAGCTGCTCGCGCAGCACGCCAATCAGCACACCGATGGTCACCATGGGTTGGCGCAGATCATGACTGGCGGCCGCCAAGAAGCGAGTTTTGGCGGCATTGCTCGCCTCCAAAGCGACCGTGCGTTCTCGCACCCTTTGCTCCAAGACCCAGCTGGCGCGCTCGGCTTCTTGCATGGCCCGAACCAAGCGCGCCGCCAACATGCCGCCATACAACACCGCCAGCAAAGGGCTGATCCAGGGCAGCGCAAACTCCCAGTGCTGGGGCAGCCGCCCTGCTTGCAAGAGCATGTCGTAAACACCCGCGAGCACAAAGCCCAAACCCAAGCCGGCCAAGAGCCAGAAGCTGCGTCGCCCTTGCCGCCAAGCGGCCCGCACCAGCAAGCCCGCCGCCACCAGTGCATTGGCACTCAAGACCGGATAGACCCAACGACGCAGCTGATCCAACCCCGCTGGATCGCCTCCCCGCGATAAACCTGCCAGGAGGGCGAGAACCGCGACCGACACGATCCAGTAGCGCCAAGCCCGCCAAGTCGGCGCGCCCAAAGAAAGGCCAAAAAATCCGAACATCAGATTGACGGCCACGATCAGCCCAAACATCAGCAAGCTGGAGCCCCCAGGGGTGGGCATGGCCGGTTCAACGAAAACAATGTTTCGCAAGGCCAGCACCAAAGCCAGGGCACCAAACCAGCCCAAGGTCACTTCACTGCGCCGCCTGGCCCATAGCAAGAGCGCATACAAAGCCACGCCGCCGGCCAATCCATTCAGGGCTCTTGTGGTGTCGACAAACAGGCGCCGATGCTTGCGCGCCAACTGCTCGATGGCGAACTCTGGGCCCAGCGACAAGACCCCCAGACCGGCCCGCGGCCCGCCTTTTTCTTCGATCAACACCTCATTGCCCCCTTCGCGCCGCAAAGCAGCCGGCAGGCGCAGCAAGCCAGGGGCGGTGCGCGCTTGCAGCGCGTCGGGCACATCCAGCGTGTCGCTGATCAAAGCACCATTGAACCAAACCCGGTGATGCACCGGAAAGCGTGCAGACCAAAGAGCCCACGGCACCGCATCATCAACAGCAGGCAGTTGCACCTGCAACCGATAGCGCCCAATGCCCGGGCGCGGCAAGCCTCGCTCGCCCCAGTCATCGGGCAAAGCCTGCGGCTGCCAGTTCCCCTCAGGGGTTTGCCACTCCAGAGCCGTGATGCTGATGCACTCATGCGCCTGCGCGGACAAATGCGCCTGCGCCGCGGGTATCAGTGCCCCCCAAAAAGCAGCAAGCAGCCCCGCCACTCCCACCAGCCTGGGCCACATCCGAAGGCACTGACCAGACAAAAAAACAGCGCCTACAAGGCGCATTGCAGTGGCAAGAGAGCGAAGCTTCATCGCGGGCGGCTCAGCGGCAATCAGAAGTTCGCGTAATGTAGAGCACGCGCAGCTGAGGCCGGCGATACCCGCTCACAGCTGGTGCCGGTCATACCTAAGCGATGACACGGCCCACGGCCCACGGCCCCCCCCCCCCGCAGCACGGCGCTGCACGCTGCAGTGCGGGGTGCAGCCGTCAAATGGAGCGAGGCGTCGCGGTGCGCGTGGCCTGCCGGCGCCGCAAAGCCAATAGGCCCGCGCTCAAAAGCAAGCCGGTGCTGGGCTCAGGCACTTGCGAGACTTGGGCGAACAAAGCCTCGGCCATTGCGGCGTGGCCTTTGGCCGTGGGATGGATGGCATCCCAAAAAAGCGCGGTATTGGGGTCACAAGACAAGCTCGGTGCACCGCAAGCGTCGCTGACGTTGCCAAAACCGGAAGCCCCCGGCCCCGCTGCACGCCATTGCGTCCATTGGCCATAGAAGTCAAAGGTCTGCACATCAGGCCCTTCCATCGACAAGCGCTGGTTCAGGGCCGCATTCATTGTTTGCGCCAGCAATGAAGCATTGCTGCTGATCTGTACGCCTTCACTGCTCACGCCCGGGGCAATGCCCAAGTTGGGCACATTCAACACCAGGATATGTCGCGCTCCTGCGGCTTGAAGCTTGTCGACCATGGCCCCAATCGCATTGGCATATCGGGTGCTCAACAAGCCCGCGGCACTGGAGTTCCAAGCGGTGTTGCGATTGAAAAACAAATCGTTCGCTCCGCCTTCCAAGACATAGAGTGCATCAGCGTCCGCAACGCCTGCTGTTCGACCGAGATATTGCTTGACTTGCTCTGGCAAGCTGTAGGGCGCCGCGCTACCGCTGCTGAGCACCTTGGCAAAGGCATAAGAATAATTGCCGCCGCCCAGGGCCGAGGCCTTGAACTCCGGCAGCCCCAGTTGCTGCGCCAATCGTTCACCCCAGACGGGCCCATTGCTGAAGCTGCCATTGGCATAAGCCTGCCAGGGATAGTAGTCATTGCCCGTCACGATCTGGCCTGGGTCCTTGCCGTTTTGCGCCGCGTGGTTGCCGTTGTCGCTCAGGCTGTCGCCAAACACGATCAAATCCCGGTAGCTTGCCGCTGCAGCCGCGTTCATCGATGCCAGGGCAAGCAGGGCGCAGAGCAGTCCAAGCCCGGATTTCATTGCCTTTGATTTCCTCATCTCGTCGGCCCCCTCTATCTCCACGCCGGGTCTGAAACACCGGCACTTATCCCGCGAAGACTCTAGCCACTGACGATGACGAATTTGTTGCAAGCCCGCTTGATCCCTTCAGCACCCAAGCCCCTCAGCTGCCTCAGCCGCCTCAGTACTGCACGCCATAGCGTGCCCTGATGGCGCGCAAAACACCGCGCGCTTCCAGCCGTTCTTGCGCGGCATTGAGCCGCTGCACCTCTTCTTCGCTGACGGTCTTCTTGTTGAACATCAGGTGGACCGGCGCATTGGAGGGGTGGTAGGGCAGCGGCGCGAGTTCCATCTTGATGCGGGCGGCTTCGTACAGCAGGGTGGCGTGGTCGGCCATGATCAATTCGCCACGCTCGCGCGCCAACATCAACAGCCCTTTCTCAAAGGTCTCGAAGCTCGAACTCAAGCGGGCTTCTTGCAAGCGGCCGATGTACTGGTCGTAGTCGACGCCAAACCATCCCGCATTCAGGCTCAACAAAGGAATGCGCCGGCTGAGCAGGTCCTGAAAGCCGCTGATGTCCCGGTACAGCGGCAACTTGGCCGGCAGGGTGAACAGGCTGACTGTCTCCATGCGATAGGCGCGACCAAACCAGGCGTACTCGCGCCGCTCGGGGGTATCGGAAGCGCCCGGGATGAGATCCAACTCACCGGCTTTGAACATCGCATAGCGACGGTTGCGCGGCAAGATCTCGCCCAGCTCCAAGCCGCACCCGGCTTCTTTGAAGACCGCACGGATCAGCTCGAAGTCATGGCCAATTGCCTCGCCCTTGTCGTTGGCATAAAAGTACGGCGGCCACTCCATCATGGCCAGGCGCAGCGGCCGGCTGCAAGGTGCTGCCCCAAGGACCGGGGCTTGCCATGAGAGCAGCAACAGCACCAGCGACAGGCTGAGCCACAAGCGAGATCTTGCTTGCATCCAGTTCCTCAAACACTCAGGCATGGAGCGACTCCTGATCGCGACTTGAACGAGGTCCCTGGCTTTTTTTCTTGCATCTCATTTTGCACATCTGCGCTGCCGGGGTCCATACCGGGCAGGCAAGCAGGCAGACGGGTCAAGCAGCCTCAGCACCGGGGGCGGGCGCATGGGTCAGCGCTTCGCTGGGCGCATGGGCAAACAAGCGTTTGTACTCTCGGCTGAATTGATTGGGGCTGGCGTAGCCCACTTGATAGGCCGCCTGTGCGGCGCCCATGCCGCGCTCAAGCATCAGTTCGCGGGCTTTGTGCAAACGGGTGGCTTTGAGGTATTGAATGGGCGAATGGCCGGTCACCGATTTGAAGGCCTGATGAAAGGCCGACGCGCTCATGGCTGCGTCCCGAGCCAGCCCGTCCACATCCAGCTTGCTGGCAAAGTCCAGGCGGATGCGCTCGATGGCGCGCTGCACCTGCCCCGCCCCGCCTTGCCAGGCCACCGTGGCGCGCAGGCAGTCGGCTGCCTCGGTTTGCAAGACGCGGTAATGCAGTTCGCGCCGCAAGGCCGGCCCCAGCACCATGGCCTCTTGCGGCGAGGCCAGCGCCTGCAACAAGCGCAACTGGGTGTGCAGAAAAGCTTGATGTGTATTGGCCACCGCCATGCCACGCGCCAACTGACGCGGCTCTTGCCGCCGCGCCGGTACAGCCATCTTGGCGCAAAGCTCCAGCACCGTCGCCGCATCAATGCGCAGCGAAAACGCCAGCATGGGCTCGCCGGTTCGCACCACGGTATCGCAAGCAAACTGCATGGGCACGGCCAGCACCAAACATTGCCCCACTTGATAGCGGTAGACGCAGTCCCCGAGATAGCCCCGCTTGAGCCCTTGCACCATGCAGACGATGGCCGCTTCTTGCAGCACCGGCGCGGGCGCGCTGCTGTGCTCGGCCCGCATCAGGGTCAGGCCCTCGATGGCGGTTTTGGCAAAGCCAGGCTCGGGCATCAGCTGCAGCATCAGGCTGCGCATCTGCGCCACAAGCGCCGCGGACTCGGGTTCCAGCGTTTCAAAACCTGACTCAGGGGCTCGGGCCAGGGCTGGAAGGCGGTGTTTTGGCATAGGCGCTCAATCTCAAAGCTGAAGAGGAATAGGTGCCCCTGCATCTTAGGGATACCGATGAATCTGGCAAAGCAGAGCTGCTGGCTTTTTCAGGATCAGGCAAGCCTGCCGGAGCTTTGTTCATTCACGCCGAGTCGGCTTGAGCGTCCAATCTCTTCACCGCGGCACCCTGCCGCTTCTAACCCGGAGATCCCCATGAACAGCCCGCGAGCCCAAGATCGCAAGTCCGCCCTGCCGCGCAAAATCCTGGTCGCCCTGACCGGCGTTGAAAAATACCCGCAACTCGACCGTGCCACCGGTTTGTGGCTGGGTGAGGCGGTGCACTTCGTTGCCCAAGTGGAAGCCGCGGGCTATGCGGTCGACTTCGTCAGCCCACGCGGCGGCAACACCCCCATCGACCCTCACAGCCTGGCCTTGGCCGAGCCTATCGACTGGGCCTGGTATGCCAACAAGGCCTTCATGAACCGCCTGGGCAACACGCTGAGCCCGCAGCAAGTCGACGCCCGCGACTACGCCGCGATCTACTTTGCCGGCGGCCATGGCGTGATGTGGGACTTCCCCGAAGACGCGGGCCTGCAAGCCCTGAGCCGGGCCATTTACGAGGCCGGCGGCGTGGTCAGCGCGGTTTGCCACGGCGTGGTTGCGCTGCTGAACTTGCGCTTGAGCGACGGCCGTTTGTTGATTGAAGGCAAGCGCGTCACGGGCTTCAGCAATGAAGAGGAAACCCTGGCCGGCCTGGACCCGCATGTGCCCTTTCTCACCGAAACGGCCTTGAAGCAAGTGGGCGCAGTGTATGAACACGCGAGCGCGCCCTGGCTGCCGTTTGCGGTGAGCGATGCCCGCGTCGTCACCGGCCAAAACCCGGCCTCAGGGGGCGAGGTGGCGCGCCAGGTCTTGGCCACATTGGTGCAGGGCTGAGGGCTGGAAAGAGAGGGGCCGGGTCCCAGTGACAACTGACTTGTGCAGAATGCAAGGCATGATGCCCGGCCCCATGATCAAAACTCAGCTTGCAAGCCTCGCTATCACATGCCTGGGGCTGCTGCCTCTCGTCGCCTCCCCACCCGCCAGGGCCCAAAGGGAAACCGACCCTGCAGCGATACCGGTACAAGCTTGCCCCACCGAGTGGCTCAAACGCCTGCGCCCCGAGAGGCCTAAGGCCCAAGCTCAGCGGGTCAGCCAGGTGCTGGGCTCGCATTGCCGAAGCTTCCCTGGCGACCGCAAGCGCCAAGTCGCAGCCATCAGCTATGGTCCGCCCGATGAACACCGCCACGAACAAAACCCGGAGCGCGCTTGGCCGGTGACCCTGGTGTTGGCCGTGTTCCAGACCCAAGGGAAGCAGGTCTTGCAACGGTATGAGCAAATCATCGAAGAAGACCCTCTGACCCGGATCGGCGGCCACAACTTTGTGTGGGACCCCGCTGTTTACCGTTTAGCGCCCGAGGTGTTGGCCCTGGGCCTGCGCTTTGACAACTCAGGCCGAGAAGCATCCTGCCCCGACCAACGCTGGGCGCAGCAATTCAGCCTGCTGCTGCCGGACGGGGCTCAACTCCGCCCCATCTTCGCTGCGGCTTTGCACACTCAAATCGGGCGTGATGGCCCGCTGTGCGGAGACACCCCCAGTTGGGAAGAACACCACCGCCTTGTCGCCTTGGCTCCAAGCCAAAACAAGGGCTGGGCCGACCTGCTGCTGATCGACCGCATGACACTCGAAACCCGCGACCGGCCCGAAGGCCAAAAGCCCGAAACCCGTCGCAGCACCATGCGCTGGCAGTTCGACGGCCAACACTACCGACCCGCCCCGGGCGAGCCCTATCTGGACTTGCTCGAAGAGGCCGTGCTGGTAAAGCCTCAACCCTGAGAGCTTCACCGCGCAAGCTTTGCCCACCGGAAGTGAGCCTGTGCCCTCACGCGCTGACGTGACATCACGCATCTTCGAACCCACTGCCATCAACCCGCTTTAGCCTTATCTCCATGTTTGAACAGCTTGCCCAGTGGATCCCCGGTCAATGGGAAAAAGTCATTCTCAGCTTCACGCTGATGGGCGTGGCCTTGCTGGCCTCTCATCTTTGGGCGCGCTATTTGTCGAGCGAAGAAATGGCGCCGGAAAAGCGCCGCATTCATTTGGTTTGGGCCCGCAACATCATCTGGCTGCTGACCTTGCTGCTCATCATCACGATCTGGGCCTCCACCATTGCGGGCTTTGCGCTGTCTCTTGCGGCAGTGGCAGGCGCGATTCTGATCGTCAGCAAAGAGTTGCTGATGTGCGTGCACGGCTACCTCTACCTGAGCTTGGTTCAGCCCTACAAGATTGGCGACGTGATCGAGTTCAATCAGCTGCGCGGGCGGGTGGTCGACATCGATATGTTCGCCACCACCTTGGTGGAATTGGACCGCGCCGGGCAGCGCACCGGCAAGCTGGCCGCCTTCCCCAACGGCCTGCTGCTGACCCATACGCTGATCAATGCATCGCCGAACGGGGCCTACGAGTTGCATGCCATCCGAATCCCGGTTCCCGAACGCTTGAGCCATGAGCTCGATCGCATCGAAGCCGCCGCCAGGGCGGCGGCGGATCAAGCCACGGCGGCTTGGCAGGAAGACGCCATGCGTCACTTCCGCAAGCTGTCTGAAGAAAACTTCATCGAACTGCCTTCAGGCAAGACCAAGCTCAGTTGGGACTTCTCCAACGCCGAGCATTGGGTGCTGGTCATTCGCGTGGCCTGCCCCATCGAAGAACGCGCCAAAGTGGAGCAAGCCGTGTTTCGCGGCACTTGGCGCGCGCTGGCGCCTGCACCATCAACAGCCGCTTGACGCACCCGCCCGGCCGCTTTGAGCGAGCAGATCCGCGCAGCCGCAAATGCGACTCTCATCTGCTTCCGATGCGGCTTCAATGACCCATCAATGGCCCATCAATGCGCCAGCGCATTGGCCTGTGAAGACAGTTGCTCCACACGCCCAGCCATTTGCATCACCAACAAACGAAACAATGCGGCGGCCAGCTCTGGTGCCTGCGCCGACAAGAGGTCCAGACGCTCGCGCGAGAGTTGCAGCAATTCGACCGCACCTTGCGCGCGCGCAAAAGCGCTGCGTGGGCTATGCCGCAACAAACCCATCTCGCCAATGACGCTGCCTGCGTGCATGCTGCGCAGCAGCAGCTCTTGCCCGTCGCTGGCGACGCCATGAATGAGGATGCAACCAGAGCGCAGGATGTAGAGCGCATCGGACGCATCCCCTTGCGCAAACAGGCGCTCGCCATCGCGCAGGCTGCAGGGCTCAAAGTGTGCAAGCAACGCGGCCAGCGCTGTGCCCTGGGGCAAGCACTGCGCGAGCAGCGCTTCAATCGACGCTCCGCGGCCCTCTGGCCGCTGCGTCAAGATCGCTTCATCCCAAGCGCTCACAGCAGCGTCAATGCTGTCATACACCTGTGGGCCTGAAGACAGCAAGACGCCTCCGGCAAGCAAGGGCTGACGCAGCCCTGGGCTCAATCCGCTGAGTGCGATCTCGGGCCCATGACGACTAGCCTGCGCCAGCAGGCGGCTCAAGCATTGCGCAGCAGACACATCCAGCGCCTGCACATGGCGAAAATCCAGCAGCAGCAAACGGGGCCTTGTGGCCGCTTCGCACAAGGGCTCCATTTGCGCGCTCAAACGCATGGCCGAGCCAAAAAAGAGCACGCCTTGCAGCTCCACCACCAGCATTCGCGCGCCCTCCGCTTGCAGCAACGCCGCCTGCGCGGCACTGCGTTCAGCCTTGACGGGCCAGGCGCTGCGCGGCAGCTGACGACGAATGGGAGCCAGGCGCGAAGCACCCACCGCAAAGTCAAGGCAACAAGCCAAGACACCGAAACAAACGGCCGGCAAAAAACCCAAGCTCGCCGTGATCAAGACCATCGCCAACACCGTGAGATAGTCCATGCGCTTCAAACGCTTGCGACTGTCCCACACCCAGGTTTTCATGACCGCCAAACCCTGCGAGACCAGCAAAGCCCCCAACAAAGGCCGCGGCATCAAGGCCAACAGCGGCCCGCCCCAGACCATGGCCAGCAGGCACAGCAGGCCCAAAAATGCGCCGCTGTAGCGGCTGCGCGCCCCAGCCGCCCGGTTCAACAAGGAGCGACTGACCGAAACACCGCCAAGCATGCCGCCCGCCATGGCCGCCAGCAAATTGCCCTGGCCCATGGCCCGCAAATCGCGATTGATGTCGGCGCGCGAGTCCCAGGCCAACTCCAAACTGGTGTCACTCAACAACAGGCTGAGCGTGGCCACCGCCAACATCGACACCCACAAGCCGGCCTGCTGCGCCACCAAGTTCCACTGCACCTGAGCTAGCAAGTCCGGCGCCAGGGGCCAGACCGGCAGCGCATGACTGAAGGGCGACAACAACCAACCCGCTGCACGACTGGCTTCGGCGTCCCAGCCCAGCACGGCCAATGCCGCCCGTATCCCTGCCGTGCCCAGCACCAGCAGCGCCGGGAGCGTCAACGGATGGCTGTTGCGCTGGCTGAGCTGCCAAATCAGCCCGCCCAGCAACACCCCGACCAGCAGCCGCGCATCCGCGCCCCCCATCACCCAGGCCGCCACCTGGGTCCAGCTGAACGCCTGCCCCATGCTCACCCCCAGCCCGCCGGCCAACATCATCCAAGCCGTGGCAGCCAAAAAGCCCCCGACCACGGGATAAGGGAGATAGCGCGTCAAATCCCCCCAGGCGCGGCGCCCCATCCAGTACCACGCCATGCCAACACCTGCTGCAGCAATCGCCAAGGTCACCACCGCCGTTGGCAACAGCCCCTCGGCCGAGGCCTGCGCGGCCACACTGGCCGCCATGGCCGCCAGCAAGGGCACCGTGGTGGGCACCGGGCCGGCCGAGGCCAGCGGCAAGCTACCGCGCCATGCAGCCATCAGCGCCAACAAGGCGCCCCCCAGCAACGCTGCGCCGATGGAGACCGGCAAGTAGGGCAACAGCGCCCCTTGGAACACCAAGGTGGCGGCTGACACATAGGAGGAGATCGCCGCAAGCCCCACCACCAGGGCCGCCACCGCATCACGCATGAGCTGTGCCGGCAGGCTGGTGCGGGAGTTCGCACCAAGATCATCGCTGCTTGAGGCAGACTCGATGGGCAAAGGCATCTGGCATCTCCCGCGGCAAGGCTCGTCAAACCGTTGAGGCGCGCTGGCACCTGCCGCAAGTATGTCAGCGGCTCAGTGTCAACAACAGGCGCCAAACCCTGGCGCTGTGCCTGTGCACTGCCCGAAGGCCCCCAATGAAACGGGGCAGGCGATACGCCGCCCAAGCTGTTCACTGGCCAAGCAAAAAATTCCCGGTGGCTTGCCGCCCGCCCGACACACTCTGGGCTTGCCCTTTATGCCGCTGATTTGATTGATTACTTCAGCGTGGGCAACGGTGCTGGACCACCGCTGCCCAGACCGAGAGCATCAAAACTCTCAAGACGGTGTTGACTGATTCTCTTGCAACTGATGGTCCCATGTTTGAGCCCATTGACGCAGCGGGGCCAGCTTGGCCATCAGTTCCCGACCCAAGGCGGTCAAGGCATAGCCGCGCTCCCCTTGGGTCAGCAACTGCACCTCTTTCAACTCACTCAAGCGCGTGTTGAGCACGCTAGAAGACATATCGCCACACAGCGTTTGCAGCTCGCGAAACGTCGGTTGATGCACGTCGACCTCCCAAAGAATGCGCATGGTCCAGCGCCGCCCCAGCAAGTCAAACAGCGCCATCAAAGGCTGGCCAGTGGTGGAGCCGCGAACGGCGGCCCGAGGACGGGGTGTTGTCATATTGGATCTTGCGCTTCTATTTTAGAAGCATTAAAGTGGGCCTGTGTTTCATCACTTGCAAACGAGAGTGACCATGTTTTTGGTTGACATGCAGTTCCTGCGCCCTTTGGACGAAATCGATCAACACATCGCCGCGCACCGCGAATATTTGGCGCAACAGTACGCGAACGGCCAATTGTTGCTGGGCGGGCGAAAAGTCCCGCGCACGGGCGGCATTCTGCTCTCACGCCATGCCAGCCTCAGCGAAGTTCGGGCCGTGTTCGATGCCGACCCCCTGGTCCAAATTGGCGCAGCAAGCTACAGCGTGATTGAGTTTCAACCAGTCATGATGCAAGAGGAACTGCGCCCGCTGATTTGCTGAATCGCAAACGAGGAGCAACAGCGTCTCGACCATACCAGCAGCGCGGCCTGATCTTGGCAGACGCCGTCGGTGAGAAGACGGTTCAACAATGCCCTCCGCTCAGTCACTTGCTGGGGTGTTGAATGCGCAAAGCCCGAACCGTTGCCCGTTCGGGCTTTGTCAGCACGCTTAGGTGGCTGGCTTACTTGCGCGCCGGCGGCAAATCCGTGCAAGAGCCGTGCGCCACTTCCGCCGCCATGCCGATGCTTTCGCCCAGCGTGGGGTGCGGGTGGATGGTCTTGCCGATGTCCACCGCATTGGCGCCCATCTCGATGGCCAGGGCGATCTCGCCGATCATGTCGCCGGCATGGGTGCCGACAATGCCGCCGCCGAGGATCTTGCCGTGGCCGTGGGCTTCTTCGCTGTCGTCAAACAGCAGCTTGGTGAAGCCTTCGTCGCGGCCATTGGCAATCGCGCGGCCGGATGCCGTCCAGGGGAACAAGCCCTTCTTGACCTTGATGCCTTGGGCCTTGGCTTGGTCTTCGGTGAGACCCACCCAGGCCACTTCGGGGTCGGTGTAGGCCACGCTCGGGATCACGCGCGCGTCGAACTGGCTCTTGGCCAGCTTGGCGTCACCCAAGATGGCGCCCGCCGCCACTTCGGCCGCCACATGGGCCTCGTGCACCGCCTTGTGCGCCAGCATGGGCTGGCCGACCACATCGCCGATGGCGAAGATGTGCGGCACATTGGTGCGCATTTGCACGTCCACATTGATGAAGCCGCGGTCGGTCACGGCCACACCGGCCTTGTCGGCGGCGATCTTCTTGCCATTGGGCGTGCGGCCCACGGCTTGCAAGACCAGGTCGTAAGTGCCTTCACTCTTGGTCCCGTCCAGGCCCTCGAACTGCACCTTGATGCCTTCGGTTGTGGCGCTGGCGCCCACCGTCTTGGTCTTGAGCATGATGTTGTCAAAGCGCTTGGCATTCATCTTCTGCCAGACCTTGACCAGGTCGCGGTCGGCGCCCTGCATCAGGCCGTCCATCATCTCGACCACATCCAGGCGTGCGCCCAGGGTCGAATACACGGTGCCCATTTCCAGGCCGATGATGCCGCCGCCGATGATCAACATCTTCTTGGGCACGCCCTTCAGCGCCAGTGCGCCGGTGGAGTCGACGATGCGCTCATCGTCCGGCAGGAAAGGCAGACGCACCGCTTGCGAGCCGGCCGCAATGATGGCTTGCTTGAAGCGGACGACTTTTTTGCCGCCGGTCTTGGCCTGGCCTTCGCCGCTGGTTTCTTCCACTTCGACATGGAAGGGGTCGATGAAGTGGCCATAGCCGCGCACGGTCGTGACCTTGCGCATCTTGGCCATCTGGGCCAGACCCCCCGTCAGCTTGCCAATGACCTTTTCCTTGTGGCCCCGCAGCTTGTCGATATTGAGGCTGGGCGCGCCAAACTCCACACCCAAATCGCCCAGGTGCGAGACCTCGTCCATCACCGCCGCCACATGCAGCAAGGCCTTGGACGGAATGCAACCCACATTCAGGCAAACGCCGCCCAGGGTGGCATAACGCTCGACCAAGACGACCTTCAAACCCAGATCGGCCGCGCGGAAGGCGGCCGAATAGCCGCCGGGGCCGGCGCCCAAGACCAGCACATCGGCTTCCAAATCCACCGGGCCGCTGTAGCTGCCGGCAGCGGGCACGAAGGCCGGCGCTGCCGGTGCAGGGGCAGGCGCCGCGGATGCAGCCGCAGCGGGCGCAGGCGCAGCAGCAGGTGTGGGCGCAGAAGGCGCAGAAGCAGCAGCCCCAGCGTCCGACTCCAGCACCACCAGAAGCGTGCCTTGGTTGATCTTGTCACCCAGGGCAACTTTCACTTCCTTGACCACACCGGCGTGCGAGGACGGGATCTCCATCGAAGCCTTGTCGGACTCCACGGTCACCAGGCTTTGCTCGAGCTTGACCGTGTCGCCCACCTTGACCAACAGCTCGATGACGGCCACGTCTTTGAAGTCGCCGATGTCGGGAACTTGTACTTGAACCAATGCCATGTCAGGGTTCTCCGGTCAGAGCACGATGCGGCGGAAGTCCGCCAGCAAAGACGCGAAATACACGTTAAAACGCGCGGCAGCGGCACCGTCGATGACGCGGTGATCCCAGCTCAAGGAGAGCGGCAGCATCAGGCGCGGCTGGAAGGCCTTGCCATCCCACTTGGGCTCGATCTGGCTCTTGCACACGCCCATGATGGCCACTTCCGGCGCATTGATGATGGGGGTGAAGTAGCGGCCACCGATGCCACCCAAAGACGAGATGGTGAAGCAGCCGCCGCTCATTTCGGCCGGGCCCAGCTTGCCGTCGCGCGCCTTCTTGGCCAGCTCGCTCATCTCGGCGCTGATCTCGAAGATGCCCTTCTTGTCGGCGTCTTTGATCACCGGCACCACCAAGCCATTGGGGGTGTCCGCCGCAAAGCCGATGTGGAAGTACTTCTTCAGCACCAGCTTTTGCGCATCGCCCTCGCCTTCCAGCGAAGCATTGAACTCGGGGAACTTCTTCAAGGCGGCCACGGCGGCCTTGATCATGAAGGCCAGCATGGTGACCTTGATGCCGGACTTCTCGTTTTCCTTGTTCGTTTGAACACGGAAGGCTTCGAGTTCGGTGATGTCGGCATCGTCGTGGTTGGTCACATGTGGGATGACCACCCAGTTGCGGTGCAGATTGGCGCCGCTGATCTTCTTGATGCGGCTGAGGTCTTTGCGCTCTACCGCGCCGAACTTTTCAAAGTCCACCTTGGGCCAGGGCAACAGGCCCGGCAAAGCGCCGCCGCCCGTGCTTGCTGAGGCCGGTGCTGCGGCCTTTTGTGCCAGCGTCTGCACCGCACCAGCCATCACCGACTTGACGAAACCTTGCAGGTCGATCTCTTGAATGCGGCCATGCGGGCCCGTGCCCTTCACTTCGTCCAGCGGCACACCCAGCTCGCGCGCCAGCTTGCGAATGCTGGGCGAAGCGTGCGGCAGCTTGGTCTTCAAAGCCGTGGGGTCGTGCGCCGGGACGACGGCGGCCGGTGCAGCGGCAGCCACGACCGGCGCAGCTGCGGCAACTGCAGCTGCCACAGCGGGTGCAGCGGCCGCAACAGCTGCCGGTGCCGGTGCTGCGACGGCGGCTGCGGCCGACTTGCTTTCCACCAATGCCAGCAGCGTGCCCTTGGCCACCTTGTCGCCGAGCTTGACCTTGAGTTCCTTGATGACACCGGCGTGCGAGGACGGGATTTCCATCGAGGCCTTGTCGCTCTCCACCGTGATCAGGCTTTGCTCGACCTTGATGCTGTCGCCGACCTTGACGAACACCTCGATCACCGAGACTGAATCAAAGTCCCCGATATCGGGCACCACCACTTCAACCAGGGCGCTGCTCGCCGCAGGCGCCGCGACCGGTGTGGCCACGGGTGCTGCGACAGGGGCGGCAGCAGGCGCTGCCGCAGGGGCCGCCGCAGCTGCCGCTTCACCAGCGGCTTCCAACAGGAGGATCAGGCTGCCTTCATTGACCTTGTCGCCGATGGCGATCTTGATTTCTTTGACCACGCCGGCCGCCGAGCTGGGGATCTCCATCGAGGCTTTGTCGCTCTCCACGGTGATCAGGCTTTGCTCCAGCGCCACGCTGTCACCGACCTTGACCATCAACTCGATGACGGCCACATCCTTCACATCCCCGATGTCGGGAACCTTGACTTCTACCAATGCCATGTCTGTCTCCGCGGCTGCGATCAAGCGTACAGGGGGTTGATCTTGTTGACGTTCAGGCCGTACTGGGCAATCGCCTCAGCCACCTTGGCGGCCGGGATCTTGCCTTCATCGGCCAAGCTCTTCAGCGCAGCGACGACGATGTAGTGGCGGTTGATTTCGAAATGCTCACGCAGCTTGGAGCGGAAGTCCGAACGGCCAAAGCCATCGGTGCCCAAGACTTTGTAGGAACGGCCGGCCGGCACAAAGGCGCGGATCTGTTCGGCGTAGTTCTTCATGTAGTCGGTCGAAGCGATCACCGGGCCGCTGGTCTGGCTCAGTTGCTGCGCCACAAAGCTGCTGCGCTGCGCCTCGCTGGGGTGCAAGAGGTTCCAGCGCTCCACGTCCTGGCCTTCGCGGGCCAGTTCGTTGAAGCTCGGGCAGCTCCACACATGGGCGCCCACGCCCCAGTCGGCTTCCAGCAAGGCCTTGGCGGCCTGGCTTTCGCGCAGAATCGTGCCGGAGCCGAGCAGGTTGACGGTGAGTTTTTTGTCAGCGGCGGCTTCGTCCAGCAGGTACATGCCCTTCAGGATCTGCTCTTCGGTGCCGGTCTTGAGGCCCGGCATCGCATAGTTCTCGTTCAGCAGCGTGATGTAGAAGTACACGTTCTCTTGGTTCTCGACCATGCGCTTCAAGCCGCTGTGCAGAATCACTGCCACTTCGTGCGCGAAGGTCGGGTCGTAAGAGATGCAGTTCGGGATGGTGCCGGCCAGGATGTGGCTGTGGCCGTCCTCGTGCTGCAAGCCTTCGCCGTTCAGCGTGGTGCGGCCCGAGGTGCCGCCCAGCAAGAAGCCGCGCGCCTGCATATCGCCCGCGGCCCAAGCCAGATCGCCAATGCGCTGGAAGCCGAACATCGAGTAGTACACATAGAAGGGGATCATCACGCGGTTGTTCGTCGAGTACGACGTGGCCGCGGCGATCCAGCTGGCCATGCCGCCGGCTTCGTTGATGCCTTCTTGCAAGATCTGGCCGTCCTTGGCCTCGCGGTAGTACATCACCTGGTCTTTGTCGACCGGGGTGTAGTTCTGGCCGGCGGGGTTGTAGATGCCGATCTGACGGAACAGGCCTTCCATGCCGAAGGTGCGGGCTTCGTCCACCAAGATAGGCACCACGCGCGGGCCCAGTTGCTTGTCGCGCAGCAGCTGGGTCAAGAAGCGCACATAGGCTTGGGTGGTGGAGATTTCACGGCCTTCGGCGGTGGGCTCCAGCACGGCCTGGAAGGTCTCCAGCGCCGGCACGGTGAAGCTCTCTTCGGCCTTGACGCGGCGCTGCGGCAGGTAGCCGCCCAGCGCCTTGCGGCGCTCGTGCAGATAGCGCATCTCGGGCGTGTCGTCGGCAGGCTTGTAGTACGGGATCTTGGGCAGCTCGCTGTCGGGGATGGGGATGCCGAAGCGATCGCGGATGTACTTGATGTCTTCGTCGCTGAGCTTTTTGGTCTGGTGAACGGTGTTCTTGCCCTCACCGGCCTTGCCCATGCCATAGCCCTTGACGGTCTTGACGAGCAGCAGCGTGGGTTGCTTGCTGGTGTTGTTGTGGGCCGCATGGAAGGCGGCAAACACCTTCTCGGGCTGGTGGCCACCACGGCGCAGCTCGAAGATCTCTTCGTCGCTCATGTGCTCGACGAGCTTGGCGGTCTCGGGGTACTTGCCGAAGAAATGCTTGCGCACAAAAGCGCCGTCATTGGCCTTCATGGCCTGATAGTCACCGTCCACGGTTTCCATCATCAGCTGCTTCAACTTGCCGCTCTTATCGCGGGCCAGCAGTTCGTCCCAGCCCTTGCCCCAGATCAGCTTGATGACGTTCCAGCCGCTGCCACGGAACTCGCCTTCCAGCTCCTGGATGATCTTGCCATTGCCGCGCACCGGGCCGTCCAGACGCTGCAGATTGCAGTTGATGACGAAGACCAGGTTGTCCAGGCCTTCGCGCGCCGCCAAGCCGATGGCGCCCAGCGATTCCGGCTCGTCCATTTCACCGTCGCCCATGAAGGCCCAGACCTTGCGGTTGGCGGTGTCGGCAATGCCGCGCGCATGCAGATACTTCAGGAAGCGCGCTTGGTAGATCGCCATCAAGGGGCCCAAGCCCATCGAGACCGTGGGGAACTGCCAGAACTCGGGCATCAGCTTGGGGTGCGGATAGCTGGACAAGCCCTTGCCATCGACTTCTTGGCGGAAGCTGTCGAGTTGCTCTTCGCTCAGGCGCCCTTCCAGGAAAGCGCGGGCATAGATGCCGGGCGCGCTGTGGCCCTGGATGTAGAGCAGGTCGCCGCCGTGGTTTTCATTCTCGGCATGCCAGAAGTGGTTGAAACCGGCGCCCAGCATCGAGGCCAGCGAGGCAAACGACCCGATGTGGCCGCCCAGGTCGCCGCCATCGGCGGGGTTCAATCGGTTGGCGCGCACCACCATGGCCATGGCGTTCCAGCGCATATAGGCGCGCAAACGCTTTTCGATCTCGATATTGCCGGGGCACTTGGCCTCTTGGTCGGCGGGGATGGTGTTCACATAAGGCGTGGTGGCCGAGAACGGCACGTCGATGCCGGCCTGACGCGCATGGTCAATCAGCTGATTGAGCAGAAAGTGCGCACGCTCATTGCCTTCTTCACCGATGACGGCGGACAGCGCGTCCAGCCACTCCTTGGTTTCCAATGAATCGGTGTCATTGGCGGCGGCGCCTAGAAACGACTGCGGCTGAGCGGACATCTTGCTTGTCTCCATCTGGTTTGAATCAGGCCAGCGCCGCAAAACTTACGAGCAGCACCACCCCATGGTTGAGAGGGTCACGTCAAAAGCGTTGGCGCGAGTGTCGCACAAGTTTCGGTCACTCTCAAATTATGCGAAGACGTTTTGTATTGTGAAATATTCAAGTGCGCGCAGCGACCGAGCATGCCCGCAGCACCGGGATAATGCGCGGCATGCCGAACGCCCTTGATCTCAAAAACGCCCTGCGGCGTTTGTTGCTTCCCACCCAAAGACTGGCCACCGGTTGGTGGCGCCGCCAATCGCCTGCGCGCCAAGACCGCTTTGCGACCTTGGGGCCCTTGATCTCGGTGCTGCTGTTCTTGACCGCCATCATCCTGGCCTTTTGGTATCTGCGAAATGAGGAGAACGAGCGGGAAGACGAGGCCGTCAAGCGCGACACCGAGATCGCCCAGCAGCAAATCCGTCTGCGCTTGATTGAAAACCAAGAGCAGCTGATGCGCATCGCGCGCGAGATCGTCACCCGCGCCGTAGACACCCATGAGTTCAGCGCCCAGGCCAAGAGCTTTGCGCGCGAGCGGCCCGAGATCACCCATGTCAGCTGGATCAACAACCGCCGCGAGACGCGCGCCAGCGTCAGCGGCGCCGGCTTTCAAGATGAGGCGCTGATGCAGACCGACGGCGTGGACCCCTCCATGCCGATTGCCAACCAGTCCAGCCCGCCGGAGCTGGCCTTTTTGGCCGCCAAAGAGCGCCGCCAGCCCACCTACTCGGCGGCTTTTCACGACTACAACTCGACCACCGTCTTCCAGGTGCAGGTGCCGCTGATTGACCGCACCGGCTTCTCGGGCGTCTTGATCGCGGAGTATTCGGTCGAGGCGCTGCTGCGGTATTACGTGCGATCCGAAGTGACGGCACGGCATGTGGTGGCGATTCTGAACCCCAGCGAACAGGTGCTCGCCAGCACCGTCACCCAAATGCCGGGCCGCAAAGCCAAACGCGCCTCGATTCTTTACGAGGTGCCCTTGGCGCCGGCGATGAACGGCTTGGTCTTGCGCGGCGAGGGCTACCGCACCTCCATCGGCCTGATCAGCAACACCTTGTTCTGGATGGTGGTGGCCCTGTCCACCTTGACCGTCTGGATGCTCTTGGGCACTTGGAAGCACATGCGGCGGCGCCTGCAGATCCAAAACGCGCTGACCTCGGAGACCAATTTCCGCCGCGCCATGGAAAACTCCATGCTGACCGGCATGCGCGCCATGGACATGGAGTCGCGCATCTCCTATGTGAACCCGGCTTTTTGCGCCATGACCGGTTTTTCTGAAGCCGAGATGATCGGCCGCAAGCCGCCCTTCCCCTTCTGGCCGCCCGACCGCATCGAAGAAAACGCACGCCTCTTGCAGCAAGAACTGCAAGGCCGCAGCCCGGCCGGCGGTGTTGAAGTGAAGATTTTGCGCAAGGACGGCACCACCTTTGATGGCCGCGTCTACATTTCGCCGCTGGTGGACACCAAGGGCAAGCAAACCGGCTGGATGACCTCGATGACCAATATCACCGAGGCCAAGCGGGTGCGCGACCAGCTCTCGGCCTCGCATGAGCGATTCACCACGGTGCTGGAGGGCTTGGACGCCGCGGTGTCGGTGCTCTCGGTGCAGCAGGGCGAGCTGCTGTTTGCCAACCGCAGCTATCGACTCTGGTTTGGCGCCGACCCGGCGGGGCATGCCCTGCTCTCCGGCAGCCAACTGGCCCGCGCCGCCGAGGCCGAGCCCGATGAGGAGGTGGACGATTACTCCGGTCTGCCCGCTCAAGCCTTGACGGAAACCGGATCCGATCCGCGCGAGGTGTATGTGGAGTCCTTGGAGATGTGGTTCGATGTGCGCGCCCGCTATTTGCAGTGGACCGATGGCCGGCTCGCTCAGATGTTGATCGCCACCGACATCACCACCCGCCGTCACGCCGAAGCGCAAGCCGCGCTGCAGGCCGAGCGCGCTCAAATGACCAGCCGCCTGATGACCATGGGCGAGATGGCCTCCAGCGTGGCGCACGAACTGAACCAGCCGCTCACCGCCATCACCAATTACTGCAATGGCATGGTCTCGCGGGTGCGCAATGACGCCATCCAAAAAGACGATCTGCTCGCCGCGCTGGAAAAAACCGCCAAGCAGGCGCAACGCGCCGGCCAAATCATTCATCGCATCCGCAACTTTGTGAAGCGCAGCGAGCCCAAGCGCGAGGCCGCCCAGGCCAGCGACATCGTCGAAGACGCGGTCGAATTGGCGGGCATTGAGTTGCGCCGCCGCAATGTGGCCATCCACACCTATGTGGCGCAGCGCTTGCCGCAGCTGATGGTGGACCCGATCTTGATCGAACAGGTCTTGATGAATCTGCTGAAGAACGCAGCCGAGGCCATCGACAACGCGGGGCTGCCGGCCTCGCGCCGCCATATCGAGTTGCGCGTGGTGCCCAAGCACACGCCGGAATTGGGCGGCCATATTGACTTCTCGGTTACCGATATGGGTCCAGGCATGCCCGAGGAAGTGATCGCGCGGATGTATGAAGCGTTCTTCTCCACCAAGGCCGACGGCATGGGCATCGGCTTAGGGTTATGCCGGTCTATTGTGGAGTCGCACCAAGGCCGGATCCGTGCGGAGAACTTATACAATGGCGAAGCTATTGTGGGCTGCAGGTTCGCCTTCAGCATCCCGGTAGATATCTCTCGAACCGAGACGCCCGGTCTGACAATCCAAAACAATACGGCCTGAGGGCCTGCTGTAAACCAAAAGCGACGCCATGAGTCTGATTCCGAAAAAGGGTAATGTCTACGTTGTCGATGATGACGAGGCCGTGCGTGATTCCTTGCAATGGCTGCTGGAAGGCAAGGACTACCGGGTCAAGTGCTTTGATTCCGCCGAATCCTTCCTGAGCCGCTATGACCCCCGTGAAGTCGCTTGCCTGATTGCCGACATCCGCATGGAAGGCATGAGCGGCCTGGAATTGCAAGACCGTTTGCTGGAGCGCAAGAGCCCCCTGCCCGTGGTCTTCATCACCGGCCACGGCGATGTGCCCATGGCCGTGAACACCATGAAAAAGGGCGCGATGGACTTCATCGAAAAGCCCTTCAAGGAAGACGAGCTGGTGGCCCTGGTCGAGCGCATGCTGGACCAAGCGCGCAATGCCTTCTCCACCCATCAAGAAGCCGCCAGCCGCGACGCCTTGCTGCAGCGCCTGACCACGCGTGAGTCGCAAGTGCTGGAGCGCATCGTCGCCGGCCGCTTGAACAAGCAGATCGCCGACGACTTGGGCATCAGCATCAAAACGGTGGAAGCGCACCGCGCCAACATCATGGAAAAACTCAACGCCAATACCGTGGCCGACTTGCTGAAGATTGCCCTGGGCGCTTCGGCCGCACCCGCCAAGGCTTGAAGTCCCTCGCCCTGTTATTTTTCTCTGCCTGACCAAGGCCGCTGATCGCTCAGCGGCCTTTTGCTTTTCTAGAATCTCACGACTGACCAGGAGTCCTACCCATGACAGCAACCTTGATCGACGGCGTCGCCCTGTCTCAACAACTGCGCGCCGAAGTGGCCCAGCGCGCCGCCGCCCTCAGCGCCAAAGGCATGAAGCCAGGCCTGGCCGTGATCTTGGTGGGCGAAGACCCGGCCAGCCATGTGTATGTGCGCAACAAGGTGAAGGCTTGCGGCGATGCCGGCCTGCACTCGGTGCTGGAAAAGTATGAAGCCAGCATGAGCGAGGCCGACTTGCTGGCCCGCATCGACGCCCTGAACCGCGACCCCAGCATCCACGGCATCCTGGTGCAAATGCCGCTGCCCAAGCACATCGATCCGCACAAAGTCATCGAAGCCATCGCCACCGCCAAGGATGTGGACGGCTACTCGACACTCAGCGCCGGCGAGCTGATGACCCAGCTGCCGGGTTTTCGCCCCTGCACACCATATGGCTGCATGAAGCTGATCGAGAGCACCGGCTACAACTTGCGCGGCAAGCATGCGGTGGTGATCGGGCGCTCCAACACCGTGGGCAAACCCATGGCCCTGCTGCTGCTGCAAGCCAATGCCACCGTCACCATCTGCCACACTGGCACGCCCGATATTGGCTACCACACCCGTCAGGCCGATGTGGTGGTGGCCGCCGTGGGCCGCCGCAATGTATTGACCGCCGACATGGTCAAGCCCGGCGCCGTGGTGATCGATGTGGGCATCAACCGCAATGAAGACGGCAAGCTCTGCGGCGATGTGGACTTTGAGGCCGTCAAAGACGTGGCCGGCTGGATCACGCCCGTGCCGGGCGGCGTTGGCCCCATGACCATCACCATGCTGCTGGTCAACACCATCGAATCGGCCGAACGCGCCGCTGCCCTTTCAGCTGGAAATTGAGCCTGCAATGCAAACCACCAACCCCTTGCTCAGCACCGCCGCGCTGCCGGCTTTTGCGCAGATCCGCCCGGAGCACATCCAGCCCGCCATCGAGGCCTTGCTGAAGGAGTCCCGCGCCGCCCTGGCCGAGGCCACCGACCCGGCCACACCGGCCGACTACGATCGTTTGTCCGCCACCTTGGGCGTGGCCACCGAGCGCTTTGGTGCGGCCTGGGGCGCGGTTGGGCACCTGAATGCGGTGGCTAATACGCCCGAGCTGCGCGAGGCCTACAACGCCATGCTGCCGGCGGTGACCGAGTTCTTCACCGCCCTGGGCGCCGATGAAAAACTCTATGCCAAGTACAAGGCCATTGCCGCCGCACCCAGCGCCGCCCGCCTGAGCCCGGCGCGCCAGCAAGCCTTGAAGAACTGGCTGCGCGACTTTGTGCTCTCGGGCGCGGAGTTGCAGGGCGAGGCCAAGGCCCGCTTTGCCGCCATCCAAGAACGCAGCGCCGAGTTGGGCCAGCAGTTCTCAGAGCATGTCTTGGACGCCACCGATGGCTTCGCCTACTACGCCAGCGAGGCTGAGATGCGCGGCGTGCCGGACGACGCCAAGCAAGCCGCCCGCAGCGCCGCCGAAGCCGAGGGCAAGGAGGGCTACAAGCTCACCCTGCACTTCCCCAGCTATCTGCCGGTGATGCAGTACGCCGAAGACCGCGCCTTGCGCGAGCGGCTCTACACCGCCTATGTGACCCGCGCCAGCGACTTGGCCGGCAAGCCCGAGCAAGACAACAGCGCCATCATCGAAGAGCTGCTGAAGCTGCGCCAGGAAGAGGCCGCCATCCTGGGCTTTGCCAATTACGCCGAGGCTTCGCTGGTGCCCAAGATGGCCGACTCGCCCGCCCAGGTGCTGGAGTTCTTGCGCGACCTGAACCGCCGCGCCCGCCCCTTTGCGGAAAAAGACCTGGCCGAGCTGCGCGAGTTCGCCGCCAAAGAATTGGGCCTGAGCGATCTGCAGGTCTGGGACAACGCCTACGCTTCCGAGAAGCTCAAAGAAGCCCGCTACGCCTTCAGCGACCAAGCGGTGCGCCAGTACTTCACCGTGCCGCGTGTCTTGGCGGGCTTGTTCGACATCATCGAGCGCCTCTTCAATGTCAAGATCAGCGAGCAGGACGCCGAGGTCTGGCATGAGTCCGTCAAGTTCTACCGTTTGACTCGTCGAGCCCCCACGTCGCCGCATGCGGCTTCTGCCCCCCAAGGGGGCGCCGAGGGCGCCTTGGGGCGGCCCGGCGACGCCCTCGAGCCCGATGAACAACTGGTCGGCCAGTTCTACCTCGACCTCTACGCCCGCCCCGGCAAACGCCCCGGCGCCTGGATGGACGAGGTGCGCAGCCGCTGGGCCCGCCCGGACGGCGCCATGCAAACACCGGTGGCCCAGTTGGTCTGCAATTTCTCATCGCCTCAAGGGGGCAAGCCAGCCCTGCTGAGCCATGACGATGTGACCACCTTGTTCCACGAGTTCGGCCACGGTCTGCACCATTTGCTGACCCAGGTGGACGAGTTGGGCGTGTCGGGCATCTCCGGTGTGGAGTGGGACGCCGTCGAACTGCCCAGTCAGTTCATGGAGAACTTCTGCTGGGAATGGGAGGTGCTGCAGCGGCTCACCGCCCATGTGGACACCGGCGAAGCCCTGCCGCGCGAGCTGTTCGACAAAATGACCGCGGCCAAGAACTTCCAAAGCGGCTTGCAGACCCTGCGGCAGATTGAGTTCGCCCTGTTCGATATGCGCTTGCATGCCGAGCCCGGCTCGGAAGCCGCCGTCCAAGCGCTGCTGGACGAGGTGCGCGCCGAAGTGGCGGTGATCCCTGCCCCGGCTTTCAACCGCAGCCAGCACAGCTTCTCGCATATTTTTGCGGGCGGTTATTCGGCAGGCTACTACAGCTATAAATGGGCCGAGCTGCTGAGTGCCGACGCCTGGAGCGCCTTCGAAGTGGAAGGCGTCTTCAACGCCGCCACCGGCCAGCGCTATTTGCAAAACGTGCTGGAAGTGGGCGGCTCACGCCCGGCGATTGAGAGCTTCAAGGCCTTCCGCGGCCGCGAGCCCCAGATCGACGCCTTGCTGCGCCACCAAGGCATGAGCTGAAGCCCTCGCAAACAAAGGGCTTCTTGCCCTCAACCCTCAAAAGAAAAACCGGCCTCTGGCCGGTTTTTTTGTGCAGGGCGACGCATCGTCCGCCCTAGTCTTTGAAGTCTCCCGCGCTGGTGATCACAAAGGCATCGCGCCGCACATGACGCTTCCATGCCGCGTTGACCTGATCCAGCGTGGCGGCTTGGATGGCGGCGTCACGCTGAGCCACATAGGCCCAATCCTTGCCGCGATCGGCCAGCAGGTTCAGGGTGCTGGCCAGTTGCGCCTCGCTGGCACGTGACTGCAAGCGCGATTCGGCAATGTCTTTCTTGGCACGCGCCAGCTCCGCCTCGCTGATGCCTTGCTCTTCCATGCGGCGCAATTCGTCTTGCACCAAGGCCAGCACCGCCTCGCGGTTCTGCGGTGCGAAGCTGCCGCCAATGGAAAGGCCCGCATCGTCGCCCCAATACGGCGCTGACAGCTGGGCGCCAATGCCATAGCTCAGGCCCGCTTGCTGACGCACACGGGTGGCCAAGCGGCTTTCCATGGCGCCACCGCCAAACACATGGGTGGCCAACATCAAGGGCACAAAGTCGGCATCGCTCTCGCTGAGCTGGAAGGATTGCGCCATGGCCAAAACCGCATTGGCCTTGTCTTTGGCCTTGACATCAAATCGCGCGGCAGGCATGGGCACATAGTCTTGCGCGGCGCGCTTGAAGCGCGGCGCTGTCGCCTTCTTCCAGCCCCCAAACTCCTGCTCCAACAAGGCGTCCAAACCGGCGGGGATGGCGCCCACCACCGCCACCTGCGCCTCATTGGCCGACCAATAGTCCGCATAAAAACTGCGCACATCGGCCAGCTGCACCGACTGCAGATGCGCCAGTCGCTCGTCCAGGCTCATCACATAGTCCGGGTGCCCCAGGCTGACGCCCCGGGCACGGTTGCTGTGGGCCCGACTGGCTTCGCTCATCAACACGCCCAGGTCCTGGCGTGAGGACTGCAGCTGAGCGAGCTTGGCCTGCTTCTCACGCAAGAAGGCCTCTTCCGGCAGGAGCGGCTGCTTGATCACATGGGCAGCCAACTTCACCACCTCCAGGAGGCTGTCTTGCTCGGCCTGAATGTGCAGCGTGGCACCCTGATCGCCGCTGCTGATGGACAAGCCCGCCTTCAAGCGAATCAAGGCGTCTTGCAGCGCTTGCTTGCTGAACTGGGCGCTGCCCTCGGTCATCAGCTCGCCAATCCAGCCGGTGCCGCGACGCGCAAAAGTCGCCTCGCGCTCGCCCCAGCGCAGCTGCATCTGCAACTGCACCGCATTGCCGCGGGTGCGTTTGTTCAGGGTTTGCAAAACCATGCCGCTGGGCAGCTGTTGGCGCTGGGTCCGCTCTTGCAGATGGGCCGGCGTCGGGTCAAAGCGCTCGCCCTCTTCCACCTTGGGCGGCCCTTTCAATTGAGCCAAGCGCGCATCCAAAGCCGGCGCTTCGGGAATCTCCACCCGCGTCACCGCTTCGGCGGGCAGGTAGCGGCCCAGGGTGCGGTTGGCGGGCTGCAAATAGGCTTTGCGCACCCGTTCGACATCGGCCAGCGTGACGCGTGGCAGGTCTTCCATCAACTGGAACAGCAAGCGCCAATCGCCCGCACCCAGCAAATTCGAAATCTGCTGGATCAGGCCTTCCGGGTTCTTCATCTGCTCGCGGTAGGAGTTCAGCGCCACATCGCGCACCCGCTGAATCTCGGCCTCTTCAAAAGGCTTGCCGGCCCGCCCTTCCACCAAGTCCAAGAGCAGCTTCTCAACCTTGTCCACATCGGCGGGCGTGGGAGGAATCGCCATGGCCGTGATGCCGCCGGGCGCATAGCCGCCCAAGCCACCCAGGGCGGCGTGCAGGGCGATCTTGGTTTCGACCAGCTCTTTGTAGAGCTGACCACTGGGCGGCATGGACATCAGCAAGCCCAGCACCAGCAAGGGCGCCGAATCGGCATGCGCAATCGCCGGCACATGGTAGTGAGCCAGCAGTGCGGGCTGGCCGCCGACACGCCGCACCACCACCGTGCGTTCGCCGTCTTGTGCAGGCTCTTGCGTATAGGGTTGCGGCAGCGCTTCTGCGGGCTTCTTCAAGGCGGCGAAATACTGCGTGATTTGCGCCAGGGTCTGGGCCTTGTCAAAGCGCCCGGCCACCAGCAAGGTGGCGTTGTCCGGGCGGTAGTAGCGCTTGTAGAACGCCTGCAAGCGCTCGATCGGCACATTCTCGATATCGCTCTTGGGGCCGATGGTGGCGTGGCCATAGGGGTGCCAGTCATAGGCCACGGCCTGCACCCGCTTGTAGAGCACTGAGAAGGGCGCGGTTTCGCCGCGCTCAAACTCATTACGCACCACGCTCATCTCTTTGTCGAGATCAGCCTTGGCAATGAAGCTGTTGACCATGCGGTCAGCCTCCAGCGCCAGCACAAAGTTCAAGGTTTGTGGGTCGGCATTGAAGCTGCTGAAGTAATTGGTTCGGTCCACGGTCGTGGTGCCGTTGTAGCGAATGCCTTTGGCCGCGAAGGCGCCGGGAATGTCGCGCTGACTGGGCGTGCCCTTGAAGACCAGGTGCTCCAGCAAATGCGCCATGCCGTACTCGCCCTGCGACTCATGCCGGCTGCCCACCCGGTAGGTGATGTTCACCGTGGTGGTGCTTTGCGCCTCATCGGGAAAGAGCAAGATCTGCAAACCATTGGGCAGGCGATATTCCTCGATGCCGCCGAGTTCTCGCACCCACTGAACAGATTGAACAGATTGGGCTAGCGTCGCGGTGCTGGCCTTGACGCTGCTGCGAACAGCACTGGCTGAAGCCGGCACCGACACCGACACTTTGCCCGGGGTTTCTTTGGCCACCGCAAGCCCTGCCCCCATCCAGAGGCAAACACTCAGCACACCCGCCAGTCGATAAGAACGCGGCACAACAGCCATCATGCAAACTCCAGGAACCAAATCAAACAGGGCCCGCCGGGGCTGGGCCCATCCGCAAGCCAGAGGCAAGCCCCTCCATCAGCGATAAAACGCTTGCACCCGGCCTTTGAGCTTGAGCATCATGGGGTTGCCCTTGCGGTCTTTGGCCTTGCCGGCCGGCACTTTGACCCAGCCTTCGCTGATGCAGTATTCGGCCACATCAAAGCGCTCCACCTCATTGAAGCGAATGCCGATTTCATGCTCGAACACAGCGGTGTCATGGAAAGGGCTGCGCGGATCGATCGAGAGGCGATCGGGAATGGCAGGACGGTCGGCGGGGTTTGCGGCAGCTTCGCTCATGGCGGGGGCTTTCTTCTTGTGAGAGGGATGACAAATGAGCGCTGATTTTCGCGGATTTATCCCACCACCCGCCAAAGCCAGAAAAAACCCGCGGCTCCCGGCCGCCGCAAGACAAGGCCGCCAAGGCAACTAACGAAACATTTGCGCGGCAAACTGACCATTCGGGCCCAGGCATTGGCCCTGCATACTCGCGTGGTCCGAGGCCAGTTGCATATTGCAATTGGCCGTCATGGACGCCTGTCCGGGCAACTGAACCGTCATCGAAATGCGCAAAAGCGCGCCATCCCACTCGCCGCGCCCACGGCCAACCGCTTGCCCATCCATCTCAGCGCTGAACTGAATCTGCCGGCCGTTTTGCTGCATCTGATAGACCTCGCCGCTCAGCGAGCGCCACATGCCTCGCAGATCGGGCAAGTCCGGGCTCGCAGCCGCCCGTTCCTGGCTGCGCCGCGCTGCTGCAGGCTGCGCTTCTTCTTGCTGGGCGAGGCGCTCAGGCCCCCGGGACTCCTGCTGCTGCGCAACGACTTCCGCGCTGCTTGGCTTGGCTTCTTCTGACGGTGCCACGCTGTCCACCCAATAGCTCAGCGCCACCAAGCCGAACACACCCAAGCCCATACCCAGCCAAAGCTGCTTGCGGGAAGACTTGGCGGCCTGTGCCTGCAGTGGCGCCTGCGCAGGGGCCGCGCTCGCGGCGCCGCGACTGCTGTCCGTGGACTGCAAGCGCAAGCCCGGCACCCGTGCCAGCGTGTCAATCAATCGCTGCAGATCGCCGCGCCAACGCGCGTCGGACAAGTCCATGCTTTGGCGTCGCACCAGCGGCTTCAAATCATCCGGCAAATCACTGACCTGCGGCAGAGGCGTGCCCTCGATCAAGACCGGCACCACCCGCACATTGCGACGCAAAGCCGTGGCGATCTCTTGGCGAATCCAATCCTCCGGCAAGTCCAGGCGCCGCTGACCCTGGGCGTTTTGTATCGTCAGCCAGTTGGGGCCAATCAAGACCAACATCACCGAGCATGAAGCCAAAGCCGTGTCGAGCGCCTGCGTGAAGTCCAGCCCCAGGCTGATGCCCTCAATATCGCGAAAAATGCTCTCAGCGCCGAAGGCCGAGGCCAAATCGTCGGCCAGTCGCCCCGCCACATGGCGCGAGTCGTCACGTCGGTAGCTGATGAAAATCCCAGCAGTCACTGTGCTTCCTTTCGCTGCGATGCCCATGCCAGGGCTGAATCCGCTTTGCGCCTAGGGCACAGGGGGCATGGACGCTCCGGACTGTGACAGCTTCAGCAGGTCTGACCAACACCTAAGGTATGGGCCTGCGGCAGATTCAGGGCTCAGGTTTGGCCAGGCGCCGGGCCGGCCATTGCGCCAGCAACAACAAGCCGGCCATCAGCCACATGGGTGCGGCCACTGCCGAGGCCGTGGCCAGCAGTCCAAACCCGGCGGGCATGGCCACCGTGGCAGCATTGGTGGCCAACATGCGCAGACCCAGGGCCTGACCATGGCGATCGGCCGGCGTGACCTGATGCAGCATGGCCAGCACCATGGGCTGCACCGACCCCAGGGCCAGCCCCAGCAAGGCCGAGCCCAGCATCAGCCCGGGCGTGCCTGGCAGCCAGGCATAGACGATCAGAATCAGAGTTGCCATCCACATGGCCACGCGCAAGGCCCGCATTTCGTCCAGCTGGGTCGCCCAGCGGATGATGGCCAAGCGCACCACCGTGGCCGCCACCGCAAACGAGGCCAACACCAGTCCGATGGCAGAAGCGCTCAGTCCCTTGGCATGGCCCACCACGGGCACCACAAAGCTGTGTGCGTCCCAAGCTGCCGCCAACACCACATTGAGCAAGAGCAAGCCCCGCAAGGCCGGGCTCTTCAGCAAGCTCCAAGCCGGCCGACTGCGCTGGGCTGCTGTTTGGGGCGCCGGCGCATGGCGCGGTATGCGCAGCGCACAGGCCCAACTCAGCACCGGCAACAAAACCGCCAAAGCAAAGGCGGCCCGAAAGCTCAGGTAATCAATCAACAGCCCGGCCGCCACCGGCGCCAAAGCATTCGACAGCGCCGGCCCCAGGGCCATCCAACCAAAAACGCGCTTGAGCTCGCTGGGCTCGTCGGCCATCATGCCGGCCTCGCGCTGCAAGGCCACCGCGGCCACGCTGAGCGCACCGCCGCTGAGCAAGCAACTCAGGCCGATGGTCCACAGCCCCTGCCCTCCCAGTGCCAGCAGCGCGCCGGACAGTGCCATCACAATGCCGATGCCCACCGGCCTGTGCATGCCATGCTTATCGGCCTGGCGTCCCGCCCACATGGCCAAGACCATGGGGGTGACGGCAAACAGGCTCAGCAACACCCCCACCGTCCATTCCCCATAACCTTGGTGCAAGACCCAAAGGCTGGCAGACACCCGCGTCACTGCCATGCAGGCGTGCAAGGAAATGAGTGTGGCAATCAGCCAAGGGAATGCGCGCCGCAGTTCTGCCGCGCTGGGCCGGGTCGATTCGGCGCTCAAAGCGGGCTCCCGCCGCGTGGTGTGTGGGCCTCATCCAGCCCGTCCTCGCCCGACTCAATCGCTCGCGCCCCGCCCGGCGAGGCCAGTTGCAGCAGGTCTTGTGCAGCAGGCTCCGGCAGGGCTTCCACGCCTTTGAGTTTGCGCGTCATGACTCGGCTGCGGGTTTCGGCGGCATCGATGGAGGCGCTGGCCTCATCCAGCTTCTTCTTGGTCTTGGCCAAGACCTCAGCAAACTTGCCAAACTCGGTTTTGACCGCCCCCAGCACCTCCCACACCTCGGCCGAACGCTTCTCCAGCGCCAGCGTGCGAAAGCCCATTTGCAAACTGCTCAGCGTCGCCAGCAAGGTGGTGGGCCCCACCACCATGACTTTGTGTTCGCGCTGCAAGGCTTCCAGCAAGCCGGGGCGCCGCAGCGCCTCGGCATACAAGCCCTCGGTGGGCAGAAACAGCATGGCGAAGTCAGTGGTGTGGGGCGGCGCCAGGTATTTGTCGCGAATGGTCTTGGCTTCTTGTCGCAAGCGCGCCTCCAAGGCCTTGGCGGCCGCCTCCGCCGCCGGTGCATCGGCGCGGTCCTGGGCTTCCAGCAGGCGTTCATAGTCCTCGCGCGGGAATTTGGCATCGATGGGCAGCCACAGCGGCACGCCGTCCGTGCGTTGCCCGGGGAGTTTGAGAGCGAACTCCACCCGCTCGGCGCTGCCCGGCACGGTGGCCACATGGGTCGCGTACTGCTCCGCGGTGAACACCTGCTCCAACAGGCTTTGCAACTGCACTTCACCGAACACGCCGCGGGTTTTGACATTGCTCAGCACCCGGCTGAGCGAGCCCACATCGCGTGCCAGGCCCTGCATTTCGCCCAGGCCTTGGTGCACCTGCTCCAAGCGCTCGGCCACTTGTTTGAAACTCTCGCCCAAGCGCTGTTCCAGTGTGGCATGGAGTTTTTCGTCCACGGTGGCGCGCATCTGTTCCAGCTTGGCTTCATTGCCTTGCTGAATCAAACCAAGGCGCTGTTCGACGGTTTGCGCCAGCACCCTCAAGCTTTCGTTCAAGGCCTGGGTCTGGCGCTGCGCGGCGGCATCTTGCGCCTCGCGCGCGGCCAGCGCCTGCAGGTTTTGCGAGTGGTTGTTGCTCTGCAAGCTCTGCGTGAGCGCTTGCTGAAAGCGCGTCAGGCTGTGCTGCATCTCCTGCCGGGTGGCGGCTGCGCTGCGGCTCAATTCATCGCGCAACTCACGCTCCAAGCGCTCATTCGATTGTTGCAACTGCGCGGCCAGGGCCGTCCAATCCGCCTCAGCAGCCCTGCTGCCAGCTTGGCGCCACAGCAAGAAGGCCAGGCCCAGGATCACAAGAATCAAACTGCCAACAATCAAGGCTTCGACAAGAGTCATGCGCCGATTGTCTCAGCTGCGCCAAAAAGAGCCCGCGCGTTCGGGCGAGGAGCGCAGCGCTCAACACCGCCCAAGGGTGTTTCAACACTCAAGAGATGGTCTGCACCGATTCCGCGCATTCCCTGATGGCTCCACCTTAAATTGGTACTAGACTGGTTTCAAAACCAATAAAAGAACCAATCAAGCATTGCAAGATCTGACCGCGGCCAAGGGAGGCTATCAGCATGGATCGACGAGAGTTTTTGCGTCTGGGTTCGAACGCGGCGCTGAGCAGCACGCTGGCGGCTGGCCTGTTCGGCTGCGGCGGCGGCAGTGGCGGCGGCAGCCCTGAACCTCCGGCACCGCCGCCCACACCGCCCGAGCCCAAAGGCCCCGCCGAGTCGGAATGGACGGCACTCAGCCAGCAGTTCAAGGGCACGGTGGTCCGCGCCACGCATGCCGACTATGAGCGCTTGCGCCTGCCTGCCAATGCCCGCTACGACGCGCTGCGACCCTTGGCGCTGCTGCGCTGCGCCCAAAGCACAGATGTGCAAGCGGGATTGGACTTCGCACGTCGCTTGAAGCAGCCTTTTGCCGCCCGAAGCGGTGGCCACAGCTATATCGGCAACTCCAGCGGGCAAGACCGGCTCATCATCGACCTGGGGGCCATGAACAGCGTGAGCCTGCAAGGCGAGCTGGCCGTGGTTGGCGCCGGGGCGACCTTGGGCGATGTGTACAGCGCCTTGCTGGCCCAGGGCCGCTGCATCCCATCCGGCAGTTGCTTGAGTGTGGGCATTGCAGGTATCACCCAAGGGGGTGGCTTCGGCGTGCTGGACCGTGCCTATGGCCTGAGCTGCGATGTCTTGCGCGCCGCGCGCTTGATCACGGCCGATGGCCGCGAGCTGCTCTGCGATGAGCGCCAAAACAGCGATGTGTTCTGGGCCTTGCGCGGCGGCGGTGGGGGCAACTTTGGCATCGTCACCGAGCTCAGCTTCCAAACCCATGCGGTGCAGCCGCTCACCCAATTCGCGGCCGATTTCTCATTGCAAGACCTGGCGGCGGTATTGGCCGCCTGGACCGCTTGGCCGCAAAGCATGCCCGATGCGATTTGGTCGCAACTGCTGCTGACGCCCCAGGGTGGTTGCCGTGTCTGGGGCGTTTGCGTGGGACAAGAGGCGGTGCTGCAAGCCCCTTGGCAGGCCTTGCTGGCCCGAATCGCACGTCCGCCCCTGGCAACGCCTAACGTGCAATCGCGCCGGTATGAGGAGCTGCTGCTGGGCGACTGCATCGGCAGCGCCCTGCCCGCTTGCCACCTGCCCAGCCAAAACCCGGCCGGCCGCTTGGGGCGGGCCTCCATGGCCGCCAGCTCCGACTTCTTCGACAAGGCTCTGGACGCCCAAGCCGCCACCGCCGCGGCCGAGGTCTTGCGCAATGCCATGAATGAACGGCGCTCCAGCGGCCGCAGCGGCAGCGTCATCATGAACCTGATGGGCGGTGCCATCGGCCGCATCGCGCCCGAGGCCAGCGCATTCGTGCACCGGCAAGCCGTCTTCAGCGCCCAATACCTCTGCGAGCTCTTGCCCGGCAGCCCCGCCAGCAGCCTGGATGAAGCTGACACCTGGGCCCAAGGCATGCGCCAGAACATGAGCCCCTGGAGCAGCGGGCGGGCTTATCAAAACTATCTGAACACCTTGCTGCCCAATCCCTTGCAAGCCTTTTACGGCAGCAATCTGGCGCGATTGCAAGCGATCAAGGCCAGCGTCGACCCGCAGGGGCTGTTCACGCAAACGCTGGGCCTGCGCAGCGCTTGAACGCTGCGCAGCGGCGGGCTCAGGGCGTCTGCGGCGTCAGCGGGGTCAAGACCTGACTCCCGGTCAAGGCGGCAATCAGGTTGTCGACCGCCAAATTGCACATGGCCCGGCGCGTGGGCAGCGAGGCGCTGGCAATGTGCGGGGTCAGCACCACATTGCTGAGCGCCAAAAGCGCCGGGTTCAGCTGCGGTTCGCCTTCAAACACATCCAGGCCGGCCGCCGCCAAACGCCCTGTCGCCAAGGCCTGCGCCAGGGCTGCGTCATCGACCACGCCGCCCCGGGCGATATTGACCAAGGTGGCGCCGGGCTTCATCAAGGCCAGCTCAGGCGCGGCGATCAGGTGATGGGCTTGCGGGCTGTAAGGCACCACGATGATCAAGTGGTCGGCGCGACGCAGCAGCTCGGTTTTGCTCACCCACTGCGCCCGCAAAGGGGCCTCAACCTCAGGGGCCAAACGGCTGCGGTTGTGATACAGCACCTGCATGCCAAAGCCCAACGCGGCGCGGCGCGCGATGGCTTGGCCGATGCGCCCCATGCCCAACACGCCCAAGGTGCTGCCATGCACATCGGCGCCCGCCAGCAGGTCGATATTCCACTGGCGCCAACGACCCGCGCGCAGGTAATGCTCGGCCTCGGTCACCCGGCGGGCCGCGGCCAGCAGCAGGGCAAAACCAAAGTCGGCAGTGGTTTCAGTCAGCACATCGGGCGCGTTGGTGACCACCACACCAGCCGCTGCGCAGGCCGCCACATCCACATTGTTGTAGCCCACGGTCATCAAGCAGACCGCGCGCAAGTCCGGGCAGGCTTGCAACAAGGTGGCATTGATCAACTCGGTGCCGGTGGCAAAAAGACCCGCCTTGCCTTGCAATCGGCGGATCAACTCGGGCTGCGGCAGCGGTTCATCGTCTGCCGGTTCTTCCACCTCGAAATGCTCGCGCAAGCGCTGCACGATGTCCGGGAAGATGCGCCGCGCCACCAGCACGGAAGGCTTTGTGCGCATCACTCAGTCCTCCAGAAAACGGGTGAACTCCTGCACCGGCGCACGCTCGGTCAGCAATTGGTTGGCCACGGCCTGTGGGTCGGCATAGCCCAAGGCCATGCCGCAGACCAGCATCTGCGTGGGGGCCAGTTGCAACTCCTCAGCGATCAGCCGGTGGAACTGGGTGAAGGCCGCTTGCGGGCAGGTGTGCAAGCCGTGGCCGCGCGCGGCGATCATCAGGCTTTGCAAAAACATGCCGTAGTCCAACCAGCTGCCTTGCTGCATCACGCGGTCGATGGTGAACATCAGCCCCACCGGCGCGTCAAAGAAGCGGTAGTTGCGGCCATGCTGGGCGTGCATGCCGGCGCGGTCGGTTTTGGCCAGGCCCAGCAGGCCATACAGATCCCAGCCGACCTTGCGGCGCCGGTCGATATAGGGCGAGACCCATTGCTCCGGGTAGTAGGCGTATTCCTCGGTGTGCGTGGCCAGCTCCGCCGGGTTTTCGTAAACCGCCAGGATGCGTTCGCTCAGGCGCGCCTTGGCCGCCCCGCTCAGGACATGCACCTGCCAGGGCTGGGTGTTGGTGCCCGAGGGGGCGCGGGCGGCCACTTGCAAGATCTGCTCAATCAACTCGCGCGGCACCGGGGTCGGCAAAAAGGCTCGCATCGAACGGCGCGTCTCGATGGCGGCCTCAATGGCAGCGCGGGCTTCGGCGCTCGGGGTTTCAAACAAATTCACGACTTCAATCCTTCCGCTTTGGGAGCCTCACAGTGTGCATCGACAAGGAGCATTCTTTCATTGCCAGCGCCCCCCGATTGCGCAGCGCGCCACAGCCACCAGCTGTGGGCCGCTTCGTTCAAGGTGTTGACTTGGCAGGCCACGGTGCTGGAGAGATCGCGCCCATAGCCGCCCGCCATACTCAAGGCCACCGGGATGCCACGTTCCCGCAGCGCTTGCAGCACGCAACGGTCGCGCGCCAACATGCCCGCGGTGCTGAGCTTGAGCCGCCCCAGCCGGTCCCCCTCATGGGGATCGGCCCCGGCCAAGTAAAAAGCCAAGCCCGGCAGTTGCGTGCCGAAATGGGCCCAAATGCGCGCCAAGGCTTGCTCCAGGGCCGCCAAATAGGGGCCGTCTTCGCAAGCATCGGGCAGGTCCACATCCAAATCGCTGGGCTCTTTGCGGGCGGGAAAGTTCTTGGCCCCATGCATGGAAAAGGTGAAGACGCTGGTGTCATCACGAAAAATCGCTGCGGTGCCATTGCCCTGATGCACATCCAGGTCGATCACCAAGATGCGCAGCAGCTGGCGATGGGCGCGATGCCATTCGGCCTGCATCAGGCGCGCGGCCACCGCCACATCATTGAACACACAGTAGCCCGAGCCACGGTCAGCATAGGCATGGTGGGTGCCGCCTGCCATATTGGCCGCCACGCCTTCTTGCAAGGCCGCGCGCGCCGCCATGATGCTGGCCCCGACCGAGCGACGCGATCGCTCAGCCATTTGCGCAGACCAGGGAAAGCCAATCTCTCGCTGCGCCGCCGCGCTCAAACGCCCCAGCAACACGGCATCCACATAGTCTTGGCTGTGAGCCAGGGTCAGCTCGGCCTCGCTGGCGGGCTCGGCCGCTTGCATGCGCAGCAAGCCCGGCTCGCGCTCGAAAAATTCGCGCAAGAGGCGGTACTTGGATTGAGGAAAGGGATGGCCGGGCGGCAGCGCCAGACTGAATGCATCGGAATGAAAAGCCCACATGGCCCGCAGCGTAGCGGGTTTGCGGCCCCGGCGTTTGGCTCCCCTGTTTTGTCATGGGCCGGTCACTGAAATCAAGCACGCTTGAGCGCTGAACTCAGACCCCGCCAAAGGCCCTGTTTCTCGAGTTCCCCCTAGTTTGCTGCGCCGCAACAAATTTTGCTTGCAAAGCCAGGCAAGGTCCTTATACTGATCATTGTTGCAGTGCAACATTCATTGCCGTCGATTGAGTTTCAACAGAAATCAAACGGGGTCGCCCCCCGAACCAGGAGTGCTACGCCATGCTGACCGCTGAACAAATCATCGCTGCCCACAAAGCCAATGTCGAAACCCTGTTTGGTCTGACCAGCAAGGCTTTCGAGGGTGTCGAAAAGCTCGTCGAACTGAACCTGCAAGTGGCCCGCACGGCCCTGAGCGAGGCTTCGGAATCCACCCAGGCCGCCCTGTCGGTCAAAGACGCCCAGGAACTGCTGAGCCTGCAATCGGCGCTCTTGCAGCCTTCGGCCGAGAAAGCCGCTTCTTACAGCCGCCATCTGTACGACATCGCCACCTCCACCAATGCCGAAGTGGCCAAGATTGCAGAAGCCCAGTTCGCTGACCTGCAAGCCAAGTTCTCCGCCGTGGTGGAGAGCGCCGCCAAGAACGCCCCGGCCGGCACCGAAAACGCCGTCGCTTTTGTGAAGACCGCTGTGGCCGCCGCCAACAATGCGATCGAGTCGGTGCAAAAAGCCAGCAAGCAAGCCATCGAAGTGGCGGAAGCCAACTTCGAAGCCGCCACCAGTTCCGCTGTCAAAGCCACGCAGACCGCAACGCGCAACGCCAAGCGCGCTGCCGCCTGAAGTTCAAAGGCTGAACCTCAAAGGCCGAAAGCCGCCCCGCCCACACATGGGCGGGATCAGGTCCAAGCCTCTGCCCCGGCAGAACCCAAGCCCGCTGCTCGCAGCGGGCTTTTTTCATGGGCCGCGTCCAGGGCAGGTCCAGGTCAAGGCCTGGGTCGCAGGCCCGCCCAAACCGGCTCAAGATCAATTTTTGCTGCACTGCAGCAAATTTCTCTTGCTTTGCCCCGAAGCTCCCGTATACTTTGATTTGTTGCAGTGCAGCAATTCACCGTAAACCTCGTAACCATTGTTATCACTTCGGGGCCAAAGCCCCATCAAGGAGCTCCGTATGTTGACCGCAGAACAGTTTTTCGCCGCTCACAAAGCCAATGTCGAAACCCTGTTTGGCCTGACCCACAAGGCCTTTGAAGGCGTTGAAAAATTGGTCGAGCTGAACTTGCAAGTGGCCAAGACCGCCCTCAGCGAAACCGAGGAATCGGCCCAAGCCCTGATGTCCGTCAAGAACGCCCAAGATCTGCTGAGCCTGCAAACCAGCTTGCTGCAGCCCAGCGCCGAAAAGGCCGCCGCCTACAGCCGCCATCTGCAAGAAATCGCCAGCAGCACCGGCGCAGAAGTCTCCAAGGCCGCCGAGGCGCAATTGGCTGAGCTGCAAAACAACTTCAGCGCCGTGATCGACGCCGCCGCCAAGAACGCACCCGCTGGCTCCGAGAACGCGGTTGCCGTGGTCAAGGCTGCCATCGCCAGCGCCAACACCGCCTTCGAGTCGGTGCAAAAAGCCAGCAAGCAAGCCGTGGATGTGGCCAACGCCAATCTGCAAGCGGCAACCAACACCGCGATCAAGGCTTCGCAAACCGGCAGCCGCGCCAAGCGCGCCGCTTGAGGGCCTGTGCCAGGCGCTGAACCTCACTCAGCGCTGACCCCGCTCTCGATTGCGGACCTGCCGGTCCGCAACACAAAGGCCCACAGCCCAAAAGCTGAGGGCCTTTTTTCATTGCCAGGCTTCAGGCCGGAGGCAGTTGCAACTGATCCAGCTGGTCTGCCACCAGTTCCAGGCGAAGCAAGGGGTTGTCGAGCTGCATCAAGCGCTGCCGCGCATCAGACGACAAGGGCAGCAGCTCGCTCCAGCGGTTGGACAGCCAGGCGCAATCGTCCCAGTGGTAGGGCGGCTGCAGCGGCATGTCGGCCGCGGCCGCGCCCTGCTCCAGCTTGTGCAATAGGGTGCGCAGCAGATCGGCAGCGGGGCGCAAATCAGCGGGCACCGCAACACCCGCGTCCGCGTCCAACAAGTCGCCCTCCCCCATCCACAAGCCATGGGGCAAACAGTGACTGTGGTTCAAACGAAAGCGCTGCCCACCGCGACAGCGCAGATGCAGCAAGCCGGTTTGCACCTGCTGCAAGGATTCAATATGGGCCAGCGTGCCCACGGTTTGGAATCGCTCGCGTGCAAAAGCACCACCGGCCTGAGGGTCGAGCCTGCGCACCTCGGCCCCCTCGATCAAGCTGACCACGCCGAAGGGCTGAGCGGCTTTGTGGCAGCGGCTGACCATGTCCAGATAGCGCGGCTCAAAAATCCGCAGCTGCAAATAGCCGCCAGGAAAAAGCACCGACTGCAGCGGAAAGATCGGCGTGCTGGGCAGGGGCTGGCGGCTCATCGCTTCATCATGCCAGCCAGGCGCCCAAGGTCAACGGGTTTTGCTTTCGATGCGGCTGCGGATCTGCGCCAGCATTTGCTGCGCCACGTCCCGGCCCGCTTGAATCGAGCGCTTGCGTGACGCGAAGTCGGCACTGCCAATGCCATCCAATTTGGGCCGCAACACCACATCGGCCTCTTTCAACTCGAAGTTGTTGATGCTGCGCCCCATGATGGAGAAGGTTTGCAGCAACATACGGATCGCATCGCCCCCCGGCTTTTCATCGGGCGGGGAGCTGATGTCCACCGCAATGATCATTTCTGCACCCATCTGCCGGGCATAACGAACCGGCACCGGGGCCACCAATCCGCCGTCAACATATTCCCGCGTGCCGATCTTGACCGGCTGAAACACCGCCGGTACCGAGCTCGAGGCCCGCACTGCCGCGCCGGCATCGCCGCGCTGGAACAAAACACCGGAGCCGTCCGACAAATCGGTGGCCACAATGCCCAAAGGCAGTTTCATCTGCTCAATCTGGCGGCCACCGGTTTTTTCGCGCACATAGCGCGCCAGCGCCTCGCCGCGAATCAAACCACGGGTCGGGAAGGCCCAATCGGTGATGGCCCCTTCGTCCATGGTCTCTGCCAAATGGGCCAAGTCGCGTCCACTCATGCCCGAGGCGTAGAGCGCGGCCACCAAGCTGCCCGCGGAGGTGCCGGCCACCAAATCGGCTTTGATGCCAGCTTCTTCCAAGACCTGAATCACGCCGATATGGGCAAAGCCACGCGCCGCCCCGCCGCCTAAGGCCAGGCCGATGCGAGGCGGAACCCGCGGTGCTGGCGGCTTCACCACGGCCGGTGCAGGCACCTCGACCGGCGTTGACGGCGGCGACGACGACGACGAGGCTGCGGCTGTCGAAGAAGGCCCCAGGGTGGGCAAACTGCTGCAAGCGCTCAAGACACTGAGGCCCAGCAACACACCCAGGCGTACAAAAGTCGCCTTGGCACAAGATCTTGAAAGTCGGTCAGTCAAAAGCATGGCGGGATTCTAGGGAAGGTCGGCATCACTCGGCGCGGGTCGGGGCAAGCCCCTGCCAAGCCCGGCCCAAGCCCGGCCATGGCGGCGCGGCGTACAAACCCCCATCGGCGACCCGGGCGCCCGCGGCCACAATCCGCGCCATGAATGCACATGTCTCGCCTTCTTCTGGCTGGCGGCGCTTGCTCAAGCGCCTGGTTTTGGGCCTGCTGGCTTTGCTGCTGGTGCTCGCTTTGACCGTCTGGCTCTTGCTGCGCGCCAGCTTGCCGCAGCTGGATGGCGGCATCACCTTGCCGGGCTTGCAAGCCCCGCTGAGCCTGCAGCGCGATGCGCTGGGCACCGCCGTGCTGCAGGGGCAGACCCGCCCCGATCTGGCCCGAGGCCTGGGCTTTTTGCATGCGCAGGAGCGCTTCTTTGAGATGGACCTGACGCGCCGCTCGGCAGCCGGTGAATTGGCCGCCCTGTTCGGCGCCAAAGCCCTGCCGCGCGACCAAGAGCGCCGTGCCCATCGGCTGCGCGCCCGCCTCAGCGAACGCTTGCAGCAACTGCCTGCGGCCGACCAAGCCTTGCTGCAAGCCTATACCGAGGGCGTCAATGCGGGGCTGCAAGCCTTGCGCATGCGCCCTTGGCAATACCTGTTGCTGCAGGCCGAGCCACAAGCTTGGCAGGCCGTTGATTCGCTGCTGGTGGCGGGCGAAATGTTCTGGATGCTGCAGGGCCAAAGCGTTGAGAGCGGCTTCGAGTTGGCTCGCTTGCGCGAGCGCAGCGGTGATGCCTTGTTTGACTGGCTGAACCCAAGAGGCGGGCCCTGGGACGCAGCCTTGGACGGCAGTCAGCTGCCTGCGCCCACGCTGCCCAGCGCCGAGCTCTTGGACTTGCGCCCCCAAGCGGGAGCCCGGCCTGCGCTGGCGATGCCGCCTCTTGCGCTGCGCACACCTGATGAAGCCGGTTTGGTGGGCAGCAACAACTGGGCGGTATCGGCCGCTCGCAGCAAAACCGGTCGCGCCTTCTTGGCTGACGATATGCATCTGGCCCTGGGGGTGCCCAGCATTTGGTATCGCGCGCAATTGGAATTGAAGTCCCCCGAGAGTCGAAGGCAGTTGCGCGCAGCCGGGCTGACCCTGCCCGGTCTGCCCGCCCTGGTGGTGGGCAGCAACGGCCATGTGGCCTGGGGCTTCACCAATGCCTACGGCCAATGGTTCGACTGGATCCAACTGCCGCAGGACTTGAGCGCGCTGCGCGCCAGTGGCCGCCTGCAAAGCCGGGAGGAGCGCATCGCGGTCAAGGGCGGACCGGCGCATGTGCTGCGCATTGAAGAGCTCGACGGCGCGCCGCTGCTGCGAGAGCACCAGGGCCGGCATTACGCGCTGCGCTGGATCGCCCACCAAGGCGAGGCCTACAACCTCGAACTGGATCGCATGATGCAAGCCCGCAATGTTCAGCAGGCTTTGCAGACGGCCGCCCTGTCCGGCATTCCGCACCAGAATTTTCTGGTCGCAGATGCGCAGGGCCAGATCGCCTGGAGCATCGCGGGTCGCATCTGGGCGCAACGCACTTTGACGCAGAGCTATGCGCGATTCCAAAGCCCCGATCTGCCCGCCGCGCGCTGGCTCGCCCCCCAGGACTATCCACGCTTGCTGAACCCGCAAGACGGTCAGCTGTGGACGGCCAACAACCGGCAGCTGGGCGGGGCGATGGGCGATTTGATCGGCGACGGGGGCTTTGGTTTGGGCGCGCGTGCACAGCAGATTCGCGACCGCCTTCGCGAAAAAACCCTGCATGACCGCGACAGCATCGCGGCCCTGCACTTCGATGACGAAGCTCGCTTCATCCAAAGCTGGCGCGACAAACTCAGCCCCATCGTCCAAGCCAGCCCGGCACACGCCGAGGTGCTGCGCCATATGCAGCAATGGAATGGCCGGGCCGATGTCGATCAGCCGGGCTACCTTCTGATCCGCACGGTGCGTCTGCGCATCCTTGACGCTTTGTGGCAGGCCTGGAGCACGCCCACACTGGGGCCCCAACAAGCCGATGACAAGCAGCGCTTCAAATGGCAAGCGCATTTCGAAACCAGCGCCAGCCTGGCCCTGGCGCAACGCCCGGCCCATCTCTTGCCCCCGGCTTATGCCAGTTGGGACGCTTTTGTGCTGGGGCAAGTGGACGCCGCCGTTCAAGAACTGACGCAAAACGGGCGCAAGCCCTTGGCCCAAGCGCACTGGGGCCAACACAACGCCAGCCGCATCCAGCATGTGCTGTCCAAGGCCATCCCGGCTTTGTCTTGGTTCTTGGACATGCCTTCGCTGCCGCAAAGTGGCGACTCCAACCTGCCCCATGTGGCCCATCCGGCCTTCGGGCAATCGCAACGCTTGGTGGTGTCGCCTGGACAGGAAGACGAGGGTTTGTTGAGCATGCCTGGTGGCCAAAGCGGCCATCCGCTCTCGCCCTACTACGGGGCGGGCCATGCGCAATGGGCCGCGGGCCAAGCGACGCCCTTGCTGGCTGGCCCGGCACGGCATCAAATGGATGCCGCCCCCGCCTCCACCCTCAGCGCGGCCCGCTGAGCCCTGCGGCGCAGGGCCGCAGGACGAAGGATCAAGACAGCTTGTAGCTCTGCAAATGGATGCTGGTTTCGGTGGCGCCAATGCCTTTGATCAGGCGCACCCGCTCCAGCACCTCGGCCAACTCGCCCAAACTGGCGGCACGCAGCTCGGCCAGCAGATCCCAGCGCCCATTGGTGTCAAACAGCCCGCAGACGCCGGGTTCGCCCAGCAAGATGCTGATCACCTCGCGGGTCTTGTTGCCCTCCACCGCAATGCTGGTCCAGGCGGTGATTTCATTGGGCGTGACGTCGGGCCGCAGCTTGACGGTGTAGCCCACGATCACCCCGCTGTCTTCCAGCTTGGTGATGCGGTTGCTGACCGTGCCACGAGAAACCTTCAGCTTGTTGGCCAAGGTGGCCACGCTGGCGCGGGCATCCAGGCGCAAAAGCGCGAGCAATTGTTGGTCCAGACTGTCCATGCGCGTCCGTTCTTGAATGGGCCTTGACCCAAAGCCATATCTGCAAACAGCGGGGCGAGAGGCGCCCAAGCTCGAGCAAATTTTGCCATATTGGCAATTGCCCCTGACGAAATGGCAAGTTTCTATCACTTATTGATCAGTTTTTGCTCTTCTCGCTAACAGCCGGCTTGGCAAGAATCTCTCCCAACGAGAACTACGGAGACTTTCATGACCACGCTGCTGACCACCCAAGACGTCGCTCACATCACCCAAACCCTGGGCCTGCCCGAAGTGTTCAAGCGCATGGTGGGCTATTTGGAAGCCGACTATCTGCGCTGGGCCGAATTCGACAAATGTGCCCGTGTGGCCAGCCATTCGCAGGACGGCGTGATCGAGTTGATGCCCATCGCCGACGGCGAGCTCTACAGCTTCAAATACGTCAACGGCCACCCCAAGAACACCAAGTCGGGCCTGCCCACGGTGATGGCCGTGGGCCTGCTGGCCGAGGTCGCCACCGGGCGGCCGGAACTGCTCAGCGAATTGACGCTGACCACCGCCATCCGCACCGCCGCCACCTCGGTGATGGCCGCCAAGGCGCTGGCGCGCAAAAACGCCCGCAGCATGGCCTTGATCGGCAATGGCGCGCAAAGCGAATTCCAGGCCCTGGCCTTCCACTACCTGCTGGGCATTGACGAGATTCGCCTCTTTGACATCGAGCCCGCCGCCACGGCCAAGCTGCAGCGCAATCTGGCCGGCATTGCGGGCCTGAAGTTGATCCCATGCCAAAGCACGGCTGAGGCGGTGCGCGGTGCCGACATCGTCACCACCGTGACCGCCGACAAAACCAATGCCACCATCATCACGCCCGAGATGATTGAGCCCGGCATGCACATCAACGGCGTTGGCGGCGACTGCCCCGGCAAAACCGAGATGCACCGCGGCGTGCTGGAAGCATCCAAAGTGTTTGTGGAATTTGAGCCGCAGTCGCGCATCGAGGGCGATGTGCAGCAAATGCCCGCCGACTTTGCAGTCACCGAGTTCTGGCAAGTGCTCAAAGGCATCCGCAAGGGCCGCGAATCCGACGCAGACATCACCTTCTTCGACTCCGTGGGCTTTGCGCTGGAAGACTTCTCCGCCCTGCGCCTGCTGCGCGACTGCGCCCGCGAACTGGGCCTGGGGCAAGACGTGGCCCTGATTCCTTCGATGGCCGACCCCAAAGACTTGTTCGGTCAGCTCGGCAGCCCGGCCCAAAACCAGTTGCGCGCTGCGAGCCGTCTGGCTGCTTGAGCGCTAGGCTTGGGCTCTGAGGCTCGCGGCTCTTGCGCGAGACAAAGCCTCACAGCATCCAGCCCGACTCAGCAGCAGCGCCTTTCTAGCGCTGAGCTTTTTGCTCACGAAGGCTTTGAATCACCTCGTCCAGCCGAGCTCGGTCCGCCTCGGCCAGCGCTTGCGCAATACGGGCACTGAGGCGAGGCAGCTCCGTTTGCGCCGCACGCGTGGCCTGCTCGCGGCGCGCTTGACGAGCGGCCCGGCCCTGCGCCGCAACCCGGGCCAGTTCGTCTTGCCCGGACAAGGCATACAAACGTTGCAGCGCTTGGTAGGTGGGCATGGCCACCACATCGCGGACCCGAATATCGCCGGGCTCAAACACCCGCAGCAACAAGGCCAGTGCGGCAGGCGCGTCGCCTTCGCCTTCCGCCATCAAGCCCAGTTCCAGCAAGGCCGGGCGCCGCACCGCATGCCAGGCGGCGGCTTCGGCTTGGTCCAAAGCCGCCTGGAAAATGCCGCGAGCTAACTGCAAACGTCCACAGCGTCGATGCCAGCGCGCCAGATTGGCCCGCCACATATGGGCCATATAGTCCCCCGACATCGCGGGCACCAAACCGTCAGCCTCATTGACAAAGCTTTCCACCTTGCGCAGCGCAGCCAAAGCCTCGGCACCCTGCCCCGCCTCTTGGTACATATCGTGCAAATTGCAGCTCAGATGGGCCGCATTGGAAAAGCGCCGCAGTCGTTCATGCACAGGGCTGTGCTGGTCCATGAAACCCAGCGCTTCGCTCATCAAGCGCTCGGCATTGGCCGCGTCTTTCATGAAGCCGTAGGTCATGGCCAAGCGTTCAAGGGATTGGGCCGTCAACAAACGGTCCTTCAACCAAAGACTGTCTTGCAAGGCCACTTGAGCGGCACGCAAAGCCTGCTCGGGCATGCCAAATTGGGTGTGCGCAAAGGCCAGTTGGTTCATCAACAGGGCACGCTGGCGCGAGGGCTGATCCAGAGACACCCGATCCAACATCGTGGCGCACTCGCGCAAGACCGCGTCGAACTGATCCCATTGACTCAAGGCCGAGACACCCAGCAAGCGCAGGCGGAACTCAAGATCCAGCAAAGCTTCGTCCGCACCCGCGTCTAAAGCCTGAATTGCCGCCACACCCGCTTGGCTGGCCGCATGAGCCGCTTCCAGCTTGCCCACTTGCATCAGCGCCTGCGCCGCGAGCCACTGAGACTCCAGACCTGGCAGGGCTGCCGCCACCTGCGCATTTGCGCTCGACATGTCCATGGTTCTCGCCCTTCTTCGATCACTAAGCTCTCTGGTTCGGATCAATCTTCAAAATACTGACGCCGCAGTTTTGCATAGCGGCCGTCGCGTTTGAGCGTGTCCAAAGCGGCTTGCAAGCGCTGCCGAATCAAAGGGTCGGCGTTCGGATGTAAACCGTACCAATAGGCCAAGCGTGTGTCGAGCTCAAAGACCGGGGTCAGCGCCGAGTAGGGCAGCTTGTGCTGACGCAATTGCCACGCGGCCGCCCAATCGAGCATCACCAGATACTCCATGCGGCTGGCCAGCAGTTTGCGCAGATTGCTGGCGTCGTCTTGCGCCCATTCCATCTCTTCATCCGGCTTGAGCCCCAAGGCGAGCAGTTGCTTGCCCGCCGCAGACTCGCGCACCACGCCCAGGCGGCTGCCCTGCAATTGATTCAGGCCGGTGAAGTTCAGTTCACTGCGCTTGCTCAAACGGTAGATCAGGATACGGCGCTCGCTGATGGGGCCCACCCATTGGTATTGCGACTCTCGCTCGGGCAAGCGGGCCAAGGAGAAAAGCACCGAGTCGCGCATCTCCGCGGCCGCACGAACCGCCCGAACCCAGGGCTGCACTTCAATCTCAAGCCGCAGCTGCGCCTCACGCGCCATGCCTCGCAGCAGCTCGACGCTGAAGCCGGCGGGGCCGGCCTCACCCAAGTAATTCAAGGGCGCCAGGTTTTCGGTCAGACCTCGCAGCAGCGGGCTATTGGCCGACGAAGCGCGGACTGGGGGCAGCGCTGGGACCGCGGAGGCCAAGAACAGGCCGTTCAGTTCGCGGCGCGTCAGCATTCAAACGACTCCTTGATCCCAAACCCTGGCCCAGTGTACGCCGCCCCAGGGCGCCCCGGCGCTTGCCGCATCAATGCGCTTCGAATGCGGCACGCACGCGTGCATCCAGCGCCTCAAGACCCAGGCTCAGGCGATCCAGGGCCTTGCCTTGCAGCGTGCGCAGCGGTGCAGCCCAGATCGGATTGGGGAAGTGGCTGTCCCAATCGAAGCGCGCCACGATATGCCAGTGCAAATGCGGCACCACATTGCCCAATGTGGCCAAGTTGATCTTGGTCGGCTGCAGCGCTTCACGCAGCACCGTTTCCACCGTCGCCACCGCCTCCATACATTCACTGCGATCAGCGGCACTGAGCGTGCTGAATTCGGCCACATGGGCTTGCCAGATCAGGCGATAAAAAGCCGGGAAGTGCTCATCTTCGACGCGCACCAAACGCCACTTGGGCTGGCGCAAAATCTCCAAGCCACCGGGCTCCTGACAAAGGGGACAAGTCGGCAAGGGCGAAGGCGAGGACGAGGGCTTCATTTCAGAAAAAGCGGCATGGCTAAGATGCTGCGACTGTATCAAGCCCTCCCCTGCTGGAGTTCTCCCATGCCGCACCCCCAGTTCTCCCTTGCAAATCGTCGCCGTGCACGCGTTCAGCCTTGGCTCTTGTTGGCGCTGGCCTGGGCCGCCTGCCTTGGCCCCGCCGAGGCCGAGGTTTGGCCCAGCAAGTCGATCAAATGGGTGGTGGCATATCCGGCCGGCGGTGGCTCCGACTTCCTCGCCCGACAATTGGCCCCGCAGCTGAGCAAACAGCTGGGCCAGACCCTCATCATCGACAACCGGCCGGGTGCGGCCGGCATCATTGGCAGCGACGCGGTCGCCAAGGCGCCGGCCGATGGCTACACCTGGCTCAGCGGCGACAACGGGGTGATGGTCTTCAATTCAGCGATGTACAAAAAGCTGCCCTATGCCACCAGCGATTTCGCACCACTGGGCTTGATGGCGCGCTTCCCTTTGATCTTGACGGTCAACCCGCAGTCCGGCTTCAGCCACGCCGGGCAGTGGTTGCAGGAGGTCAAGGCTCACCCCGGCAAATACAGCTATGCCTCGGCCGGCGTGGGCAGCCCGCACCATTTGGCCATGGAGATGATCAAGGCGAAAACGCAGACTTTCATTGTTCATGTGCCCTACCGCGGCACGGCTTTTGCGTTGCAAGACGTGATCGCGGGCGTGGTGCCCATGGCCATCTTGGACAGCGCCGCCGCCCTGCCGCAACTGCGCGCCGGCAAGCTCAAAGCACTGGCCGTGCTGAGCAACAAGCGCATCGCGGCCTTGCCCGATGTACCCACCTTGGAAGAGCTGGGGATCAAGGAGATCGACATCGCCGCCTGGCAAGGTTTGTTCGTCCCCAAAGGCACGCCGGAGGCCCTGCGCAGCCGCCTCAGCAATGAGCTGCAAAAAGCCCTGGCCCAACCGGAGCTGCGGGCCAGGCTGGAAGACTTTGGCCTGGAGCTTGCCCCCAGCGATGGCCCCACATTGGACGGCCTCATCCGACAAGAAACAAAAATCTGGCATGCCTTGATCAAGGAACGCCATCTCAGCGCCGACTGACTCAGGCCGGCGGCGATTGCGGCGGCGCGGCCAGCGCTGCGATATCGGCCGCCAAGGCCCTCAATTGCGAGGTGTGGGTGCTGACAGCCTGGGCCAGACCGGCCCGCCAAGCCGTATCCGGCACCTGTGCGGCCTTCAGCAGAGCCTCTCCCTCCGTGCCCCAACGGGCCAACTCGCTCGCCCCCAAAGTGGCCGCCAAGCCCTTGAAGCTGTGCAAAGCCATTTGCGCCTCAGGCAACTGCCCCAGGGACAAAAAGGTGTCGACTTGCCCCGGTAAACTCTCTGCGCTGATGCAAAAGGCCTTGACCATGCGCTGGTACAGCTCGGCCTTGCCCATGAAACGATCGATGGCCGTCTGAGCCTCAATGCCATAGTCCCGGGCTTTGGCCTGCAGTTCAGCCGGAAGCGCCAAGGTGGCCAGCTTGGGCGGCGCAGCCACGGCAGCATCTTGCCGCCCCAACAAACGCAAGACCACCCGCACCAGCTGATCGATTTCAAAAGGTTTGCTGACATGGTCGTTCATGCCCGCCGCCAGGCATTCGTCTCGGTCGGAGGCCATCGCATTGGCGGTCATCGCCACAATGGGCAAGGTCTTCAAGCCCAGCCCCTCGCCCGTCTCGCAGCGAATCAATCGGGTCGCGTTGAAGCCATCCATCACCGGCATCTGCAGGTCCATCAAAACCAGATCAAACGCGCCAGGGTGCTGACGCAGCATCTCGACACCCTGGCGCCCATCGCCGGCCAATTGCAACTCGGCCCCGGCTTGCTGCAGCAGCTCTTTGGCCACCTGCTGATTTAACTCGTTATCCTCGACCACCAGCAAGCGCACGCCTTTCAAAGCCTGCCGATTCGCGCCCCGCGGGCGCGCCCGGTGCCGCACATTGGAATGCCCGGCCCGCACGTTCAGCACCATGTCATGCAGCATGGCCGCGGTGACAGGCTTGACCAAAATGCCATTCAAGCTGGCTTGCTCTTGGTCGCTGCGCTCGGCCAGCCGTTCGCGGCCATGCGCCGTCACCATCACCGTCACTGGGGCGTCCGTGCCCAAGGCCTCGCGCATGCGCGCGATCGTCAGCCAACCGTCCATGCCGGGCATTTCCCAGTCCATCAAGACGGCGTCAAACGCGCTGGCGCCCGAGCTGCGGCGCGCTTCCAGCAGCGCCAGCGCCTCGCCGCCGCTGGCCGCAACTTGTGCCTGCCACCCCAGCGACTCCACCATATGCTGCAACAGCTCGCGGGCCAGGGCATTGTCATCAACGACCAAGAGTTGCAAAGCCTCATGGCCTGCAGGTTCAGCCGCCTGCTGCCCGGTCTGCGCCAGCGGCGGGCCAATCGGCAACTCCAGCGTGAAGGAAAAGGTGCTGCCCTGGCCGAGCTCGCTTTGCAGCGCCAGCTGGCCGCCCATCAACTCGACCAAGCGCTTGGAGATATTCAGCCCCAAGCCGGTGCCACCAAATCGGCGGGTGGTGGAAACCTCGGCCTGAGAGAAGCCCTCGAAAATGCGCTTTTGATGCTCAGGCGCAATGCCTATGCCGCTGTCGCGCACCGAAAAGCGCAGCGAGGCGCTCTGCGCCTGGCGTTGCAGCAATTCGATGCGGATCAAGACTTCGCCCTGGGCCGTGAACTTGATCGCATTGCCGCTCAGATTGATCAGCACCTGTTGCAGGCGCAAGGCATCGGCCACCAGCACCGGCGGCACCTGGGGGTCGATATCAAACAAGACCTCGACCGGCTTTTTGCCGACATTGGCCGACACTATCACCGACAAATCGCGCATCAGCTGATCGACGGCCAGCGGCTGGGGGTCCAGCGTCATCTTGCCGGCATCCATCTTGGAGAAATCGAGGATGTCGTTGATCAGGCCCAGCAAGGATTTGGCGGCGCCGGCGGCCTTGAGGGTGTAGTCCAGCTGGCGCTCGTCCAGGTCGGTGTTTTGCAAGAGCTTGAGCATGCCCAGTACCGCATTCATGGGCGTGCGGATCTCGTGGCTCATATTGGCCAGGAACTGGCCTTTGGCGGCGGTGGCCACTTCCAGCTGACGGTAGGCGCTGGCATTGTCCAGCGCAATCGCGCCGTAGCCACACAGGGCCCGCATGATGGACATTTCGCGCTCGCCATAGGCATGGGGCTGGGGCGACTGCACCGACATCACCCCCAAAACCCGGTCGCCAAGCAGCAGAGGGAAATACATCATGCTGAGCGTTTCTAGGGCCCCGGGCAGCGCCGCCAAGCCCTCATCGACCGGCTCGACTTCGATCACCAACTCGGCCGACTCACGCGCACAACGGGCGAAATGGGAGCTGGGATGGTCCAGCGCAAACTGGGCGCCCGGCACCGACTGATCGCCCTCCATCGCAAACACCATCTCCAAGCGGCGTTGCTCCGGGTCCAGCAAGCTCACGCCAAAGAACGAAGCGTCCATCAAGCGATGCACATGCCGATTGAGCGCGGCAAACACCTCGTCGGCATTGCGGCAAGCGGTCACTTCACGGCCGATCTGCCCCAAGGCCTCCAAGGTGTCACTGGTCGCTTGCAAAGCGGCAGCACGACGCGCCTCGGTTTGCGCCAATTGGCGCTGGTGTTCGGCCTCGGCATGCGCGCGCTCGGTATCCTGGCGCACTTGCAAGGCGATGGCGCGCTTATGCCCTTCGGCCACGCGGCTGCTCTCGCGTGCCGCGCTGGACTGCATGGCGTAGCGGTAGGCCGCGGCGAAGTCCCCCATCTGCGCATGGGCCCGAGCCAAGTCATCCAACAACTCGGTGGGCGCCGACAAGCCACCCACGGCCGCCACACGCTCCAGGGCCTGCTGCAAAAAATGCAATTCGGCGCTTTCTCTTTGCAGCTGCGGCGGTGCGGGCAAACCGGGGTGGCGATAGACCTCGGCCATCACCCGCAAAACCTTGATCTGCTCTTCCACATTGCTGTGCTGCTCAGCCAGAGCCTGGGCCAACTGGGCCTTGGCCAAGGCCTCGGGCCATTGACCCAAACGCGCCAATGTCAAAGCCTGCCCACGGAAGCAGCGCAGTTGCAACATCGGCTCACCCAGCACCGCGGCCGAGGCCTCGGCCTGGGCGAAACGCTCTTGGGCCTGAGGCAATTCGCCCAGGTCGAGCAAGAGCTCACCCAGGTTTTGCAGCGTCATCACATAGTTGTTCGACTTGTTCAACACCGCCAGGACCGACAAGGCCTCTTGCAGATTGGTGCGTGCGTCCTCGCGCCGCCCCAAAAGGCGCAGCACATTCGCAGACTGGCTCAGGGCCAGGCCCAGCATGGCCGGCCAGCCGCTGCGCCGTGCCCATTCCAGCGACTGGGCCGACCATTCCAGCGCCGCATCAAAATCCCCCAGAGAAGAAAACGAATCGGCGCCATTGCCGGCAGACACAATCGCCAGCCGCATCTGCCCGGTGCGCAAGGCGCAATCGCGGGCCAGGGTGAAGTGCTTGATGGACCCTGCCAAGTCATCGGTGTAGCCGGCCACCACCGCACGCACGCTGGCCAGCAAGGCCATCACCACCGGCCCATAGTCGCGCTCGGCGTCAAACTGCGCGGCCACTTTCAAAGCGGTGGCTTTGGCATCACGAAAGGCCGCGTACAAGAGCTCGCGCGCCATGCCCGCCAGCAAGCGTTCTTCATCGCCGCCAGCGCGAAAGTCTTCTTGCGCGGCACGCAGCATCTCATCGCGCTGCTGCGGCTGCCCACGCTCAATCGCCAAAGAGGCCAGCAGGCCCCGGCCATCCCCGGCGCCGATGGGATCGCCGTACTGCTCAAACTGTGCAATCGCGCGCAGCAGCTTGGGTTCGGCCAGATCGGGCTGGCCCTTGAGCCAATCAGTTTCGGCACGCACCAGCAGCAAGCGGGCGCTTCCGCGCTGGGCGGCCTCGGGCTCCAAGTCCAGGCCCATCATCAAGGCTTCGGCCTCGTCCACCAACTGCAAGGCGCGCCGCCCATCGCGCTGGCGCAGATACCACGCCAAGGGCACCAAAATGGCCAGACGCGAAGGCCCGGACCACAAGGCCAGAGCGTCGTCCAACGCCGCTAGCTCAGCGTCATCGACGAACAGGGCGACGGTTGGGTCGAATGTCCTCACAAGATCCTTGCTCAGAAATGGTCTCGGCCTTGTGATCAGTTGACCACAATTTCAAAACCTCACCAAGCAGGCGAGAAGGACAAAGCGCGCCCAAAAAGGCGCCGAATTCACGCGATAGCCGCCAGGCTGTTTTGACACAGCCCGGCAGCGCCAGCGGCCAGGGGCTCAGACCAGCACGCGTTCGATGCCGCCGTTATTGGCCTTGGCCACGTACTCGGGCATCCAGTTTTCGCCCAGGATTTGCCGGGCCATTTCCACCACGATGTAGTCGGCTTCGAGCAAGCCGTTTTGCAGATCGCCGCCATAGCGGCTCAGGCCCTGCAAGCAGCTGGGGCAGCTGGTGAGGATTTTCAGGTTCTCGGCCGCCGCCACCTTGCCGCTGTCGCGCAGCTGGGCCTCGGTCTTGCGCAACTCTTCTTCTTTGCGGAAGCGGATTTGCGTGGAAATATCCGGCCGGGTCACGCCCAAGGTGCCGCTCTCGCCGCAGCAGCGCTTGCTTTCCACCACTCCGTCCCCTACCAAGGCCTTGACGGTCTTCATCGGCTCCTGCTGCTTCATCGGCGTGTGGCAAGGGTCGTGGTAGAGGTAGCTCTTGCTGCTGCCCAAGGTGATGCCTTTTTCCAGCAGGTACTCGTGGATATCGATGATGCGGCAGCCGGGGAAGATTTCTTCAAACTTATAGCCCTGCAACTGGTCATAGCAGGTGCCGCAGCTGACCACAACGGTTTTGATGTCCAGGTAGTTCAAGGTGTTGGCCACGCGGTGGAAGAGCACCCGGTTGTCGGTGATCATCTTCTCGGCGCGGTCAAACTGGCCCGAGCCGCGCTGCGGATAGCCGCAGCACAAATAGCCCGGCGGCAGCACGGTCTGCACCCCGGCATGCCAAAGCATGGCCTGGGTGGCCAGGCCCACCTGGCTGAACAGCCGCTCCGAACCGCAGCCGGGGAAGTAGAACACCGCCTCGGTTTCAGCCGTGGTGGCCTCAGGCGAGCGGATGATGGGCACGTAGTCCTTGTCTTCGATGTCCAGCAAGGCGCGCGCCGTCTTCTTGGGCAGGCCCCCGGGCAGCTTTTTGTTGATGAAGTGAATGACCTGCTCTTTGATGGGCGCCGGCCCGAGGGTGGCGCGTGGCGCCTGGGTCTGTTTTTTGGCAAAGGTCTTCAACACCTCATGCGCCATGCGCTGGGCCTTGAAGCCCACGCCCACCATGGCGGCCCGGGCCATTTTGATGGTCTCGGGGTTGGTGGCATTGAGCATGAACATGGCCGCGGCATTGCCGGGACGGAAGCTCTTTTGACCCATCTTGCGCAAGAGGTTGCGCATATTCATGGTCACATCGCCAAAGTCAATTTTGACCGGGCAGGGGTTGGCGCATTTGTGGCAAACGGTGCAATGGTCGGCCACATCCTCGAACTCTTCCCAATGCTTGATCGAGATGCCGCGGCGGGTTTGCTCTTCGTAGAGGAAGGCTTCGACCAGCAGCGAGGTGGCCAGGATCTTGTTACGCGGCGAGTAAAGCAGATTGGCGCGCGGCACATGGGTGGCGCAGACCGGCTTGCATTTGCCGCAGCGCAGGCAGTCCTTGATCGAATCGCTGATGGCGCCGATATCGCTCTGCTGCATGATCAGCGACTCATGCCCCATCAGCCCGAAGCTGGGCGTGTAGGCATTGGTCAGATCGGCAAACGTGCCATGGGTGGAGGCTTCCGGACGAAGCAGCTTGCCCTTGTTGAAGCGCCCTTGCGGGTCGACCTTGGCCTTGTAGTCGGCAAAAGGCGCCAGTTCTTCGTCGCTCAAGAACTCCAGCTTGGTGATGCCAATGCCGTGCTCGCCGGAGATCACGCCGTCGAGGCTGCGCGCCAGCTTCATGATGCGGCCCACCGCCTCATGCGCGGTTTGCAGCATCTCATAGTTGTCGGAGTTGACCGGGATATTGGTGTGCACATTGCCGTCACCGGCATGCATGTGCAGCGCCACCCAGACGCGGCCGCGCAGCTGCTCTTGGTGGATGCGTTTGCATTCATCCAAGATGGCGGCGAAGGCGCCGCCGGTGAAGATGGCCTGCAGCGGCTTGAGGATTTGCGTCTTCCAAGACGCGCGCAAGCTGTGGTCTTGCAGCTGGTCAAAGAAGCTGCGCCCTTCGGCCTGCACCACATCCAGCTGATCCAGCCACAGCTGCCATTGCTTGCCGACTTCCTCCAACAGCGCCAGCGCCTGTTGAACCCGGTCGCCCAGCAGCTCGGCGCTGGGGATGTCGCCGGCGTCATCGCTCTTGCCCAAGGGTAGCGGCCCTTGGCTGAAGAGCTTTTTCAGCGCTGCCACAAAGCCCAGCTTGTTGCGCAAGCTCAGCTCGATATTGATGCGCTCGATGCCCAGGGTGTACTCACCCATGCGCGGCAGCGGGATCACCACGTCCTCGTTCACCTTGAAGGCATTGGTGTGCTTGCTGATGGCCGCGGTGCGTTTGCGATCCAGCCAGAACTTCTTGCGCGCATCGGCGCTGATGGCCACAAAGCCTTCGCCGTTGCGGGCATTGGCCAGACGCACCACTTCCGAGGTGGCGCGGGCCACTGCATCGGCGTCTTCGCCAACGATATCGCCCACCAGCACCATCTTGGGCAAGCCGCCGCTGGCAGCCCCCGCCAGATTGGCGCGCTTGCTCTTGGTGGCGTAGCCCACTGCCTTCAGGTAGCGGTCATCCAGATGCTCCAGGCCCGCCAAAATGGCGCCGCCGGGGCGCTTGGCCTCGGCAAACATGAAGTCTTTGATGTCCACAATCGCCGGCACGCAGTCTTTGGGGTTGCCAAAGAACTCCAGGCACACGGTGCGCACATGGGCTGGCATTTTGTGCACCACCCAGCGGGCGCTGGTGATCAGGCCGTCGCAGCCTTCTTTTTGGATGCCGGGCAAGCCGGCCAGGAATTTGTCGGTGACGTCTTTGCCCAGGCCTTCTTTGCGGAAGACGCGGCCAGGGATGTCCAAGCGCTCGCTGCGCTCCAGCTTTTTACCCGAAGCGTCAAAGTAACGCAGCTCGAAGCTGGCCGTTTCCACATCATGGATCTTGCCCATATTGTGGTTGAGGCGTACCACCTCCAACCACTTGGCGTCGGGTGTCACCATGCGCCACGACGCGAGGTTGTCGAGCGCCGTGCCCCACAGCACCGCCTTCTTGCCGCCGGCATTCATCGCCACATTGCCGCCCACGCAGGAGGCTTCGGCGCTGGTCGGGTCGACCGCGAACACATAGCCATGGGCTTCTGCCAGATCGGCCACGCGCTGCGTCACCACCCCGGCCTCGCTGAAGATGGTGGCCACCTCACGGTGCATGCCGGGCAGGGTCATCATTTCGACGCCGCGCAGGGCTTCGAGCTTTTCGGTGTTGATGACCGCGCTGTTCCACACCAAGGGCACGGCCCCGCCGGTGTAGCCGGTGCCGCCGCCACGCGGGATGATGGTCAGGCCCAGCTCAATACAACCCTTGACCAGTTGCGCCATCTCGGCCTCGGTGTCGGGCGTCAGCACGACAAAGGGGTACTCCACCCGCCAGTCGGTGGCATCGGTCACATGCGAGACCCGCGCCAGCCCGTCGAACTTGATGTTGTCGCGCGCCGTCGCCCGGCCCAGCAGGCGCAGGGTGCGGCGGCGCAACTCGGCCACTTCATCAAACTGCGCCGCGAATTGATTGATGGCCTTGCGGGCCGCCGCCAAGAGCTCGCCCACCGAGGCGTCGCGCTGCGGATCGCTGGCCGGATCGCGGCGCCTCTCCACCTCGTGCAAACGGTGCTCCAAGGCCTCAATCAAAAGGCTGCGGCGCTTGGGGTTGTCCAGCAAATCGTCTTGCAGATAGGGGTTGCGCTGCACCACCCAGATATCACCCAAGACCTCGTACAACATGCGCGCCGAGCGGCCCGTGCGGCGCTCTTGGCGCAGCTGGTTGAGCAGGCCCCAAGCGGGCTGGCCAAGCAGGCGAATGACGATCTCGCGGTCGGAGAACGAGGTGTAGTTGTAGGGGATTTCGCGCAAACGGGGGGCGGCAACAGTGCCGTCCGCACCGGACGGGGCGGTGGGCAAATCTTGAGCGGGGACAGACATCAGCGGATGCGGTGCATTCATGGCGGCCGGGCGCTGGCAAAGCGCCCATGGTGGGCTGCAACCCGGCCTCCTGGGAAGGCCTCGGTCACAAGGCTGGAATTTTGCAACGGCGCTGGCGGGCTTTTGGCCCTGGGCATCGTGAGACAAACTGATCGGGATCGAAGCGCGGGCCTTCAGTCCTGCGCTCTGGGCTGCCCTTGGGTTGAGCGCTCGCCCAGCCGGCGAGGCTGACAGGCCCGGACCGGACGCCGATCCTACCGCAGCGCAGCATCAAGCCAAGCTCGCCCGCGCAATGCCCTTGCCCCAGCACCGTGCTTCGCCGCCCAGCAATTGACGCTTCGTTTCGTGCGAAGCGCGCCCAATCCGCGGCGCCGAACTGTCACAATTCGCGCCGAACATTGGATGTTTGTCTTTCCCATTCCATCACGACGGAGCTTCCAAATATGACTATCAAGAGACTGCCCCTTGCCCTCGGCCTGCTGCTGGCCGGCGGACTGATCAGCACCTCGGCCCAGGCCCAGGTGGAAGTGCAATGGTGGCACTCGATGAGCGGCGGCTTGGGCGACTGGGTCAACGACCTGGCCAAGGACTTCAATGCCAGCCAAAAAGACGTGAAGATCGTGCCCACCTACAAGGGCAGCTACGACGAATCGATGACCGCCGCCATCGCCGCCTTCCGCGCCGGCAATGCGCCGCACATCCTGCAAGTGTTTGAAGTCGGCACCGCCACCATGATGGCCAGCAAGGGCGCGATCAAGCCCGTCGCCGAGGTGATGAAAGAAGGCGGCGCCAAGTTCGACCCCAGCGCCTATGTGCCCGCCGTGGCCGGCTACTACACCGCGCCGAACGGCCAGATGCTGAGCTTCCCCTTCAACAGCTCCACCACCGTCTTCCACTACAACAAAGATGCGCTGAAGGCGGCCGGCATCGACCCCAACAAGCCGCCCGCCACCTGGCCCGAGGTGGCGCTGGCCGCCGCCAAACTCAAGGCCAGCGGCCACAAATGCCCCTTCACCACCTCTTGGGTGAGCTGGACGCAGCTGGAGAGCTTCTCGGCCTGGCACAACGTCGAGTACGCCACCAAGAACAATGGCTTCGGCGGCCTGGACACCCGCTTGGCCTTCAACACCCCGCTGCATGTGCGCCACATCGAGAACCTGGCGAATATGAGCAAGCAAGGCCTGCTGGTCTACAAGGGCCGCGGCAATGCCGCCGACGCCACCTTTGTCTCGGGCGAATGCGCCATGATGACCGGCAGCTCCGGCATGTACGCCAATATCAAAAAGAACGCCAAGTTCGCCAGCGGCATCGCCCCCCTGCCCTACTACCCTGATGTGGCCGGTGCACCGCAAAACACCGTGATCGGCGGCGCCAGTCTGTGGGTGATGGCGGGCAAAAAGCCGGCCGAGTACAAGGGCGTGGCCGCTTTCTTCAACTACCTGGCCCAGGCCGAGGTGGCCTCGGAAAGCCACAAGCGCACTGGCTACTTGCCGGTCACCAAGGCCGCGTTTGAGCTGACCGACAAGAGCGGCTTCTACAAGGCCAACCCCGGCACCGATGTGGCGGTGACCCAGATGATCCGCAAGACCACCGACAAGTCACGCGGCATCCGCCTGGGCAATTTTGTGCAGATCCGCACCATCATCGACGAAGAGATGGAACAGGTCTGGGGCGGTAAGAAGAGCGCCAAAGAAGGCTTGGACGCCGCCATCCAGCGCGGCAATGAGCAGCTGGAGCGCTTTCAAAAAGCCAATAAAAGCTAAGCTCGGCTGATCCACAATCAACCCGCCGTGACGGAGTTCCCCGACGCGGCGGGTTCTTGTTTTTAGCGTCCAGTCACCCAAGCCCGCCCCATGGAAAAACGCGTTCAATTCAAAACCTCTTGGCTGCCCTGGCTGCTGCTGGCCCCGCAGCTCTTGGTGATCTCGGTGTTCTTTTTCTGGCCCGCCGGTCAGGCGATTTTGCAATCGATGCAGCGCCAAGACGCTTTCGGGCTGTCAACCGAATGGGTGCGCTTGGAGAACTTCCGCGAGCTCTTCAAAGACGCCAGCTATCTCGCCTCCTTCAAGACCACGGCGCTGTTCTCGGCCCTGGTGGCCAGCATCGGCATTGCGGTCTCGCTGCTGCTGGCGGTGATGGCCGACCGGGTGGTCAAGGGCGCGGGCTTTTACAAAACCCTGCTGATCTGGCCCTATGCGGTGGCACCGGCGATCGCCGGGGTGCTGTGGCTCTTTATGTTTGCGCCCTCCATCGGCGTGGTGTCGTACGCGCTCAATGCCATCGGCATCCCCTGGAACCATTTGCTCAACTCCAACCATGCGATGACGCTGGTGGTGCTGGCCGCAGTGTGGAAGCAGATTTCCTACAACTTCTTGTTCTTCTTGGCGGGCTTGCAGTCCATCCCCAAGTCGCTGATCGAAGCCGCAGCGATTGACGGCGCCGGCCCCTGGCGGCGTTTTTGGACCATTGTGTTCCCGCTGCTCTCGCCCACCACCTTCTTCCTGCTGGTGATCAACGTCGTCTACGCCTTCTTTGATACCTTCGGCATCATCGACGCCGCCACCCACGGCGGCCCCGGCAAAGACACGGCCATCCTGGTCTACAAGGTCTATTACGACGGCTTCAAGGCCATGGACCTGGGCGGCTCGGCCGCGCAATCGGTGGTCTTGATGATCATCGTGGTGGCCCTGACCGTCTTGCAGTTCCGTTATGTCGAGAAGCGGGTGAGCTACTGATATGGTTGAGAAAAACAAGGGCCTGACCGTGCTCTCCCATCTGGTCCTGCTGCTGGGCGTGCTGATCGTTGCCTTCCCGCTCTACATCGCTTTTGTGGCCAGCACGCACACGGCCGAGGCCATCGTGCAAGCCCCCATGCCGCTGCTGCCGGGCAGCCATTTCGCCGACAACTACGGCGCCGCCCTGTTCGGCCATGCCGGCGGGGCGGGTTCCAAAGCGCCGGTGGCGCAGATGATGTGGGTCAGCCTGGTGACGGCGCTGGTGATTGCGCTGGGCAAGATCGCGATTTCGCTGCTCTCGGCCTTCGCCATCGTCTACTTCCGCTTTCCCTTCAAGAGCTTTTTCTTCTGGGCCATCTTCGTCACGCTGATGCTGCCGGTGGAGGTGCGCATCCTGCCCACCTACCAGGTCATCTCCGACTTAGGGCTGCTCAATAGCTACGCCGGCCTGACCGTGCCCTTGATCGCCTCAGCCACCGCCACCTTTTTGTTCCGCCAGTTCTTCATGACCGTGCCGGACGAGTTGGTGGAAGCCGCCCGCATGGACGGCGCCGGCCCGATGCGCTTTTTCAAGGACGTGCTGCTGCCACTGTCCAGCACCAGCATCGCCGCCTTGTTCGTGATCCAGTTCATCTACGGTTGGAACCAATACCTCTGGCCCTTGTTGGTGACCACCGAAGAAAGCATGTACCCGGTGGTGATCGGCATCAAACGCATGATCAGCGGCGGCGACGCCGCCAACGACTGGAACATCATCATGGCCACCGCCTTGCTGGCCATGATCCCGCCGGCCCTGGTGGTGATCTTGATGCAGCGCTGGTTCGTCAAAGGCTTGGTGGATACGGAAAAATAATGCTCTTGGGGACAGACCTGCCCCTGTACTCAGGGGCAGCTCTGTCCTCAACTGACTAGAGATCGACCCCCAACTGATTGAGCAGGTTCTCCGCGCAGAACCACTCGTTTAGATCAGCAAAGAAACAAACAAATATGGCCAGCATCTCCCTTCGCAACATCATCAAACGCTACGGTCACGGCCCCAAAGCCAATCAGGTGATCCACGGCGTCAACGCCGAGATCAAGGATGGCGAGTTCGTCGTCATCGTCGGCCCCTCGGGCTGCGGCAAGTCCACGCTCTTACGCATGGTGGCGGGCCTAGAGGAAATCAGCGACGGTGAAATCGCCATCGGCCCGCGCGTGGTCAATCAGATCGAACCGGCCGAGCGCGACATCGCCATGGTGTTCCAGAACTATGCGCTCTACCCGCATATGACGGTGTTCGCCAATATGGCTTATGGCCTGAAGATTCAGAAAGTGCCCGAGGCCGAGATCAAGACCCGCGTTGACAAGGCGGCCAAGATTCTGGAGCTGGGCGCCTTGCTGGAACGCAAGCCGCGCGAGCTGTCAGGCGGCCAGCGCCAGCGTGTTGCCATGGGCCGCGCCATCGTGCGCAACCCGCAGGTGTTTTTGTTCGACGAGCCGCTGTCCAATCTGGACGCCAAGCTGCGTGCCCACACCCGGCTGGAGATTCAAAAGCTGCACCGCGAATTGGGCGTGACCTCTTTGTTCGTCACCCACGACCAGGTCGAGGCCATGACCCTGGCCCAGCGCATGATCGTGATGAACGGCGGCCATATGGAGCAGATCGGCACGCCCGAAGAGGTCTATGCCCGCCCCGCCACCACCTTTGTGGCCGGCTTCATTGGCTCGCCGCCGATGAATCTGCTTAAGGGTCAGGCCCAGGGCAGCCGCTTCACCGTGGGCGGCATCAGCGTCGATCTGCCTGCACCGGCGCCGCGCGATGGCGAGCTGATTCTGGGCCTGCGCCCCGAGCATTTGGACCACTGGCATGAACAAAGCGCAGTTGGCCCCGGCTGGCCTTTCACGGTGGAGATGATCGAGATGCTGGGCGCCGAGCGCCTGGTCTACGGCCGCTTGGGCACCGAGCTGTTCACCTTGCGCATCGATGGCACGCACATCCCGCCACGGGTAGGCGCCACCTTGATGCTGGAACTCAGCGACAAACATCTGCACTGGTTCGACCCCAAGACCACCCAGCGGGTGGAAAAAACCTGAGAGCTTTGCAATGCAAGCAGCTTCCCCCTGGCCCCTGCCTTTTTGGATCGCACACCGAGGCGCTGGCAAGTTAGCCCCGGAGAACACCTTGGCCGCTTTTCGCCTCGGTGCGCAACACGGCTACCGGGCCTTTGAATGCGATGTGAAGCTCTCCAGCGAGGGCATTCCATTTCTGCTGCATGACGCCACGCTGGAGCGCACCAGCAATGGCCAAGGCGTGGCGGGCGACTTGCCCTGGGGCGAACTCTCGCGCCTGGACGCCGGCAGCTGGCACAGCCGCGCCTATGCCGGCGAGCCGCTGCCCAGCTTGGAAGCACTGGCCCGCTTCGTCTTGGCCAATCGCTACGGCTTCAATATCGAAATCAAGCCCACGCCCGGCCAAGCCTTGCGCACCGGCCAAGTCGTCGGCCGCGAGGTTTTGCACTTGTGGGGCGGCTCTGGCCTTGCGCCGCTGTTCAGCTCCTTCGAACCCGAGGCCTTGCAAGGCGCCCGCGAAACCGCGCCCGAGATCTTGCGCGGCTTGCTGCTCGACAACTTGCGCGAAGGCTGGCTGAGCGAGGCCCAGGCCCTGGGCTGCGCCGCCGTCATCACCAACTACCGCGTGATGGACGAGGCCACCGTCAGTGCCATCCATGCCGCCGGCATGAAGGCCTTGGTCTACACGGTGAACGATGCCGAGGCCGCCCAGGCCCTGATCGCCCGCGGCGTGGACGGCATCATCACCGACGCGGTGGATCGGTTTTCACCGGCCTGAGCGCGATTCCGGGTCGACTCAATACGCCACGCTGAAACGCTGGCGACGGTGTGCCGGCCGCTCCAACTCATCGAGCATGGCCACCGCATAGTCGGCCACGCTGATGCGGCTCTGGCCCTGCGCGTCTGTCATCAGCTGATCACCGCCCAGACGGAAGACACCGGTGCGCTCGCCGGGTGCCAGCATGGCGGCCGGGCTCAACAGCGTCCAATCCAGCGCAGGCTCGGCGCGCAGCAAGCTCAGGGCTTGGCGTGCGCCTTCCGCCGAAGCCTTCCATTCGGCCGGGAACTGCGGGGTGTCCAAGAGATGGACCCCAGGCGCCACTTCCAAGGAGCCCGCGCCCCCCACGACCAAAAGACGCGGCACCGCCGCGGCCTTGGTGGCGCTCAAAATCGACTGAAATCCCTGCAAAAAATAGCCCAATACATCGGGCTGCGCATGGCCGCTGAAAGCGCTGAGCACAAGGTCGTGGTCGCGCAATGCCTCCGTCAAGGCGGCGGTGTTGAGCGCATCCAGCGCTTTGGCCTGCACGCCAGGCAAGGCTGGGACCTTTTCAGGGTGTTGAACCAGGGCCGTCACTTGATGGCCACGCTGCACCGCTTCTTGCAGCAGGTGTGAGCCAATGAAACCGGTGGCGCCAATCAAAGCAATCTTCATACAAGAACTCCTGTTGGGGATGGGTTGCGATGGGCTCCACTTTGCCGCTTTTGATTGATTCAATAAAGACCGACAAACTAAACTGATTGTTATTGATTCAATGACAAACAAACAGAAGAGCAAAGGCAGATGAACACAGCCCCCCATGTCGATCTGAATGATGTGCTGGCCTTTGCGGCCGTGGCCGAAGCAGGCAGCTTCACCGCTGCGGCCGAACGCATGGACAGCAGCAAAGCGCGCCTGAGCCTGCAAGTGCGCCGGCTCGAGACCGCGCTGGCCCAGGAGCTTTTTCATCGCACCACCCGGCGTTTGACGCTGACGGAGGCCGGCGCCCGACTGATGCAAACCAGCATTCCGGCGCTGCGTTTGGCGCAGCAGGGGCTCAGCCAGGCCAGCCGCAGCGAGGCGCCCCGCGAGTTGAGTGGCACGCTGCGCATTGCCTGCACGGTGGAGCATGCAGTGCATCAGTTGGCGGCCTATGTGGCGGAGTTCGCCGCCCTGCACCCCAAGCTGGAAATCGACTTGCGCAGCAATGACCGGGTGGCGGACTTGGTGCGCGAGGGCATAGACATCGCGCTTCGCAAAGGCTGGTTGCCCGACTCCTCGCTGCGGGCCGTCAAGCTGGGGCGCTTTGAGCAGATCCTGGTCGCCTCGCCGGACTATTTGCAGCGCGTCGGTCGCCCCAAAAAGCCCGAGGATTTAGCCCGCTATGACTGGCTGGCGCTGACCCTGCTGAGCACGCCGCTGACCTGGAAGTTCAGCGACAAACAGGGCCACAGCCAGACGGTACGCATGAAGCATCCCCGTTTGCGCACCGACAACCCCGGCACCCTGCGCAGCCTGGCCGAAGCCGGTGCGGGCATCACCGCACTCGACAGCGCCAGCGTGGCGGCCGCGCTGGAGTCGGGCCGGCTGCAACGCCTGTTGCCGCAATGGCGCCTGCCCGAGGGTGGGCAGTACGCGGTGTTCCCGCCCGGCCGCCATCAGCCACCGCAAGTGCAGGCCTTTATGGCCTTCTACAAAGCCAAGCTGGCGCAGGACTGAGTCGACGCCACCAACTCAAGCCGCAATGCGGGCATAAACACAAGTGTTGCGCGGCTCGCCGCTCGGCGTGAGGCTGTCGCAGCGCAAAATGCCTTCGAGCTCGAAGCCGCAGCGTTCGGCCACGGCGCGGCTGCGGGCATTGCTCTCGTCCATGCGAATCTCCACCCGGCGCGCTTGCAGCTGCTCAAAAGCCAGCCGGGTCAAGGCTCGCACCGCCTCGCTCACATAGCCCTTACCCTGGGCGCTGGCGCGTATCCAGTAGCCGATCTCAAAGCGACGCACCTCCCAATCGATGCGGTGCAAGCCGCTGCCGCCCAGCAGGCGGCGGCCCTCGGGCGCGCGGTCATAGAATTGATAGACCAAATCGCGCCGCGCCACAAAGTCGGCGCATTGGCGGCGTGCCACCGCCTCCGAGTCTTCAAAGCTCGGCGCTTGCTGCGCCCAGGGCAGCCAAGGGCTGAGTTGGCCTATGGACTCGGCAATGGCTACCGCCATGGCGGGGCCAATGCCGGGCCGGGGCGCGGCGATCAGCAGTCGCTCGGTCTCCAGGCTCTCGGGCACCTCGATCAAAATGGGGTCAGGTCTTGCGGGCATCTCGGATCTCCCTGATTCACTTGTCGGACCGAGGCTGGGACAAGGCATCGGTCTGTGTCTCAAAACCAGGGCCGGGCATGGCCTCGGCGCCGAGCTGCTGCTCGTCGAATTCATCGCTCTCTGGCTTGGGCAATTCGCGCACGCCGCGCAGCACCGGGTAGCGCCAGGCCAAGCCGCCCAGCAGCAAAGTGCCCACGCCGGCAAACATCAGCGCCGAGCGCAGACCCAGGTGCTCGCCCAGCCAGCCGCCCGCCAAAGCGCCCGGCCCGGCCGGCAGCAAAATCAACCAGCGCATGGTGCTGGTCATGCGGCCCAGCATGGGCGCGGGCGTCACCGCCTGGCGCAGCGACAAGAAGTTGATGAAGATCAGCACCGCGCCGACACCAAAGCTGAACAGCATGAATGCAAAAGCCGCAATGCCAATCGGCCCCACCGGCGCCAAAGACAAACCCAGCCAGCCCAGGCCGGTGACGCTCACCCCCGCCACCAAACAAGGCCCGGGGCCCAGCTTGGCGCTGATGCGGTGGCCGAACACACTGGCCAGCACCGTGCCGGCCCCCAGGGCCACATAGCTCATGCCCACTTGCTGAGCGCTCAGGCCCAGGCTGCGGGTGGCGAACAGAATTTGCACCACTTGCGCGGCATTGTTGAAGAGCTGCCAGCCGCCCACCGTGGCGGCCAGGGCGATCAGCAAGGCACGCTCGCGCACAAACTGCACACCGGCTTTCAAGTCGCGCCAGAACTGCGAATCCTCCGACTTGCGCAACTGCTCCTGCACCTTGATGCCGCGCAGAATCAGGGCGGAGATCATCACCAGCACCGCGTCCACCGCCAGCGCCATCGGCGCGCCCATCAGCTTGATCAGCATGCCCGCAAGACCTGGCCCCACCACCTCAGCGCCGCTGGAGGCCAGGGCATTCTTGGCATGGGCCTCCACCAAGCGCTCGCGGCTGACCACCTGGGTCAGCACGATTTGCGCCGCACTGCCTGCCGTGGTGTAGACCGTGCCCAGCACAAAGCCCACCACATAGAGCCAGGTCATGTTCAGCCAGCCCATCACCGCGGCCAGGGGCACAGTGGCCACCGCAATCGCCAGCAGGGTCTCGCCCCAGATGTAAACCGGCAGCTTGCGCACCCGGTCCAGCCACACCCCCGAGGGCAGCGAGAACAGCACAAAGGGCAGGATCTCCATGGTCGTCAGCAAGCCCATCTGCGTGGGGCTGGCATTGAGCAGCAGCGCCGCCGTCAAAGGCAGGGCCAGCATGGTGACCTGGCCGCCCAAAGAGCTGATCAGGATGGACGACCAAAGGCGCCGGTAAACGGCGTCTCGCAAAAGATCATTCGGCGGCAGCGTGATGGCGCTGCGCAAGCGATCAAACCAGGACATGGTTTGTTGCATGGGAAAAAACTCCAAAGACTGGGGCAGGGATTCCGTCGCGGCCTTCAGGGGCTTTGCGTAGAGAAGCAGGGAATCGTCCTGAGACCCGGGGCGAAGCGGCCACCGGCCACATCCGCCAAAAACTGGGCACCGCGTGTGTGCTCAAGCCTAGGGGGCAAGCGTCAAAGCGCTAGAGCCCGCTGTGCGCCCTGACCCAGGGTTCTCGCAGGCGCACCGAGGCCAGCGCATGCGCTGCATCGGTCGCGGTCCAGGAGCTTGGTCATGGCGGAGGTCTTGTGAAAAGAGGCCCTATCCTATCAGGCTCGCTGCCGCGAGTCGCATGCAAAAAGCCATGGCCAAGGATCAAGGGGCTGCAGCGCCGCGGTCCCGCGCAGGCCGACGCTGCGCCGACAGCGTGCGCGACTCGCGCTGAAAACCCAGCGACTCATAAATGCCAATGGCCACATCGTCCGGGTCGGCGCAGATCACCAGGCGCTGCAGGCCCAGGCTCTCAAAGCCCTGCTGCGTGACCGCGGCAATCAAGGCGGTGCACAGCCCGCGCCGCCGCCACGCGGGATGGGTGGCCACCTGCTGAAAGCGCCCCAGCCCAGGCCCCACGCCAAACAGCCCGCAATCGGCCCGCAAATGCTCGCCGTCCCAGATGCCAAACCAAGCACCCAGCCCCGCCTCTTGCATGGCGGCATAGCGCTGCAGTTGCTGTGCCCGATGGCGGCGATAGCCGGCGGGATCAAAGCCCGGGGCCATGGTGGCGCATTGCAGGTCCAGGGCGCGCTGCAAATCGGCCGCGTCCCGCAAGTCCAGCGCGCGAAAGGCAAAGCCCGGCGCCAAGGTTCGGGGCCCGGGGCGCGCCGCCTGGGCCTGCAGCACCAGGGTCTCGGTGGCATAGATTTCAAAGCCCGCTCTTGCCCATTGAATCAACGGCTCATGCGGCTCGCTGGCGTCAAAGCCAATGGCCACATGGCCGGACTCTTGGGTGTGGCAGCCCACTTCGTCTTCAAAGCGTTGCAGCCAATGCGGCAGATCGGCGTCCCGTGGTGGCTGCGGCAAGAGTAGGCAATTGCCCCAGTAAAACAGCGGGTTGCTGGGCGTGCGCATCACCACGCAATCGGGCCGCTCGCTGACCCTGCCGTCAAAGCCGGTCAGCCCCATCTCGGTCTGCCAGCCCAGCGACAGCCCCGCCTTCACCCCTTGCTCAGAAACCAACGGCGGCCCCGTCGCGGCGCGCGTCGCTGGCCGCCACATAGCCGGCCTCGGCCGGCTCGCCCAAGCGCCAGATGAACTGGCCGGCGCCAAAGTCTTGATAACTGTCGTGGATGTCGCCGATCTGGTGGCCCAGTGCTTGCAAGCCGGCGATGGTGTCGGGCGCCATATGCGGCTCTACATTCAGCGACAAGCCCTCGTTGAAGCGCCAGCGCGGCGCATCGCAAGCGGCCTGCGGGTTCTGGCCATAGTCCAGCATGCGCACCAGGGTCTGCATATGGCCTTGCGGCTGCATATTGCCGCCCATCACCCCGTAACTCATCACCGGCTGACCGTTTTGGGTCAAGAAGGCCGGGATGATGGTGTGGAAGGGGCGCTTGCCCGGCGCGACTTGATTCGCGTGGCCGGCTTCCAGCGTGAAGCAATGACCCCGGTTTTGCAGCGAAACCCCGTAGCCCGGCAGCACCAAGCCCGAGCCAAAGCCCATGTAATTGCTCTGGATGAAGCTCACCATCATGCCGCGCTCGTCGGCCGTGGTGAGGTAGATGGTGCCGCCCTTGACCGGGTTGCCGCACTGGAAGTCTTGCGCCCGGCGCGGGTCGATCAGTTTGGCGCGCTCGGCCAGATAGGCGGGTTCCAGCATCTCGGCGGCGGTGACGTTCATGCTGCGTGCATCGCCCACATAACGGTACACATCAGCGAAGGCCAGCTTCATGGCCTCGATCTGCAAATGCTGCGAGGCCACGCCGTCCACCGCATGGCTGGGCAGGTCCAGGTGCTTCAAGATCCCCAGCGCAATCAGGGCCGCAATGCCCTGGCCATTGGGCGGAATCTCATGCAGCTCATGGCCGGCATAGCTTTGCGAGATGGGCGTCACCCACTCGGGCTGATAGGCCGCAAAGTCGGCCGCCGTCATCGCGCCCCCGGTCTGCCGGGCAAAGGCTTCCACCGCCTCGGCCACCTCGCCTCGGTAGAAGGCCTCGCCCTTGCTGTCTGCGATCAAACGCAGGGTGCGCGCCGCCGCCGGGAATTTGAACAACTCGCCCACCTCGGGCGCCCGGCCACGCGGCAAAAAGGCCTCGGCAAAACCGGCTTGCTGGGTCAGCTCCGCCACCGCCGCCGCCATCGCCCATTTGCTTTGCACCACCACCGGCACCGCATAACCGCGCTCGGCGATTTCAATCGCCGGCGCCATCAAGTCGCCAAACGGCAGCTTGCCAAAGCGCTCGCTCAAGGCCACCCAGCCCGCCACCGCGCCCGGCACGGTCACGCCGCCCCAGCCACGCTTCGGAGGCGCTTTCAAATCCGCCCCATAGGTCTTGAAAAAATAATCAGGCGTCCACGCCGCCGGGGCGGTGCCCGAGGCGTTCAAGCCATGCAACTGCTGCCCGTCCCAAAGAATGCAAAACGCGTCCGAGCCCAGGCCATTGCTGCAAGGCTCCACCAGGGTCATGCAGGCCGCCGTGGCAATGGCCGCGTCCACCGCATTGCCGCCCTGGGCCAAGATGCGCAAGCCCGCTTGCGCGGCCAGCGGATGCGAGGTGGACACGATATTGCGCGCAAACACCGGGCTGCGCACACTGGGGTAGCTCTTGTTCCAATCAAAGCGCGGGGTGGAAGTCATGATGGGCGAGTCTCCTGATTCGTGTGGGGGCATTGTGGCTGTTCCTTGATCGGCAGGCACGAGAGAGAGCCAGAGTTCGCACAGCGAAGCCTTTGCCCTGAGGGCTACCTTCAATCAAGAATCATTAGACTGACCGAACCGTTCAACAAGGTCGTGAGTCCGACATGCCCAGCCTCAGAAGAACCCTGCCGATAGTTGCTCTCGCCGGAGTCGGCTTGCTGTTCGCTGGCTATCACGCATGGCACGAACCGGCCGAACCATCGATGGACGCGGCTGGGCAGCCCGCCAAGATCACGCCCCTTGCATCGGGTGCCTCATCGGCCGAGGGTCAAATCTTTGCCGCGACCCGAGCGATACCCTTGGCAGCTTCTGCGCCTCAGCCAGCCGCCCCGGCAGCGCTGTCGCCTGGCATTGGCTCCGAAGGGTACGGGCCGCATATTGAGCGTGCCCACCAGAGCGACGACCCGAAGGCGGCCTGGCAGGCTGTCATTTGGCTGAACCAATGTGCCAGTCATTCCGAATTGGAAGAGGCCTTTCAGTCGACCTTGGATCGCGGCGCCCTTCCCAAAGAGGCTGCAACCGCTTTGGCTGAACATCTTGTGAAACATCGCGCAGAGGCTGGCCGTTGCCAGACCGTCATTGAGGCTCATCAAGCGCTGCTGCCCGACTTGGCCTTGAAAGCGATGCGCGGCAAGATCCCAGGCGCTGCTGCGGCCTACGCGGCCGGGCGCCACTGGCCCCAAGTAGATGCAAGCTTGCAGGCCGAAGTGCGAAACGCGATCCGCGCCGATGCGCAAGCGGGCGACCTTCCGACGCTTTACAACGCGTTCAATTCCAACGAGGCCTGGGGGCTGGACTACACCGAGCGCTTGGGCCTGATGGCCGCCTGGATCGCCTTGCAGCCGCCTGGCGTTGGCCAAGCAAGCGTCGAGGGGCGCGTCAACAGCGGGCATTTGAAAATGCGAGCCCCCAGCGCTTCCGAGCTGGCTGAGGCGCTGCTGGCCGCGCGCGCCATCGTCGAGACCGCCCGCAAGTCTCACAAACCACCCGGCGCATGAGCCTCGCTCACGGAAAGTTGGGCGACGAGCGGACAAGAAAGGGCTATGCACGAAAGACGCCGGCCAAGTGGGTATCGCGCCGCCCCGCCAGTCATCGCATGGTCATCTGTAGGTCATTCGGCCCATCTAGACTGGGCCCATCATGCCTGGATCCTTCTCAGTTTTTGATTCGCTGGCGGAGCATTTGATCGCCACCTTGGCGCCGCGCAGCGCGCTCGACATCGGCTGCGGCGCGGGCAAATACGGCCAGATGCTGGCCCGGCTCACGCCGCAATGCCGGCGCAGCGCCATTGAGCCCGAGCGCCGCTATATCGAGGAATATGGCCTGAGCGAGCTTTATCACGAAGTCTTGCAAGGCAGCGCCGCGCAATGGCAGGCTCAGCCGCAGGCGCTGGATGCGCAGTTCGATCTGGTGATTCTGGGCGACTGCATCGAGCACATGCCCAAGAGCGTGGGCCTGGATCTGCTCAATTTCCTGGTCTACCGCAGCGCCTACATCCTGGTGCTGGCGCCGGAGTTCGTGGTGCAGGGCGTGGTGGACGGCGTGGCCGCTGAAGCGCATGTGTCGGCCTGGAGCGAGCGCGACCTGGGCTGGCACGATCTTTGGGCCTGGGAGAACTGCCGCTCGGTCGGCCTGTACCTGCTGCGCGGCTATTTGCCCGTGGGGCCGGCGCTGAGTCAGGTGGTCGAGGGCGTCAATGCGCTGAGCCTGCCCATCCATGAGTTCCATGACCGCCAAAGCCTGGTGCGGCCGGCGCGGCTGCGCCTGGTCGACCATGGGCGCGAAACCAGCTACCGGCCGGCGTGAGCGGGCTGCACGCAGCGGCCACGACGACCCCAGCTCGTGAGCGCATCTTCCTCAGCGTGGCCGCGTTTTGCGACCCGTTGCTGGGCTTTACCCTGCGCAGCGCGCTGCGCCAGGCCAGCCACCCGGAGCGCGTCTTCATCGGTCTGGTGGAGCAGCAAATGCCCGAGCTCTGCCTGCGGCTGCCCGATGCCTTGCAGGCCCAGGTGCGCCGCATCCACATCCACCCCTTGGAGGCGCGTGGCCCCTGCTGGGCGCGCGCCCTGGCCATGGGCTTGCACCAAGGCGAAGAATGGTTTTTGCAAGTGGACTCGCACACCTGGTTCGAGCCCGGCTGGGATGAGCGCCTGATCCGCTGGGGGCACGCCTGCCAGCGCCTGAACCCCCGCTGCCTGATCACCGCCTACCCCAACCCCTTCAGCCTGGTGGACGGCCAACCGGTGGCGCAGATGGTCAGCACACAGGTGCTGGCCCATGTGGTCAAGACCGATTGCCAGTTCGACCCCGCCCACCCGGTGCTGTACTTCGAGGCGGTGCCGGTGGCCAGCGACAAGCCCATCTACGGCCTGCATGTGGCGGCCGGCTGCTTGTTTGCGCCCGGCGCGGTGGTGAACGCCCTGCCCTATGACCCGTTTTTGTACTTCCACGGCGAAGAGCAGTCTTTGGCCCTGCGCGCCTGGACCCGGGGCTGGGACATTTTTCATGTGCCCGCCGTGCCGCTCTACCACCACTATGTGGGCGCCGCAGGCTCGGGCCGACCCATGCATTGGTCACCCGAGCTGGACGCGCAGCGCAAGGTGCGCGCCAGCGTTTTGAGCGAGGCCGCCAATCGCCGCTTGACTGCGCTGTTATGGGCCCAAGCCGATCTGGGCGTCTACGGCCTGGGCCAGGAGCGCAGCCTGGCCGACTACGCCGAATTCAGCGGCATCGACTACCTGCAGCGCCGCATCGCGCCTTCGAGCTACAAGGCGCGGTTCGGGTATTGAGTCTGCCGCTCAGCGCGTCGACGAGGGCGCAGGTATCGAAGCCACCGGCTTCAACTGCTGCGCATCCATCTGCGCGCGCAGTTCACCGGCCACGTTTTCCAAGCGAATCTCGGTGAAGCCGAACAGCGGGTCGCCGATGCCGGTGATCTCTGAAGGCGTGCGGGTCAGATAACGTTTGATGGCTTCTTGGCCCACGGCGTAGAGCTTGCGGTTTTTCTCTTCGGCATCGGCCAGCGCCTGCGTGCTGCGCTCCAGCAGGCGGGTGGTGACTTGCACCGCTTGCTGGCGCTCATTGCTTTCGCGGCGCGCCGCCAGCAACTGCTGTTGCAGCTCTTGCTCGCGGCTCTTGGCGCTGCTCTCGGAGGCCTGACGCGCGGCTTCAGCGGCTTGCAACTCGGCTTGCAGCTTTTGCGCTTGCGCTTCCAGGGCCTTGAGCTTGGCGGCCTGGCCCTGGGCCTGCGAGCGGGCCTTGGCCGCCTCTTGCTCGGCCGAGGTCTTTTCTTGTTCCAGCTTGGTCTTTTCTGCCTGCAAGCTGGCTTGCTGTTCTTGGGCCGCCTTCAAGGCGCTTTGCGAGCGGCGCAAGGCCTCGCGTTCTTTCGAGACCTTGGCGTCCTGCGCCTGAGCCGGCAGGGCCACAGCGGCGCACACCATGAGCACGGCCGCCCACACCGGCCGAGATCCAACAAACAAGGTTTTGCTACTCATGCGGGCCACCTCAGAAGCGAGCGTTCAGATCCAGCTGGATCACGTCGATGCGCAATGGGAAATTGCTGTAATACGTGGTCATGGGCGACTGCGGGTCTTTGGGGTCAACCAAGAAGCGCACGCCGTCGTCCAGGTTGCGGGTGCTGGTCCAGCGCGCGCCCAGCCAGAAGTTGCGATCGAAGGCGTAATTGCCGCCCAAAGACCAGCCCTTGTAATTGGTGCCGCCCAAATGCCAGGTGGTGTCGGTGAAAGCGTCCACCCAGGCGTCGCGCTCCATATAGCGATAGGCCAGGAAGCCCTGCCAATCGCCACGCTTGGCCAAGCGCGCCGAGCCCGCTTGCACCCGACCCTGCACCGCGGTGGTCTTGTTCAGCAGCGGCGCTGAGGGGTCGTTGAGCGCTGCACCCGAGCGCGCGCGAATGTCGGCCAGATCGAAGCCGGTGTTCTTCACCCAATCAAAGCTGAAGTTCAGCATCACCGGCGCCAGTGCATCCACGCTCAGGCCTGCCGTCAAGTTGATGGGCTTGAACTTGGAGGCCAGGCCCCAGGTCGGCGCTGCCGTGCTGGTGGCGTCGTTGATATTGATCAGGGTGTTGCCCTTGGCGCGCCAGCTGCTGGGGTACTGGCTGCTGAAGTAGTTGGCCGAGCCGCTGCTGGGGCCGCTGGGCAGCGCCTGCGTTTCGCGCTGACCTTCGATGTTCTTGAATTGGTAGTAGGCCAAGCCCAGCTTGAATTGCGCGCCCTTGGCCACTTCAAATTCGGCGCCGAGCTGCGCACCCAGCAGCCATTTGTCGCGCGTCGTCAACTCCAACTCCTGCACCGGGAAGACACCGGCGGTGGCGAACAGGCCTTTGCGTGCAGCGAAGTAGTGCTGCATCTTGGCGGCCACACCGTCAAAAGCCAGGTCGTCTGACCAGGTCAGATCGCTGCTGTAAAAGGGGTTGGGCATGCGGCCAAAGTCGGCACTCAGGCCTTGCCAGCCGGCGGGCGGCTGCCAGCGCAGCCAAGCGCGGTCCAGGCTCAGGGCATAGCGGTTGAAGCCCCCGCTATTGCTGCTGCCCAAGGTTTGGCTGGTGGAGGCCGGGCCGGTGCTGCCGCCGCTGGAAAGGCGCAGGCCGGCTTGCACTTGATCGGACAGCTGTGCCTCCACGTCCAGACGGGCGCGCAGCGTCAGGCGCTCACGGTCCTGGGTGGTGTTTTTCAGATCAGGCGCCCAGGCAGGCGTGCCGGTCTGGTTGTTGTAAAGCCATGCCGGCTCATTGGCTTGATCGAACTTGTCGCTTTGCGCGCGCACCCGCACATCACCGCCGACCTTCACGCGCGAGATCCACTCCGGCAGCGCGCCGGGCTCACCCCAACGTTCGCTGCGGGCCTGGGCCAGCACATCGGCCTTGATCTCGTCGCGCATTTGCTGGCGCGTGGTCTCCGGCACATAAGGCACCCGCACGACCTTGGCGTTAGCTGCCGCGGCAGCAGCGCCGACCGCCGCACCGGCAGCGAGGGGCGTGCCCCATTGCGGCTCAGCCGGCGCGTTGCCCGCAGCCGCGGCTTGGCGGGCTTGTTTGAGAATGGTCTCGGCGCGCTCGCGGGTGATCAAGCCCTGCGACACCAGGGCCTCGATCAAGGCCTGGGTGGTGGCGCGCAAGGCGGCCAGCTCTTGCTTTTCATCGGCGCTGGCCGGGCCCTGCTGGGCCAAGACGGGCTGGCTGCAAGCCACGACGGCGGCCAGCGCCATCGTGCTCAGGCGAAGCGTTGGCGCAAAGCGGCGTGGGCTCGGGTGTGGAGTGTTCATGACTGAGGCGAAAAAAGGAGGAAAGGTTCAAATCAAATTCGGTCGGGCGCGCGCGGCGCGCTCAAGCCTGCGGCCGCACGCTCAAGCGAAAGCGCATGGGCTGGTTCATGCCATTGGGCGGCGGCAGCAGCTTGAACTGGCGCGAGGTTTCGTCCAGGGCCAGGCGCAAGGCCTTGTCATGGCTGACGTCGCCGGTGGGGGTCAACTCATAGCGCTGAATGGCGCCGTCGCGGTCCAGCCAGATGGCGAAGGTGGCGGTCAGCTGCTCGGCCTCGCTCTTCAAGCGGCGCTCGATTTCATCGCGCAACATCTGGCGCGCACTGTTGGCATAGAGCCGCTCTTGCGCGCGGTCCACCACCGTGCCACCGCCCGTGCCGGCTGCGCCGGTATTGGCAGCACCGCCGCTGTACTCCTTGCTGACACCGCCGGCGGCGAAGGCGCTGGGGCCGTCGCCGGCCGCACCTTCCATCTTGATGGGTTCGTTCGCCGGCTTGGGGACCTCGGCCTGCTTGACGGGCTCGTCGCGCATCACCTGCTTGGGCTCGTCCTTGGGCGGCTCGGGCTTTTTCAGCTCGGGCTTGGGCGGCGGAGGCGGCGGCGGGTTGTCGGGCAGGATGCTGATCTTGGCGACCTGGCGCTTGGGCGCTTCGGTGGGCTTCATGCCTTTGACGGCCCAATAGCCCGCCCCCACCAGGGCCAAAAAGCCCAGCGCCACAGCAGCGCGAATCAGCCAGATGCGCTGCGGCGAATCGTCCAAATGTTCTTCGGCCAAACCTGTACTCATGATGGCCGTCCTCAAGTGCCGATCTTGGCCGTGACCAGGCCCATATTGACCTGCAGCTTGTTGCACAGATCGATCACCGCCACCACGCTGGCGTACTGGGTGCGCGCATCGCCCTTGATGGCCACCGACATCTGCGCATCCAGGCTCTTGGCCTGCTGCAGCTGTTGCTCCAACTCCGGCAGGCTCACGCCCACACCATTGAGCAGCACGCCGCCATCGGGCATGACCTGCACGATCTTCAGCTCATGCTTTTCAGCGCTGGGCTTGTTGCTGGGCTTGGGCAGGGTGATGGTGAGCCCTTGCACCGAGGCCGTGGTCATCAGAATGAACACCACCAGCAGCACATAGGCCAGGTCCAACATCGGCGTGACGTTGATGGTGTCAATCGGCTTGACTTCATTGATGACTTGCATGGCTTGCTCTTTTTGCTTTGCTTTGCTCTGTTTATTCCGGCGCGGCGCGCTTGGTGACCAGGCCGATCTCGGTGATGTCGAGCTTCTTCACCACCTCCAAGACCTCCATCACTTTTTCGTACTGGGCCGAGGCGTCCGCCTTCAGCACCAGCGGCAGCGCCGGATTGGCTGCTTTGTACTGGGCCAATGTGTCACGCATCTGATCCATGCTGACGGGATAGGCATCCAGATACACCGCGCCGTCGGCGGTGATGGTCACCGCCCGCACCTGCGGCTTGGCCAAGTTGCTGGTGGCCTGGGTGGTGGGCGACTTCACCTTGACCCCTTGCACCGAGGCGGTGGTCAAGATGATGAAGACCACCAGCAGCACATAGGCCAGATCCAACATCGGTGTGACGTTGATCTCGTCATACGGTTGGTTGTCACTTTTGACGTCAGCCGACATGGCGCGCGCTCCGCATCAGACAAAAAAGGAGGGCCAAGTGCTTCACGGCGCGCCGTGCACTTCGGCCACGCGGGTGATGAACTCGTCGATGAAGATCTGCATGTCCGAGGACACGTTCTTGATCTTGGCGGCCAGGTAGTTGTAGGCAAACAGCGCCGGAATCGCGACGCCCAGGCCCGCCACCGTGGCCAACAGAGCCGAGGCAATGCCCGGCGCGATGGCGTTCACGTTCACATCGCCGGCGGCCGCAATTGCCGCAAAGGTGATCATCACGCCGACCACCGTGCCCAGCAGACCCAGGAAGGGGCCGCCAGCAATCGCAATCGTCAAGAGCACCATATTCGAGTTCAGGTGCGCGTTCTCACGAACAAAGTCGGCGTCCACCGAGGCCTTGACCGCATTCATCGCCGGGCCGGTCAGGGCGGCCGCGCCCTGCTCACCCACCTTGCGCTTTTGCAGCTGCTGCACACCGGCTTCGTACAAACGGAACAGTGGCGAATGCTTGTGCTTGGCACCCTGGGCCAGGGTCAGCAGGTCTTTGTCGGCATCGCGGAAGCGCTTCAAGAAAGCGCGGTTGTCCTTGTCGGCGCGGCTGACCAAGATGGCCTTGGCAATCGTCACCCAGGCGGCGATCACAAACATCACGGCCAAGATGATGATGACCACCCAGGCGTCGGTCGTCAGGTTCTTCACCAAAATGGCCATATGGCCGCCATGCTCGTCGCCGCCGGCGGTCTCGGTGGTTTCGCGCTGCGAAGCCACCAAGCGGCTTTCGGCCCCTTGCGTCCCGCCCGACACAGCCAACCACTCCGCACTGCGCAAGACACTGGAGATCTGCAGCTCGTCGGCCAGACCCGTTGCGCCCTCACCCACGCGCAGGCTGTTGCCCAGCGCTGGCGTGGCTGCATCGCCTTGCGCCACTTGCGCGCCGCCCACAAACAAGGTGGCCTTGCCCAGGCCCAAGCGCAGGGCCAGATGGGTCCACTTGGCCGGGGCGATCTCGCCGCCGGAAAGTTCTGCCTTGCCGGTGCTCAGGCTCAGCTTGCCGCCTTTGACGGCCAGTTTCAAATCGCCCCACTGAACCAGGCCGGCACGCTCCACTGCGTCCAGCTTGACCCACAGCGACAGCGTCATTTGATTGCCGCCGTCCACAACAGCCTTGTCGCTCAGCGGGTAGACGATGGCCTGCCCGGTCAGCCTGGCACTGGCGGCCAGCAAGCCATTGGGCTCAATGCTGATGGCGCCTTCGGGCTTCACACCGCCTTGGTGGTCGGCACCGGCCGGCGCTTTGTCGCTGAAGTGAAAGGCCGCCAGGGTGCCGGCATCAAAACCCGCTGCGGCCACCGAGTCGCCCGGCTCCGCGGCGGCCTTGGCATTGCCCGAGTACACATAGAACTGGTTCTTGTCGCTGCCCGGCAGCACGCTGGGCACCTGCACCCACAGCACGGCCAGTTCATTGACGCCGTCAAAACGCTCGACGCTGAACTTCAGCGGCGTTTTGTCATCGGCCGCAATGACGCGCAGGTCCGAGCCGTCTTCCTTGGCGGCGGTGAAGTCAAAGTTGCCCGAGTGCAAACGCACGGCCACCGCCACATTGCTGGCGGCCTCCTTGGTTTCGATCCCTTGCGCCGAGGTGTTCAGCGTGATGCGGGTACGGCCGGTCCATTCGCTGTTCCACCACGCATGGGCGACGCCCGGTAGGCCCGCGCCCAACAGTGCAAGAGCAGCAACTGCCCGACGAATTTGTGCGTTACGCATATCGATGATCCAAATAAGAGAGAAATGCTTGCAGTGAAAAATGAAAGCCCGCGGGTCGATCAACCGTTGCCAAAGCCCAGGAACTCCAGCAACAGATTGCGACGGCGGTTGCGACGCTTGCGCTCGTCGTCGTCCTTGTCGCCGGCGCTGACACCGGTGGCCGCACTGGTCAAGGCCTCGCTGACCGGCAAGGCAATCGGCACCGCCGCCACCGGCTCGGGCGCCGCGCCGCTGCGGGCCCCCGAGACCTGGATGTCATTGGCATTGACCAAGCGCTCCGCGCCCAGGAAGGCATTGCCCTTGGAGCGAATGCCCGCCTCGCCGGCATTGATCTCGCCGGTGGGCGCGTACAGATCCAAATCGCTGCCCGCGCTCAGCACCGCGATACCGCTGCCGCTGAAGGAGCCCGAGGTGTCAAACACCAGGCGGCCTTCGGAGTCCAGCCGCAGCACCGGCGCCGGCGCGCCACTGACCGTCTTGGCGCCTCGGCCGGCGTCCAGATTGCCCGCCGACGACCACATCAACACATTGCCCTTTTCGAGCGTGAAGACCCGCGAGGAATTGACCTCGAAGCTGCCCTGCACCACGGTGTTGATATCGCCACCGCTGACGGTCACCAAGCCCAGATCCGAGGGCCGCTTGCCGCCCGCCTTCTCCGACTTGGCCACCAAGTCGCCGGCCACCGCCCCGCCACCGGGGTTGATGACGGTGATGTCCGCCTTCTGCATGGTTTTGATCTGGCTGGAGGACATCACGATCTGCGAGCTCGGCCGGTCTTGCGGGAACAAGAGGTCCACGGCCAGATAGGCGCTGCCATATCGGGCCCAACGCTCGTCGGCATCCAAGATCGAGGCCGCGCGGCCGGCCGAGCGCAGCTCGCCCATCAGCATGCGGTTCAACCAAGGCATCTGACGCTCCTGCGGCAGGGCCGAGAAGCCACTCAAGGCCTGATCCGCGCCAACGGCCTTGCCGGTTTGCGTGCTGACGTACGCGGCCAGCGCCCCCAGTTGCTCTGCCGAGGCCAAGGCGCTCAGCTTGGCCTCGCGCTGGCTGGCCGGCAGTTGGCCCAGCTGTGCCAACAGCACGCGAGTCACCGCCTGAGCCTGCTGGCTGCTTGAGAGCGTCTCATAGGCCGCCAAGGCTTGCGCCGGGCTGAGCGCCGACCAGGCAGGCTCCACCTTGCTGGCGCGGCCCTTCAAAGCCTCATCCACGGCGGGGTCGTTGATGGGCTTGCCCAGCAGCAGCGCCTGCCGCAAGCGCTGCTCCGCCGCATCCGCACGCGCGGGCAAACCGCGCACATAACTGCTCAACACCGCGTCAAGCTTGGCCGCGCTCATCAGCGGTTTGAGCGCTTGCAGCTGCGCGGCGGCGCTCATGCGATCAAACTCGGCCGCCGTCGCACTCTTGCCACCCAACAGGGCAAAGGCTTGACCCAGCTTGCCCGTCAGACCCGAGGCGCCCAAGACGTGGAAGCCTTGCTGCGTCGCAGCCAGATAGTCCGACCCATCTTCGCGCAGGCCCGCCACCACGGTCAGATTGCTGCCTTGTGCAGGCAAGAGCACGCTGTTGGCCAAATTGCCGCTGGCCACGATGCCGGCGCTGCCGCCCAGATTCACATCGCGACCGGCCAAGACCAAGAGCTCGCCCGGGCCTGCCACCTGAATGCCGGCGCCCGCGCCGTTCTCCTGGAAGGCCACATCGCGCCCGGCCTTGATGCGGGTGACTTCTGCGCCCGCACCGCTTTGATGCTGCACCGAGACCACGCCGCCCACATCGAAGCGCACATCGCGCCCGGCCTGAATGTCCACCGGCCGGGCCGAGCTCAGGCGCCCTTGCAGCAGCACATCGCCGCTGGCCGACACCACTTGCACCGGCTCTCGCTTGCTGCGGTCCAGCTGCTGCTGACCCTGGGCATCACGCACCTTCAAAGCCGCATCGGCCACTTGTTGCAAGAGGTCCAGACGCTCGCCCCCCAGATTGGGCTCGCCGCTGCCCATGGCCATGACCTTGAAGTCGTCAAGTTGCACCTGGCCCTTGGCGGCCAGCGAGCTGCGTGCAGAGGCGGGGTCGCTGGCGGCGCTCCACTGCGTGAGCGAAGCCATCGTCAGCGCCCCGTTCGGTGCATAGGCCCGCAAATCGGTGGGCACGATCTTGGACAGATCGTCGATATCGCCGGGCTTGCGCTGCGCCACGCCGGCATAGCGAATCGACCCACCGGCGCTTTGCATCAACAAACTGCTCTGCACATCCTGGCCCGGCAAGACCAAGCTCTGACCCAGTGAGTTCTGCGTCGTCGCATAGGCATAGGACAGATTGCGCACGCTGGCCACATTCATATCGCGCCCGCTTTGCAAGCGCACTGCCGCGTCTTGGTAGACCAGTTGCAAGGCATGCGGCGCCAACAAGGGATCCAGGCCCGCATCGGCCCGCAGCTCGCCCGCTGCCTTCACCGAGAGGGAGCGCTGCGCGGCAAAGAACTGCCCGCTGACCACATCCTGCCCAGCATCCACCCGCAGGGCGCCGCCGCCAAACTGTTCGGCATTGGCAATGCCTTCGGGCTGGAAGGCGGGCGTCAGCTTGAAGCCGCTGCCCGCCGCGGCCGCACGCAGATGGGTGACATCGCGCCCGGCCTGCACCGCCACATCACCGCCGCCCAAGGTCGCAATGCCTTGCGCAAACTTGTCAGGGCGCGCGAACCAGCTGGCCGTGATGTCTTCGGTGTGCGCGCGCCACAGCCAATCGGTGACATAACGCTGCTCGGTCTCAGGCTTGGCGCCGATGACGTCGCGGCCCGCCCGCACCGTGATGTTGCGTCCACCTCGGGTGAAGGGGCTCAGACCCGAGGGGTCGAGTTCGCTGGCCAACAAGTCCAGCACTTTTTGATAACGCGTCACCGGCACGGCTGCCACCGGCTCCGGCGGCACCGTGGGCTGCTGCGTGGGCTCGGCCGTCGGGCCTGTGGTCGGGCCTGTCGTGGGCCCCGTCGTCGGCCCTGCTGTCGGAGGCTCCGTCGGCGTGGCGGTTTTGCCCGGCTGAGTTTGCGGGTTGGGCGGCCGCACATTGCCGGTGCTGTCGCCATTGCCCTGGGACGGTTCGGTGGCGGTGTAAGTCTCCTGCGCATCCAAAGCGCGCGCCAAGGCTTGCGCCCGCAGCGCCTGGCTGGCCAGCACCAAGGCCTCGGGTTGGGCCTTGTTTTCTTCCACCGCGACCGGGGTCTTGACGCCCACGGGCGCGCCCTGGCTGAGCACCGTGGCGGCACTGTTGAGCAGCTCCATGTCCAGCGCTGCAGCCAGGTCCAGACGGCCGGTGGTGGTTCGCACCCGCACCGGCGTGACTTGCGCCGCGTCGCTGCCAATGCGCAAAGACCCGCCGCTCGCCTCGGCTGTGGCCAAGTTCAGGCGCTGCGTGGCCAGCGGATCTGCGCTGTTCAAATCAGCCCCCGCCACCAAGCGGATGGCACCCGCCCGGTCGGACGTGCCCACGCGGTCAGCCCCCGCCACAGGCGAGAGGCCAAAACCGGTGGAAAGGTCGGCCTTCAGCAAAAGGTCGCCAGCCGCACGCAAGGTGATGGCGGCCTCGGCCGCTTGCGGGCTGGCCCGCAGCTGCTCCTGGCTCAACACAGGCATCGCCCAGTTGGACTGCAACTCCAGCTTGCCGCTGCTTCGAATTTCCACACCCGGCCGCACACGCATCAAAGCCTGCACATCGGCATTGCCCGCGCTGAGGCGCTGTGCGATCTTCTGGGCGCTGCCTTGGTCAGCCCCCATGAAGAGCGCGTTGTCATAGACGACACGGCCCAAGCCCAAGATCGTCGGGTCCACCGGCGGCTGCGTGGGCTCGGTCGTGGGCGGCAAGGTGGGCGCGACGGTCGGTGACACCGTCGGCGCGATGGTCGGCTTGGCTGTCTGCCCTTCGCTCACCGGCGGCGTGGGCGGCTTGGCGCTACCGGTGGTGTCGCCATTGCCGGTCGAGGGTTGTGTGGCTGTCGAGCCGGCTTCAATGGCCGCGCCCTGCCCGCCTGTGACTCGACCCTGCAAAGACGGAGCCAGCGTGGCCACGGGCGGCTTGATCGTGCCCGTGCTGGCCCCATTGCCCGCTGAGGGCGTGGTGGGGGGAACGGTGGGAGCAGGCGCAGGTGTGGGAGCCGGGGTCGGCGCGGCCGTAGGCGCAGGCGTCGGAGCGGCTGTAGGTGCAGCGGTGGGAGCAGCGGTAGGTGCTGCCGTCGGGCCGGTGGGCGGTGGCGGCGGCTTGATCGTGCCCGTGCCGCTGCCATTGCCTGCTGAGGGCGAGGTCGGTGTTGGCGCAGCCGTAGGCGCTGGCGTCGGTGCAGGGGTCGGTGCCGGTGTAGGTGCAGCCGTAGGCGCCGGAGTCGGCGCTGGCGTCGGTGCAGCTGTAGGCGCAGGAGTCGGCGCGGGCGTCGGTGCCGCTGTGGGCGCCGGGGTCGGCGCGGGCGTGGGTGCAGCCGTGGGCGCCGGGGTCGGCGCTGGCGTGGGTGCAGCCGTGGGCGCCGGGGTCGGCGCGGAGGTTGGGCCGGCCGTGGGCGCTGTCGTGGGCTTTGTCGGGGGCGCAGGAGGCTTGATCGTCCCCGTGCTGTCGCCGTTACCCGTCGAAGGATTGGTGACCGGCGCGGCCGTGGGAGCCTGCGTCGGCTTGGTCGGCGCGGGCGGCGGCTTGATGGTGCCGGTGCTGGCGCCATTGCCCTCGGACGGATTGGTCGGCGCGTTCGTGGGGGTCGTCGTCGGCGTCGTGGTTGGCGTCGTCGTCGGTGTCGTCGTTGGCGTCGTTGTCGGCGTCGTGGTTGGGGTGGTCGTCGGTGTCGCCGTCGGCGTGGTGGTAGGCGTGGTGGTTGGGGTGGCCGTCGGCGTCGTGGTCGGCGTCGTCGTTGGGGTGATCGTCGGCGTCGTCGTGGGCGTCACCGTCGGAGTGGTCGTGGGCGTCGCCGTGGGCACACCGGTCGGCGTCAACGTGGGCATGGGCACGAGGCCGTCCACCAGCTGATTCACACCGTCATAGACCTTGAAGCCTTCAACATCGATGCGCTGAACGCCGATGAGCGTGGCGCCGAGAGCGGCGATGCGCACATCCTGGCCCTCGCGCGCCGCGCGCAGCAAAAGCTCCGCGCCTGCGCCCTGGGCTTGGCCGGGCGCCGCGCTCAAGTCAATTTGCGCGCCTGGCAGCAGGCTCAGCTGGCCTTGCTGGCTGTTCAGGCTGAGCGTGCCGCCGGCGCCGCCGCGTGCCAGCATCTGCGCCCCTGCTTGCACGCGAATGTCGTCGCGCGCATTCAAGGCGATGTAGCCGGCGTTGGCGTCCGTGCCAGGAGCCAGCAGTTGGCCCTCCAGCACCAGGCTGCCGGCATCGGCCGTCAGCGCCAGACGCTGGGCCTGCAGGCTGACTCCGGCCGGCAGGCTTTGGTCGCCCTGGCGGTTGCGCACCGAGACCGCATCGGCAAACGCAAAGCGGCCCGCGCGCTGCAAGACCCCGCTCAGCTCCGCCAAGTTGAAGGCCTGCGCGCTGTCCATGCCGAGCACACCGCCGCGCTCGGCCGAAGCCGCTGCCGCCTGGATGTCTCCGGCCAGCAGCAAGCGGCCCTGCGGGGCGCTCAAATCCAAGCGACCGGCATCACCCGACTCGGCTGCCTTGGCACTGTTCAAGCCCGCGGCCGAGAGATCCAGCTTGGCGCCGCTGTTCACCGCCACATCGCCTTGCGCGCTGGCGAGGCTGATGCGGCCCGCGGCCAAATGGGCCGTCACTTTGTCGCCAATTTTTTCGCTGCGGCCCGCCACATTCAGCCAGGCCTTGTTCTCAATGAAGACACCATCCGTGGCCGCAGCGCCCGTGCTTTGCAAACTCAGTTGGCCCGAGGGCAAGTCCAGCCCCGTGGCCACACGCAGGCGTTCCGCGCTGAGCTGCAACTGCGCCGCGGCCGCCGCCAAACTGCTGCTGCTTGAGGCTGGGCTCTGACCATCGCCCGCGCCCAAGTCCGCCGCGCCACGCACCAGCCATTGCGCATCGGCCAATTGGCTGGCCCGCAGGACTGGCGTGCGCACTTGCAAATCGCCATCGACCTTCAGCTGACTCTTGCCCTGGAGCAAGAGCGCGCGATCCGCCGCCAACTCCACCGTGGCGGCGTGCAGGTTTTGTGCGCCTGGGCCCAGGGTGAGCGTGCCCGAAGACTGCGCCCCTGAAGACACTGCTGAGGACGCTGCCGCGCCGGCGCGCACGTCCACCACCAGGCGGCCGGTGCTCGCCTTGTCCGTGGTTTGCGGCAGCAAGCCAGTGCTGTTGCTGAGCAGCAGGCTTTGCGCCTGCAGGGTCGCCGTGCCTTCGCCCAGCACTTGCACGCTGGGCGTGTCCAGGCTCAGCTGGCCCAGCGAGGCCGAGCCCAGTCCCACGCCGGCCAACAGGTCCAGGCTGGAATAGCTCCGCAACAGCAATTGATCGGCCGAGCCCATTTGCTTGAGCAGCGCGCTGCTGAGCAGCAGGCTGTCGGACTGCAATGCCTGGGTGCCGCCCACTTGGATGCGTGGCACGCCCAGGCCAATCTGCGCCGCCTTGAAGCTGACCTCAGTGCCCACACTGCTGGCCTGCGTCGAGTCCAGCAGCAGGCTGCCGCCGGCCGCGTTCAGGCTCACGCCGTCGGCCACCAGCAGGCGGCCGGCCTCGCGCTTGGCGCCCGTGCGAGTCAGCTGAGTGCCATCGTTACGGGCGCTCATCAGCAAGGCCGCACCATCGCCGCTGACGCGCCAGTTCTGCGCATTGCCGGCTTGGCTGGCTTGCGGCACCAGCGCGGTTTGCACCACCGCGCCTTGACCCAGACTGAGTTGATCCTTGGCCAGCAGCAGCAGGTTTTCGGCCTTCAAGACGCGCTCAGGCCCGTTCAGCACCTGCACATCGCGGCTTTGCACATTCAGGCTCAGCGGCTGTTCGGCGCTGCCCGGCGTGGCGCCAAGCACCAGGTTCTGCACTTGCAGCGCCGAGAGCTGCGCCGGGTCCAGCCACAAACTGCCGTTGCCCTTGGCGGGCGGGGTGCCGCCCACCTGGATGCGCTCGGCCGAGAAGAAGGCCGCACCCGCGCTGCCGCGCTGACCGGCTTCATTGCTGGCGGCGGTGAAGCGCATGGCGCCTTGCACATCGGCCCGCTGCGCGGCCACCACCAAATTGCCGGCGTCGCGGCTGAGCGCCGGCGTCGGGCGGTCTTGCTTGGCGGCCAGATGGCTGAAGAACTCATCCGCCTGTGCCATGCGGATTTCGCTGAACTTGCGCGCCTGCGCAGGGCTCAAAACCTGCCAGGTGCTGGGCAATGCGTCGCGCACGCCCGTGCCGGCCTGACCCAGCTGAGCGCCCACCCAGACCGTGCCATCCTCGCGTTGCACCGCTGTGCCCAGGGTCAGCGGATTGCCCGCATTGGTGACGGGCCGCAGCAAGAAGGCGCCCTCCAACAAGGCATAGCGCGCAGGCAGCAAGGTGTAGGTGCCCGCCGGCACCGGCCCGCCTGCCCCCAAAGTGATTTGGCGCCCCGAAGCCGGCAGGTTCACCGCACCCAAGCCTTGGGTGCCTGCGGCACCGCCGGAGGCATGGCTGGGCACAATCGCGAAAGCGCCGTCCGCGCCGTCGAACACGTCTTTGGAGCCGCCAGGGCCGGGCACAAACTGCCAAGCCTTGAGCGTGCCGCCGCCGCTCAGATCCAGCTGCGCCCCCGCATCCACGCGCACCGAGCCCGTGCTACCGGCATTCAGCACCACCGCCTTGGCGGGGGCCGCGCTCTGGCCCAAGGCCAGCTGGCTGCCGGGCGTGTTCCAACGCTCGCCCGACCATTGGCCGAACAAAAAGTCTTGGCCCGCTGCGCTCACCGAGGTCTCGCTGCCCGCCAGCAAGGCCACCGAGCGCGCACCTTGCAATTCGATGCGACCGGCCGGCGCACGCAAACGCCCGCCCTGGTTGATGAAGTCGGCCTCCACAATCAAGCTGCCGCCCGCACTCCAAGGCAGTGCCGGGCTGGCGCCCACGCTTGCAAAAGCCACGCTGCGGCCTGCGGCTTGCAGGCGGAATTCCTGGTCGGTGCCCGGCACCACCTGAGCCGCGCTCAGCGTCATATCGGCCTGCGTGCTGAGCAAGCCGCTCAGGCGCTTGTCCACGTTGTAGAAGCCGCCTTGCAGGAGCAGGTCGCCCGATGACTGCAGCTTCAAGCCGCCCAGGTTTTGGGTGACCAGCCGGCCTTCCAGGGCCAAGCGCTCCGTCCCCTGCAGCTGCAAATTGCCGGCCCCCGTGCTGGCCTGGGGCTGCGGCCTATCCACTGTGGCCGATACCGTGGCCTGCATGTTGAGCCACTTCAGTTGCGGCGCACTCAGGCTGGCGCTGTTGGCGCCCGAAGCCATCGCCAGCACCGGGGTGTCGATCTGAATCGCGCCGCCCAAATTGAGCGCCACGCCCTCGCCCACGCTGAGGCGCTCTTGCGCCGTCAAGCTCAGCTCGCTGGCACCGCTGGCCTGCAGCCACTGGCTGGAGACCCGGGCCTGCCCCTTCAGCTCGGAGGCAGGGCGCAAGTCTTTGCTGCTCAGCTTGGCGGTCTCGGCGCTGAGCTCACGCTCCAAGCGCAGGTCTTGGATGGGCGGCAATGCGCCCAAATCGGCACTGTTGCGGGCCGCTCTCAAACGAACAACGACCTTGCCTCCTGCTTGCGAGGCGTCGCCCGCCTGGGCGCGCAGCTCGCCTTCCAAGCGCATGTCTTGGTTGCCGGTGATGCTCAACGACCCCGCACTGCTGGCCAGGGTCTGGCGCGAGACCCGCTCGCCGCCTTCCACCCGCTGGCGCACATCGAGCTCGCCCTTGGCGCCACGGATGTCGATCTGGCTGCCTTGCTGCAGCACCAGGCTGGTGCCATAAGTGCCTGCCGCCTCCAGGCTGACCTTGCCGCCCGCCAGCACCCGGCCGGTCTTGCGGCCATCGCTGCCCACTTCAGACTGCTCTTGCCCGGCCACTTGGATGGCGCTGCCCGCGCCCAGCCACAGATAGCGGGCCAAATTGGCATCGGCCGCCGGCTTGGGGTCGGTTTCCTCATTCACCGCCACCTTGAGCACCACGGAGCCGCCCGGTGCTTGCACCCGGCCGTTGAAGGCCAGGCTGGTGCCGGCAGAGAGGTCCAAGGTCGAGGCGCCCGGCAGCTCAATAGCGCTGGCATTGCCGATGTCCAAACGGCCATCACTGCGGCCCTCGCCAAAACCGCTGGAACGCAGGCTCAGCTTGAGCGACTTGGGCAAGCCATTGACCTGCCGGCCGGTGTTGAACACCTTGCTCAAAGCCACATCGGAGCCTTGCTCGCGCAGCGTGGGCTTGGCTTGCCACAGCAAGAGATTGGGCTTGAGTTGTGCGCCGCTGGCCAGGTTCAGGAAGCTGCGTCCGTCAATGACGAAGTCTTGGAAACCGCCTTGGCTGAAAAACTCGGTGCCCAAATTCAGATTGGCCGGCGCGGCGCCAGCACTGGCAGCGCCGATCTGGGCCGAGGCCGCCACCAGCTTCAAGGCACCGCCCTGCGTCATAGAGAAGCCGCGCAACTCGGCGCCGCCGAGCTGCAGCTGCCGGCTGGCCGCATCCAGCACCGGGTTGGCCGAGCCCGCCGCCAGGACCAGGCTGCCGGCGGCGGCGCCGCACAAGCGGTCCGCGGCGCAGTCACCCATCTTGCTGTTGCCGGTCAGCATGGCGCCGCCGGACACATCCAAGACCGAGCCCGCGCCCACATTGACCGACTTGCCGGCCTGCACCAACACGCTGCCACCGCTTTGATTCAACGGCGAAGCCAGCGGGTCCTGCGCCAGATTGACCCAGCGCCCCGCCACATCCACCTGCGTGCCCGGTGCCAGCTCCACCGAGCCCTCCAAGCTGCGCAAGTTCACCGTGCCAGAGGCCGAGCGCAAATTGCCGGCCAGCTTCACGCCGCCGCGCTCCGACAACAGGCTGAAGCTGCTGCGAGCCGCCAGATTCAAGGCGGCATTGAGGCTGACATCCCCGTCCGCCGCGATGGCCACGCTTTGGAAACCCGAGCTCAGCAAACGGTTGGCCGCCATGCCCGAGCGCAGCAGCGGCATCTCGCTGTCGGGCTTGGCCATCAGCTGGTCCCATTGCGCGGCGCCCAAGGCCTCGCGCGAGGCGTCCACACTGAAGCGCTCCAAGATGGCGCCGCCGTAGCTGCCTTCGCCAAACAGGGTGCGGTTTTGCACTGCACCCAGGCGCAGCTGACCCAAACCGGCCAGCGCATCCAGGCCGGCCAATTGGCGGCGGCCACTTTGCGTTGCGCCTGCCAAGCTGCCGTCCAGGGAGAGGCGCGGCGCCACCACCGTCAAACTGCCCGCCGATTTGCCTTCCACATAGCCCGCTTCCAGGCGGGCCGAGCTGAGCGCGCCATAAGACACCATGGCGCCCCAGCGGTCGTACTTGACCTTGTTGCTGCCTGCATTGCTGATGCCGGCGTAGACGATGTCTTTGGGTGCGTTGTTCAGGTTGTAGCTTTGGCCGTTGCTGGCGATCAGCTGGGTCGGCCGCACCTCGGCCTCGACATAACGGACTTGTCCCCCGGCGACCGACAGGCTCGAACTCGCATGGGTGTACACCGCTTCACCGGCCAAGAGGCGCAAGCTGCCGCCACTGGCCATGCGCTCGCTGGCGCTGCGCTGCAAGCTCTTGCGATAGCTGCCCAGGTCACCCAGGATGACCGAGTCCTGGCGCAGGTCCAGGGTCACTTTGTTGCGATACAGCAGGCCGTCTTTTTGCAGCGGCGCGTCTTTCAGGTCATTGCTGCCGAGCAATTCGGTGGTCACAAAATTGCGGGCCACACTCAGCTCGGTGTCTTGGGTGCCGGCCAGATCGATGCGGGCACCGGCGCCGATCACGATGCGGCCGTTTTGGCCGCTGACGTCCAAGTGCTCGCGGGTCAGCAAGCCGCCCACATAGCTGGGTGTGCTCAGCGCCCGCAGCTCCGCTTGTGCGCCCGGGGCAATGATTTGCGCCTGCTCGCCCACCACAATGGTCTTGCCCGCCAGGTCCAGACGCGAGCGCACAAAGGTGGTGTTGTCATCCGAAAGCAAGACCTTGCCATCGGCACCGGTGTTTTGCACCGTCACCTCGGTCACACTCTTGGGGCCCAACTCCAGCTTACCGCTGCGCGAGGCGCGCTTGTAGCGCGGGTCGCTGGGCGAGACGTTGTCGGCCACGCTGTCCAAGGCATCGCCTTGCGCCAACAGCAAGATCGAGCCGTTTTGACTGACGCTGGTGCTGGCGCTGATGCGGCCTGATTGATTGACCGCCAGCCCCACCAAGGTGGTGTTGCCGCGCGGCGTGCTGATTTGGCCCGTTGGCGAATTCCAGACCGAGCCTTCGCCGGTGGCCCTGCCGGCCTTGCCCACTTCCACCAACAGCCCGCGCAGCGAGGGCACCTCGGGGTTGGCTTCCGAGGCGTAGAGCGCTTCCAGTTCGGAGCTGCGTTTGTCCAGCGGCAGCTTGTAATACACCTCAGGGCCACCAGCCAGCACGATTTGCCCGCCCGGCGCCGTCAGCTTGCCTTCGTTCTCCACCCGCTTGGCATAGAGATAAATGCGGCCGCCTTCGGCCGTCTTCAGCTCAGCGCCGGTCTCCACCCGCACAAAGTTGCTTTCGTCCACATAGGGTGCGCCGTCTTTGCTGTTGTCCCATTTGAAGGCTGCCGAACCGCCGGTGATATTGCCGACAAAACCATTCAAATAGTCTTCGTTCTTGGGGTTCAGCGTGGTGGCCACCAAGCTGCCCACATCCACGCTGCCGCCGCGCCCGAACAGAATGCCGTTCGGGTTGTACAGCAGCACCTCGCCGCCGTTGGTGGCGCTGAGCTTGCCGAAGATTTGGCTGGGGTCTTTGCCGCCCACGCGGTTCAAGGCGCTGCCGCCGGGCTGCGCCATGTCAAAGGTGACCGAGCTGGCCGAGCCGATATTGAAGCTCTGCCATTGGTAAATGGCGCGCTGGCTCTCCTGGCGGATGCGCATATCTTGCCCGCCTTGGGCATTGGGCACGCCCACCGGCAGGGCCGCCTGGCCCTGCCCACTCACCCGCCAACCCGACAACGTGCCCGCCGGCACCGGCACCGCATTGGCCGACGGCGGCTTGGGCGCCACCACACGCGACTGCGCCATGGCCTGCAAGGGCAAGGCGCTGGCCAGTGCCGCGGCCAGGGGGTGCAACAGCCAGCTGCGCTGGCCCCAAGCGGGACGACGCAGCGACGCCTGGGTGACGGGCTTGGTGATCGGCTTGGAGCGAGTGGTGGAGGCCATGGCGGTTCGATGAGGTTTCGTTCAGGTCAAGAGTTCAAAGTCAAACGAGCTTGAACAAGGCGAGAGTCAAAAGCGCAGCGCCGCTCGGGCATGCACATGGTCTTTGGAGGCATTCGGTTTGCCGGGCACCGGCTTGTGGCGCTGGCCCCAGTCCAGCGACAAGCTCAAGCCCGGGCGCACCGCCAAACGCAGGCCCAGCCCCAAGCCCAGCATCGGCGTGCGCCCCTGCTGGCCCGGCTCGGGGTTGAACAAGGTGACGCGGGCGGCGTCTACAAAACCGTAGAGCGTGAAGTCGCTGAAAGGCGGCAAATTGCTCCACTCGGGCTCTTCGCGCAGCGCGCTGAAGCTGGAAGCCAGATTGCGGCTGCGCAACTCCAGCGAAGCCAGCAAGCCCTGGTCGCCCGCCACCGCGCCTTCGGCATAACCCCGCACCGTATCGGCACCGCCCAGGGTGAACTGTTCGGCGCTGGTCAGGGCTTGGGTGCTGAGCTGGCCGTTCAAGCGGCCCGCCAGCTCCACCGGCCCAAAGCGCTGGCTCACACGCCAGTCAGCGCGCAGCACCGAGAAGCCGCCGTCCGCACCGCGCCGCTTGCAGGCGAACTGGTCGGCCGGGCCGTATTCGTTATTGGCCAAGAGACAGTCTTGGCGGGTGCGTTGCAGCAGCGAGCGCAGGCCCTGGGTCAGCGTCACGCTGAGTTGATGCTGCGCGCCCTCGCCCCAGATATTGCCGTTGTAGGCCAGTTGCAGGGGCAGGTATTGCAGCGGCGAGGCAATCACACCGGCGCTGCTCATCACGTCTTCGCTGAGGTTTTTGTAGTCCGCCCCCAGGCTCAGGCCATGAAAAGAATTGGCCAAGACTTTAGAGAGGCTGTAGCGCAGACCCAGCGTCGTGCCCTTGCCCAGCACGCGGGTGCCGCCCAGGGAATCCAAATCGCTGCTGGAGTCCACCGCCGAGAAAATCAAGGAGTCGCCCTCGCCCAGCGGCGCTTGGTAGTTGAACACCAAGACCCGCGACTGCTTGGGCGAGCGCGGCGCGCCCATCCAGGTGAACGAGATCTGATGGTCTTTTTGCAGGAAGTTGTCGTAATGCAGATTAGCCGAGACGCGGAAGGGGTCGGTGCCCGCGGCGGCGGCATTGCTCACCTCCAGGCTGCCGCCCAGGGGCAGGGTGTCTTCCACCTTCAGCTCGGCTTCCACCGTGCCGGGCGCACGGCCCGGGCGCAGAATCGGCTGCACCCGGCGCTCATCGCCCCGGCTGACGCTGGCGAGTTGCTGCTGCACGGTATTGAAGTTAGGCACCGTGCCCGGCGCCAATTCGGCAACCGCCGTGCGGATGCGCCCCTGCGCAAAATACTTCGAGCCGGTCACCTGCAGGCTGCCGACGCGGCCTTCCAGCACAGTCAGGCGGATCACCCCGCCATCGACGCGCTGCTCGGGGATGTCCACAAACACGGTCAGATAGCCGGCGCTTTGGTAGGCCTTCTCCAAGGCCGCACGCGCAGCCTCCACCTCGTTCATGCCCAGCTGCAAGCCCAAAAAGGGCAGCACCGCCGCTTCGATCTGGCGCTCAGTCAAGCGGGTGTTGCCCTCGATCTCGTACTCCAAGATGTCGAACTTGGGCACGGGGATGGGCGCTTCTTGCGCATTGCCTGCCGGCGTGCTGGGCGCTTGCGCCATCACCGGCCCGGCGAAGGCCAAGGCTGCGCCAGCGAGGCAGCCGAGCCAACTCGCGGAGTTCAAGACAGGCAGCCGAAAGTAAAACCGCGCCCTGCGATGGGCGCGGATCTTGTGGAGGTCCATGAGCTCAGTGTCACCAGGGCCGGTGAATTCGTGATGAAAAAACATGAGCCGATCGGCTCATGGGCCCACCCCGCTCAGGGGGTGTTCGCCGTCGAAACTTTGCAGGTCAAAAAAAGCCGCGCGATGCGCGGCATCCAAGCCTTTTCTCGAGCGGTGTTTCGCTCAAGCGCGCTTGCGAGCGCGCGCGCCAATGACCAGCAGGCCCAAAGCCATCAAGCCGTAAGTGGCCGGCTCAGGCACAGCCGTCACCGCGCTGAGATTGCTACTGCTGGGTGCCCAGCCCGCAAACTCATCGGCACTGGCGAGCAAGACACGCGCTTGGCCATAGGCCGCCGCAAAGTCGGTCCAACTGCGGCGCTGCAAGCCTGCGGCGGAGGCCACTTGGGTCAAGGCGCTGGGCTGGGTAAAGCTCAGGATGTAATCACCCTTGTCGTCTTTGGCCAAACCCCAGTAGGCATCGTGTTTGAGGTTGTCGAATTCGTCGATGATGGGCGCTTGGCCCGCATCATCGCTGCTCGTCCCCAAGTAGTAGAACCAAGAGGACGACCCCACCTTGTTCGTTGAAAGAACTGTTTGACCGAATACGTAGCCACCCTCGACGCCCTCAGCCTTGCCGAGGTAAGGGGAAACGCCTTTGACATCAAAGCTCGAGCCATCAACGCCGACATTGAAATCCGCCCACTGATCCTTGCCTGCTTGGTAGTGGGTGTTGAAAGGATTACCCTGGAAACCAGTGCCTGAGTTCATTCCCTGGTTGAGCTTGGTTAACCAAGTCTCAATAGATCCAACACTCTGTTCCAACTGTTGATTGGTCAACTTTGTAAGCCGGGTGTACTCAGGATTCTCGCCGCCACCCGTCCACTCACTATTGAGCGTGGTGAACATACGCCGAGAGTGCGGGTCAAAAGCGTCATTTCCAACGCCACTCACCGCATACACCCCCCAGACTTGGTTGGCTACATTGGTGGACTTTTTGAGGAACTCCTTGAAGTTCGTATCGGTGTTCAAGGGTTCAAAGAATTTTTGATAGCCAGCGTCTTGCTGCGCGTAAACGAAAAAGTTGTCGGTGTACTTATCACCGGCGGTGTAAGGGAACGGAGTCAAGCCCAGATCTTTGGTGTACGAGACTTCGGCGACCGGATCGTAGATCGCCAGAATCAACTCTGCACCACCATGTTTGTCTGTATTGAGGCCTACATGGGGCAAGCCGCCAAGAACGGCTGCGTGGGCACTGCCAGCCCCCAGAGCTGCCAGCAACAATAGAGCAGGAGCGAGTGGCGAATAAGAGGTGTTGCGAGTTTTCATGAGCTTTGGCATCCGGTCTTGCAAGCAGTAGGGGGAGGAGCAAAGCCCCTCCCCTTGGACCATCAAACTAAATCAAACAATTACTTGAACATGCGCACGGGCGTGCAGCTGTTGCCCGAGGTGCGAGCAGCGTGGGCGCTGAAAGCCTTGACTTCAGGCGTCTGCAAAGCCCAGGCACCGGTGTAGGTGCTCGGCAGTGCCACCAAGCCGGCTTGCAGGTCCGGATCCAGCTTGGACAGCACCGAAGCCTTGCCCATGTTGTTGCGCACATCGGTCAAGAAAGCGGCAACGTCAGCAGCAGGTGCATTGGCCGACAGGGTGGACCATTGCATCGTCGACTCAAACGCGAAGTCGTACGAGGTGTCGATCACGTTGGCGCGCTCAGGAGCCACACCGCTCAACTTGACAAAGCGATAGCCCTTGTCGCCACCGTTGGCCAGCGGGTTGTTTTCGCGGCCGATCACGCCCAGAGCGTAAGCGCTCACGCCTTCAGCCGTGGTGCCCAAGCAGCTCTCAACTTGACCAGTGCTCGAACCTTCGAAGTAGCCTGTACGGCCGGTCGCCAAGATGACCTGGCCGACGGTGCCGTTCACGCCACCGACTTGGGTGTTGGCGGAAGGAATAAAGGCAGCGCCACCAGCGCAAGGATTGGCAGCGAAGTAAACGTTCGAAGCTGCTTGTGTGCCCGAACCATTGGCACGACGGCAAACGTTCACTTGCTTCGAATCCACAGCAGCGTCAACCGACGATGGGATCAGCAGGTTCCAACCTTTCTTGGTGCTCAGGTTGCCGGAGATTTGACCGGTCAAAGCACCGCGCACAAAGCCAGCGGGGATGCTGGGCTGCTTGGACGCATCTTCGTCGATGGTCGTGGCCGAAGCAGACACCAAGCCTTGAGCCTTTTGCAGGGCCAGGTACAAAGTCTTGTTGACGGCCACGCCGAACACGTTTTGCACGAAGCCAGCGGCGTTCAAGGAGCTGACGTTCAAGTTGGTACCGCCGTTGACGGTCTCTTGCAGGAGCTTGGGCTCAACGTCAGACAGGCCAGCGTGTGCGAAACGCTGTTGCAGGCTCGAGCAGAAGAAACCAGGCTTTTGCACGTCGGTGGAGGGCGAGTTGATGGCCACACCAGCAACAACGTTAGCAATGCAAGAAGCAGCGCTGACCAACATATGCTGTTGACCGGCACCGTTGCCATCAACACCAGCAACGACCGGGTCATTGACCTTCACCAGCGGGGTCACGCCTTGCGAGGAACCACCCTTGTCACGCTTGACGACCAAGACAGGCGTGCCAGCAGCCCAGCTACCGACTTGCTTGTTCAGCTTGAAGGAGTATGCGCGGTGGTCGGCACCGGTAGTGCCGAAATAGAACACGTCAAAAGTAGTGGGCTCAGCCAGCTCTTGCATGTAGCCACCCAGGGCCAAACGCAGGGCAGAGGCACCGGACACGTAAACTTCCTTCAGGCTGCCGTTGCTACGAGCGGTGTCGATTTCCGCAGGAGTCAGGGCGTGAGCCGAACCAATGGCTGCCAAGCAAGCCAGGGCAATCGCGGAGGAACGAATGATGTTCATTTAGGAACTCTTTTGTCAGAAAGTATTGAGGCGAGTTGAACCAACAGCCTAGGCAGAAGAGCCGCGGCTGGATTCATTCAATCGAGGAGTCACCCGCCCCGCAGGCCGGGTGACCAGCACCGAAGACTTAGGCTTGGCGACGACGGGCCACGAAGCCCACAGCCAACAAACCGCCCATCAGCAGGGCGTAAGTGCTTGGCTCAGGAATAGCGGCAACCGGGGTGGTGATGGTCAAGGTTGTGCCAGTGAAATTGGCAGTCTTTGCAGCACCGAAGGTGTCCATGATGGCATTGGCGCCGCCGTCATCATTGGAGGTGTAGATGTCAGCGAACTTGGCGGTGGTGCCGATCTCATTGTTGCTGGGCACGCCGTCAGCGAAGTTGGCCCAGCCCAGGCTCAGGTCACCCAAAGAACCGGCAGGACCCGACAGCTCGTGGTTGGCTTGGCCAGGAGTGGCCAGAGCCATGGCACGGAACTGCTCACGCATTTGCAGCGTGCCTTCGTTCGAGCGCTGGTTGATCACGGTGAAGTCATGGGTGCTGAAGGCAGCGACATAGTGAATGTCACCCAGGTCGAAACCATCGGGGTTGTTCACTTGAACCGAAGCAACGGTCCACTGGGTGTTCGTGCCGTTCAGGGCCAGGAAGTCGTTCCACTTGGCGCCAGCGAAGTCAAAGGTATTGACACCGTTCAGGTTGGACAGTTGAACGCCGAGGTCCTTGGAGTAAGAACCCTTGGAGTTCCAAGCCATGAAAACCAGCTCAGGAGCGTCAGAAGTGTTCACGGCGGCGAAAGCCGGAGCGAACGAGACGGCGGCCAGAGCGGCCAGGGCGATTTTCTTCAGTTGCATAGTGTTCTCCGTTGAGTACAGAAGTCGATGGTTGATAAGCAAATCAATGAACCAAAACAGTTCTGGAACTCGGCGCGCTCTGCTTCGACGAAGCAAAGTGCGCAACCGGTCCGCTACGCCTGAACCGCCATCCCCTGAAATACAGCTTCGAACAAACAAAACTCGCATTTGGCGGTGGCCATGGGCGCCTGGGTCTTTTGAACCCGGAAGTCAAAGAGCGATCAGTCAAGCCGCGTGCTGCTGAATGACTGCTGGCAAAACCAACACCTCGAACTGTGAACGAGGCGCATGACACGCATACCCGCGCTGTGCAGCAATTCACAATCCGAACGGACTAGGGACTTGTCCTGAATCCCCTGGTTTGAGGGCGCCAAGATGTCCCTGCTTGAATCAAAGCTGGGGCGACACCGGCGGCTTGACCAGCTCGATGGGTGCGCGGTCCAGCAGATTCATGGACATGGCGCGGGCCACGGCTTGGGCGCGGTTGGCGGCATTGAGCTTGCGCAAAATCTTTTGCACATGGTTTTTCACGGTCAGTGCGCTGATGCCCAGCACCTCGCCCACTTGTTGGTTGCTCATGCCCTCGCGCAGCCAAGACAAAATTTGCCGTTCGCGCTCGGTGATGCCGCTTTGACGCACGCCTGCAAGCGGGGCCGGTGAGCTGGGCGCGCTGTTGACCTCGCGCTCCACGACCTGCACCCGCTGCCAGGTGGCATGGATGTGAGGCATCAGCAGCTCCAGATGGCTGCAATGCTGCGGGGTCAGCGGCGTGGTCTGGTGGGCAAAGACAAAGAAACTTTCGATCTCGCTGGGGCGCTGCGGGCGCGACACACCGTGCACCAGCAGCTCATGGAAACCCGCCGCACGCAGGCCGGCCAGTTGCGGCTGCAGCGCCAGGCCTTCGAGCCGGTCCAGCTTCACGCGCAGCGGCTTGCAGCGCGCTTCCAGCCACAGGCCCTGCAGCTGCTGCATCAAGACGCAGCGTGGCGCGCTCAGGCTCAGCAAGACCTCATCGGCCACGGTGACGTTGTTGAAGGCATCGAACACCAGCTCCCGCTGGCTGCGCTGGTAGGCGCCGCAGATGGCCATCTGGTGCGGAATCAAGACCTGCAGATTGCTCTGCGTCCAAACAAAGAACTGATAGCGACGCCGCACATCCAGTGCGGACTCGGCGGCGCGCACGATGGCTTCGATATGGCTGTTGCTGAGCAACACGGCGTCATTCGATTCTTGTGGATGCATGTTTGGCATGGGCGCGACGACTCAAAAGGAAAGAAAGAACAACAAGCAGGGAGACCCGGCGCGTGGACTGTAGAGAGCGCATATGACTGCCTGTTGAAGCTCTGTGCAAAAAACGTCATCTCGGCATGAGCCGTTCAGCCCATGCCTGGATGGCAATGCGAGCAACAGGGACTCAGGGCTCAGGCGCGGAGGCCTCCGCGCCGTGATGGGCATCGGCTGCAGGCGGGGCGCCGGGCGTCATGCTGGGGGCAAAAACCAGGTCCGAGACCCTGGGCTTGGGCGCGCTGGCGGGCACGCTGGCCACAGCCAAGCCGCTGGACATCAACAACTGCCGTGCCCGGCTGCGCACCGCGACGATGCCGCTCCTCAAAGCCTGCCCTTGCGCCTGCGGCTGCAAGGTGCTGGAGATCGGGCCCTGGCTCAAGCCAGCCCCCTCCCTTTCAGCGCCCGGCGCTGGCCCCGCCGGCGAGATTTGGCCGATTTGAAGTGCCCAGTCTGCCCGCCCGGTGAAGGGGTCGGCATAAAGCCGGCGCAAATGGCGCCGAGTGCTGCCGCTGCGGCGGTCTTCCAACAAATCTTCCAAGCGCTGCGGCAAGGGGTTGGCCCCGGGAGGCGTGGCGCGCGCATAGCTGGCCAAGGCCTTCGCAATGGCCTCGCCACGAAAGCGCAGCTCGGCCTCGCGCTCACGCTGCTGCAGGCTCTGCTGCCGCTGCCCCAGAGCGGCCAGCGCCACCCCGCCCAGGGCCATCACAAACAGCAGCCACAGATAGGTGAAGCCGCGGCTGCGGCCCGGCTTGGGTCTACCAGTCCGCATACAAGCTGCCATCGGGCGCGCGACCGGGGGCGCCGCTTTTTACATCAAAGACCTGCCCGGGCATCTCCAGCTCCGCCGGCGGGCTGAGCAAACGCCAGCTGCTGCGGCTGCCGCTCAGCGGGTCTTCGGGCACCTGGCGCAAATAGCGGGCATCGACCAGCTCTTGCAATGAATCGGGATAACGCGCTTTGTCAGCGGCAAATTGGTCGATGGCGCTGCGCATCACATTCAGCGAGCTGCGCAGGGCATGGCTGCGCGCGGCTTCCACCTTGGCAAAGTAGCGCGGCGCCACGATGCCGGCCAGAAGCGCCACGATGGCCATCACCACGATCAACTCGATCAAGGTGAAGCCCCTGCTGCGCTGACTCACACTTGGCCTGGTCTGCATCGTGCGCCCCTTTGCTTTGCTGCTGCTCACCACTCGCGGTACGGCGTGCCATCCAGGCCCAGGCCGGGGGCGCGCGAGTACACATCGAACACATCACGACCGGGCTGGGGCGAGTCGGCGGGGCTCTCATAGCTGCGCAGGCCCCAGCTGCGGGCGGCGGGCAGGCTGTTGTCCGCGAAGGGATCGCGCGGCAAGCGGCGCAAAAAATAAATCTTGCGGCCTTTCGGGTCCTTCAAATCGGGCACGCCTTCCACCAGGCTGCTCAAGCTGGGCGGATAGCCGCTGGCATCAGCAGCCACGGCAATGCGGCCCTCCTGGCCGGCTTGCTTGTAGGCATCCAGGGCTTGGCGAATACTGCGCAGGTTTTGGCGCAGCTCGTTCTCCTGCTGGCGCTTGTGCACCCAGACGCTGAGCGGCTGCGCCGCCGCCGCCAAGATGCCCACGATGGTGACCACCGCCAGCATCTCGACCAGGGTGAAGCCGCGCTGCGGCTTGCGCCCCGCCCTTTCAGCGCGCAACGACGGCGACATTGGGGTCCCCTGAGACCTGCACGCCGAGGACTTCGCCCTTGGGGCCTGCAGCGCGCAAATTGCTCAGCTCAATGCTGGAGCTGTTGCCCGCCGAACCCGGCCGAGCCCGCAAGACCATGACCCGGTGACCATGGGGTGGCAACTCAAATGCCAAGACCCCATTGCCGCCGGCGTTGTTGGCTTCGGCCGACATGAACAAGGCCACATCAAAGCGCGCCTCGCCTTCGACCTTGTATGGCGATTTGTTGTACAGCGTCACCGACAAGGTTTCGCCCACATCCGCTTCTTCGCTGGTTCTGATTTCGATTTCGCCTTGGGCTGGCGCCGCAGCTGCGGGCTCGGCGCTCAAGGGCGGAGGGGCCACCACTGGCGCTTGCGGCTGAGCTTGAGCTTGCAGCTGCGGCGCAGCTACCACCACCCCACCCGCCCCCAAGCCACCGCCGCCCGTCATCGGCAAGGCCACCGCGCCGCTGGCACGCAAGCGGGTCCCTTCGGCGCCGGGGTTGCCGTCAAAGCCCGAAGGCAGCACCGTGCGGCTGGCATCGGGCAGGTTCAGATTGCGCAGGACCCGGGGCGTGATCAGCAAGACGATTTCGGACTTTTTGCGGTTGTCACCCTGCACGCCGAACAAGCGACCCAGCATCGGCGCCTCGGACAAATAAGGCAGGCCGTTGATGCTCTTGCGGTCTTCGTCGCTGATCAGGCCGGCCAGCACCTGGGTTTCGCCGTCGCGCAGGCGCAGCGAGGTGCTGGCCTTGCGGCTGCCAATGCGGTAGGCGCTGGTTGGCTGAGAGCCCCCCGAGCTTTCTTTCAGGCCCAAGCTGCTGACCTCTAAATTGACCTTCATCACCACCTCGTTGTCGAGCTGGATGCTGGGCTCCACTTCCAAAGACAGGCCCACATCGATGTAAGTCACGGCGGTGGACACGCCCACATTGGCGGTGGACGTGCTGGTGAACACCGGCACTTTGTCGCCGATCTGGATCTTGGCTTTTTCTTTGTTGCGGGCGCGCAGCTTGGGGTTGGCCAAGACATTGCTGGCGCCGGTGCCGCCCTTGAGCTTGGCGGTCAGCACCGGGTTGGCCACCATGCTGCGGAAGGCATTGCGCTGCCCCAGCTCCACCACGCTGGCGGTGCCGGGCAGGCCGTAAGTCACTTCGGAGGGCCAATTCAGGCCGAACTGGTCGTCGCGGCTGGTCTCCACTTCCAAGACCTCCACATCCAGCATCACCTCGGGCTCGGGCAGGTCCAGGCCGCTGATCAATTGTTCGATCATGGCGATGACCTCGGGCGTGTCGCGGGCCACCAGCAGATTCAAGCGCTCGTCGATGAAGATGTCGCGCGTCTTGGCCATCATGCGCACCAGCGCCTGAGCCTGCTTGACGTCGGCGTTATTGAGATAAAAGCTGCGCGTCACCAGCTCTTGATGCTCGCGCTGTTTGGCCTGGGTGTTGGGGTAGATCAGCACCGACTTGTCATTCAGCAACTTGCGCTCCAGCTGCTGGGTGGACAGGATCACCCGCATCGCTTCGTCCAGGCTCACCTCCTTCAGGTAGATGGTGACCTTGGCGTCGCCGCGCACGTCTTTGTCGAACACAAAATTGACGCCGCCGCCCCGCCCCATGGCCTCAAACACGGTGCGCAAGGGCGCTTCGCGGAACTCCAGGCTGATGGACTTTTGAAAGGCCGCCGACAAGCCGCTGACCACCGGCGCGGGCGCAAACTTCTGGCGCAGCTGCTGGTTCAAGGCCAAAGCGCCGGACTGGCCCGGGTCTTCCGCCAAGACCTGCTGCACCGCCGCGCGCGCGGCGTCCAGCTGGCCGGCCTGCATCAACTGCGCGGCCTTGCGCACCTGGGCTTCATGCTGGCGGGCGCGCTGCAGCGCCTGGCGCAAGCCTTTGCTGCGCGCAGCATTGGGGTCCACCATCTCCATCTTTTTAAGCACCGCCTCGGCAAGGTCCAGTTGACCCACGGCCCGCGCAGTTTCGGCCTGATTGGCCAGGGCCAGCAGGCTGCGCTCGCTTTGCCGGGCATAGGCCATGCGCAAGGCCTGGTCTTGTGGATGGACCGCCGATGCGTCGCGCAGCAAGCGCCAGGCCGCCTCTTGCTCGCCGCGTTGCAGCAAGGCCTCCGATTCACGCAGCGCCGGGTTGGCGCAAGCCATCAACAAACAGGCGCTCGCCAAGGCCAGCGCCAAGGCAGTCGCTCGCCGGGACGATGGCGCTGGGGGCCGAGGAGTGGGGGCAAGAATCATGGTGAGGAGGTGCAGGACAAATCAAGAGATAAGTTGAATGCAGGACGGCAAAGCAGCTGCGCCCCCTCAGGGGTAAGCCAGACTCAGCTTTTGCCCGCCGGGCAGCCAGGTGAACTGCGCGCCATTGGGGCCGATGGCGTCCAGCCGCCATTGCTGGTCCAGCGTCTCGCCCACGGCCAGCACCACGGTGCGCAAGTTGTTGCTCAAAACAAGTCGGGGCCGCTGCGCCTCGTCCATGCGCCCCACCCACTGATAGCCCAAGGGCGGCGCGGCTGGCGGCTCGGCATTGGCATCGGGCTCCGGCGGCGGTGGGGGCGAACGCTTGGCGGCGAGCGCGGGCGGCGGCGCTGGCTGGGCCGCGCTGAGGCCCCAGCTTTGCAAGACCTGCGCCTCGGCATCGGGCCAACCCTGGGCCGCCGGCGGTTGCAAGGCCGCAGGCCAGCGGCCCAAACGAACCGAGGGGCTTGATGCGCTTGATGCGGCCGAGGTGTCGGCGCTCACTGCGGGCGGCAAGGGACGAGCGGCCGGGCCTGCCGCTGCAGCAGGCAAGGCGACTTCGACATTGGGCTCTTCATGGCTGGCCACCCAAGCCGTGGCAGCCAAGGTCAGCCCCAAGCCCAGCATCAAGACCCAGCGACGCCGAGCGGAGGGCGCGGCGGCAGCGCCTGGCGTGGACATCGACGAATACAGGGGCGCACTCATGGCCGCACCCCCGAGGCGCTGGGTTCCACTTGCGCGCCCTGCGCCGCCTTGAGCGGCAAAGCCTGCGGCATCTGCATGTACAGCACCCAGCTGAACTCGGCATTCAGCAAGGGCTCAGTCGGGCGCAGGCGGCGCACCTTGATGGACTCCAGGCTCAGCGCCGGGTCGCGCTGCAAAGCCTCTTGCACATAACGCCGCAACTGCTCGTAATTGCCCTGCGCCGTCATGGCGATGCGGTATTGCGCCAGGCCCAGCGCGGGCTCGGCTTGGTAGCGGAACTCGCTGCGCGGCCAGGGCAGACCGGCTTCGCTGGCCAGAGCCAAGAGCGCCGCGATGCGGGCTTGGCGCGCGCTGTCGGGCGGCAAGCTTTGCAAAAACTGGCGCGGGTCTTGCCCCTGCTGGCGCTGCGCCTGCTGCTGCAGCGCCAGGCGGCGCTCGCGCAAGGCTTCTCTTTGCTGCTGCAAGGCCTGCTCTTGCGCGGGCAAGACCCACAACAAGAGCAGCAAGGCCAGCAAGCTCAAAACCGTGGCCAGCACGCCCGGCACGCCGAGCCGGGCCCAGAGCTGGGCCAAGCCTTGTTGCGCGGGCTGCGGCAGGCGCCGCCAGACCGGCAGCAACAAGGGCAGCAATACCTGGCGCGGCAGACCTTGAAAAGACGCCCAGTCCGCGCCAGCCCGGCGACCTGCCGAGCGCAGATTCAGACTCGCGCTCATCCCCGACCTTTCAAAACAGCAGCGGGCTGCGCCCCCGAGCCCTGGCGCCGCACCACTTCAAAGCGCAGCTCATTCGCCGCGGCGTCGTTGGGCCCTTCGGGCTTTTGCAGTCGGGTCAAGACCACCTCGCTGCCGGGCAGGCTGCGCGCTTGCAGCGCCAAGCGGTCCACCAGCTGCATCACCCGCTCGGCGTCTTGCGCCGATCCTTCCAAGCGCAGCAAGGGCCCTTGCATGTCCATGGCCTGCAGTTGCAAACCCGGCGGCAGGGCTTGTTCCACCGCTTGCCAGCGGCTGCCCCAGTCTTTGCCCATGGGCGGGCGCAACTCATCCGCCAGGGCCCAGGCGCGGGCTTGCATCTCGGGCCCGGGCGTTGCCGCTGCAGATTTGCTCGGGCCGCCGGCAGCCCCTGCGCTGAGCTGATCCAAAAGCAGCCATTGCGCGTCCAGCTCGCGGGCCTGCGCGCGCAGCTGCAGCTGCTGCGCCACAAGCAAGCCCAGGCTCAGCAGCGCCAAGCCCAGATAGACCCACATGCCCCACCCCACGCGCTGGGGCGCCGGCATGAAATCAGGCTGGGGCCAGCGGGCGGCGGCACTGCTGCGGCTGGCCGGCTCACTGCGCAGCGCGGGAGGGTTCAAAACGCTCAGACGCATCAGGCCAGTGCCTCCGAGGCCAACCAATGCGCGGCTTGCGGGCTGTCATGCAGGCCCTCTTCATTCAGGCGGCTGCCTTGCGGGCCCCAGCCCATCAGCTTGGGCGCATGGCTGCTGCCGCTGGCGGGCTGCAGGCCCTGCATCAAGGCTTGCAGCTCTTGGCTGTCGGCTTGGTCCAGATAGCGCTGCTGCACCTCCACCAGCTGCCCCTGCGACAAGCGCAACCAGCTGAGCATGCGCCCTTCTAGCAAGGCCAGCCCCGAGCTCTCGGCGCGCGCCCAGGCTTGGTCCAGCGTGGCCGCAATCGCCAAGGCATGGCTCCAGGCCGGGCGCAGCGACAAGATGCGCACCCCGTGGCGCTGCGCCGTTTGGCTGAGCGCGGCCAGACTCAGGCCGCCCTGCTCCTGCAAGGCCACCGCATGGCGCTGGCCGGCGGCGGGGCCACGGCCCGGCTGCCACAGGGCCAGCGGCCAGTCTTGCGCGGCCGCGCCGAAGTAATGCACGAATTGCAAACGGGCATAAGCCTTCACCGCCTGGGCATCGGCCAGCGGCATATCGGCGGGCACGCTGACGTTGTGCACCCAAGCGCCCCCGACCCAGATGCGCAGTTGCTGGCCCGGATGGGCGGCGCACCAGCTTTCAAAATCGGGCCAGCTTTGGCCTTGGCGGCTGCCTGGGCCGGCGCTTGAATCCAACGCTGCGGGCTCAAAGCTCCACAGCCCCGCCTCGCCCCAGTAGAGCGAGGCCACCGGCAAAGCGCGCGATCGTTGCCAGGCATGAAAGCGCTGCACACAGCGAGCCCAAAAACCCGGGCGAGTCGGTGCTTGTGAACCCCTCAAAGCATCAGTCGGCAAGCGTGACACGATCGAGTTCCTCCAAGGTGGATTCGCCGCGCCGCACCAGGGCCACCGCGGCCTCGCGCAGCGTGCGCATGCCCCGCTCACGCGCGGCCTCTTTGATGCGGCTCATGGCGGCGCGGGCCGCGATCAAGTCGCGTAACTCATCATCCAAGCAGAGCAGCTCCGAGACCGCGCGGCGGCCCTTGTAGCCGGTGCCGCGGCAGTGGCTGCAGCCCATGCCCTGCATGTATTGATCGCCCGGCTGGCGGTTCAGGCCCAGCGCAGCCAAGTCCGCATCGCTGGGGCTCACCGGCTGGCGGCAATGCGCGCAATTGATGCGCATCAGGCGCTGGGCCAACACGCCATTGAGCGCCGCCACCACGTTGTAGAGGTCCAGCCCCATGTGCATGAAGCGGCCCACCACGTCAAAAGCATTGTTGGCATGCACGGTGGAGAAGACCAAGTGGCCGGTCAGCGCCGCCTGCACCGCGATCTGCGCGGTTTCGGCGTCACGGATCTCGCCCACCATCACGCGGTCGGGGTCGTGGCGCAAAACCGAGCGCAGGCCGCGCGCAAAGCTCAAGCCCTTTTTTTCATTCACCGGGATCTGCACCACGCCGGGCAGCTGGTACTCCACTGGGTCTTCGATGGTGATGATCTTGTCTTGCCCGGTGTTGACCTCGGAGATGGCGGCATACAGCGTGGTGGTCTTGCCGCTGCCGGTGGGGCCGGTGACCAAGAGCATGCCGTGCGGTTGGCGCGCCAGCGCGCGGATGGCGGCGCGCGCCTCGGGCTCAAAGCCCAGCGCGTCCAGCGTGAGCGTGCCCTGGGCCTGGATCTGCGCGCGGTCCAGCACCCGCACCACCGCGTCTTCCCCGAACACGCTGGGCATGATGGACAAGCGAAAGTCGATCTCGCGCCCCTGCATGCGCAGCTTGAAGCGGCCGTCTTGCGGCAGGCGGCGCTCGCCAATGTCCAGCTCGGCCATCACCTTCAGGCGCGACACCAACTGCTCTGCCGCCAAAGTGCCCTCCAGGTTTTTCACCTCCAGCATCACGCCGTCCACCCGGAAGCGCACCTTCAGGCCGCGCAAATGGGTTTCAAAGTGGATGTCGCTGGCGCCGTCTTGCAGCGCGTCGTACAGGGTGGCGTCCAAAAGGCGCAGCACCGGGCTGGCCTGCTCGCTCAGATGCAGGGCCGACAACTCCTGGGCCTGCGCGCCCTCGCTGCCATCGGCAAAGGCCTCGCCCAGGTCTTGCAGGGCACGAAAGTCCAGCTCGCCCGCGCCCAGCGCCGCCTCCAACTCCGGCGCGCTGCAAGGCACCCAGCGCAGCGCACGCTTGAGCCGCGCTTCGATGCGCTGCAGCAGCAGGCTGTCCAGCGCCCGGTCGGCCAACAAGGCCAGCCGCCCAACGGCCGACACCGCCATCACCGCGCGCCAACGCTGGGCCTCGGCCGGGCTCCAGAGCTCAAAGCTCAGGCGCCATGGCCCCTCCTCCAGCGGCAGCCGCGCCAGCGCGGCCTGCGCCGTCAGCTCTGACTTCAATACCGCGCTCAATGGACCTGCTCCACCAGTTGAAAAATCGGCAGATACATCAGCACCACCACGGTGCCAATGACCAAGCCCATCAAAAGCATCAAGACCGGGTTGATGAGCCGCGTGACCAGCTCGCTCAAGCGGGTCAGCTCCTCGTCATAAAAAGCCGCTGCCTGGGCCAGCATCGGGCCCATCTCGCCGCTGCGCTCGCCCACGCGCAACATGCGCAGCGAGACCGGCGTGCCCAGGCCCTCGCGCTCCAGCGTCTGCGACAGGCGCTCGCCGGTGCGCACGCCCTCGATGCAGCGGTCCAGCTGCGGGCGCAGATGCGCCGCAATCACGCCGCGCGCGGTTTGCAAGGCCGGCACCACCGGCACGCCGGCCATCAAGAGCATGGCCACGCTGCGATAAAACTGGGCCAGCGCCAGCAAATGCAGCTTGGCCCCCAACACCGGCAAGCGCCACAGGCGCGACAAGACCGCCTGCCGCAAACCGCGCTGCCAGGCCAGCAGCGGCCCCAGCAAGAGCGCTACACCCAGGCTCATCACCGCCCAAGGGTGCTCGCCGCTGAACTGCCCCACGGCGATCAACATCTTGGACGCCCAGGGCAGGTCGCCCCCCACGCCTTCGAGCAAGCCCGCAAAGCGCGGCACCACAAACACCAACAAAAACACCACCACCGCCATGCCCGCCGCAATCAAGGTGGCGGGGTAGATGGCCGCCGCCACCAGCTTGCTGCGCAGCTGCTCGGTCCAGGCCAGATACTCGGCCTGCTCGGCCAGCGCGCGGTCCATCTGGCCGCTGCGTTCGCTGGACTCCACCACCGCAATGAACAGCCCATCAAAAGCCTGCGGCTGGCTGCGCAGCGCGGTGGAAAACGACTCGCCCATTTGGATGCGCGCGATCACGCCGTCCAAGGCCTCGGTCACGCCGCTGCCCTGCTCCTGCTCTTCTTTTTGCTTCAGGGTCACCAGCGCTTCCAGCAAGGGAATGCCCGCCTTCAGCAACACCGAAAGCTGCTGCGCAAACTGGCGCAAGGGAAAGCGCTGCGCTGAGCGGGCTTGCTGGATCTCACTCGCGCCCGCCCCACCCGCCGGCAAGAGCGGATGCACCGAGATCAGCGCCGACGGCGCCACGCGCAGCGCAGCAGCCACGGCTTGGGCGTCCACCGCCTCCACCTGGGCCTGCGCCGGGCGGCGGGCGGCGTCGAGATAACTGACCAAATACTGGGGCATGGGCTTGGGAAAACGAATCGAAGCAGAGCAGCCCCAGCGACCCACGATGAGCCAAAGGAGCTATGAAGCCGCGTCAGCTTAAGAAAGCCCTGTGACTGCGCCATGAAAGTCAGTTTTGTGACAGGTCTTAGCCGCTCATTCATGGGCCCGGCTGAGCCATTGGAGCCATGGGCCCGGGCTTTGTCACAGGCGCTTCATGCGCCGGCGCTACCTTGGGCGGATGAAGACCTCACACACCCCAAGCCCTTCCCTGAGCAGCCCCTGGACGCGCCGGCTTTCCTCTGCCGCCGCCGGCCTGGCGCTGCTGAGCCTGAGCGCGCTGCTCTCGCCCGCCGCAGCCAAGACCGAAGCGACCAGCGCCAGCCTGCCCAAGGCGCAAGCGCTGCAAACCCCGAGCCAAAGCCTGCTGCTGCAATTGCACGAAGCAGCGCGGGCGCCCGAGGCCCAAATTCAAAGCCTGCTGCGCGAACTGAAGCTGCCCCTGCACTACAGCCGCAGCCTGGGCAATGGCTGGCACCTGCTGGAAGGAACGCAAGCCGCCATGCCGCGCGAGCAAGCCAAGGCGCTGGCCGAGCGCCTGCGCGCCGATGCACGGGTGGCTTTTGTCACCGTCAATGGCCGCGAGCAGCGCGCCGCTGTGCCCAATGACAGCCTGTTCCGCGCCAGCGATGCCAAGAGCGCGCAGTGGTGGCTGGACGACTACAACGCCAAGAGCAGCCCGGCAGTGGCCAACTTCACCAAGGCCTGGGATGCCGGCGTGGGCAATGGCTCGCCCATCGTGGCGGTGCTGGACTCCGGCTTGGTGGACCACCCCGAATTGCCGCCCGGCAAGCTGGTGCCGGGCTACAACTTCGTCAGCAAAATTGAATACGCCAACAACGGCGTGGGCCGCGGCGCCAACACCGTGGACCCGGGCGACGCCTTGACCCAGGCCGAGTTCGATGCCAACAAAGCCCTGTGGGACGGCTGCGTGGTCAACCCCACGAACAGCTGGCACGGCACCTTGATCGCCGGCCAGATTGGCGCCGCCACCAACGACGGCAAAGGCGTGGCCGCCATCAACTGGAACGCCCGGGTGATGCCGGTGCGGGTGTCGGGCAAATGCGGCGCCGCCGTGTCGGACATGGTGGACGGCATGCGCTGGGCCGCAGGCCTGAGCGTCAAGGGCGTGCCGGACAATGCCAACCCCGCCAAGGTGCTGGTGATTGGCTATGCCGGCCTGACCTCTTGTGATGTGGCCGACCCCGACAAAGACGTGGCCGCTGCCGCCAAGCTCTACACCGACACCATCCAAGAACTGCGCGCCAAGAATGTCTTGATCGTTGCCGCCGCCGGCAATTTGCGCGGTGCGGTGGGCCGCCCGGCCAATTGCGCCGGCGTGCTGGGCGTGACTGCGGTGAACAAGCAAGGCTTCAAGGCCATCTACGCCAACTTCGGCAAGCAAGTGGCCCTGGCTGCCCCGGGCGGTGACCAAGACAATGGCGCCAATTGCGACGCCACCTTGGCCGACACCGGCATCGTGTCCACCTACAAGCCCAACCAGAGCACAACGCCTGCGACCTACCACGCCGCCGTCAGCGGCAGCAGCTTTGCCGCACCGCAAGTGGCCGGCACCGCCGCGCTGATGTGGGGCCTGAACCCCGCGCTGACGCTCGATCAAATCGAAGCCGGCCTGAAAGCCAGCGCCCGCCCCCATGTGCTGGCCCCGGCCCTGGGCTATTGCACCGCCGTCAACAAGAGCCGCTGCACCTGCACCACCGAAACCTGCGGCGCCGGCCTGCTGGATGCCGAGGAGGCCATGAAGTACGCCGCCGCGCCGAGCAGCTACACCGCCCCCAAGCGCACGGCCGTGGTGGTGGAAAGCGATGCGCTGAAAGCCTGCGGCAAGCTGCAAGGCAGCACCGCCTTCACGCCGCCGGCGCCGACGCCTGAACCAACCCCCACCCCAACTCCCACACCGACGCCAACACCAACGCCTACTCCGGAGCCATCCTCCGGCGGCAAGGGCGGCGGCGCGGCCTCGCCCTGGTGGGTGGCCGGCCTGGGCTTGGCCGCTGTGCTGCTGCGTCGCCCACGCAAGCAAGAAGCCTTGGCACAGGTGTGAAGGCCCCGGCGCGATCGCCCGTTAGGCGGGCGAGAAAAGCACTGCAATTCCTTTGCTTTTCGTCAAATCGCCGTCACATAGGCTGTGCACAATAGCGGTCATTCGAGGCAACAACAACCGGCTGCAGATTGGGCAGAGTGCTGGAACCCGTCACCAGCGCCAAGAATACCGTCGCCATGCGAGCATGGTGTCCGGAAGTCAACAGGGCCACAAACCGCAAGGGGTGGCCCTTTGCTTTTGTCGCGTCGTTTTTCACCGCGCACCTTGTTGCGCGCATGCCGAAGGGCCCGCTGCGCCTTGACAGTGGCTGGCCCAACTCGGCACACTGCGCGGCTTCTTGCGGTGCCGCTGTCGGCATCGCTGCGCTTTGTCTATCCCACCATCCAACCATAAGGAGCCGCCCATGCACGCAAATGATCTTGCCCACTTCGCGTCGGCCCAGCTCCTGCAGACGGACGCTCGCCGCTGATCGACTCTCCGAACCGGGGTCCCTGCTGACCCCCTGTTTGAGCGGATACAGCTCGGCGCATCAGCCCGCCAAGCGGCTTGCCTGATGAGGCTTCACCGCGGTCTTTTGCGAGACCTGCGGCCGACGCAGCACTTTCCTCCCACAGCCCCGACTGCGCCTTTTCGCGCGGCCGGCTTGGCACACCCACGTCTATTGCTTGCAAAGCAGCGGTGTGCTGGAAACGCACAAGCGACAGCTTCATCACCATGTTCAATCGCCCCAAGACCTCGACTCACCCTCAAACCCAGGAAAGCCCAAACCCAATCCCCAACCCTGAATCCCTGCACGCCTTTCGCGCCCTGGGCCTGAACCCCAGCGCCATGTGGCCCAGCCTGAGTACGCTGGACTGGCGCGACCAAGCCCAGCTCTGGCGCGTCACCGAACTGCACCGCGACCGCCTGGGCTTGCAAAACTGCGACAGCCCAAGCGCCAGCCCGGCCCGGCTCTTGCCCGCACTCCAACAAAGCCTGGCCGCCCAAGGCGAAAGCCTGGCCGTGGGCGACTGGGTCTTGGCGCGGCGCAATGCCCTGGGCGAGATCTGGGTGCACGCGCGCGCGGCCCCGCTCAACAGCTTGAGTCGGCGCGACCCCGAAGGCCGCCGCCAAGCCTTGGTCAGCAATGTGGACCTGGCCCTGTTGCTGATGGGCCTGGACCATGACTTCAAGCTGGCCCGGCTGGACCGCTATCTGGTGCTGGCCCATGCAGCCGGCGTGCCAGCCCTGGTGGTCTTGAGCAAGGCCGATCAATGCCCGGATGTGGGCGCGCGCATGGCGCAGGTGCGCGCCCATTTGGCCGGCTCCCCGGCTGCGGTGTTGGAGGTCTTGGCGCTCGACGGCACCGCCCCAGGCAGCCGCGAGGCCCTGGCCCCCTGGCTGGGCCTGGGGCAAACCGTGGTGATGCTGGGATCGAGCGGCGCCGGCAAGTCCACCTTGTGCAACACCCTCAGCGCATCCGCGCAACAGCAGGTGGGCGACGTGCGGCTGGACGACAGCCGAGGCCGCCACACCACCACGGCGCGCAGCCTGCAGCGCTGCATCGGCGGCGCCTGCATCATCGACACCCCGGGCTTGCGCAGCTTGCAGCTGGACGCCGACGCGGCCACGGTGCGCGCCGCTTTTGACGATGTGCAAAGCCTGGCCCAGGCCTGCCGCTTTCGCAATTGCGCGCACCAGGGCGAGCCGGGTTGCGCGGTGCAGGCGGGGCTGAATGCACAGCGGCTGAAGAGCTTTCACAAGCTGCAGCGTGAAGCCCAGCGCGAGCAAATGACGCCGCTGGACTGGCGCGAGGCGCTGGCACAAAGAAAGTCCATCGCCCGAGCCAGCCGCGCGGTGATCAAGTCCAAACGGGGCTGACCCCGCAGCCCAGCGCGGCGCCATGAAGCAGCCCCTGGCATGCGACACTGCGCCGCGCCCCCAAAACCTCAGTGCGAAGAACCATGAGCCCTGCCGAACTTGCCCAGGCCCAGCTGCTGGCCTACAACGCCAAAGACCTGGAGGCCTTTGTGGCCTGCTACAGCGAGGATGTGCGGGTCTGGCGCATGCCGGCCGACAGCCCCAGCCTGCAGGGGCGCGAGGCCTTTCGGGAAAGCTATCGCAAAGGCCCGTTTGCCCAGCCGCAGGTGCAGGCCGAAGTCGCCCAGCGCATCGTCATGGGCCAAACCGTGATCGACCATGAGCTGGTGCATGGGCGCGGTGGCGATCAGCCCAAGCAGGTGGCGGTGGTTTACCGCTGCCTCGAGGGTCTGATCAACGAGGTCTATTTCTTTGCGCCGGAGTGAGTGCCTAAGCTGCCCCGCCGCGGGTAAAGATAGTTAAAGCTAGGCCGCCCACACGATTTTTTCGCGCGGAGCATGCGATGCTCTCGCCCGGCGCGAAAAAAAGGGCAACAACCGCGCTCATGAAGCCGCTTGCGGTTCAGAGCAAAAGCCACTTGCGTCGCCACCCCCTGGACCCATCAAAGGCATAGAGAGTTTCGCCGCCGCAGGCTCTGTCAGCCCCAAGCCCGCATCGAACCTGACTCATGCTTGAATTTAGTCTCCCCTGCTTTCCCAGAACCCAAAACAAGCGCCAAGCGCCGACACGCAAACTGACGCTGACGCGCAGCATCGCAGCACTGCTGCCCTTGCTGGCGGCCGGCGCTGTGCAGGCGCAAAGCAACGCCGACTCGCCCGGCACCCCGAACACCCCACCGGCCAGCCCCGCCGCAGCCGCCAGCGCCGCCGCGCCCAGCCGCGCCAGCAAAGCCCCAACGCCCGCCAAAAAGGCCGAGGAGCAGCCCGCGCAACTTGAACGCGTGGAACTCAGCGGCAAGGCCAGCGATGAAGCGGCGCGGCGGGCCGCCACCGCATCCAAGATCGTCATCGGCCGCGAAGAAATTGAACGCTATGGCGACGCCAGCGTTGGCGAGGTGCTCAAGCGCCTGCCCGGCGTCACCACCGGTGGCCGCCCGGGTCGCGGCGGCGACGTGCGCATGCGCGGCATGGGCGGCGGCTACACACAAATCTTGGTCAACGGTGAGCGCATGCCGCCGGGTTTCTCGCTGGACCAGCTGCCACCGGAGCAGCTCGAACGCATCGAGGTGATGCGCGCCCCCACCGCCGAATACGGAGCCCGTGCCGTGGCCGGCACCATCAATGTGGTGCTGCGCGAGGCGCTGGCCAAGCGGCTCAATGATGTCAAGCTGGGCGTCTCGTCCGAGCGTGGCCAGCTGCGCCCCAATGCCAGCTGGAGCCGCAGCGACAAGCTCGATGAACACGGCGGTGCCTACACCTTCAGCGTCAATGCGCAGCAAGGCGATACGCTGGATGATTTGCACAGCCTGAGCCTGACCCGCAATCTCCAAACCCAGGCCGAATCCAGCTTGCTGACCCTGGGCCGCACCGAGGCCTCACGCAAAAACCTCAACCTCAATGCCCGCTTGCAATGGAAGTTAGGCGATGGCGAAAACCTCAGCCTGATGCCGTTTGTGAACGCCTCGCGCAGCAGCAGCGACAACGCCCAGACCTTCAGCCGCACACCGGCACAGCCGGGCGACGGCAGCTACGTCTTCGATCGCTCCAACACCCACAGCGACAGCCGCTTTGAAATGGCCCGCTTGAATGCCCAATGGAGCAAGACCCTGGACGAAAGCCGCCGCATCGAGCTGCGCGCCGGCCTGGGCCGGGCCCATGGACTGAGCGACACGCGGACCGAGGAGTATCTGAACGCCCCCGGCTCAGCCCCAACTCGCAGCCAACAAGACCACAGCAACAGCCACGACAAAAACTGGAGCCTCAACGGCAAGTATTCGCAGCAGCTGGAGAACGAACACAGCCTGGTGGCCGGCCTGGAGGGCGAAGGCAACCAGCGCGAGCAAACCCGCGACTGCTTGCAAAACGGCAGCACCTGCCGCGGCCAGCTGGAGTTTGGCGATGAGCTCTCGGCCAGCACCCAGCGCTTTGCCGCCTATGTGCAAGACGAATGGAGTGTGGGCAAGCAATGGTCCTTCTACGCCGGTCTGCGTGGTGAGACCATTGCCACACGCAGCCAGTCCAGCGCCCAAACGGTGAGCAACCGCTCCAGCGTCTGGACCCCGCTCTTGCATGGCGTTTGGAAGTTTGATGAAAAAAGCCGCGACCAGATCCGCGCCAGCCTGACGCGCAGCTACCGCTCGCCGAATTTGCAGGACTTGATTGCCCAGCCGGCCATCAACAGCTTCTACCCCTGCCCCGACGGCCAGCTCTGCGGCCCCAACAGCTATGACCACCCCGACCGCGCCGGCAACCCCAATTTGCTGCCCGAGTTGGCCACCGGCATCGACCTGGCTTATGAGAACTACCTGAGCAAGGGCGGCATTCTGAGTGTGAGCGCGTTTGCGCGGCAGATCAGCAACTTGATCCGCAATCAAACCCGGCTGGAAACCGTGGGCTGGGCCAGCACGCCGCGCTATGTGACGCGGCCGCAAAACATCGGCAATGCCAAGACCTACGGCGTGGAGCTGGAAGCCAAGTTCCGGCTCGATGAGTTCATTGACGAAGCCTGGCCGGTGCAGGTGCGCAGCAATCTGAGCCTGTTCAAGTCCTCGGTGGACGGCATTCCCGGGCCTAACAACCGGCTCGATCAACAACCCCGAGGCACCGCCAACCTGGGTGCCGACTATCGCCTGCGCAGCCTGCCGCTGAGCCTGGGCGCTAGCGTCAACTGGACGCCGGCCAACACCGTGCAGCAGAGCCTGGAGACCGAGGCCAGCACCAGCCGCAAGGTGGTGCTGGACGCGTTTGCCCTGTGGAATATTGACCGCGACATTTCACTGCGCCTCTCGGCCAGCAACCTCGCCCCGCTGGACTACAGCAATGGCAGCCAAACCCTCACCAGCGACAGCCTGATCAGCAAAACCAGCAGCGGCCCGAGCTACACCCAGTGGCAGCTGCGTTTGGAAATCAAGCTCTAGGCCCAGCCTCGTTCAAAGCCCCTTGCGACGCGCGCGGCTCAGACCGCATCTGTCTCCTCGGACGGGCTTCAGCGGGACCAAGGCCCGGATGCTGCAACTGCTGGACCGTGACCGCAAATCGTTCATTGCCCGGCATGCGCCCATGGGCGAGTCCTTGCACAACAAAGCCGGCCTTGAGGTAAAGCGACAGGGCCGCTTGATTGCCTTGCAGCACCTCGGCGCTCATGGGCGCGCCGGTTTCGCGCAAGGCCGCCTGAACCAGGGCCGAACCCAGGCCCTGGCCATAACAGGCCGGGTCGACGTACAGCCAGGCCAGTTCATCGGCGCTGAAGGCCACAAAGGCGAGCAGCTGCCCCTCTCGCTCCAGCACGCGCAGCTGATAGTCGTGAAAGCCCTCGTTCTCGGCGGTTTCTTCCAGGGTCAAGAAAGCCGCGCTCAAATCGGCGGCGGCCAGTTCGTCTTGCCGAGCGGCGTCATGGATGGCGCAGACACGCGGCCAGTCTTGATCCAAATAAGGTCTGATGTGCATCGTGTGAAAAGAGATAAGACGCGGCAATATCGCCGTGTCGTCAAGGACGCTCTCGGTAACCCAAGAGACGCGCGGGCAGGAACAACAGCGTTTTGAGCAAGGCGAACACCGCCTCCACGCTGATGCCGATCAAGCGAAAAGGCAGGCTCAAAAGCCAAACCAGCGGCCACAAGATCAGCGCCAGCAAGGCCAGTGGCCAGCACAGCACCAAGAGCAGCAACCACAGCAAAAATTTCATGGCTTTGGCTCCCTATGGGGCACACCCTGCCCCCTCCTTTGCGCCGCGCGGCCCAGCGTCAAGCCCAGCCGCGGCCGCATGGTAGTCCGCACCCCTGCCCCAGCCGGGCGGCCTTGCGACACACTGCAGATTCGGGCGGATGAACGGCGGGGCCTCGGACGGTGGGCCGGCTTTAAAAACATCGCCCATGCTGCGCTGAACGCCGCCTCGGGCTTGCCCTGCACCCGTGCCCGGACAAATCAAATTAGGATGGCTCGCATGCAACACCCATTGCGCCCTTCCTCTGCAATCCTTCTCCTGATCGCTGCCTTCTTGGGAGGCGCGGGCCAAGCCGCATCACCGCCCCCACCTACCCCAGCAAGCTGCACAGGACCCTCCACCGGCCCCTGGACCAACACCCTCGGTATGCGCTTTGTTTGCATCCCCGCCGGGGAGTTTTGGATGGGCAGCGAGGCGTCCGTCGAAGCACTGGCCCAGACCTTTCCCTTGCTGGAGCGCAGCCGTTTTGAAAAACTGCAAGACGAAGCGCCGGTGCACCGGGTGCGCATCAGCCGGGCTTTTGCCATGGGCATGCATGAGGTCACGGTGGGGCAATTCAAACGATTTGTGCAGGCCTCCGGCTATGTGCCCGAGTCCATCCGCGACGGCAGCGGCGGCTATGGCTATCGCCAAGACTACGACCCCGCCACCAGCCCGCGGGGCGATGCCTTTGAAGGGCGCAAGCCGCAGTACTCCTGGCTGAACCCGGGCTTTGCCCAGACCGATGAGCACCCCGTCGTCAACATCACTTGGTTCGATGCGGTGGCCTTGGCCGATTGGCTGAGCAAGACCGAAGGCATTCGCTACCGACTGCCCACCGAGGCCGAGTGGGAGTACGCCGCGCGCGCCGGCACCCGCAGCCATTTCCATTCCGGCGATGCGCCGCAATCACTGCTCCAAGTGGCCAATGTCTTTGACCGTGACAGCGCCGAACTCTGGCCCAAGTGGCAGCAGCACGCGCTGCAAGGGCTGCAGGGGCGAGGCGACGGCTTTGCCTTTACCGCTCCGGTGGGCTCCTTCGCGCCCAACGCCTGGGGTTTGTTCGATATGCACGGCAATGTCTGGGAATGGGTGGCCGACTGGCATGCCGACGACTACTACGCGAGCTCAGCCGCGCTGGGCTTGGCGATTGATCCGCAAGGGCCGCCCAGTGGCGAGGTGCGGGTGCGGCGCGGCGGCTCCTGGCACACCTGGCCGTTTTATGCGCGCGCCGCCTACCGCAACTGGAACGCGCCCGAGACGCGCTACACCTTGCTGGGCGTGCGCTTAGTGCGCGAGTTGGGGGCGCAGCCCAGCATCGCGCTCAAGCCGCCTCAATCGCCCCCCTAAGGGGCAAGCAACTACAGCAAGCCCTCCGTCAACTGACGACGCACCAGGGCGCAGGCCTGCTCGGCATCGGCCACGCCCAGCTTGCGCCACAAGGCCGCCATGCCGCCTTGCACCAGTTCGGGGCTTGAAGTCATCAAGCTCACCAATTCGGTGCCCGCCTCCCCTTGCAGCCAGGCAAACACCAGCTCGGCCTCGCTGAGGCTCAGGCCGTAATGCCGCATCAAGGCATCCATCAAGGCCGCGGCATCGGCTTCGCGCAGCACGATCAGCCACTGGCCCTCGCCCAAGGTGTCGGGGTCCACCGAGTGCAGGGTCAAGCACAGACGCTTGCGCGCCGCGCTCGCGCCGGCGCGCTGCGGCAACATCCCTCCCGGCTGCGCCAACACACTCAGGTCACGGGGTGGCGCCCCGGCCCGGCGACGCAGGGCTTCGCGGTGCAGCCAGAGCAAGATCTCGGGCGGCAACCAGCCACGCTCAAAATGCGCCCCGCTGAAGTACACCGACATCAGGCTGCGCGCCAGAGCGCTGTGCCAGGTGCAACGGCCGTTGAGCTCCGCCACCAGCAGGCTGGCGTAGCCAAAAGCGTCCAACGCCGAGCGTGTTTTAGCCGGCATCGGATCGCCGCCACACGGTTCGGCATGGGTCTCTTCGTCATGAGGTGGGGCAGCAGGCTTCATAGAACCGAGTGCTACGCAAGCCTCATGCCATCTCGAACCGGTGGCGACTGTTGGTAGGGGGCTGCACGCAAAGGCTGCAGGGCTCATGGGCAAAAGCCCTGCTTATTCGGGCATCAAAACGGGGCTGCGGGCGGGCGCACCGCTGAGTCTGCGAGATACTTCCGGCAAAGCCTCAAGCAACCCAACCAAGAAGACTGCGCGCCCATGGATCGATTGGCCGAGCAAGTGGTGATCTGGCATAACCGCCATCCGCTCGCGAAACGGATCACCATTTATGACGTCCACACGATTGGCGTGGTGGCCCTGCCTTTCATGCGCAGCGGTTCGGCGGCGAGCCCGGGGGGCTCCAGCCGCAACGCCGATCCGCGCGGCCCCATCGAGCCGGTGCTGACCGAGGAGATCTCGCCCGAAAGCCTGGCCGCCGCCTGGGATGATGAACACACGGTCGCGGCCAACACCAATGCCGCCCACCTGGACGCCTTGGCCGACCAAGAGGCTCCGCCGGGCCAGCCCGGCAAGCCCGAGGCAGGACTGAAGGCTTGGCTGGGGCGCTTGGCTTTTTGGCGACGCGGCCCAGGCGCTGCGGCGGCTTCGGCCCAGGGCGGGCAGATCTGGCCCGCCTTCAGCGAGCGCTTTGTGGCCGGCTTGTCGCCCAAGCGCATTGCCAAATTCGCGCAAAAACAAGGCTATTCCACCCAGCCCGGCGATGCCAGCTGGCCGCTTCGCATTGTCTCCATCGATGACGCCTTGATGAGCCGGGGAGGCGCCAGCAGTGGCAATGCCTGGCCCTTTGAACTGTTTTTGATGAGCGCGGCCATTGATGCCGGGCGTTCGCGCAGCCGCGTCTTGGTGGGCCGCGGCGGGCAACAGGCCCAGATCTTGGGGCGACGCTGCCTGAGCGGGCCCCGAGTGGCTGTGGCGGCTTTGCTGAGTCTCAGCCTGCTCGGCTTTGGCGCCGCGCTGTGGATGCCCGGCCTGATCCTCAAGCCTCACAGCGCCAGCGAGCCGGTGTCGGCCGAGCAGAGCGCATCGGCGGCCTCGGCCTCCTTGGCAGCGTCCACCGCAGCTTCATCGGCGGTGGCTGCGGAAAGCGCCGCTTCGCCCGCCTCCGCCGGCAGCACAGCCGCCAGTGAAGCCTGGGCAGCGCCCGAGGCTGCGGCATCTGCATCCACAACGACATCCGCGGCATCCAGCGCTGTGTTGCCGGCAGTCGCCGCGCCCGCCCTGGACTTGGCGGCCAGTGCGGCGGCGCAGCGTGAAGCCATGGCCGCCGCAGCCGCCGAAGCCGAGGCCGCCAAGACCAAGGCAAAACAAACACCGTCGCCCGAAGAACAGGCCGAGGCCGGCATCGACAAAAATGCACCGCGCCCCGACATCCGGCCGATGATCGTCAAGCCCATCCCGGGACGCAGCGCCCCACCGCTGCGCGCGCCGGCCGAGGAACCCGCCGCCAAAGAAGCGGACAAAGCCAGCAGCGACAAGCAGCCCGGCAGCAGTAGCAGCGGCAGCGGCAGCGGCAGCAGCAAAGCCGAAGCCAAGTCCGACAGCACGGCAAGCCCGGGCGGCAAGGCCAAAGCGTCGGGCAAAGACGCTCGCCCCAGCGAGGCGCCCGACGCCAAGAGCCCCAGCACCAAGCTGGACAGCAGCCCAACGGCCATCAGCGGCAGCAGTGGCAAGCTGGAGGGCGCCGCAGCCGCCGCGCGCGTGACAGGCATGGCCAACAAGCCGGTGGTGGCCCTGGTGGGCCCGGTGAGCGCCAACAAGGCCGAAGCCGAGGCGACGCTGGAACGCATGCGCAGCCTGCTGGCGCCGACCCAGTCCAGCCGCAGCCCTTTGCAAGCTCAGGTGTTCCAAACCCCAGAGGGCTATCGCCCCGCCGTGTGGCCCTTTGCGAGCCGCGAGGAAGCGCAGCTGATCAATGCCACCTTGGTCGCGCGAGGCATGCGCACCAAGGCGGTGGACTTTTGATCAAGAGCGATATCAAGAACGATAGTCGGCGTTGATGCTGACGTAGTCGTGGCTCAGATCACAGGTCCAGACCGTGGTGCGAGCACTGCCGCGGTTCAAGCCGACCCGCACCGTGATCTCGGCCTGCTTCATGACGCGCTGGCCGTCTTCTTCTCGGTAGGCCGGATGGCGGCCACCGGCCTGTACCACCAGCACATCGTCCAGATGCATATCGATCAAGGTCTGGTCCAGATCGGCAATGCCGGCGTAGCCCACGGCCGCCAAGATGCGGCCCAGGTTCGGGTCGCTGGCGAAGAAGGCGGTCTTGACCAGCGGGGAATGTGCGATGGCATATGCGGCCAACTGGCACTCGGCCTCGTCGCGGCCGCCTTCGACCTCGATGGTGATGAACTTGGTGGCACCTTCGCCATCACGCACGATGGCTTGCGCCAACTGCTGCGACACCTGGATCAGCGCCGCACGCAGGATCTTGGCTTCGGCCGAATCCAGCGATTCAATCCGCGCATGCCCCGCCTTGTGCGTGGCAATCAAGACAAAGGAGTCGTTGGTGGAAGTGTCACCATCGATGGTGATGCGGTTGAAGGAGGCGTCAGCCGCCTCGGTGACCAGGGCCTGCAAGAGAGCTGGGTTGATGTTCGCATCGGTGGCCACATAGCCCAGCATGGTCGCCATATTCGGGCGGATCATGCCGGCCCCCTTGCTGATGCCGGTGAGGGTGACGGTATGACCCTGGATCTGCACCTGGGTAGACGCGGCCTTGGGCAATGTGTCGGTGGTCATGATGCCCTGCGCGGCTTCGGCCCAAGCGTCCGGGCGCAGGGCGGCAATCGCGGCGGGCAAGCCGGCAATGATGCGATCCACCGGCAGTGTTTCCATGATCACGCCGGTGGAAAAAGGCAGGATCTGCTCGGGCTGTACGCCCATCAACTGCGCCAGGGCCTGGCAGCTTTGCTGCGCCCGAGCGAGGCCATCAGCGCCGGTGCCGGCATTGGCATTGCCAGTGTTGACCAAGATGGCGCGAATGCCCGCCCCGCCCGCCGCCGCAGCGGCCAAGTGCTGACGGCAGATCTGCACGGGTGCCGCGCAGAAGCGGTTGCGGGTGAACACGCCCGCCACCGAGGCTCCTTCGTCCAGCGCAATCACGCTCAGATCGCGCCGGTCGGCCTTGCGGATGCCCGCCATGGTGATGCCCAATCGAACGCCGGGAACGGCATGCAAGGCGGCGGGATCAGGGGCGTTGAGATTGACTGGCATGGTGGGACAAAAGCTGGTTCAAAAAGTGGCCAGATTGTAGAAGCAGGCCCGCCTGCTTCAGCCACAGGTGCAAGGAGCGCAGCTCAGCCGGTGCAGTTCAAGAAGCGCAGGGCGTGGCGCCCGCATCGGCCAGCACGTTCAGGCTCAAGACCATGCGCTGCCGATCCAACAGAAGCAAGAAACCGGCGCTCGACGACCACGCGGCATTGCAGGCGCCGGCCAGCGGCAACAGGAGCGGCTCCCGCCAAGCACTGCCCGACGCGGGGCTGGGCCCCAACCCTCCCGGGCTGCGCCCGATCAAGCTCAGCACATGGGCCGAACGCACATCCACACCGGTGGCGCTGATTTGCAGCGTGGCCGCCGGTGACTGAAAGCGCGCAAAAGCCCCGCCGCCATCGAGCCCACTCAAGTCGGCATGGAGCTCATCTTGCGCCAGACGCAATCCGCCCCGCAGCAAAGGCGCGGCCACATCGGACGACAAGCTGGTTTGCACCAGCGGCAAAAGCAGCTCACCGGGCAGCAAGGTCTTGGCATCGGCCGCATTCAAGACCTGCTGGAAAGCCGGCTGCAAACTGCTGCTCAAAAAACCCTGCAAGCTGCTCGCCGTGGGGCGCAAATAAACCAGCACAAACTCTTCTTGCTGCAGCAGATCGGCGCTGAAGTCCTTGCCCTGAAAACGCTGCACGCCTTGACGCAAACGCAGCATCTCGACCCGCCCGGGCGCGCCTTTTTCATTGACGAAGCGGCCCGAAACGAGCTCGGGCATCTCGGGCCAAGACATGCGGGTGCGCAAGCTGTCGAGCACCAGCAAGCGGGTCTGCGCCGCGGGCAAAAAAGTGCTCAGAAAGTCTTCACTCTGCGGCAGCATGGGCGGCAAGAGTTCTTGCAGCACACGCTTGAATTCCAGGGAACTGCCCGCGGCAAAGTCGGCCTGTGCGGCGCGCCATTGCGTCGAGCCCAAAGCACCGGACTGCAGATCACTGCCCAGCAAAAAGCTCGCGGTAAAGGTCTGTGCGGGCGGGGCCCACACATCTCGCTGCACCCAACGGCTGGCGGCGGTCTGCCGCGCCGTCGATAGATTGGGCAACAGCGCCGGCACTTGCGCCAAAGTGGCCCCGGCCGCTGCGGCGCGCAGCAGTTGTTCCAAGGAGGCGCTGAGCGCCGGCGAGACCTGCACATTGCCCAGCCAAGTGCCGGCCGAAGCCCGCGCCTGCAACTGGGCCACAGCCAGACTCAAGCTGGCGGTTTGCAACATGCGCAGCTCACTCTCGGAGGCGCCAGCACCGGCATTGGCCGCGGGAGCGCTCTGGCGTTTGGCGGCATAGGCAAGCAAGCTCAGACGCTCGCTGCTGCCCGACCCCGCGCTGCCACCGGTGCCATTGCTGTTCGCACTGGCGCCAGGGTCGGCCGGCTTGCTGTTGGGCGTTGGGGCTGGCACGCTTTCTTGGCTAACGCCTGCGCCGCCACAGCCCGACAAAAGCATGACGCTGGCCCAAAGCCACAAAGCCAGAGTTGCCGTCGCCGCGCCAGGCCACTTCATTTTCACGCCCATGCTTTTTTGCCTCCGGTTCCGTCCACCATTTGCAGGAACCGCACTCGCCCTCGTTGCCCCGCAAGCACACAGCCCAGCCGTACGCACGAAGCCCACACGGGCCGCATTTATAACTGCGGATCCGCGCGGTGCCACTCCCCCAGAAGGACGAAGAGGCCGGGGTTCCGCGTGAACCCAGGCCTCTGAGGAAGAAAAAAACTAAAGCTCAGCTTCAGCGGATCACGGCCATGCTGCGCAGGGTTTTGACCGCGCCTTCACCCATGGAAGCGCCAAAGCGCTTGGCCAAACGTTCGGCCACATTGTCCCGGGGCGTGTAATCCACCACCTCCTCGGCCTTGACCACTTCGCGAGCCACAAAGTCCAAGTTGCCCAGATGGTCGGCCAAGCCCATCTTGACGGCTTGCTCACCGTTCCAGAACAGGCCGGAGAAGGTCTCCGCGTTTTCTTTCAAGCGCTTGCCGCGCCCTTCGCGCACCACGGCAATGAACTGCTGATGGATCTGATCCAGCATCGCTTGTGCATAGGCCTGCTGGCGCGGAGAGACCGGGCTGAAGGGGTCCAACATGCCTTTGTTATCACCCGCGGTGATCAGGCGGCGCTCCACGCCCAGCTTGTTCATCAAGCCGGTGAAGCCAAAGCCATCCATCAAGACGCCGATGGAGCCCACCACCGAAGCTTTGTCCACATAGATTTCATCGGCGGCGGCAGCGATGTAGTAAGCCCCTGAGGCGCACATCTCCTCCACCACGGCATACACCTTCTTGCCATGCTTGAGCTTGAGGCGATTGATCTCGTCATAGACGATGCCGGCCTGCACCGGGCTGCCGCCGGGCGAATTGATGCGCAGCACCACCGCTTGCGAACCGCTGTCCTCGAAGGCACTCTTCAAGGCCGAGAGCAACAACTCCGCGCTGGCCTCAGAGTCGGCGGCAATCTCACCCCGCACCTCCACCAAGGCGGTGTGCGGCGTGTTGGCCGACTGCACATGGTGGCGCTGCGAATAGAAGGACCAAAAAATCAACGCCAGCACGGCCAACCACATCAGACGGAAGAACAAACGCCAGCGACGCTCGCTGCGCTTGTCGGCCAAATACTCGCGCGCAAACTGGGCCAACAGCGGCTCATAGGCATTCATGGTGGTGGCCTGCGACTTGGCCGCAGTGGCGCCATCGCCCGCCAAATAGGGGTCGGGCATGGGAGGCGGCAATTCGTCGTTGTTTTGGCTGGTATTCATTGTTCTTGTCTGAATGAGCTAGAGACGGTCAATCTTCAAATGCAGGCCGGGTGTCGCGGGAAGGATACCAATAGACGCGTCCCTCTTGCTCGCGGACGTCTAATTTGGTCAAGCCCATGCGGCCACACATGCCGGTGACGCAGCGGCCGGTCAGCGGGTCATAGACCGCCCCGTGGATGGAGCACATGATGAAGCGCTTGTCACCATCGAGGAACTCGCCCTCTTGCCAATCCATTTCTGTGGGCACATGGGCGCATCGGTTCAGATACGCCACTACTTGCCCGTCAAAACGCAGCGCAAAGGCGCGCGCGGGCTCCCGATATTGCAGCACATCAAATACATGGGCGCGGCCACGCTCCAGCAATTCGTCGGAAGCACACAGGGCCACGGGGGCCGGCAGTTCAGCAGGAGTCATGGGTTCAAGCGTTTTTCAAAAGCCAAGCATGCAGATCGTTCACCGAGTGGGCAATGTGCAAAGGGCCAAATTCGGCAAAGGTTTGGGCGTCATGCGCGCCATAGCTCACCCCCAGGCTGGCGGTGCCGGCATTGCGGGCCAGTTGCAGGTCGTGGGTGGTGTCGCCAATCATCAAGGTGCGCTCGGGCTCCACGCCAAATTCGCGCATCAATTCGTTCAGCATTTGCGGATGCGGCTTGCCGGCGGTTTCGTCGGCGGTGCGGGTGCCGTCAAACATCTGGCGCAAGGCCTCGGCCTGCAAGACCTCGTTCAAACCCCGGCGGCTCTTGCCTGTGGCCACGGCCAGCCAGTGATGGCGGGCCTTGAGTGCGCCCAGCATGTCCAGCACGCCATCAAACAAGGTGATTTGATGCTGGGCGGCGACATAGTGCTGGCGGTAGCGTTGCCCCAACTCCGGGTAGCGCGAGACCGGCAAGTCCGGCAAGGCATGGGCCAGCGCCTCATTCAGCCCCATACCAATGACATAGCTGGCGCGTTCACGGCTGGGCACGGCCAGACCCATATCGCGCGCCGCCGCCTGGATGCTTTGCGTGATCAAGGCGGTGGAGTCGAACAAGGTGCCATCCCAGTCGAACACGATCAAATCAAACTGCTGCGGTCTCATGGCGGCGTCACCGGCGCGGCGCCTTGCAAGGCTTGGATCAATTGCAGGCATTCCGGCGGCAGCGGCGCCAACAACTCCATCTCTTGCCCGCCCTCGCTGGGGTGAACAAAGCGCAGGCGTTTGGCATGCAAAAACATCCGGTCAAAGCGCAAGGGGCCGCGCGCCAAGGCGCGATTGGCCTCAAAGTCCCCGTACTTGGGATCACCCACGATCGCATGGCCCTCGTGCGCCAGATGGACGCGAATTTGATGGGTGCGACCGGTTTTGATGGTCACGTCCAACAGGCTGTGCTGGGCCAGACGCTGCGCCACCCGCACCAAGCTGATGGAGCGCTTGGCTTGATCCGCGTGCACATCCTTGGGATCGGTGACCGCCCGAACCCAGCGCTCGCCATCGCTGCCCACATACTTGAGCAGGGGCACATCGATGACTTTTTTGTTCGCGGCCCACTCGCCGCTCACCAAGGCCGCGTAGGTTTTGCCCGTCTCACGGTCGCGGAACTGGTCTTGCAGCGCCACCAAGGCGCCGCGCTTTTTGGCGATCAAGAGCAGGCCCGAGGTTTCTTTGTCCAGTCGGTGCACCAATTCCAGGAACTTGGCCATGGGCCGGGCCTGGCGCAATTGCTCAATGACGCCAAAGCTGACGCCCGAGCCGCCGTGCACGGCCACACCGGCCGGCTTGTTGATGGCCAGCAGATAGTCATCTTCATAAATGACCGGGAATTCGCGCGGCGGCACAAACTCGGCCTTGGCCTCGCTCCGTTCCGGCACGCGCACCGGCGGGATGCGCACTTCGTCTCCCATCTCCAGGCGAGTGTCGGCCTGAGCGCGCCCTTTGTTGACGCGCACCTCACCGGCCCGGATCACCCGGTACACATGGGTTTTGGGTACGCCTTTGAGCTCGCGCAGCAAAAAATTGTCCAGACGCTGGCCGGCCGAGGCTTCATCGATCAGCACGCGGCGAACCGCTGGCGCCGCGGCCGCAGGCGGGCTCGTCAAAGCCTGCGTTGGCGTCACCACAGGGCGTTGCACGACCTTGGGCTCTGCTTTTGAAGTCGGTACCCGCTCACCCCGAGGGCGGGTTGTTTGGGCCTTGGAGCACTTCGCCGCAGCCCGAACTGGGCCGGATTTGCGGGTTTCTGTGGCGGCCGGCGCTCTGGCTTTAGCCCTTATAATCTTGCTCACCACGTTGTCGCCGTAAGTATTTGATTTGTCTGATTTTACCTGGGTAGCCCGAGACAAAGGCTCCGAGCGCTGAAGACAGGTCTTGCCTGCGAGAGCGTGGGGCAAACAGCAGCGGCGTTGTGGCCGCGCTTTTGCGTAGTGATGATGATGAAAATTGGTGATGCAACGCGCAGAAGCCGGAAGCGGGCCTTGTCCCCATGTGACAAGGCGGCCTCGGGTGCTGTGCGGCAGAGCAATGTAGAACGAGCCACGCCGCGTTCGGTCCCTTTGGACTGTACGAGGCACCAGACAAGGTTTTTTGGGGCGTGAGGCCGGTCGATCAAGAGTCTGACCGCCTCAGCCCAGCGTCCAACAGTCCGCACGGATGATTTCCCTCACTCCCCTCACCCCCCACCGCTCATCAGCACTGCCCCGGCTCAAGGCCGGCGAGGCCGTGCTGCCTTGCCGTGGCCGGGCCGCGCAGCTCAGGGCTGCGTGTTCATGGGACGGGAACTCCGCGCCGACTGTCATGTCGCAAGCGCCAACGCTGGCCATTTGATCGCACTCCGATCACGGTCAGTCCAGGGCGATTCCTTCCTCGGTTCCTCCACATTGCCCGTGCATCGATGTGTTGCCGCCCCGGTCCGCATGCGGACTTGAGCGGTGACGTGATGCTGCGCGTGTGCCGGCCGGACTAGAACTCCGTCCGCTCACGCGCTTGAGGAGTGATGACGATGAAACGCATGCTGATCAATGCGACGCAGCCGGAAGAGCGGCGCCTCGCAATCGTTGATGGCCAAAAGCTGCTCGATTTCGAAACCGAAATCGAAGGCCGCGAACAACGCAAGGGCAATATCTACAAGGCCGTGGTCACCCGCGTTGAGCCTTCGCTGGAAGCCTGCTTTGTGGACTACGGTGAAGACCGCCACGGCTTCCTGCCCTTCAAGGAAATTGCCCGCCAATACTTCCGCGAAGGCGTGGACGTGCGCACCGCGCGCATCCAAGACGCCATCAAAGAAGGCCAGGAACTGCTGGTCCAGGTGGAAAAGGAAGAACGTGGCAACAAGGGCGCGGCTCTGACCACCTTTGTCTCGCTGGCCGGCCGCTATCTGGTGCTGATGCCCAACAACCCGCGCGGCGGTGGCGTGAGCCGCCGCATCGAGGGCGAAGACCGCGAAGAGCTGAAAGAAAACCTCGACCAGCTCGAGTACCCCAAGGGCATGAGCCTGATCGCCCGAACCGCCGGTATCGGTCGCTCCGCCGCCGAGTTGCAGTGGGACCTGAACTACATGCTCAAGCTCTGGTCCGCCATTGACGATGCGGCCAAGGGTGGCAAGGGCGCCTACCTGATTTATCAGGAATCCAGCCTGGTGATTCGCGCGATCCGCGATTACTTCACGGCCGATGTCGGTGAAATCCTGATCGACACCGATGACCTGTTCGAGCAGGCCCATCAGTTCATGAACCACGTGATGCCCGAACAAGGGCACCGCGTGAAGCGCTACCGCGACGACGCACCGCTGTTCAGCCGTTTCCAGATCGAACACCAGATCGAAACCGCCTTCAGCCGCACCGTCAACCTGCCCTCCGGCGGCGCCATCGTGATCGACCACACCGAAGCGCTGGTGTCGGTGGACGTCAACTCGGCCCGCTCCACGCGCGGCAGCGACATCGAAGAAACCGCCACCCGCACCAATCTGGAAGCCGCCGACGAGATCGCGCGCCAGATGCGTCTGCGCGACCTGGGCGGCCTGATCGTGGTGGACTTCATCGACATGGAAGAGTCGAAGAACCGCCGCGAAGTTGAACAACGCCTGCGCGACGCACTGCGCCCTGACCGCGCCCGCGTGCAGTTTGCTTCGATCAGCAAGTTCGGTCTGCTGGAAATGAGCCGCCAGCGCCTGCGCCCTTCGCTGAGCGACGGCAACCACATCACCTGCCCACGTTGCAACGGCACCGGTCACATCCGTGACACCGAATCCAGCGCGCTGCAGATCCTGCGCATGGTGCAAGAAGAGTCGATGAAGGACAACACCGCCGCCGTGCATGTGCAAGTGCCGGTGGAAGTGACCTCCTTCTTGCTGAACGAGAAGCGCACCGAGATCACCAAGATCGAGCTGAAGCAGCGCGTCACCGTGCTGCTGGTGCCCAACAAGCATCTCGAAACGCCCAACTACAAGCTGGAGCGCCTGCGCCACGACGATCCGCGTCTGGAAAACCTGCAAGCCAGCTACACCATGATCGAAGAGCCGCAGGATGAGGTGGGCATCACCCGCCGCAACGACGCGGCCGGCGACAAAGCGAAAAGCAAGCAAGAGCCGGTGATCAAGGGCGTGTTGCCCGAGATGCCGCCGCCAACGCCAGCGGCTCCAGCTCCCAAGGCCGAAGCGCCCAAGGCAGCCGCCCCAGCGGCTGCGGCGGCGAGCGCGTCGAGTGCTGCCGCAGGCACTGGCTTCTTCGGCTGGATCAAGAGCCTGTTTGGCGTGGCCGCGCCGGCCCCCGAACAAGCCCCTGCGACAACACCGGCCAAGCCGGCTGCCGGCGCAGAGCGCAAGCGTGAAGGCGGGCGTGACGGTGGCCGCGATGGCGGACGCGAGGGTCGTGGTGGCCGTGCCCGCAATGGCGAGCGTGGCGCTGAGCGCGGTGAGCGCAACGAGCGTGGCGATCGCAATGGCAACAACGCCAAGCGCGAAGGCGCCCGCAGCGAGCGCGCTCAAGAAGCGCGCGGCGACAGCCGCCCGGACGGCCAGCGCACCGAACGTGGCGAGCGCAATGAGCGCGGCGAACGCAACGGCAACCGCCGCCCCGAGCGCAGCGAGCGCCCCGAAGGCGCAGCCGAGCAAGCCCGCAGCGAGCGCAATGAAGGTGGCCGCCGCCCACGTGGCGATCGCCCCGAGCGTGGTGGCGAGCGTGCTGAGCGCGGCGAGCGCAATGAGGCTCGCAACGACGCGCGCAATAGCGAAGAGCTGGGCCTGAACAGCCCCGCCAACGCGCTGCCCGTGCAAGCCCAGCTGATCGCCGATGCGCCCACGGGCTTTGCCGACACCCAAGCCGACGCCAACGCCGAGGCCTCCAATGAGGAGCGCCAAGGTCGCAGCCGCCGCCGTCGTCGTGGCGGCCGTGATCGCGAAGAAGGTGGCGCCGCGAGCGACGCTCCCTTGGCGCTCTCCGCCCAAGAAGACGCGGGCGCTGAAGCCGCACCCGCTTCGCCGGATGAGGCTGCCGCCCTTCGCGCTGAGGGCGATGAGGCCCAAGGTGGCGAAGCACGCCGTGGCCGCAACCGGGGCCGCGACCGCGTGCGCCGTGAACGCCGCGATGACCAGCCCGCCGAGCTGAATGGCCAGTCCGCCGCTGAAGATGCGGCAGCGCCGGCCGAAGCGCCTGTCTCGGCCCCCGAGCAAGCCGCCGCTGCAGCAGCACAAGCGCCAGCCGACGCAGCGCCGCGCGCAGCAGAAGCCGCTGCCCCCATGGCCGCAGCAAGCCCAGCGCCTGCAACTCCTGCCGCCCCGACCGTGCCGGCCTTTGTGCTGGACCTCGAGGCCTTGCAGGCCGTGGCTGCCGCCTCGGGCTTGCAATGGGTCAACTCGGATGCCGAGAAGATCCGTGCGGCCCAAGAAGCGATCGCCGCTGAGCCCAAGCCGGTGCATGTGCCGCGTGAACGTGCGCCCACCGTGCTGGTCGATGAAGGCCCGCTGGTGCTGGTGGAGACCCGCAAAGACCTGGCCCAGATCAAGCTGCCTTTTGAGCAGTGAGGCACCGCTGGGCTCTGAGCCGCGCCCAGGTTTGGGCCTGAACTCAGACCCCTTGGCCCGCTTCAGCCTCGGCTGAAGTCGCAACGCCGCCGAGGCGCAAGCCCGGCGGCGTTTTCATTGGCACTCCCTACTTTTCTGTACCGCGATGCCTGCCCTTCCCCAAGGCGAAGGCGCAGCCTCGCAACAAGGTTTTCCGTGACAACAAGCAGCAGTACCCCCGTGGCCAAGATGCCACCGCAAATTCCTTACATCATCGGCAACGAAGGATGCGAGCGCTTCAGCTTTTACGGCATGCGCAACATCCTCACCGTGTTCCTGATGAGCAGCCTACTCCTGGCCGTGCCCGAGCCCCTGCGCAAAGGCGAGGCCAAGGAGGTCTTCCACACCTTTGTGATCGGCGTTTACTTCTTCCCGCTGCTGGGCGGCTGGCTGGCCGATCGATTCTTCGGCAAGTACAACACCATCTTTTGGCTCAGCCTGGTTTACTGCGCGGGCCATGCCTGCCTGGCCATTTTTGAAAACAATATCCCTGGCTTTTACATCGGCCTGTTTTTGATCGCGCTGGGCTCCGGCGGCATCAAGCCGCTGGTCAGCTCTTTTGTTGGCGACCAGTTCGACAAGAGCAATCGCTCGCTGGCACAAAAAGTCTTTGACGGCTTTTACTGGATCATCAACTTCGGCAGCTTCTTTGCCTCTTTGCTGATGCCAGTGCTGCTGAAGCACTTGGGTGCCAGCGTGGCCTTTGGCGTGCCGGGCCTCTTCATGTTCATCGCCACCATGATTTTCTGGATGGGTCGCCGCAAGTATGTGCACGTCAAGCCCAGCGCCAAAGACGACCCGAACAGCTTTCTCAAAGTGGTGCTGAGCGCACTCAAAACCCCGCAAGCCGGTCAGCTCAATCTGGGCCTGTTCTGCGCATGGCTGGGCGTGGTTCTGGCGGGGCTGAGTCTGGTGCTCTTGAAGCCCACCGGCATCGTGCCGGCCTTTTGCTCGGCCCTGGTGCTGGTGATGGGTTTTGGTGGCTTTGGCGCTTGGCTGCAGTTGGACCGCGCCACACCCAAGCATGGTGCCCAAGCCGTGCAAGCGGTGCGCACCGTGCTGCAACTCTTGGTCTTGTTTGCCCTGGTCACACCGTTTTGGTCTTTGTTTGACCAAAAGGCCTCGACCTGGATTTTGCAGGCCGACCAGATGAGCAAGCCCGAGTGGTTCCAATCCTCGATGATGCAGGCCTTGAACCCGGCCCTGGTGATGCTGCTGATCCCCTTCAACAATCTGCTGCTCTACCCCTTGCTGCAGCGCATGGGCCTGCGCATCACCGCCCTGCGCCGCATGGGTGCGGGCATTGCGCTTTCGGGCTTGGCCTGGATCGTGGTGGGGGGCTTGCAGCTCTGGATCGACCAAGGCCAGGGCATCAGCATTGTTTGGCAGATCCTGCCCTATGCCATCCTGACGATGGGCGAAGTCTTGGTGTCGGCCACCGGGCTTGAGTTCGCCTACAGCCAAGCGCCGCTGGCGATGAAGGGCGTGATCACCAGCTTCTGGAACCTCTCCGTCACGATAGGCAACCTCTGGGTGCTGCTGGCCAATAGCAGCGTGAAGAGCCAAGCTGCGACGGCCTATATCCAAAGCACCGGCTTGAGCGTCACCGCCTTCCAGATGTTCTTCTTCGCCGGCTTCGCACTCTTGGCGGCCTTGGTCTTTGCCCTCAAGGCCCGCAGCTACCCGGTGGTGAACAACTACCGCGACTGAAAAGCGACTCGCCCACAGGCCTCGGCACGGCGGTGAGCCGGCGGGCCTATGAACCGCTCAAGCCAGCTGCTGCAAGGCCTGGTGGTAGGCCGGGTCGTGCATCAGCTCATCCCAGGTCAATGGGGCCTTTTCCGGCAAGATCAGCTGGCGGCGACCTTCGCTCTCCAGGCTGGGCTGCCAGCGGCCTTGCTGAGCCGCCTCGCTCAGCGCTTGCAGCACCGTGTCAATCACCTGACCGTCTGCCTCGACGGACTGGTTGCACAGCAAGGCCAAATCACAACCGGCCTGCAGCGCGGCAATGGCGGCCTCGGCAAAACCGATCTCGCGCCCTTCCAAGACCCGCGCACCGCGCATGCCCAGGTCATCGCTGAAGATCAGGCCGCCAAAGCCCAGTCGCTCACGCAAGATTTCCTGCAACCAGCGAGCGCTGAAGCCGGCCGGGCGGGCGTCCACCTTGGGGTAGATGACATGGGCCGGCATCACGGCCGACAAGCTCAGGTTCAGCCACTCGAAGGGCTTGGCATCCTCACTCAAGATGGCCTTGAGGCTGCGCCGATCGACGGGCACATCCACATGCGAATCGGCCTTCACAAAGCCATGACCCGGGAAGTGCTTGCCGCAGCTGCCCATGCCGGCAATCAAGAGGCCATGCGCCACGCTCTTGGCCAAGAGCGCCACCACGCGCGGGTCGCGGTGGAAGCTGCGCTCACCAATCACCGAACTCTCGCCATAGTCGAGATCCAGCACCGGCGCAAAACTCAGATCGACCCCGCAGGCGCGCAGCTCGGAGCCCATGACATAACCGGCCGCCGTGGCGGCTTGGGTTGCGGCCATGGCGTCCTCCATCCACAAAGCGCCGAGGCTGCGCATGGGCGGCAGATGGGTGAAACCATCGCTGCGAAAACGCTGCACACGCCCGCCCTCGTGGTCCACGGCGATCAAGAGATCGGGGCGAATGGATTTGATCTCGGCGGTCAGCTGCGTCAGCTGCGCGCGGTTCTCAAAATTGCGCGCAAACAAAATCAGACCGCCGACCAAGGGGTGCTTCAAGCGGCGACGCTCGGTCTTGCTCAGGCTCAGCCCAGCCACATCAATGACCAAGGGCGCGTGCGAAAGCTGGCTTGCCATGGATTGCTCGTTCTTCATGTTTTGCTTTCAACCACCACATAGCTGGTGGCGTAATCGGTTTCATCGCTGACGCTGACATGCGCCCGCAAGCCCTGGGCCTCAAACCATACAGCCAAGGCGTTATGCAGGCGAATCTCAGGCTTGCCGCTGGGGGCATTGAGGATCTCGCAGTCGCGCCAAGTCATGGGCATGCGCATGCCCATGCCAATCGCTTTGGAAAACGCTTCTTTGGCCGAAAAACGGGTGGCCAGATAGGCCACACCGCGCGCTGCCACACGCGCGCTGCGCGCGCGAAAGACCTGCATTTCATTCGGGCCCAGCACCTTTTCCGCAAAGCGCTCACCGCGGCGCTCCAGGGTGTCGCGGATGCGGCGGATGTCGCAAACATCGGTGCCAATGCCGTAAATCATGCCTCAGGCTCCAGCGGCGGCCAGCCCAGCAGCTCATTGCGGTGCTGCTGCCCACCCAACTCGAACCAGTCCTCGCCCCAGGTCTGCGCCCCCTCGCGGCGGTAAAAGCGCAAGGCGCCTTCATTGCCCACCCAGGCGGTCAACCACAGCGAACGCTCGGGCCAGGTTTGTCGGGCCTGATGCAAGAGCTTGAGCCCCAAGCCTTGGCCTTGACTGTGCGGCGAGACATACAAACGCTTGAGCTCAACAGCCGGGCCAGACACTTGCACCGGGCACACCGCGCTGTCGTCCAGATGTGCCCAGGCCAGCAAGGTATCGCCGCGTTCAATGACCCAATGGCGTGCCAGATCAATCGACTGGCGCAGCGCCTGTTCATCAAAGTCGCGCTTCAAGAACTCGGCCACGGTGCTGTTCACGCCGCCCTCGGCGGCATAGCGATCCAACCAAACCCAGCGGGCCAAGGCGGCAATGCGCAGCGCGTCTTCCGGCTGGGCCGGACGCAGATCAAGAAATTTCGAAGGGCTTTTGCTCATCGTTCAATTCAGAGGCACTTCAAGCGCCACAACTCAAGCGACATAAGCGCGCTGAATGCAGCGCAGATAGTCGCGCACGGTTTCGGTATAGCCCAGCTCCAGCGCATCGGCCACCAGGGCATGACCAATCGACACCTCCTGCACACCGGGCACGGCCTGCAAAAAGCGCGTCAGATTGTCGCGATTCAAATCATGGCCGGCATTGATGCCCAAACCCTGGGCCAGCGCCGCCTGCGCGGTCCGAGTGAAGCCGTCCAGCACCTCCGCTTCTCGCGGTGTGCCATAAGCGCTGGCATAGGTCTCGGTGTAGAGCTCGATGCGATCCGCCCCCAACTCGGCCACAAAAGCCATGGCCTCCGGCACCGGGTCCATGAACAGGCTGACGCGCACGCCGCAGGCCTTGGCTTCGGCCACCAAGGGGCGCAGGCGCTCCATATCGGCGGGCAAGTGCCAGCCATGATCAGAGGTGAATTGGTCTTCCGAGTCGGGCACAAAGGTCACCTGATGCGGGCGCACGCTGCGCACAAAGTCCATCAGGTTCTGGGTCGGGTTGCCTTCGATGTTGTACTCGGCGTGTGGCCAGGCTTTCATCAGTGCGGCCAAGTCCTGCACGTCTTGGGTTTGGATATGGCGCCCATCGGGACGCGGATGCACGGTGATGCCTTGCGCGCCGGCCAGCAAACAGGCTTCAGCGGCGCGCAGCACGCTGGGAATGCCCAGATGGCGGGTATTGCGCAGCAGCGCCACCTTGTTGACATTGACAGACAGCGCACAGCGCAGCGCGCCATGGGCGGAAGCAGACTCAGGGGCAAGCAAGGGATTCATCAAACACTCTTTGGTCTTGGGTTCATCGGCACAAAGGCTCGTCAATCGACTCTGCCATCACTGAGCTTTTGCACATCCAGCATCACCTGCCGGGTGCGCAGCGGTCGTTGCCCCAGATGATAGTGAAGCATGCTGCGCAGGCTGATGCGCAAGGCAGGCAAAACGGCCGCACAGGCGTGGCGCAAGGCGGCCATGCTGCCGTGCAAGAGCGCGGCTTGCAAATGCACCAACTCATGACCGCTGAAACTAGCGCCTTCGGTCTCCAGCCCCACCACGCCCGCCTCGGCGCTCAAGCTGTAGCGTCGCTCCGCCTGCAGCGGCACTTGCGTCACGGTAGAAAGGCTCAAGTCCGGTAGCAGCCCCAAATCGCACAGCAGGCGCAGCTCAAAGGCCCGCAGCGCCGCTTGCGACTGCGCATCATCCTTCAGATGCAGATGCGGCAAGGTGTCGGCATAGGCCTCGAACAAAGAGGGATGGGGGTCCTGCCGGGCCAAGAGTTTGAGCAGCAACTCGTTGAGGTAGTAGGCCGAAAACAGGGCAGCACCCGCAGGCAAGGTGCTGCCACCCACCCACTCGGCAGCGCGCAGCCCCACCACCTCAGCCCCTCCGTCGTCGGCCCCGGCCTTGGCCGGTTTGCTCAAACTCACCTGAATGCGCTGAAAGGGCAGCAAGACCGCGCGCAACTGGGAGTAAGGGCGCTTGGCCCCTTTGGCCACCACGGCCAAGCGACCCTGCTCACGGGTGAACAGGTCCAAGATCAGACTGGACTCACTCCAGTCGTAGTGATGCAGAACAAAAGCCTGCTGAACGCTGGGCGAGCGCGCTTTCACTCGTAGCCGTAGGTCCGCAAATGCTCTTCGGTGTCGGCCCAGCCGGAGCGGACCTTGACCCATAACTCCAGGAACACACGGCCTTGCATCAAATGTTCCAACTCCTGGCGCGCCTCGGAGCCGATGCGCTTCAGGCGTTCACCGCCCTGGCCGATGATCATGCCCTTGTGGGCATCGCGCTCCACCACGATGGAGGCGGAGATGCGGCGCAGCTCACCCTCGTCTTCCCATTTGTCGATCACGACGGTGGAGGTGTAGGGCAGCTCATCGCCGGTCAGGCGGAAGAGCTTTTCGCGGATGATTTCGCTGGCCAGGAACTTCTCTGAGCGATCGGTCAGCGCGTCTTCCTCGTAGAACCAGCCCTGCTCGGGCAGATAGGGCTTGAGGATCTTGAACAGACGGGCGACGTCAGACTCCTTCTTGGCCGAGAGCGGCACGAATTCGCTGAAATTGCGGCGCTCCTGCATGCTCTTCAACCAAGGCGCCAACTCGGCACGGCGCTGCACAGCGTCGAGCTTGTTGGCAATCATCACCACCGGCTTGTCTTCGGGCAGCAAGGACAAGACCTTGGCATCGTCCAAGCCAAAGCGCCCTGCTTCCAGCACATACAGCACCAGATCCACATCGCCCAGCACGCTGTGCACCGTGCGGTTCAGGTTGCGATTGAGTGCCGCGTTATGCTTCATCTGGAAGCCCGGTGTGTCAACAAACACAAACTGGGCTTCGTCCACCGTGCGAACCCCGGTGATGCGGTGACGGGTGGTCTGCGCCTTGTCCGAGGTGATGCTGACCTTTTGACCCACCAGGGCATTGAGCAGCGTCGATTTGCCCACATTGGGTCGGCCCACGATGGCGATCAGACCGCAACGCTGCGGCAGGGCCTCTTGGGCGTCGGCGGCGCCGTCCGTCGATTCGGCACTCAGCGGCTTTTTGTTATCAGTCATGGTTTGGGCGGCACGAAGCCGGCTCCTTCAGTCGCGCAAGCCAGCACCTGGCTTGTCGCGGGCAATCAATTCGTCGAGCAATCGACGGGCGGCATCTTGTTCTGCAACACGGCGCGAGCGCCCCTCACCCCGTGTGGCCACGCGCAGCGAGGGCACGGCGCATTCCACCTCAAAGGTCTGCGCATGCGCTTGGCCTCGGGCTTCGATGATGCGGTAGACGGGCACGCTGAGCTTGCGCGCTTGCAGCCACTCCTGCAACGCGGTCTTGGCATCTTTGGCCCAGTTGTCGGTGCTGGAGGCATTGCTGATCACATCGGCCAACAAATTGCGCACCACGGCATAGGCGGCCGGGTAGCCGCCATCGACAAAGGTGGCGCCAATCAAGGCCTCGGTGGCATCCGCCAAGATCGAAGGCCGCTGCGCGCCGCCACCCTTGGCTTCGCCGTCGCTCATGCGCAAGACCTGCGGCAATTCCAGGGACAAAGCCAAGCGATGCAAGCTGTCCTCGCGCACCAAGTGGGCACGAATGCGTGTCAGGTCGCCCTCATCCGAGCCGGCGAAACGGTCGTACAACAAACTGGACACCGCCAGACTCAGCACCGCATCGCCGAGAAACTCCAGGCGCTCGTTATGGTCGGCACTGAAACTTCGATGGGTGAGTGCGCGCGTCAGCAGCTCAGGCTGTTTGAATTGATGCCCCAGGCGTCGCTGGAGGGCGGCAAGTTGCGGACTCATGAGGAACTGCACTCGCTCATTCAGTGAGAACGACCGGCGTATTTGATCAACAAGAACACTGGGCCGCCCAGTTCAATTTGCTTGTCGTAGGCAAAGCTGATCTGGAGCTTGTCGTTTTCTTTGCTGATCACCAAATCCTTGGCCGAAATGCTGGTCATCGAATACTCGACCTGCTGAGCGCGTTCAAAGTCGGCGCGCACGGCTGGCACCGTGCTGGGGTTGGAGGCGGCGATACGGTCGACCACGCGCTGGATGGTGTAGAACTCCATCACGGTCGGCACCACCCGTGCCAAGACCACGCCACCAAAGGCGAGGATCACGCCCCAAAACAGCAGGCCCAGCAGGCTCACACCACGCTGTTGGCGCTTGCCAGCAGCTGAAGGCCCAAAGGCGCACGGAGCACCGACACGCTTGCTCAATCCCATAAACCCGCTTCCCTTGTTGTGTGAGGACTTGCCCGAGGGCCAAGCCACATGACTCAATTGAATGTGCCTATGCGCTTGAGGTTACCGAAATTCATCCAAACCATAAAGGCCTTACCGACGATGTTCTCATCCGGCACAAAGCCCCAGAAGCGCGAATCGCCCGAGTTGTCGCGGTTGTCGCCGATCATGTAGTAGTGACCCGCAGGCACTTTGCACACCACGCCTTCGGGGCTGTATTTGCAATGGTCTTGGAAGGGGAAAGGGCCGTCTTTGCGATTCGGGTGGAACAACGGTGAGCGCTGCGGGTCGACCAACAGCTGATGCTCTTTCTCGCCCAGCTTTTCGGTGAAGCGGGGGCGATACGCCATCGAGCTTTCGTCGTAGAAATCGCCCTGTGGCTGCACCGGCACCAGCTCGCCGTTGACGTAGAGGCGCTGGTTCAGGTACTTCACCTCGTCACCGGGCAAGCCGACCACCCGCTTGATGAAGTCCACACTGGTGTCTTCAGGCCAGCGGAACACCATCACATCACCGCGCTTGACCTCGTTGTTGCTGATGATCTTTTTATTGATCACCGGCAAGCGAATGCCGTAGTGGAACTTGTTGACCAGAATCAGGTCGCCCACCAACAAGGTCGGCACCATCGAACCCGAAGGAATCTTGAAGGGCTCAAACAAAAAGGAGCGCAACAAGAACACGGCCAAGATGACCGGGAACAAGCCGGCCGTCCAGTCCAGCCACCAGGGCTGCTGCAAGATCTGCTGGCGCGCACCTTCCACATCGCCATCGACCCGGGCAATGCCCTGCTCGGCCAAGGTCTGGCGGCGCTTGGCATCGGCCTCAACGAGCAAGGCCGCAGCCTTCTCACGCCGGGGTTGGAAATGAAAACGCTCCGCCAACCAATAGGCCAGCGTGACCATGGTCAAGATGAAGAGCAGAAGGGAGAAATTGCCGCTCCAGTAGCCGGTGTACCAGCCCCCCAAATAGGCGACGAGGATGGCGTAAAGAATTCCGGTCAGAGCACTCATCAATCAATCGATCTTGGTTGGGTAAGGGAAAAGAAGCGGTTCGTTCAATCTTCGACTTGCAAAATGGCAAGGAAGGCCTCCTGCGGCACCTCCACCGAGCCGATTTGCTTCATGCGCTTCTTACCGGCTTTTTGCTTTTCGAGCAGCTTGCGTTTGCGCGAAACGTCACCGCCGTAGCATTTTGCCAGCACGTTTTTACGCAGCGCCTTGATGTCCTCGCGGGCAATGATCTTGGCGCCGATGGCGGCCTGCAAGGACACGTCGTACATCTGGCGCGGAATGATCTCGCGCATCTTGGACACCACCTGGCGGCCACGGTACTGGCTCTGGGTGCGGTGCACGATCAGCGACAAGGCGTCGATGCGGTCACCGTTGATCAGCATATCGACCTTGACCACATCAGAGGCACGGTATTCCTTGAACTCGTAGTCCATCGACGCATAGCCGCGCGAGACGGACTTGAGCTTGTCGAAGAAGTCCAGCACGATTTCTGCCAGCGGGATCTCGTAAGTGAGCATCACCTGGCGGCCGTGGTAGGCCATATTGATTTGCACCCCGCGCTTTTGGTTGGCCAAGGTCATGACCGGGCCCACATAGTCCTGGGGCATGTACAGATGCACGGTCACGATGGGCTCGCGGATCTCGGCAATCTTGCCGACCTCGGGCATCTTGGACGGGTTCTCGACCTCGATGATTTCGCCGTCGCCCAGCTGCACCTCGTAGACCACGCTGGGTGCGGTGGTGATCAGGTCTTGGTCGAACTCGCGCTCGAGTCGCTCCTGCACGATTTCCATGTGCAGCAGGCCCAAGAAGCCGCAGCGGAAGCCAAAGCCCAAGGCCTGCGAGACTTCGGGCTCAAAGCGCAAAGAGGCATCGTTGAGTTTGAGCTTTTCCAGTGCGTCACGGAGTTGGTCGTACTCGCTGGCTTCGGTGGGATACAGGCCCGCAAACACCTGCGGCTGAATCTCTTTGAAGCCTGGCAGCGCCGACTCAGCGGGGCCCAAATTATTGGGCAGCTTTTTCTCCAGCGTGATGGTGTCGCCCACCTTGGCCGCAGCCAATTCTTTGATGCCCGCGATGATGAAGCCCACCTCACCGGCATTGAGCTGTTCGCGCGGCTCGCTCTTGGGCGTGAACACACCCAGTTGGTCCGCCGGGTAGACCGCGTTGGTGGCCATCATGCGGATGCGCTCACCCTTCTTCAAGGTGCCGTCCACCACGCGAACCAGCATCACCACGCCCACATAGTTGTCGAACCAACTGTCGATGATCATGGCCCGCAGCGGCGCGTCCACCACGCCCTGAGGCGGCGGCATGCGGGTGACCACGGCTTCGAGGATTTCATCGATGCCCATGCCGGTCTTGGCCGAACAAGGAATGCCGTCGGTGGCGTCGATGCCGATCACATCTTCAACTTCGGCCTTGGCGCGCTCGGGGTCGGCCTGCGGCAGGTCCATCTTGTTGAGCACGGGCACGACTTCCACGCCGAGGTCCAGCGCGGTGTAGCAGTTGGCCACGGTCTGCGCCTCAACGCCCTGGCTGGCATCCACCACCAAGAGCGCGCCTTCACAAGCCGACAGCGAACGGCTCACCTCGTACGAGAAGTCCACGTGGCCGGGTGTGTCGATCAGATTCAGGTTGTAGACCTGACCATCACGCGCCTTGTATTGCAGGGCCGCGGTTTGGGCCTTGATGGTGATGCCACGCTCGCGCTCAATGTCCATCGAGTCCAGCACCTGCGCTTCCATCTCGCGATCCGAGAGTCCGCCGCAACGTTGGATGAGTCGATCCGCCAGCGTGCTCTTGCCGTGGTCGATGTGGGCGATGATGGAGAAATTACGAATGTGGTTCATGCTGTTCTTAAATGCGCCATGCCGGTCGGCAGCAGAGCGAAGCCCTTGCAGCGCAAGCTCAAATCGCGATGCGATGTGGTGGCGCGGAGCGCCATGCTGAAGCTAAAAAAAAGGCACGTCGAAACGGTGACGCGCCTTCCAACAAAACGTATGGCAACTGCATGTTGGGCGTTCATTGTAGCCAAAAGGCCAGAACAGGAAACCGCGCCGAGGCTGGCAACCCCAGCGTTGCGGCACGCCAACATCAAAATTACCCACAACTTATCCACAGGATCGATTGAACAAGCTGTGGACGAAAAGGCCGGGAAGATCCGCCCAGAATTTGCTCGCTTCAGACAGAGCAAATCCGGGCTTCACGGCCGTGATTCTATCTGAGCGAGCAAACAATCCCTTGGGCGAGCCAGACTTTGTCCACACAAAAACCAGAATCGAGCATGAGGCCAAGCCTGAGAGTGCCAAGCTTTGCGTGCAGCAAACCCGGCCGCCAATCCACCATGTGAAAAGACCACCCGGGGCAGTCAGCTAAACCGGGTGGTCTCGATTCCTATCAGACCGCGGCTGGGCTCACTTGGCCTGGGGTTTGAGCAGCACAAAGCTGACCACGTCGTCCCGGCGGACCAAGAGATTGATGGTCTTGGCCTTTTCGGCCTTGCTCATCAGGCTTTGGAACTGCTTGACGCTGCTCACATCGGTGTTGTCCACCGCCAAGATCAGATCGCCTTCACGCAGGCCTGCGCGCGCCGCAATGCCGGTGGCCGCATCGACCCGCACACCAGCACGCAACTTCAGTTCGCGCTTTTGCGCGTCCGGGATCTCAGAGACCTGCAAGCCCAGGGCGGCCGCACCTGAGGCTGCCTTGCCCTCTGGCGACTCACCCGAACCCCGACGCGCTGAGCCGTCGTCAGGCATTTCAGCGATGGAGATGGTGAGGTCTTTGTAGGCGCCGCGGCGGAACACCTGCACCACAGCCTTGCTGCCCGGCTTCAGACCGGCCACCACGCGGCGCAAATCACTGGCCTTTTCGATCAACTTGCCATCGAACTTGGTGATCACGTCGCCGCCTTCGATGCCCGCCTTGTCGGCCGCTCCGCCAGCGGTGACGCTGCGGATCAAGGCGCCGGTGGGTTTGCCCAAGCCAATCGACTCGGCCACGTCTTTGCTCAAGTCATCAGGCGCCACACCGATGAAGCCGCGCACCACGCGCCCGCTGCTGCGCAATTGGTCGGACACGCGAATCGCCTCATCAATCGGGATGGCGAAAGAGATGCCCATGAAGCCGCCGGACTGGCTGTAGATCTGCGAATTGATGCCGATCACCTCGCCGCGCATATTCAGCAAGGGGCCGCCCGAGTTGCCGGGGTTGATGGCCACATCGGTTTGAATGAAAGGCAGGAAGTCGCCAGTGTCCCGTGCTTTGGCACTGACGATGCCGGCGGTCACGGTGTTATCGAAGCCGAAGGGGGAGCCGATGGCCATCACCCACTCGCCAACTTTGAGGCGGCTGATGTCGGCAATCTTCACTACCGGCAAGGCACTGGCTTCGATCTTTAAAACGGCCACATCGGTGCGACGATCGGCGCCGATCACCTTGGCTTTGAATTCGCGCTTGTCCGTCAGGGTCACCCAGACATCGTCAGCCCCCAGCACCACATGGGCATTGGTCATCACATAGCCATCGGCGCTGAGGATGAAACCGGAACCCACGCCACGGCGCTGCGGTTGCTCATCGTCCCCCCCGTTATTGCCATTGCCGCCACCGCGCGGCGCACCCCGACGCTGGTTGGGCACCGGCACACCAAATCGACGCAAAAACTCTTGCATCTGCTCGTCGATCTCGGGCGAGCCGCTCATGCCGGCGCGCAAACGCTCCGAGGTGCGGATGTTCACCACCGCGGGCCCGACACGCTCCACCAACTCAGTGAAGTCAGGCAGTTCACGCGCCTGCACTGGAGCAACACCGGGCACCAGACTCAGGCTCAATGACAGAACGGCGGCAGACAACACAGCGCGCGAGAAGCGCGCCGCCAGGGGACGAGAAACAATCGTTGATGACATGGCTAGACTCAGAGTGCTCACAAAAAAGGTTTGGCGAGTACGTATCGATCTCATATCGACTGATCGACTGCAAGGACCCAAGCGATATGAAGGCGCTTCGCCGAGATTCAAGTTCGAGCCCCCTGCGCTCGCCTTCTTGATCGCTGGCCGATGATGAACTCAGCCGGCAAGCATAGCGAAAGTCATGGGGAGGCGAGCGCGCTGCGCGTCGCATAGAGGCAGGCACGCAAGTGCGACCATTGGGCTTGCTGCGCGCTCGCCAAAGGGATGTAGATCCGTGCACCGAGGAGCCGGCTGGGGACCGCCTGCACCCGCAGCAAGAGGTAAGCATCGAAGTCGAACAAGAGCTCGACTTGGACTTGACGCTCTTCAGCCGAAGCCAGTTGATCTTGCAGCCACCAGGCCTGCCCATCCCAACGCAGCTGCCTGGGGCGGATCTGTGCGGCGCGCCTAGCCAGCACGAGGGCCGGCGCTAAGGCCACCAGCAGCAGCCAAAACCGAAACAGCTCAGGCGCATGCGCCTGCAAGGTCAAATACAAGGACGAGAGCGCCAAACCCGCAAGGCCAACCACGAGCAGCGCCAGCTGTCTTTGGAACCTGGGCGCTGGGCGGGTGTCGATGCGGAAAGCCGCCGCCGCGCGCTGTGATGAAGCACTCATGGCGCGGCTTGGCAGCGAGAGAAAACCGGGGAGCTGTCGATGCCCCGGGTGGCGGTCAGACCTTCTTGAAGATCAAGGTCCCGTTGGTGCCGCCGAAGCCGAAGTTGTTCTTGGCGGCGTATTCGATCTTCATTTCGCGCGCTTGGTTGGCGCAGTAATCAAGATCGCACTCGGGGTCTTGATTGAAGATATTGATGGTCGGTGGGGCCACTTGCTGGTGCACCGCCATCACGGTAAACACCGACTCAATGCCACCGGCGCCACCGAGCAAATGCCCGGTCATGGACTTGGTGGAGCTGATGGCCAATTTCTTGGCCACATCGCCACCGAATGCCAGCTTGATGGCATTGGTTTCGTTCAAGTCACCCAGCGGCGTGGAAGTGCCGTGGGCATTCATGTATTGAATCTGGTCCGGGTTGAGGCCGGCGCTGCGCAGCGCGGCTCGCATCGAACGCTTGGGGCCATCCACGCTGGGCGCGGTCATGTGATAGGCGTCTGCCCCCATGCCAAAGCCAGCGAGTTCGGCGTAAATCTTGGCGCCGCGTTTCTTGGCATGCTCGTACTCTTCCAGCACCAGCACACCACCACCCTCGCCCAGCACAAAGCCATCGCGGTCTTTGTCCCAGGGTCGGGATGCGGTCTTGGGATCGTCGTTGCGCGTCGACAAGGCGCGCGCCGAGGCAAAGCCTCCAACGCCCAAGGGCGAGACGGTCGCTTCCGCGCCGCCTGCAATCATCACATCGGCATCACCGTCCGCAATCAAGCGGCCAGCGAGGCCAATGGCATGCAAGCCGGTTGTGCAAGCGGTCACCACCGCCAAGTTCGGGCCTTGGAAGCCGTACTTGATGGAGACATGACCCGAGATCATGTTGATGATCGATGCCGGCACAAAGAACGGCGAGACACGACGAGGGCCACGCGACATCAGCTCGCCATGGGTTTCTTCGATCAGTGGCAAGCCACCAATGCCCGACCCCACCAGCACGCCAATGCGCTCGGCTTGCTCTTCCGTTAACTGATCCCCAGTGGGCAAACCGGCGTCTTGCACTGCTTGAATCGACGCCGCCATCCCGTAATGGATGAAGGTGTCCATGGACCGGGCTTCCTTGGCAGGAATGTAGTCCGTGACATTGAAGCCTTTGACTTCCCCGGCGAATTGGCAGGAGAAAGCGGAAGCATCAAAGCGAGTGATGCGGTCAATTCCGGACTGACCGGCCAGGATATTGCTCCAGGCCTCGGCCACTGTGTTGCCCACAGGGCTGATCAGACCTAGTCCGGTAATGACGACGCGACGACGGCTCATGCGATTAGGGGTTCAGTTAGGGATTACCTGACAGCAGGTGCGCTGACTCAGGCCTTTTGGTGCTTGACGGCGTAGTCAATCGCCAGCTGCACGCTGGTGATCTTTTCGGCTTCTTCATCGGGGATTTCGATGCCGAACTCGTCTTCGAGTGCCATCACCAATTCCACGGTGTCGAGGGAATCTGCGCCCAGATCGGCCACAAAGGCCTTCTCGTTGGTTACATCGGACTCAGGCACGCCGAGTTGCTCGGCGATGATTTTCTTGACACGTGCTTCGATATCGCTCATGACTCCTCCAGGAGGGGTTTGCTAGGAACAGCCCGGGATTCTAAGGCCTCTAGAGTGCCTCGCCTAAATTGAGGCTGAATTTGTCACTCCATGGAACCTTCACCGGCCGGGCAAATCCGGTGGATGAGAGCAGATTGCCCTCATCACAAATCAATTCAGTTCATGTACATGCCGCCGTTGACGTGCAGCTCACTACCGCTAATGTAGGCGGCCTTGGGCGAAGCCAAGAATGCGACCGCCTCGGCAATTTCCCCAGGCTCGCCCAAACGGCCCACCGGGATTTGCGCCAACAAGGCCGCTTTTTGTGCTTCAGGCAACACCTCGGTCATGTCGGTGGCGATGAAGCCCGGCGCCACGCAATTGACGGTGATACCGCGGCTGCCCAGCTCACGCGCCAAGGCGCGCGTCATGCCGGCCACACCGGCCTTGGCGGCAGCGTAATTGGCCTGACCGGGGTTGCCGGATGCCCCCACCACCGAGGTGATGTTGATGATGCGGCCATAGCGCTGCTTCATCATGCCACGCATGACGGCACGGCACATGCGGAAGACTGCCTTCAGATTGGTGTCCAGCACCGCATCCCAGTCTTCATCCTTCATGCGCATGGCCAGGGTATCCCGTGTGATACCGGCGTTATTGACCAGCACATGCAAGCCGCCGTGGGCCTTGGTCACTGCGTCTACTGCGGCGTCTACCGCGGCGGCATCGTTCACGTCCAAAACCAGGCCTCGGCCCCCCAGAGGGGCCAACGCCTCGCTGATCGCTGCAGCACCGGACTCACTGGTTGCCGTGCCCACCACCACATAGCCTTGCTCGGCCAGGGTCATCGCAATCGCGCGACCAATACCTCGGCTGGCTCCGGTCACCAATGCGACTTGGCCTTTGGATGTCATTTCCGTGCTCATAGTGTTTTGCTTCTCTTTCAGCCCAGCAAGGCGCGCGCTTCCGCCAAGCTGGCGGGATCCAGCACCGTGGTGCTGATGATTTCAGGATCAATGCGTTTGGACATGCCGGCCAGCACCTTGCCTGGGCCGCATTCGATGATGTGCGTGAAGCCACGCCCCTTCAAGGCTTGGATGACTTCGACCCAGCGCACCGGGCCAAAAGCCTGACGATACAAAGCATCGCGCAGGCTTGGCGCATCGCTCACCGCCGCCACATCGATATTGTTGATGACCGGGAAGCTCAGCGGCGCAAAGTCAGTGGCCTCCAATTTGAGCTTCAAGGCCTCGGCGGCGGGCTTCATCAAGCTGGAGTGGAAGGGGGCAGACACCGGCAGCAAAAGCGCGCGCTTGGCCCCCGCCGCCTTGAGCATTTCGCAGGCCTTGTCGACACCTGCCTTGCTGCCTGCGATCACGGTTTGCTTGGGGTCATTGAAATTGACGGCCTCGACCGCTTCCGCGCTGGCCGCGGCCGCTGCCGCACACCCTTCGCGCACCGCTTGGGCATCCAAACCCAAAATCGCGGCCATCGCGCCCACCCCCACCGGCACCGCTTGCTGCATGGCCTGGGCGCGGAACCGCACCAGCGGCAAGGCTTGCGCCAAGCTCAGGGCGCCCGCAGCCACCAGGGCGCTGTACTCACCCAAGGAATGGCCGGCAGCAGCAGCCGGCGTCAAGCCCGTTTCGGCCACCCAGGCGCGATAGCAAGCAATGCCTGCGGTCAGCATCACGGGCTGGGTGTTGGTGGTCAGGTCCAGTTGCTCCTTGGGGCCGGTTTTGATCAAGGCGCCAATGTCTTCGCCCAGGGCCGCAGACGCTTCGTCCAAGGTGCGCAGAACTTCGGGGTGATCGCCCCAAGCGTCCAACATGCCCAAGGCTTGCGAACCTTGGCCGGGAAACACAAAAGCAAATGTTGCAGTCATTGAGTCAGTTCTCATGCAAATGGGTCTGAGCGCCGCAGACCCGGGTGGTTCAGAAGTCCAGCAGCACCGCGCCCCAGGTGAAGCCACCGCCCACCCCCTCGAGCATGACGGTATCTCCGGCCTTGATCTTGCCCGAGCGAACCGCGGTATCCAAAGCCAATGGAATCGAAGCCGCCGAGGTGTTGCCGTGCTCATCCACGGTGACGATCAAACGCTCCAGCGGCAGCCTCATCTTCTTGGCCGTGCTGTGCATGATGCGGATATTGGCTTGATGCGGAATCAACCAATCAATGTCTGACTCTTGGCGGCCAGCCTTTTCCAAGACAGAACGCGCCACCTTTTCCAGCACGCTGACTGCCATTTTGAAGACGGCTTGACCGTCCATGCGCAGCAGCGGCTCACCCAAAATCTTGCCGCCGGACACCGTGCCCGGCACACACAAAATGCCCGATTGGCTGCCGTCTGCGTGCAACTCGCTGGCAAGAATGCCCGGCGTTTCACTGGCCCCCAACACGACGGCGCCCGCACCGTCGCCAAACAGCACACAGGTGGTGCGATCTTTGAAGTCTAAGATGCGGGAGAACACCTCGGCGCCCACAACCAGGGCCTTGCGCGCCGCGCCAGTGCGGATCATCGAATCCGCCACCGTCAATGCATACACAAAACCCGAGCACACCGCCTGCACATCAAAGGCAGCGCCGCCGCTGACGCCAAGCTTTTGTTGCAGCAAGCAGGCCGTGGACGGGAAGACGACATCGGGCGTGGAGGTGGCAACGATGATGAGGTCAATCTCTTGCGCGGACACCCCAGCGGCCTGTAGCGCGGCTTGAGCAGCAGGCAAAGCCAAATCGCTGGAATTGACGCCTGCGTCGGCAAAGTGCCGCGCCCGGATGCCGGTGCGCTCGACAATCCACTCGTCGGAAGTCTCGATGCCGTCTTGGGCCAATTGAGCCGCCAACTCGGCGTTGCTGAGTCGCTTCGGCGGGAGAAAACTACCGGTGCCGAGAATGCGCGAGTAGCGTGGCAGCGCGGCGCGCTCTGTCTGGGAGCTTGATGTCATGCAGCTTGAACGACCGGAGTCGCCTTATCTCCTGAAGCCATTTGCGCCAATTCTGCCGCGTCGACAGACACCGGCTTGGACTGCAAAGTGGCGATGATTCGATCATGAACCCGGTCTATCAACCGGTTGCGGGCGGCATCATACGCCCGGTTCAAGGCCGTCTCGAAAGCCAGTTGGTCAGCCGAGCCATGACTCTTGAAGACCAAGCCGCGCAAACCCAGCAGGGCTGCGCCATTGAAGCGACGATGATCGACACGGCCCTTGAAGCGCTTCAAAACCGGCATCGCCATCAAAGCCGCAGCCTTCGTCAGCCAACTGCGGCCAAACTCTTCGCGAATGATGGTGATGATCATGGTCGCCAAGCCCTCAGCGGTCTTCAAAGCCACATTGCCAACGAAGCCATCACAGACCACCAGATCCACCGTGCCCTTGAAGATGTCATTGCCTTCGACATTGCCGAAAAAGTTCAGCTGACCTTCGGCACCCGCTTGGCGCAGCAACTCACCGGCTTGCTTGATGACTTCGCTGCCCTTGATGACTTCTTCGCCAATATTGAGCAAGCCCACGCTGGGCTCGGGGCGCCCATCGACGGCACTGACCAGGGCACTGCCCATCACGGCAAACTGCAGCAAATGCTCGGCGCTGCAATCGACATTGGCGCCCAGGTCCAGCATCGTGGTGAAGCCGCCCTTTTGGTTGGGCATGACGGAGGCGATGGCAGGCCGATCAATCCCGTCCAGGGTTTTGAGCAGATAGCGGGAGACCGCCATCAGCGCGCCAGTATTGCCCGCCGAAACGCAGGCATCCGCCGCAGGGGCCGCGCCGTCCACCGATTTGAGCTGACTGATCGCCACGCGCATCGATGAATCTTTTTTGCGGCGCAGCGCCACCTCCACCGGGTCGTCCATCTGCACCACTTCGCTGGCCGGCACGATGCGGCAGCGCGGCCATGTGGCGGCGTCGGCCAAAGCCTCAGGCAGGCCAACCAACAACAACTCGGCGTTCGGGTGACGATCCAAAAAGGCTCGCGCTGCAGGCAATGTGACGGAAGGCCCGTGATCACCGCCCATGCAGTCAATCGCCAAACGCACCACCTCAAGCGGCGCCAGCTTGACAGCATCAGCCGCGGCAAGCTTGCCGTTAACAGGAATTGACATCAATGCAAACCAAATAGGGGATCAACCATGCGCGGAATCACTGGCTCATCTTGCCAGTCAGAAGCGACAGCCGAACAAGCGCGCAAAACGCGACACTCAAACACAAAAACCCGGCACTGCAACAAGGCACAGGCCGGGAGTTTGTGAGCCATGGCAGATCAAAGCAGCGCGCAACACATACGTTGCGCAACAAGCCTGAAATCTATCAGGAGGCGTCAGCCTTGGTCTTCAGGACCTTGCGGCCGCGGTAGAAGCCCGTGGGGCTGATGTGGTGACGCAGATGCACTTCACCCGTGGTCGGCTCGATGGCCGTGCCCGGAGTGACCAGGGCATTGTGCGAACGGTGCATGCCGCGCTTGGAGGGGGACTTTTTGTTTTGCTGAACGGCCATGAAATTCTCCTAAGGCTCCGGTGATTGAGGGGCTTTGCCGCAGTTGCGGCCTCGAAACCGAGGCTCACGGATCTGCTGCGCTTGCGGCCCTTACACCCCGGGCGCCGCGATTGCTATTGATTCAAGCGTCACGAGCTTCATGCGCACCATGCGCCAGCTGCCTGCTTCTCTGAGCGTCTTCAAGGCTTGCCTTTTCAGGCACTACCTCAAAGCCCGTTCCCAGTCTTGCGACATGCCACTTTGATTCTCGAACCGGGGAAAGCCCGTGATTGTAGCACGAGCACGCCGAATCCCCAAACACCGCCTCATCTGCTCATTGCTTGGGGCCCTGCTGCTTCTTCAAAGCCGCCAAAGCCGCAAAGGGGTGTGGGCGCTCTTCGGCCAACTCTTGCTCTTGCAAAGCCGGGTCCACCGGAGCCACCAAAGGCTGCGGACATTGCTCATGGCGCGGCACCAAAGGCAAAGACAGCAGCAACTCATCCTCCAGCAACTCGATGACATCCAAGCTGCGCGTCAAGGCCAGGAGATCCTCTTCGCTTTCTGGGTCGACACTCAGCGCCTCAGCCTCGTCCTTCACAAAGCGAAAGCTGTGCGACAAAGCAATGAGCTCGTCCACCGGCTGCAAGCAACGCTGACAGGTCAATCGCACCGTCGCCTGGGCCTCAAGATGCAACCAGGTTTGCGCTTCGCCGCCGCGCAACTCGCGCCGCTCACCCGTGACTTGCCATGTGACTGCGGGCCAAGCACTGGCGGGCGCCTCTGGCGCTGCGGCATCCGCCAAGCGCAGCAAAGCAGCGGCCGGCAACTCGCCACTCAGACTTGCGCCATCGCGCGCAAAGGCTGCAACATCCAATTTGGCCGGGGAATATTGATGCTCTTTCATGGCCTCAAGTGTAGAGGCGCAGGACACTCACGCGGCGATGCGAAAATCCGCCGATGCAAAACACCCCTCGCCCCCTGATTCTGGGCTCCACTTCTCGCTATCGCCGAGAACTGCTGGAGCGACTGCGCCTGCCCTTTGAGGTTTGCGCACCCCATGTCGACGAAAGCCCTTTGCCGCAAGAAACACCCGGCGAGCTCGCCAAGCGCCTGGCCTTGGCCAAAGCCCAAGCGATTGCTCAGCGCTTCCCCAAGGCCATCGTGATCGGCTCTGACCAAGTAGCCGATCTGAACGGCATCGCCCTGGGCAAGCCCGGCACGCACGAGCGCGCCACAGAACAACTGCGCGCCATGAGCGGCCAAACGGTGGTCTTCCATACCGCCTTGGCCGTGGTCTGCGAGGAAAGCGGCTTCACAGCCCAAGACACCGCCCTGGTGAGCACCCGATTCAGATCGCTGTCTGCCGCAGAAATAGAAAGTTATCTCCAGGCCGAACAGCCCTACGACTGCGCCGGCAGCGCCAAGTCTGAAGGGCTGGGCATCAGCCTGCTGGCGGCAATTGACTCCGACGACCCAACCGCCTTGATCGGCCTACCCTTGATTCGCACCTGCGAAATGCTGCGCCAAGCTGGGCTCGACCCGCTCCTGCACGGCAAGACCGGAGCCGCCTCATGAAAAAGGGCCGCCTTTACCTGATCCCCAACAGCCTGGACTTTGGCGTTGAGGGCGCAGCCGTGGATCTGCAAGAGGTGTTGCCCCTGCAGGTGATTCAAACCGCCGCGCGCCTGAACTACTGGGCCGCCGAAAACGCCAAGACAACGCGTGCGTTCTTGAAGCGGGTCGATGCCATCTGCCCCTTGAGCCAGCCCCTGCAAAGCCTACAAATCCAAGAACTGCCGCGCCCACCCAAGGGACGCGCAAGCCTGGATGCCGCCCATCAAAACCAGGCTTGGCAAAAGCTCTTGGAGCCCGCCTTGGCCGGCCATGATGTGGGCTTGATTTCGGAGGCCGGTTTGCCCGCCGTGGCCGACCCCGGCGCCCTCTTGGTCGCGGCCGCTCACGAGGCCGATATCGAAGTGCTTCCACTCAGCGGCCCCAGTTCTTTGCTGATGGCACTGTCCGTCAGCGGCTTGAATGGACAGAGCTTCGCCTTCGTCGGCTATTTGCCGGTCGAGGCCGCAGCGCGCGCCGCTCGCATCCGCGAACTGGAGGCCTTTTCGGCGCGCCATCAACAAACGCAGTTGGTGATTGAAACGCCTTATCGCAACTCGGCCCTGCTGCAAGCGCTGCTGGCCACACTGAAGGGAAGCACACGCTTGTCCATCAGTTGCGGCCTGAGCCTGGCGCAAGGCTGGACGCGCAGCGCCACAGTGGAGCAGTGGCGAAGCTCGGGCGAATCCATGCCCGACAAAGTGCCTGCGGTGTTTGCCTTCTTGGCCTAAGGCTTTCGGCCTCAGGTTTCATACCCCAGGGCGACTGCAGACTCAGGAGTCCAAGCTCGGGGCCGGCACTTTTTTAGCTCCAAACAAGGCCGCCACTTTGCGCTTGGGCTTGATATTGCTGGACAAGCCGCGCGGCGCTGTCGCCACATTGCCTGCCGCATTTTTTTCCCAGGCCGGCAATTCAGCACCGACCTGAGCCTCGTAAGGTTTGTCAAAAAACGCGTCGCGAGCCGGGGCTCGGTAGCTGGGGCGAGGCGAAGCAGAGGACGATGCGTCTGCAGCACCACGCTCAGAACGCTCATCCCACTCGCGACGTGGTGCGCGCTCTTGCCGCGGGCGACGCGTGTCCTCCAACTCAAAGGCGTCAAGCTCGATGCTGCGCTTGGTGAGTTTTTCGAGGTCGGCAATCAAGCGCGCATCCGACTTGGTCACCAAGGTCACGGCCACGCCCGAGGCGCCGGCCCGGCCGGTTCGCCCGATGCGGTGCACATAGTCTTCCGCATTGAAGGGCACATCAAAATTGAAGACGGCTGGCAAATCGGCAATGTCCAAGCCGCGGGCTGCCACATCGGTGGCCACCAGCAGATCCACCTCGCCGCGCTTGAAGGCCTCCAAAGACCTCAAACGCTCGTCTTGCGACTTATCACCATGCAAGGCCGAAGTGCGCAGCCCATCGCGCTCAAACGAGCGCGCCAAACGGGCGGCGCCAAGCTTGGAGTTGACGAACACAATGGCTTGCGTGATGGCCCGCTGACGCAAGATTTGCGTCACCACGGCGCGCTTGTCATCGTCGGCCACGCTGTAGAACAACTGCTCCACCGTGGTGGCCGTTGCGTTTGGCCGCGCCACCTCCACCAGCAAGGGATCTTGCAAATAACTCTGCGCCAAGCGCTTGATTTCCGGCGAAAACGTGGCCGAGAACAACAGCGTCTGACGCTGCTTGGGCAGATAGCTCAAGATGCGCTGCAGGTCTGGCAAGAAGCCGATGTCCAGCATGCGGTCTGCCTCATCCAGCACCACATACTCCACCTGGTTCAATACGCAGTTCTTGGCCTCGATATGGTCCAGCAAGCGGCCGGGCGTTGCGATCAATACCTCGACGCCGCCTTTGAGCACCAAGGTCTGCGGCTTCATGTCGATGCCGCCAAACACCACGGTCACGCGCAAATCGGTGTGCTTGGCGTAGGCCTTGATGTTGTTGGCCACTTGGTCGGCCAACTCACGCGTTGGCGCCAGCACCAAGGCACGCACCGGATGCCGCGCCGGCGAGGCGCTGGCGTTCTCGTGCTTGAGCATGCGCTGCAGCAGAGGAATGGAAAACGCTGCCGTTTTCCCTGTGCCCGTTTGGGCGGCACCCATCACATCACGCCCCTCCAAAACGATGGGAATCGCCTTGGCTTGAATCGGGGTCATGGTGGCGTAGCCGGAGTCGGCTACCGCCCGCAAAAGCTTGGCATCAAGAGGCAGGGTGTCAAAACGTGCGGGGGCTGCCTCAGGTGCGGCGGGCGTGGTTTGGGTGTCGGTCATCCTGTGATTATCCGTCATCCCTGGGTTTTACTGGCTTTTGCTGGAACTGCGGCCCTTATCGATCTCTGCCACGCGGCTGACCAACTGACGCTTGGCATGCATCCAACGCGGGGTGCGAAAGCGCACGATGCGCCAGTACAGGCCCACATACACCAAGCCGAATAACAGCATGCACAAGGCCATCATCGGCGTTGAATCCCAAAAGAGCACGGCCGGCGCCAGGGAGAAGATGCACAGCATCCACAGATACGGCGCGGTCATGGAATTGCGGCGCGTCATGGCGCGCGCATCACGCGCACCCACCGTCCAGCGCATCAAACGGCGATAAATCAAGGAGTGCAAATGAATGCCATCCGGCAAGCCCGGCGGCGTGGCGCGGATGAAACGGCGCCGGTAAATCGAAAACAAAGTTTCAAACACCGGGTAGCTGCACACCATCAAAGCAAACAAAGGCGAGACTTCGGGATGGCGCGCAATCAACAAAATGCCGATTTCCGCCACCATAAATCCCAGAAAGTAAGCACCGCCGTCACCCAAAAAAATCATGCCGGCCGGGAAGTTCCAAACGAAGAAGCCCAGCACCGCACCCACACCCGCCAAGGCCCACAGCGTCAACTCCACATCCCCCACTTGATGCGCCACATAGGCAAAAGCCAGCAGCATCAAGCAAACACACATGGACGACAAGCCATTGAAGCCATCAATGATGTTGACCGCATTGGCAACCCCTGCCACCACCAGCACTGTGGCCAGCAAAGAGCCCACCAGGGTGGCCACCAAGAAGTCCAGGCCCGGGATGTCGGTATTGGTGATCCGCGCATTGATCAGCCAAAAGGCCAGCACCGCAGACACCGCCGTAGCCAGCAAGCGCTTACCCGGGGAGACTTTTTTTGTGAAGTCTTCAATCAAGCCCGCCGCAAAAGCCGGCAGACCACAAAGCAAGAGCATCAAGCCCAGATGCGCATGGTCGGAGCCCCGCCACCACACCAAGGCCGCCGTGACCAAGAGGCCGGCAAACATGCCCACCCCCCCAATGCGTGGCACTGCCTTTGCATGAAACTTCTGCGGCCCACTCAAGTCACCGTCTGCGGACAAATGCCCATGAACACTGGCTGAATGCACAACCCACAGGGTGACCACGGTCGCCACCAAAAACGAAGCAATGAAATACAGCATGGCGCGAGTGTAGCGAGCCAGCCCGGCCTCGAAGCGACAATGACCACCCTCAAAGCACCGCTAGAATGCGCGCCAGTCTGCAAGATGACGGCTCGTTCTCCTAGCGGCAGCCCTTGTCTATAGAGAAAATCACGAACACAGGATCGAGGAATGTCAGTGGTCAGCAAACAACAACAGCGCACTTCGAACCACCCCGCCACGACGATGACCCGAAGTGCTTCAGCCCTTGCGCTGCTTGCCCTCTCATTCTCATCCCTCCAAGCCTCGGCCGCAGAAGCGCAAGACGCCAGCAATGCCGCAGCAGGCGGCCCGATTCGCTTACAACAGCAGCAGCAAACTGGGGTGTCTGCCGGTTCAAGCGCAGGCGCTTTTGATGAGCCTGGCGCTAATCGACAAGCTCCGGCCCCACTACCCAGCCCCATGAGCGAGTTCGAGCGCTATGTGCAGCGCCTAGCGGGTAAGGACCGTGACTTGGCCCGCCGCGAAGCAGAAGCCGCTGGCGACCCCTCGCGCGTCAATGCGGATCAAGAGCCGATTCGGCGCTTTGGGTCCGAACTGATGACCCAAGACATAGGCCGCGCTGGCTTGGGTCAAGAGTCCAGCACCCAGATCCCGCACGACTACGCAATCAATGTCGGGGACGAAGTGCTGCTCACCCTCTGGGGCTCGGTTGACGCTGATTTGCGACTCACCGTCGACCGCAGTGGCCGCATCACCATTCCTCGGGTTGGACCGGTCTTGGTGGCTGGCGTGCGTTATGCCGACTTGAATGCCACCATTGACCAGCGCGTGGGCCAAGTGTTTCGCAACTACAAGATCTCGACCTCGCTGGGCCGCTTGCGCAGTATTCGGATCTACGTGACCGGTTTCACCCAGCGACCCGGCGCATATACGGTCAGCAGCCTCTCGACCCTGGTCACAGGCCTGATGAAAGCAGGCGGCCCCAGCAGCGCTGGGAGCTTCCGTCAAATTGAGTTGCGCCGGGGCGGCAAGCTGATCAGCAGCTTTGACTTTTACGACCTGCTGATCAAGGGCGACAAAAGCGCGGACCGCAGCCTGCAGGCCGATGACGTGATCCACATCGGCCCGGTCGGCCCACAAGTGGCCCTGATCGGCAGCGTCAACAAACCCGCGATCTTCGAACTCAAGCCACAAGACAGCTTGGCCGATGTGCTGGCCATGGCGGGCGGCTTCTCGGCCGTGGCGGATCGCAGCCGCTTCACCCTCGAACGCCTGGATGCGCGCCACGATGCGCGCGTGGTTGAGATTGCGCTGCCCCAGCAAGAAAAGAGCAAGCCCCGCGACGGCGACATCTTCCGCGCCTTCAGCGCGGTTGAGTCCACCCTGCCCCAACACAAGCAAGCCAAGCGCGTGAAGGTTGAAGGCGAGGTGCAACGCCCCGGCGAATTCATCATGCCAGCCAACAGCACTTTGGCTGACGCAATCAAGGCTGCCGGAGGCCTGACCCCTGGCGCCTACCTCTACGGCACCGACTTCAGCCGCGAAAGCGTTCGGATCAAACAGTCCGAAAACTATGAGCGCGCGCTGCGCAATATGGAAGTCGACCTCTTGCGCCACAGTTCCGGCCAAAAAGCCTTGACGGCCGACGAAGCTTCGACTCAAGCTGCCAAAGAGCAAAGCAGTGCCCGTCTGGTCGAGCGCCTGCGTGGGCTCAAGCCTACCGGCCGTGTCGTGCTCGAATTGCAACCCAATTCCAGCAGCCTGCCCGAACTCGCACTTGAAGACGGTGACCGCCTGTATGTCCCCGCCGTGCCCAACAGCATTGGCGTCTTCGGCAGCGTCTTCAACAGCGGCAGCTATTTGTACAAACCCGGCAGCTCCCTGGGCGACTTCATGAAGCTGGCTGGCGGCCCCACCAAGGGCTCCGATGCCGGCAGCTCGTTTGTGGTGCGCGCCAATGGCAGCGTTGTCAGCGCCCGCCAGTCCTCAAGCGGCTGGTTCATGGCAGGCAACGCGATTGACGCATTGCCCGCTCAGCCGGGTGACACCGTATTCGTGCCCGAGGAAATGAACAAGACCACCCTCATGCAAGAAGCGAAGGAATGGACGCAGATTCTTTATCAGTTTGGCTTGGGCGCTGCGGCGCTAAAAACAATTAAAAACTAAGTCGCGACATGCAAACTCGAAAAACAGAACTCCAAAGTTCAGAAAAGCCTGAACTGATTGACCATTTTAAGCTCCTTGTAAAAAACTACAAAATCCTCACATTTGCAGTACTAACCGCAACCATTTCTGGTTATGGCGCATCATTCCTAGTCACGCCCACATACACTGCGAAAGTTACTCTACTCCCCCCCCAGCAGCAGAGTTCAAGTGCATCCGCCATGCTGGCGTCCCTCGGATCCATTGGAGGACTGGCCGGGTCTGTCGCCGGACTAAAAAGTCCAATCGATCAGTATGTCGCGATATTGGAAAGCCGAACTGTTGCCGACCGAATCGTCCACCGCTTCCACTTCGAAGAAGTTTATAAAAAGGCGCTTAAATCATCCATTCGAAAAGAACTCTCCGCAAACACCCAGATTACTGCGGGCCGCAAGGATGGGCTGATTTATATTGAATTTGAAGATCAAGATCCTCAGCGAGCTGCTGACGTTGCAAACGCCTACGCCGAAGAACTGCAGACCAGGACAACAGAACTGGCATTAACCGAACTGCAACAACGCCGCAAGTTCTTTGAAAATCAAACAGAGAAGGTAAGAAAACGGCTGGTCGAAGCACAAGCATCCCTCCAATCTGCCGGCATAAGCACCAACGCCCTTAAAGTCGAACCGAGAACCGCAGTCGGAGGTCTTGCGAGCCTGCAAGCCGAACTGGCAACAACGGAAGTGCGAATCAACACGCTAGCAAGCCGGTTAACACCGGATGCCCCGGAATACCGAGAGGCTATTGCCAAGCGAGATGCGATCAAGACACAGATAAGTGGCCAATCTCGAGAATCAAGTAACGGCAGCAAGACCCAACTCGGCTACATAGATCTGCTTCGAGAGTACAAATATCAGGAAGCAATCTATGAGGCGCTCTCAAAGCAACTGGAGTCTGCCCGCCTAGACGAAAGTCGAGAAGGCGCCCAGGTACAAATAGTTGATGCAGCCACTATTCCAGACCTAAAGACCAAGCCAAAAAGAGCCGCCATAACCGCAGCCGCGGGCATATTTGGCCTATTGCTCACATGCCTCTGGATATTTCTTGCACAACCCAAGAACGCAAGTCGCGCGCAAGAATAGAGAGCGCCCAAATTCGAATAAGTCAGCATAAACCATGAGAAGTCCATCTACTGCTTTCAAAATCAAACAATAAAATGAGACAGTAGGCCATGCTTAAACGTAAAGATCGCATTAAACCGACAACCAAGTCCGCCGTCAAAAGTGTGCTGTCTCTTGCTTTCGGGACTGCATTTGGACAGGCTGCAACATTTGCAGCCGCACCATTCCTAACTAGAATCTACAACCCGGCGGACTTCGGAAACTTAGCGCTGTATGTATCAACGCTTAGTATACTCACCGTAGCCGCATCACTGAGATACGATCTTGCCATCCCAATGGCCAAGACGGACAGGCACGCAATTAATCTCTTGGCAGTCTCATTGGGCTTCATTCTGTTTTGCGCAGTAGCGGTATTTGGAATACTAGCACTCGCGTCAATTCTGCTCCCCCTCGGATCGAAACCACCTAGCTTTCTGCTGACGTTCCTTCCAATTGGCGTCTTGGCTGCGGCGACTTATCAAGGTCTTGCATATTGGGCCACCAGAAAACGGCGCTTCCAAAAGATCGCAGTTACCAAAGCTCAACAAGGGATCGGTGCAGCAGCAATTCAATTAGCTTTTGGACTCATCCAACTGACCGGCACTGGCCTGCTAATTGGGCACCTTGCCGCAAATACCGCTGGGCTTGGAACTCTTGCGCGTGACGCCTGGCGCAATAATAAAGGTTTGGCCAAGAGCGTAACATTAAAAAGAATGGCTTGGGCCAGCCGCAAATACTGCAGTTATCCGAAGTATTCCCTGTGGGAGGGATTGGCGAACGCAGCCAGTAACTTCCTCCCCATCATACTCATCGCTTCGATGACAAGCGCCGGCACAGCCGGCTTTTTTATGCTGGCACAACGAATTCTTCAAGCACCCCTTGCATTGATTGGCTCGTCGGTCGGACAGGTGTTTCTCGCCAACGCACCTCAGCACCACTCGCGAGGTGAGCTTGGCCGTTCATTTGATAAGACAGTCGTTACTCTAGCCGCAATGGCTGCAATTCCTCTGCTAGTTACTGCCGTGTTTGGGCCTCAAATTTTCACCTTTCTTTTTGGACAAAACTGGGGGCAAGCAGGAAAATTCGCCGCCTGGATGAGTCCATGGATTTTTCTGCAATTTATCGCGTCGCCGGTATCGATTGCCCTAACGATTACTGGCAACCAACGAAGCTCTCTGATATCGCAAGTTGCCTTTTTAATAATTCGACCCACGGCTTTCCTTATAGCGACACACCTGTACAGCGATGAATTTGCAGTAATAGTATTTTGCATTTCCGGTGCATTTTGCTATGGCGCATTCTTACTTTGGCTGAGACATACAATCAATCGCAGCACGGCATGAAAAAACTGCTACTCAATATACTTAGCTTCATACCCATCGCGAAGCATATCATCAGGACCAGAAACACCGCAGCACCGATTAAAATAGGGAACTATTTAATCCAAAAAATACTAGGCTTCAATCGCGCAGCCTACTGGCCCACCCATTTTACTAGCAAGATAACAAATCCGGAAAATATCAGAATCGGCGTCGGAACAGCCCCCGGCCTTAGCCATGGATGCTATATACAAGGCATTGGCAAAATCGATATAGGAGATTACACCGTGATCGCACCTAACGTAGGCATCATCAGTGCAAATCATGACCCAGGTAATATAACTAAACACACTAACAGCAAGGTCAGCATCGGCCGTTATTGCTGGATTGGGATGAACGCAGTCATATTACCTGGCGTAACCCTGGGCGACCATACAGTCGTGGCGGCAGGTGCCGTTGTATCCAAGTCTTTTCCAGAGGGATTTTGCATTCTAGGCGGAGTGCCCGCCCGAGTTATTTCCAGAATCGATCCCGATGCAGTTACTGAAAAAACCAACTCGTATGAATACATCGGCTACCATCCAAAGCAACAATAGAACCGATCTCAAGATCGCACTGATTACACAAGGGTTGTCTCGAGTAGTTAAGCCGATCTGCAACAACTTCAAGCCCCACCTCATCATAGAATCTGCTCCGCGAGGCGCTCTACCTCTGCGAAATATAAATCCAGTTATCCATTGGCTAAAGAACAACTTCTCAGAATCAGGACGACTATACCGGTATTGCAAAAAACAGAAGATAGGCTACGCCTATCTAGAGAAGGACAATATTAAAGACATCAAAGTACAGCTCGAAGAGCTGCGGCCTGATGTACTTATCGTCTACTCCATGTCCCAACTGCTGCCAGCAGATATCATCAGCATCCCTCGTTACGGATGCATCAATCTGCATCCGTCGGCGCTTCCTGAATATCGAGGCCCCAATCCTTGGTTCTGGATGTACCACGATAAGATCGCTACCGCGGGAATTACTCTGCATTACCTAGACGCCAAAGAGGACACAGGGGATGTTATCTTCACAGGCAGCTATCAGGTCAAAGCAGGCATGCGTTCGCCAGAGATGCAGCAGATTGCCATTTCGGAGATTGGGGTTTCATTCATTCTCAAGGCCCTAACTATGCTCCAAAATGGAGAGGCCCTCCCTCGAACTCCTCAGCCAGCGGTGAGTACAACGGCAAGAGCGCGTGCAATCAAGCCTTCAGAACACAAAACACTCATCGATTGGGCGAATTGGCCAGCTGACCGAATTTGGCACCTTATGAGGGGCACAGAACTTTGGCTGGACTGCATCGACCAACCGGGAGGTCTATATCAGGGCACTCGCTGGATAGTCGAGGGTCTTGAAGCATCATCGGCGCCGGCAAAAGCCACCCAGTACGGCACTATCGCCCGCGATTCACTTGGGCACTATGTCATCGCGAAAGACGGAAACATACGCATCCGAAGGAAATTCAATTTCAAAAGTCTTATTAAGCGCACCGCAGAAAAGCTTCTGGCATGAGCAACAAAAGCAAATACCGGCAATTCTCTAAGTCAAATCCCGCCCTGCCGATATTTTCGAAGGACTGGTGGCTCGACGCAACCTGTGGCGCTGACGGCTGGGATGTAGCCCTGGTGGAGCGCGGCGGCGAAATCGTCGCCTCTTTACCCTATGCAATGACCCGCAGCGGCCTGTTCGTCAAAATTGGCCAACCAATGTTGACCCAGAAGCTTGGCCCTTGGTTGAAACCGATCGAAGGAAAGCAAGCAACTGTCCTGTCCGAACAAAAGGAGCTGATGTCAGGCCTATTGGAGGGTTTACCCAACTACGACCAGTTTCTTCAGAATTTTGATCACGGGATCTCAAATTGGCTGCCATTCTATTGGCAAGGATTCAAGCAAACCACCCGTTACACCTATGTCATCAGCAGTCTTGCAGACACAGGAAAGTTATATTCGGATTTGCAGTCAAATATTCGGCGCGAGATCAAAAAGGCCAAAGATCGAAATGGCATTACCGTCGTGCAATCCAATAGCATTGACGATTACCTGGCAATTAATCGACAAACCTTCGGAAGACAAGGCCTGAAGGTACCATATTCCGATGACTATGTTAGAAATTTGGATGCCGCCTGCTCAAAAAACGGCTGCCGAAAGATTTGGCTTGCAAAAGACACAGAGGGGCGAGTCCATGCAGGTGCATACATCGTCTGGGATTCCGATGCCGCCTACTATTTGATGGGCGGTGGCGACCCCGAATTGAGGACTAGTGGCGCCATGAGCCTGTGCCTTTGGGAGGCCATTCTCGATGCGTCTAAGTACACAAAGTCCTTCGACTTCGAAGGCTCGATGATCGAGCCCATCGAACGCTTCGTTCGGGCCTTTGGTGCAACCCAGCGCCCATACTTTCAAATTAGCCGGACCCCGTCTCGTCTAATTCGGATGAAAGAGGCTCTGCGCATGGTACTGACAAGATGAATCAGCTACGCCTTCTCTCGCCTCATTTTGGATCCGAAGAATGCAAATGGGTTCATCAAGTTATATTTGACGAGCTGCTGGGGATCCCTGTAACCCTAGAGAAAAGTTCTGCTTGTATATATACCTTGATCGTCGGCGAAGCACAAATCACATGGCCAGACGTCTTCCTGAGGAGCCTGATTTCCGTCAACCTTGACGAAGGGTTTCTTCATCCAAAGGACGGCATCACAGTTGACGTGGCTTCAGTCACCGACACCACCCCCTCCAATCTTCCGGTTCTTTTTGGCGAGCCAAGGATTTCGAGCCAGGGAGCATCAGTTGACCTTCATTTCGACATATCCGGCATCATTTTCTATTTTCTATCAGAAGCCGGTTCAATTCAGGAGAACGCACGGGATGGTCATGAGCGCCCCCTTGCCGTAAATAGCTACAGCTTCAGAAACAACCTACTTCATCGCCCTGTAGTCGACGAATATATCGAGCTCTTGAGAGCAATGATTAACAAGATTTGGCCAGGGTCTGTCGCCAAGCGCAATGAGGGTCAGATCATCCCCACCTGCGACGTCGATTTTCCTTTTGAGGCTTCAGCTTTTCGAATCCGATCGCTCGCCCGAGAACTTCTTGCGGCGACTCGCGGAGAACTCTCTCGAGTTGAACTGAACAGAAAAGTCGCAAATTCCCTGCGCTGTCGAGCCGGCAACTACCAACACGACAGGAACTACACCTTCCCCTGGTACATCGATGAATGTGAGCGGCAAGGCAGGCAAGCGGTCTTTTATTTCATTTCAGGTCACACTGGCGGCTCTATCGATGGCTACTACGCCATCGAAGCTACTCCGATAGTCGCGCTGCTGGGTGAAATCACAAGGCGCGGCCATGATATAGGATTGCACGGCAGCTACAACACCTTCCGAAGTTCGGCAGAGTTAAATAAAGAGCGCGCGCGGTTGATGCAGGCGTGTGTAAGTTCCGGCCACCCGGTAGACATCAGGCAGTGCCGGCAGCACTTCCTTCGATGGGATCCTATCTATACGCCTCGCGCAATGGAAGAAGCGGGGCTTCGATTGGACTCCACCGGAAGTTATCCAGATATCGCTGGCTTCAAATACGGAACTGCACACAAATTCAGCATGTGGGACTGGTCGCGGCGCCGGGCGCTCAAGGTCAAACAAGCTCCTTTGATACTGATGGAGTCAACCGTTATCGCCAAGCGATACCAGAACTTAGGATATACCGAAGCTGCCCTCGAGTACATGTTGACGCTTAAAGTCAACGCCCTCAAATATGGCGGCGACTTTTTATTTCTTTGGCACAATTCTCACCTGACTATTGAAGAAGATCGTCGCTTCTTTAAAATACTGCTGCAGTAATTTTATTCAGCAACGCAGATTCCAATCGTCGCGCACCCAGTAATTTGATGAACAAAATAAAATTTGGACAAGAATTAGCCAAAGGGCCCAATTTTTGCATATTGCTTTCGACTTACTTTTCGACGAAGTACTTGGATGAGTTGCTGAACTCCATTCGCACTCAATCCTATACATCATGGGTGATCTATTGGCGTGAAGATTCCTCGAATAGAATTCCCTACCCAGGGTTAAGTGTTTTGCAGGCCCACGGAAAGGCCATTTGCGACATGTCAACTCATCGCAACGGAAAAAATTTCGGCCCTGCACTGTCGTTCGGCCACCTACTGGCCGACGCACCAGATGCAGACTACTACTTATTTTGTGATCATGACGATATATGGCACAAAGACAAGCTGTGGGAGATTGCTAAGCGCCATGCCAGCCATCCAAGCGATGTTTTCGTCCACAATGGAATCGCCCGGCGGGACGGTGAGGAGGGCGTGGCACTAATTTCTGCCGCAGACTTCCAGAATCAACTTCGAAATGAGATCTACTTTCAAAATTTCGTACCTGGATGTTGCATAGCGGTTTCCCATAATGTAAGGAAATCAGTCGCTGCGGCTATTCTCAAGACTAGCTCAGTCACGCTGTATCACGACTGGATCACACTGCATCTCGCTGTCTGCAAGAACTATTCGGTTGAATTCATCGACTTTCCGGCGATTGAATATCGCCTGCATGAAAGCAATGAAGTAGGCCTTTCAGGGCCCTTTGCCAAGGCCATCAAGTTGCTGAAATCAGGCGGGCTGATTGGCTATCTACTTGATTACGCCAAAGGGCTTGCCACACTTCGAAAAATGCGCATTGCACCCTCCGGATTTCGCCAAGAACTGAAACTTGCCGCACAAGGCGGATTTGGAGATTCAATTCTTCGAAAGTGCTTCATTCTTTCAACATTTCTGCTGTCGATAGTTTTACCATGAGTTCAAAAGCTCCGCTGAAGATTGCATTCTCTGCGTTCTTCCTCAACGATGAGAGCTCGGTCGCTCGCCGTCGGCAGCTACGCCAACTAAAGGCGCTCGAAAGCCTGGGCGAGGTCGAGGTATTTGGACCTGCCGCGCCTTTACCTGTGAACCTTAATGCCTCAAAAGACAGGCCTAAACAACCCGGCCTCAAGGATTTTCTAAAAACCCGTCTTCGACGCCTGAATAATCTGCGCATTCGATATGGAGCCTTCCGCTCATCTAGATTTCCAGACGGGCATGAATTCAGTTCAATAGCCGCAGCATGGAGATCGAAAACGGAATTTGATCTTATCGTTGCGAGCTACGGTCCGTGGTCAAGCCTTTTAACGGCCGCAGTTTTGAAGGCCAAGAATCGAAATTCCAAATTAATCTTGGATTACCGAGACCTTTTTACGGCAAACCCATTCTTTATCGGAATTCCTGGCTTTCGTTCCTTGGAACGAGCTTTCGACAGTTGGATTCAGAGAAATTCTGCTGCGATTTCGACGGTCAGCCTTGGGTTGGCGGAAGAGCTAACAGAAGGCACGGCGGTCATTTACAATGGTCCATACTTGGACAATTGCTCAGCCTCCGCATCTAACGTAGCGCCCTTGAGTGCTTCTGTTCAATCCGATTCCCTGGCAATTGGATACTTCGGAACTTACTACTCAAAATACTCTATCACACCGCTGATTAAAACAATAAATGAAACTCTGGAACACGGGCAATTGAATTTCGTACTCGCCGGCGATTCACTGATTTTAGCGGATCAATTGGGCCAGGCCAAGTTGCAATTACGGTCCAAGACCGAGCTGAACGTCAGGAGTCTTGGGTTTATTTCTTCAGCGCAGGTGGAGACAGCACGTGAACACCTTGACCTCGAGTTGTTTTTCACAATGGCCGAGCATGCCAAGGGCATACTTTCATCGAAAATATTCGACCTCATCAAGCTGAATATTCCTGTACTTGTTGTAGGAAATTGCATTGACCGCGAAACCTGCCTGTTGCTGAACAGCCTTAAGCAGGTCATCTATTGCAATGGATCCGTCTGCTTGATTGAACACGATCTAGCTTCCCGTAAGATATTCCCAGACTTTGAAAGTTTTTACCGTGGACATTTCATTCGACATTGAGTCCATTTATCATTCGACCCCGGAGAGACTTGCAGAGTATCAGGGCAATGAACAGCTCGACTTCGTATTGAATGCACTGGCTCTCTTCCAGTTAAAGGCAATCTTCTACTGCGTCTCGGATTTCGTCCAAGCTCACCCTAGGATCCTTAAAAAGATCGTCAAGGATGGGCATGAAATTGGGTCACACAGTAAAACTCATCCGAACCTTTCGTCCCTAGACCGAAATGCGGTAAAGAACGAACTACTTGTAAGCCGCGAGGTACTGGAGCAACTGTCGGGCACGTCTGTCAAGGCATTTCGAGCACCTTGTTTTGCCCACCCCGAAAACTACGTTGAATTTCTCAATGACCTTGCGTTGGCGGGCTACACCATGGATTCTTCCTACATATCCAGTATGTTGGAAAAGCCAACGCTCTCCCATGAGGCGATAAAATTAAGACCGGTAGTAGGCGTTCCCTTCGCCGGCCGAATCATTCTTCCTGGCGGTCGATATGCGCGATTTCTTCCGCCTCCGATGATCAAGGCTCTCGCCCTCAAAGCGCGGGCCTGTTATTTCCATCTACACGATTTTGACTTCAGAGTAACCTGCACTGAGCCGAAAGTATATGGTGACAACTGGCTTTCGCGATCGACAGCTATGCAGGCGCGAAGGAGCTTCCTTGCAATCTTACAGACTACAACCGGTTGAACGACACGGCCTAGAGATCCTGCTGGTATTGTTTGTTGCAATGCCAGCAGGCATCTATGTGCCATTGAAGGCAGCTGGGCTTCTCCTCGTAATCTTGCTCTACCTGCCGCGTCTTTTGCGCATGTCGGTTAGTCGCGCCAGCTTGATTTGGCATGTTTTTGGTATTTCATATATCTGCGCTTGTGCCGCCTACGGATTCCTTAGGGGCAATAACTACGTCTGGCTTCAGGCATCGCAGTTGTTGGCGCCCTTGCTGATATATACCGTCTTGAGCTCTGCAACCAGGTTCACATCTGCCGAGGATGCTGATTTCATGGTGGGCAGATTCAAATTTTACATTTGCGTATACTGCATCATTCGGCTGACACTCTTTATTGCCCCACTTCTAGGCTTAGTGAGCTATGGTGAATTATCTCGATTCTTTGGTGATGTGGGCTTCGTATTTCAAGATCTATCTAGCTTTGGATTTCCCGGACTCGTCCGCATCACCACGGCTAATGACTTCATCTTGTTGGCAATAGTAGCCCACTACGCCCTGTGCAAGCCGATGGAAAATTCCAGCATCTTCTATGCACTGACATTCATCGTGCTTGTACTGTCATTTAGTCGAGCTTTTCTTGTCCTAGCAATACTTGCTCTACTCATTAAGAACATGACGCCCCGGCGGGCACTGATATTATTCTTAATGTTTGCACTAGCGACCCCCGTCATATTCAATGACTCAGTGACAGAATTCTTCGCTTTTCGCTTCGCCGACATCGATTCAACCGAAACAAAATACGACCAAAGCCTACTCCTTTTTGAAGGCGCTGCAGAAAGCTATTTTCTTGGAAATGGCCTTGGCCACTATCTTAAACACTATATAAGATCCTACTACGAGCCATTCACCTATGAAAATTTCCTTTTCCAACTCGTGATGCAAATTGGGTTAATTGGCACCATTTATGCACTCACCCCCTATTTAGACTGCATTAAGACAGTATTCAAATCAAACGGCTTCATTTCTGCCGGTTTATTTGGTGGTCTTTTGTTTGGACTGAACCTGACAAATCCGTATTTCGGATCAGCTGGATCTATTTTTATATTACTATTCCTCGCGGTAAGCGCACGGCAATCCTATGAACAAAAAGAATAGCACCACTGTCACTGGAGTGACCACTGAAGAGCAGCATTTGGCATTGCTTGGAACGCGGGGGATTCCAGCCGCTTACGGAGGTTTCGAAACCTTCGCCGAAGAGCTTTCCGTCAGACTTGTTCAAAACGGATATAAAGTCACGGTCTTCTGCGAAGCCGTCGCAGGAACTTCTGGCCCGTCAAGCTACAAGGGTGTATCTCTGGTATACATCAATACACCTCATCTCGGCCCCTTTAGTACGATTTTTTTCGACTTGAAATGTCTTTGGGCTTCGCGACGCGGCTTTTCAATAGTATATATGCTTGGTTATGGGGCGAGTATATTTTGCTTCTTACCCCGTCTTTTCGGTAGGCGTGTTTGGATTAATATGGATGGAATCGAGTGGGCTCGCTCCAAATGGAGTGGCCTCGCACAACGCTATTTACTCTTCTGCGAGTGGATGGCGGTAAAGACACCAAATAGAATCATTGCAGACGCACATGGTATCGAGGAACATCTTCGCGCAAGACATCCCTCCCTGCCGGACTGCTCCGTCATTGCCTATGGCTCCAATGTCATTGATGACAAGCCACCCATATCACTGCTTAGTGAATGGAATTTAACTCCTGGCGAGTACTACATTGTTGTTTGCCGTCTGGAGCCGGAAAACCATGTAACAGAGATCATCAAGGGATTTCTTGCTTCTAATACGTCCGCTCCGCTGGTCATCCTAGGTGACATTAACGCCGAAACACCTTATACGGCCTCACTTCGAGAGCTTGGTGGTGAACGGGCTCGGTTCATTGGTACCGTGTTTGATGCTCAAAAACTTACGGCCCTAAGATTTTACTCGCGCGCTTATTTTCACGGCCATTCCGTGGGCGGGACAAACCCTTCCTTGCTTGAAGCGATGGGCTGCGGGAATTGCATTATCGCTCACGACAACGTGTTCAATCGCGAGGTCGCCGATTCATCTGCAATGTATTTTTCCGACAAAATCACCATACCACAGATTATTGACGAATTGGAATCAAACTCCGCACTGCGAGAGAAAATGGGGGCCATAGCGAAGAATAGGGTACGTAACTACTACTCATGGGATCGAATCGTTTCTCAGTATGAAAATCTCATTAAACTAGAGTTAAATTAGTTCTCCGTCTCTCTAGACCTCCGCCAACGCACAAGACCTTAGCGACTCAGGACGGTGGATTTTCCTTTAGCTGGGGCTTAAAAGAAATATATTCAATCGACATCGGTTTGCCATATTTCTGGAGTTGCCACGAAAAGTGAAGGCCAACCTCCATGGAAGACTTGGCAGTTCGTCGTTTTCGACTAAGTGAATAAACGCAGAATTGGTCACGGGAGAAGAGCTTAGCTTCGCTTTCGCCGAGGCTCGCTCACAAGTCCAGCGCCAGTAGATCAGAACCACTACCTACTCTTCCCGGGAAATACGTCTATCGCAGCCTTTGGCCCATTTCATAACACCGAGAGAATTCCACGGTTTTGGTAACTTCTGATCTCTTAATTCGGCTCTAACTCTCCCGCTCAAGAGGATTTTTGTTGGCGATCATTGAAAACTGATCCACTTAGAAGGGTCGTGATCGCTCAAAACTGACCCACGTATCTACACTGTCCTGCTCAAGGCTGAGCATGGGATCAGGAGTGATCAACGTGGGAATGTTGGCCAAGATCAGGAGAATGCACCTAAGGGATGGGGTGTCCTGGGCTGCTGCCGATTCCAAGGACGCCGACCTAAGCTCGATGAGCTTGCTCGAACTGTACCGGGCTGACATAGCC
>CAMFGY010000008.1 GCA_945952065.1 uncultured Burkholderiales bacterium | reverse complement strand
ATACATGCTCCCAAGCACGAGGCCGTTGATGATTTGCTGGAAAAAAGTTTCCATGATGCGTCTCCGGTTGGGTGAGCAGGACAGGTCGAACTGCCACCTTTTTCATTGTGCAGGCTTCAAGCACGGGCTGGCGCGACGCGAAACCAAAAAAAAGGCCTACCGCGATATCGGCAGGCCTTTGAGTTTGCCTTCTTGCAGCTGCCAAGCGGCCCTCTTATCCTGCAGGCTGGTAAGGATTGTAGGAGCCGGCTTGGCCAGGGTTTCGAAGGTGTTTACCCGTAGCGTCAAGCCCTGAAAACAATGTCAGGCAAACGCGAAAGACGCCCACTCAGTCGGTGTCATTTGCGCTTGAATCTGCCTCGGCATCGAGCTTGCGAAGAAAGTTCAGTTTCTCGCCGATCTTCAACTCCAAACCGCGCGGAACCGGCTGATACCAAAGCGGATCGTCCATGCCCTCAGGCAAATAGCGCTCCCCTGCGGCATAAGCGTGTGGCTCATCATGCGCGTACCGGTATTCATGGCCATAACCCAGCTCTTTCATCAGTCGAGTTGGGGCGTTACGCAAATGCACAGGTACTTCGCGACTCTTGTCTTGTTTCACAAAAGCACGCGCCGCGTTATAGGCCGTGTAGCCCGCATTGCTCTTCGCTGCCACGGCCAAATAGATCACCGCCTGCCCAAGCGCCAACTCGCCTTCGGGGCTGCCCAAGCGCTCGTAAGTCAGGGCCGCGTCATTGGCAATTTGCAAGGCGCGCGGGTCGGCCAGACCGATGTCTTCCCAAGCCATACGAACGATACGACGCGACAAATAGCGCGGGTCGGCGCCGCCATCCAACATACGGCACAGCCAATACAGGGCGCCATCGGGGTTGGAACCGCGCACGGATTTGTGCAGCGCTGAGATTTGGTCGTAAAAATTGTCGCCACCCTTGTCAAAGCGGCGCGCGTTCAGACTCAAGGCATTGCTGATGAACTCCGCATCAATTTGAACCCGGCCGGCCGCACCTGCCGCGGTATGGCATTGCTCCAACAGGTTCAAGAAGCGCCGCGCGTCGCCGTCGGCATAGCCCACCAAGGTATCGACGGCGGCCTCGTCAAATTGCAAGTCGGCGATGGCCCGGCTCTGGGCACGCTTCAGCAGCAGCTTGAGCTCCGCCTCCGTCAAAGACTTCAGCACATAAACCTGGGCGCGCGACAGCAAGGCCGAGTTCACCTCGAAAGACGGGTTCTCGGTGGTGGCGCCGATGAAAGTGAACAAGCCCGACTCCACATGCGGCAGCAATGCGTCTTGCTGCGCCTTGTTGAAGCGGTGGATCTCATCCACAAACAAAATCGTGTGTTTGCCCTGGGAGAGGTATTGCTGCGCCTGCTCCATGGCCACACGGATGTCTTTGACCCCCGAAAACACGGCCGACAAAGCGATGAACTCGCTGCCGAACGCATGGGCCGTCAGGCGAGCCAGGGTGGTCTTGCCCACCCCGGGCGGTCCCCAGAAAATCATGGAATGGGCTTTGCCGGATTGGAAGGCCAAGCGCAAAGGCTTGCCCTCGCCCAAAAGATGAGACTGCCCAATCACCTCATCCAGGGTCTGCGGACGCAGCACTTCGGCCAGGGGGGCCACTGGCGCTTGAGAGAACAGATCCGTCATGAGCTCAGCGCCTCGCGCATTGACAACTTACTGTTCAAGCAAATCCGCTCCGGCGGGCAAAACAAATTTAAAGGTCTCCGGCTTGATGGAGGGGTTGGTTACCACGCCACTGAAGTCAAGCCGCGAGCGCTGGCCAAATCCATCAACAATTTCAAGGGCCGCTAAATCGCGCCCCTTGAAACCCACTTTCAAAGACTGAATGCCTGATTCGCTCTGACGTGGCAAGGCCTGCACCCATTCCAAGCCGCCCTCGGCGCTCAGCGCCTTGAGCGTGAAATCTCGTTCTAAATTGCCACCCGCCAGCAAGGCTGCAGGGGTCGCCCCCAGGGCTTGCGTCATGCGACGCGAACTGGCTTGGTTCAGATCGGCGTCGTAGATCCAGACCTTTTGACCATCGCCAATGATCAGTTGCTCAAAGGGCTTGGTGTAAGCGAATCGAAACTGGTTGGGCCGCTGGAACTCAAAGTGCCCAGAGGAACTCTTTTTGCGCGCCCCATCCGGCGAAACCACTGTTTGGCTGAATTGCGCGCGCGCTGCTTTGACCTCTTGGACAAAGTCGCGCAAGCTCGCCACGGCATCGGCTCGGGCCGAGCCCCATAGGCCCAGCAAGCCGGCAAGCGCCATCAACTTCAGGCTGCTGCTGCGTGTCATTTGATTTACTCCTCCCGCTTGGGCAACAAAAGGTCGCGGTTGCCATTGCTGCCCATGGCAGACACCAAGCCGGACTTCTCCATTTGCTCCAGCAAACGCGCGGCGCGGTTGTAGCCAATGCGCAAATGGCGCTGCACCAAGGAGATGGAAGCCCGACGGTGCTGCAAGACAATGGCGACGGCTTGGTCATACATAGGGTCGGCCTCGCCGTCACCGCCGCCGACGCCGCCGCCTTCGCCGCCACCATCCCCCTCGAGCACTCCACCTTCCAGAATGCCCTCTATGTAATTGGGCTCACCGCCCTGCTCTTTCAGATACGTCACCACCCGATGCACTTCGTCATCACTGACAAAGGCACCGTGGACGCGGATGGGCAAGCCGGTGCCCGAGGGCATGTAGAGCATATCGCCCATGCCCAGCAGCGCCTCGGCGCCCATTTGATCAAGGATGGTGCGACTGTCGATCTTGGAGCTGACCTGGAAGGACAAACGCGTCGGGATGTTCGCCTTGATCAAGCCCGTGATCACGTCCACCGAGGGCCGCTGCGTCGCCAAAATCAGGTGAATACCGGCGGCACGCGCCTTTTGAGCCAGACGAGCGATCAACTCTTCGATCTTTTTGCCCACCACCATCATCAGGTCGGCCAACTCGTCGATCACCACGACGATGAATGGCAGGCGCTCCAGCGGTTCCGGCTCCTCGGGCGTGAGGCTGAAGGGGTTGCCGATCTTCTCGCCACGTTCCGTGGCTTCGTCGATCTTCTTGTTGTAGCCCGCCAGATTGCGCACGCCCATCTTGCTCATGAGCTTATAGCGGCGCTCCATCTCGCCCACACACCAATTCAGCGCATTGCTGGCCTGCTTCATGTCCGTCACCACCGGCGCCAGCAAATGCGGGATGCCTTCGTAGACGCTCATTTCCAGCATCTTCGGGTCGATCAAAATCAAGCGAACATCGCGCGCTTCGGCCTTGTAGAGCAAGGACAGAATCATGGCGTTGATACCCACCGACTTGCCCGAACCGGTGGTACCGGCCACCAGGCAGTGAGGCATCTTGGCCAGATCAGCCACCACCGGCAGGCCCACGATGTCCTTGCCCAGGCCCATGGTCAGCTGAGAGCTGGCATCAGCGTAGATTTGCGAGCCCAAGATCTCGGACAGCCGAATCGTCTGGCGCCGCGCATTCGGCAACTCCAGCGCCATATAGTTTTTGCCGGGAATGGTCTCGACCACGCGAATAGACACCAGACTCAGCGAGCGCGCCAAGTCTTTGGCCAGACCCACAATCTGCGAACCCTTGACACCGGTGGCGGGTTCAATCTCATAACGGGTGATCACAGGGCCGGGTGAGGCGGCCACCACGCGCACCTCCACGCCAAAGTCGCGCAGCTTTTTCTCGATCATGCGCGAGGTCATTTCCAGAGACTCAGGCGTGACCGAGACCACCTGAACCGGGGCGGAATCCAGCAAGTCGACCTGCGGCAGCTTGGTGTCACTGGCGTCTGCGAACAAGGTGGTTTGACGCTCCTTGGCCACGCGGGTGGACTTGGGCACCTCGAACACAGGCGCCTCGATGACGATGGGCGCATGTTCGGCAACGACTTGACGCTCGACCTCGACCACATGCTCATGCAAGCGCTCTTGCGCCGCTTGCTCACCCACACGCTGGTCTTCGGCGATCTCGCGGCGCTCCAGGCGCTGCTCACGCAAGCGGTCGATGCGGCTGCCGAGTTGCTCGGCTAACTTCAACCAAGAGAAATTCAAAGCCAAGGCCGCGCCCGCCAAGGCCAGCACGATACTGACCACGCCAGAGCCGGCAAAGCCAAAAACTCGCATGCCCCAGGGCCCAAGGGTGTAGCCCAAAACGCCGCCCGCATGCCCCGGCAGACGTGACTCCCAGAGATACAGCCGCGTCCACTCCAAAGAGCAGCTGGCCCCCATCAGCAACACAAGGCCCAAGAAGCACAGCGCGCTTGAACGGGCCGCGCTCTTCGCCGGTGCCTGCTCATCTTCGGCGCGCAGCAAGCCGGCCAGACTGCTCAGCCATGAGCGCAGCCCGACCAGCAACAGCCACCAGGCCGAGTAGCCAAAGGTGAACAAAAGAAGGTCAGAAATCCAGGCGCCGACCGCACCAAATCGATTGGCATACAGGTCTCGCCCCCCCGAGATCGAGAAGGCGGCGTCCGAGCGATCATGAGAAACCAGCGCCAACACCACCAAGCACCACAGCAAGCCGCTGATCAACAGCCAAAGCGGGGTGCGCAGCGGATTGGGTTTGGCCGGCGGCGGCACGGCCGCCTTTTTGCCTTGGCGCTTATAGACTTTGTCACTTGCGCCAGGCTCGTCGCCGCGCAACAGGGATGCCAGGGGAAAACTCATGCCGCCATTGTCACCCAAGCGGGCAAGACTCTTAGGCGAGAGCTTTCCTCAATTTTTCAGGCGCCGCAGTGCCAGCGGACCCAGCCTACCCTCAACCGGGGAAGCGCTCTTTGATGACCACCGAGCCGTTTTCCAGCGTTTCAATCACGCCGCGCTCTTCCAAGTCTTTCATGACGCGGCTGACCATCTCACGCGAGGCCCCTACCACTTTGGCCATGTCTTGACGCGAGACCTTGCCGCGAATGATCTTCAGGCCCTTTTCATCGTCGGCCATATCGAGCAGGGTGCGGGCCACTCGGCCATACACATCCAACAAGGCGAGCGATTCGATTTGACGGTCAGCATTGCGCAAACGCGCCACCAAGCCACGCAAGATCGCATACGACAAGCTGCTGCTCTCAGGCAGGCAGCGCGCGAACTCATTGCGCCCCAGCACCAACATATCGGTTTGAACCTCAGCACGCACCGTGGCCGAATGAGGTTCATGGTCAATCAAACTCATTTCACCGACGTAATCGCCGGGCTGCAGCACCGCCAAAATCACTTCGCGACCGCGGGTATCTGCGGTCAGCACGCGAGCCCGGCCATTGAGCAAAATGAACAAGGCATTGGACTTGGTGCCCTGCTCCACAATCAATTCGCCACGCTTGAAACGCCGTTTGACCACGCTGTCCGCAATGGACTGCGCCTGATCGGTGGTGAGCAAGGAAAACAAGGGCACCCTGCGGATCAGATCCAAATTGGACAACATCGCCATAAACAGCCTCCATTGACTAAGGTTTGATTTGGCAACCCAACATCTGCGTGTGGCGATGCCTAGAATGGGCGCATTGTGTCAACCCAGCCCTGCTTTCAAATCAGGTTTAGGCCGGAAAAAACCGGCCAGTCTTCTTGATTGACGCAGCCCTCACCTCATATTCCCGTCATGAACCAAGCCACCCAACACCACTCGCTTTTGATTCTGGGCTCGGGCCCAGCCGGTTACACGGCCGCCATCTACGCGGCGCGCGCCAACCTCAAGCCCACGCTGCTGACTGGCATGGCCCAAGGCGGGCAATTGATGACCACCACCGAAGTCGACAACTGGCCCGCCGATGTGATGGGGGTGCAAGGGCCAGAGTTGATGGAGCGCTTCCAAAAGCATGCCGAGCGCTTCCAGACTCAAATCGTGTTCGATCACATCAATGCGGTGGATTTCTCGCAGCGCCCCTTCACACTCAAGGGCGACAGCGCGACCTACACCTGCGACGCCCTGATCATCGCCACCGGCGCTTCGGCCAAGTACTTGGGCCTGCCCTCCGAAGAGGCCTTCTCCGGCCGCGGGGTGAGTGCCTGCGCCACTTGTGACGGCTTTTTCTATCGGGGCCAAGAGGTCTGCGTGGTCGGCGGCGGCAACACCGCGGTTGAAGAAGCGCTGTACCTGAGCAATATCGCCAGCAAGGTGCATGTGATCCACCGCCGCGACAAGTTCCGCGCCGAACCGATTCTGGTGGACAAGTTGATGGCCAAGGCCGAGTCCGGCAATGTGGTGCTGCATCTGTGGAACACGCTGGATGAGGTGCTGGGCGATCAAAGCGGTGTGACCGGCGTGCGCATCAAGAGCACCCAAGACGGCAGCACGCAAGACCTGACCCTGCACGGCTGCTTCATCGCGATTGGTCACCAGCCCAATACCGACATCTTCAAGGGCCAGTTGGAGATGAAAGACGGCTATATCCTGACCCGCAGCGGCTCCAATGGCTTCGCCACCATGACCAGCGTGCCCGGCATCTTCGCTGCCGGTGATGTGCAAGACCACGTCTATCGCCAAGCCATCACCAGCGCCGGCACCGGATGCATGGCGGCCTTGGACGCGCAGCGCTTCTTGGAGCAAGAACAGGCCTGAATGCGCAGCCCTAGGCGCTAGACCAAAAGCCTGCTATACTCTCACGCTTGCTTGCTGGATGGACCGCGCCCGAAAGATGTGAATCCGAGGGTTTAGCTTGCATATAGCGGTCAAATGATTGCCTCGCTGCGTTTGAGCCATGCGCCAAACAAGCTGCCGGGGCAATCGGTCATCAATTCAAACAGGAGAAGCGTCAATGGCACGCGTCTGTCAAGTCACGGGCAAGAAGCCCATGGTGGGAAACAATGTTTCTCACGCCAATAACAAAACCAAGCGTCGCTTTCTGCCCAATCTGCAGTACCGCCGCTTTTTCCTGGAGTCAGAGAACCGCTGGATCCGTCTGCGCATCAGCAATGCTGCACTGCGTTTGATCGACAAGGTCGGTATCGACCAGGTCGTCGCCGATCTGCGCGCCAAGGGCGAGCTCTGATCTAGAACTGAGACTGAAGGAGCACAATCATGGCCAAAGGCGCACGCGAAAAAATCAAGTTGGAGTCGACCGCAGGTACCGGTCACTTCTACACCACCGACAAGAACAAGAAGACCACGACCGGCAAGCTCGAATTCATGAAATTCGACCCCAAGGCTCGTAAGCATGTTCTGTACAAAGAGACCAAGCTGAGATAAGTCAGCCCCGACCCTCAGGTCGGCGCCAGACAAAACGAAACCCCGCCAGCGCAAGCTGCCGGGGTTTTCTCATGGGAGCCTCAGTGCTACCGCTGCCTGCGCATTTATTTTTACTCGCCATCAATCATCACGGCCTCGCAGCAGGCGCCAGTCGTTCATACGCCCGCCAATACTTCGCGCGCCTTAGCCGCAAGGCAAAGCCGGCCTCAAACACAGCGAGCATCAGCACTACGCAGCAAGGCCACGAAAGCGAGTCCCACAGTTCACTGCCAACCGGGCACAGCGACAAAGTGATGGATACGCTGCACACACCGGCAGTGCCAGCCTTTCGCACAGACAAAGAAAAAGGCGCCAAACTTTGGCGCCTTTCTTGATTGCGCTCAATGCGAGCGCAAAACCGGGCTGGGAGCGCCTTCAGACGCGCGCCGCGCGCAAGCTCATCGAGAAGTTGCGCAACTCGGCGATGCCGCTCTCTTCTGCACGGCGGCACCAGGCTTGCAGATCAGCCACCAATTGCTCGGCCGACACATTGGTGCGGGTCCAGAGCTGGCGCAGCTCTTCGCGCATCACCACCAATTTGTCCAACGAGGGGCTGGCTGCGCGCAGAGTGGCGATCTGGGTCAGCACCGCCTGAGGAATGCGCGCCTCGTCGCGGTGCAACCAACGGCTGGCCGCCTTGAATTGAGCCCACTGAGCGCTTTGCTCCTGGCCTTGCGCCTTGAGCTTGGCCAGTTCAGCGGCGCAGGCTTGCTTGAGGCCACGGCCATAGCTAGCCATCACCTCGTAGCGATTGGCAATCACGGCTTCCAGCGTGTCTTTGTCGGCCTGTTTGATCTCGCCATGGCGCAGCTTGGGCGCAGTCTTGCGGACCTTGGCCCAACCCAACATCTCAAAAGCGCGGATATAGCCCCAACCAATATCGAACTCATAGGGCTTGACCGAGAACTTGGCCGAGGTCGGGTAGGTGTGATGGTTGTTGTGCAGTTCTTCGCCGCCGATCAAGATGCCCCAGGGCGAGACATTGGTCGAAGCATCGGGTGCCTCGAAATTGCGATAACCCCACCAGTGGCCCAGGCCATTGATCACGCCGGTGGCCCAAACAGGGATCCACACCATCTGAATCGCCCAAATCGTCAGACCAATCGCCCCAAACAAGGCCAGATTGATGATCATCATCAAGCCCACGCCTTGCCAGCTGTAGCGGGTGTAGAGATTGCGTTCAATCCAGTCATCGGGCGTACCCAGACCGTACTTCTTGATCGTCTCGGCATTCTTGGCTTCGGCGCGATAGAGCTCAACACCGGTCAGCAACAATGCCTTCAGTCCGCGGGTTTGCGGGCTGTGCGGGTCTTCTTCGGTCTCGCACTTGGCGTGGTGCTTGCGGTGCACGGCCACAAACTCCTTGGTCACCATGCCCGTGGTCAGCCACAGGCACAGGCGGAAGAAGTGCGAAGGGATGGGACCCAGATCCAGCGCACGGTGCGCTTGCGCACGGTGCAAGAAGATGGTCACCGACAAGATGGTGAAATGCGTAATGACCAGGGTGTAGACCACCATCTGCCATGCGGACGCATCCAGCAGTCCGTTGGCCAACCACTGCACCACGGCATCATGTATCGTCATCAAGAAGTTCATCAGTTCCTAACCCTGCTCATGCGATTGAGCACCAAAATGGAATATATCGCCCGATTGTAGGCGACACCCCCTAATTCAACGAAACCGTATCTGCGGGCTTGACCCCATCAACACAGTCCACTCTTGAGCAAACGCCTGCTTGCCGTGCATTACTGGCGCTCCCAGACCGCAGCAAAAAAGCCATCGGTTTGGTGCCGGTGTGGCCACAAGCGCAAAAAGCCGTTTTCGGTCAAGGACTGCGCCCCTTCCACATGGGCCTTGGCCAACACCTCCTCGGCTGCCAAGCGCTTGAACTGCGGATGCGCCGCCTCGAAAGCTTGGGCAATCTGCTCGTTCTCGGCGTCCAACAAGCTGCACGTCGCGTAAACCAGGCGACCACCCGACTTCAACAAGCGTGCCGCGCTGGCCAAAATCGCTGTTTGCTTGGCCTGCAACTCCTCAATCGCATGCAGCGACTGACGCCATTTCAAGTCTGGGTTGCGACGCAAAGTGCCCAAGCCTGAGCAAGGCGCATCGACCAACACCCGGTCAATCTTGCCGCTCAGGCGCTTGATGCGCTCGTCGCGCTCATGCGAAATCTGCGCCGGATAGACGTTAGACAAGCCGCTGCGCGCCAAACGAGGCTTCAGCGAAGCAAGGCGGTGGCCAGACACATCAAATGCATAAAGCCGGCCGGTATTGCGCATGGCCGCGCCCAAGGCCAGGGTCTTGCCGCCAGCACCGGCGCAAAAGTCCACCACCATCTCGCCACGCTTGGCGTCCAGCATCAAGGCCAGCAACTGGCTGCCTTCATCTTGCACTTCAATGCTGCCGCCGGTGAAGATGTCCAGCTTGTTCAAAGCTGGCTTGCCGTGCACACGCAGGCCCAGTGGGGAGAACGGCGTCAGCTCGGCCTCGATCTGGGCGGCCTTCAAAATTTCTTGCGCTTCCTCGCGCTTGATCTTCAAGGTGTTGACGCGCAAATCCAACGGCGCTTGCTCATTCATGCTTTCGGCCAAGCGCCAGAACTGTTCTTCGCCCAAGCGTTCCATCAGAGGTTTGGCCAACCACTCGGGCAGGCAGTGGCGCAGTTTGGCGGGCAGCCCACTCTTGTCCATGGCTTGCACCTGCTCCAGCCACTGCTTTTCTTGCTCGCTCAGCGCGCCCCGCATAAAGCTGGCGTTGCCCTGCCAGGCCAGAATCGCCAAACGGCGTTCAGTCGGCCCGCTGCCCGATTGCGCGAAATGTTGCAGCAAGGGACGTTGACGCAGCACGGCATAGGCTGTCTCGGCCAGCGCATGTCGCTCACGCTGGCCCAAGGCCTTGTGTTTACGGAAGAAGGCAGACACCACGCTGTCGGCAGGGCTGTCCAGTTGGAGCACGGCGCGCACAAGCTCGCAGCTCAGATCAAGAAGGGCATTAGGATGCATGGCCCGATTATCCCTGCTTGTGACGCCCAGTCACAAACATGCACCATGAACGACGATTTACCCGCCCTGCCTGAGACGCCAACCGGTCTCTATCGCCACTACAAAGGAGGCGAATACGAAGTGCTTGGTGCAGCACGTCATAGCGAAACCTTGGAGCCCTTGGTGGTCTACCGGCCACTTTACAACGCCACCGGATTGTGGGTGCGACCCCATGCCATGTTCTTTGAGTCGCTGGAATTCGAAGGCCAGCGCGTGGCACGCTTCAGTCCCATCATGCCAAGCAAGGCCTGAGTCCGTGAAGCTGTGGCAACAGTTGCGGGTTCGGCCTCGCCTGCTGGTAGCGCTGAGCGCCGGGCTGGGCGCCGCTTGGCTGTGGCCCGCCCATTGCTCGCCCGTGACCCGCGGCCTGTTGAGCTGGAATCTGGGCGTCTGGCTGTACCTCGCGCTGGTGCTTCGCATGATGTTGACGGCGCAGCCGCAACACATTCAAAGCCATGCGCGGGCTCAAGCCGACGGGGTGGGCACCGTGCTCTTGCTGGCCGTGTTGGGCGCACTGGCCAGCTTGGGCGCCATGACGCTGGAGTTGAAGCACTTGGAGCAAGGTCTAGGGGCCGAAGACACTTGGCCCTATCTGATCTTGTCGCTGGCCACAGTGGCAGGCTCCTGGTTGCTGTTGCCAGTGGAATTTGCACTGGCCTACGCCAGCCTGTATCACACCGGGGCCGATCGTCCGCATGGACTGGAATTCCCAGGCGAATTCCCCAAGGGAGAACAGCATCCAGGCTATATCGACTTCATGTATTTCTCGGTCACCCTGGCTGCGACCTCGCAAACCTCGGATGTGGCCGTCAGCGCCCGACCGATGCGCCGACTGGTGCTGCTGCACGCCGTGCTGTCTTTTTTGTTCAATACCGGGGTGCTGGCCCTGGCGATCAACATCCTCGCCGGATTAATCAAATAAAAGACTGGCTCTCTCCGCCGCTTTGGCGCACCACGCCGTTTTCGATCAGCAACTGCTCTTGCACAAACCAGCGCACCGCTTGCGGATACATGCGGTGTTCCAGCTTCAAGACCCGGGCCGACAGGCTGTCCTCGTCGTCGCCCGCCAAGACCGGCACCACCGCCTGCGCCACGATGGCACCGTGATCCAGCTCGGCGGTCACAAAGTGCACCGTGGCACCGACAAATTTGCAGCCCATTTCCAGGGCCCGCGCATGGGTGTGCAAGCCGGTAAAGGCGGGCAGCAAGGACGGGTGGATGTTCAACATGCGTCCGGCGTAATGCGCGGTGAAGGCCGGGGTCAAGATGCGCATAAACCCGGCCAGCACCAGCAGATCCGGTGCAAAGCCGTCAATGACTTGCTGCAGCTCGGCATCAAAAGCCTCACGGCTCGCAAACGCTTTGTGATCGAGCACCGCTGTGGCAATGCCATGCTGAGCGGCAAAAGCCAAACCCGCCGCGCCGGGCCGATTGCTGATGACCGCCGCAATGCGGGCCGGCCAGCCTTCGGCGGCGCAGGCGCGCACGATGGCTTCCATATTGCTGCCGCGACCCGAGATCAGAATGACAATGCTTTTCATGGGGCGGCAGTGTAGCTGCCTACAATCGCCGACCGGCTTCTCTGCGCCCAAGCGCCGCCTTGCTGGCGCGCATTTGCGCTTGAGCCCATTGCCAGCACCCCCCCTTGCCCCTTCCCGTCCGAAGACCCTTCATGAGCTCCGACATCCGCCCTGCACCGCCCCTCCGTCAACGCGTGCTCTCCGGCATGCGCCCCACCGGGGCCCTGCATCTTGGCCACTACCACGGCGCCCTGAAGAACTGGGTACAGCTGCAACACAGCCACGACTGTTTCTTCTTCGTGGCCGACTGGCATGCGCTGACCACGCATTTCCAAGATCGCGAGTCGATTGAGCGCAATGTCTATGACATGGTGGTGGATTGGCTGGCCGCAGGCATCGACCCCGAGCAAGCCACGCTCTTCATCCAAAGCCGCATGCCGGAGCACGCGGAATTGTTCACCTTGCTGGCCATGAGCACGCCTTCGTCGTGGCTGGAGCGCATCCCCAGCTACAAAGACCAGGTCGAGAAGAATCGCGAGTTGGCCACCTATGGTTTTCTGGGCTACCCGCTGCTGCAAGCCGCTGACATCCTGATCTACAAGGCCGCGTTTGTGCCGGTCGGCGAAGACCAAACCGCGCACGTCGAAGTAACCCGTGAGGTGGCGCGGCGCTTCAACCGCATCTACTGCCCCGAGCAAGCCATCCTGCCCGAACCGCAAGCCCTGCTGACCGACACCTCGCGTCTGCCCGGCTTGGATGGCCAAAAAATGAGCAAGAGCGCTGGCAATGCCATCGCCATGCGTGACGAGCCTGAAGTGGTGAGCGAAAAGATTCGCACCATGCCCACCGACCCACAACGTGTGCGCCGCAGCGATGCCGGCGACCCGGCACGCTGCCCGGTGTGGCCGCTGCACCAGATCTACTCCGACAGCGACACCCGCGCCTGGGTGCAAGAAGGCTGCGCCTCGGCCGGCATCGGTTGCCTGGACTGCAAACAACCGCTGATCGCCGCCATCCACAAAGAACAAGCCCCTTGGCGCGAACGCGCCAACGAGTATTTGGCCAACCCCAAGCAGGTGCAGTGGATTGTGGAAGTGGGCACCGAGCGTGCGCGCGCCGTGGCCCGCAAGACCTTGCGGGAAGTGCGCGCCGCCATCGGCCTGAGCTACTGAGGCAGGCCATGGCCGGCATTCACATCACCGATATCGAAGCCGCCATCAACTGGTGGCGCGAGCAGCATCCGTCTCCGGATGGGCTGAGCGCCTGCGCCGAGGTGCGCGCCTTGGCCGAGGTCTATGGTCTGCTGGTCTACTACCGCGAAACCGAGTGCGATGAAGACAGCATGCCTGCTGAGGCCAAGCAGGCATGGCTGGGCTGGTATGCCAGCACACCCGACGCCCCTTGCATCGCAATCTGCTCAACCAGCCAGGGCGATGAAATCTGCAAAGGCTGTGGCCGCAGCTTTGATGAGGTGCAGCACTGGCCCGTGATGAGCCCGGCAGAAAAACGCGTCACCTGGCGTCGCATTTCGATGGAGGCCAGCGCCTGGCGCTTCAATCGCTATGCCGAGCGTGCCCACGAATTCAAGGGCGTCGACCACCCGCAAACGCTGGAGGGCCGCAAGCCTTGAGTCACGCCGACTCGGCCGGCCTCACCCGCATCGACAGCCTGCGCCGCATCGTGCCGCTGGCCTGGCCGGTGCTGGTCGGCCAATTGGCGGTGCTGGGCTTCAGCACGGTGGACACGCTTTTGATCGCGCGCTATTCCGCCATCGACCTGGCGGCGCTGGCGGTCGGCAGTGCCATCTACATCACCATCTTTGTCGGCCTGATGGGCGTGGTCATGGCCATCTCGCCGGTGGTGGGCCGCCTGTTCGGTGCCGGCCAGTTGCAGCAGGCCGGCGATCAACTGCATCAGATGCTTTGGCTTTGCCTGGGCTTGATGGCGCTGGGTGATCTGATCCTGCTGTTCCCGCAGCCCTTTTTGGCCCTGTCGCAAACCAGCCCGGAGGTGGAGGCCAAGGTCCGGGCCTATTTATGGGCCTTGGCGCTGAGCCTGCCCGCCTCTTTGTTCTTCACGGCTTTTCGCGGCTTCACCGTGGCGGTTTCGCGGCCCAAGGCCGTGATGCTTCTGCAAATCAGCGGCCTGCTGGTGAAAGTGCCAATGAGCCTGGCCTTCATTCAAGGCTTCAGCCTGGGACCTTGGCAAGTGCCGGCGATGGGCGCAGCGGGCTGCGGGCTGGCCACGGCCATTGCCATGTGGTCTCAGGCCTTGATCGCTTTCGCACTGATGCGCAAAGACCCGTTTTACCGCCCCTTTGGCCTACACGGGGCTCTATGGCGGCGCCCCCACGGCCCCTCCATCAAGGCCTTGCTGAAGCTGGGCCTGCCGATGGGCGGCTCCATCTTGATCGAGGTGACGGGCTTCACCTTCATGGCCATCTTCATTGCCCGACTGGGCGCCACCGCGGTTGCAGGCCATCAACTCGCGGCCAATTTGATTGCACTGATGTTCATGCTGCCGCTGGCCTTGGCCAATGCCACGGGCACCTTGGTGGCGCAAAGCGTCGGCGCACACGATGCGGCGGGGGCCCGGCGCTTGGGTTGGCATGGGCTGGAGATTGGCTTGGGCCTGTCTTTCCTGGTCGGCGCCCTGGTGTTCGGGGCGCGCGAACAGGTGCTGAGTCTGTACACCCATGACCCGCTCATCATCGCGGCGGCCATGCCCTTGCTGCTGTGGGTCTGGCTGTTTCATGTGGCCGATGCCGGCCAGACCTTGGCCGCTTTTGTGCTGCGCGCCCACCACATCGCCACCGCACCCATGGTGATCTACGCCTTGGCGATTTGGGGACTTGGGCTCGGCGGCGGATATTACTTGGCGTTTGGCCATGCCGGCAATGGGCTGGCCGGCTTGCAAGGCGCACGCGGCTTTTGGTCAGCCGCCACAGCGGGCTTGGTGGTTGCGGCACTGGCCTTGAGCACCTTTTTGGCCTGGGTGCACCGTGTGGAAGCGCGCGAGGCGGCCAACAGCCACCCCGCCACTTAGGCCACTTAGGCCACTTAGGCCACTCAGGTCTCTCAAGCCACTTAAGAGGCCTTGGGCAGACGCATCACAAACACGCTGCCGCCGCCCGCGCGATCCTCGCAATGCACATCGCCACCATGGCGCTGCAGGATCTGCTTGACCAGACTCAGGCCCAGACCCACGCCACCGGCCTGCTCGGCATGGCCGGGCAAGCGGAAGAAGGCCTCGAAGATGCGCTCCCGCATCGCGGGCGCCACGCCCGGCCCGCGATCACACACCCGACATTCGGCGCCGCCGTCTTGACGTTGGTTCAGTTGCAGCAACACTTCGTCGCCGCCGTAGCGGCGCGCGTTTTCCAGCAGATTGCGCAGAGCGCGGCGCAGCAAGCGCTCGTCGCCTGGCGCAGACAGATGCTGCAGGCCTTGTGCGGGCGCAAACTCGGCGCCCACACGCGCGGCCTCTTCGGCGGCCAAAACCATCAGGTCAACGCTTTGCGTCTGCAGCGGCGAGTCGCGCGCTTCCAGTCGACTGGCCAGCAGCACCTCTTCAACCAAGGCGTCCAACTCGCGAATATTGGCGTGGATCTCTTGGCTCAGGCGCTGAGCCTGTGGCGACTTCATCTCCCCGCTGTCGCTGCGCTCGGCGTTCTCACTGAGCATCGAGAACGCCATCTTCAGGCGGGCCAGCGGAGAGCGCAATTCATGGCTGGCATTGGCCAGCAAAGACTTCTGCGAGCGCATCAAGGCTTCGATTTGCTCGGCCGAACGATTGAAGCTGACCGCCAGGGCCGCCACCTCGTCCTTGCCACTGTCATCCACACGATGCGCGAAATTGCCGCGGCCGAACTGCTCGACGCCCGCGCGCAATGCCTCCAAGCGCCGGGTCAGGCGCCGGATCACCGGATAAGCCCCCAGCGCGACACCGATGAACAAAAGCACCAACAAAATCACCAGGACTTGGCCATTCGGTCTGGGCCCGATAAAGGGCAAAGGCATCATCGGCCCGTCCATACGAGGGCCCTGCATGCCGCCTCCAAACCCCGGCCCCGGACCATGGCCCAAACCGCCTCCAGCGGCCAGGCCTTGCAAAACAGGCATTTGGCGCGGCCCGCGCATCAATTCAAGGCTGCGCCCGTCTTTGAGGGGAATGCGTAAGGTCGGCACCGCTGCGTCCATCTGCTGGCGGCGTTCAAACACTTCCGAAGCTTCAATGCGCTGCCCGTTGGCATCGTTGAGCGCAATCGCCATGCGCAGGCGCCGCCCCCAGTCTTCGACCGCCTGCGCCTGCAAATCACGCGGCGCGTCGGCACTGGGCAAGGCCTGGTAGAGCAGTTCAGCCATGGCCAGCATGCGCTCATTGGCCGTGGCTTCAAAACCGCCACGCTCGTTCTCCATATGGCGCTGGAACAGCCAGGCCGAGCCAAAAGCAAAGGCCAATAGCAAGACCACCAGGGTCAAATAAATGCGCAGGTACAGCGACTTCATGCCGGGCTCAGCCGCTGTGGGTCAGACCGAGTCCGCGTCTTGCTTGCGCGCGAACACATAGCCTGCGCCGCGCACCGTCAAAACCCGTCGCGGCGCCTTGGGGTCATCTTCAATCAAGGCGCGAATGCGCGAGATGTGCACATCAATGGAGCGGTCAAACGCGTCCAGCGGATGGCCCTTGAGCGCGTCCATGATTTGATCGCGCGACAAGACCCGGCCCGGGCTTTGTGCCAAGACCACCAATAAATCGAATTGATGCCCGGTGAAGTCCAAGGGGCGGCCATCCAAGCGTGCCATGCGCGCGGCCAAATCAATTTCCAATCGACCAAAGCGCAAGACATCGTCCGCACCCGGCTCAGGCTCGGTGCGCCGCAAAAGGGCTTTGACGCGGGCTTGCAATTCACGCGGCTCAAAAGGCTTGGCCAAATAATCGTCCGCGCCCAACTCCAGGCCCAGGATGCGATCCATGGGCTCACCACGTGCCGACAGCATCAGCACAGGCAAGCGACGCGTGTGCGCATCTGCACGCAGTTCGCGGCAAAAGTCCAGGCCATCACCATCGGGCAGCATCAAGTCCAGCACCAGCAGATCAAAAGGCTGGCCCGCCAAGGCCTCACGCCCCTCGCTCAAACTGCCCGCCAGCACCACCTCAAAGCCCGCGCCGCCGAGGTAGTCACTCAACATGGCGGTGAGTCGTGCATCATCATCAATCAGCAACAGTCTTTGCATCATCAGGGGTCGGGCCAAGGGTCTTGCAAGGCGCGGCCGCTGCTGCGGCCGCTGGGTCAGGGTCTCAAGCATAAGCGAGCAGCGGGTGAGTCAAAGTGCGAGCAACTCGCTCACTGCCCGGCAGGCTTGCCGCCACGGTGCTCAGCCATGCGTGCCTGCATTTTCTTCATGCGCTCCGCCAGCTTGGCCCGTTGCTCGGGCGAAAGCACGCGAGCAGCGTCCACCATGGCCTGGCTCATGCGCTTGCTGCCCTGCTCATGTTGGGCCTGCATCTGTTGACGCAAGTTCTCCACCGCACCGGCATCGATAGAGGGCGCACTCAACAAGGCCATCATTTGTGCGTGCATCTGGCGGCCCGCCTCGCGCTGAGGCTTCAAATCAGCCATGGCCGCTTGCATGATTTGCTTGATCTGGGCGTGTTGCGCATCGCTGGCGTCCACGCTGTCCAGCATGTGTTCAATGCCGCGGCCCATCATCATGTCGGGCCCACCGCGCATGCCGCCAGGGCCCATGGCGCCGCCGGGGCCCATCGCTTGAGCAGAAGCGGCCACCGCAGCAAATGCGGCCACCACCGCGAATTTCTTGCCAAAGTTGCTAATAGAAAACTTATTCATCGACAGCTCCAAAGTGTGGTTTGCGGTGTGTGTATCTTCGGAGCCGCACGTAAGCCGAGCATTCAGGGGCGGTAAAGATCTGTGAAGGCATGAAAAAAGGACCCGAAGGTCCTTTTGCTTGACTGCCTCTCAGCCCAGCTTTGAGGCAGGCCTGCCGGCTTATTTGATCGGCTTGAAACGCATGCGCTTGGGGCGTGCGCCTTCTTCGCCGAGGCGCTTTTTCTTGTCGGCTTCGTACTCGTGGAAGTTGCCGTCGAAGAAGAACCACTGCGAGTCGCCTTCGCAAGCCAGGATGTGGGTGCAGATGCGGTCCAGGAACCAGCGATCATGCGAGATCACCATGGCGCTACCGGCGAATTCCAGCAGCGCTTCTTCCAGCGCACGCAGGGTTTCAACGTCCAAGTCGTTCGAAGGCTCGTCCAGCATCAAGACGTTGCCGCCCTGCGCCAGGGTCTTGGCCAAGTGCAAACGTCCACGTTCGCCGCCCGAGAGGGTGCCCACCAGTTTCTGCTGGTCATTGCCTTTGAAGTTGAAGCGGCCGATGTAAGCGCGGCTGGGCATGACGAACTTGCCCACCGTGATGTTGTCCAGGCCGCCCGAGACGTCTTCCCACACCGTCTTGCCCGAGTCCAGGCTGGCGCGGCTTTGGTCCACAAAGGCCAGCTTGGCGGTCTTGCCGATGGTGACCTCGCCGCTGTCCGGCGTTTCCACGCCCTGGATCATGCGGAACAAGGTCGACTTACCGGCGCCGTTGGGGCCGATGATGCCGACGATGGCGCCGGCCGGCACCTTGAAGCTCAGGTTGTCGATCAGCATGCGATCGCCAAAGCTCTTGGAGACGTTCTTGAACTCGATCACCTCATTGCCCAGGCGCTCGGCCACGGGGATGAAGATTTCGTTGGTTTCGTTGCGCTTTTGGTATTCGACGTCGCTCAGCTCCTCGAAGCGGGCCAGACGCGCCTTGCTCTTGGCCTGACGGCCCTTGGCATTGGAGCGCACCCACTTCAGTTCTTCCTTCATGGCCTTGGCGCGGGCGTCTTCGCTCTTTTGCTCCTGCTCCAGGCGACGTTCCTTCTGGTCCAGCCAGTCGGAGTAATTGCCCTTCCAGGGGATGCCGTGGCCACGGTCCAGTTCCAAAATCCACTCGGCGGCGTTGTCCAGGAAGTAGCGATCGTGGGTGATGGCCACCACGGTGCCGGGGAAGCGCTGCAGGAACTGCTCCAGCCACTCCACCGACTCGGCGTCCAAGTGGTTGGTCGGCTCGTCCAGCAACAGCATATCGGGCTTGGACAGCAGCAGGCGGCACAGGGCGACGCGCCGCTTTTCACCGCCGGACAGCACGCCGATGATGGCGTCCCAGGGCGGCAGGTTCAGCGCGTCGGCCGCGAGTTCCAGCTGCAGATCGGTGTTCTCGCTGCCGGCAGCGGCGATGATGGCTTCCAGCTCGCCTTGCTCGGCGGCCAGAGCGTCGAAGTCGGCGTCAGGCTCGGCATAAGCGGCATAGACCTCATCCAGGCGCTTCTTGGCGGCCAGCACGCCGCCAATACCCTCTTCAACGGCTTCACGCACGGTCTGCTCGGGGTTGAGCTTGGGCTCTTGCTCCAGGTAGCCGATCTTGATGCCCGGCATGGGGATGGCTTCGCCCTCGATCTCCTTGTCCACCCCGGCCATGATCTTCAGCAGGGTCGACTTGCCCGAACCGTTCAGACCCAGCACGCCGATCTTGGCGCCGGGGAAGAAGGACAGCGAAATGTCCTTCAGGATGTGGCGTTTGGGGGGAACCGTCTTGTTGACGCGGTTCATGGAAAAGACGTATTGCGCCATGGCGAGGGAATCCTGTCCTGGAGTTTTCGAAGAATTTTGCGGGGCTGCGCGGCCTTGATGCACCCAGAAATGGTGCCGGCCCGCCGCGACTGCCGATTTGGCAAGACGCGAAACGCCCTATTGTCGCAGCTTCGCCGCCCACCCTCGGCGCTTGGGCGTCACAAGTTCACGCCACAGCGTGCCGCGGCCCATCGAAGCGGGCCCGCAGCCCCGGGTTTCACCGGAGTTTTGCCCTAGCCCAGCTATACTTCGCCCCAACGCCGCGGCTACCAGTCTTCCGCGGCGTTGCTATTTTTGTCATCTTGTACGCCTCCTATCGCAGGCTCGCAGACTGGCGTTGCATACCCTGCAGCGCGGCCCAGCAACCGAAGATGCGTGCTCTACAAACCATCAATGAGCTTTGAATCTTTGGGCCTTGCCCAGCCTTTGCTGAAGGCCATCGCCGACGCCGGCTACACGACTCCCACCCCCATTCAATCGCAGGCCATTCCTGCCGTCTTGCAAGGCGGCGACCTGATGGCGGGTGCCCAGACCGGCACCGGCAAGACCGCAGGCTTCACCCTGCCCATGCTGCACCGCCTGAGCCAAGGAGCGCCGCTGCTGAACAAGCGCGGCAAGCCCGCCATCCGTGCCCTGGTGCTGACCCCCACCCGCGAACTCGCGGCCCAAGTGGAAGAAAGCGTCAAGACCTACGGCAAATACCTGCCGCTCAAGAGCATGGTGATGTTCGGCGGCGTGGGCATGCAGCCGCAGATCAACCGTCTGCGCGACGGCGTCGACATCTTGGTGGCCACACCCGGCCGCTTGCTCGACCACGCCCAGCAAGGCACGCTGGACCTGAGCCTGGTGCAAATGCTGGTGCTGGACGAAGCCGACCGCATGCTGGACATGGGCTTTGTGCACGACATCAAAAAAGTGCTGGCCCTGTTGCCTGCCAAGAAGCAATCGCTGCTGTTCAGCGCCACGTTCAGCGATGACATCAAGAACCTGGCCGACCGCCTGCTGAACCAGCCCGCGCTGATCGAAGTGGCCCGCCGCAACCAAACCAATGAGTCGATTGCGCAAAAGGTTCACCCGGTGGGCCGCGAGCGCAAGAAGGAACTGCTGGTTCATCTGATCAAGAGCGGCGATTGGCACCAAGTGCTGGTGTTCACCCGCATGAAGCATGGCGCCAACCGCCTGACCGACTACCTGAATGACCAAGGCATCAGCGCCATGGCCATCCACGGCAACAAGAGTCAAGGCGCCCGCACCAAGGCATTGGCCGACTTCAAGAGCGGCGAGCTGACCTGCTTGGTGGCTACCGACATCGCCGCCCGCGGCATCGACATCGACCAATTGCCCCACGTCGTCAACTTCGAACTGCCCAATGTGCCCGAAGACTATGTGCACCGCATCGGCCGCACCGGCCGCGCCGGCGCGCAAGGCGAGGCGGTGTCCTTGGTCTGCGTGGACGAAAACGGCTTCTTGCGCGAGATCGAAAAGCTGATCAAGCGCGAGATCCCCAAGGAAGTCATCGCCGGTTTCGCGCCCGACCCGAGCGAGAAGCCAGAGCCCATCGTGCTGGGCCGCATGATTCTGAACAACAACGGCAGCCGCTCCGGCGGTGGTGGCCGTGGCGGCCGCCCCGGTGGCGGCGGCGGTCGGTCGGCACCTCGAGGTGGATCGAGCCACGCGCCCCAGGGTTCGCGCGACAACTCACGTGACGGCGGGGCGCCACGGCAAGCCGCGCCGCACGGCCAACGCAACGGCGGTGGCGCCCGTTCAGGTGGCGGTGGTGGCCGCCCTGCCGGTGGTGGTGGCGGCGGTGGTGGTGCTCGCAACAGCGGCGCGCGGCTGACCAGCCCCAAGCGTTGAAAGCCAGCCGGGCGGGGCGACCAAGGCAAGACCTGACCCCGCCGCATGGAAGCGCTTGTTTGCACTAGCTGCCCCCTACTTTTGAGTTCAAGCCCAGCCAAAACCCGGTTGGGCTTTTTTGTTTCCGCACGCATACTCGGCCGGTCAGCGAGCAACAGCTTGGCGCTGTGGCTTGCCGTTCTTTCCCGTGGCCCCTGGCTTGCTGCAGAAACTCACCATGCGTCTCACTGTTCGCCGCTTCTTCTTGTTCGCGCTCTTGCTCGCCGGCGCGGCCCTCATCACCCTCGTGGTCTTGCTGCTGCGCCAGTTTGATGCCAGCAAGCTAGGCAGCGACTTCAATCAACGCACCCCCGGTGAATTGATTCGTTACGCCAGGATTCGACTGATTGGGCATCAGATCTTGGAGCCCATGCTGCTGCCCGCACTGGCTTATGCAGAGACCCAAGTCCAACGCCAACCGGCAACAAACGGCAAACTGCCGCCATTGGGCAAAGGGCAGCAGCCTCAGCCGCTGCCCGCGCAAAGCTATGACAGCAAAGGCACGCCCATCGCTTTGGAGCCCACGCCCGGCGCCGCTTCGGCCGACAGCAGCTGGGCTGAGTTGCGTGTCAGCAATCCGGCCGAGCTGGCCCGCGCGATGCGTGGCGCCCAGCCTGGTCAAACCATTGTGCTGGCCCCGGGTCGCTACCGCATCACGGAAACACTGGGCACTGCCCGCGCCGGTCAGCAAGGCTTGCCCATCACCGTGAAAGCACGGCAGATTGGCCAAGTGCGCTTGGAATCGACCGTGGCCGAGGTGTTCCAGGTCGAGCACCCGTTCTGGGTCTTTGAAAACCTTCAACTGCGCGGCAATTGCCCGGTACAAAGCGACTGCAAACACGCTTTCTTGGTGCAAGGCGGCGCGCGCAGCACGGTCATTCGCAACAACTGGATGGAAGATTTCAACACCCATTTACAGGTCAATGGTGATGCCGACCAATGGCCCGATGAGGGCTTGCTGCAGTTCAACACCTTCAGCAACAGCCGCGCCCGCGACACCGAGGCGGTGGTCGCCCCCATCAACATCATTGGGGCCAGCAAATGGCGATTGCTGGACAACCATCTCAGTCACTTCGTCAAGCGCGCAGGCGCGCAGTCTTCCTTCGGCATGCTGGTGCGGGGTGCCGGCCATGGCACCCGCATCGAACGCAATCTTTTGGTGTGCACACCCCAGCAAATCAACCAAGCGGGGATTCGCACCGGCATTTCTTTCGGCGGCTCCAGCACCGATCGCCGCTTCTGCCGCGATCAGCAATGCGAGTTCGAACAGCGCGCGGCTGTCGCAGCCAACAATGTGCTGGCGCACTGCAACGACTTTGGGATTGATGTGAACCGGTCGGCGTCTTTGCTTTTGGCCCACAACACCTTGATCAACACAGCGGGCATCGACATCCGAGGGGCCAACGCCAGTGCCACGGTCTATGGCAATTTGCTCGATGGCCGCATCCGGGAGCGCGATGGTGCGCAAGCCAAAACCAGCATGAACGAGGTGCTCGACCTGAGCGCGGTGCTGGAAGACGCAGACACGCTGCGACTGGCTTGGCGCCGCACTCTGGAAGCCGTGCCCTCCATGCCTTGGATCAAAGAAGACTTCTGCGGCACAGCGCGCAAAGACAGCAGCCAAGTGGGCGCTTTGGCGGCGTCGCCGTCTGCGTGTTTACCCAAGGTGTGGGACGCCAAGACGGTGCAACCATGAGCGTGCGGCTCAAGAAATTTTGGCTGGCGGGCGCCAATGGACTGGTGGGGCGCGCACTCTTGCAGTGCTTGTTGGAGGACCCAAACGCCCAGGTGGACTTGCTCCTGCGTCGGCCCATTCAAATCCTGAGCCAGGGGCCGCGCGTCCAGGCGCATTCGGTCGACTTCTCGCGTTCTGACTTGGGCGGCGCCCCGTTGCCCACACCCGAGGCCGTGATCATCAGCCTGGGCAGTACCAAGGCGCAGGCGGGCTCGGCCGAGGCCTTTCGGGCGGTGGACTTCCAGGCCGTGCTGCATGTGGCGCAGGCCGCCAAGCATGCCGGTGCAAAACGCTGCGCGGTGGTCTCGGCGCTGGGGGCGGACGCCGGCTCCAAGGTCTTTTACAACCAGGTCAAAGGCGAGATGGAGGCGGCCCTGATGGCCTTGCAATTTGAACGCCTGGTGATTGCGCGCCCTTCACTCTTGCGCGCGGCGGCCGGCGAGCGCGCGGCCCTGGGCCAGCCGGACCGGCCCGGCGAACGCTGGGCGCTGGCACTGAGCCGCCCCTTGTTGCCACTGATTCCCTTGGCTTGGCGACCCATCGAAGCCAGCGTGGTCGCTCGCGCACTCTGTCTTGCCCTAGGTCAAGCCGGGCCGGCGGTGCAGGTGCTTGAATCGCAGCAATTGCAAACCCTGGGAGCCCTGCGATGAAGCTGACTTTTCTCGGCGCTGCCGATTGCGTGACCGGCTCGCGCCATTTGCTGGAATTGCCCACGCAAAGCAAAAAAGGCCAGCCACAACTGCAGCGACTCTTGCTCGACTGCGGTCTGTTCCAAGGCTACAAAACGCTGCGTGAACGCAACTGGAGCGGGCTCGGCGTGGACGCCTCCAGCTTGGACGCCGTCTTGCTCTCCCACGCCCATTTGGACCACAGCGGCTACATCCCTGCACTGATTCAACAAGGCTTCAAAGGGCAGATTTTCTCGACCGGCGCGACCCACGATTTGTGCGAGGTACTGCTGCTAGACAGCGCCAAGCTGCAAGAAGAAGACGCCCGCCGTGCCAATCGCTACGGCAGTTCCAAACACGCCACCGCCTTGCCGCTTTACACCGTGGCCGATGCCAAGAAGGCCCTGGCGCATTTTGTTGGTATCCCCCGCGATGGCCGACTGCAACTGGGCAGCAATGCCATCCGCTTCACGCCCGTCGGCCATCTGCTGGGGGCCAGCGCCATTGCCATCGAATCCCAGGGGCGCACCCTGGTGTTCTCGGGCGATCTCGGGCGCAGCCATGACCCCTTGATGCCACCGCCACAAGCCATTGCACATGCCGATGTTTTGCTGATTGAGTCCACCTACGGTGACCGCTTGCATGCGCCCGAAGATGTGTCGGCCCGCTTGGCACAAATCATTCGCAACACCTTCAGGCGCGGCGGCTCGGTGCTGTTGCCGAGTTTTGCGGTCGGCCGCGCCCAGGCGCTCTTGCACCTGCTGCAAGGGCTGCGCGCCAGCGGGCAACTGGATGCCGACGTTCCGATTTATCTGGACAGCCCGATGGCGGATTTGGCCACCCAACTGACCATCAAACACAAAAAGTTGTTGCGCATCAGCGGTGCGGCAGCCGCCAATCTTTGCGATGGGGTGCAATTCATCACCAAGCCTGCGCTCTCGCAAGCCATGGCCAAGAGCTTTGCCGGGCCTCGCACCAAATCCTCCATCATCATCTCGGCCAGCGGCATGGCCACTGGCGGCCGGGTCTTGAACTACCTGGAATCCATGGCCCCGCAAGCACGCCATCACATTGCCTTCCCTGGCTTCCAGGTCAGCGGCACACGAGGCGCCAAGCTGGTCGAAGGCGCGCGCGAAATCAAGCTGCACGGCCACTACCTGAGCGTCAATGCCGAAGTCAGCCATTTGGAAGGTTTGTCTGGCCACGCCGATGCCGACGAGCTGATGGCTTGGCTGCGCCACTTTCAAGCTCCCCCCGCACAAACCTTTGTGGTGCACGGTGATCCCGCTGCCAGTGATGCGCTGCGCACCCGCATCCAAGACGAGTTGGGCTGGCGGGTGCGAGCACCCCAGCATGGAGAGACGGTCGCGTTGTGAACTTATTGGAACAAGCGTTTGGCGGCTACGCCGCACTGGCCATGGGCTTGTTGGCCGCGCTGGGCAGCGGCTTGTTGATCGGCCTGGAGCGTGAGCGGCACAAGGGCCGCGGCCATGATGGCGGCCGCCACGCCGAACCGGCGGGCCTGCGCACCTTCACCATTGCCGCCTTGGCGGGCGCCCTGGCCTATGGCCTGGAGGTTCCCGGTTTGGTGGCGGTGGGCGCCCTGGCCATCACCGTGCTGGCGGCGATGGCTTACTTTCGCAGCAGCGAGCACGACCCCGGGCTGACCACCGAGATGGCCTTGCTGGCCACCTATTTGATTGGCGTGCTGTGCGTGCAAGCGCCCATGCTGGGCGCGCCGGCGGCGGTCACATTGACGGCCTTGCTGAGCGCGCGCACCGGGCTGCACCGTTTTGCCACCCGCTGGTTGAAAGAACAAGAGTTGCACGACGGCCTGCTGCTGGCCGCGCTGGCCCTGGTGGTGCTGCCCATCATGCCCACCGAACCCCTGCCCTGGCTGGCGGGCATGAAGGCCCATTCCCTGATGGGCCTGCTCTTGCTGCTGCTGGGTCTGCAGGCTTTCGGTTATGTGGCGCTGCGCTTGCTCGGCGCGCAAAAAGGCTTGGCTTTGTCGGGCCTGATGTCCGGACTGGTCTCCAGCACCGCCACCATCGCCACCATGGGCCAAAGAGCCAAGGCCGAGCCCGGCTTGCTGATGGCCTGCACCTCAGGCGCCATCATGTCCACGGCGGCCACCTGGTTGCAGGCCTCCTTGATGCTGCTGGCCCTGGCGCCGGAAGCGGCGCTGCGGTTTCTGCCACTGGCTGGGGCCGGCATTTTGGTCGCAGGTGGTGCCGGCATCAGCTTGGCGCTGCGCGCCCAGCGCAGCGCCGAACTGGCAGCGAAGCCCCAAAACCCGCCCAGCGCGGCGCCGGCACGCGGCTCACACTCGCAAAGCGGCGGCCCGCTGCGCCTGAAAGAAGCGGCCTTCATTGCCCTCTTGCTGAGCGCTGTGGCGGTGCTGGTCAGCTGGGCCGAAAGCCGCTTTGGCAGTTCAGGGCTGTTTGCCGCGGTCACCCTGGCTGGCCTGGCCGATGCCCACTCGCCGGTGGCTTCGCTGGCGGGCTTGGCGCACGCCGGGCAGATCGATGCCGACTTGATGTGCCGTGGCGTGCTGGCCGCCATTGCCAGCAACAGCCTGACCCGCAGCGTCACCGCTTGGCTCAGCGGCGGGCGACGCTTTGCCCTCATGGTGGCCGGCGTGCTTTTTTCATCGCTGGCGCTGGCGGCCGCCATGCTCTGGGTCATACTGCCGGCCCTCGCTTGAGCCTGCATGAAAAAATGCCCGCCATTTCCCCCGCCGTTGTCGATTTCAGCGACCCCGCCGCCCCTTTCGCTCCCGCTTTTGGCGACGTTTATCACAGCCGCGCCGGCGCCTTGGCACAAGCCCGGCATGTCTTCCTGGGCGCGAATCAGCTGCCGGGCCGCTGGAGGTCGCGGCCACGCTTTGTGATCCTGGAAACCGGCTTTGGTCTGGGCAATAACTTTTTAGCCACCTGGGAGGCCTGGGCTCAAGACCCTGAGCGCTGTGCTCAGCTGGTTTTCATCAGCATTGAAAAACACCCGCTGCGCCTGGAAGATCTGGCGCACGCGCATCGCCAGTCGCCCTTGCCCGAGCTGGCTCAGCAGTTGCTGCAAGCCTGGCCGCCGCTCACCGCCAATCTGCATCGGCTGAGCTTTGCCCAAGGGCAGTTGCAGTTGCTGCTCTGCCTGGGCGATGCGCGCCACTGGCTGCGCGAATTGGTGGCCGAGGTCGACGCCTTCTATCTGGACGGCTTCAACCCGCGCCAGAACCCCGAGATGTGGGACCGCTATCTGCTCAAAGCCCTGCCCCGGCTGGCCGCGCCGGACGCCACGGCCGCCTCATGGAGCGTGGCCCCTGATGTGCGCGAAGGCCTGGGCGCCGCCGGTTTCAACGTTCAACGCCAGCGCGGCTTTGCCAACAAAGGGGGCATGTGTGTGGCCCGTTATGCGCCACATCATCAAATGCCCAAACCCGCCGGGCGCGTGCCGCTGGCGCCGACTGGCACACAAGAAGCCGTGATCATTGGCGCCGGATTGGCCGGGGCGGCCTGCGCCTGGGCGCTGGCCCAGCAGGGCATTCAAAGCACAGTCTTGGACCGTCGCGATGGGCCTGCGCAAGCCAGTTCGGGCAACCCCGGCGGACTCTTCCACGGCACGCTCAACCCCGATGACGGCGTGCATGCCCGCTTCAATCGCGCCGCCGCGCTGGCCACCGAACGCCTGCTCCAAGCGCTCGGGCCCGAGCTGCCTTGGCTGCAACAAGGCCTGCTGCGCCTGGAAACCCGGCTGGATCACGCCGCCATGCAAAGCCAGCTCGACCGGCTCGGCCTGCCCAGCGACTATGTGCAGGCCCTCACACAAGACCAAGCCCGCGCGCTCAGCGGCCTTGAGCTGCAATACCCCGCCTGGCTGTACCCCGGCGGCGGCGCCCTCCCGCCCGCCGACTTTGTGGCCGCGCTGCTGCGCCATTCGGGGGCCAAAACTCGGTTCGGTGCAGACGTGGCCCATCTGCAATGGATCGATGGGCTATGGCAAGCGCAGGATGCTGAGGGCCGATGCTTGGCCCAAGCACCACTGCTGGTGTTGGCGGGCGGGCATGAGGCCCTGCACTTGCTGCAAGATCTGGCCCCGGACTTGGCCGCGCTGCTGATCCAGCAGCGCGGCCAGATCAGCCATCTGGCCCACAGCGCCATTCGTCCGCGCATGCCGGTGGCCGGGCTGGGCTATGCCATCGCGGACACCGATCAAGGCCTGTGGTGCGGCGCGACGCATCACATCGGCGACAGCGACGCCACGCTGCGCGCCAGCGATCATGCTGCCAATCTGGCGCAGTGGGCCGAATTGGCCCATCTGAGCCCCAAGCCAGCCTGCGAGTACCCCCAGCAGGACCAGCAGGACCAGCCGGTGGGTCGCGTCGGTTGGCGCCTGGCCACGCCAGACCGTCTGCCCCTGGTCGGCGGCCTGCCCATCCGCGCGCATGGGGGGCGACAAGACCAAGTCCGTTTTTTGCCGCGCCAAGCGGGTCTGGCCCTGTGCATGGCCATGGGCTCGCGGGGCATCGGCTGGGCGGCCTTGTGCGCGCAGGTGCTGGCCGCGCAGGTCAGTGGCGCACCCATCCCTTTGGAAGCCAGCCTGCTGGACGCCATCGACCCGGCGCGCTTCGCCGTGCGTGCGCATCGGCAAAGCCACGATGGCGCTGCATCAAGCCCCCCTTGACGCTCACCAGCCCTTTCATTGCGGGCGCAGGACGCACCTGAAGCGCTAGCGACTCGCCATTCGCACACCTGCGCTGAACTTTGCTGCAGCGGCGCCGACAAGCCAGAAGGACGCGCTGGGCCCATGGGGGCAGGCGGCGCGTCCTCCCCTGAAAGGTAGTCCTGCATGTTTTCTTCTTTCTCTGGCCGCAGCATCGGCCAACGGCTGTCCTGGGTGCTTGGCGTGGTCCTGCTGATCTCTTTCGTGGGCGCGGCGTATGGCCTGTGGTGCTTGCGCGGCGTGGCGCAAGAAACCCGTGTGATGTATGAGCACACCCTGGTGACCGAGCGCGCCGCCTCGGACTGGTATCGCAACATCACCAATGGCGTGAACCGCACCACCGCCATTGCCGTCAGCAGCGACCCCAGCCTGGCCGAGTTCTTTGCCGCCAGTGCCGCCGAATCCACCCAGGCCGCCGGAGAGCTGCAAAAAACCCTCGAAAAGCTGCTGGTCGACAAGGCCGAGCGTGAGGCCTTTGAGGCTTTGTCGGCCGCCCGCAAGCGCTATTTGGCCGCCCGCGACGCGGTCACCGTGGCCAAAAAGGCCGGTGACGCCGAGCGCGCCCGCAGCCTCTTCGAGCAAGAGTTCCAGCCAGCGGCCAGCAGCTTCCAAAGCGCGATTCAAGCCATCGTCAAACAGCAGCGTGAGGAGCTCGATGTCTCGGTGAAACGGGTGGAGGCCAGCAACCAAGCCGCCCAGACCGGGCTGATTCTGTTCGAACTCAGCGCCATCGCGCTGGGCGTGGCCGCTGCGGTTTGGTTGACTCGCTCCATCACCGCGCCACTGCGTCAAGCCGTTGGCGTGGCCGACGCCATCGCGCACTTCGACCTCAGCCACCCGATTCCGCAAGGCGGCAGCGACGAGACCGGTCAGTTACTGCGTTCATTGCACACCATGCAGAACGCCTTGCTGCAGTTGATCAGCCAGGTGCGCGGGTCCACCGACAGCATTGGCACCGCCAGTGCCGAAATCGCCGTGGGCAACCATGATTTGTCCGGGCGCACCGAGCAAACCGCCTCCAATCTGCAACAGGCCGCGGCGTCCATGCTGCAGCTCACCGGCACGGTGCGGCAAACCTCCGACGCCGCCATGACGGCCAATCAGCTGGCCAGCTCTGCCGCCGAAGTGGCGCAGCGCGGCGGTGCGGTGGTCGGCCAAGTGGTCAGCACCATGGATGAAATCAGCGCCAGTTCGCGGCGCATCAGCGACATCATCGGCACCATTGATGGCATCGCCTTTCAGACCAATATCCTGGCACTGAATGCGGCGGTGGAAGCCGCAAGAGCCGGTGAACAGGGACGCGGCTTTGCGGTGGTGGCCTCCGAAGTGCGTTCGCTGGCGCAACGCTCCGCCGAGGCGGCTCGCGAAATCAAGAGCCTGATTGGCGCCAGCGTCGAGCGGGTGGAGTCGGGCACACGCTTGGTGCAAGACGCGGGCAGCACCATGACCGAAATCGTCAGCAGCGTACAACGCGTCTCCGACATCATCGGCGAGATCAGCGCCTCGGCCCGCGAGCAAAGCGACGGTATCCAGCAGGTCAATGTGGCCGTGACCCAACTCGACCAAATGACTCAGCAAAACGCCGCCTTGGTGGAAGAGTCCGCCGCCGCGGCGGAGAGCCTGCGGGATCAGTCTTCGCGACTGTCCGAGGCCATTGGCGTGTTCCGCTTGCGGCGCTGACTGGCCGCAAGCGCAGACCCAGGAGACGCTCAGAGGAATTTGAGCGTCTTCACACCTTCCTTGGTGCCCAGCAAGCAAATCTGGGCGCGGTTGCGGGCAAACACGCCCACCGTGACCACGCCCGGCCATTGGTTCACTTCGCGCTCAAACGCCATCGGGTCGCGAATCTGCAAGCCCGTGACGTCGAGGATTTGGCAGCCGTTGTCGGTCACCACCCCAGCGCGCAAGGTCGCCACGCCCCGCTGCGCCGCGAAGGCCCGCGCGATCTGCGCTGCCGCCATCGGAATCACCTCCACCGGCAGCGGGAACTTGCCCAAGGTGTCGACCAGCTTGGACTCGTCGGCAATGCAGATGAAGCGCTCAGCCAAATCGGCCACGATCTTTTCGCGCGTCAGCGCAGCCCCGCCACCCTTGATCATGTGGCCGGCGTGGTCGATCTCATCGGCACCGTCGATGTAGACACCCAGCTCTTCCACTTCAGATGCTTCCAAAACCGGAATGCCCAGGGCCTTCATGCGCTCGGTGGAGCGCACCGAACTCGACACCGCCCCCGCCACCTTGATGCCGCTGGCCGCCAAGGCGTCGATGAACTTGTCCACGGTGGAGCCGGTGCCCACACCCACAATGCTGCCGGGCTTCACGTATTGCAAAGCGGCTTGGCCAACCAGGGTTTTGAGTTCGTCTTGGGTCATGCTGAGGAAACTTCTGTTGAGGGATGAGGGGCGGCCTTGCAAGGCCGGCCACCATTATCTGCCACTGGCCTGCTTGGCCCGCGCCCTGGGCGCACGCAACAACTGTTTGCATTTACAGCTGTATGCCTATACAGTCCCAGCATTCCAACGCCAAACACGCGCCGAACTTAGGAGTGCTGACCATGATGCCCATGACTGCTGCCCATTCGCTGCCCACCTCGCTGCAAAAGCGGCTTGAACCCTTGCTGCAGCGCTGCCGTGACCCGCAAGCCTGGATTGCCGGTCTGGCCTTGATCACCCTGCTGGGCTTGGGCACCGGCAGCTTTGAACCTGCGGCTGCCCCTGAAGTCACCGCCGCGCAAGAGCAAGACTTGGAGGCGCCACAGCATCGCTGGGCCCAGGGCAGCGAACAAATCGCCAGCCTGGATGTGCAAAAGCTTTGAGCTTTTCCTCAAGATTCATCTTCGCGGGCGCCCCGCGGTTCGAGCGGCGGCGCTGCGCCGTCCGGCGCCGCTTCAGCCTTGGCTCGGGTAGAACTTGCCATGAAAGCCGTAGGTGACCCAGTAGGGCAAGAACACCCTGGCCAAGGGCCCGGCGCTGAGCGCCTGCGCATCAAACACCGAGGCGAATGAGCGTTTGCTGCGCAAGTCGTAACCCAGGCCCAAGAGCCAGCCCTCGCCCTCTTTGCTGCTGCCCGGTTTGGGGACCAGCACATGCTCCTCCAGCACCACATCGTTGCCAAACGAAAAGCGCTCACGGCGGCCGGTCTCGATGTCCAGATGCATCAAGCCGTTGAAGCCCCAGCGCTCGCCGGTGTCGATGGCACAGGGGTAGTACACATGCCGGTAACGCTGCGCCACCACGCGCGGGTCCACCACCGGGAACTCCACCGATTCATCGCGCGCCATCCACAGAATGCGCGCCGCCTGCATGCCTGAACCCGAGCCCATGGCGCTGGCGCCCAAGTCAATGCGCAGGAAGCGCGGGCTGGACACTTTGGGCTTGGGTCGGGTGCCTCGCATGATGTCCGTCAGCGCGCTGTTGATGATGGGAAAGGCCTGCGCCTCCACATAGTCCAGGTGGATCTGCCTGCCATCGTCCCAGGCATTGCCGAAGTGAAACACCATGGCGGCGGGCATCTCCATGACCCAGTGCCGGTTCAAATCCGCTTTGTCGATCACCCAGACGGTGCTGGCCTCGCGGGCCTGCCAGCGCATGGCCTCCACCATGCTGAGGCCATCGCGCAGCGCCTCCATGTCCAGCCGCAAGGGCGCCAACAAGAACACCAAAAAGCGCTGCGAAACGGCAAAGTCATGCACCATGGCCGAATCCACAGGCATCTTCAACACCCGGCTGTTCAGCAAACGGCCTTGGGCGGAGATTTGATAGATCGCCATCTGGCCCGCCTGACTGCCGAAGTTCCACACCGTGCCGTCGGCTTCCACCTTGGGGTGGGCCGAGAAGGGCATGCCCGCGGTGTCGGTGGACCAATCTCGGGGCCCTTGGGTGGCCAGGCTCACAGGGTCGAGTTCATGCGCGCTGCCGCCCTCCCAAAGCGCGTACAAGCGGCCCTGTTGAAGCATCACGCTGGTGTTGGCGGTGTTCAGATCATCGGCACGGCGCACCGGGCTGCGTGAGGCGGCGTCGGCAAAAGCTGTGCCAAAGCCCGGCACCATGAAGCGACCCGCAGCCGTTTCTTGACGCAGCTTTTGGGTCTGCACGAAACGGGCTTTGTGATGCACCGCGCCTTCACCAAAAGTCCAGGCCTGCACCAAGCCGTCCCCATCGAACCAATGCTTGTAGCGCTCTTGGCCACGCGCCATCACGCCGGGGCCGTTGCGGTAGTACACACCCTTCAAACCCGCCGGCAATTGGCCTTCGATGCGCAAGTCCCTCGCATCGAAAAGCTCTTGGCCGCTGAAGCCCCGCAGCGGCGCCAGCTCCGGCGCCCAGCTTGGTAAGTTTGGGCTCGCCAGTCCTTGCGCCAGCGCTTCTTGCAGCAGGCTGAAGTGGCCCAGCCCCGCCAAGCCAGAGGCACCAGCTTTGAGAAGATCACGTCTTTGCAGCATGCTCGGGCTCCGCTCAGTTCAGTTGCACAGCAATGCGAGCGCCCTGCTTGGCCTCGAACTGCGCTTTTTCAAACTTTGGCGGCCCAAAGCTTGCGGCCGCATTGTTGGAGAAACCGTAGGGCTCTTTAGGCATGCCGAAGGCATTGCTGTCGAGCTTGCCGTTGCCGTTCAAGTCATGAAAGACGCTGAGGGCGAGCCTCATACCGGCTTGCTCCGGCAGCTCGGTCAGCCGGATCAGCACCCGGCCATCTTTTTGCGCACTGGCGTCGACGCTGTGGCCAAGCAAGGGGGCTTTCAACCAGTTGGCCTCGGTGTACACCCCCACCATCACCCGCCCCTCGCTGTGCCGCAGGCCGCTGACTTCCAGCTCCATTTCCATGGCCTGAGCGTGGCGCACCGGCAAGGCCGCGAGCAGCAGCAGCGCAGCCGTGGCATGCACCCCGCTGCGCCAGCCGCCCAGGGCCGGGCTCGCTGGCCCTTGTTGAATGGTGTGGCGTGTCGCGCTAGAGGTCATCGCTGGCTCCCTGAGTTCAGTGTTGAGATGGCTGAACTCTAGGGAACGCGCTTCAAACAATGAATCGCAATGCGACCAAAAGAGGCCCAGCAGCGCGAGCCGCGGCCTGTGGGCGTGAACGGTGGCGAAGCCGGGTAGGAGCCGTGGCCGCGCTGTGTGCCTTGCCCCGCTTCTAGACCCTCAAGCCTGGCGACGCGCGCGCACCGCCGCGGCCAGCTCGCGCAGCAAAGGCTCGGTTTGGCTCCAGCCCAGGCAAGCATCGGTGATCGAGACGCCGGGCAAAAGATCAGCCTTGCTCTTGCCCTCGGCCAAGTCTTGGCGGCCCGGTTGCAGATGCGACTCGATCATCACGCCGGTGATGCGTGCATCGCCGCCGGCAATTTGCGCCGCCACATCGCGGCCAACATCAATTTGCCGCTCGTACTTCTTGCTGGAATTGGCATGCGAGAAGTCCACCATCACCTGCTCACGCAAGCCGGCGGCCGCCATCGCTTCGCAGGCTGCGGCGACCGAGGCGGCGTCGTAATTGGGCGCTTTGCCACCACGCAGGATGATGTGGCAGTCATCATTGCCACGGGTTTCAAAAATCGCCGCGGCGCCCATCTTGGTCATGCCCATGAAGGCATGGCTGGCGCGGGCCGCCAGCACGGCATCGCTGGCCACCTTGATGCCCCCATCGGTGCCATTCTTGAAGCCCACGGGGCAGCTCAGGCCCGAGGCCAGTTGACGGTGGCTTTGGCTCTCGGTGGTGCGTGCACCAATCGCGCCCCAGGCGATCAAGTCGCTGATGTACTGCGGCGACAGCAGGTCCAAGAACTCGGTGCCCGCCGGCAGGCCCAGGGCCGTCACGTCCAGCAAGAGCTTGCGCGCCAGGCGCAGGCCTTCGTTCATATGGAAGCTGCCGTCCAGGCGCGGATCGTTGATATAGCCCTTCCAGCCCACGGTGGTGCGCGGCTTTTCAAAGTAAACGCGCATCACCAGCAGGAGGTCTTGGCTCAGCTCATCGCGCAGATCCCGCAAGAGCCGCGCGTAGTCCATGGCCTGGTCGTGGTCGTGGATGGAGCAAGGCCCCACCACCACCAGCAGGCGGTCATCCTGCCCATGCAGCACACGGCTGATGTCGCGGCGGGCGTTTTCCACCAAGGCCAAGGAGGCGTCGGGCGCGGGCAGTTCGTCAAACAAAAGCGCCGGCGAGATCAGGGGTCGCACCGCGCCGATGCGGGTGTCGTCGGTGCGGGTGCTGTCTTGCGTGGCGTCGCGAGAGCCCACTTCGCGGTCTTGGGCAGGGTTGTCGAGGTTTTTCATTGTTTGGCTTTCCTGGCTTGGCCGGATTATCAATGCGCAAGCCCCTGTGACGGGCGATGCGACAATTCGCCCATGCCTTTGATCCCTTACGCCCTCACCCGCCCTTTTTTGTTCGGCCTCGATCCCGAGCATGCCCACGAGCTGACGCTTGGCGCCATCGCCAAGCTGCAAAACACGCCGGGCCAATGCCTGTGGTCGCAAACCCGGGTGCAAGACCCGCTGCTGCTGGCCGGGCTGAAGTTCCCCAACCGCATCGGACTGGCCGCCGGCCTGGACAAAAACGGCCGCTGCATCGACGGCCTGGGGGCCATGGGCTTTGGCTTCATCGAGGTCGGCACGGTCACACCCAAGGGCCAGCCGGGCAATGACAAGCCACGCATGTTCCGCCTGCCGCAGGCCGATGCCTTGATCAACCGCCTGGGCTTCAACAACGAAGGGCTGGCCAGCTTCCTGGCCAATGTGCAGCGCGCCCACAGCTTCCGCGCCGCCGGTGGCTTGGTCGGCCTGAACATCGGCAAGAACGCCGCCACGCCGATTGAAAACGCGGCCGACGACTATTTGATCGGCCTGGAGGGCGTGTTCCCCCATGCCGACTACATCACCGTCAACATCTCCAGCCCCAACACCAAGAACCTGCGCGCGCTGCAAAGCGATGAGGCACTGGACGCCTTGCTCGGCAGCTTGCAGGAGAAAAAGCTCAAGCTCGAAGCGAGCGCCAAGCGCCGCGTGCCGATGTTTGTGAAGATTGCGCCCGATCTGGATGAAGACCAGGTCAGCGTCATCGCCCAAACGCTCAAAGCCAACGGCATCGACGGCGTGATCGCCACCAACACCACCATCTCGCGCGATGCGGTCAAAGGCCTGCCGCATGCCGAAGAAACCGGCGGCCTGTCCGGTCGGCCGGTGTTTGAGGCCAGCAACCGCGTGATCCGCCTGCTGCGCGCCGCGCTGGGCAGCGGCTACCCCATCATCGGCGTGGGCGGCGTGATGAGCGGCGCCGATGCGCGCGCCAAGCTGCAAGCCGGCGCCGATCTGGTGCAGGTCTACACCGGCCTGATCTACAAAGGCCCGGCCCTGGTCAGCGAATGCGCCGCCGCGATGGCGCGCGCTTGAAGGCTGCACACGCATGGGCGTCGAGATCGAACGCAAGTTTCTGGTCCAAGGCGAGGGCTGGAAGCAAGGGCAAGGCCAGTACCTGAACCAAGGTTATTTGAGCCGCGACCCGGCCCGCACGGTGCGGGTACGCATCGCGGGTGAGTCGGCTTGGTTGACCATCAAGGGCGCCAGCGTCGGGGCCAGCCGCGCCGAGTTTGAATACCCGATTCCGCTCGGCGATGCCCAAGCCCTGCTGAAGCTGGCGGATGGGCCTTGCGTCGAGAAGATCCGCTACATCGTCCCGCATGCCGGAATGAACTGGGAAGTGGATGAATTTCTCGGTGCCAATGTCGGCCTGGTGGTGGCTGAGATCGAGCTTCAAAACGAGTCTCAAACCTTTGAATCTCCGCCCTGGCTGGGCTCAGAGGTCACCGAGGACCCACGTTACTTCAACTCGCAATTGGCGGCCCACCCGTTCACACACTGGTAAGTCCCAGAGTGAGCGCCCAGCCCGCGCCGCGGGGTTCTTCAGCCTAGGTCGACGTTGCCCTCAGGTCGGCCAAGACTTTGCCCGCCAACTCGGCATGCAGCGCATTCAGCGCCTTCACCTCCCAGCTGGAGCCCTGCATGAATACCGCCATCAGGATGGGCGACTGTTGGGGCGGGAAAAAAATCGCCACGTCATTGACGGCGCCGCGCGGCCCAGTGCCGGTTTTATCGCCGGCGGGCCAGTCCTTCGGCGCGCCTGCACGCAAGCGACCCAAGCCGGTTTCGGTCTCATTCATCCAGATCAAGAGCTGCTGGCGCGAGGCGTCGGAGAGGGTGTCGCTGCAAAGCAGCCGCTCCATCAGGCCGACAAAACTGGCCGGCGTGCTGCTGTCACGCGGGTCGCCGGGCAGATTGCTGTTGAGCGCGGGCTCGATGCGATCCAGCCGGGTTTCGGTATCGCCCAACTCACGGAAAAACCGCGTCAGGCCCGGTGGCCCGCCCACCAGAGGCAGCAACAGATTGGCCGCCGGGTTGTCGCTCTCCAGCAAGATGGCCGCGCACAGATCCAGCACGGTCAGCGAGGCAGACACGGTGCCGGAGGCCAACAAAGCCCCCGTTACCGGCGCATGCGGCACCAGATCGCGGGGGCCAAAGCGCACCCGCTGATCGTGGCGCAACTGGCCCGCGTCAATGCGCGCCAGCACCGCGCCGGCCAGCAGCAGCTTGAAGGTCGAGCACATGGCAAAGCGCTGCTCGGCCCGGTAGGCCAGCTGGCGCCGGCTGCCGGTGTGCAAGGCGAACAAGCCGATTTGCCCACCGCATTGCTGCTCCAAACGCTGGCACAGCTCAGGCAAAGACTCGCCCCCCGCCCAGGCGGCTTGCGGCAGGGCCAGAGACAAACCGGCCTGCAGCAGCCAGCGCCGGCGCGGCCCCGCAAGACGCGCACTCAAGGCGCCAGCACTCGCAAGACTTTTTGGAAGGCTTCCACCGCCTTGCCCTTGCGTGCGCGCTTGCCGGCATAACTGGCAAGGCCCACGCCCTTGAGCAGCTCTTCCTTGGGCTTGGCGCCGCGCCCGGTGCCCAGCACCAAGAGGCTTTGGGTGAAGGCGGCCACGCTGAGCAGCGCATCTTTGGGCTCCAAATCCACCAGGGTCAGGCCGCGACCGCCCTTGGGCTGGTGCTTCAACTCATCGAGCGGATAGGTCAGCAGGCGGCCGTTCAGGCTCAGGCAGGCGAGCTGCACGCCCAACACCTCGCCCACCGGCACAGCGGACGGCGGCAGCGGTTGCTCATCCCCTTCCAAGCTCAAGAAGGTTTTGCCGGCTTTCTGGCGGCCCACCAAATCGCCCACCTGAGCGATCAAACCAAAGCCCCCGGTGCCCGCCAAGACCAGGCGCTGGGTGGCGCTGCCGGCGAAGTAGTGCGCAATCTGGCTGCCACTTTCCAGCTCGATCAAGGTGGTGATGGGCTGACCATCGCCCCGCCCACCCGGCAAGACCGAGACCGGCACCGAGTAGACCCTGCCGTTGTTACCGAACACGATCAGCGGGTCCACGCTGCGGCAAGGGAAGGTGCCATAGAGCTGGTCACCGCTCTTGAAGGCCAGCGCGGCGGGGTCGATGTCATGGCCCTTGAGCGCGCGCACCCAGCCCTTGATGCTGACCACCACGGTCACTGGCTCGTCGACGATGCGAACTTCGGCCACCGCCTTCTTTTCTTCTTGGATCAGGGTGCGGCGCTCGTCGCCGTATTGCTTGGCGTCGGCCTCAATTTCCTTGATGACGGTGCGCTTCAAGACATTGGGGTTGGCCAGAATGTCTTCCAGCTTGGCCTGCTCCTCGCGCAGGTTTTTCAACTCCTGCTCGATCTTGATCGCTTCCAGCCGCGCCAATTGACGCAGGCGAATCTCGAGAATGTCCTCGGCCTGCCGGTCGCTGAGCTTGAAGCGCTCGATCAGCGCCGCCTTGGGCTCATCGCTGTTGCGAATGATGCGGATGACTTCGTCGATATTGAGCAGCACCAGCTGCCGGCCTTCCAGCACATGGATGCGGTCCAAGACCTTGGCCAAACGATGCTGGGTGCGGCGCAAAACCGTTTGCTGGCGGTAGCCCAGCCATTCACTCAGAATCTGCCGCAAGCTCTTCAGCGTGGGCCGGCCATCGGCGCCGATCATGGTCATATTGATCGAGGCCGAGGTCTCCAGACTGGTGTGCGCCAACAGCGTGGTGATCAGGTCTTGCTGCTCCACCGTGCGGCTCTTGGGTTCGAAGACGAGGCGCACCGGCGCGTCCTTGCTCGACTCATCGCGCACCCCGTCCAAGACCGCCAACAAGCTGGCCTTGAGCTGCAGCTGCTCTTGGCTGAGCGCCTTCTTGCCCGCCTTGACCTTGGGGTTGGAGAGCTCTTCAATCTCCTCCAGCACTTTTTGGCTGCTGGTGCCATGCGGCAACTCGGTGACCACCATCTGCCACTGACCGCGAGCCAGGTCTTCAATCTTCCAACGCGCGCGCAGCTTCATGCTGCCGCGGCCGCTTTGGTAGGCGGCGCGAATGTCCTCCGCCGAGCTGATCAGCTGGCCGCCGCCGGGGTAGTCCGGCCCAGGCAGCAGGCCGAACAGCTCGTCGTCGCTGAGCTGGTCGTTCTTCAGCAAGGCAACGGCAGCGGCCGCCACTTCGCGCAGATTGTGGCTGGGCACCTCGGTGGCCATGCCCACGGCAATGCCGCTGGCGCCGTTCAACAGCACAAAAGGCAGGCGCGCCGGCAGTTGACGCGGCTCTTCGGTGGAGCCGTCGTAATTGGGCGCAAAGTCCACCGTGCCTTCGTCGATTTCATCGAGCAGCAAGCGGGCAATCGGTGCCAAGCGTGCTTCGGTGTAACGCATGGCCGCAGCGCCGTCGCCATCGCGACTGCCGAAATTGCCCTGGCCATCGATCAGCGGATAGCGCTGCGAAAAGTCTTGCGCCATGCGCACCAAGGCGTCGTAGACCGACTGGTCGCCGTGTGGGTGAAAGCGGCCCAAGACATCGCCCACCACCCGGGCGCCCTTGACGGGCTTGGCGCCGGCGGTGCCAGTGAAGGCCAGACCCATGCGCTCCATCGAATACAAAATGCGCCGCTGCACTGGCTTTTGGCCGTCGCACACATCGGGCAGCGCGCGGCCCTTCACCACGCTGAGGGCGTACTCCAAGTACGCCCGTTCGGCATAGTGGCCCAGGGTCAAGGCATCGGGGTCATCGCTGGGCGGTGGCGCGTCAAAAATCGAAGTCTGCTGAGTCATGGTTTGTCAGAGTGAATCGTCAGTTGCTGCGCTTTGGCAGGCATGCCGTGTTGCAACAAGGCCCAGTAAAGCTCCAGCACCAGATGGACATGGGCTTGGGTTTCATCAATGGGCGGCACCACGCCGCCAGCGCGGCGTACCGCGCCTTCTCCGGCGTTCCAGGCCGCCAAAGCCGCATCGATGCGGCCAAATCGTTTGATCAGATCGGCGAGCATGCGCGCGCCGGTCAAGACATTGATACGGGGGTCCAGCAATCGCTGCTCGACCGGACGCAGGCGCTCGCTCAGGCTGGCATAACGGGCTGCCGCGACGGGGGTGATTTGCATCAGGCCGATGGCACCGCGCGGCGATACCGCATTGCGCTTGTAGCCCGATTCCACGGTGATCACGGCCTTCAGCAAAGCCATGTCCACGCCGGTCTGGGCGGCCGCCTCGCGCAGATAAGGCTGCACCGATTTGACCTCGGGCGCGATCTCCAACCAAGTGAGCAAATGTTGGCTGCTGTCTTGCTTGCCGGGCACCCGCCCTTGGGCGGCATCGGCCGCACCCAGCACCAGGTTGTAGGCCCCATCGATCTGACGCGAGGCCAAATGTGCCGTGCCCTGGGCATCGACATAACCCCAAAGCTCCGCATGCACCGGCAGGGCCAGACTCAGAGCCGCGACCGCGATGGCAAGTTGCCGCGAATTCACTCGCCCTCCTCGCCCAGGGCCAGTCGAGCCTGGTATTCGCGGTCCAGCATGGACATGACGATCAGGCTGTCATAGCCATCGGCCCCGTCCAAATTGACGCGCACACTCTCGCGCAGCCGCCCCTCTTCCACAAAGCCCTCGCTGGCATAGAGCTTGAGTGCACGGGTGTTCAAAGCCTTCACATCCAGCCAGAAGCGATGCGCATGCAGCTGGGTAAAGGCCAGTTTCTTGAGCAAGCGCACGCAAGCCCGGCCCAGGCCTTGCCCTTTGGGTGCCAGCACGATGCGCTTCAACTCCACCGAGCCATGCGGATTGCGGCAGCCTTGAAAGATCACAAAGCCAGCCCGCGCCGAATCGGGCCCCGCTTCGATGATGAAGTGCCGGAAGTCTGGAAAGCGCACCGCGCCCTCGTGCTGGGTACGCTCCCAGGGCGTGATGAAGGGCAGGTTCGCCCCGTCTTGTTCGACCGACACCACATAGTCCAGATCCGACAACATGGTCGGACGCAGATGGACCCGCGGCGTGCTCATATATCGACTTCCACCGAGTCGCCGTGAATCTCCATCAACTCACGCCGCGAGGACGCCTCGCCCTTGCCCATCAGCTTGTTGATGGCGGCCTCGGTTTGATCCAGATCGAGCTGGCCATAGCTCACCGTGCTGAGGCGACGGGTTTCGGGGTTCAGGGTGGTGTCCCACAGTTGCGTGGCGCTCATCTCGCCCAAGCCTTTGAAGCGGCTGATGCTCCAGGAGCCTTCACGCGCGCCTTCTTTGCGCAGCTTGTCCAGCGTGGCGGTCAATTCGCCCTCGTCCAAGGCGTAGATCTTGGCAGCCGGCTTTTTGCCGCGTGCCGGCGCATCGACACGGTACAGCGGTGGGCGCGCCACAAAGATGTGGCCGGCTTCCACCAGCTTGGGGAAGTGGCGGAAGAACAGGGTCAAGAGCAGCACCTGGATGTGCGAGCCGTCCACGTCCGCATCCGAGAGGATGCACACCTTGCCGTAGCGCAGGCCGCTCAAATCGGGCGAATCGTTCTTGCCATGCGGGTCCACGCCCAAGGCCACCGAGATGTCGTGGATTTCGTTGTTGGCAAACAGACGGTCGCGCTCCACCTCCCAGGTGTTGAGCACCTTGCCGCGCAGGGGCAAGATGGCCTGGGTTTCTTTGTCACGACCCATCTTGGCGCTGCCACCGGCCGAGTCGCCCTCGACCAAAAAGATTTCGTTGTGCAGCAAATCGCGGCTTTCGCAATCGGTCAGCTTGCCGGGCAGCACCGCCACGCCAGAGCCCTTGCGCTTTTCCACTTTTTGCGAAGCGCGCTGGCGCGTTTGCGCCTGCTTGATGACCAGCTCGGCCAGCTTTTTGCCGAATTCCACATGCTGATTCAGCCACAGCTCCAGACCCGGCTTGACATAGGTGGAGACCAGTCGCAGCGCGTCGCGGCTGTTCAGTCGTTCCTTGGTCTGGCCCTGGAACTGCGGGTCCAGCACCTTGGCCGAGAGCACAAAGCTGGCCCGAGAAAACACATCGTCAGGCATCAGTTTGACGCCCTTGGGCAAAAGACTATGCAGTTCGATAAAGCTTTTGATGGCGCCAAACAAGCCGTCCTTGAGGCCCGACTCATGGGTGCCACCGGCCACGGTGGGAATCAGGTTCACATAGCTTTCGCGCATGGTCTGGCCTTCTTCGGTGAAGGCCACGCACCAGGCCGCGCCCTCGCCCTCGGCGAAGTTCTCGGTCTCACTGCGCCCGGCGTACTGCTCGCCCTCGAACAAGGGGATCAGCGGGTCTGCCGTCAGGGTCTGTTGAAGATAGTCACGCAAGCCGCCCTTGTAGGACCAGGTCTGCACATCGCCGGATTTTTCATTCGTCAAAGTGACGATCACGCCCGGCATCAGCACGGCCTTGCTGCGCAGCAGGTGAATCAGCTCGTTCTTGGGCAGCTCGGCGCTTTCAAAATACTTGGCGTCGGGCCAGACCCGCACCGTCGTGCCCTGCTTGCGGTCACCGCGTTCGGCCTTGCGGGTGCTGACCGGTTCGACCACATCGCCGTTCTCAAACGCCAAACTGGCCACCTCGCCACCGCGCCAGACGGTCACTTCCAAACGCTTGGCCAAGGCATTGGTGACGCTCACGCCCACGCCGTGCAGGCCGCCCGAGAAGCTGTACGCGCCACCCGAACCCTTGTCGAACTTGCCGCCGGCATGCAATCGGGTGAAGACAATCTCCACCACCGGCACGCCCTCTTCGGGGTGCAGGCCAAAGGGGATGCCGCGGCCGTCGTCGGCGATGGACACCGAGCCGTCGCTGTGCTGAATCAGGTCGATGCGCTTGCCGAAACCGGCCAGGGCCTCGTCCGCCGCGTTGTCGATCACTTCTTGGATCGTGTGCAGCGGGTTGTCGGTGCGGGTGTACATGCCCGGGCGCTGCTTGACGGGCTCCAAGCCCTTGAGCACGCGGATGGACCCCTCGCCGTAAGTACCAAGGGCCGGGGTATTGCTGGGGGATGAGGTTGCTTTGCTGGTCGCCATGGGGCGGGATTCTAGGCGGGCACTCCAGGCCCCCACGCCAAACACCCGCTAGCATGCCGAGCTTATGAGCTTAGGTTTAGATCTTTTCCCAGGGGCCAAGCACCCCAAAACCGGCCTGGCGGCCGCACGCCTACTCGCCTCACTCGCGCTGAGTTTGAGTCTGACGCCCTCGCAGGCCCAAGCGCAAAGCGACGTCGCCCGCTTCAGCGCAGGCCCCGCTCTGACCATGGAATTGAAAAACGCCCAGTGGTTTGACGGCAAGGGCTTTCGCAAAGGCACGCTCTACGTCAAAGACGGCAAGTTCACCCAGCAAAAAATCGCCAAGCCGCAGCGCCGCATGGATCTGCAAGGCCAGTTCCTGCTGCCTCCGCTGGCGGAGGCCAACAACCACAATCTGCAAAATGCCTGGGGCTGGGGACGCTTTGCCCACACTTATCTGCGTGACGGCGTGTTCTACGCGGCCATGCAATGCGGCGAACCCAAGGGCGTGGCCGCGGCGCGCAGTCTGGCCGCCCAAGCGCCCGGCCCCGATGTTTTGTTCACCAGCGTCTGCATCACCGCCTCCGACGGTCTGCCCCTGGCCCAGCTTCTGGCCGAAGACCCCGGCGCCGGCGCGCCCAAGCCCAAGCTGGAAGACTTTGCCGACAAGGCCTTGCTGCTGATCGACACGCCCGAGCAGTTGAACCAGAAATGGACGCTGGTGCCAGGCCGCAAGACCGATTTGGTCAAGCTGATGATCAGCCGCAGCGAAAGCCCGGAACTGCGCCAAGACCCCAAGCAACAAGGCCGCCTGGGCCTCAAGCCAGACTTGGTGCCGGCCATTGCCAAACGTGCCCACCATGAGGGGTTGCGAGTTTTGGCCCATATCGACACGGCTGCCGACTTCAGCCTGGCCGTTCAGTCCGGCGCCGATTGGCTGGCCCATCTGCCGGGCTATTTCTTCCATGACGGTCTGAACGCCGAGGCCTACCGCATCAGCCCAGAGGCCGCTGCCGAAGCCGCCAAGCGCAAGACCGCCGTCATCACCGCCACGGTGGCCAGCACCTTGTTCCGCATGCCGGTTGAGGCCCAGGCCGCCGTGCGGCGCCTGCAGATCGAAAACCTGCAAACGCTGAAGGCCGCGGGCACACCGTTGTTGCTGGGCTCCGACCACTTCAACGGCACGGCCTTGACCGAACTCAAGCACTTGGATGGACTGGGGGCCATCGACCGCACCACCCTGCTTCGCATCGCCAGCATTGACACGCCGCATGCGCTCTTCCCCAAGCGTCGCTTGGGCTGCTTTGAGCCCGGCTGCGAGGCCAGCTTTTTGCTGCTGCCCGCCAACCCCTTGAGCGATCTCGAAGTCTTGAGCCGCATTCAGCTGCGCGTCAAACAAGGCCGCGTGCTGAGTGCAAACTAAGCGCTGAGCACCTCACTCTCATCCGCGACCAAGGACACAGCCCAATGACCGCCAACTCTGCCCCAGACGCCGCGCGTCTGTCGATGCGCCAAGTGCTGCTTTGCGGCGCCTTGGTGGTGACCCTCTCCATGGGCATACGCCACGGCTTTGGCCTGTGGCTGCAACCCATCACCATGGATCGCGGCTGGACGCGCGAGACCTTTGCCTTTGCACTGGCGATTCAAAACATCGCCTGGGGTCTTGCCGGCCCCTTCACGGGCATGTTGGCGGACCGATTTGGGCCCTTCCGTGTGCTGATGGCAGGCGGCGTTCTTTATGCCCTGGGTCTGGTCTTGATGGCGCTCTCGACCTCGGGCCTGGCCTTCACCGGCAGCGCCGGGCTCTTGATTGGCATTGCGCAATCGGGCACCACCTATGCCGTGATTTACGGCGTCATCGGGCGCAATGTCGCCGCCGAAAAGCGCAGCTGGGCCATGGGCGTGGCGGCGGCGGCCGGCTCTTTTGGCCAGTTTTTGATGGTGCCGGTGGAGAACTGGCTGATTGCCAGCAGTGGCTGGCAAAACGCGCTGTTCATCCTGGCTTGCGCAGCGCTGATCATCGTGCCCTTGGCCTTCGGCCTGCGCGAGCCGGTGCGAGCCCACGCGGCGCCCGCCCATTCGCAAAGCATTCTGCAAGCGCTGCGCGAAGCCTTTGGCTACCGCAGTTTTCAGCTCTTGATGGCGGGTTACTTTGTGTGCGGCTTTCAGGTCGTCTTCATCGGCGTGCACATGCCCAGCTATCTGAAGGATCAGGGCTTGAGCCCCCAGGTGGCCACTTATGCGCTGGCCTTGATTGGGCTGTTCAATGTGTTCGGCACCTATGCCGCAGGCGCCCTGGGGCAGCGCTACCCGAAGCGCTACATCTTGTCTTGCATTTACGCGCTGCGCTCCGTGGCCATCGTGCTGTTCTTGCTGCTGCCGCTGACACCGGCCTCGGTCTATGTGTTTTCCAGCGTCATGGGCCTGTTGTGGCTGTCCACCATCCCGCCGACCAATGCAGTGCTGGCACAGATGTTTGGCCTGCAGCACATGTCCATGTTGAGCGGCTTCGTGTTTTTGAGCCACCAGGTCGGCAGCTTCTTGGGGGTCTGGTTAGGTGGCCGACTCTACGACAGCACCGGCAGCTATACCGTGGTGTGGTGGCTGGCCGTGGCCTTGGGCGTGATGGCGGCGCTGGTGAACCTGCCGGTGCGCGAGAGCGCCATCGTCAGAGCGCCACAGCAAAGCACGGCGCCCGCTCTGTAAGCGCATCGCATCCTCTGCAAGGCGACAATATGCGCAGCAAACACTTTCGCCTCTTGCTCTGGGCCCTGTGCCTCCTGGCCTTGGCCCTGGTGTTTGGGGCCTATCTCCAACCCGGCCTGATGATCCGTCTGTCAGAACAGATCTGGGCCTGCTTTTGACTTCGATGAGCCTCTCCTCTCCCCCCTCCAAATGGCTGCGGCGCTGGTCGCAGGCCATGCGCCCCGGCGCTAGCGCTCTGGACCTGGCCTGCGGCAGCGGTCGGCATGTGAAATACCTGGCCGAGCAAGGCATGCGAGTCACCGGCGTGGACATCGACGCTGAGGCCACGGCCGCCCTGACTGACAGGGCCGAGATCATCACCGCGGATTTGGAGTCCGGCCCGTGGCCGCTGGGCGAGCGGCAGTTTGATTTGGTCTTGGTCACCAACTACCTGTGGCGCCCCCTGATCCCACGCATTGTGGCGGCCGTCGCCCCGGGCGGCTGGCTGATTTACGAAACCTTTGCCCAGGGGCAGCAGACCATTGGACGCCCGGCACGGCCCGAGTTTTTGCTGCAGCCGGGCGAGTTGCTGCAGGCCTGTTCAAGCCTGAGCATCGTGGCGTTTGAAGATGGCTTTGAGGCCATGGCGGTCAACCCCCGCTTCGTGCAACGCGTTGCTGCGGTTCGAGACACGCCGGATGGGGATTTCCAGCGCTACACCCTCGACCGGGCCGAGAGCTCCTTGGCCTGAGTAGAATCGACGAATAACTAGGAACTCGCAATGAACGGACTTGTTGGCAGCATCGTCGCCTTGGTGACACCGATGCAAGAAGACGGCAGCATCGACTACCCCACGCTGCGCAAACTGATCGACTGGCATATTGCTGAAGGCACCAACTGCGTGTGCGTGGTCGGCACCACCGGCGAGTCGCCCACCGTCAGCATGGAAGAAAACCGCGAGGTGATCCGCGCCGCCGTGGAACATGCTGCGGGCCGCATCACCATCATGGCCGGCACCGGCGCCAATTGCACCGCCGAAGCCATCGAGCTGAGCCGTTACGCCAAGGAAGTCGGCGCCGACTGCACCTTGTCCGTTGTGCCCTACTACAACAAACCCTCGCAAGAAGGCATTTATCAGCACTACAAGGCGATTGCCGAGGCCGTTGACATCCCCATGATGCTCTACAACGTGCCCGGCCGCACCGTGGCCGATATGCAGCCCGAGACCACACTGCGCTGCGCGCAGTTGCCGGGCGTGTTTGGCATCAAAGAAGCCACCGGCAATATCGAGCGCGCCGCCTACCTGATCAAGCATGCACCCAAGGGCTTTTCGATCTACTCGGGCGACGATGGCACCGCCATTGCGTTGATGTTGCTGGGCGGCCATGGCAATGTCAGCGTGACCGCCAACGTTGCCCCGCGCGCCATGAGCGAACTCTGCCGCGCTGCCCTGGCCGGCAATGTGAGCGAAGCCAAGCGCATCCACTTCGAATTGCTGAGCCTGCACAAGCATTTGTTCTGCGAATCCAGCCCAGCGCCCACCAAATGGGCCTTGTCTCGCCTGGGCCGCTGCCAGAACGTGATGCGCCTGCCCATCACCCCCTTGACCGAAGCCGGTCAAGCATTGGTGGGCCGTGCAATGCAAGAAGCCGGACTGCTTTGAACCCTGACCTGAGCCTTTGGGTCGCGTAGTCTGCTCTAATCCAGCGATTCAGTTTTTGCACCGTCATGAAAGCGGGCCGCTCAAGCGCGGCTCGACCCTCGGAGATGTCTAGCGTGACCCGTTCTTCTTTTGCTGTTTCTTCATCGGCCACTCCGGTGCGTCTGGCTTGCATGGTCTTGGCGGCTTCGCTGGCCGGCTGCAGCATGTTTGACAACACCTTCTCGTCTGACAAGGTGGACTACCGCAGCGGCGCCCGTCAAACCGCCGGCCTGGATGTGCCGCCCGATCTGACCCAGCTGGCTCGCAACAATCGCAACCCCAACACCGATGGCGTGGTCAGCGCCGCCACCTTCCAAAAGAAGGGCGAGGCTCAAGCTGCCGCCGGCGCAAGCGTGGCCGCTGCAGGTAGCGCCAAGCCCAGCGTGGCACTGAACGCCGCTGGCGATGTGCAACTGGAGCGTGACGGCGCCGATCGCTGGCTGCGCACCTCGGCAACGCCCGAACAAGTGTGGCCTTTGTTGCGCGAGTTCTGGCAAGAACGCGGCTTCGAGCTGAGCAAAGAATCCGCTGAAGTCGGCGTGATGGAAACCAATTGGGCTGAGAACCGCGCCAAGCTACCCCAAGACGTGATTCGCTCCACCATCGGCAAGGTGCTGGACAGTTTCTACTCCACCGGCGAACGCGATATGTTCCGCACCCGCGTGGAACGCTCCAGCAAAGGCACGGGCACCGAGATCACCATCAGCCACCGTGGCATGCAAGAGGTGTACACCGGCCCGCAGAAAGACAATACCGGCTGGCAGCCTCGTCCCTCGGATCGCGAACTGGAAGCAGAAATGCTGTCGCGCCTGATGCTCAAGCTGGGCGCCAAGGATGAGCAAGCCAAGGCCGCGCTGGCGGCCGCCAGCACACCTGCTGCGAGCAAGGCCACCGCCGCCGCTGCCGCCACAGCTGCAGTGGCCGCGGCTGCGCCGCAAGCCCGCAAACTCAGCGAAGTGCCCGACAACCTGCAGGTCAACGAAGGCTTTGAACGCGCTTGGCGCCGCGTCGGACAGTCGCTCGATCGCCATGGCTTCACCATCGAAGACCGCGATCGCAAGCAAGGCCTGTTCTTCCTGCGCTATGCCGACCCAAGCCAAGCCGGCAAAGAAGAACCCAACTTCTTCCAGCGTTTGTTCAGCTCTGACGCCGCTCCCTCGTCCACGCGCTACCGCGTGTCGGTCAAGTCCGAGGGCGAGCGCAGCACGGTCAGCATCCTGGATGAAAAGGGTCAGCAGCAAACGGGCGAGAACGCCAAGCGCATTCTCAATTTGCTGATGGACGATCTGCGCTAACGCCACCGGCCGACGCCACAGCATCCAAGCGCCGCTTGAACCGCAAGGTTGGCGGCGTTTTTGCTTTTCCCCTCCCCGACCTGAGCTTCGAGACTTCAATGCGCTTTTGCAATCTGGGCAGCGGCAGCGGCGGCAATGCCAGTTTGATCGAGGCCAGTCAAGGCATCACCAGTACCCAGGTGCTGGTGGATTGCGGCTTCAGCCTGCGCGAACTGAACCGACGCCTACATCGCGCAGGCAGCAGCCCAGAACATCTGAGCGCCATTTTCATCACGCATGAGCATGGCGACCACGTCGGCTGCGCCTTGAGTTTGTCCGCCCGTTATCGCATTCCGATCTGGACCAGCCGCGGCACATGGCGCGCCATCGGCAAGCCCGACTTCGACCCCAAGTTGCTGCACTGGGCACGCGCCGGAGAGGCTATCGAACTGGGTGATGTGCAACTCAGGCCCTTTGCCGTGCCGCATGACGCGCAAGAGCCCTTGCATCTGCGTTGCACCGATGGCGCAGCACACCTCGGGCTGATCACAGACCTTGGCCATGTCTGCGAAAGCGTGGTGCAAGCCCTGCAGGGTTGCAACAGCTTGCTGCTGGAATTCAATCACGATGAAGACCTGCTGCGCGCCTCCAACTACCCGGCCAGCCTGAAACGGCGCATTCTGGGCAGCCATGGCCATCTTTCCAATGAAACCGGCGCCGACTTGCTGCGGCGCTGCCTGCATCCGGGCCTGCGGCATGTGCTGGCGGGCCATTTGAGCGAGCGCAACAACCGCCCCGAATTGGCAGCCGCCGCTTTGGCACAGGCCCTCAACATCTCAAGCCACGAAGCCCTGCTCTGCCACCAGCAAGCCGGTCATCCCTGGCTTGATGCCTGATCCGCAAACAGCTTGGGCCCCGGCCGCACGAACCGTGCGGACACAAAAAAGCCGCCGGGCTTGCGCCGGGCGGCTATTCAAGAATCAGAACGAAGTCTGATTACTTGCTGACTGCGGAAGCAGCGTCAGCAGCGGCAGCGCCGACAGCGGAAGCAGCGTCAGCAGCGCCGGTAGCGACTGCGGAAGCAGCGTTAGCAGCAGCAGCGTCAACAGCGCTGGCAGCAGCCGAAGCGGCTTCAGCAACAGCGGGAGCCACGACAGCAGGAGCTTCTTCCTTCTTGCCGCAAGCGGTCAGAGCAACAGCAGCCAGCACAGCAGCCAACAGGATCGACTTGTTCATACTTATCCTCAAAATTCGTTAAACGAAATTGCAATTACCGGTAATTTTTTGAAGCTCTACAAGCCTGCCAAAACCAAACAGCTCCGAAAGGCCGCAAACTTCTGCATGACAAGACGCGGAAACCTCGAGCGCTTCCATCGCCTAGCCACCAATTATAGCGTTAGCTTTTGAAAGCTCTTACAGACCCAGGGTCGTGCTGGCAAACGATTCAGCGGAGCGTTGCGCCAACGCATCAAAATATTCGGCCGCACGCAAGGCATCGGGCCCTTGCTGAGACACGGCACCTCGCCACAAACGCTGCTCATGCAGCCTGACGCACAAGGCCTGCTCGGCCACAACAGACTGTGCGATTTGCGCACCCGGCTGATGGGCCCGCCCCTTGCGCGCGAAGAACAAGGCCGCCGGACCGCCCGGCCCCACAGCGGCCATCGCCTCCGGGCCATAAGCCTGAGCCTGCACGCAATGGCCCCAGGTGGCACGCCACTGCACAAAGCGAGGATGACGTCGCCGCAGGTCCTCGTACTGCTCGGCCAAGAGATGCAAGCAGCGCGTGGGCCGGGCCCATTGCGTCAAGGCGCTCAAGACTTCGGCCTCTGACCAGGGCCAGTCCACGAAGCTCGCATCCAGGCAATACAGATTGGGCCAATCCTCAGCACAGGCTTGCAGCACAGACCGCCTGAGCGCCGCGACAAAGGCGCTGCGCCCTTCAAAGCTTTGGGCCGAGTCAGGCTGCGTCATCGCCCACTCAATCCGATGAAGGCTGTACCCAGCCGTCTTCCACCCATTGACTCAAGAGCTCGCGGGCCGGGGCCGACAACTGCCCCACTTGCTTAGCGCTGAGCTGCTTGCTGTCAGCAAAAGCGCGCATCAATTTTGCGTCACGCCCACCGGCGCGGAAGGACTCGCCGTTGATGAAGATATGGGCTTTGTCATACATCATGCGGCTGCGTCGATCCAAGCTCACGCCCAGCCCGGTTGCCAAGGGTTCGCCCGCTTCAAACCAAACGCGCGGCTTGGGCTCGGTCAGGGCTTCGCCCAGGGCGCGCTCCAAAGCCAGCGGCTCACGCAAGGCGCGCTCGGCGGCATCACGCGCAAACGCCAGCAGTTGATCGGGCACCAGGCCCGGCGTGACCGTGGCGGGCTGCTTGGGATCGGCATACATGCGGTTCGCATACGCCTGATCCTCGTCGTCCATCAAGCGGCTCAGCAGATCCTTGGCCAACTCGGCGCGCCAAGGGGTACGAAAGCCGACCGAGCAGGTCATGCACTCGCTGATGGCAATGCCGTCGTGGGCCCACCCGGGCGGCAGGTAGAGCATGTCGCCGGCGTCCAGCACGAACTCTTCTTCCGGCTCAAAGTCCGCCAAGAGCTTGACGGGCACACCCTCGCGCAATGCGCCACTGGTGGCCACGCCCTGCCGGCCAATGCGCCAACGGCGCTGGCCGTGCACCTGAATCAAAAACACATCGTAGGAATCGAAGTGCGGGCCGACGCCGCCACCATCGGTGGCGTATGAGATCATCAAATCATCAAGACGCGCCTCAGGCACAAAACGAAAGCGGTTCAGCAAATCAGCCGCCGCGGGCACATGCTGCTCCAAACCTTGCACCAACAAAGTCCAGCCGGCTTTGGCGTAAGGGGGCAGCTTGGCCACAGGCCCAGGGTACAAGGCCCAGCGCCCGTTGAAGGCGCTGACCAAGCGCGACTCCACATCATCGCTGGCGGCCAAACGCGCCAGCTCCACACGGCTCAACGGCGGCTGTATGCCCGGCAAGGCCTGGCGCACCAACAAGGGCTTTTTCTGCCAATGGCGGCGCATGAATTGTTCGGGGCTGAGGCCGCCAAGCAGCGGAAGTTTGTCTTGAATATTCATGCCCCATTGTCACCCGGACCCGCCGCCGCGGGTATTGAGGTATTGCAAGCTTTGCCCCCACCCAGTGCCCCTCATTGATCAAAAGCCGCGTTTTGATTGACGAGCAAGGCGCGTGACACCATTCCCTCAGATAAGCTGCGGACCTCAAGCCCGCTCTACGCTGTTCGCAAAGCCACACTGCCCCGATCTTCAGGCCGACTCCGCATGCAAGAAGGGCTGGGGTCGCGTTCCAAGCGGGCATGCAAAGCCTGACCTCCATGAAACTCCTGCGAACGTTCGAAACCCCTGCCAGGCACCTCAAAAAAGGCTCAGGGAAGGCTTGCGCGCTGACCCTTGGCTCGTGCGGCCTGAGGGCTTCGAACATCTTCGCCACCTACCTCTTAGGGAGCCTTGTCCCATGAGCCAGCATTGGCTGCCTGTGCACCTGCTTTTGATTGGCCTTTGGCTCGGTTGTGTGCTGACCGAAGCCTTGTTTGAACGGGCCCTGCTGGGTCGCGGCCCGGATGCTGAGCTATGGCTGGCCCGGCTGCACTGGCGCGTCGATCTCTTCATCGAAGTGCCTGCGTTTTGCGGCGTACTGCTCAGTGGCGCCATGCTCTTGCACCAACAGCCGTCCTGGCCTGCGTACTTCGGGCTCAAATTGAGCCTGGCGGGACTGGCCTTGGCCGCCAATGCGTTTTGCGTCGTTCTAGTCAGGATCCGCCTGGGCCAGGCTGAACGCAAAGACTGGGCAGGCTTCGCCAAAACCGATCGCCTGCAACACCAGGTGGGGGCCGTGGTTTTGCTGGCCTTGCTGTTGGCCATGACCTTGGGCTTCAGCCTTCAATCACTGGCCGCGCTTTGATGCATTGACGAACTGAGCCTCGAGGAGTTGACACTGATGTTAGGCATTGGCCTGCTGCCCTTTGTGGTGCTGCCCTGGGTCTTGATTGGCCCGATTGTTTGGGGTTTTTACGCCAGCGCGGCTTGGCACAAGCAGCGCCGCTTCGCCTGCTTGGCCACCGCGATCGCGTCGGCCAGCCTGTTGATCCCGGCGCTCGCGGGCCTGCTCTACACCGGCATGGACGCGGCCGCAGCCGCCATGGTGATGGCCACACTCAGTTTGCTGATCTTCTTGGCGAAGCTGGGGCTGAACCTGCTGATGCGTGGCTGGCGCCACTTTAAAGCCCAGCAACGCTGACGCACCCAAGCTCTGGGCTCTTCCTCCCCCTCGTCCTCCTGCCCTTGTGGTCCGCCCTTTTTATATTTCGAAACCCTCCTCATGACTGCCCCTCAGACATTCAACTGCACCGCACGCACTTTGGCCCCCTCCGATGCCCTCCCCTTATTGCGCTTCGAACTGGACAATCAGGCTTGGTTTGAACGCTTTGTCGAGCCTCGCGACGCGAGCTTTTACTCGCCCGAGGGCGTGGCCGCCCATATCGACGACTTGCTGACTCAGCATGCACAGGGCCGCTTCCACCCATTTGTGCTGATCGATGCCGAGGGCCGCATCCTGGGGCGCGCCAATCTGAAAGGAATTGATGCCGCGAGTGCTCGCGCCGAGCTGGGCTATCGCATCGGTGAGGCCCATACCGGCCAGGGCTTGGCCAGCTTGGCGGTGGCAGAGTTGATGAGGCATGCCACCCTGCATTGGCAATTGCGCACTCTGGAAGCCTTTGTCAGCGAAGCCAACCCCGCCTCGGCGCGAGTTTTGCTCAAACACGGCTTTGAACGCGCCGAGTTCCAGCCCCGCCTGTGTCAGATTCAGGGGCAAACACAAGATGGCTGGCGCTATGCCTGGACACTGAAGGCCGGCTGAAGGGGCACGCAAGCCGCGCTGTGAAACAATATCGGCATGAAAATCTCCGCCCCCTGCATCGTCTCCCTGAGCTGGAGACTGGAAGACGCCCAAGCTCAGCTGATTGATGAGCTGACCGAGCCCCTTGAGTTTTTTTACGGTGGGCAAGACCTGTTCGCCAAGGTTGAAGAGGCGCTGGAAGGCCAAGAAACTGGCTTCCAAACCGTGGTGGGCTTGGAGCCCGAGCATGCGTTTGGGGACTACGACTCTTCGCTGGTTTGCTTTGAGGCGCGCAGCCTCTTCCCCGCAGAGTTAGAGCCCGGCATGCAACTGGAAGGTCTGCCTGAGGGCGCCGTCACCGAAGACATGCCGCACGACGCCATCTACACCGTCACCGAGGTCTACCCCGAGCACGTGGTGCTGGACGGCAACCACCCGCTCGCTGGGGTGGGTCTGCGCATGCATCTGAAGGTGTTGGATGTGCGCGAAGCCACGGCCGAAGAGCTTGAAGCCGGCAGCCTGGGCGAGGCGGTGTTTCAACTGCCCGGCGGCGTACCGCCGGATGCTCAGCTGCACTGAACCTGTAGTCTTGAGGGGCGAGGCTCAGGCCTTGCCCGTGGAACCAAAGCCGCCCTCGCCACGCTGCGTGGCATCAAAGCTGTCCACACGGCGGAAGCTGGCTTGCACCACCGGCACCAGCACCAACTGCGCAATGCGCTCCATGGGTTCGATCACAAACGTACTTTGACCCCGGTTCCAGCAGCTGACCATCAACTGGCCTTGGTAGTCCGAGTCGATCAAGCCCACCAAATTGCCGAGCACGATGCCATGCTTGTGGCCCAGGCCAGAGCGCGGCAAGATCAATGCGGCCAAGCCCGGGTCGGCGATGTGAATGGCCAAGCCGGTCGGGATCAGCGTGGTCTGGCCGGGCTCCAGGGTGATGGCGGCATCCAGGCAGGCGCGCAAATCCAGGCCGGCGCTGCCGGGGGTGGCGTAGGCGGGCAGTTGCTCGGCCATGCGGGCATCGAGCACTTTCAGATCAACAGAAGTCATGGGCGTTGGGAGTGTTGCAGACGCTCGGCAATGTCGCGCACCAGCTCGCGGGCCAATGTGAGCTTGTCGTTATGGGGAATCTCGCGCTCGCCCTCGGCGTCGATCAAGAGCAAGGCGTTGTCATCGCGGCCAAAGGTGGCCGGGCCGATATTGCCGACGATCAACGGCACGCCCTTGCGCATCAGCTTGGCGCGGCCGTGCTTGACCAGATCCTGGCTTTCGGCCGCAAAGCCCACGCAATACGGCCCTTGCGGCAAGGCGGCCACGGCGGCCAGGATGTCGGGGTTCTCGGTCATGGCAATGCTGGGTGCCTGAGCGCTGCCGTCCTTCTTGATCTTGTGCTCGGCCACCGCTGCGGGGCGCCAATCGGCCACCGCCGCCGTGCCCACAAAGACGCGGTGCGAAGCCGCCAAGGGCAGCACCGCATCGAACATCTGCTGCGCGGTCTGCACATCGATGCGCTTGACGCCGCGCGGCGTGGGCAGATGCACCGGGCCGGCCACCAAGGTGACATCGGCACCGGCTTCGCGCGCCGCACGCGCAATCGCAAAGCCCATCTTGCCGCTTGAATGATTGGTAATGCCGCGCACCGGGTCGATGGGCTCAAAGGTCGGGCCGGCGGTGATCAGCAGCTTGAGCCCAGCCATCAGCTTGGGCTGAAACAGGGCGATCACCTCGTCCAGCAACTCGGCGGCCTCCAGCATGCGCCCGTCACCCACCTCTCCGCAGGCTTGCTCACCATGGCCGGGCCCCAGCACCCAAGCACCATCGGCGCGCACTTCGGCCAGATTGCGCTGCGTGGCCGGGTGCGACCACATTTCGCGATTCATGGCCGGCGCTAGGGCCAAGGGGCAAGTTTCCAGCGGGCGTGCCAAGGCCATCAGGCTGAGCAAATCGTCGGCGCGTCCCTGCGCCAATTTGGCGATGAAGTCGGCACTGGCCGGCGCCACCAACATCAGGTCAGCCTCGCGGCTGAGGTTGATGTGCGCCATATTGTTGGGCTCGCGGGCATCCCACTGGTTGGTGAACACAGGCCGATTCGACAGCGCCTGCAGGGTCACCGGCGTGATGAATTGCTCGGCCGCCTCGGTCATCACCACCTGCACGGTGGCACCCGCTTTGCTGAGCAAGCGCAGCAACTCCGCCGATTTGTAGCAGGCGATGCCGCCAGACAGGCCCAGCAAGATGTGCTTGCCGGCCAAGTGTTGAAGTTCAGTCATGCGCGCACTCTAGCTCAGGCTCTGTCGCGCCTCAGGCGCGGCGGCGGAACACCACATCCCAGACGCCGTGGCCGAGCTTGAGGCCACGGTTCTCAAACTTGGTCAGCGGGCGGTAGGCCGGTTTCTCGGCAAAGCCTTGGGCGGTGTTCTCCAGGCCCGGCTCGGCCGTCAAAACCTCCAGCATTTGCTGTGCATAAGGCTCCCAATCGGTGGCGCAATGCAGATAGCCGCCGGGGCGAATGTGCTGAATCAGCTTGGCCACAAAGGGCGCTTGGATCAAACGCCGCTTGTTGTGTCGCGCCTTGTGCCAGGGGTCGGGAAAGTAGATATGCACACCAGCCAGCGAGGCCGGCGCAATCATCTGCTCCAGCACCTCCACAGCGTCATGTTGAACGATGCGGATATTGTTCAGGCCCCGCTCGTCGATGTGTTTGAGCAAGGCACCGACGCCGGGCTCGTGCACCTCGCAGCCGATGAAATCGGTGTCAGCCAGGGTCTGGGCAATCTTGGCGGTGGCGTCACCCATGCCAAAACCAATCTCAAACACCAAGGGCGCCTCACGACCAAACACCTCGGCAGGGTTCAAAAGGCCGGGCTTGAAGGGCAGCACGAATTTCGGGCCCAACTCCGCCAAGGCCTTGACCTGCCCCGAGCCCATGCGCCCGGCGCGCACCACAAAGCTCTTGATCGGGCGATGTTTCGGGGCATCCGCTGCAGACTCGGCTGAAGCTTGAGCGTCCGGCTGCTCGGGAAGTTCTGACATAGGCTTGAATGGAAGAGAAGAAAAAAGAAAGAAACACCTGCTGGCGAGGGGCGCCAAGTCTATCCGACCCGAGTCTAGCCGCCCCAGCCGCTTCGGCCGCAGCCATCGAGCGCGGGCATTGAATCAGCTCAGACGCGCCAACACCACATCGCCCGTCGTGAATGGGAGCGGCGCATCGCTGATGCAGCAGGCCGCCTGCAACTGCGCCACGGCACGCTCGGCTGCGGTCGCATCCGACGCATGCACCCAAGCCAAGGCCTCGCCTGCTTGCACCGCGTCACCCAAACCGCACATGCCGGAAAAACCGACACGGGCATCGATGCTGTCAGAGGCCTGGCGGCGCCCGCCACCCAGCTCCACCACGGCCAAGCCAATGTCGCGGGTGCGCATGGCGCTGACCACACCGCTGCGCAGCGCAGGCACCGGCCGGCGCACCGGCGCTGCCGCCAGGTAGTGCGCTGGCCGCTCCAGCAAATCAGCCGGGCCACCCAGGCCGGCCACCATGCGCGCAAAACGCTCGGCGGCGGCGCCGCTGTCCAAGGCCTGCTGCAAGCGACGACGGGCCTCGGCCTCATCCTCGGCCAAACCACCCAACAGCAGCATCTCGCTGCCCAGCGCCAGGGTTACCTCATGCAAGCGCGCCTCGCGAGGCCCGTGCCCACTTAGGTAGCGAATGGCTTCATCCATCTCCAGGGCGTTGCCCACTTCACGGCCCAGCACCTGATTCATGTCAGTGATCAGCGCCCGTGTTGGCAGACCGGCGCCGTTGGCCACTTCGACAATGCTGCGCGCCAAGTCCTCGGCCATCTGCAGCGAATCGGCAAAGGCGCCATTGCCGCATTTGACGTCCATCACCAAGCCTTGCAAACCCGCCGCCAGCTTCTTGGACAAGATGCTGGCGGTGATCAGCTGCACGTTTTCCACCGTGGCCGTCACGTCCCGAATCGCATAGAGCCGGCCATCGGCCGGGGCCAGATCACCGGTCTGGCCGATCACGGCGCAGCCCGCTTCGCGCACCACGCGACTCAGTTGCTCGGGCGAGGGTGTGCAGTTGTAGCCGGGAATGGCATCGAACTTATCGCGAGTGCCCCCGGTGTGCCCCAGGCCCCGGCCCGAAATCATCGGCACATAGCCACCGCAAGCCGCCACCAGCGGCGCCAGCATCAGGCTGACCTTGTCGCCCACACCACCGCTGGAATGCTTGTCCAACACCGGCCCGGGCATATCGGGCCAGCTCATGCTGCGGCCAGAACGCATCATGGCCTGGGTCAGCTGCACGCATTCGTCACGACCCATGCCGCGTTGAAACACCGCCATGGCCAGCGCAGCGATCTGCGCTTCGCTCCAGCTGCCGTCCACCAAGCCGCGCACAAAAGACTGAATTTGCGCCTCGGACAGGACCTGCCCGTCGCGCTTGGCGCGAATGATTTCCTGAGCCAGCATGCGCGCGAGATCAGTAGGCGACGTCAGCCACCGCAACGGAGGTACCGGACAAGACCGCCTCGATATCGCCCAGCAAGGCGCTGGCGCCAAAGCGCAAACGACGGGGATTCAAGGCAGACGCACCCAAGTGCTGCTCGGCCAGTTGCAAATAGACCTGCGCATCGGCCACGGTACGGATGCCACCCGAGGCCTTGAATCCGGCGGCACTGAAGCCACTCGCGGCAATTTCCCGCAGGATCACGCCGGCTGCCTTGGGTGTGGCGGAGACCTTGCTCTTGCCCGTGCTGGTCTTAACGAAATCGGCGCCGGCCATCAAAGCCAGACGCGCGCCTTGGGCGATCAGCTCACTGCTGGCCAGTTCACCGCTTTCGATGATGACCTTCAGCGTCAGGGGTCGGGTGGCATGGCGCACCTCGGCCAAGAACTCAGCGCACTCCACGCTTTGACCTTGCATCAACGCGCGGTAAGGCAAGACCACATCGACCTCGTCGCCACCGGCGGTGGCAATCTCTTGCACCTCGGCCAAGGTGCGGCTCAGATCCAATTCACCGGCGGGGAAATTGGCCACCGCGGCCACGCGGATGCTGGGCGGCAAAGCAGCGCGGGCTTGGGCCACAAAACGAGGCCACACACAGACGGCGGCCACCGGTCCAAACGGCGTTTGAGCGCGGGCACACAGAGCCTCAATGTCGGCGGCGGTATCAGCCTCATTGAGGCTGGTCAGGTCCAGGCATTGCAGCGCCAATTGCGCCGCATGATTGAGCTCGCTCATCAGGCCCCCGCTTGCAAAGAAGGCAACTCAGCCAAGCCCGCCACCACGGCGCCCAGGAAGCTGGCCGCACGCTCACCCGACAGCTGCGCTTGTTGCAAGGTCAGCGCATGGGTCAGCGCCTCGGCGGAAAGGCCGGCGGCCATATTGGTCATCAAGGCCAAGCCCATGACGCGCAGGCCGGCGTGACGGGCCAGAATGGTCTCGGGCACGGTGCTCATGCCCACGGCATCGGCACCCCAGGCGGCAAACATGCGAATCTCAGCCGGGGTTTCAAACTGCGGCCCCAGGGCCCAGCAGTAGACGCCCTCGCCCAGCTTCAGGTTTTGCGCCTGCGCGGTCTTCTTGGCGTGCTGACGCAGTTCCAAGTCATAAGCGCAACTCATGTCCACAAAGCGCTCACTGCCCGGCTCGCCCACCAAGGGTGAACGTTGTGGCGCGTTGATGTGGTCGCTGATCAGCATCAGGCTGCCCGGAGGCATATGGCTGCGCAGCGAGCCCGAGGCATTGGTTTGCAGCAATACCTGCACACCCCAGGCTTTCAAGCTGCGCAAGGCGCCGGCCATGCCGGTGCAATCGCCGCTTTCATAGGTGTGCGCGCGGCCGCGCAACATCACCACGCGCTGTGCGCCAATGGTGCCCACCACGACCTCATTGACATGGCCCTCCACCTTGGGTTGTGGAAAAGCGGGCAACTCGGTGTAGGACAAATGCTTGGCGTTTTGCACCAGGCTGACCGCGCCGGCCCAGCCCGAACCCAGGACCACAGCGACCGCCGGGGCCGCGCCGAACAGTTCGTTCAGTTTGGCCACGGTGCTGGTGATCGCGGGCTTGAGGATGGCGTGATTGATCATTTTTCTAAACTCCACTGAAACTGAGATCGCTCTCAAAAACGCATCAAGGCTTGTGACTCAGATGCTCGGGGCCAAAACTGAAAGGCAGCAACTCGCCCAGGGTCCACTGTTGGCGAATCCCGGAAGGATCGCCGGCAATGATGACAAGCTCTTGTCCGGCAAATTCGCGCAGTTTTTGCCGACAAGCTCCGCAGGGAGTGATGATTTCTGGGCCAGGGCCAATCACCAGCACCGCCTGCGCACGGCGCCCGCCAGCCATCACCATGGCGCCAAGCGCCGTGGCTTCGGCACACAAGCCTTGAGGATAGGCGGCGTTTTCGATATTCGCACCCACATGGATGCGCCCCTGTTCGTCCAGAATCGCAGCACCCACGGCATAGCCCGAATAGGGCGAATGGGAGTGCTGCCGCGCGCCAAGCGAGGCTTGCAGCAATTGCTGCAGCATGTCGGGATGAAGGCTCATGCGCAATCTCTGCCTGTTTTGCTTGTCTTCAACGTTCTTTGACGTAAGGGCGCCCCAAGGCCTTGGGGGCCAAGGCTTGGCCGATAAAGCCGGCAAGCAAGATGACGGTGAGCAAATAGGGCAAGGCCTGAATCAACTGCACCGGCACTTCACCAATGCCCGGCAAGACCGCGCCTTGCATACGAATCGCCACGGCATCCAAAAAACCGAACAAAAGACAGGCCAACATCGTGGGCAGCGGCTTCCATTTGCCAAAAATCATGGCTGCCAGCGCGATATAGCCGCGGCCAGCCGTCATATTGGGCGAAAAGGACGCGTTTTGCGCCAACACCAAATAGCTGCCCGCCAGCCCGCACAAACAGCCATTGATCATCAAGGCGGCATAACGCAGACGCGGCACGGACAGGCCGGCCGCATCCACCATGGCCGGGTTCTCGCCCACGGCGCGCAAACGCAGCCCGGGCTTGGTGCGCTCCAGAAAAAACCAAACCCCAGCCACCAGCGCGAAGGCCAGATAGACCAAGAGGTTGTGACTGAGCAAACCATGCGCAACGACCGCGCCCAGCCAGGGCCCCCAGGCCGCCACCGCAGCATCCAACTCACTCCAGGCCGGGATCAAACCGCTCAAGCGCACATCGGCAGCCACCGGCGGGGTTTGGCCCCCCTGAGCAAACCAGGCAATGCCCAAGACCACAGTCAAGCCGGCAGCCACCATGTTCAGGGCGACGCCCGACACCACTTGGTCCCCCCGGTGGCTGACACAGGCATAGCCATGAATCAAGGACATCAAGCACGCCACGCCCACGGCTGCCAAAACGCCCAGACCGGTCGAGTGAGCCACACTGGCCGTGGCGGCTGCAGCAAACGCGGCAAACAGCATCTTGCCTTCCAGGCCGATATCCACCACGCCCGAGCGCTCGCTGACCAAACCGGCCAGCGCACACAGCAGCAAGGGTGTGCTGACGCGCAAGGTCGAAGCCAGCACGGAGCCGATCAAGACTTCATCCATGACGGGCCTCCTTCTTCTGGGCCGCAACCATCGCATAAAGGCGGGCAAACACCGGCGCGCTGACGCTGGCCATGGCCCCCGCAAAAAGCACGATCAGGCCTTGGGCCGTGACCACCATTTCCCGGCTGAAGCCGGGCAGCTCAAACGACACCTCAACCCCACCTTGGTAAAGCACGCCAAACAGCAAAGACGCCAAGATGATGCCCACCGGATGGTTGCGGCCCATCAAAGCCACCGCAATGCCGGTAAAACCAGCGCCCGCCACAAAGTCCAGGGTCAGCTTGCCTTGCACCCCTGAGATTTCGTTCACCGCCACCAGCCCGGCCAAAGCACCCGACAAGCCCATGGCCACCAGCACCTGCATGCGCGGCTTGATGCCCGCGTAATGCGCGGCCCGAGGCGCACTGCCCACGGCGCGCAAGGCATAGCCCGCCCGGCTTTTCCACAAGAACCAATAGACAAAGGCAGCCGCCAGCAGAGCCAGCACAAGACTGAGATTGAGCGGCGAGGACGGCAGTTCCACACCGAAATGCGCAGCCATCTCATGCAGGCCGGGCATGCGCGCCGAGTCCGCAAAGCCCGGGCTTTCCACCGACATCGAACCCTTGGGGCGCAGCCAGTTGACCAGCAAATAGACATTCAAGCTGGCTGCCAGAAAATTGAACATGATGGTAGTGATGACCACATGGCTGCCTCGCCAAGCCTGCAATGCAGCGGGCACCAAGGCCCAAGCCATACCGAACACGGCCGCCGCCACCACCAGCAGCGGCAACAACACAGCCGCTGGTAAACGCGGCCCCAAAGCCAGCGCCAACAGGCCCAAGCCGATGCCGCCCAAGGTGGCCTGGCCCTCACCCCCAATATTGAACAGACCGCCGTGATAGGCCACCGCCACCGCCAAGCCGGTAAAAATAAAGGTAGTGGCGTAGTAGAGGGTGTAGCCCAGACCGCGCGAACTGCCCAGCGCCCCTTCCAACAAAACGCTCAAGGCCTGAGCCGGACTTTGCCCAATCGCCAAGACCACCCCGCCTGCCACGGCCAGGGCCACCAAAAGATTCCAAAGTGGCAACAGGCCCACGTCTATCCAGCGCGGCAACACAATGGCTTGGCCGCTGCTGCTCATGCGTGCTCTCCCGTCGCGGCGACTTGCGCTGCCATCATCATTCCCAAGGTTTTTTCGTCACAGGCTTCAATTGCCAATTCACCCGTGATCCGGCCTGCGTTCATCACGATGACCCGATCGGCCAAGGCCAAGATTTCATCCAATTCGCTGCTGACCACAAGCACTGCGCAACCGGCGTCACGCATGGCGCGCAGTTGGTTGTGGATGAATTCAATGGCGCCAATGTCCACACCGCGCGTCGGCTGCCCGACCAGCAGCACCTGAGGCGCCTGCCCGATCTCGCGCGCCATCACCAGCTTTTGTTGATTGCCGCCCGAGAACTTGGAGGAGCCCAGCGCCACATTGCGCGGCCGCACATCAAAGCGCTCTTGCATCTGCGCAGTTTGCTCGCGCATCCAAGCTTGGTTCATGCTCAGGCCGCCAAGCCCGCTGCGATATTGGGCCTGGTCTTGGTAGCCCAGCACGGCGGTTTCCCAAGCCGGAAAATTCATCACCATGGCGCACAGATGGCGGTCTTCCGGCACATGGGCGAGCTTCAAGGCCCGCGCCTGCCGCGGATTCAACCAAGCGCCGGCGGCGGCCTCAAACAGCGCCTCGCCCAGCTGCATGCGTCCGGCATCCGGCGCCAGCATGCCGGACAAAATCTCCAGCAACTCGCTTTGCCCATTGCCCGAAACACCGGCCACACCGACGATTTCGCCCGCATGCAAATTCAGGCTCAGGTCGCTCAACAAAGGCACCCCATTGGCGGCACGCAGGCTCAAGTGCTCGGCCTTCAAGCGCACCTCGGCCTGCTCGGCCTTGGCACCGGCACGCCGCCCAAGATTGACCTTGCGGCCCACCATGGCCTCTGCCAAATCCTCCGGGCTGGTGTCCGCAATGGCACGCGTTTGCACCACCTGACCCGCCCGCATCACGGTGACCTCATCGCACAAAGCCATCACTTCTTTGAGCTTGTGGGTGATCAAAATGATGGTAGTGCCGCGCGCCTTCAAGCGACGCAGGGTCTCGAACAATTGCTGGGTTTCTTGCGGTGTCAACACCGCGGTGGGCTCATCCAGAATCAAGATCTTGGCGCCACGGTAGAGCGCCTTGAGGATTTCCAGCCTTTGCAACTCGCCCACCGGCAAGTCACCCACCAAAGCATCCAGCCGCACCTGCAGGCCGGTGTCTTGCATCAGGGCCTCCAACTTGGCCCTGACGCTGCGCTTGGCGGCGTTCAAGAAAAAGGCGGGCTCCGCGCCCAACATCACATTGTCCAAACAACTCAACGTGTCCACCAGCATGAAGTGCTGATGCACCATGCCCAAACCCAGGGCAATGGCCTGCTGGGAATTGTTGATCTCCACGCGCTGGCCGTCGATTTCAATATGACCAGCATCCGCTTGGTAATAGCCATACAAAATGGCCATCAAGGTGCTCTTGCCGGCACCGTTTTCGCCCACCAAGCCGTGCACACTGGCCGCAGCCACATTCAGTGAGACCTCTCGGTTGGCCTGCACCGCGCCAAAACGCTTGGAGATGGCACACAGCCGCACGGCAGGCCGCCCCGAGCCGGGCACCGCATCAGGCCCAGCGCCCTGCACAACTTGCTTCATGATGAATGGGAAAGTTCTTGTCGGGAGGTGTTCAGTACTTGCAAGCACCGTCAGCCATGTAGTCGGCGACCTTGACCTTGCCCGAGATGATGTCGGCCTTGATGGCTTCAACCTTGCTCTTCACCGCTGGGTTGATCAGCTTGGCATTGTGTTGATCCAGCGCGTATTCCACGCCGCCTTCCTTTAGGCCCAGCACCGTGGTGCCTGCTTTCCAGCCCTTCAAGACGTTGTAGACCGCCACATCCACGTTCTTAACCATAGAGGTCAACATGGTGCCCGGTTGCAGATGGTTTTGATTGCTGTCCACCCCGATGGCCAAGCGCCCTGCGTCCTTGGCGGCTTGATAAACACCCGAGCCGGTGCCGCCCGCCGCGGCAAACACAACATCCGAACCCTTGGCGAACTGCGCCTTGGCCAACTCCCCCCCTCGGGTGGGGTCGTTCCAAGCCGAGGACGTGGTGCCGGTCATATTGGAGAAAACCTCCACCTTGGGGTTGGTGGCTTTGGCCCCTTGTTCGTAACCGCATTGGAATTTGCGGATCAAAGGAATATCCATGCCACCGACAAAACCGACCTTGCCGGTCTTGCTGACCAACACCGCCATGGCGCCGACCAGATAGCTGCCTTCATGTTCCTTGAACAAGAGCGACTGCACATTCGGCAGCTTGACCTCGGCGTCCACGATGGCGAACTGTGTCTTTGGGAATTCCTTGGCCACTTGCTCCAGCGCCGAAGCCTGTGCAAAGCCCACGCTGATGATAGGGCTGGCGCCACGTTCGGCCATGCGGCGGATGGCTTGCACCCGCTGCGTGTCGTTGCTGATTTCGAATTCGAGATAAGGCTTGCCGCTTTCTTGCTTCCAGCGCTCCACACCGCGGTAGGCCGACTCATTGAAGGACTTGTCGAACTTGCCCCCCATATCGAAGATGACCGCTGGCTTGCTTTGTGCGCTCGCACTCGCCGACAAAACCAGCAGGGCAAGCGCCAGCGGTGCAGTGACCCAGGGCGACCCACGCTTCAAAGCAGCGGCGCGAGCAAACGGCGAGATGGCAATCGTCATGGCGATAGGAGGTGGCAGCAAAGAAGAAGGGCGAACGAGACCTGGGGCCCCGCCCGGCGGCGATCCAGCATTGTAAGAAATTCAAGTGTATCGACAGGCAATGGAAAACGCTAAACGTTTGCGCGCAGTGTTTTTGCATCAATTAGCGTATTTTTTACGTCATTACAGCCGGCCGCCGCAGCAATTCATGAACGAAAAATGAGCTTCAGCGCCTCATGGCGCCCCTGACCCAGCGATTCAAGCCACGAAAAGAGCGTCAATCAAGGCGTTCTTAACAAGGCCCACACCGACGGGCCCGGTCTTTGAATCAAGTACAGTCAATGCGCGAAAAACAACAGGCAGGCAAGACGGGAGCTTGAACCAGGCAGGCTCAACCGACGGCTCGCCCAAGCATTCAAGAAAGAAGAGTTGGGATTCCGCGCACTCCGCCATGTTCTGACCGCACTTGCCGCGCCTGCCCCGCAGCGCCATGCAGGCGCGCAGCCACGAACAAAGGCGTGACCGCAAGTCCGTTCTTGCACGATTGGCCCAATCACTATGACGATGGCATTCAAATCCCGCCGCACACTGGCCTCAAAAGGCGCCTGGAGCCTGCTGTGGCCGCGCTTGCCCTCAGTGCTGGCCTGTTCGGTCTGGCTGGGCTCTGGCTTGGCCTCGGCGCAAGACAGCAGCCGGGACCTGACCTCCATCCCCTTTGAAAAGTTGACCCAAACCACGGTCATCACCGCCTCCAAACTTGCCAAGCAAGTCAGCGACTCCCCTTCGGCGGTGGCCATCGTCACTGCAGACGATATCCGCGCTTTTGGCTACCGGACTTTGGCCGATGTCATCAATGGCATGCGCGGCCTCTACACCACCTATGACCGCCGCTACGAGTATTTGGGCGGTCGCGGATTTGGCGCGCCCGGGGACTACATCGGCCGCATCATGATGTTGGTGGATGGCAACTCCGTCCAAGACAATATTTACAACCAAGCCTATATCGACAACTCTGGCCTGCTCGATCTGGAACTGATCGAACGTGTGGAGTATGTGCCCGGCACCGGCTCAGTCACCTATGGCAACAATGCCTTGCTGGGCATCATCAACGTCATCACCAAAAAAGGCAGCGACTTCAACGCAGCGCAAATTGCCACCGAGGCCGCCAGTTTCGGCGGTCAAAAGCAACGCGTGACGGTGGGCAAGCGCCTGGACAACGGCAGCAATTTCTTGGTCTCTGCCTCGCGCCAGCGCAGCGAAGGTCAAACCCTTTACTTCCCCTACTTTGACCAGATTGGGCAAAACAATGGTTGGGTGAGTGGCCAGGACTTTGAGCACAGCCAGCGTTTTTTCGCCAAGCTTGACTATGAAAACCTAAGCCTTCAGGTCGCCAAGGCCTCGCGGACCAAGGCTTCGCCCATCCCCAAGCGAGAAAACGCCTTCAATCGTGCGTATGAATTGAACGACGCCTCGACGCATGCCAGCGCTCAATACGACTTCAATGTCTTCAGTGGCTTGAAGTCGGTGTCTCGACTCTATTACGGTCATTACGAAGACCTGACCCTGCGGGAATACGGCGCCCCTGACCCGAAAGAGTTCTTCCGTCAAAACAAGACCCACGGCAAATGGTGGGGCCTGGACCAAAAGTTCGCCTACACCGGCATCAAGGATCACACCTTGATTTTCGGCTTTGAGTTTCGAAATGACTTTCAACAAGAAGTGCGCGCCGTTGCCCTGGACGGACAGCACCAGGAGCAGTTCGAATACTTCAAATCACCGTTCAGCAACAAGACGTACAGCCTTTACGCCACCGACGAGTTCCTGCTCAGTGAGTGGATCACCGCCAATATCGGCGTGCGTTACGACAAGCCCGACGCGCTCGACTGCACCGCCCCGCCCTGCTTCAGCTATGCCAAGAAAGCAGCCGTCAGTCCGCGCTTGGCCTTGGTCTTCGCCCCTGACGCCCAGACCACGTTGAAAGCCTCGTACAGCCAGGCCTTCCGACTGCCCAACCCTTACGAGGCCAATTCGCCGATTCCGTCCACCCTGTACAAGCCCGAGCAGGTCAGCGCCGCTGAACTGGTGCTGCTATATGACTTGACGCCGACCTTGCGCTTGACCGGTTCGGTGTACGACTACCGGCTCTCGGATCAAAGCTATCGCTCCTCAAGCACGGGCGAGCGCGTTTTCGACGGCCAAAGCAAGACGCGCGGCCTGGAGCTTCAGCTGGATCACAAATGGAGCGACGAGGTCAAAGTTCGCGCCAGTGCCGCCCTGCAGTCCGCCCTCGATGTTGAGGGCAAACGCTTGATGAACTCCCCGCGAGCACTGGCCAAATTCAATATGAGTTGGCCGGTACTGGAAAGCGCCGCCCGGCTTGGCTTGGAGGCGCAATACATCGGCGCGCGCAATACCCAAGAGCTGCGCGATGACAACCGCATCTTGGTCCGTGAAGGGCGCCCGGTCGCAGGCGTGAGCCTGTTGAACCTGACCCTGACCTCCGCACGGACCTGGTATGGCATCGGCGCAGCCTTCAGCATCAAAAACGCCTTGAATCGGCGTTACGAGGTGCCCGCCGCCGATCCGCGCTACTCGGACAAGGGTGCATTGCTCGACACCCTGGAGATGGATGGCCGCAGCTTTTGGCTGCAACTCAGCCTGGACTTCTGGAGATAGGCATGAAGATGCCCGGTCTCTTGATCGCCGTTTTGCTGAGCCTGGGATGTGGCTTGTCCACGTCGTCCCACGCTCAAGCCACGGCGCCCCCTGTGCCAGAGTATGTGATGAAGGCCACCTATTTGTACAACTTCATGGTGTTCACCGAATGGCCCAACACCGAGTCCAACGCGCCCAACACACCGCGTGAGGGCCTCAATCTTTGCGTTTTCGGACAAGACAGCTTTGGCGCGGCGCTGACCAACCTGGAAGGCAAGAACGTCAACGGTCGACGCTTGAGCGTTCAGCGGGTGAACCATTTGCCCGGCGTCAAGAAGTGCCACTTGCTCTTCGTGACCGAGCGGGAAGCGCCGAATATGCAATCGATTCAAGGCGCGATTGGCGACGCGCCGGTGCTGACCGTGGCGGACTCCCCGTTGGCGGCCAATGCCGCAATAATGCTCAGCGTGGACGGCAACCGCTTGGTGTTTGACGTCAACGTTCAGCGCGTCAAGAAGCAAGGTTTGAATTTGTCTTCCAAGGTTTTGCAACTGGCTCGCAGCACCAACTGAGGCCCTCTTTGTTCCTGACACCCAGCGATCTGCAGCCGTGAGCAACCGACCTGCCCCCAGCGGCCCGCCCTTTGACGACACTGGCTCACAAGTCAGCCAGCTTCCGCGCCTGTCCTTGGTCAGCCGACTGGAGCGCATTCTTGCTGCAGCCATGGGCTCGGCCTTGTTGATTGCTTGGGTATGGATCAGCAGTCAAGAAGTGCTGAGCCAACGTGCGGCGGTCAGTGAAGGCAGTCAAGCCTGGCTTAACACCTTGGCGGTGCAGTCGGCGTCTCCGCTGGTGTTTGATGACGCCAAGGCGGCCAGCGAAATTCTGCGTGCAACCAGCATTTATCCGGGCCTGCAGGCGGCGTATATCTTGCGCTCCGATGGTTCCACCATGGCCCACCATCTGGGCGAAGCCCAAGCCCCCCTGTCGCCAGAGGCGCTCAAGCTGCTGCCCAGTTCCGCATATTTCGATCGCTCCTTGCTCATCAGCACCCCAGTCCTGCTCTCGCATGAGCAAGTGGGCCGGGTTGTGGCCAAGATCGACTTGACGCCGATGTGGCGTTCGGTGCTGCGCTTTGGCCTTTCGCTGTTGTTGGCCCTGGGCCTCTCCGGCATTGTTGCGGCCCTGGCCGCTCGGCGTTTTTTGCATCGTGCTTTGCAACCGCTTGCTGGACTCAAACAAGTGATGGACGAGGTGGCCCAGCAAGAGCGCTTCACTGTCCGGGCGGCCCTGGTCGCCAATGATGAAGTGGGCGACCTCAGCTTGGTGTTCAACCACATGCTGGACCAAATCGTCAAACGCGACGGCCTTTTGGAAGACAACAACCGCCATTTGCTGGCGCTGAAAGAGGCCGCAGAACAAGCCTCCACAACCAAGAGCGCCTTCCTGGCCATGATGAGCCATGAGTTGCGCACCCCGATGGCGGGCATCTTGGGCATGCTCAAGTTGAGCCTGCGCGGGCAGATGGAAGCCACGGTCCGTGAGCGCGTCGAGTTGGCCTGCAAGAACGCCAACACATTGCTGCAAATCGTCAACGATTTGCTCGATGGCTCCAAGATCGAAGCCGGCAAGCTGAGCCTGGAAAGCGTGGACTTCGCCCTGCAACCGCTGCTGGACGAGGCCATGCAACTGCTGCAAGAACGGGCCGAGCAAAAAAGCATCGGCTTTGCCCTGCATATGGACCCCAGACTGCCCGCCTTCCTGAAAGGCGACCCCACGCGCTTGCGCCAAGTGCTGCTCAATCTCGTCGGCAATGCCATCAAATTCACCGAGCAAGGCGGCGTGAGTGTGAATGTGCGCTTGCAGCCCCCGCCCGATCATCACACGGACCACGGGCCCGGGAACGACGGTGGCGACGAAGCCCTGTGGGTGCACTTTGCCGTGCAGGATTCCGGCATTGGCATCAGCGAAGAAGCCCAAGGCCGCATGTTCCAGAAATTCGAACAGGCCGATATGTCCACCACCCGCAACTTCGGCGGCACCGGTCTGGGTTTGTCGATCTGCAAGCAACTGGTCGAATTGATGGGCGGCCACATCGGCATGCGCAGCAAGTTGGGCGGCGGCAGTACCTTTTATTTCGACCTGCCCTTGCTGCCGGGTCAACAGCCCGCCGAAGCTGCGCTTGAAGTCTTGCTGCCGCATGAGCACCAGTTGCATGTGCTGATTGCTGAAGATGCAGAAACCAATCAGTTGATCATCAAAGCCGTGCTCAGCGAAATGGGCCACACCTTCACCCTGGTCAACAACGGCGAAAAGGCCTTGGAAGCGCTGACACAGGAGAGCTTCGACCTGATCTTGATGGACGGGCGCATGCCGGTCATGGACGGGTTGGAAGCCACCCAGCACATTCGCGCCGGTTTTTGGCGCGACTGGGTGTTCGCCGAGCGCGACATCCCCATCATTGCGCTCACGGCCAATGCGTCCGAGATGGACCGCTCCAAGTTTCTCGCGGTAGGCATGAGCGACTTTCTGCGCAAGCCCGTCGACGAAGCCGCACTGCATCAAGCCCTCAATCGCGTCATCGAACAGCGCAAGGCCCAAGGTTTGATGCTCAAGCCCAGGGCGAGCTCTGCGTCCGAACTCGCGGCCGACTTGGCAGGCTTGGACGCCTTGCTGGACACCCCGCCGCCTGAGGCGGCAGGCGCGGTCACATCCGGGGCAGCGGAGCCTGCCAAGCCTGCAAGCTCACCCGCCCGTGCCCAAAGAGTTGTTGAACTGCGCGAACAAATGCTGCTGGCCTTCCGGGCCCAAGCGCCTTTGCGCTACCGCGAAATTGAGGCCGCCATTGCCAACAAAGACTGGCCGGCTGCGGCCATTCTGGCCCATGGGATCAAGGGCTGCCTGGCCTTTATCGAGCCGCAAGGGCAGGCCTACGACTTGAGCGATTGGTTGGAACGCATGGCGGACAACGAAGACGAAGACGAGTTCATCGAAAGCTTTGCTCTGCTCAAGCGCGAGTTGCAAAGCAGTCTCGATATCCAGGCCAATACGGAGGTTCAGCCTTGAAGGTCTTGGTGGTGGATGATGAGAAGGTCACGCGCTTGGCGCTGATTGACGCGATCGCCGAATGTGGCAACTACCGCATCAGCGAGGCCGACAACGCGGAGCAGGCTTGGCAGGCAATCAGCGGACACGCCGTCCCGCCCATGCTGGTCTGCTGCGACATCCGAATGCCCGGGATGTCAGGGCTGGAGCTGCTGCAAAAGGTACGCGCCCATCCGGGCTGCAAGGATATGCCTTTCGTCCTCGTCTCCATGGTGAATGATGCGGCCGCCATTCAAGAAGCGGTGCAACTGGGCGTGAGCGGCTATTTGGTCAAACCCTTCCAGCAGCAAGACGCCCGAAACCGACTCAGCAAGTTGTTGCAACTGGCCGCCAGCAAAACCATGGAGCGCCCCGCGCTCACCATGGCCCGACTCAAACTCGCGCCCGACCGTTACCGCGCCTATCTGCAAGGCATGCAAAACCAGATTGGCCAGATGCTGGCCGCTTTGGCCGATGAGGCCGCACCCAGCGCACCACCGAGCCCTGCGGTGCGCCAAAAAATGGAAGGCTTGCAAGCCCATTGCGGCACCTTGGGGCTGTGGCGCGCACAGCAACTGCTGCATCGCGGCAAATCCGAAGCCTGCAGCAGCAGTTTGGTGAGCGAATACCTGGGAGAGATCCGCCAGCACTTGCATCAGCAACTGTTCACTCCGGACTGATTTCAGGCCCCGGTTCCCAGCGGCAGCATGTGGAACTACAATGAGAATCATTCTCGATTAAAGTCATCTGCTCTTGGGCCTGCAATGAAGGCCGAGTTCCCTGACCGCCCCGCCCATGAAGACCGTCGTCCCACTGGCCAATTTGGCCCAAGCCTGTATCGGCGAAGCGCTGCAAGTCCACAGCATCCAAGCCCCCGTGCATGCGCCGGAATGGTCCGGCTGGCTGGAGGAAATCGGCTTTCTGCCGGGCGAATCCGTGCGGGTGATTGCACGCGGCCAACCCGGCGCCGACCCGCTGGTCATACGGATCGGTCAATCGACATTCGCGCTCCGGCGTGCCGAAGCCGAGTGTGTCGCAGTGCAGCGCATGGACAGCCAGGAGACGCTGCATGCGTGAAGCAGTCATCCATGTGCACCCCAGCGGCCCCTTGCTGGCCTTGGTGGGCAACCCGAACTGTGGCAAGACCGCCCTCTTCAATCGGCTGACCGGCAGTCACCAAAAGGTGGCCAACTATGCCGGTGTGACGGTGGAGCGCAAAGAAGGGCGTTTGCACAGTGCGTCCGGGCGTGCTTTGCGCTTGCTGGACCTGCCGGGCACGTACAGCCTGCACCCTCGCTCCCCCGACGAGCGAGTAACCTGTGATGTGCTGGCAGGCCGCGCCCGCGGCGAGAAGCGCCCCGACTTGGTGGTCTGTGTGCTGGACGCCACCAATCTGCGCCGCACGCTGCGCTTGGTCCTGGCCGTCAAGCGCTTGCAATTGCCGTGCGTGGTGGTTCTGAACATGGCAGACCTGGCCGCCAAACGCGGCATCGAGGTCAACACCGAGGAACTCTCCGCTGCGCTGGGCGTGCCCGTGGTGCGCACCGTGGCCACCCGTGGTGAAGGCATTGACGCCCTCAAGGCGCTGCTCGATCAACGCGAAGTCTGGGCTCCGGCCTCGCAGGCCCTGCCCGATCTGAACCTGGACAACCAGCCTGACACCGATCACGCCCAGGTGAAGCAAATCTTGCAAAGCCTGGGTCTGGATCGCCAGTTGCCGCACCTGCCCAGTGACCGTGTGGACCGTGTGCTGCTGCACCCCGTGATGGGCCCGCTGATCATGACGGCCATCTTGTTCCTCTTGTTCCAGGCGGTGTTCAGCTGGGCCGAAGCGCCGAAGGACCTGATCGAATCCAGCATGGCGTGGCTGGGCCAGCAAGTGGGCCCGCTCTTGCCGGAGGGCTGGCTGCGCAGCCTGGTGGTGGACGGCTTGATTGCCGGCGTCGGCGGCGTGCTGGTGTTTCTGCCGCAGATTCTGATTTTGTTCTTCTTCATTTTGGTACTGGAGGAATCGGGCTATCTGCCGCGCGCTGCGTTTTTGCTGGATCGTTTGATGGGCAGCGTGGGCTTGTCGGGCCGCAGCTTCATTCCTCTGCTCTCCAGCTTTGCCTGCGCCATCCCAGGCATCATGGCCACGCGCAGCATTGCCAATACGCGCGACCGTCTGGTCACCTTGATGATTGCGCCCTTGATGACCTGCTCGGCCCGCTTGCCGGTCTATGCCTTGTTGATCGGGGCCTTCATTCCACAGCGTGAGGTTTGGGGCGGTTTATCCTTGCAAGGCTTGGTGCTGTTTGGGCAGTATCTCGCAGGCATCGTCGGTGCGCTGGCGGTGGCCTGGGTGCTCAAGCGCTTCACCAGCCCCCAGCAAGTCCGGCCGCTGATGATGGAGTTGCCCAGCTACCACTGGCCGCATCCGCGCAATATCTTGATCGGTCTGTGGCAGCGCGCGGAGATCTTCTTGAAGCGTGTGGGCGGCATCATCTTGACGCTCACGCTGTTGCTTTGGGCCTTGTCGAGCTTTCCGGCGCCCCCTGCAGGCGCCTCGGGCATGCCGATTGAATACAGCTTCGCCGGCATGTTGGGACGCGCCTTGGCCCATGTGTTTGAGCCGATTGGCTTCAATTGGCAGATCAGCCTGGCCCTGGTGCCAGGTCTTGCCGCCCGAGAAATTGCCATCAGCGCCTTGGGCACCGTGTACGCTTTGTCCGCCTCCGCAGAGGACACGGCCCAGGCCCTGGCGCCCTTGATTGCGCAAAGCTGGAGCCTGCCCACGGCCTTTTCACTCTTGGCCTGGTTTGTGTTTGCCCCTCAATGCCTGGCCACCTTGGCCGCAGTCAAGCGAGAAACGGGCGGACTGAAAATGCCCTTGTTGATGGCCGGCTATTTGTTCGGCCTGGCCTACTTGGCGTCGTTCCTAACGTTCAGAATCAGCAGTTGGCTGCTGAGCTGACGGCGCGGCAGTTGACCTTCTTTGCCGCGGGCCAAGCTAGGGTTTTCTCCGATGCGCTCGCGGCATGAGCCCTAGGCTTTTGGGCCTTCGAGTCTCTACAATCCCGCCGGTCGGCCGCTCAAGGTCGATCCATTCCGAATGTCCATTGGTCGAAAGAATTCCATGCAAATCTCCAAGTTGATCGCTGTCATGCTGCTGCCTTGCGCCTCGTTGGCTCTGGCGGCTCCCGCCAAGTACATCATCACTGACCATTCGACCGCACCTTGGATGGATCAAGCAACGGCCGAAAGCATTTGGCTGAAGACCCAGTCGGCCAAGTTCGTGAAGCTCTATCCCGCCAAAAAATGGGGCTTTCTGAGCCAGGTGGAAGGCGGCATGGACAGCAGCAAGACCTGCGTCATCACCGCCCGCACCATGATGTTGCCGGTCAGCGGCAAGGAGTTGCTCTTCAAGCCCGGCAAGAGTGCCACTACCTTTGGCCATCTGCCCAATGCCTCGCTTGAGCAGTGCAAGGCGCTGGCCGCCTCCAAGCTGGATGAAGCCGTGCAAGCCCTGGGCTCGGCCTTGATGCCCAACTGATCCTAGTCAAGCGCATTGCGCGCGACAGCCGCCACCCGGCTCGCGCGCAGCAACGCAGGTCCGTGTTGAGAAACACGGACCTGTTTTTTTTTGAGCCTGAGGCTAGACTGAGGCGATGAACCCAGCGAGCGCCGAAGCCCAGCAGCAACGCGTGTTCGAAGTCCTGCGAGAAAGCGCAGTCTTCGGCAGCTTGGAAGACCCCATCTTGCGAGCCTTGGCAGAGGCGATTGAGATCCGGCAGGTCCATGGTGGCGAGCGCATCATCAGCGAAGGCCATCGCTCCGACAGCATTGTGTTTGTCATCAGCGGCGGCCTGCGGGTCTCACGCCAAGACCCCAGCGGCCAGATTCTTTTGTACAACCAAATCCAACCCGGCCAAAGCATCGGCGAGCTGGGTTTGATTCTGAACCAGGCGCGTGCACAAGACGTCACCGCTGTGCGCGATTCCACCCTGGCCCTGCTCCACCGTTCCGCGTATGAAGCCTTGCTCAAGCGCTTTCCCCTGGCCTTGTCTCAGGTCTTTTTGAAGGCTGTTTACGACCGACTGCGCAATGTCAGCGAAACAGGCAGTCGGCGCATGGCGCAGACTTTTGCGCTGATTCCCTTGAACGCCCAAGTGCCCACCGCCGAGCTGGCCCGCGAATTGACCCTGGCCTTGGCGCACCAAGGCCGTGTGGTCTTGGTGCGAGCGCCGGTGGCCGAGCAGAACTTGGCGAGTTTGGAGGACGAACATGAGTTCATCGTCTACGAGGCCAGTGCCCAGGACGAGCACTGGGCGTGGACGCAGCAGGCCTGTCGCCAGGCGGATCAACTGATCTTTGTGGCCAACGCGCAAGCCACACCCGACGTGGCGCCAATCGAAGCGCGCTTGTCCCGGGAGCCGGGCTATGTGCTCAAGCGCAAGCACTTGGCCGTGTTGCATGCCGACTCCTGCGCGGTGCCAGAACGGCCCGATCCTTGGCTGCACGGACGGGAGTTGGAGCGCATCTATCCGCTGCGCCTGAGCCACCGGCGCGATGCCGAACGTCTGGCCCGCTTTTTGACGGGCACTGCGCTTGGCGTGGTGCTAGGCGGCGGCGGTGCCCGTGGCTTTGCCCACTTGGGAGTTTTACGCGCCCTGCATGAAGCGGCCATCCCGGTCGATCTGATTGGCGGCAACAGCATGGGCGCCCTGATTGCCGCGCAATATGCCTGTGGCCTTGAATTGCCAGAAATCCTGCGCCAAACCCAGCGTTTCGCCACGGGCGGTGAATGGCCGGCCTTGCCCTTGGTGGCGTTGGTGCGGGGCCGGCGCGTCGAACGTGATTTGCAGGCCATGTTCGGCGAGCAATTGATTGAGCAGTTGTGGAAGCCCTATTTCGCTGCGGCATGCAATTTGAGCCTGGGCAAGACCGAAGTCCTGGACCACGGCCCGCTTTGGAAGGCCGTGTTGGCCAGCAATTCGCCTGCCGGCTTGCTGCCGCCCGTGCTGCATCAAGGCGCGCTCTTGGTGGACGGCGCCATTCTTGACAACGTGCCCGTCCAAGCAATGCGCATGCGATTGGGGACGCCGCTGGAGCGACGCCGCGGCAACGGTTTGCTCATTGCCATTGATGTGGATGTACGCGAACGCCTCTTTGCCGATGCCAAGCTGGAACGCCTGAGCACCTGGAGCACCTTCAAGCGCATGGCGTTCAAGAATGCACCGGCTTCGCCCGGCATCGCTGACATCCTGTACAGCGCCGCCCATATCGGTGGTATGAGCCAACGCAGCAGAACCGTTGCCCAGGCCGATCTTTATCTCGAACCGCCGGTGGCGGAGTTTTCCCTCATGGCCTACACCCGTGCTGCCGATATTGCCGAGATCGGCTACCGCTATGCCATGGAAAAAATCGGTGCATGGGACCCACACAAAGCGCGCAACTGAACACGGGCGACACACTCCCGCTCTCGCTGAGCCAGCGCGAAGTCTGGTTGGATCAACGCGCCTGGCCCGCCAGCGCTCATCTGAACATCGGCGGCGCCGGTTTTTTGCGGGGCCCCTTGGATCTGCAACGCTTTCAACATGCCTTGCAATTGCTGGTGCAACGCTGCGACGCCTTGCGACTGGTGCCGCAGGCTGACGGCACACAAATCCTGCTGACGCATGCCGAGCCGGCTTTGACCCTGATTGAGCTGCCCGCTGGCACGGCCGACCCGCAGCAATCCATGCGCGTGTATTGGCAACAACGCATTCGCGAACCCATTCCCTTGGACGGCCGGCCCCCCTGGCGTTTTACCCTGATCAAAGCGCACGACACCCTTTGGGGCCTGACGATTCAATTCCACCATCTGATCATGGACGGCTGGGGCAGCAGCCTGGTCATGCAGCACTGGAGCGAGCTCTACCAGAGCCTGGGCACGGAACAGCCACAAACTCCCACACAAGCGGTCGACGCCGAGGCTTCGGCCCCTCCCTCATATCAAGCATTCATCCACGCCTCGCTCAGCTACCGGCAGTCGGCGCAATTCACCCAAGATGCCGCCTACTGGCTCAGCCAGATTGGGGAACTGCCCCAAGCCCTGTTCAATGCGCGGGGCACGAGCAGCCCAAGCCTCAAACCCAATCAAACCGAGGCCAGCCAGGAGATGGGTTTGCCTACCGCCCATCTGGCCCATTTGTCGCTGAATCGAAGCCGCTATGACGACCTGTGCGTGGCCGTTGAAGCGCTGGGCAGCAGCCCCTTTGCCTGCTTTCTGGCCGCCCTGGCCCTGTATCTGTGCCGCACGCAGCAACGCAGTCGCGTGCTGATCGGCGTTCCCAGCTTGAACCGCTCCGGGCGCCGCTTCATGCGCACGCCAGGCATGTTCGCGGGCATCTTGGCGGTCTCTATCGAGGTCCAGCCCGAGGCCAGCGTGCGCGACTTGCTGCGACACGTCGGGCAACAAATGCTGGGGGCTTTGCGCCACCCGCGCTACCCGCTGAGCGAGCTGGGCCAAGCGTTGAAGCTGCTCAAACATGGGCGCGACCATTTGGTTGATGTGCTCTTGTCCTTTGAACGGCAGGACTATGAGTTGCCCTTCGGTGGGGCCCAGCTGAGCGAATCCCGCCAACTGTTCGCGGGCTTGGCACGCTACCCTTTGGCCCTGAGTTTGTGCGACTTTGGCAAGCTCAGCGATCCCGAATTGGTGTTGGAGGCCAGTTCTACCTGCTTCGAAGCTGGCGAAGCCGAGCTGCTGGGCGCCCGACTCTGGCATTTGGCGCAAGCCTTGAGCACCGCGCCGGAAGCGCAGTTGGAGAGCTTTGCCTTGCTCCCTGACGAGGAGCGCTGGGCCTTGATCCATGGCCTGCACAAAGATGTGGCACAGCTGGAGGCCCCCCAGGCCTATATCGACTTGTTCGCGCACCAAGCCGCGCTTTGGCCCGAGCGCTGCGCCTTGGTTTGGCATGAGGGCCAGATGAGCTATGGCGAGCTGGCTCGGCGCGTGGAGGAGCTGGCCGAGCGGCTGCGCGAGCTGGGCACCCATCCGAACGTGGTCGTGGCCATGGCGGTGGAGAGGTCGCCCGAGATGGTGCTGGCGGTCTTGGCGATCAGCCGCGCCGGCGCCGCCTTCTTGCCCCTGGACCCCGAAGCCCCGCTGGCGCGCCTGACCGGCATTCTGCTGGACAGTGGAGCGCAAGCCCTGCTCCTGGGCCCACAAGCAAGCGAAAACCTCGGCAGCTTGCACCCGCGCTGCATGCGAGTCTCACTCGATACCCAGCAGTATCCAAGGCCAGAGCTCAGCTCAGGCATGCGCCAGGAAGCAGCTCGCAAGGCACAAACACCGCCGCCGCAAATCCGGCCCCAAGACTTGGCTTATGTCTTGTTCACCTCCGGGTCCAGCGGTCGTCCCAAGGGCGTGATGATTGAACATGGCGCCTTGTCGCGGCGACTCGCTTGGTTGTCCAAGGCCTGGGCCATTCAGCCAGAAGACCGTGCGGCACAAGGCACGCAACTGTGCTTTGACCCCGCCCTGATCGAATTGCTGCTGCCACTGACGCAGGGCGCCAGCATCGCCTTGCCGCCACCGGGACGCCTGCATCCCGAACGTCTGGCGGACTTCATCTTGCGCCATGGCGCCACCTTCAGCGCTTTTGTCCCCTCGTCTTTGCCCGGTCTTTTGAGCGGATGGCGCCATGGCCTCGCGCAGCCCAATGCCCCAGCCCTGAAACTGCGGGTGGCCTGCTGCGGCGGCGATGTCTTGACACCCGCGCTGGCGGAGCGATTCATGCGCGAAACAGGCGCGCAGCTGTACAACGTCTATGGCCCCACCGAGGCCACCATTTTTGCCAGCGCCTGGCCCTGCCCCACCCCTCAGGCAGCGCCTCAAAGCCCCGAGACTGCCGCGACAACAAGACCAGTTCAGGCAGACCTCCCGATCGGGCGACCCATTGATGACACCCGGTTGTATGTGCTGGGCCCTCAGATGCAAGTGCTGCCGCATGGTGTGCTTGGCGACATCTATATTGGCGGCGCGGCCCTGGCGCGAGGCTATTTGGGCCGCCCGGACCTCGACGCTCAGGCGTTTGTCAACGATCCCTTCCAAGCCGCCACTGCAGGGCCAAACTCACCGTCACGCCTGTACCGCACTGGCGATCGGGGTTGGATTGATCTGGCGGGGCGCTTGCATTTCAGTGGCCGCGCCGACCGCCAAATCAAGCTCCGGGGCTATCGCATCGAGTTGGCGGAAATTGAAGCGGCCTGTCTGAGCTTGCCGGGCGTAGAACAAGCCCATGTCCAATTGATCCAATGCGCCGGCCTGCCCGCGGCCTTGCACGCTTGGTTAGGTGGCCCTGGCTTGGAACCCAACACCATCAGTGTCGGGCTGCGCAGCCTCTTGCCGGACTATATGCGTCCGAATCGCATCCTCTGCCTCCCCTCATTGCCCTTGAATTCGAGCGGAAAGATAGAGGTGGCGGCCCTGCCCCGCAGCCCAGATAATCCCGCCGCCCACACGGCTTGTGCGCCCACAGCCCCCCGCACGGCGATGGAGAAAACGCTGTTCGAACTCTGGCAGCAAGCGCTGGGCCCCAAGCCAGAACAGGGCCTGACGCGGCCCACCCAAGTGTTCGGTGTCCATGACAATTTTTTCGACCTGGGCGGCGATTCTTTGGCGGCCCTGTCGATTCTGGGCAGCATGGAAGAGCGCTTGGGCCGGACCTTGGCCCTGCATTACTTGGCAGATCATCCGACCATTGCCGAACTGGCCCAAGCCTTGAGCCTGCCCCAGCCTCAGGCCGAGATTCTCAGATCGCTCAGCTCTCATCACAACACCGCCACGCCAAACGGCGAGGACGGTCCGCCTCAAGGCGGCCCCATCATCTATTTGGCGGCCTCTGGATTGGGTGACATCTTGCGCCTGCAAAATCTGGCGGCCGCGCTGCAGGGCACGGCCGAACTGTTCATGTTGCAACCCCCGACCGAGCCCGCCCCCACGACCATGCTAGCACTGGCCAAGCTCTACGCAGATGCCATAGAAACCCATCAGCCCGCTGCACGCCCCACCTTTTTGGCCGGCTTTTCGGTCGGCGGGGTCAGCGCGCTTGAAACCGCCCATGAATTGCGGCGCAGAGCACGCCCCCCTCTGGGCTTGATGCTGCTGGACACCATTCATCCGGATGCGGTGTTTGGCGGCGCAGCCCCCTGGCGTACCTTGGGCTGGTTGGTGCGCAAACTGCATATGCAAGAGCTCAGCATGAACGGCCGGCGCCTCAGCGCCATGTTCAGCGACCCCGGTCTGATCAGCCAAGTCATGGCGCTGAAGGGCCATCACTGCCAGGCCTTTGACGCACCGGTGCTGCTGATCAAATCCAGTGGCTTGGCTGGGTGGAACCGTCTGCTGTTCCGAGCTTGGCACCGCATGATGCCGCAACAACTGAGCACCCAAACCATCTCCGGCCTGCACGGCTCGATCTTTGAACCCGGCCATGTCCAAGACCTGGCCAAGGCAATGCGGCAGTTCATGGAGTCAGTCTGCCCTCGAGAGAACGCATGAGCTCACCCCCTCGCTCAGGGCAGCCAGCGCAGGCCTCTGCATCCGAAGCCATGGCAGCACGAGATGAACTTCCCGACTGCGATGACAACACCCAAGACCGCAAATCGGCCCGGCCCCGAGCCTTGATCAGACTGCTACTGCTGGGCCTTTGCCTGCTGGGGCTGTTGGCCTCGGCGGCCTATTGGAGCGCCACAAGCGCTGATGTGAAACAGTCCTTGGCCGAGCTGCAAACCCGCGCGCAAGCCTTGGGGCCAGCTTGGGTTTTGTTCATGTTCACGCTGGCGCTGTCTTTGGCGGTGCCCCTGGGCCTGCTGGCCCTGTTGGTGATCGCCGTGCTGGGCCCTTGGCTTGGATTTTTCACGGTTTTGCTGGGCGCCTTGATCAGCGCCAGCATCAGCCACCTGATCGGCCACCGGCTGGGCCACCAGGCCTTGCAAACGCTGGCCGGCCCGCGGGTGCGATTGTTGAGTTTGAGTCTGGGGGCTCGGGGCTTGTGGGCCGTGATCACGCTGCGACTGGTGCCACTGGCGCCATTCGCAGTCGCCAATATGGTGGCGGGTGCAACCCATATCCGCTTGCGTGATTTGCTGCTCGGCACGGTGCTGGGCATGTCCCCAAGCATTTTGGCCATGGCCTTTTTCATGGACTGGATCCTGGCGCGCCTGCATGACCCAACAGACTTGGTCAAGGCAGCCCCGCCCTGGTGGGTCACCCTGTTGTCACTCGTGGGCTTGCTGCTGGTGCTGGGCATGGCCTGGGCCTGGCGCCGCAAGAAAATGAAGCGGCGGCGAGCCGAGGCTGAAGCCGAGCTCGAACAGCGTTAAGCGCTAAGCCTTGCGTCTTGAGCGCCTGAGTCCAAGTTTTCAAACCGATAGACGCAACGCCGCGCGCGATCGAGTTGGTGCTCCACGCGACTAACTTTGATGCCTTCGCCCATGCAGCGCTGAAACAAAGCCAGCTCGGATCGACAAAAGCCTTGGCACTCTTTCGCCGCGGCGCAAATGGGGCAATGGTCTTCGACCAGCAACCACACCCCGGGCTGTTCAGCATCGACTTCCGCCCTGGCCATATAGCCTTCTGCATGGCGAAGCGCAGCCAGGGCCTGCACCCGCTCGGCCACATCCGACAAGCCTGCCAGTCGCGCTTGGTACAGCAAGAGGCTTTCATCCTCGCGCGCGCTGATCAGGCGGTCCAGGGCTTGTTCACCCAAGGCGCGCTTGATTTGACGAATCAGCTGCACCGACAAATCACCATGCCGATCAGGAAAGCGTGCATGTCCAGCCTCAGTCAAACGCCACACGCGCCGCGGCCTACCCACCGCTCCCGCTTCATGCTCGCTGAAACTCACCAAGCCCTGGGCGAGCAAGAGCTGCAGTTGCTTGTGCGCGCCCATGGGTGTGATCGCACAGGCGCGTGCCAAATCCGTGGCGGCCTGCGGCCCCTGGCGCTTCAACTGCTCCAGCATGAAATCCAGGCCCGTCTTCATGACGCATGCCCGTTGTTCGCCGCAGCCGTTTCCCTTTGGGCCAGCCGCAACAAAGCCACGGCCGCCGTCATGCAGGTCAAGCCGCCCAAGCCCATGATCCAACGCGTGGACAAGAGCGAAATCAGCCCCCCGGCCAGGGCCATCACCACATTGGCCAGACAAAAAATCGTCGAGAGCAAGCCCATCACCCGCCCTTGCCCATGGTCGGCAAAGCGCTCCGACATCCATGCAGGCAATACCGCGTTGTAAAGCGCCAAGGGAACTCCCAGGCCAATGATGGCCAACAAGCCCAGCGGCCCCGGCAGCACGGCCAGGGCCGTCAAGCCCAAGGCGGCACACAGGGCCAACAGGCCGGCTCTGCGAAGCGGCCGTCGGCTTTGCCGCAACTTGCTCGCAATCACGCTGGCGGTGGTCATGGCGGCACACTGCGCAGCGGTCACCCACGCAATGCCCACACTGCCATAGCCCAGGTTCTCCAGCATCCAAAGCGGCGCGAACTCATACAGCGCATTCACGCCCAGGCAATAAAACAACTGCAAAGCAAACAAGGCCGCGAGCAAAGGCTCACGCTTGAGCAGACCCAACACCTGTTGCTCAGCGAGTGCAGCCCAAAAACCCAGTTTGGGCGAAGACCTTGGCGTCGGCGCAGGCCGACCACCAGGCACCCAAAGCAGCAGCACCCACATGCAGGGCAGCATGGCCAAGCCCGCCAGCACAAAAGGCACTGGCTCGCCCAGTGGCAGCGTCAAACCGCCGACCAAAGGCCCCAACAGCCAACCCATGTACAAACAGGCATTGAGCCAAGCAAAGGCGCGGGTCCGGTCAATTTGCGCATGCATATCGGCCAGCAAAGCGCGCGCTACCGCCACATTGCTTTCCGTCAAACCCGTGAGCCAACGGGCGAAGACGAACAAAACATAGTTACGCTCACTCAAGGCATAGGCGGTCAGCGCATGGCTCAACAAAGTCGCGCCCATGCTCATGCCCAAAACCTGGCGCCGCCCTTTGCGGTCAGACAAAGGGCCGATGAAAAGGCTGCCCAACAAAATGCCCAAAGGGTTGGCGGCCAAGGCCAGGCCCATCAGAAATTTCGGGTCCAGCCCAGCAAAGTGAGTGAATCCATCCACCGGGCCGCCCACAAAGATCGGCGCCAAGATGGGATAGGGCATGGACACCCCTATCGTGCTCAACAAAGCCATCGCACACACCGCCACCAAGACCCATTGCGGATGGCGCACCGTCAAGCCCTCGGGTGCCGATGTCTGCTCAATCGCGCTGCTCATTGCCCTGCCCTCCCCACCCTGCTCAAGCAAGCCCGACGCCCTTGAAGCACGGCATGGCCGGCAGGCATAGACAGCAACGCCAGGCCCAGTTCAAAAAGTTCTTTCGTCATCATGGCCGCATGATGCCTGGATACACTCAATTAATAAACAAAAAGTTTATTAACCAGACTGCAAGAAGGCTCTTGTTGGCTTTGCATGAAAATACCCCCATGCCTTTTCGACTCCTCACATTCCCCGCATCGCTCGGAACCCCCTCCCCAAACCCAGCGCGACTCTGGTTGCAATCCATGCCCGGCCGCTTGGAATCCTGGGCTGGTTTTTTGGACGAAGCACGACTGCGCAGCCTCAATTTGGTGGTCTGCCTGAATCCGCTGGAAGAGGTGGCGCAACTGTCCCCGGCCTATCACAAGGCCATCGCCGAAGGCCGGCTGCCGTTTCGCTGGCAGCACCTGCCCATGCGTGACTTCGGCCTCGGCGCGGACCCCTCGCTGTTCCGGCAAGGTGTTGAGCAAATTTGCCACAGCCTGAAACTGGGCGAGCAAGTGCTGCTGCATTGCGCCGCCGGTATCGGACGCACCGGCACCGTGGCCGCCTGCGTGCTCAAACACCTGGGCGCCAGTCGGGAAGAAGCGCTCGCAGCGGTGCGTGCGGCCGGCTCCAACCCACAATCAGCCCTGCAGTCCGGTTGGGTGGATCAGTTTTGACCGGCCCTGGCCAGCCCGCAAGCACCGGGCCTGAGGACGAACTGCAAGTGCTGTTTATCAATCAGGACATGCTGGTGGTCAACAAGCCCAGCGGCTTGCTCTCCGTGCCTGGCCGCGGCCCCGACAAGCAAGACTGTGTGATTCACCGAATGCAAGCGCTGTACCCGGAAGCCTTGATCGTGCATCGCTTGGACATGGCCACCTCGGGTCTGCTGCTGTTGGCGCGTGGCCCACAGGCGCAAAGACGACTCAGCATGGCCTTTGAAGCGCGCCAAGTCCATAAACGCTATGAAGCCCTGGTGCACGGAAGGATGGCCCCCTCACCTGCGCAAGACTGGTCCGAAGTGCGGCTGCCGCTGTTGACCGACTGGCCCAATCGGCCGCGACAAAAAGTCGACTTCGCCCACGGCAAGCCCTCGCTGACGCGCTACCGGGTGCTGCCGGGGCCGACCTCCCGTGCGGCCGAGCTCGGTTTCACCTCGCCTTGCAGTCGGCTTGAACTGGAACCCGTCACGGGGCGCACCCATCAGTTGCGGGTGCATATGATGGCGCTGGGTCATCCGATCTTGGGCGATGCGCTGTATGGCCCGGCCGAGGATCAAGCGCCCCGGCTCTATCTGCACGCCCGTACCTTGGCCCTGCCATCGCTCGGCCTGAGCTTTGAATGTCCACCTGCGTTTTGATGCGCCTATCTCTTGCGATTCCCGCCTCGCACCACTTCTAAAAAGGCCCAGGCCATGCTCCACTCCCCTGCCGCCGAGCGCAATCGCCAGCCCATCTTGGACGCATTGTTGGACCTGCTCCCGGCGCAAGGTCGCGCCCTGGAGATTGCCAGCGGCAGCGGCCAGCACCTGGCCTTTTTCAGTCAGGCCATGCCGGCTTGGGAGTGGCTGGGCTCCGACCCCTCAGCACAAGCGCTGGCCTCGATTGCCGAGCGTTGCCCCTCCGGCCCGCAAGCACTGCGGCTGGACGTCAGCCAGAGCGACTGGCTCTTGCCGGCCAGTCACCAAACGCTGGACCTCATCTACTGCGCCAATATGTTGCACATTGCCGATTGGGCCCAGTGCCCCGCCTTGATGCAGGGCGCTGCGCGCCACTTGAACGCCCAGGGCCGGCTGGTGCTTTACGGCCCCTATCTCGTTCCAAATGAAGTCACGGCCGCCAGCAACCTGGCCTTTGATGCGGACCTGCGGCAACGCAACCCGGCCTGGGGCTTACGCTCCCTGTCCGATGTGACACAAGAAGCGCGCAAGGTCGGGCTGCATCTGCAGCAAAAACGTCAATTGCCGGCCAACAATTTGCTGCTGGTGTTTCAGTTCGAACACTGCCAATCCCCCACACCTGGAGTTTCATCCCATGTCTGAGCCAACCCTCTACATCATCACCGGTGCCTCGCGCGGCATGGGTCTGGCGATGGCCCAGCAATTGCTGGCCCCTCATCACCAAGTGATTGGCATCTCGCGCGGCAGCAGCCCAATGCTGGCGGCGCAGGCACAAAGCAGTGATGCAGCACTGGAACAATGGACCCATGATCTGGCCCAGCCCCTGAGTGCCGCGCAGGCGCTGGAAACCTGGCTGAATGCGCAAAGCGCTGACCGATTTCAGCGGGCCTGCCTGATCAACAACGCCGGCGTGGTGGCCCAACCCGGCCCGATTGAAGCCACTTCTTTGCAAGATCTGTCCAACGCAATTCGCGTGGGGCTGGAAGCCTGCTTGTTGCTGAGCAGCGCTTTCTTGCGTGCCACCGCGCATTGGCAGGCGCAGCGACGCATTCTCAACATCTCCTCCGGTCTGGGGCGCCGGGCCATGGCGGGCAGCGCAGCCTACTGCGCGGCCAAAGCAGGAATGGACAATCTCTCGCGCGCCATGGCATTGGACGAAGCCGCCAAGCCCAAGGGAGCGCGCATCGTTTCGCTGGCACCCGGCATCATTGATACCGATATGCAGGCGCAGTTGCGCAGCGGCGATCCCAGCAAGTTTCCAGATCAACCTGTCTTTGCCAGCTTCAAAACCAGCGGCCAACTGATGAGCCCCGATGAGGCCGCCCGCAAAGTGCTTCGCTACTTGGCCCGTGATGATTTTGGGCAAACCGTGTTGGCCGATGTGCGCGACGTTTGAGCCGGGTCGGGTTCATGCGCCGTTCATGACTTGTTAATTGAGCTCGTTCGCTTGAGATTGCAGGCCTTGCCCCAAAATGTACCCATCGGCCACAGTAGGCCTGGAGGAAGTTTGCAGTGAAACGAATCTTTGTCTTGAGTACAGCCATTGCCGTTTTGGCCATGAGCTTGAGCTCATTTGATGCTGAAGCCAAACGACTGGGTGGCGGGGGCTCATCCGGTATGAAGCGCGCCACGCCACAGCAAACGCATGACGCGAGCAAAGGCACACCACCGCAACAAGCGGCCAACCCCGCGCCTCAACAAGCTGCGCCCGCCACGCCAGCAACAGCCGGCGCCGCCGCTGCACCCGCTGCGGCCGCAACACCCAAGCGCAATTGGATGGGCCCCATCGCTGGCTTGGCCGCCGGCCTGGGTATCGCGGCCCTGGCCAGCCATTTCGGCTTGGGTGGCGCTTTGGCCAATGTCATGACCATGCTGCTGATCGGCGTCGCGCTGATGTTGGTGGTCGGCTTTGTGATGCGTCGTTTGGCCGCCAACAAGGCCAAATCCGAAGGCTTGCAGTTTGCGGGAGCGGGTGCACCGTTCCCGACACAGTCGCCCATGAATCCTTCGGCTCAGCAGCCCTCGCTACCGCCTCAAAACGCAGCGCCCGTGTTCACCCCCGCCCCGGCGAGCCCAGCAGGAGCTGCATCGGGTGTGGCTGCGACCCAAGACGGTTTTGACGCCGCTGGCTTCGAGCAGTTGGCCAAGCGGGTTTTCATCCGCCTACAAGCGGCCAATGATGCGGGCGACCAAGCGGACTTGCGCCGCTTCACCACGCCCGAAATGTATGGCGTGATTCAGCAAGACCTGTTGGAGCGCAAAGGAGCCAAGCAAAGCACCGAAGTTTTGCAACTGGACGCCAAGGTGATTGAGCGTGTGCAAGAAGACGGGCAACAAATCGTCAGCGTGCGCTTCTGGGGTTTGATCCGCGAGCAAAACGATGCCGCGGCGGAGAACTTCGACGAAGTCTGGCATCTGGTTCGTCCGGTGGACGAAAGCCGTGAATGGGCCATTGCTGGCATTCAGGCCACCGCCTGAACCCCACCCGCCACCAAAAACAAAAGGCCCGCGCTGCGGGCCTTTTTCATGGGCTGCCCAAGTTCCTTCAAGCCAAGCGACCGGCTTTGGCGATTTCGGTATAGGCCTTCAACTCGGCATCAATCACCCGCGAGTTTTGCGCTTCCAAGGTGGCAGACGGGTCTGGCTCACTGCTGCGATTCAAACTCGGATGCAAAAAATCATAGGCCCGACGCTCCAAGACGCTGACGGTGTGATCTTGATTGGTGTCGGCATCGTCAAACTCTTTGACGGTGCTGATCGACTCCTGAGCCGTGGCCGCGAGACTTTCGTCCGTGCGCTGTGCAGTGTCCGCCAGTGCATCCGCAGGCAGCGATAAAGCTGCTACTGGCGGTTCCTGGGCTTCATTGAGGAGCAAGGCCGGCGAGCTCGTCACCTCGGCTTGTGGCGACGAGGCTTGAGCCTGCCGCGCCTGCTGTGGCAATTGAACGGGAGACTGGGGCGGCTGAGCAGCCCGGCGTGCAGCTTCACTGGAAATTTCAACCACCGAAGAAGTGGCATCCGACGGCACACTGGCCGCAGGCTTGGCAACGCGCGTCACTTCTTGGCGCTTGGCGAGTTCCTCGGCACTGAGGCGAAGCGCCGCTGCCGCAGGCTTATCAGCGCTTCCTGAAAGAGAAGTAATCATGGCAAACCTCCACAAGAGAGATTGCAGGGCTGTGGCACGCTCAAATCAGCGACGAACAGGCCAAAGAATTGCCACAGATCATGAGGATGGTTTCGGCATCCAGAGCTTGAACTTTAAACCCTCGCTCGGCAAGTGCCAAACCGGCAACGTTCGGCCGCTGAACCAGGGCCAGCCCGCGGCAACTCGGCCAACGCTAACCCACCAGATTGGCCAAAGTCATCAAGGCCAGCAAGAGCATCCACAAGACCACTGAACGCCAGATCAAGCCCACCACGCTCTGCAAATGGCCCAGTTGCGGCAATTGCCCCGGGGTAGAGCCTTCCGCCAGAGTCTCATCACCATCGATGCCGGAGCTGAAAGTCTTGCTGCGATCGGGCGTGACGCCAGGTGCTGCTGCCCCGCCCAGCTGCAGACCGAGCGCTCCAGCGGCCGTGGCCAAAATGATTCCTTCATTGGGATGCAGCCACAAACCGGCATCGCGCCGCCAGCTGTTCACCGCTTCTTCAAAATTGCCCACGATGGTGAAGCCCGTGGCCGTCAATCGAGCCGGCACATAGTCAATCCAAGCAAACAACTTGCGGGACAACACCATCAAGCGCACATTGGTCGGCGCCTCCAGGGTGCGACTCTTGAAAGCCCAGTAACGGCTGACAAATTCAGCCATTCGGTACAACACTGCGCCCGCCGGTCCAAGGCCCAATGTTGACAGCAAGACGAACCAGAAAAAAACGCCAAAGACATGGCGATGGGCAGCCAACAAGGAGTGTTCAATCGCGTGGCGAACCAGTTCAGTGCGCGGCAATTCACTGGCATCCAAATGCCGCCACTCGGACAGCAAGCGCCGCGCCTCCAGATCGTCCCCTCGCTCCAAGGCGTCACGAATGTCGGTGAAGTAATGACTGAATTGCCGAAAGCCCAGCGTCAAGTACAGGACCAAAACATCCAGTGTCAACGCCAAGATCAGGCTGAATCGAGCCACCGCAAAATAAAGCACCGCAGCCAACAAGGCAGGCCCCAGCACCGTGATGCCCCAGACTACCGTGGCATGATGATCCCGTCCGGCATCGAAGTTACGACCCGTCCAACGGACCCAGCCGATCACGCCATGATGCACGCCATTGCCATGGCGAAGAGGTTTGAGCTGTTCACACAGCAAGGCCAAAAGGACCGCAAAGAAGTTCATGGCCGGGGATGATAGCGGGCGCCGCGCCTCAAGCCGAAAGGAAACGGTAGAAGTTGCGCAGCATGGCCGCCGTGGCACCCCAAATAAAGTACTCAGGCGCGTGTTCAGGCCCGTCCATGTTGCGCCAAGGCATCGACAGGAACTGCCGATGTCCGCCCGCAAATTCGAAACGATGGTGCCGGTGGTTGGCCGGCGACATCAAAAACTGCAGCGGTACTTCAAAGACCTCTGCCACTTCCGCGCCGTCCAGGCTCAAGGCAAAGCCGGGATGGACCAGGGCCACAACCGGCGTGACCTGAAAGGCGGTCACGGTGCTGTAGATCGGCAATCGGCCCAACACTTCAATATGCGCGGGCGCGAGGCCAATTTCCTCTTCGGCCTCACGCAAGGCGGCCGCTTCCATCGATGCATCGTTCGGCTCCACACGCCCGCCCGGAAAGCTGATCTGCCCGGCATGGTCTCGCAAATGCGCCGCGCGGCGCGTCAGCAGCAAATTCAAGCCCTCTTCACGCAACACCAAGGGGATCAGCACCGCGGCATCGGCCGGGCTGCGCTCGCTCCAGCTTGCACCATCCCCAGCGATTTCAGGCTGCCAAGCTGGTGGATTGAGAAAACGTTGGCGTAAAAAATCCTGCTGCAAACGCTCGCGCGGCACCGGCGGTAAATGCTCATCAACGCCACTGACGGGCACGGCTTGCGGATCAAGAATTGGGGGACGGCTCATGGGCGCCAAGCATAGGGCTTGTTCCGTGCAAAGCTAGGGCCAACGAAGCTTGATGGCTAGATGATGAGGCCGAAAACGACAAAGCCGCCCGAAGGCGGCTTTGCTTGCTGGCCCTGAACGGCCAGCAGGGGTGACGGCGAAACGTCACCCGGGCGATCCGATGGATCAGCCCAATTTTTCCTTGATACGAGCCGACTTGCCCGAACGATCGCGCAAGTAGTACAGCTTGGCGCGGCGCACATCGCCACGACGCTTGACTTCGATCGAAGCGATCAGCGGGCTGTACAGCTGGAACGTACGCTCCACGCCTTCGCCGTTGGAGATCTTGCGCACGATGAAGCTGGAGTTCAGACCACGGTTACGCTTGGCGATCACCACGCCTTCAAAAGCCTGCACGCGCTTGCGTGTGCCTTCAACGACGTTGACGTTCACGATGACCGTGTCGCCAGGGCAATAGCTGGGGAATGTCTTGTTCAGACGAGCAATTTCTTCTTGCTCAAGGGTTTGGATCAAGTCCACAGAGTTCTCCTAGTGATCATGGCGGCGTGGGCGTTGGCCCCCAACACGGGAGCCCAACTGATTGCTTTTTGAGCCACTCCCGATGAGTTTTTGTTCATCGGCACGGCCCTGAACCCACCCCCAGAGGATCGGACAGCCCGCAAGTATAGCCCGAATCGGGCTTGGCGCCTAGGCCTTGGGCTCGATCGCCGCCAGATCAGCGAGAAAACGCTCGTCCGCCTTGCTCAAACGCCCCGCTGCTCGCGCCGCTTGGATCAGCTCTGGTCGGCGCTGCGCGGTGATTTCAAGCGAGCGCTCTCGTCGCCAGCGCGCAATCTTGGCGTGATGGCCGGACAAAAGGACCTCGGGGACAGGCAATGCTTCGGACTGCCCCGGCATGCCCGTCAAGACCTCCGGGCGGCTGTAATGCGGGCAATCCAAGAGCCCATCCGAAAAACTGTCTTGCTGGTGAGATTGCGCATCGTTGAGCACCCCCTCTTGCAAACGCGCCACGGCGTCCAACAAGGCCAAAGCGGGCAACTCGCCCCCGGAAAGGACAAAGTCACCCAAGCTCAACTCATGGGTGACATGCCGATCAAGAAAACGCTGGTCGATGCCCTCATACCGACCACAGAGCAAGACAGCACCCGGCCCGGCCGCCAGCGTTTGCACCAGTTCTTGCGTGATCGCTTGTCCTCTTGGACTGAAATGGATGATGGCCGGCGCTGCAGGCTCGGCCTGCGCCTCAAGCCGAGCCGCTTTGGCCGCGGCCAGCGCGCGCTCGAGCGGCTCCACCAACATGACCATGCCCGGACCGCCGCCGTAGGGGCGGTCATCGACACGCCGGTAGTTGTCATCGGCAAAGTCACGCAACTGCCAAAGCTGCACATCCACTTGCCGCGACTCGAAGGCCCGGCGCGTCACGCCTTGGCTCAAATGCGGCCCAAACAGCTCGGGAAACAGAGTGATGATGTCAAAGCGCATCGTGCGCTGAACCGAAAGCGTTTCGGCCCGAATCAATAGTCCAAGCCCCAGTCGACGGTGATCTGTTTTTGTTCCAGATCGACATCATCCACAAAGGCCGACACAAAAGGCACCAGACGCTCCTGGTCTGGCTTTACCGGTGCAACTTGACCGGCCGGCGTGATGCGCAGCACCGCATGCGGCCCAGCATCAATCAAACCCTCCACCGCGCCCAAGGTCTCACCCTGACGATTGATGACTGTCAAACCGATCAAATCCACCCAGTAATATTCATCTGGGTTGGCACTGGGAAAGGCTGAACGCGAAATGAAGATGCGCGCACCGCGCAGCGCTTCAGCAAAGTTTCGGTCCGCAACATCTTGGGCGTTGGCCACAATGCCTTCACCATGTTCGCGTACCGACAAAATTTTCAGCAGTCGAGGCAGCGGCTTGGCGCGCGCAACGACAGGGCCATTGCCTTCGGGCGCACGCAAAAACCAGCGCCGCGAGGAAAACAGCGCCTGGGCATCGCTGGAATAGGCTTGCACCTTGAACCAGCCCTTGACGCCCCAGGCATCAAGAATGCACCCAACCTCCACCGCGTCTTCGGGCCAAGCCACCTCTTCAGAGGCAGCAGGCGTTGCACGAGGTTCGGCGGGTGCTCTTGTCATCTCAACAGGTCTGCGGCGAATTAGACGGCGGCCTTCTTGGCCTGGGTCACCAGACGCTCGACGGTCGGCGACAGCTGGGCGCCAACGCCAACCCAGTAGTTCACGCGGTCCAGAGCAACGCGCAGCGGCTCAGCGGCACCGGAGGCCACGGGGTTGTAGAAACCCACGCGCTCGATGAAGCGGCCGTCACGGCGCATTTGGCTGTTTGCCACGACGATGTTGTAGAAGGGGCGCTTCTTGGAGCCGCCACGAGCCAGACGAATTACAACCATGATGTTTCCTATGAATCTATTGCATCCACCGCACCAGGAGACACTCAGGGCGAATAGATCGGGGTAGCGCCTCAGCCCGAAGCCCCTGCGCATGGAACTGAGCCAAGCACAAAGAAGCCATCAAACTGTAGTCGCCGTGGTTGGCCCCGTAGATACGCCGATTCACCCGCTCTTTTGCAATTTCTGCAAAATTTCTTGTGATTCGACCAGGGCCAAAACCGCGCATTATAAACTCGCCGATTCAACCCGGCACAGTCATGAACACAGAAAAATCCAAAATTCCAGCGCAAATAGTGATCCGACAAAGTCTCGACTCGGACATGCCTGCCATTCAGGCCATTTACGCCCATGCCGTTTTGAATGGGACGGGCACTTTTGAAACCGAAGCGCCCTCCGTTGAAGAAATGTCAAAGCGGCGCGCCGAGGTCTTGAGTCGCCAGTTGCCCTGGCTGGTGGCCGAGGCACAAGGCGAGGTGCTGGGCTATGCCTATGCCAATTACTTTCGCCCGCGCCTGGCCTATCGCTTTTGCGTTGAAGACTCGATCTACCTGAGGGACGATCAGCGAGGCAAAGGCCTGGGGCGCTTGTTGCTGGCGGAACTGATGGCGCGATGCGAGCAAGCCGGTGCAAGACAAATGCTGGCCGTGATTGGTGATTCAGACAACAAGGGCTCGATCGGCCTGCATCAAGCGCTCGGCTTTCAGCCCAGCGGCACCTTGCATCAGGTCGGCTGGAAATTCGGGCGCTGGTTGGATGTGGTGATGATGCAGCGTACCTTGGGTTTGGGCAGCCAATGCCAGCCCGAATGAGCCTGCCATGACTGCCACTTACAGATCCAAGACGATAGCGACTTGGCTGGCCTTGCTGCTGGGAAGCTTGGGCCTGCATCGCTTTTATCTCCACGGCTTGAGCGACAAATGGGGCTGGCTGCACCCTTGGCCCACATTGATCGGCCTTTACGGCTTGCATCGCATGGATACCCTGGGCCAAGACGACCGCTTGGCCTGGGCCTTGATTCCCCTTTTGGGTTTGATGCTGGTTTGCGCCACCCTCACCGGCATCGTGTACGGGCTGAGCTCCGACAGCGACTGGAATGCCAAGTACAACCCCGGTCAATCAGCAAGGCCCAGCGGCTGGGCGGTCATCATCGCCGTGATCGCCTGCGTGATGCTGGGTGGCATCAGCCTGATGTCCACCATCGCCTTCAGCGCTCAGCGTTACTTTGAAAGCCAGATCGAGAGCCCCGCCCTCTCCGACTCCAGCAACTCAAGCGCTGCAGCGGCCAAATAGTCGGCTGCGAAAAAATGGGCCCTCGGGCCCATTTTTGATTTTGCTGCGCACAACACAGCCCGGCGTCGGGCGGCTCTCAGAACAGCATGAAGCTGATCCAGTAGCAAACCCCCGCCACAAAGGCCGAGGCGGGAATGGTGAAGATCCAGGCCCAGACAATATTGCCCGCCACCCCCCAACGCACCGATGAGGCCCGCTGCACCGAACCCACGCCGACGATGGCACCCGTGATGGTGTGTGTGGTTGAGACCGGAATGCCCAGGGCCGTGGCCAGGAACAAGGTGATGGCGCCGCCGGTTTCAGCGCAAAAGCCACCCACCGGCTTGAGCTTGGTGATCTTCTGCCCCATGGTGCGCACGATGCGCCAGCCGCCAAACATGGTGCCCAATCCGATCGCCAAGTAACAAGCGTAGATCACCCAGCTCGGCGGGCTCTTTTCTTGCGCCGCCAAATAACCCGAGGCCACCAAAAGCATCCAAATCAAGCCGATGGTCTTTTGGGCGTCATTGCCACCGTGACCCAAGCTGTAAAGCCCGGCCGAGACCAACTGCAAGCGCCGAAACCAGTTGTCCACCAGCAAAGGAGAACTTCGCCTGAACAGCCATGCCACGATCACCATCAGCAGCGAGCCCAGCAGAAAACCCAGCAGAGGCGAGACAAAGATGAACAGCACCGTCTTCAACACGCCCCCGGCAATCAGCGCGCCGGTGCCGCTCTTGGCCACAACCGCGCCCACAATGCCGCCGATCAGGGCATGCGAAGAACTCGAGGGAATGCCATACCACCAAGTGATCACATTCCAGGTGATGGCACCGATCAAGGCGCCGAAAATCACGTGGTGATCCACGATGCCGGGCTCGACAATGCCCTTGCCAATGGTGGCGGCGACCTTCAACTGAAAAAATCCGATCGCCAAGACGTTGAAAAACGCCGCAAACAAAACCGCTTGCTGCGGCTTCAAAACGCCTGTCGACACCACCGTCGCAATCGAGTTGGCAGCGTCATGAAAGCCATTCATGAAGTCAAACAGAATGGCCAAAATGACCAGCAAAGCGACGACCCAAAAGGCAACCTGAACCGATTCCATTGCGAGCGACTCAGGAGTTCTCGAGGACGATGCCCTCGATCAGATTGGCCACGTCTTCACAACGATCAGAGATGGACTCCAACTGTTCGTAAATCGCCTTGAGTTTGATCAGCTCACGCACATCCGGCTCCTCGCGGAACAGGCGCGACATGGCCGAGCGCATCACGCGGTCCGCATCGGATTCGAGCTTGTCAATTTCTTCGCAGGTTTTGATGGCCGCTTCAGCCGTGGTCGGCTCACTGAGCTTGGGCAAGAGCGACACCGCATGCTGCACCCGCTCGCAACATTTCACGCTCAGTTCACCCAGGCGAATCACGTCAGCAGGAATGCGCCGCACGTCGTACAGCGACAAGGTCTCGGTCGCGTCTTGCAGCAGGTCCACGATGTCATCCATCGAGTTGATCAAGCCGTGGATCTGCTCCCGATCAATGGGCGTGATGAAGGTGCGATGCAACTGACGGTTGATTTCCGCCGTGACACGATCAGCCTGATGTTCCGCGGCATCCACTTCGGCTGCGTACTGCTCACGCAAACTCAGGTCGTCGTAGTTGTTCAACATCAACATGAAGGAGCGCGCTCCTTCCGTGATCTTGGCCCCATGCTCATTGAAGAGCTCGAAAAAATTGCCCTCACGGGGCAACAGCTTGCTGAAGAACATTTCAGGAGTCTCCGGTGGCGCGCGGCAAAGACCATTCTCGCCAAAAAAGCGCGCAATTCACGTATTTGTCATTGCTTTGTCACACAAAGCGAAGGCGAGAGTGTAATTGCTGCGCTCGCTACCGAACTCAGCGGCCGCTCAAAGACAAGGACAGCCCCTCAATCTCCTGCTCGGCCAGCGCAGGCAGATAAGGAGCCAAGGGCCCCAAGCTTGGCGCGCAAAGCCCGCTGTCGATATCGAGCAAGGGACGCAAAACAAAGGCGCGCTGCGTCAAGCGCGGATGGGGCACCGTCAGTGTGGCGCTGGCGATGGTGTGCTGCCCGAACAGCAAAAGATCCAGGTCCAGGGTGCGAGGCGCATTGACATAAGGGCGTTCACGCCCATGAGCTTGCTCAATCTCCTGCAAGGCCTGCAACAAACCTTGGGCCGACAAGCCTGTTTCCAGGGCCACGACCGCATTCAAGTAGTCCGGCCCGCCGGCCTCGATGGGTGCGCTGCGGTAGGCGGGGGACACGGCAACCAAGCGAGTTCCCGGCAAAGCCGCTAAGGCGCGCACGGCTTGGCGAAGCGTCTCAGCCATGTCACCCAGATTGGCGCCCAGGCCAATATAGGCCAGCACTGACGCCGCGCTTGTCTGGCGGCTGTCGCCGCCGGTGTGGCCGAGCTTCACTCAGCTGGCGCTCTCACCGCTGCCGGCGGGCTTGGCTGATGCTGGCTTGCGGCGACGACGGCGACGTTTGGCCGCAGAGCCCTCCCCGACCTCCCCTTTGGGCGCGCTCAAGGCTTCGTCCGCCCCGTCGGCAGATTCCGCCTGCACCGCTTTGGGCTTGCGCGGCAGTTGGTGCACCTTGGGATTGGCCCGACGCTGCTGCTTTTCCGCCTCGCGGGCTTCGCTCAGCAAGGCCTCACGCTCATCGTCGCTGCCCAGCGCAAAGTCTTCCCACCAATCGGCCAGGGCCGCATCGATTTCGCCGGCATCAGCACGCAGACGCAAGAAGTCAAAGCCGGCCCGGTAGCGGGCTTGCTCCACCAAGGTGTAGACCCCGCTGCCGCTGCGACGCTCAAAGCGCGGCTGCATCATCCAGATTTCGCGCATATCGGTGGCCAATTTGCCGCGCCCGGAAATGTCGCCAATGCGCGCATCAAAGACCGTATCAATCGCCTGCTGCAAGGCGGGCATGGCCGGCTCACCGGCTTCGCGATTGCGCGTCCACCGCTCCAGCACCTCATACCACAGCATGCATGCCAGCATAAAGCTGGGCGAAACGCCCCGCCCTTCGCTGACGCGGCGATCGGTATCCTCGAAGGCCTGGCGGACGAATTGGCCACGCACACCCTCGGCCAGCTGGCCGTTCTCGTCCAAGATGGCATCCAGAATCGGGAACACCCCCCGCACCAAACCCTGTTTGCGCAGTTCTTCCAAACTGGCCAAGGCATGGCCTGTTTGCAGCAGCTTGATCATTTCATCGAACAAGCGCGAGGCCGGCACATTGCTGAGCAAGGCCGACATCGACCGAATCGGCGCACGGGTTTTGGCCTCCAACTCGAAGCCCAGCTTGGCGGCAAAACGAACGGCGCGCACGATGCGCACCGGGTCCTCGCGATAGCGTGTTTCGGGGTCACCGATCATGCGCAACACACGTTTTTTTGCATCGGCCAAGCCGCCGTGGTAATCCACCACCAACTGACGCTGCGGGTCGTAATACAAAGCATTGACGGTGAAGTCACGGCGCGCCGCATCTTCCACCTGAGGGCCCCAGACGTTGTCGCGCAAGACTCGGCCCGCAGCGTCCACCACATGGGACTTGCCTGCCAACTCCTCTTTGGAGGTTTTTTCATTGCCCGCCACCTGCTCGGCGCCTTCTTGGCCCAGCAGGGCCCGGAAGGTCGAGACCTCGATCACCTCATGCTCTCGACCGCGCCCATACACCACATGCACGATGCGGAAGCGCCGACCGATGATGAAGGCGCGACGGAACAGGTTTTTGACCTGCTCGGGCGTGGCATTGGTGGCGACATCGAAGTCCTTGGGCCGCACGCCCAGAATCAAATCGCGCACCGCGCCACCGACGATATAGGCCTCGAAGCCGGCCTCACTGAGGGTCTGCACCACCCGCACGGCGCGCTCATCCAAGAGGCTGGGGTCAATGCCATGCTCTGACACTGGCACTTCCACCCGTTTGCCCAAGGCCGTTTTGCCAGCGCTTGCAGGCTTCACCGCCTTGGCCACCTTGGCCAAAGAGGGCTTGCCCAGCAACTTGTCTATGAATTTTTTAATCATGCGAACAGATTCAGAATGGGCCAACCCCGCGCGGACGCAATATCCGCCAGTGCTGGCGTCGGATTGGTGGCCACCGGGTGGCTGACCAACTCCAAAAGAGGCAAATCGTTGACCGAATCACTGTAGAAGGTCACGCGCTCGAAATCCTGCCATTGTCGCCCCAAGTCCTTCAACCAGTCTTGGACTCGACTGATCTTGCCTGCTTGGTAGGACGGCACGCCTTGCACCGTTCCCACATAGCGCCCCTGTGCATCCCGCGTGAGTTGCACAGCCAGCAGGTGTTCAACCTCAAAGGCACGCGCGATCGGTTCAGTCACAAACTCATTGGTCGCGGTGACGATGGCCACCAAATCACCCGCATCCAAATGCTGACGCACCAAGGCACGCGCTCGGTCGCGCACCATGGGCGCCATCACCTCTTGCATGAAGCGCTCCCGGGCCGCATGCGCCTCACTCAACGGCCGGTTGCGCCACACCGAAGTGGCGAAATCAATATAGTCATCCAGATCCAGGCGACCGGCTTGGTACTGAGCATAGAACTCATCATTGCGTTCGCGCCATTGCGCGCCATCCGCCCAGCCGATATCGACCATGAAAGCACCGAAGGCATGATCCGAATCATTCGGGATCAAAGTGCCATCGAGATCAAAAAGCGTCAAATTCATCCCGTCAATCCTTCATCAGCCAGCATTTGGCGCAGCAAGGGCACGGTGACCGCGCGTTTGGCGGCCAGCGCAAATTCATCCAGTCGATCCAGCAAACGCATCAAGTGCTTGAGATCGCGCGCAAACCGCGTCAGCAAATAGTCCATCACCTCGTCGCCCAGCAAAATGCCGCGCCGATCGGCCTCGCGCCGCAGCGCCGCCCGTGTCTCTGCCTCCGACAAAGGCTGCAGCGCAAAGGTCGGCCCCCAGCCAAGACGGGAGCGCAGGTCTTCACGCAAGTCCAGATCGGTGGGCGGCATGCTGCCGGTGGCGACAACAGCCAAGCCATCGGACGCCGCCTCGACAAACAAGGCAAACGCAGCATGCTGCTGGCCCGCGTCGAAACGCTCACAGTCATCCAAGATCAGCAAGCTGGGCTGACTGGGCAACTCCCAGGGCAAGCCTGTGTCGGCGTCGTACCAGCCGACTTGTGCTCCCGCGTCTTGCCAGCGCTGCGCCAGGGCACGCAGCACATGGGTCTTGCCCGAACCGGGCGCCCCCCACAAAAACACCGGCGCGGCCCCAAAAGCTCCAGGCTTGAGCGCCTGCAAATGCGCCAAAGCGGCGCTGTTGGCACCCGGCAAGAAATTCTCAAATGTAAAGATTGGCTCCGGGCCAATCGCAAGCGGTATTTGCTTCAAAACCAATTTTTCCCAGATACACGCGTGCTGTCGCCCTTGGCCACAGCATCGATGCCCGATTGACGCCAGCAGGTGCTCATCGCCGCACGCGCCAGCCCCAGGCCATCTTCGCCAAGGCGGTCGCGATTCTAGTGGCGAAGGAAGAAGCCCCCATCAATGCAGCGGCGGAACACCGCGCTGGCGCAAGCGGTGCAGTCGCTGCTCTATCACGCGGGCATCGCTGGCCTGCGGCGCTTGCTGGAGATAAAACGCCAAGTCTTCGGCCGCTGCCGGCCAATGCTGAAGCGACTCCAGCACCAGCCCACGATCACGTCGCTCGCCCGCATCTCTTGGCAACAGCACGACCAAACGCTGCTGCACGGCCAATAAGCGCGGCCAGTCTTGCGCGGCCAGATGGATCTCTTTGAGGTTGCGCAGCATGCGCGCCAGCACCTCTCGCGGCGTGGCCGCCTGCAAAAAGAAGTCAACCGGCAGGTCCACGTCCCCCAGCAAACCCGCGCCATTGCGAAAGCTTTGCAAAAACTCGTCCAACTTGTTGCGCGACATCGATTCGCCGGTCAGCGGGTCCAAGACCAACTCGCCGTTGCCCATGCCCAGCTTGAGCAAAAAATGCCCTGGAAATGACACGCCGTGCGCGCGCAAACCCAACTGAGCGGCCAACTCCAAGAAAACTACCGCCACGCTGATGGGGATGCCGCGCCGCGTTGCCAAGACATGGTGAACAAAGCTATTGCTGCGCTCGTAGTAGTTGTTCAAGTTGCCGGCAAAACCCAATTCCCGGTAGAAAAAGTGCAGCAAAACCTGCAATTTATGCCGGGCCGAGGCATCCGCCGGCAAACGCTGGCGCAAGCGCTGCGCCCATTCATCCACTTCGGCCAAGACGGCCTGCACATCCAAGGTCGGCGCCTCATCTTGCGCGATCGAAGCGGCCGCTTCCAGCAGATTCAAACCCGCGTCTTCAGCCACCAAGCTGGCGAAATACTCCAGCGGGGTGGGCAGATGCAAGCGCAGCGAAGAACTCATGGCTGGAGTTTAGGAGGCCGGCCGGATACAAAACACTCAGACAAAGCCAGGCGCCTCAACCACGCTGCATGAACTGACGCAGACGCAAGCCCATCAAAGCCAGCAAAGAAAAATACAGCAAGGCCGCAGCACTGAGACACGCTGCCATTGCCAAGGCCCGCTTGCCCTCGGTCGCACCCAAGGCGATCCAATCGATGCGCCACGCCAGTTGCTGCAGCAAGCCCCCCAATGCCGCACTGGCCACCGCAACCTTTAGGCTGAATCGCAGCCAACCCGGCGAAGGGGTGTAGCTGCCCAATTTGCGCAGGCCTCGCATCAGCCAAAAGGCATTCACCAGCGCGCCGACGCCAATCGACAAAGCCAAACCGGCCACTCCGACCCAGGGCACAAAGAACAGGTTCAGCAATTGAGTCAAAGCCAGCACCGCCACTGCAATGCGCACCGGCGTGCGGGTTTCCTGACGCGCATAAAAACCCGGCGCCAAGACCTTGACCGCCAGCAAGCCCAGCAAACCCACGCCCCAGCCCATCACGGCCCGCCCGGTCTGTGCCACATCACTGACCGCAAAGGCCTTGCGGTGATACAGCACCGCCACCAAGGGGTCCGCAAACAGCAGCAGCGCTGCCGCACAGGGCAAGCCAAACAGCAGCACCATGCGCAAGCCCCAGTCCAGCATCTCCGAATACCGGGCACCATCGCCCTTGGCTTGCGCCGCCGACAACTGCGGCGTCAACACCGCCCCCAAAGCCACGCCCAACAAGGCCATGGGGAACTCCATCAAACGGTCGGCATAGTTCAGCCATGAGGTCGCGCCAACGGCGATATGGCTAGAGATCTGGGTGTTGATCAGCAAGGACAGTTGCGCCACGCCCACCCCCAAGAGCGCCGGCCCCATTTGCTTGAGCACCTGAGCCACACCGGGATGCGCGCCGGCCTTGCGCAAACGCGCCGGCGTGAAGCCCAGGCGCGGCACCACGCCGATGCGTCGCAGAGCCGGGATCTGGATGGCCAGTTGCAGCAAACCGCCGAGCATCACCCCCACGGCCATGGAATAAATGCCGGGGTAGCCCCAGCGTTCCATCGTGGGCGTTAGAAACCAACCTGCAGCCAACACCGAAAGATTCAGCAACACCGGCGTCGCCGCTGGCACCATAAAGCGCTTCCAGGTATTGAGAATGCCCGCGGACAGCGCCACCATGGACATGCAACCGATGTAGGGGAACATCCAGCGCGTCATCACCACGGCGGCTTCACGCCCTTGCTCCGGCATGCCTGAGCCCAGCAACAGAACCAAGATGGGCGCACCCACCACGCCGACCACGCAGGTGAGGATCAAGGCCCACAGCAAGACGGTGGCCACCGAATCGATCAAAGCATGGGTGGCTTCCTCCCCATCCTTGGCATGCGTGGCAGCCAACACGGGCACAAAGGCCTGCGAAAACGCCCCTTCGGCAAACAGGCGGCGCAGCATATTGGGGATGCGAAACGCGACCAAAAATGCATCCGACATGGCGCCCGCGCCGAACATACCGGCCTGCATCTGCTCACGCATCAAACCCGTGATGCGCGACGCCAGGGTCAGTATTGAAATAAAAGATGCGGCACGAAGCAGATTCATGAATGGAGTTTGGCAGCTGGCCCAACGGTGCCGAGCACAAGCTCAGTCAGGATTGGCATGGATTGATCAAAGCGCAGGGGGCGCATTATCATGGCAGTGCATGACAAACATGCAGTTCAACCGCACAGCAATTTGATTCAATTTGAATTCAGTGCTATACTCGCGGTCTTTGCACCAACTGGGTAGAATCACAGCATGGCATCCTCTTCAAAAGTCAAGAAGACCGTCCGTACGGCATCGGGCCTCAAGCGCGCTCGCCAAGACGTCAAACTGAACGCAGCCAACACCGCTCTGCGCTCCAAATTCCGCACGGTCATCAAGAACGTGCAAAAAGCTGTCCTGACCGGCGACAAGGCCAAGGCAGCTGAGTTGTTCAAGACTGCTCAGGCCGTCATCGACTCGGTCGCTGACAAGGGCATCTTCCACAAGAACAAGGCCGCTCGCCACAAGAGCCGCCTGTCGGCAAAAATCAAGGCCCTGGCCGCCTAAATACCAGTTCTGGTGCAAAGAAAAAGCCCGCGACCTCGCGGGCTTTTTTGTTTTCGCCTGAGCGCTTTTACGCTTCAGCGGCGACGCTCCGAGCACGCAACTCAGTGCCAACACCCTTCTCGCACCCCTTGCATCTGGCGCAGATGCAGCCAGTCGCCGACCGCCTGCGCCACCCAATCGGGGTCATCCAGCGGCAAGTCATGCCCGGCTTGCAGATGCAAGCGCAAAGGCGCGCCCCAGGCCCGGCTGATGGCTTGTGAGCAGCGCCAATCCACCAAGTGGTCGGCCTTGCTGCACAAAAGCAGCACCGGCGTCTGCGGCCGAAGCAGACTGACCTTGAAACGAGCCGCGGCCCTCAACTGACGCAAGGTGTTGCTCAGACTGACCGGGTGCTTGTCCTGCAAAGCCACCCAATGGTCCAACACTTCATCGGGCCGCGTTTGCAGATTGGCCGTCATGCGCAGTACCTTGGCTTCGCGTTGACGCAGACTCAGGTTCGTCAGGCTCAGCATCAAAAAGTTCAAATAGTTGAGGGGCCGCAAGCGCCGATAAAAAGGGCTGAAGGGGCGCAAGCTGGTGTTGATCAAGACGGCCGCACTGACCTCTTGCGGATAACGCGCGGCCCAGTCACTGGCCACCATGGCACCCAATGACATGGCCAGCAAATGCACCGGGCCGCTCACGCCGATGGCCGCCAGTCGGCTGCGGCACGACTCCACCATCTCCGAAACATGACTGGGGCTGGTTTGCGCATAGAGCAAGCCATTGCCCGGCAAGTCCAGCATCATCAGTCGCACACCTGCCTGCTCGCGCTCAATGCGCTCGCGCAGGCGCGCCGGGAACTCGCCCCAATGCCCACTCTCGCGCGCCAAACCGCGCAGCAAAACCCAGATCGGCGCCGCATCACTCATGGCGCAAGCACTCCCTGCCGGTACCACCGATTCAAAGCGCGCTCTTCATGCCAGCCGCGCTGCATCTGAGTCGGCAGCCAGCGCGGCATGCCCGCCGCGGCGCGCATCACAAAATCCAGCCATGCCATATGACGACGCAAAACACGCTGCTGCCGATGCTCGATCAAGGGATTGAAGATACCTTGGCGCGAGAACAACTGACGCGGATTCTTCTTCACCCAAACCCAGGAGCCCATCTCCAAAGTCAGCGGCAAAAGCATGCAATTGCCACGCGCATTGGCCAACTGATACAGATAGTCCCAAAGATCACCATGGGTCAGATACTGCCGGCTTTGTGGCTCAAACACATAGCGATGTTGGGCATGGGTTTGGTCCAAGATTTGGCACAGCGCATGCATTTCAGCCAAATGGGCGATGGGCTTGGCCGTGTGCGCATACGGAAACCAGATGCGATCTGCGAGACCAAAGCCAGAGTGACAGTCCACCGAAATCGAATGCGCGTGGCCCAACATCTCCCTCGCCACAAAGTCGACCAAGGCTTGGCTTTCCATCTCCATGGGCGCCCCCAACTCACCGCGATACCAAGGCAGCTTGGCGCTGAGTCTTTGCCCGCCCAGCAAAGGGGGCGCCGCGGAGCCCGCATCAACCGGTGCATTGCGCATCAAATCAATGCCACGCGGATTGGCCCGGGTGCCCAGCGCAAGCCCGCCCGGATTGACCATGGGGATGAACACCACGCGCAAGGTGTTCAACATCTGGTGCAAGCTGCTATCCCAGCGCAAGCGCGACACCAAACTGGCCAGAAAAGCCGTCACCAATTCAGCACCAATGCGCTCCAAGCCGTGCACACCCCCAAAGAAGCCCACCGCAGGCACCATCGGATCTGGATTGCCCATGCAAAAAGCCTGAACAGGCAGGCGCTGATCGCCGATTTGCACGTCGCACAAATGCTGACATTGCAAATCCGGCCCGCCCTCGTCGAGCAATCGCTGCAGCAGTTTGAACTCGGCCAAGGCCGGAACTCGCTTCAAGCCAAGCCCTCTGGTGATCGCTCGGCCCCACCAGCCCAGCAGAATCGACAAAAGGCGCAGCATAGCGTGTGAAACGCAGTCCCCTGAAAAGCCTGGCCCCGATCGAACGCGACATCTCGGCGTCACATAGCCCGACTAAGCTCCGATAGCACCGGCGACTCTGCGGCTTCACTCATGATCACTGCGCAACTCCAGCAATTCAAACCCACCTGGCGCTCTCGGGTGGCGCTGGCCCTGGGCTTGCTGACGGGCTTGCTGGAGAGTTTGGCCTTGATGCGCGCTCGCTGGCGCAGTGGCCACTGATCAAAGCAGGTTTTCTGCTTTGGCCTCAGTCCCGCTTGCTGGCGCTTGGATTGCTACCGGGCTCGGGCAGCAAACAGGCCTCCGCCACTTGCAACTCATTGTCGCGGGCAAAGTTCATCACAAAGTCCCAAGCCATGGGCTCCAGCTTTTTCAGCTCTTCGTTGACGATCACGCACTTGATGCCATTGATGACGCGCGGCACACACAAGGGTGAGTAGCCAATATGCGCACCGATACCGCCGCGCACGCCGCCCGGACGAAAGCAAGACATAGCCCCGGCCAGCCGCTCCGCCCAGTCACTGGGACGAAAAGTCCGACCCGCCAACGTGACACCTTGGATAAAAACTTCACGTGCTTTGGCGGGTGGCTGACTCATACGGCGGAGACTGACTCATGCTCTGGCGCCCACGGCCCGGGGCTTTTGAGACTCCCAAGCGCAGCGCAAGAACGGCGGTTTTGAACAGGCTGTATTGTGCCCTGGATGTGCTGCGCCGCAGCACGCGGCATGTGCAAAGTCTGTACTTTTGCATGGCCAGGGCGTCAGGGTCTTGTCAGCCTGGTCTTGCCATCGCCCCATCTTGGCTGCCCAGCGCTGTGCTGACCCGAGCCCATCACAACAGACCTTTAGAATCAAGCGCCTCTGGCCTGCCGCCAGTGGTGGATGCGCCGAGTCCTCGGCCCTTTTCGAAACCGTTTTTTGGAGAACTGATGAACGCCCCAGTAGTCCCGTCTGAACCGCACGTGATGCAAACCTACGGCCGCCTGCCCATCGCCCTGTCGCATGGTCAAGGCTGCTGGGTCTGGGACGTGAACGGTCGACGATATCTGGACGGGCTGGGCGGCATCGCGGTCAACACGCTGGGGCACGCGCACCCGCGCTTGGTGGGCGCCTTGCAAGAACAGGTGGCCAAGCTGATCCACTGCAGCAATTACTACCATGTGCCCTTGCAAGAAGAACTCGCCAGCCGGCTTTGTGAACTGTCAGGCCTGAGCGTTGCCTTCTTTTGCAACAGCGGCCTGGAAGCCAACGAAGCCGCGCTGAAGATCGCCCGCAAGTTTGGCCATGACCGAGGCAATCACAACCCTGAAGTGCTGGTCTTTGAGGGCGCTTTCCATGGCCGCTCGATTGCGACCTTGTCGGCCACCGCCAACCCAAAGATTCACGCCGGTTTTGGCCCCTTGGTGCCGGGCTTCGTGCGCGTGCCTTTGAACAATATCGAAGCCGTTGAAAAAGCCCTGGCCGAGCACCCCAATATCACGGCGGTGTTCCTGGAAACCATCCAAGGTGAAGGCGGAGTGAATCCTGCCCGCATCGAATTCCTGCAAGCCCTGCGCAAGGTTTGCGACAAGCACGACATCTTGCTAATGCTGGACGAGGTGCAATGCGGTATTGGCCGCACGGGTAAATGGTTTGCCCATCAGTGGGCCGGTATTCAGCCCGATGTGATGCCGCTGGCCAAAGGCTTGGGCTCGGGCGTGCCGATTGGCGCCGTGGTCTGCGGTCCGCGCGCGGCCAAGGTGATGCAGCCCGGCAACCACGGCACCACATTCGGCGGCAACCCCTTGGCCATGCGGGCCGGCGTCGAAACACTCAAGATCATGAGCGAAGACGGCCTGTTGGCCAATGCTGAAAAGGTCGGCGCTGAGTTGAAGGCCGCGCTGCAGGCAGGCCTGGTCGACGTCGCAGGCGTGGTGGAAATCCGAGGCCAAGGTCTGATGCTGGGCATTGCGCTGGATCGCCCCTGCGGCGCCCTGCTCGGCCGCGCTGCTGAAGCCGGCTTGATGATCAGCGTGACGGCCGACAAGGTGGTGCGCCTGGTGCCCGCGCTGATTCTCAGCAGCGAAGAAGCCGCTCAAATCGCCCAAATCCTGTGCCCATTGATCAAGGCCTTCTTGTCGGAGCCCCAAGCATGAAGCCCGGTGCCAGCCTGATGCGCCATTACCTGCAGTTCAAAGACTTCCGCGCCGAGGAGTACGCCCATCTGTTCGAACGCGCCGCCATCATCAAGCGTCGCTTCAAAAACTATGAGCGCTATCAGCCCTTGGCCGACCGGTCACTGGCCATGATTTTCGAGAAAGCCAGCACCCGCACCCGGGTCAGCTTTGAAGCCGGCATGTACCAGATGGGCGGCTCGGTGGTGCACTTGACCACCGGCGACAGCCAGTTGGGTCGCGCCGAGCCCATCGAAGACAGCGCTCGCGTCATCAGCCGCATGGTGGACTTGGTGATGATCCGCACCTTTGAGCAAAGCAAGTTGGAACGCTTTGCGGCGCACTCGCGGGTGCCGGTCATCAATGGCCTGACCAACGAGTACCACCCCTGCCAGATCCTCGCGGATTTGTTCACCTTCATCGAAGCGCGCGGCATGAACCAGCGCGGCATCGTCGATGTGGACTGCCTGAAAGGCCGTGTGGTGGCCTGGGTGGGCGATGGCAACAATATGGCCAACACCTGGCTGCAAGCGGCCGAGATTCTTGGCTTCACCGTGCATGTCAGCACGCCCAGCGGTTACGAGATCGACCCGGCGGTCGCCGGCATCAAAAACAGCGACTGCTACAAGGTCTTCAAGAACCCCTTGGATGCCTGCCGCGGCGCTGACTTGGTCACCACCGATGTCTGGACCAGCATGGGCTTCGAGGCTGAAAACGACAAACGCCGCGCCGCCTTTGCTGACTGGTGCGTGGACGCAGAGATGATGGGCGTGGCCAAACCCGACGCCCTCTTCATGCACTGCCTGCCCGCCCATCGTGGCGAAGAAGTCACCGCCGAAGTCATCGACGGCCCCCAATCCGTCGTCTGGGATGAGGCGGAGAATCGCATGCATGTGCAAAAGGCACTCATGGAGTACCTTTTGCTCGGCCGCATCGGCTAAGGCCGAGGCGGGCGCGGCCCGACATGGCTGCATGCGATTCGGGGTGCACTCACTTGGCGCCAAGCCAAGTGAAGCCGCGCCAGCGGCGTGTGCGCACCAAAACAGAATGCACGTGCAGAAGGCACTCATGGAGTACCTTCTGCTCGGGCGGATCGGCTGAAAGCCGAGACGCGCCCGCAAGGGCGCATTCTGTTTGGGCTTGGCTCACTTTGCCCCGCAAAGTGAAGCGCCGAGAGGCGCGGCCAAGACCAAAATCGCATGCAGGTGCAGAAGGCACTCGTGGCGTATCTTCTGCTCGGCCGTATCGGCTGAATTTTGCCCAAGACGGTGCTGATCCAAACGGATCAGCACCCGGCAAAGCGCAAATACAGTCTGTCATTTTGCGCCGTTAGGCTGAGTCTCATATCAAGCCCAGCCCGGGCTTGAGTTTGCAACTCAGACCTCAGGCCATGAAAAAACTTCTCGCCCTCAGCGCCGCCCTCCTCAGCATTGGCGCGGTACAAGCCGAAACCCTCTCCCTCAGCTATATCGGCCAGCAAATCGTCGAGACCGGTCGCAACTTTGCCGGCACCACGGTTGGCGGCCTGTCTGGCATCGATTACAACGCGGCCACTGGCCGCTACCTGGCCATCAGCGATGACCGCAGTGCAGCCAATCCCGCTCGCTTTTATGAACTCAGCCTGGACATTGCCAAATTCCAGCGCAGCGCCACGGCCAACAGCGCCGGCGTGAGCTTCAACGCGGTGACCACCATCCTCAATAAGAATGGCAGCGCCTTCGGCACCAATCAAGTGGACCCCGAAAGCCTGCGTTTCGATGCCGCTCGCAATCGCATCTATTGGACCAATGAAGGGCAGCGCTCAGCCGCCGGCTTCCAAGACCCCACCGTGCGCAGCATGAATCTGGACGGCAGCTATGCCGGCGAATTCGCCGTGCCGGATCGTTTCAAGCCCGCAGGTTCGAATGCAGGAACAGCGGCCGGTGACCGTGGTATCTACAACAACCTGGCCTTTGAAAGCCTGACGCTGTCCAAAGACGGCAAGACCCTGTGGACGGCCACCGAAAACGCGCTCAGCCAAGACGACCTGCCTTCCAGCGTCAGCAATGGCAGCAATGCACGCCTGCTCTCCTTCGACCTGAACACCGGCAAGGCTGGCGCTGAATATGTGTACCAAGTCGCGCCCGTGGTCCTGCCGCCCGTGCCGGGCCAGTTTGCGACCAATGGCTTGACCGACCTGCTCGCCATTGGCGACCGCCAGTTCATCGCGATTGAGCGCTCGTTCGGCGTTGGCGCCGCAACGCCTGGTGTCGCGGCGACCACCGATGGCAAGCCCACCGGCAACACCATCCGCCTGTACTTTGTCGATGCGAGTCAGGCCACCGATGTCTCGGGCATGGAGTCGCTGAAGGGTCAGAACTTCACCGCAGCAAGCAAGGAGTTGCTGCTGGACCTGTCCACCCTGAAAAACGATGATGGCTCCGTCTTGGCGCTGGACAATATCGAAGGCCTGACCTTGGGCCCGGTCATCGACGGCAAGCAAACCTTGGTGCTGGTGTCGGACAACAATTTCGGCAATACCCAGTTCACACAGTTTGTGGCCTTGTCTATCAATGCGCCGGTACCCGAGCCCGAGAGCTACGCCTTGATGTTGGCTGGCCTGGGCTTGCTGGGCTGGGTGGCGCGCAACAAGCGCATGCCCGCTCGCCAAGCCTGATAAGGGAGCGGCACACCCTAGGGAATCCTCTGGGGTGCTTCACAGGGCCTACAGAGGCGAGCTTCAGCCCGACGTCAGGCTGGCGTGGCATGCTGGGCCCGCCATGAAAATTGCTCTCATCACCGATCTGCACGCCAACGCCCAGGCTTTTTCTGCCGTGCTGGAACACGCCCAAGGCCTGGGCGTGACTGACTACGCTCTATTGGGCGACTTTGTTGGCTATGGGGGTGACCCAGCCTGGGTGCTGGACCGGGTGATGGCGCTGGTGGATGCGGGCGCCGTGGCCGTGCGAGGCAACCACGACGCTGCGGTGGCGCAGGGCGCGGGCCCCACCATGCGCGAAGAAGCCCGGCAGGTCATCGAGTGGACCCATGCCCGGCTCAGCCCCCGTCACCTCGCCTTTCTGGGCCAACTGCCGCTGACGGTGATGCGTGAAGATCGGCTGTTTGTGCATGCCAATGCCTACGATCCCGGTGGCTGGGACTACATCCAGGGCCGCATCGAAGCCATGCGCAGCCTGCACGCCACCGAGGCCCGCTTTACCTTCTGCGGCCATATGCACGAGCCCATGCTCTACCACCTCTCGGGCACGGGCAAGGCGGGCGAGTTCACGCCTGCGCCGGATGTGAGCATTCCGCTGCTGCCGAATCGGCAATGGCTGGTCATTCCCGGCTCTTGCGGACAACCGCGCGATGGCAATCCGGCGGCTTGCTATGCCGTGTTTGACAGCGCCAACGCCGAGCTGAGTTTCCAACGCGTACCCTATGACGTGGAAGGCGCGGCGGCCAGCATTCGCGCTGCCGGCTTGCCCGAACGTTTGGCGCAACGCCTGCTCAAGGGCGAGTAGCATGCCAGCCTGGTGCCAGGTCTTGCCTAGTTGCTGACAACACCCCTCCAGGAATCTGCCCATGCCCGTGCCTAAGTCTGAAAGTGGCCCCAACAGCGTTCTGCTGCCTCCCATCCACAGCCTGGAGCCCGGCTTGGTCTTGGATGGCTTTCGCCTGGAGGAGCGTCTGCACCAGGGCGGCATGGCCAATTTGTGGCGCGTGACCCGGCTCGAACCCATCGCCGGCGAGACCTTTCCATTGATCATGAAAGTGCCGCGCATCAAAGGCGGCGAAGACCCGGCCACCATCGTCGGCTTTGAGGTCGAGCAAATGCTGATGCCAGCGCTGAAAGGCCCGCATGTGCCCAAGTTTGTGGCGCGCGGCGACTGGACGCGGCAAGCCTATATCGTGATGGAGCAGATCGGCGGCAATTCGCTGCGGCCCCGCTTGGATGAAGCGCCCCTGCCGCTGGACGAGGTCATCGACATCGGCATCAAGGTGGCCACCGCCTTGCAAGACCTGCATCGCCAGCATGTGGTGCATCTCGATATCAAGCCCAGCAACATCATGTTCAGGCCCGACGGCACGGCGGTCTTGGTGGACTTTGGCCTGTCGCGACATGACCACCTGCCGGACTTGCTGGAAGAAGAGTTCTCCCTGCCCATGGGTACCGGCCCCTATATGTCGCCCGAGCAGGTGCAGTTTGTGCGCAATGATCCGCGCAGCGATTTGTTTGCGCTGGGCGTGATGCTCTACCACCTCTCCACCGGCGAGCGCCCTTTTGGCCAGCCCGCTTCGGTGCGCGGCCTGCGTCGTCGTTTGTATGTGGAGCCGGTGCCGCCACGTGCCATCGACCCAGAGCTCCCCCCCTGGTTTCAAGAGGTGATCTTGCACTGCCTCGAGGTCAAACCCGAACGCCGCTATCAAAGTGCGGCCCAGTTGGTCTTCGACTTGCAGCACCCCCAAGACGTGGCCCTGACCGCACGCGCCAAAAAGATGAGCACCAGCGGCAGCCTGAAGACCCTCAAGCGCTGGTTCTTCGCGCTCGGCACCGAGCCGGTGGCCCAGGCCAGCGCCACCGAGCAACTCGCCCGCAGCCCCATCATCATGGCGGCGGTGGACATCCAACACGCCACGCCGGCCCTGTTGGAGCAGTTGCGCGAAACGGTACGCCGCATTGTGCAGACCGAGCCGGGCGCGCGCCTGGCCTGCGTCAGCGTGATGAAGACCAACCGCATCGGCATGGATGAGCTGACCGACAAAGACGGCAAGAGCGTGCACGTCAAGCAGTTGATCGCGCTGCGCCACTGGGCCCGGCCCATCAGTCGCGCACTCAACCTGGAAGACGGGCGCCTGACCTTTCATGTGCTGGAAGCGCCCGATGCGGCCGCGGCCATCATTGAATTTGCGGCCAAGAATGGCGCCGATCACATCGTCATGGGCGCACGCGGCGCCTCCACCTTGCGGCGCTATTTGGGCAGTGTTTCCGCCCAAGTGGTGACGCAATCGGATTGCTCCGTCACCGTGGTCCGCGAAGCCGTGCGCAATGCTTGAACCTACCGCAGCAAACCCATGAGCGAAACCAACAACCCCTGCGTGCGCTGCGGCGCGTGCTGCGCCAGCTTCCGCGTCGACTTTGCCCGCCAAGAGCTGCTCAGCGAAGGCGGCTGTGTGCCCGATGGCTTGACCGTCGAACTCAATGACAGCCTCTCACGCATGCGCGGCACCGACCACGCCGCCCCGCGCTGCGCTGCATTGGTGGGCCAAATTGGGGTGAAGGCCGGCTGCGGCATTTACGAGTGGCGCCCGGCCCCTTGCCGCGAATTTGGTCTGCGCGCGCCCATGGGCATTGGGGATGAAGCTTGCGCACGAGCCCGCGCCCGCCATGGCCTGCCGCCCTTGGCCTGAGCCCCAGGGCTCGCGCCTCTCCGTTCACCCCGCACAGGCCCACATTACTGGAACGGCTTGCGCTGCAGTTTCAGCAGGTCCAGCTTGGCGCTGTAGCGCTCGCGGTCTTTGACGGTGGTGCTGTTTTCCAGCGCCAAAGCCATTTGCTGCCGCGCGGCCTTCAGGTCTCCCAAACCAAAACTGGCCATGGCCGACCAGAAATGGAACTCATGGAAATAGGCCGAGCGCTCAATCTCTTTGCCAAACAATTCCCGTGCCTTGGCAAAGTCGCCCGCCTTCATGGCCTCCACCCCCAGGTTGAAATACTTATAGGGCGGATATGGCTGCAAAGCAGCGAGTCGCTGTGAATAGGCCTGCGCCTCCTGGTAGCGCCCCAAATCCCCCATCACCAAAACCAGATTGGAAATGGCCTGCGCATTGGCGGGTTCTTCCGCCAAGACATGCTTGAGCGCAGGTTCGGCCAAGACCGCCATGCCTTTGCGGCGGTAGATCACGGCCAAGGTGTTGTAGGCCAGCAATTGCTTGGGGTCGACCTGAATGGCGCCCCGGGCCCACCAATAAGCCTCATCGACCAGGCCATCACGCAAGCTCTCGGCGGCCCGGTTGTTCATGAACAGCGCCATCACCGCTTCTTCACTGATCTCGCGGGTGTAGTGCATCTTGCCGCGTTCGGGCGGCAAGAAGTCCACCGTCATCATCTCGTTGCCAACACTGGTAAAGCCCGCATCCGCCATGCGCCGCCCCAGGCTGAGATTCACATGGCCGGACAAAAAATACATGTCCGAACTGCGACTCCAAATCTCTTCGACATAGACGCTCTGGTAGCGCACCGGCACGCCCAAACGCTTGGCAAACGCCCCGGTCATGATGACCAAGGACAAGCAGTTGCCGCGTCGCTCGGCAAAAGCCTGTGCGGCATCTCGGGTCAGGCTGTCGTCGTATTCCAGTTGCAGCAGGCTCTTGTTGTAGAGCGCATCGAGCAGGCCTTGGCGCGCCCCTTTGTTGCGGGAATGCCGGGCGATGTCGAAAGCCAAGTACTCCTCCATCGCCGGACTCAGGGCAAAAATCGTCGCGGGATCGGGCGCCACCGCCGCGGGCTTGAACAGCTCATCATGAAAGAGCTGCGAGGGCCGAACAGCATCGCTGTGCGGCGCCGAAGCGCAGCCCCACAAAGAAAGACTCAGCAGCAGCGATGCGATCCAAGTGATCGGCGAGGTGCATGGGCTTTTCATGGCAACTCCTGAAAAAAGACCTCGATCAAAAGACCCCCATCAAACGGCCCAATCCAAAGGCCCCGCTGCACCGGACAAAACGCTCAAGCCTGTCGACACCGGCCTTGCGGGAAGGGATGCAATCGATCCTACTGCGGCCCCTGCGGTTTCAACATGCGCGGCCCCGCATTTGGTCCCTCACTTCCCGCCGTTCATCCCTTTGCACCTGGGTTGCGTCCTTGCCCGCCCCACTGCCGCAAAACCCCTTGCCTCAGGGCTGCACCCACACCACGGCGCTGCGAGCCGGCAGGCTGAAGCGGCGAGCCTGCGCATCCCAACGCGCCTGCTGCACCGGCGTTTGATCGGCCGCCGTTGGCGCCAGATGCACCGGATGCAAGAACCAAGGCTCGGCCGCCAACTCCGGGGCATGCAATTGCTGGGCCGTGGGCGAAACATTGATCATGTACAACACGCGCTTGAAGCCCGCCCCCGGCAGGCCCCGGCCGTCCAGCAAACCGGCCACCAGCAGCAGGTTTTGCTGCGGCCCGGTGTTCAAAAAGTGCAGGCGGCGCTGCACCTCCTCGGTGCTGCGCAGCCGAAACAAAGTGGAGCTGGCACGGATCTTCAAGAGATCGCGGAAGGCATCGCGGCTCCACGCCAACTCCGCCGGGCCGGGCTTGATCGATGCATCAGCCAAAAACTCGCGCAGCCGCGGGTAGAAGTCGCCGTTATCTGCCTTGGGCGGCAAGCCGCTGCCAAAGCCATTGTCTTGATACGACCAGTCCAGTCGGTTGAACCAATCGCCCGAGTCGTAGCTGTTGCGATCCAGCGATTTGGAGCGCATCACATCCTGACCGGCATGAAAGTAAGCCACGCCCTGGCTGAAGGCCACCAAGGCAGCGCCCAGGGTCTGCACCCTCGCCCGGTCTTGCGCCGAGGTCTCACGCGGCAGCTTCAGCGCCAGGATGTCGAACAAGGTTTGGTTGTCATGGTTCTCCACATAATTGACCACCTCAGCGGGCTGCGAGGCATAGCCTGCGGGCTGATCCCCATAGGCAATCTCCGACAGGCGGCGCCGCTCGCCTTGCCAGGTTTGCATGCGGTAGTCACGCAAGGTGCCGGCCAGGCCGACGCGGATCAGGTCGGCCGCCTGCATCAAAGCCGCCCTGTCCTGCTGCGGGGCCAAAGCATTGGGGGCATAGACCAGGCCGCTCAGCCAGCCTTGGTTTTGAATGACGGCATCCCCGGAGTCGCCCGCGCTGCCGCCGCGTGCGGCATCACGGGTCCGGTCGCTGAAGGTCGCAATGCCCGAGCCGTTTACAGACAGCTGCGAGGCCTGCACAAAGCGAGCGCCATTGGCCACCTCACCAAAGTTCCATCCCTCACCGATCAGCTGCACGTTTCGTCCCGCGGCTGCATTGACGCGCTGCTGCAGCGCCTCCATCACCGCGCGCGGCTGATGCGCCATCAAGTCAAAACGAAATGAATCGATGCGGTATTCGCGCGCCCACAGGGCTACCGAATCGATCATCAGCTTGGCCATCATGCGGTGCTCGGTGGCGGTGTTGTCGCAGCAGGTGGAGCGCTCGATCACCCCCTTGGCATCAAGCCGCTGGTAGTAGCCCGGCACGATGCGGTCCAGCACCGATTGCGGATGTTGGCCCGCCGCCGCCGTGTGGTTGTAGACCACATCCATGCCCACGCGCAGGCCCTCTCGATGCAGCGCCTGCACCATCTGGCGCAGCTCCAGCACGCGGCGGGCGCCGTCGCTGGCATCGCTGGCGTAGCTGCCTTCGGGGGCGCTGTAGTGGAAGGGGTCATAACCCCAGTTGAAGCAGTCACGCGCCGCCACAGCCATCACAGCGGCTTGCTGGGCCTCGCCGTCGGGCGGCGCCACGGGCACGCTGGGCGTGAGGCAATCGGCCTCCGGCACCGAAGCCAAATCAAAGATGGGCAGCAGATGCACATCACTCAGCCCGGCCGCAGCCAGCGCCCGCAAATGCCGCATGCCTTGCGATTGACGCTCGGTGAACGCCAGATATTTGCCGCGATGCGCCGGCGCGACCGAATCGTCATGCAAAGAAAAATCGCGCACATGCAGCTCGTAAATCACCAGATCGCTTGGCGACCGAAGGGGCCGAGGGCGTGGCGTGTGCGCCCAACCGGCCGGCTTCAGTGCGGCATCGTTCAGGTCGGCCACATAGCTTCGCTTGGAGTCAGTGGTCAAACTGACCGAGTACGGATCAGTGACACGGTTGCGCACCAGCCCCAAGCCCGGCACCCAGACATCGACCAGGTAGCTGTAGTACTGCCCGCGCAAGTCCTTGGGCACGGCCAGTCGCCAAACGCCTGTGCGTTCATCGTGGGTGAGCGTGCGCGGCAGGCCCAGAGCCGGGCCCTGCCCCTGGGCAAAAACGCACAGCGCCACGGACTGCGCCGTAGGCGCCCACAGCTTGAACTGGGTCGCAGGCGCCGCCGTCTTCACCGGGCTCAGCGTGAGGCCCAGATCCGCCACGTCTTGCGCCGACGCATAGACATCATCCAAGACGCCGGGGTTTTGCAGCCCAGTGCTGGTGATGACGCGCCCAGCAGCATCTTCTTGCACCAGCAAGACCTGACCCCGCAGCCAGCGCTTGAGCTCCCGCGCAAAAGACGCAGGCAGTTGCAGCCTCACGCCTGCACCGATGAATTTGAATCGCGATTGCAGCGCCTCTGGCAGTGCGCGTTCAGTCGCCAACAAGGGCTGCACCGCATCCGCGCCCTGCACCGGCTCGCCAGGACGCAGCTGCAATTGGCCGCGGTTGGCGTGATAGAGCTTGTACTGCACTTGCGCGCTGGGCCCAGGCATGCCGGGCCATTGAATCCAGCGCGCATTCATCCAGTAAGCACGCGCCTCAGGGTGCGCCATCGCTGCGGCTTGCAGCAGGCGCTGGGGCTCGGTCTGATTGCAATCCTCCAGCGCATGGGCAGGTGAAGCGGACTTCACCCCAAGCAGATCGATTGCCAAGGCTTGCTGGGGCAAAAGGGCCAGCATCGCCCCCCACAACAGGCCCATCCCCATGAGCGCACCCCAGCCTCGGCGCGCCGGCGCACTCGGGGTCAGCCTCAGGGCCGCCATCGGTTCTTGTGATTGCGGGAATCGCGCCATTTCACCCCCCTTTGTTGAGCCTGAAATAGTAGCAAAACTACACAAATGAGGTTTGCAGGTATTCCATTAAATCGCTCACTCACCTAATCTACAACGCAATTCAAGAGAATCAAAGTAATTTTGCTACTTCCATGACTGTCCATCACCCCAATCAAAGCCGATGTTCGCGAGCCTGTTTGCGGGCTCTCGCTGCGGCCCTCTCTGTGGCCATCTCTTTGGCCATGCTCGGCGGCACGAGTTCGGCTGCATGTGCTGCCGAAACCGCCAGCACCACAGCAGCAAGCCCAGACCTGAGCCGCATCGACGCGCGTCCCAGCCTGCGCAGTGCCCTGCCCGCCGGTTGGCAGCACGGCGCTTTCATGGAGATCTTTGTGCGGGGCTACCAAGACAGCGATGGCGACGGCATCGGTGACTTGCGCGGCTTGATCCAACGACTCGACTACTTGAAAGACTTGGGCGTTCGCGGCCTTTGGCTGATGCCCATCACCGCCAGTGCCGACCGAGACCATGGTTATGCCACCACGGACTTCCGCAGTCTGGAACGACACTACGGCAGCATGGCCGACTTTGACGAGTTGATCGCCCAGGCGCATCGGCGCGGCATCGGCGTCATCATCGACTACATCCTCAACCACAGCGCCGCCCAGCATCCGCTGTTTCAATCGGCGCTGCATGACGCGGGCAGCGCTTATCGCGACTGGTTCGTCTGGCAAGACCCGGCCCCCAGCGGCTGGGACATCTGGGGCAAAAACCCCTGGTACCCAGCCGCAGACGACAGCAGCCGTCACTACTTCGCCACTTTTGGCGCGCAGATGCCCGACTTCAATCTGCGCAACCCCGCCGTGGTGGACTATCACCGCAGCAGCTTGCGCTTTTGGCTGAATCGCGGGCTGGACGGCTTTCGGCTCGACGCGGTGCCGCACATGATCGAAAACGATGCGGTGAACTGGAATGACCAAGCCGAGAGCCGCCGCTTGACCCATGACTTTCAGGCCTTGATCAAAAGCTATCCGCAGCGCTATACCGTCTGCGAAGCCACCGCCGAACCCAAAGCCTATGCCGCGCCCCAGGTCTGCGGCAGCGCCTTCACTTTCGGCCTGGAGCAACAGATTCTGAAGGCCGCCAAAGGCGATCCCGCTGCCATCCAGCAGGTGGCCGACTATTTTTTAAGTGCACCACTGAGCATGGCCACCATGCTGTCCAACCATGACATCTTTGCCGGCGAACGGGTCTGGGACCAGTTGGCGGGCGATGAGTCCCGCTACAAGCTGGCCGCAGCCACCTATTTGCTGCTGCCCGGCACGCCCTTCATTTACTACGGCGAAGAAATCGGCATGGCCGGCGTGCGCGGCCTGCCCGGGGACGAGCCGCTGCGCGCGCCCATGTCATGGACCCATGAACTCTCGGGATTCAGCAGCAAGGCACAGGCCTTCCGCCCGCTCGCGCCGAACGCCTCCAGCCATAACGTCCAAGCCCAGCAGCGCGACCCCGATTCTCTTTTGAATTTCTACAAAGCAATGTTGCGACTCAGAAACGGCTTGCCGGCCCTCGCTCAAGGGGCCTATATGCACCCTCAGGTGCAGGGACAGGCGCTGAGTTTCAGGCGCCGCAGCGAGGCGGGTGCCCAGGCCCTGGTGCTCATCAACTATGGCGAGGCGCCGGCATCCATGAGGATAGACGCCCTGCCCCGAGGGGCGCGCCTGCAAGCAGCCTACCCCAGGTCAGGCCAGCCCCTGCGCGCCGACGCCAAGGGTCAAGCGCAAATTGAAGTGGCCGCCCGCTCGCTGCGGGTCTATGAGGTGAAACGATGAAGCACTCCACAACCCACAGTGGCTGCGGCTCGCGAGGCGCCATGGGCCGGCGCACCGTCTTGAGTCTCTCGCTGCTGAGCCTGAGCTTGGCCGCTTGCGGCAAGCGCGGCGCCGCGCCAAGTGGCCTTGAGACCCCGCGCCCCAGCACGGCACAAGCCAATGTCTCGGTGCTGCCGCAATTGCTGGAGATTCCCGGGCTGGCGCGGCTGCGCCAGGTGCGGCTTTACCTGCCGCCGGGCTATGCCGACTCCGGCAAGCGCTACCCGGTGCTGTACATGCACGACGGGCAAAACCTCTTTGACGACACCACCGCCTACGCCGGCGAATGGAAGGTGGATGAGACCCTGAACGCTCTCGCGCGGGCGGGCCGCCTGGAGTTGATCGTGGTCGGCATCGACAACGGCCAAGACAAACGCATGAGCGAGCTCAACCCTTGGGACAACGCAAAATTCGGCCAGTCCGAAGCCCGGGCCTACCTGGACTTCATCGTCAAGGTGCTCAAACCCCGGATCGACCGCGACTATCGCAGCCTGCCCGATCGCCAGCACACGGCCATCATGGGCAGCTCCATGGGCGGCTTGATCTCGCACTACGCCCTCACCCAATACCCCGAGGTGTTTGGCGGCGCGGGGATTTTCTCGCCCTCCTATTGGATCGGCCAAAGCGCGGCGCTGGATTACTTCGCCCAGAACCCGGCGCCCGCTGACGCCAGGCTCTATCTGCTTTCAGGCGACCAGGAAGGCCGCGACATGGTGGACAACATGCGGGCGGTGCACCAGAGTCTTTTGAAGGCCGGCCACCCGAGCCAAAACCTGGCCATCAAGGTCACACCTGGCGCTGGCCACAACGAAGCCTTTTGGGCCGGCGAATTTGAACAAGCCGTGCTTTGGCTGTTCAGACCCTGAGCCCGCAGCTCAGGCGCTGCGCCCCAACACCTCGCCCATGCGCCTCAACATGGGCTTGACCATGGGGGTGGTGAGCATGGTGCTGGCCACCGCCATCAGCAGCAAGGCGGTGAAGGTTTCGCTGGTGATGATTTGCTTGTCGAGCAAGATATTGGCAAAGATGATCATGATCAGCGCCTTGGTCTGAAGCAGCCAGCCGATCAGGCGAGCTTCGCCGCGAGGCCAGCCCAAAATCCGCCCCGCCATCTGCACGCCGATCAGCTTGCCCGCCACCGAAGCCAGGAGCAGCAAAGCGGCAGCGATGAAAACCGCCGCGCCGCCCACATCCCACTGGGTCCGCAATCCGGTGCTGAGGAAAAACACCGGCATGATGATCAGCAAGACATGGTGGCGCAAGTTGTCGAGTTGCTGCTGATCAAACCAATCCGCATCCATGATGGCGCCCGCCAGAAAAGCACCCACCATATAGTGCAGGCCCGACCAGTCGGCACCGAAAGCACAGGCCGCCAGCCAGATCAGGCCGACAAACCAGCGGTCACTTTGCGGCAGGCGCTGCATCAGACGACGGAACAAGCTGCCCACCAAAACAAAGGCCAGCATGAAGGCCGCCTGACGCCCCACGCGCTGCCAGTCCATCAGGATCAGGGCCAGCACCGCCCAGATCGCCACATCGTCCACGCTGGCATAACGCAGCACCCGCTGGCCCAAAGGACGACGCAGGATGTCGAGCTTTTCCATCAGCAAAATCAAAATGGGCAAGGCCGTGACGGCACAGGACATGCCCACGCCCAGCACGAACTGCCAGTCCAAGGCCTTCGGCCCCATCCAACTGCCCGCCTGCGAGCTCGCCAGCATGAGCAGGGCCGCGCCGCAGCCCAGCAACAAGGGCATACCCAGGGCCAGCCCTGCCGTGATGCCACTCTCGCGCCGATGCTGCCAAGCCGCTTTCAAATCCAACTCAATGCCGGCAATCCAGACGAACAGCATCACCGCCCACCAGGCCACGCCATTGAGGGACTGGATCACCGCTGGGTTGAACACAAACTGGTAGTAAGCCGGGAACAAGGCCCCCAGGACGCCGGGGCCCAGCAAGATGCCGGTGATGATTTGCACCACCACCAAGGGCGCAAAGTAGTCGGTACGAAAGAGCCGCCAAATCAGATAAGGCACGCTGAGGATGATCAGCATGGCAATCAAGAAAATCTCAGTGGTGTTCATCGCGTGAGTGGGCAAGAAAAAAGGGCGAGACCGGCCAAACCCGGCATCGCCCTTGGCAAGAAAACTGCGCGGATTATGCGTGCGGCAAATGCATCAAAGCCATAGGGGCTCGCCCGCTCGCGGCCGTGATCAAGGCCAGCACCCGGGTCGGCTCGGCGCCCAGCATGTCCCAGCTGAAACGCCAGCTCCAGTTGCCACCCAAGACGCCGGGCACATTCATGCGGTGCGCACTGCCCAGACCCAAGACATCTTGCAGCGGGAACACCGCCAGATTGGCCACCGAGTTGCAGCAGGCGCGAATCATGGCCCAGTGCACATCGTGCGCGCCACAAGCCAGATAGGAGCCGGCAAAGGCGCGTTCTTGCGGTGAAGCGCTGTCCCACCAGCCGCGCACCGTGTCGTTGTCATGGGTGCCGGTATAGGCCACGCAATTGCGCGGCCACATATGCGGCAAGAACTCATGGTCCGCCACCCCACCCTGCGCCACTTGGGCCGCATCCACGCCGAAGGCGAACTGCAAAATCTTCATGCCGGGGAAGCCGCAGCCATCGCGCAGTTGGTGCACATCGTCGGTGATGAAGCCCAGGTCTTCCGCCACGATGGGCAGTTGGCCCAGCGCTTGCTCAATCGCGTCGAACAAGGCCTTGCCCGGCCCGGTGCGCCACTGGCCTTGGCGCGCATCCGGGCTGCTGCCAGGAATCTCAAAATAGCCGGCGAAGCCACGGAAGTGGTCGATGCGAAACACATCGGCCTGGCTCAGCGCCCGCTTGACCCGCGCGGTCCACCAAGCGTAGTTCTCTTCGGCCATGCGCGCCCAGTTGTACAAGGGATTGCCCCAGCGCTGACCGGCCACCGACATCGCATCCGGCGGCACCCCCGCCACCACCGCGGTCTGGAACTGATCGTCCAGCTCATACAGCTCGGGGCGGCTCCAGCAATCGGCGCTGTCATGCGCCACAAAGATGGGCAGATCCCCCATCAGCGCCACGCCCTTGCTGTTGGCATAGGCCTTCAGCGCACTGCTTTGCACATCGAACTGCCACTGCACAAATTGCCAGAAGCGGTATTCCTCGGCATGGGTCACGCGGGCCTGCGCCAGCGCTGCGGGCTCGCGCCGGGCCAGGGCGGGCTCCCAGGTCCACCAAGCCTGACCGCCCAAGGGCGAGCGGATCGCCATGAACAAGGCATAGTCGTCCAACCAAGAAGCCTGCTCAGCGCACCAGGCGGCAAAAGCTGCGTGGTCCGCAGCGCTCGCCTTGGCAAAAAAGCCCGCCGCCGCTGCGCGCAGCTGTTGTTCGCGCCAGGGCAAGACCTGGCCGTAATTCACCTGCTGGGCGTCAAAGCCGGCCAGGTCTGCAGCACTCGGCGCGGCCAGCCAGCCCTTGGCCACCAGCGGCTCCAACGCCACCATCCATTGGCTGCCGGCAAAAGCCGAGACGCCTTGGTAGGGGCTGTCGCCCGGGCCAATCGGCGTGGTCGGCAGCAATTGCCAAATCTTTTGACCGGCCGATGCCAGCCAGTCGACAAAGTGAAAGGCCTCGGGCCCGAAGTCGCCCATGCCATGCGGGCCAGGCAGCGAAGTGATGTGCAGCAGCACACCAGCACAACGTTGATTGAGGTTCATCGTCTCAGGGCTTTCTTTTCTTTCAAACATGGCGCAGCACCAGCAGGCTGCGCGCGGGAACATTCATTTGGCTGAGCGCCGGCGTGTCGCCCCCCGCCGCCGAGTCTGGCAGCAACTCAGCGCTGCTGTCCAAAAGCAATCGCCAGGTCCCCAGACCAAAGGCAAAGGCCTGGGCCACGGGCTCGGGGTTGAACAAGACCATCAGCCGCGGCGTGGCGCTCGCCTCGGCCGAGCGGCGCGCTTCGAAAAACACCGCCGCGAAGGCCGATTGCGAGGCGTCGAACCAGTCATGCTGCTGCATCTCGGCGCCGCGGGGCGAGAACCAGCGCAGGCTGGGTGCCGCCTGAGAAGCCTCGCAGGACGCTGCCACAAACCACTGCTCATGCCGCAGCAAAGGCTCGGCGCGGCGCAAGGCCAGCAAAGCGGCTACAAAAGCCTGCGTGTCGGCCTCGGCCTGCGCCCAGTCCAGCCAGGTGATGGCATTGTCTTGGCAATAGGCGTTGTTGTTGCCGCCTTGGCTGTTGCCAATTTCGTCCCCCGCGCAAAGCATGGGCGTGCCCTGGGCCAGCGCCAAGGTGGCCAGCATGGCGCGGCGCACCCGCAGCCGCGTGGCGCGAATGGCGGCATCATCGCTGGGCCCCTCATGGCCGAAGTTGGCGCAAAGCTCGCCGTCGCGGCCATCGCGGTTGTTTTCGCCATTGGCATGGTTGTGCTTGCGCGAATAGCTCACCACATCGGCCAAGACATAACCGTCATGCACAGAGACAAAATTCACCGAGGCGGTGGGCCGTCGCGCGCCATGGTGGAACAAATCACTGGAGGCCATGAAGCGCCGCGCCAACTCGCCTCGGCTCACAAAATGCTGCGGCGTTCGCAACCAGTAGCCGCGCACCGCGTCGCGGAACTTGTCATTCCAGTCCAAAAAACGCCCGGGGAAGCGCCCCACTTGGTAGCCCTCATGCCCGGCATCCCAGGGCTCGGAAATCAGGTGCACCTGGGCCAGCACCGGGTCTTGGCGCAAGGCAGTGAAGAAGGCCGCCTGCGGATCAAAGCCATGGTGGGTGCGCCCCAGCACCGGCGCCAGATCGAAGCGAAAACCATCCACGCCCATTTCGCTGACCCAGTAGCGCAAAGAATCCAGCACCAACTGGGTCACGCGCGGGTGGGCACAGTTGAGCGTGTTGCCGCAGGCGCTGGCATTCTCATAACGGCTGGGGTCATCGGCAGCCAGGCGGTAGTAGCTGCGGTTGTCCAGCCCGCGAAAGCTCAGCGTCGGACCGAATTCATTGCCTTCGGGCGTGTGGTTGTAGACCACATCCAGCACCACCTCCAAGCCTTGCGCGTGCAGCTCGCGCACCATGGCACGGAACTCTTCGCGCACGGCCGCTGGGTCGTCTCGATGCGCCGGCTGCGCCAGCCTCGGATCGGGGCAGAAAAAGCCCAGGCTGTTGTAGCCCCAATAATTGGGCTTGCCCAAGTCGGCCAGATGCGGCTCGTCGATATGAAAGTGCACCGGCAGCAAGGACAAGGTGCTCACGCCCAGCGCCTTGAAATGCGCCACCGAAGCCGGATGCGCCAAGCCCGCATAGCTGCCGCGCAAGCCCTCGGGCACCGCCGCCAGTTGCTGCGAAAAGCCTTTCACATGCACTTCGTACAGCACCAGATCGGCAGTGGCATGGCGCGGCGCATTCAGGCGCGGGCTGCTCTCGGCCGGCAAGGCCTGCGCCACCCGGGCTTTGAGCGCCTGCGCGGCGTTGTCACGGCTGTCGAAGGAGCGCGGCCCTTCGGGGTGACCGAGCTCATAGCCATGATGCTCGGGCGCCCAGGCAAAGTGCCCGACGATTTCGCGCGCATAAGGGTCGAGCAAGAGCTTGTGGGCATTGAAGCGGTGCCCCTGCTCGGGGCTGTAGGGCCCATGCGCGCGCAGGCCATACACCAAGCCGGCACCCAGGCCCGGCAAAAAGCCGTGGAAGACCCCGTCATCCGGCCCCTGCAGCGCATAGCGGCGCAGCTCACGCTGGCCCGAGGCATCGAACACGCACAGCTCGATGGCCGTGGCTGATTCGGAGAAGACGGCAAAGTTGACGCCACCATCGCGCGGCGTGGCGCCCAGGGGCTCATGGCGGCCGGGCGCCAGCGTTGCAGGCAGGCAAGAGTCGGTGGGCATGATCAAGAGGAAGTCGAAAAAGGCATCAAAAACAGGCAAGACAGCGGCGCAAGCTTGAGCGTGATGGATTGAGCGTGGCCATGTTCCGCCACCGCCTCAGGCTGCAAGCACTCGGCCCCATTGCCCAGATTGCTGCCGCCGTAATGCGCCGAATCGGTGTTCAACACTTCCCGCCAAGCCTGCCCTGGCGTGGGCGGCACCCCCAGACGGTAGTCCATGCGGGGCACTGGCGTGAAATTGCAGACCACCAGTACCGGAGCAGAGCTCGCCCCTGCCCCAAGTTTTGCATCGCCCCAGCGCAGCCACGCAAACACCGATTGCTCGCGGTCTTCGGCCTGCAGCCATTCAAAGCCGGCGGCCTCGCAGTCCAGACGATGCAAGGCGGGCTGGGTGCGGTAGAGCTGGTTGAGGTCGCGAATCAGGCGCTGTACGCCGGCATGCCGCGCGTCTTGCAGCAGGCCCCAGGGCAGTTCGGCCTCATGGTTCCACTCGCTGCTTTGCGCGAACTCCTGGCCCATGAAGAGCAGCTTCTTGCCGGGGTGGCCCCACATAAAGCCGTAATACGCACGTAAATTGGCGAACTGCTGCCACTGGCTGGGCTCATCTGCCGGGCCGCGCATCTTGCCCAGCATCGAACCCTTGCCATGCACCACCTCGTCATGCGAGATGGGCAGCACAAAGTTCTCGCTGAAGGCATAGACCAGGCCGAAGCTCATCTTGTCATGGTGCCAGCGTCGATGAATCGGGTCTTCCTGCATATAGCGCAGGGTATCGTTCATCCAACCCATATTCCATTTGTAGTGGAAGCCCAGGCCACCGGCCGAGGTGGGGGACGACACACCGGGAAAGCTGGTGGACTCCTCCGCCACCGTGATGGCGCCGGGGGCATCCAGGCCCAGCCGCTCATTGATGCGCTGCAAGAGCGAGATCGCCTCCAGGTTTTGATTGCCACCGGACTCATTCGGAATCCATTCACCCGCCGGACGCGAATAGTCGCGGTACAACATCGAGGCCACCGCGTCGACGCGCAAGCCGTCCACGCCCCAGCGCTCGGTCCAATACAAAGCACTGCCGGCCAGGAACTGCCGCACCTGCGGCTGGGCGAAGTTGTAAATCAAGGTGTTCCAGTCGCGATGGAAGCCTTCGCGCGGATCGGCGTATTCATACAAAGGCGTGCCATCGAAGTGCGCCAGTCCATGGGCATCGCTGGGGAAATGCGCCGGCACCCAGTCCAGCAAGACCCCCAGGCCTTGTTGATGACAAGCCTGCACAAAACGGGCCAGGCCCTCAGGCGGGCCAAAGCGGGCGCTGGGGGCGTACAGGCCCAAGGTCTGATAGCCCCAAGAGCCATCAAAAGGATGTTCGCTGATGGGCATCAGCTGCACATGGGTGAAGCCCAGCTCGGCCGCATAGGCGGGCAGCTCGGCCGCCAACTCGTCCCAAGTCGGGAACTGGCCCGCACCGCGCCGCCAGGACGCGGCATGCACCTCATAAATGGACACGGGCGCGCCACGTGCATTGGCTTGTGCGCGCTCGGGCGCCAAGCGACGCGCGGGCGGCAGCGGCGCGGCCACAATGCTGGCCGTCTCCGGGCGCAGCTGCGCCGCGCGCGCGTAGGGGTCGGCCTTCAGTGGCAAGAGCTCGCCCGCCGGCCCCAGCAGCTCGAATTTGTAGAGATCGCCCTCGCCCGCCTGCGGTACAAAAATCTCCCACACGCCGGCCTCATGGCGCTTGCGCATCGGGTGGCGGCGCCCGTCCCAGGCATTGAAACTGCCGACCACGCTGACCCGCCGCGCATGCGGCGCCCAGACCGCAAAGCGCACCCCCGCGACAGCACCGCCGGCATCGTTGTGCGTCAGCCCATGGGCCCCCAAGAGCTCGAAGGGGCGCGCGTGTTCGCCGCGGGCAAAGCTGTGCAGATCCGGCGCAGGCAACTGCGGGCCGAAGGCATAGGCGTCGGCCATGACTTGCGCCTGCGCCTGGCCGGGCCATTGCACCAACAAGCGATAGTCAAAGCGCTTGCGTCGCCGCCCCATCGTTGCTTCGAAAAAGCCCGCAGGATGGCGCTGCGACAACACGGCGACGCGTGCACCGCTGGCGGCCTCCAGCACCTCCACCGACTGCGCGCCGGGCAACAAAGCGCGCAGCCAGAGCCGCCCGCCCGCATCTGCATGCAGACCCAGGACGGAAAAGGGATCCGCATGCCGCGCCGCCAACAGCGCATCGACTTCGGCCGGGCTCAACATGGTGATCAGGCCGCCCGCTGCTTCGAGCCCAGGCTTTTCACGGACCAGACTCGCTCGACGTATTCGGCAATCGTGCGGTCACTGGAAAACTCACCCATGCCCGCCACGTTCAAGACGGCGCGTTGCAGCCAGGCCTCGGGCTGGCGATAGAGCGCGTCGACTTCGGCTTGACTGTCCACATAGGCCGCGAAGTCCGCCATCAGCAAATAGGGGTCGCGGTTCAGCAGCATCTCGGTCAGTGCGCGGTAACGCTGCGCATCTCCGGAGGAGAACTCGCCGTTGGCAATGCTTTGAATCACCCGCTGCAGCTGCGCGTTTTGCTGCACATACAGGCGCGGGTCATAGCCCAGCGCCTTGATCTGCGCCACCGCCTCGGTGCGAAGGCCAAAGACGAACATATGCTCCACACCCATGGCCTGGGCCATCTCGATATTGGCGCCGTCCCAGGTGCCGATGGTCAAGGCGCCGTTGAGCGCGAACTTCATATTGCCGGTGCCCGAGGCCTCGGTGCCGGCGGTGGAAATCTGCTCCGACAAATCGGCCGCCGGAATGATCACCTCGGCCAGCGAGACGCCGTAATTCGGCAAATACACCAGCTTGAGCTTGTCGCCCACGCGCGGGTCGCTGTTGACCACGCGCGCCACATCATGGGCCAGCTGAATGATGGACTTGGCCATCACATAGGCCGAGGCCGCCTTGCCGGCCATGATGACGGTGCGCGGCACCCAGGGTTTGCCGTCCACACCTTCCGGATGGGCCAAGATGGCTTGGTAGCGCGCCACCACATGCAAGAGATTGAGCAGCTGACGCTTGTATTCGTGGATGCGCTTGATCTGCACATCAAAGAGGCTGTCCACATTCACCTGCAGGCCCAGCTCGCGGCGAATCAAATCGGCAAGACGCTGTTTGTTGGCGCGCTTGACGGCGCTGAATTGCTGCTGGAAGGCCGCGTCCGAGGCCGCAGGCGTCAACTGCCGCAGCTGCGTCAGATCTTGGCGCCAGCCTTGGCCAATGCGCGCATCCAGAAGAGCCGCCAGCTGGGGATTGGCCTGGGCCAGCCAGCGGCGCGGCGTCACACCATTGGTGACGTTATGAAAACGCTCCGGGAAGAGGGCCGCGTAGTCCGCAAAAATGGTTTGCACCATCAGTTCAGAATGCAGCGCCGCCACGCCATTGACGCGGTGCGAGGCCACGATGGACAAGGCCGCCATGCGCACCCGGCGCTCGCCGCCATGCTGCTGGCCTTCGTCGATCAATGACACTCGCGCGAGCAAGGCGTCATCGCCCGGGAACTGGGCGCGCACCTCGGCCAGAAAGCGGCTGTTGATCTCGTAAATGATTTCCAAATGACGCGGCAGCAAGGCCTCGAACATGCGCACCGGCCAGGTCTCCAGCGCCTCGGGCATCAAGGTGTGATTGGTGTAAGACACCGCCTGGCGCGTGATGGCCCAAGCCTCATCCCAGCCCAAGCCCTGCTCGTCCATCAGCAAGCGCATCAACTCGGCCGGCGCCAGCGCCGGATGGGTGTCGTTCAAGTGAATGGCATTGGCCAGCCCCAGGCCCTCCAGGCTGCCGGCCTCGCGCAGATGGCGCGCAATCACATCCTGCAGTGAGGCGCTGACCAGAAACGCCTCTTGCTTCAAGCGCAGCTCACGGCCGGCTTCGCTGCTGTCGTCGGGGTACAAGACCCAGTTCAGCGCATCGGCGGCGACGCGATGGCGAGCCGCAGCGGCATAGTCGCCTTGGCAAAACGCCTTGAAGTCAATCGGCTGGGCAGCGCTGGCCTGCCATTGGCGCAGGGTGGAGACACGCGGGCTGTGATGCGCGGGCACGATGAAGTCATAGGCCTGCGCCTCCAGCACCTCACTGGGCAGCCAGCGGCGCTGACCGCCTTCATCCACCTGCACGCGGCCGCCAAAGCCAACGCTGTAGCGCACTTCAGGGCGCGGCACTTCCCAGGGCGCGCCGTGGCGCATCCAGTCATCCGGCGCTTCCACCTGTCGACCGTCTTGAATGGCTTGGGCGAACATGCCGTATTGGTAGCGCAGGCCATAGCCGAACGAGGGCAGCCCCAGCTCGGCGAAAGAGTCCAAAAAGCAAGCGGCCAGGCGGCCCAAGCCCCCATTGCCCAGGGCCGCATCGGGCTCACGCTCCAGCACTTGGCCCAGGCTTTGACCTTGGGCCGACACAACCCGGCTCAGATCCGCCTCCAGACCCAGGGCTGCCAAGGCATTGGACAAAGCCCGCCCCATCAAGAACTCCATCGACAGGTAATGCACCCGGCGCACCGGGTGCGCGCCGCCACGAGCGGCGTCTTCGGCCTGGGTTTGCGCCCAGCGCTCCGCCAGCAGCGAGCGCGCGGCCGTGGCGGCGGCGCGCAAGGCCAAGGCGGCCGAAGCCCCCGCCTGCGGCTGCGCGCTTTGCGCCAACTCGCGCTGATAAGCCGATTCAAACTGCGCCACCAGGGCCTGGTGTTGCGCCGAGGCTGCCGAAGCAGGGTTGGGTGTTGACGTCATGGCCGTGGCGGGTTTCTTTGCAAAGACAGTGAACATGGTCAGAGGGGCCGCAATCGGCCAAGTAAGTCCTGTTGCGAGGCTGGCTCGCATCGCTTGACGCAAAGTATCGCCCAGTCCAAGCAATTTGTGTAGTTTGACTACATATGGAAAGCCCTGATTTTTTGATTCACCGGCGATTTTTGGGCTTCCCAAGCAACAACTCGGGTGTTTACGCTGTTGTTGAACTACATTTTCAAGGCTATATTGCTGCAAAACCGGCACAGCGAGCCCGCCACGGGTCCGCCGCGCCTGAACAAAAAACACCCGCACGGATACAGACAAACAAAGCAAGAAGACGCAGCGGCCTGCGCCTTCCAATGGAGACAGATGTGGCAGATGTACAGCTCAGCGGCGTAGCCAAGGCCTATGGCGAGGTCAAGATCCTGCATGGCATCGACCTGGAAATCCGCGACGGCGAATTCATGGTCTTCGTCGGCCCTTCGGGCTGCGGCAAGTCCACGCTCCTGCGCACCATCGCCGGCCTGGAAGAAATCACCGGCGGCGAGTTGCGCATCGGCGGCCGGCTGGTCAATGAGGTACCACCGGCCGAGCGCGGCATTGCCATGGTGTTTCAGAGTTATGCGCTCTATCCGCACATGAATCTGTACGACAACATGGCCTTTGGACTGAAGCTGGCCAAGGTGCCGCCGGCCGAGATTGACGCGGCCGTCAAGAGCGCGGCCAAAATCTTGCACATCGAGCATTTGCTGGACCGCAAGCCCAAAGACCTGTCGGGCGGCCAACGCCAGCGCGTCGCGATTGGCCGCGCCATCGTGCGCAAGCCCGAGGTGTTTTTGTTCGATGAACCGCTGTCCAATTTGGACGCCGCCCTGCGGGTGCGCATGCGCTATGAGTTTGCCAAGCTGCATGAGGACCTGAAGACCACCATGGTCTATGTCACCCACGATCAGGTGGAGGCGATGACGCTGGCCGACCGCATCGTGGTCTTGTCGGCTGGCAAGATCGAACAGGTCGGCACGCCACTGGAGTTGTACGAACACCCGGTGAATCTGTTTGTGGCCGGCTTCATCGGCTCGCCCAAGATGAACTTCTTGCAGGCCGAATTGTTGGAGGCCAGCGCCACCGGAGCCAGCCTGCGCCTGGCCAGCGGCGCCCTGGTGCAAGCGGCCGTCGATGCGGCGCGCGGCAAGCCGGGCGACAAGGTCACCCTGGGTCTGAGGCCGGAGCATTTTGTCGTCGGCGGCGAGCTCAACCCGATTCAATGCACGGTGACCTTTGTGGAGTCGCTGGGCAGCGCCACCCATGCTTATTGCGCCTACCCCGGTGTGCAAGACGCGCTGACCTGCGAGTTCGACGGTCGCACCCGCATCAAGGCCGGCCAAGATATCCGGCTCAGCCTGCCGCCCGAGGCCTGCTATGTGTTTGACGCGGCGGGCCAGGCCTTCACTCGACTCGCCGGGGAGCCCACATGAGCGCGGCGCGGCTTTGCACCGCCCTGTTGCTGGGCCTGAGCGCCGCTGGCGCCGCGCAGGCTGCCCCGGCCCACAAACTGCTGGTCTGGATCAATGGCGACAAGGCCTACAACGGTTTGCAAAAAGTTGGCCACGCGTTTGAGCAGGCCTCGGGCGTGAAGGTGGTGGTGGAGCACCCGGTGGACGCCACCGACAAGTTCCAGCAAGCCGCGGGCGCGGGCAAAGGGCCCGATATTTTTTGCTGGCCGCATGACCGGGTCGGCGAATGGGCCAAATCGGGCCTGTTGACTCCGCTACGCCCCAGCAAAAAGCTCTATGCCGAAGTGGAAGAAGCAGCCTGGAAGGCCTTTGCCTACCAGGGCAAGCTCTGGGGCTACCCGATCGCCATCGAAACCACCGGCCTGATCTACAACAAAGCCCTGGTGCCCAAGCCACCGGCCAGCTTTGACGAGCTGATCGCGCTGGACAAAAAGCTGCAGGCCGAGTCCGGCGGCCGCAAGCATGCGATTTTGTGGGACTACAACAAGAGCTTTTTCAGCTGGTCGCTCTTGGCCGGTGCGGGTGGCCAGATTTTTGGCCGCGACGCCCAGGGCGAGTTCGATGCCCGCCAAGTGGGCGTCAACAATGCCGGCGCGCTGGCCGGGGCCGAGATGATTGCGCGCCTGCTGCAAGGCGGCCATATGCCCAAAGGCGCGCGCTATGCCGAGATGGAAAGCGGCTTTGCCAAGGGCGAGGTGGCCATGATGATCTCCGGCCCCTGGGCCTGGGAGAACGCCAAGAAGGCCAAGATCGATTTCGGCGTCGCCCCGATCCCGGCGGTGCTGGCGGGCAAGCCGTCCAAGCCCTTTGTCGGCGTGCTCGGCTGCATGATTGCCGCGCCCAGCCAGCAAAAGGACATCGCTCGCGAGTTTCTTGAAAACCACCTGATGCGCCCCGAGGCCTTGAAGGTGCTGGATGCCGATGTGCCCATCGGCGTGCCCGCCAATAAAGCGTTTTATGCCGAGCTGTCGGTCAACCCCTTGATCCGCGCCAGCATGGAAAACGCCCGCCTGGGCGAGGCCATCCCCAACATCCCCGAGGTGGGGCGCTTCTGGACCGCCATGGACGCCGCCCTGGAAGCCATCACCAATGGCCTGCAAAGCCCCAAGGACGCGTTGGACGGCGCCGCCGCCCGCATGCTGCTGAACAAGTGAAGATCACGAAGAAGAAGCCACAGCCATGAGTGCAAGCGATTCCCCTTCTTTGGGCTCCCTGGGCGCCTTGAGCGTCTACAGCAAGCTGCCCGCCACCGCGCTGGAGCGCATCGCCCGCCAGCTGCGCTGGCCTTTGACCGGGCTGGCCATGCTGGCCTCGCTCTATCTGGTGTTCATGATCTATACCGCCGGTCAGGCGGCCTGGGCCATGGGCCTGCTGGCCTTGCTGTCCGCTGCGTTTTACGTTTATGTCAGCAACGCCGGTTTCGCCTACCGCTACCTTTTCCCCGGCATTGCGGGCATGTTGGTGTTCATCGCCTTTCCGCTGGTCTACACCGCACAGATCGGCTTCACCAACTATTCATCGGCGCATTTGCTGAGCCAGGAGCGGGTGCGCGACTATCTGCTCGACCAGCACGAGGCCTTGCAAGCGCAAAGCCAGCCCTTCACCCTGCATGCCGATGGCCCGGAATTCCGCTTGGTGCTGCGCCAAGAGGACGGCAGCCCAAGCTGGATCTCGCCGCCCTTGGCCCTGAAGCCCGCCAACAGCGAGCTGACCGTGGAGATGCTCAGCGCCGCGCAGGCCCAGCAGTCGCCCAATCAAAGCTTTGCCGCGCCGCTGCAAAGCGCTCTGTCCTTGCGAGACCTGATCCTGCACCGGGAAGCCTTGATGCGCTTGAAGTTGCAGCTGCCGCCCGAAGCGGAGCGCAGTGCCGCCGAGCGCGAACTGCGCTATTTGGGCCTGCGCGAATTCGGCCCCATCCGCCGGCACTGGCAGGCGAATGCCGACGGCAGCCTGACGCGCTTGAGCGACCAAACCGTGTTCCGCCCGAATCTGCAGACCGGCTATTTCGAAAGCGCCGCCGGTGAAGTGCAACAACCCGGCTTCAAGGTGACGGTGGGCTGGGAGAACTACCGCCGCATGGTGATGGACGCCGAGTTCCGCGGCCCCTTCTTGTCCATCTTCAGCTGGACCGTGATGTTCTCGGCCCTGACCGTGGCCATCGCCACTGCCGTGGGCATGCTGCTGGCGGTGATGTTGAATTGGGATGACCTGAAGTTCCGCACCACCTACCGCACGCTCTTGTTCTTGCCCTATGCGGTGCCCGGCTTCATCTCCATCTTGGTTTTCAAGGGCTTGTTCAACCAGAACTTTGGTGAGATCAATGCCATCTTGGATGCCCTCTTCGGCGTCAAACCGGCCTGGTTTGCCGACCCGCTGCTGGCCAAGCTGATGCTGCTGATCGTCAACGTTTGGCTGGGCTACCCCTACATCATGATTCTGTGCACCGGCTTGTTGAAGGCGATTCCGGCCGATCTCTATGAAGCCTCGGCCATTGCCGGCGCTGGGCCGCTGACCAATTTCTTCAAGATCACCGCGCCCTTGATCATCAAGCCGCTGGCGCCGCTTTTGGTCAGCGCTTTTGCGTTCAACTTCAACAACTTTGTGCTGATCGCCCTGCTCACCGATGGCCGCCCCGACTACCTGAGCACCAAGATCCCCGCGGGCCAGACCGACATCTTGGTGTCTTACACCTACCGCATCGCCTTCAAGGATTCGGGCTCGGACTTCGGTTTGGCAGCCGCCATCTCCACGCTGATCTTCTTCTTGGTCGCGGCGCTGTCGCTGATCAATCTGCGCTTGATGAAAAAAGCCCAGAACACCTGATTGAAAGACGAGGAATCTCACCATGGCCATTGTTCGCGGCAAACAAGCCCGCTGGCGCGTCTGGGCAGCGCACGCCCTGATGTGGGTCTTTCTGGCACTGACGCTCTTCCCCTTGCTGGCCATCATCAGCATCTCGCTGCGGCCCGGCAACTTCGCCACCGGCAGCATCATCCCCACGCAGATCAGCTTGGAGCATTGGCAGCTCGCCCTGGGCATCCCCTATCAGGCCGCCGATGGCAGCCTGGTACAGCCCCCCTTCCCGGTGCTGACCTGGCTGTGGAACTCGATCAAGGTGGCCAGCGTGTCGGCCTTTTTGATCGTGGCGATTTCCACCACCGCGGCTTACGGCTTTGCGCGCCTGAAATTCCGCTTCAAGTCCCCCATTTTGAACAGCATGCTCTTGCTGCAGATGTTTCCGCCGGTCTTGGCGCTGGTGGCCATCTACGCCATCTTCGAGACGATTGGCAACTTCATCCCAGCACTCGGCATCGAGACCCACGGCGGCCTGGTGCTGGCCTATCTGGGCGGCGTGGCCACCCATATCTGGACCATCAAGGGCTACTTTGAAACCATTCCAGTCGAGATTGAAGAATGCGCCAAGGTCGATGGCGCCAGCCACTGGCAGGCCTTCCGCCGCGTGCTGCTGCCGATGGCGGTGCCGATTCTGATGGTGGTCTTTGTGTTGGCCTTCATCGGCACCATCATCGAGTACCCGGTGGCCTCGGTGCTGCTGCGCGAGGAAGGCAACCTCACACTGGCCGTGGGCTCCAAGTACTTCTTGCACGACCAGCGCTTTTTGTGGGGCGACTTTGCGGCGGCCGCCGTCCTCTCCGGCCTGCCCATCACCCTGGTGTTTTTGCTGGCGCAGCGTTGGATTGTTTCGGGCCTGACGGCCGGTGGCGTGAAGGGCTGAGCATGGCCGCCCCCCTTTACCGCCGGATCCGGTGGCCCGCCGCCCTGCTGCTGAGCGTTTGCGCGAACACGCTGGCCCTTGCGCAAGACTGCAAGCCCAGCCCGCTGGGCAAGCGCGAGTTGTTCCTGCGCGGCAGCTTCAACAATTGGAGCGCCACCGAGGAGCACCGCTTTGTCTATGTGTGTGACCGTTATGAGCTCTATGCCCAACTCAGCGGTGAGCAAAGCTTCAAAGTCGCGGATGAAGACTGGTCGCCCGACGCCGATTTCGGCGGCAAGCCCGAAGCACTGAGCCTCAAAGGCAGCGCGCTGAGCGAGCGCTTCACGGGCATGACCCAGGTACTGCTTCGCTTTTCAGCCTCGGGCGTGCCCCAGCTGAGCCTGCAGCCCTATGCGGGAGAAGTCCCGCAACGCGTCAGCGCGCCCCAGCTCAGCGACCCGGTCGCTTTGAGCGTGCGCTTTGACTCGCGCCAGCTGGCCGACAAAAGCCCTTTTGGCGCCGTCACGCCGAACACGCCGCTACGCTTTGCCTTCAGCGCCCTGCCCGGTGTTGAGAAAGCCACGCTGGTCATCGCCAAGCGTCGCCTGGAAGGCAACCAAGAACTGCTGAGCTACACCGAGCTGGCGCGCCTGCCGATGGCCAAGGCCAAAGAAGGGAAAGCCGAGCGCTGGAGCGCCAGCCACCGCTTTGCCGAGCCCGCCATCTACGGCTACCACTTCGAGTTGCAGATCAAAGGCCAGACCTATGTGCTGCACAACAACCGCGACCCGGTGTACTGGACCCGCGAAAAAGGCAGCATGGGCTTGGGAGAGTTGGAGCCCCTGACGGAGGCGCAGCAAAAAATCCGCCGCTACCGCCAAACCGTCTACGCCAAAGACTTCAAGGTGCCCGCCTGGGCCAAGGACGCGATCTATTACGCCATCTTCCCCGATCGCTTCCGCAACGGCGACCCGGACAACGACCCGCGCCCCGGCCGCGACCACTACCAAACCCACGATGTGGAGTTCCACCGCAACTGGCTGGACAAGCCTTGGAAGCCGGGCAGTGGCGACGGCTCTGACGAGGCTTTCAACAACGACTTTTACGGTGGCGACCTGGCCGGCATCATTGAGAAGCTCGACTACATCCAGCAACTCGGCGCCAACACGATTTACATGACGCCGGTCTTCCGCGCCGCCAGCAACCACAAATACGACACCGCTGACTACAAAGAAATCGACCCCGCGTTTGGCCGCAACGAAGACTTTGTTCGCCTCAGCCAAGAAGCCGACAAACGCGGCATTCGCGTCATTCCCGACACCTCGCTGAACCATGTGGGCAGTGACTCCCCCTACTTCAACCGCTTTGGAAACTACCCCGCCGGCGGCGCTTTTGACGATGGGCAGCTGAACCCTGCTTCCAGCTATGCCAGCTGGTTCAAGCTCGACCCCAGCCAGCCCAAGCCCGAAGACCAGTACCAAGGCTGGGTGGGCGTCAAAGACCTGCCCGAGATCGACAAGAACTCCGCCGACTTCCGACGCTTTGCGTTTGAAGCGCCGGACTCGGTGATGAAGCTCTGGCTGGACCGGGGCGCGGCCGGCTGGCGCATGGATGTGGCGCCCTGGGTGCCGGACGACTTCTGGCGCGCTTGGCGCGCCGCCATCAAGGCCCACAAGCCCGAGGCACTGACGATTGCCGAGACCTGGTTTGACGCCAGCAAGTACTTCCTGGGCGACAGCTTTGACTCGACCATGAACTACATCTTCCGCAACACGGTGCTGGACTATGCGGCCGGCGGCAAGGCCCGCAAGCTCTACGCCAATATCGAGTTGATGCGCGAGGCCTACCCGCCGCAGGCTTTCTATGCGCTGATGAATTTGCTGTCCTCGCACGACCAGGCGCGCGCCCTGCATGCCTTGGGCGACCAAGACGAGGGTCGCGCGCAAGACCTGACCCTGGCCAAGCAGCGTCTGCGCTTGGCGGTTCTGTTTCAGATGGTCTTTCCGGGTGCGCCGTCCATTTACTACGGCGACGAGGTCGGTGTGACCGGCGGCGAAGACCCCTACAACCGCGCGCCCTACCCCTGGGCCGACCTGGGCGGCAAGCCCGACTTGGCCTTGCTCAAAGACGTGCAAGCCCTGACGCAGATGCGCCAAAAACACCGGGTGCTGCGCCACGGCTCCATCGAGGCCCCGCTGTACTTGGACGACCATGTGATCGTGTTGCTGCGCCAAGACGGCCCGCGCTGGGCGCTGACGGCGCTGAACAATGCGCAAAGCAGCCAAACCCTGGCAGTGAAGCTGCCAGCGCATTTGCGCCGCTTGCAAGGCCTGCGCTGGCAAGACGCGCTGACCGGCAAAAAGCTCAAATCACTGGGCGCGCCGGGCCTGCTGCAGATCAGCGTCCCGCCCCTGGGCGGACGGGTCTTGGTCAGCGATTGAGTCCGGGGCCCAAGGCTTCAGGGCTTGGCCAAGTGGCGATCCAGAAAACGCAGACTGCGGTTCCAAAAATCCACCTGATTCGCGGGCACCCGCCAGCCATGGCCCTCGTCTGGGTAGACGATGTACTCCACCTGCGGATTGCTCTCCTTCAAAGCTTTGTAGAAGCGCTCGCCATGCACCAAGGGCACGCGGCGGTCTGCGCTGCCATAGGCCAACAGAACCGGCGCCTTGATTGCAGCCGCGTGGGTCAAAGGTGAATGGGCCTTCAGCTCGGCCGCATCTTGCACCCGGTCGCCCAGCAGCTTGGGCAGGCCATGGGTCTTGAATACCGTCGACACATCGTCCCAAGAGGTGCTGTACAGCAAGTCCAGATCCGTCACGCCCACCCAAGAGATAGCGCAACGGAACAGTTCGGGGTTGCGCAAGACGCCCATCAGCGCCGCATAGCCACCATAGCTGGCGCCGGCAATCGCCATGCGTTCAGGGTCGGCCCAGCCTTGAGCGACAGCCCAGTTCGCCGCATCGGCCAGGTCGGTCTGCATGGCCTTGCCCCACTGGCGCCAGCCGGCTTGATGGTGCGCCAGACCAAACCCCAGCGTGCCGCGGAACTGGGGTTGCAAAACCGCATAACCTCGTGCCGCCAACAACTGCACCTCAGCATCCCAATGCCAGCTAGGGCCGTGGACAAAGGGGCCGCCGTGGACCAGCACCACCAGGGGCAGTTTTTTGGCCGAGGCGGCCTCCATCCCCGGCGGCAGCGTCAACCAAGCCGGAATCTCCAAGCCATCGCGGGCCTTGAACCGCACCATATCGCTGCTGGCCTGCGTCTTGGCCACGATATCGGGCCGCTGAGCCCCCAGGCGGGTGAACTTCTTGGTCTCGCGATTGAACAAGAAATACAAGCTGGGCTGGATGTCTGCAAAGGCTTGCACCAAGACCCAGGGGCTTGCGCCCTGCCAAGGCACACTCAGGCGGTTGACGGTGCGCGGCAGCACTTTGTCAATGTGGGCCTGCAAAGCGCGCATCTCGCCGTCCAGCCACTGCGTCACTTCGGCGTCGATGCGAAAGCGCAGCCCTAACACTTTGTCTTGGCGGGCGATCAACTGGGCGTCCACATCAAAGAGCGGCGACTCGGCCAAGGGCTCGCTGGACCAGGCCCCGGTCTTGGGGTCCAGCAACCACAGCGCCTGCTTGTCGCGGCCATTGCGTGCGGTCACGTACAGCTTGCCTTCGCTGTCGATCTGGCGCACGCTCAAATCGCCCCCGGTGATGGCGTCATATTCAACCAAGACCCGCCAGACCCCGGTTTCCGGATCACGCCAACGAATCGCGCCCTTGGCACCCTCGCGGGTCTGGGCCACACGCAAATGGCCTTGGGGGTCGGTCCACCAGCCCACCGAATGCAAAGGCCCGTCGATCTCTTCGCTGCGACCATTGCGCGTGTTCAGGCGCAGGAGCTTGATAAAGCCAATCCCCTTTTCGTCATAACTCTCAGGCCGGGCGGCCAACACCGACTCGCCCTGGCGCTGTGTGTCGCCGTTGAGCAAAAACGTGTTCCAAGGCAAGAGATTCTGAGTGTCATTGCCATTGCGGAGCCAGACCCGCTGGCGCTCCACCAACTGCTTGAAGCCCGAGCCATCGGCATTGACCGCAAACAGCCCCGGCGCGGCATCGACCTTGCCGGCCGGCGTCTCGAGGTCCGTCAGGTCAAAGGCGAGCCGCTCGTGATTGACCCAGACGACGGTATTGACGTCAGCAGCGTCGGAGCTGTAAACCACTTGCGGGCTCATGGTCGCCAGCGTCAACACGGTCAGCATCATGCGGCCATGGGGGCCGCGTGTGCGCATGGCGAGGCGCTGGCCATCGGGCGACAAGACTGCCCCGGTCATTTGCGGCGCGCGGAAAAAAAGCTCGGCCTGCGGCTTGCCTGCCGCTCTGTCTGGTGCTCCGTCTGGCGCGGACAAAGGCTCAGCGGCCCAGGCCTTGTGCACAAGGCCTGCCCCCAGCGTCGGGAACGCGGCTTGCACGCTCAGGCCCAAAACACTGACCACGCTGCGGCGTTTGCAGCCCTTCGCCGGCACGGTGTGCTTGCTATTTGCCATGTTGATGGCCCTCCTTCAGATCATTTTTATCAATCGAGCGACCCATCTCTGGCAGGGCGCCGCCCAAACAATAAACCCCGGCAGACGATCAAGCCTGCCGGGGTTGGTCAGTACGAGGATTGGAGCCCTCTCAACCGTGGATCACATCAGAACTTGTAGCTCGCACCCAGCATCACGGTACGGCCCCACTTGATGTACTCGCCCGGGCGGTCCTTGGTGCCAAAGTAAGTGCGGAAGGCCGAGTCCGTCAGGTTGTTCACCTGCAAGGTCAGGCCCAGGCCCTTCATGCTGCCTTCATTGAAGTTGTAGCCAATCTGCGCGTCGGTGATGTTTTCACCCACCACATAACGCAGAGAACGCGAGGCATCGAAATTCTTGATTTCGCCGATGAAGTCGGAGCGACGACGTTGGCTGATGCGGGCCTCGAAGCCACTGTTCTCGTAGTAGAAGGTCAAGTTGCTGACCGTCTTCGACAAGCCCGGCAGCGAGATGTCAGCCGAACCCACCGAGGACTGGCTGTTCGGGTCGGCCTTGATCTTGATGCTGCTGTCGGTGTAGCTGGTGCTGGCGATCAAACCGAAGCCGTTCAGCATGGGCGAGAACTGCGCGAAAGGCAAAGACACCGACAACTCCAAGCCGCTCAGATTGCCGCCCTGGCCGTTGTAAGGGGCTTCAAACTGACCGGTGGTCTGCGCTGGGGGCGAACCTGCGGGCGGCACATAGCCGGCAATGAACTTCGAGAAGTCGTAGGCATTGCTTTGCGTGTAGATGTAGCTGTTGAGCTTTTTGTAGAAAGCAGCAGCCGCAAAGTAGGCCTTGTTGCCGAAGTACTTCTCATACGAGATGTCCACGGCATCGGCGCGCCAGGGGTCCAGACGCGGGTTGCCGCCGCTGGCGCCGGGCTTGCCGGTGGATTGATCCACGCCGAAGTTGATGGCAGCACGCAATTGGTCCACACGCGGACGGGCCACTTGCTGAGCCAAGCCGACGCGCAGGGTCTGGTCATTGCCCAGGCCGAAGGCCAGGTTCAGGCTCGGCAGCACATCGGTATAGGTCTTGCCGTCATCCACGGGCTTGACGTTCTGGCCCGAGGGGGCCGCTGCGTCCCAGTAATTGGCTTGCGAGGACTGGTTTACGGCTTGCACTTGCACGCCGACATTGCCGCGCACCGTCACGCCACCCCAGTTGCTGTCGATATTGGCCTTCAAGAAGCCGGTGGTGATCTTTTCCTTGGCGGTCCAGGCGCCGGGGATCTTGTAGGCCGCGTCGGTCTCGCTGGGCGACAGGTTCATGTACTTGTCAACAATGCCCGGCACATTGAACGAAGGAATCGATCCCAGGTTCGAGCCCGCAAAGTTCAGATTGACGGACTTGTAGAGCAGGTCCGACGAAATCGGCGCTTCGGCACCCTTGAGCGTGATCGGGCCCTCGGGTTGGTGCTTGGACTTTTTACGGTCCACATAGTTCAAGCCCAGGTCGAAGTCAGCAAACCAGTTGCCCACCGCTTCGGGTGCGGGCACCTTGGCCAAGAGCTTCAGGGCGCCCAGTTCGTCTTCGATGTTCTGGATGCGGGCATAGCCCGAGCCGTAAATGCTGTCGCGCAGGAACAGCTTGCTGGGGTCGGAATAGTCGCGGCCCGGGTTCAGTGTGACGAAGCCGTTATTGGGGAACAAGAGCGTCAAGCTATCGAGCTGCTTGGCAGGCACCAACTGGGTGTTAACTTCCAGATTGGTTTCGTCACGGTTGGCCTTGGAGTAGCTGGCATCGGCCGACAAGGCCACACCGCCCAGCTTGAAGGCATTGTTCCAGCCGATGGCGTTGATCTTGTCTTCACGGCGGTTGTACTGGCCGCGCACCAAGGGGTACACGCTGGCCACGGTGCCACCGATCAAGGTGCCACTGCCATTGACCACAGGGTTGGTCCAGGTACAGGCTGGCTGGCATGGGTAGCTGCCGTTGTAGTACAGATGCGACTCAAACTGGTTGGCGGTATCGGTCTGCTTGGCCTTGGAACTGAACAGATCCAGGGTGCTGGTCCAGTCGGCGGTGGGCTTCCACTCCACCGTGGCCATCAGGCCGTCACGCTTGGTGACACCGGTACGGCGCAGGGCCTTCACACCATCGGTCATGTAGACGCCATCGGCCACGCCTGGGCGATGACGGTCGTCCTTGGCTGTGGTGGTGGGGTTGGCGAAGTAGGGTTCGTAAGTGCCGGTCTGGTTTTCAGCCACCGGCGTCTCTTGGTGCGCAAAGCCGATCGCAATACCCAGAGTGCGGTTGTTGAACTGATCGATATAGCTGGCGCTCAGGCGATTGCCATTGGCGCTGGCATTGGCCGCCGAGCCCAAGGAATTGTTGGAGCCGCGCAGATTGAAAGTGACGACACGGCTGCCGAAGTTCAGCGGACGCACCGATTGCATATCCAAGGTACCCGACAAGCCCTGCCCAACCAGACCGGCATCGGGCGTCTTGTAAATCGTCACGCCAGACAGCAATTCAGCGGGGTACTGGTCGAACTCCACGCTGCGGTTGTCACCGGTACTGACCAGCTCGCGACCGTTCAGCAAGGTGGTAGCGAAGTCGGGCGACAGGCCACGCACGCTGATCGCCTGCGCACGGCCCGCCGTACGCTGGGCCGACAAGCCCGGCAAACGAGCGATGGACTCAGCAATGCTGTTGTCCGGCAGCTTGCCAATGTCTTCGGCCGAGACGGCCTCGACGATGGAGTCCGAATTCTTCTTGACCGAAATGGCCGCCTCAATGCCTTTTCGGATGCCGGTCACGGTGACCGTATCCAGCTTCTCTGCCGCTTGTTGTGCATAAGCAGCCGTGGTGGCCAGCATCAAGAAACCGCAGCCCAGGGCCACCGGTTTGATGCTGAAAGTTTCGCGCGCAACAGCTTTGGACTGCTTGCGCTTCTCTACGGAAGTGTTCATTCAATGTCTCCTCAAGCCAAACCCAACAACATTGCCCCGCACCCGCTTTTGTCTGACAAGCACAGGACCCAAAAACTCCAGTTCACAAACTCATTTGTACCAAAACTAGATTTACAAGCTACAAACGTAAACCCTAGATGTTGTTTTGTTACTTCAAATTTCCTTGGTTTTTTTGCTGAAAAACCAGGGTAATCCCGTATTACAAGGCAGGTTTCACGCAAAACCGACCGTCTGTTACACCACAGCCACAAGCTAGCCGTACTCAAACTACATTCAATCCGGAGGCGGACTACGAAACCCAGCACCGAGCTCGCGCTCAGTCATGCTGCTGATCCAAAGCCAGCGCAGCACCCCCTAAGGCCGCCAAGGTGTCGGTGATCAAAGCGGTAGGGATGCCTGCCAAATAGCTGCGAAAGCGCCCCTTGGCCTCAAAGCGCTCCCGAAAGCGCGAAGCAAAAAACCAATCCCCCAAGCGCGGCACGATGCCGCCACCAATGAAGACCCCCCCACGCGCGCCCAGAGTCAGCGCCACATTGCCCGCAAAACCACCCAGCAAGGCACAAAACACCTCCAGCGCCTCTTCGCAGCGCGGATCGGAGCGGGCCAGACCGCGCTCGACGATGAGCGCCGCACTCAAAGCAGGAGAAGATTCAGCCTCCCCACGCACCGCAGCCACGGCACCATGCAACAAGGGCAAGCCAATGCCTGAAAGCAAACGCTCTGCCGACACATGTTCGTAGGAGCGGCGCACATAGGCCAACAACTCACTCTCGAATGCATCCCCTGGCGCCAAGGTCATATGACCCCCCTCGCCCGGCAAGGCCACCCATTCGCCCCGCACCCGCGTCACACCGGCCACACCCAAGCCGGTCCCCGGCCCAATGACGGCCAGCGTCGAGCCCGAGTCCTGAGCCAAGCCCAATGAACCCGACACTGCCGGCGACGCCACCCCAGCCAAAGCCGCCGAAGCGGCCTCCCATGGCCGCAACTGCTCGGCTTGCAAGCGCGGCAAAGACAGCGCCAAAGCCTCAAAATCATTCAGAACCAAGAGCGAATCCAGACCCAGCGCCTGCTGCAAGCCCTGGCGCGAAAAGCTCCAGTGACCATTGGTCAACTCAACCCTGTCCCCTGCCACAGCCGTTGCCACCGCCAGCGCTGCACGCCGCGGCGCCTGATATTGCGAGCCCAAGTCCAGCTTCAGTTGCGCAAGATAGGCCTGCGCCGCAGCCGCCGGGCCGGCATGTGCATGCACGGGCAGCACCGCCACATCGCGGACCGCCGCCCCCGCCGACGCCACCCAGGCAAAACGCGCATTGGTGCCGCCGACATCGGCCACCAAACAGGGGTAGCTGGCCGCACTCAGCACAAGCCACCTCCGCAAGCCGCCACATCAGGCACCAGAGCAAGCACCTGAAGACGAGGCCTGGGCCTCAAAAAAGAGCAAAGAGCGTGCACGATTGTTTTGAACCCATCAGACCCGAAACCCCATCGGGCTCGAGCCAGTTTTCACATCGGGAGCCCGCCAGCCTCAGCCAACACACCCCCGCCACAGACACGAAAGGTAGCAAAACTACATTCAATGCGCAATAGCCTCTGACCCCAGGGGCGACGACACTCACCCTGAAGTACTCAATTCATCGCTAAATTGCCGATTCACAGGGCCAAACACGCCCTGCGCGGCCTCATTCAAGCTGTCGAACGATGTAGTCAAGCTACAAAGACTACGCCCAACAATCGAGGCAGGGCCTGGCCGACTTGAACCGGGGCCGGCTTCGGGCCAGCCCGGGGCCGGCTGGGGCACGGGCGGCCCCATAATGCAGCGCCCAAGAGCCAATGCCATGCGTCGCATGCGCCCTGCTCCGCAAGCCCCTCCCCTGCAGCCACTTCCGCCCCTCTTAGATTTATGTCGAGCCTTGACAGCCCACGATTGATTGCCGACATCGGCGGCACCTATGCCCGCTTTGCGCTGGAAACCCAGGCGGGGGTCTTCAGCCATATCGCTTCGCTGCGCTGTGCCGACCACAGCGACTTTCATGCCGCCGTCAGCAGTTATTTGGCGGGCTTGAGCCAAGCGGCCGATGCGCCGGATGTGCAGCAGATTGCGCATGCCGCGATCGCAATTGCCAACCCGGTCGAAGGCGACCAGGTGCGCATGACCAATTACCACTGGCAGTTCTCCATCGAGGAAATGCGCGCCCGCTTGGGGCTGGACACCCTGGTGGTGGTGAACGACTTCACCGCCTTGGCGATGGCGCTGCCGCGCCTCTCGGCCCACGAGGTGCGGCAAATCGGCGGCGGCGAGGCCCGCATGCCCAGTGTGATCGGCCTTTTGGGCTCTGGCTCGGGCCTGGGGGTGTCGGGGCTGATTCCCACCGGTGATGGCTGGATCGCACTCGGCACCGAAGGCGGCCACACCAATTTCGCGCCGCGCGATGAACGCGAAATCGCCATCCTGCGCCATGCTTGGCGGCAGTTCTCGCATGTTTCCTTCGAGCGCTTGTTGTCCGGGCCGGGTCTGGAGCTGATCTACCGCGCCCTGGCCGACTATCGCAACAGCAAGGCCGAGGACTTGGGGGCCCCCGACATCACGCAGCGCGCGCTCGACCTGGAAGACCCGCTGTGCGTGGAAACCTTGGAAGTGTTTTGCGCCTTGCTGGGCACGGCGGCGGCCAATCTGGCGGTCACGCTGGGGGCTCTGGGCGGCATCTATATCGGCGGCGGCATCGTGCCACGCTTGGGCGCCGCTTTTGATCGCTCGCCCTTTCGCGCCCGCTTCGAGGACAAAGGGCGGTTCAGCGACTATGTGGCCGGCATCCCCACCTTTGTGATCACCGCCGAGCACGCCACCTTCAAGGGGGCCTCAGCCATTTTGGAAGCGCAGCTGCGCACCTTGCAGACCCAGCCCGGCGCCGGGCTGCTGGGTCAAATCCGGCGCGCCCGGGCCGAGCTTTCGCCGGCTGAGTTGCGCGTGGCCGAGTATGTGCTGGCCCATCCCCGCTCGGCCTTGAACGACCCAATTGCCACCATCGCGCGCGCCGCCAATGTCAGCCAACCCACGGTGATCCGCTTTTGCCGCACCTTGGGCTGTGAGGGCTTGTCGGACTTCAAGCTGCGCCTGGCCTCAGGCCTGACCGGCACGGTGCCGGTGACCCACAGCCAGGTGAACCTGGATGACTCCATGTTGGAGCTGGGCGCCAAGGTCTTGGGCAATACCGCTTCGGCCATTCTTCAGGTGCGCAGCCAGCTGAACCGCGACATGATTGCCCGCGCGGTCGAGCTGTTGCTGCATGCGGGACGCATCGAGTTCTATGCCCTGGGGCATTACGGTGTGGTGGCCCAAGACGCCGAGTTCAAGTTCCTGCGCTTTGGCATGCCCAGCGCCGCTTACACCGACCCGCGCTTGCAGCGTCTGGCCGCCAATGTGCTCAAGCCCGGCGATGTGGCCGTGGTCATCAGCAACAGCGGTCGCTTGCCCGAGCTGCTGGAAGTGATGGACGCCGCACACGCACGCGGGGCTTTTGTGATCGCCATCACCGCGGGCCAGTCGCCGCTGGCGCGCAAGGCCGATGTGGCGCTGATCGTCGATCACCAAGAAGACGTCGCCACCCATGTGCCCATGGTGAGCCGCATCTTGCACCTGCTGGTGATCGACATCTTGGCGGTAGGTGTGGCCATGCGCCGCAACCCGGAGGGCGTGGATCTGCTGCCGCCGGCCGCAGAAAGCAGCGATGAAGCCGGGCTCAAACCCAATGCCGGCGCGGGCCGCACCGCGCCCGGCGTCAGCCTGGCCTCCCCCTTGGCGCGGCTGACTTCACACAGCCGCTGAGCCTCGGCCTCAATCCGGGCGGCGCACCCGCCCGAGCAAGAACAAGCCCGCCAGGCCCAGGGCCAAGAGCACCAGGGTGGTGGGCTCGGGCACCGCGCTGATAGGGCCGACGCTCAGCACAAAGCGCTCGCCCTGCTGCAAATCACCAAAGCCAATGCGCCAGTCGGCGCGCCCCTCACCAAAGGGGTCGCCCAAATAGAGCTCGCTGAGGTCTTGGCTGTGCACCCGAACTTGGCTCACTGGGGCATTCAGCGGCGTCAACACGACCTCGTTCCCGGCCACGTTGTAAGCGCTGCCGATGCTGCGGAACTGCGCGCCAGCGCCGACTTGCAGATGCAGGTCCGACATGAAATCCATGCCGCCCACCGACTTCAACACCGAGTTGAAGGCCACGGTCTGGCCCACGTCGGCGGCCTCCAGTTCGAACTCCAAAGCGACCGGCGCTGCGCTGAAAAAGCTCAGATCCAGGGCCAACACACCGGGGCTGGACAAATCACTGAACTGCGCGCCATTGAGTTGGGCCGACTTCAGCGTCAGCGCTTGGGCCGAGCCCACCGCAGCCACCCCGAAGAGCACAGCGGCGGCGAGCTGCTTGCGCAGCGAGGCATTCAAAACGGAACTCAGCTTGTTCTTGATCATGGACTGCACCTTCGAGCGGAAGAAAAGACTTGGACGCCAGCTTAGGCAAGCGCCATGACCTGCATGGGACAAGCGCCCCTGCTGATCGGATCAAGAGCCAGACAGACCATGGTCCAGGCGCTCGGCGGCCTGCGTGCTGTCATGCGCCAAACCTATGCTGCGCCGACCTGCCGACAGCTCGACTGGCCAAGCCGACCTGCTCGACCTGCTGTTCGGCCCGTTCGCATCCCATTTCGACTCGAGCTTTTCGCCATGACCCAAGACAAGAACTCGCCCTCCGCCTTCAAGCGCCGCGCCTTCATGCGCGACCTCAGCGTGCTTGGCCTGAGCGCCCCTGCGGCCCTCAGCGTCGCCCGTGCGGGCACCAGCACCCCGAGCAACTCGCCCTTCACCCACGGCGTGGCCAGCGGTGACCCCCTGTCCGACCGGGTGATGCTCTGGACCCGCGTCAACCCGGCCTTGGGCGCCAGCGTGACCGTGAACTGGGACGTGGCGGCAGATGCCGGCTTCACCCAAATGCTGCGTCGTGGCCGCGCCCAGGCCCTGGCCGAGCGCGACCACACCGTCAAGGTGGATGTCTTGGGCCTGCCTGCCGGCAAGACCTTGTTCTACCGCTTCAGCGTCAACGGTCAAAGCTCACGCACCGGCCGCACCCGCACCCTGGCCAGCTCGGGCTCTGCCCCGGTCAAGCTGGCGGTGTTCTCTTGCTCCAACTACCCGGCCGGTTACTTCAATGTCTATGCCGAAGCGGCCAAGATGGACGATCTGGACGCTGCCGTGCATTTGGGCGATTACATCTACGAATACCCCAAGGGCGGCTATGCATCGGGCGACGCCGCTGCCATGGGCCGCGAGTCCATGCCCGCCACCGAACTGCTGAGCTTGGCCGACTACCGCCAACGCTATGCGCAATACCGCAGCGACGCCGATCTGCAAGACGTGCATGCCGCCCTGCCCTTCATCTGCGTTTGGGACGACCATGAGTTCGCCAATGACACCTGGAAAGACGGCGCCGAGAACCACACGCCGGAGACCGAAGGCGACTTCGCCCTGCGTCGCGCCGCCGCGATGAAGGCTTATCACGAGTGGATGCCCATCCGCAGCGATGCGGCGCATCCAGAACTCATTTACCGCTCCTTCAAGTTCGGCAATGTGCTGGACCTGCACATGCTGGACACCCGGGTGCTGGCCCGCGACAAGCAACTCAGCTACGCCAACTACATGGGCGCCAATGGCTTCAATGCCCAGCAGTTCGCCGCCGACATGGGCAACCCAGCGCGCCAGTTGCTGGGCAGCCAGCAGCAGCAATGGCTGCAAGGCCGCCTGGCCAGCAGCACCGCCACTTGGCAGGTGCTGGGTCAGCAGGTGCTGATGGCGCGCATGAACATCCCTGCGCCGCTGGTGCTGGGGCAAATCAGCTTCTCGGACTATGTGGCCTTGCTGGCGCTGGCGCAAAGCAACCCGTCCGCGCTGACGCCCGCGCAGCAAGCCGTGCTCGCGGCCCCCGCCATCCCCTACAACCTCGACGCCTGGGACGGCTATGCCGTGGCCCGCGAGACCGTGCTGGGCACCGCCCGCGCGCTGAACAAAAACCTGGTGGTCTTGGCCGGCGACACCCACAACGCCTGGGCCAGCGATTTGCAGGACTACCAAGGCCATCAAGTCGGCGTGGAGTTCGCCACGCCGGGCGTGACTTCGCCGGGCTTTGAAGAGTACTTCCCCAACGAGAACCCCCTGGCCGTGGCCGGCGGCCTGGAGCAGATCATCGGCCCCTTGAAGTACGCCAACACCCACCAACGCGGCTTCATGGTGGTGACAGCCACAGCCCAGCAATGCCGCTGCGACTGGGTCTACGTCAGCACCGTCAAGTCCAAGAGTTATGAAGTCAGCTTGGGCCGCTCGCTGGCGGTCTTGCCGGGCGCGGGGGCCCGTCGCTTGATCGAGGTCTGATTCGGCAGCGCCCCAGCAAAGACAGAGCTGGGGCGCCTTGAGCGGGCTCGCTTACTCCGGCCGCTCCCCGGCTGCCACACGCCGCTCGATCTCATCGATCAAGGGCAGGAGCTGATGCACGCCATCGATCACAAAATGCGCGCCACCTGCCCGCAATTCCTGGGTCGCTTGTTCACGCAACTCGGCTTGGCGTTCGGCGGGTAGTGCCGCCCATTGCGCCTCACTCAAGCCCAAGGTGTTGCCGGTGATGGCCAGGCCCACCACCCAGGCGCCAATCGCGCGCCCTTCTTGCAGACCCGGCAAGGTGTCGTCCACCTTGACCACGCTGCTGGGCGGCCACACGCCCAGATCGGACAAGGTGCGCACCATCATCAAGGGGCCAGGTCTTGCGCTGGCCATATCGCCGGCGCACACCAGGTTGTCGGGCACATAGCCTTGGGCGGCGGCCAGCGGGGCCACCACCTCCATGATGGGGCGGTTGTAGCCAGTGGTGGAGCCTATCTTGAGGCCGCGCGCGCGCAGCGCCGCCACCGTTTCCAAAGCACCTGGGATCAGCGTGGCATATTGCTTCACGCTCTCTTGATTCATCGGCGTGAAGACCTCGTAGAGCTCATCGCAGTCGGCGTCGGAAAAGGCGCGGCCGTGGCGTGCCAACCAGCGCGCGGCAATCTGCGGCTGATTACCCAGGGCATGGATATGGTCCCATTTGGCCAAGCCCATGGGCACACGCGCCTCGGCAATGCTGATCTCCACGCCATAACGCGCAAAGAGTTGGACAAAAGCGCCCATTGGCGCCTGGCTGCCGTAGTCGATGACGGTGCCAGCCCAGTCGAAGACGACGGCCTGGAGTGAGGGCTTGGGATCGGTGCTCATGCGTGTTTTGTTCTTTCTTTTTGGATGCAGGGTTTACCAGGCGGCAAAGACTTCTTCCGCCAGACCGAAGGCCGTGCTGGCGCCGGTGCCGCTGGTGACGGTGACCAAACGGGTGTCCGGCGCCGGGGTTTCGACCAGACAAGGCTCCGTCAGGGACGAGGGGTAGGTGCCCACCCAGCGCTCGGTGACCACGGCTTTTTGCAAGCGCAAGGTCGAGCGCAGATGACGCAGGATCAAGGCATCCACCTCCTCCGAGGCAAAGGGCGGCAACACCGGGCCGTAGTGATGCGAATCGCCCACCACCAGCGAGCCATCGGCACTTTGCACCACGATCAGGTGGATTCCATGGGCCAGGCTGGCACCTTCTTCAGCTTGCAAGCGTGCACGCAGGGCCTGCGCCTCCGGCAGCTCCGAGTAGCCTTCATAGCGCACCAAACTCAAGTCGCCCATCACCGAGCCGGGCAGCTTGAAACCGGCCTCGGGGCGCACCCGCAGCATTTGCAGCTGACACAGGCGCAGCTTGTGCGGCGTCCAAGTGCTGGCGAACAAGCCATTGAGCTCGGCGCCCGCGCAAACCACCACACGCTCGGCCTGATAGCTACCGCGCGAGCTCTGCACATGTGGCGTCTGCACCGACAAGACGGCCTCACCAAAGCGGAACTCCACCCCATGGGCGGCAGCCAACCAGCTGGTCAGCCGAGGAATCGCAGTGCGCGACTCCACGCGCAACTCATGCGGGCTGTAGAGCACGCTTTGCAAACCCTCGGCTTGCAACACGCCCCCCGCGCGGTGCTGCGCCTGTGCTGGGCTCAGCAACTCGCAGCCCTGGGCCATTTCGGTGGCCATGAAGGCCTGCAGGACGGCATGCGCTTCCTCGCGCTCGGCCGCCAGATACAGGCCGCGATGCAGCACCTCTATGCCGGCCTGCGGCGCCACATCGGCCCAGACCTCCCGCGAGCGGCGCGCCCGCCCCCAGCTGGCGCCGGCTTTTTGCCCGGTCACCGTGACAAAACCGAAATTGCGAATCGACGCGCCCACGCAGGCCGCGTCACGCTCCAGCACCAAGACCTTCAAGCCACGCTTGGCCGCCACATAGGCATGGGCCAGACCCACAATGCCGGCGCCCACCACCAATAAGTCGTACTTCATGTTCTGTTTTTCAGTGTCAAAGAAAGATCGGTTATTCCGCAATAAAAGCCTCAGCGCGCGCGCCAGGCCTGGGTTTTGCTGACCAGCAAGGCCTCCAGGAGGCCGATCAGCAAGCGCCCCAGGGCCGCCGTGGCAAAGATCAAAACCGCCATGGCCGCGGCCGGGCCGATATCGCCCGCGTCATCCATGGCCAGCACCGCCACCGAGGCCAAGGTGGTCTCGGGCGAGTACAAAAACACCACCGCCGAAACCGTGGTCAAGGCATTGACGAAGAAGTAACCCGCCACCTGCATCAAGGTGGGCAAGCTCACCGGCAAATGCACCCGGAACAAGGTCCGCCAAAAGGGCACGCCCAAAGACTCGGCCACCAGTTCGTACTCCGGGTCCAATTGGCGCAAGGCCGAGAGCTGGGTGATGTGGGCCACCGAGTAGTAATGCGCCACCGTGCAAATGACCAGCAGGCTCAGGCTGCCGTACAGGCCATGCAAAGGGTTCCAGGACGCGTTGAAAAACATGATGTAGCCCAGGCCCAGGGCCAAGCCCGGCACTGCCATGGGCAGGCTGGCCAATGCATTGAGCAGGCTGCGCGCCGCGGCAAAGCGCCTGGGCTTGTCCACCAAGTAGGCGGTGACAAAGCTCAAGCCGGCCCCCAGGAGCGCGCAAGACAACGCCATCTTGATGGAGTTGCCGTAGCTGGCCCAGCCGCCGCCGTCCATCATGTCGAAGCGGAAGTTGTTCAGCGAAGGCTTCAAGTTGTAGGGCCAGTAAGTGGCCAGGGCCGCGAACACCGCCACGGCCATCACGCCGACCAGCAGCAGGGCCACCGCACTGCAAAACAGCAGCAGACTGCCATCCAGCCACTTGGACGGCGTGGGCTGATAAGGCACGGCACGCACGGTGAGCGCCGCACCTTGCGAGCGGCGCAAGCGCTGCTCGACGAAGAAGGCCGCCACGGCCGGCAAGAGCAAGGCCAGCGCCACCACCGCCCCCATTTGCAAACGCTGCTGGCCCACCACCTGCTTGTAGATGTCGGTGGCCAGCACCTGGGTGCTGCCGCCAATCACCTTGGGCACGCCGAAGTCGGTCAGCACCATCACAAACACCACCACCAGCGAGATCAAAAGCCCATAGCGGCTGGCCGGCAAGGTCACGGTGCGAAAGATGCGCCACCGGCTGGCCCCGAGACTGGCGGCCGCTTCATGCAGTCGGCCATCGCTGGTGCCCAAGGCGGTCAACAAAATCAGCAACGCATGCGGCAGGGTCCAAAGCACCGAGCCGATGACAATGCCCGAGGGGCCGTAAATGCTCTCAAACCCAGGCAACAACTGCAGCCAGGGTTTGAGCAGGCCCTGGTTGCCGAACAAATAAATCAGGCTGATGGCCATCAACAGCGACGGGGCCAAGACCGGCAGCAAGGCCAGCGCGCGAAACAGTCGCCGCCCCGGCATGCAGCTTTGCGTCAAGGCATAGGCATAGACGTAGGCGAGGCTGACGCTGATCACGGCGCTCACCGCCGACAGCCACAGGCTGTTGAACAGCGAGCGGCCCACATTCGGGCTGGCCGCGTACTGCAAGAAATTGGCCAGGCCGACAAAGCGGCCCTCGGCATCAAAAAAGCTCAGGGTCAACAAGCTGCCCACCGGCAAGGCGATGGAGATCAGCAGCAACAGCAGGCCCAGGCCCAGCAGCAAGGCAAGTGGCGCTTGCGCGCGCCAAGCTGTCCAGCGCGATGCCACGCTGGGCTGCGGAGCCGCAAGCGGCAGACCCGATTGCAAGACCGCGCTCATGCCGCCCTCAACGTCGACAAGGGCTGGGCCAGGCCGCGAATCGCTTGCGGCGGCAAATCCACCAACACCGAGCGGCCGCTGCCCAAGCCTATCCACTCCGGCAGGCTGGCATCACGCGAGGTGGAGAGTTCCACCTCCAGCATCACATCGCCCAAGGCCTCGCAGCACAGGCGCAGCAAGGTGCATGGCCCCAGAAAGACGGCCTCCTGCACCTGCCCCTTGAGGGTGTTGCTGGCCCCGTAGGGCGGGGCTTCAAAGTCACAGGCCTCGGGTCGCAAGAGAATGGCCTCAGGCCGCAAACCCAGCAACAGCGGGCTGCCGGTTTTGAATTCACCGACCTCGCAGCGCAGCTCATGCGCGCCCACACGGGCCCGCCCTGCTCCGGTGACCAGGGCCGGCAATAGATTCATCTTGCCCACAAAACCGGCCACAAAAGGCGTGGCGGGGTGGGCATAGAGCTGCTGCGGTGTGCCGGCCTGTTCGATCTGACCTTGGTGCATGACCACCACCCGGTCCGACATTGACAAGGCTTCGTCTTGGTCATGCGTCACCATCAGCGTGGTAATGCCTAACTGCTTTTGCAGACGGCGTATTTCGGCCCGCAAGCCAACGCGCACCTGGGCATCCAGCGCCGACAAAGGCTCATCCAGCAAGAGCAGCGGCGGCTGCGGCGCCAGAGCCCGCGCCAGCGCGACCCGCTGCTGTTGCCCCCCCGAGAGTTGCGCCGGGAATTTGCGCGATTGCTCCGCCAACCCCACCAGCGAGAGCATCTCCAGCGCGCGAGCTTCTTGCTGCGGCCGCTTCATGGCCTGCAAGCCATAGGCCACATTGTCCAAAACACTCAAATTCGGAAACAAAGCGTAGGACTGAAACACCACGCCAAAACGCCGCTGCGCCGCCGCCAAGGCCGTGATGTCGCGGCCCTGCAAATGAATGCGCCCGGTGTCTGGGGTTTCAATGCCGCACAGAATGCGTAGCAAAGTTGTTTTGCCGCAGCCCGAGGGGCCCAGCAGGCTGATGAACTCCCCCTGCGCCACGTCCAGCGCAATGCCGCGCAGCACCGGCTGGGTGCCGTAGCGTTTGCTGATGTGTTGTACCGAAAGCATTTGTCTTGTTCTTCGCTGGTCTGACGCAATAGGGGCGGTGCACTGCAAAGGAAAAAGCGCGAGCCGGGCGCCGGGCCAGGGGCGGCCATCGATGGCAGCCTGCTTGGCCTGGCGCCCAGCGGCGCTCACCTCACCTCATCTCACTTCTTCGGTTCCGCCTTGCCTTCGTAGCGCTTGGCCCACTCGGTCAAGATGCGGTCGCGGTTGGCCGCGGCCCAGTTGAAGTCGTTCTTGACCAAGAGCTTTTCGATGTCCGACGGCACATACTCCAGGCGCTCTTGCACATGCGGCAGCGCCAGCACGGCGAAGTTGCCGGCGTAGAGCTCATTGGCCTTCTTGGTCACCGCCCAATCAGCCAAGGCCTTGGCGGCCTCTTGCTTTTTGCTGGTCTTGAAGATGGCTGTGGCTTCCACATCCCAGCCCAGGCCTTCTTTGGGGAAGATGATGTCGATGGGCGCGCCGTCCTTCTTGGTCTTGTTGGCGCGGTAGTCAAAGCTCAGGCCCACCGGGAACTCGCCCGCACCGGCTTGACGGCAAGGCTTGGAGCCGCTGTGTGTGTAGCTGCCGATGTTCTGATGCAGCGCGTCCATGAAGGCCCAGCCCTTGGCCTCGCCCATGCTTTGCAACCAGGCCGACACCATCAGGAAGCCAGTGCCGCTGGACGCGGGGTGCGGCATGGTGACCGTGCCCTTGTACACCGGCTGGGTCAGGTCCGCCCAGCTGGTGGGCTTGGGCAGCTTGCGCTTTTCGGCTTCCACGGTGTTGAAGCAAACCGCCGAGGACCACAGGTCCATGCCCACCCAGGTCGGCTGAGCGCGCGGGTCACGCATATTGGCGCGCACTTGTTCCACGCCCTTGGGCGCATAGGCCTGCAACATGCCTTCTTTGTCCAGCAACATCAGCGAAGTGGCGGCCAGGCCCCACACCACATCGGCTTGTGGATTGGCTTTCTCGGCCAACAAGCGGGCGGTGATGATGCCGGTGGACTCGCGCACAAACTTCAGCTCGATGCTGGGGTTGTCGGCCTCAAATGCGGCCTTGTAGGCCTTGATTTGGTCAGCCTCCAAGGCCGAGTACACCAACAGCTCGGTTTTGCCTTGGGCAAAGGCTTGGCTCAAGAACAGGGCCGACAAGCCCAGCACAGCGCCCAGGGGCTTCAAGAATTTTTGACGCATCACAGCTCCAGATTGAGGGGTCATTCGTTCCACGCACGGCCAGCCTCGGCCCTGCCTTGGGATCAGCGAAACTGTAGGGATGGGGCATGAAGACATCGCGTCAAAGGACGCAAATTTCAAAAATCAGGTATTGGCAGCTTTGGGTGCTGCGCCAAGGAGCCGCGCATGCTGGTGACGCAGCTGAAGGCGTTTTTCACCGTGGCCCGCCTCGGCAGCGTGACCCTGGCGGCCAAACACCTGGGCCTGAGCCAGCCCACGGTCACCACCCAGATCCGCGCCCTGGAAGAGCATTACGGGGTGGAGTTGTTCCGGCGCGAGGGTGGGCGACTCTTGATCAGCGACGCCGGTGTGCAACTGATGCCCCGGGTGCACCAGCTCTTGCAACAAGAGATCGACCTCGAATTTGCGCTGCGCAATGCCGGCGAGTTGCAAAGAGGCAGTCTGCGCATTGGCGCCACCGCGCCCTATTACGTCTTGGACATCGTCAAACGCTACCGCCAGCAATACCCGCAAGTGGAGGTCAGCATTGGCGCCGGCAACTCGCGCCAGATGATTGAGGCCTTGCAGGAGTACCGCGTCGACATCGCCACCTCCTCGCATCTGGAAACCGATGCCCGGCTGCACCCCATCGAACTGGGCGCCGACCCCTTGGCCTTGGTGCTGCACCGCAGCCATCCATTGGCAAGCCGCAAGAAGGTGGCCTTGCGGGACTTGAGCAGCTGTGTGCTCTTGATGCGCGAACGCGGCTCCATGACCCGGCTCTTGACCGAGCAAATGTTGGCCGAGGCCCAGGTCCAGCCCATCAGCAGCATGGAGATCGCCAGCCGCGAGGCGCTGCGCGAGGCGGTGATCCGACAAATGGGCGTCAGCATCTTTGCCGCGCACGAGGTCAGCGAGCACAGCGATTTGCGGGTCTTGCCCTTTGAAGGCGAGGTGCCACAAGTTCGCGAGTACCTGTATTGCCTGAAAGACCGCCGCGATTCGCGCCTGATCGCCAGCTTCTTGGCCTGCTGCCAGCAGCCGGTTTGATCCAAGTTCAAGAACTAGGGGATTTGGAGCGTGCCAGGGCCTGCGGCTCTGCTTACGATGGGGGCGTGTCCCTTACAGGAGTGCTCAATGCCCAATCTGATTGCCGACAAACTGGCGCTGGACGGTCTGTTGGATCGCCCCGCTCTGCAGCGCCAGATGGAAGCCGCCGCCGGCGCGGCCCGTGCCGCAGGCACAGCGCTGGCCGCGCTGACCTTTGACCTTGATCACTTCAAAAGCTATCTCGACGCCCAAGGCGCCGACAAGGCCCGCGCCGTGCTGCTGCGCGTGGCCCAGCTGCTGACCGAGCGCCTGCCCGCCGGTGCAAGCCTGGCCCATCTGGGGGGCGATGAATTTGTGATGCTGCTACCCGGTCATGATTTGCAAGCGGCGGTGGACAAAGCCGAAAGCTTGCGACAGGACGTGGCGACGGAATTCGCCAGCCTGGACGGGCCCAACCCCATCACCGCCACCCTGGGCGCTGCTGCCAGCCCTCCGGGCAGCGACTGGAGCGCCACCAGCCTGCTCTCGCTGGCCGATGCGCGCATGACCTTTGGCAAGAAACGCCTGCAACCGCATCACAACCGGGTCTGGGCCGGCAGCCTGCCGTCCGACTGGTACCCGCGCTTTGATGTGCAGCCGGGGGTTTGGCCCAGCCTGGACTGAGTCAGCTTGACACGGGCCGTTGGCGCAAGCGACGGCCCGCCGCCCGCGCATACGGCACCCAGGCATGGCTGGCCCAGCGCCGCCACATCAGCAGGCCGCGAATCCACTCATCCAGCGCATAGGCCAGCCACAGCCCTTGCACACCCAGCTCGAAGTGGATGGCCAACACCCAACTGCCGCCCGCCAAAACCAAGAGCATGGACGCCGCCCCAGCCATCACCGGATAGCGGGCATCGCCGGCGGCCCGCAGCGCATTGATCACCACCAAATTGAAGGTGCGCCCGGGCTCCAGCAACACGGTCAACCAAAGCAGCTGGCAGCCCGCCCGCACGATGGCCGTGTCATCGGTGAACAAGCCCATCAGCTGGGGCCCGGCCAAGGCCGCCGCCAGCGCCACCAACACGCTCACCACCAAACCCCGGCCCAGCGCCCGGCGCACCAGCTGATGCGCGGCATGCAAGCGGCCCGCGCCGATCAAATGCCCCACCACGATCTCCACCGCAAAGCCGGTGGCGATGCCAAACATCATCACAAAACCCATCAGCTGCAAGGCATAGGCCTGGGTGGCCAAGGCAGTCGCGCCCAGCAAACCGGCCACACCGACGCTGACCATGAAGGCCAGCCGATAGGCGATGTTCTCTGCCGCACCGGGCAGGCCGATGTGCAGCACCGCGCCCAGCTCGGCGCGCGGCAGTCGCCACCAGTCGCTGGCCTGGGGCTTCAAGCCCAGGCGGCTGCGCCACAACAGCAGATGCAAGCCCAAACCCAGCGCGCGGCTCAGCGTCAAGGCCAAGGCATAGCCGGGCAGCCCCATAGGCCCAATGCCCAACGCCTGCAGCGGCCCCCAACCCAGCATCAAAGGCAAGGCCAGCCCCAGATGGGTGAGCTGCATCAGCACCACCACCATCAAGGCCTCGCGGCTGCGCAAATGAGCCCGCATCACCGCTGACATGGAGGCATTCCAGGCGTCCAACAGCAGCGCTGGGGCCAAGGCTTGCAAAAAAGGCAAGGCCAGCGGCAAGACTTCAACCGGCGCATTCAACAAGCGCAACAGCGGACCCGCCGCCACAAGGGCCACCACGGCGGTCAACCCGCCAATCCAAGTGCTGGCCCCCAACACTGCCCGGGCCACCGCGTCGGCCGCATCGCGCCGACCTGCGCCCAGGCTTTGGGTCAGCACCACGCTCACCCCGGCGCCAATGACGCGAAACAAAATGAACAAGGTCCCGGCCAGCTGATTGGCCAGCGCGAAGCCGCCAGCGGAGGCATCCGAGATGCGCGCGGCCAGGGCAGTGCCCACCAAGCCCAGGGCAATGGCCAGCCACAACTCCATGAACAAAGGCCAGGCCAAAGACAGCAGCTTGGGCGCGGGGCTGGCGGGAGCAGGGGTCGAAACAGACGGGGACATCAAAAAAAGCCGCAAAAGAAATCGGGGCACCCAAGGCAAATGCCCAACAAAACCATGCCGCCCCAGGGGCGAGAACGCATGCACCGCGGGACGGAAGCCAGCGCGAGCCCGGAGGACAGCGCTGAACAAGCCCAGCTGCACCAGGGCCGCGTTCAAGAACGGACCGGAGGCTTGGTCAGCCTTGCCTTAGACTGCTGCCGCGCGATTGTTGCAAGCGCAGGGCGTTTCAGCGTCCACCCCCGCGGTGGATTTGGCGGGCGACCCCTTCATCCCTTCATTGCATGAGCTCTCCTTTGTCTGCCCTTCCGATTGCCGATGCTGCGCTTGAGGCCATGGCCCAGGCTCAGACGCTGGCTGCAAGCTCGCCCCATGAGGGCCTGGCGGCCCGGGTGCGTGCGGCCCAACATTTGCTCGGCCCGCTGGACACCTTGACGCTGGCCGCCTTGCTGACGCAAACCCCGCGCGATATCGAAGCCGCATTGGCCCAACTGGGTGATGGCGGTGATGCGCTGGACGGCGAGGTCCACGCGGTGGACGAAGAACTGCTGACCCGGGCGGTGCGCTTGTTTTTGAACTCGGGCCAGACCATTCGTGCCGCCGAACTGCTGCTCAGCCACGGCCGCCCCGAGCATCAGTTGGACCTGCTGGAGAGCGCCGGTTGGTGGCTGTTCTACAGCCCGGCCCGGCCTTTGGTCGGCCAGCTCTTGACCCTCAATCAATTGCACCCCCGCTTGCAAGTGGGTGAATTGCTGGGCCTGCGCTTCATCTGGACCATCGAGGTCGCCGGTGAGCCACATGCAGTGGAACGCGTGCTGCAGTCGGCGCCAGGCTTGAACCCCGCCTTGCGCGCCAGCTTGCAAGCGCGCATCGCGCAGATGTTCGACCAAGCTCAGCGGGCTTGCGAGCAGGCCAAGCTGGCCATCGAGGCCTTTCCCAATGACCTCAGTCCGCCCGCCTTGCTGGCGCGCTACACCCTGGGCCTGGCCTTGCTGGAAGCGGGCCAGCCCCAGGCCGCCATTGCGCCACTCAGCGCAGCGCTGAAAGGCGCCGCCCGCGACAAGGCCACGCTCTTGCAGATCGATGCGCTGCAAGCCTTGGCCGAGCTGCATGTGCAGCAAGACTTGCCTGCCCCGGCCCAGCTCTATGCCCAAGAGGCGCAGCGCCTGCGCTTGGCCCATGGCCTACCACCTCTGGATGCAGCTTGGCCCGAGCAGGACTACATGGCGTTTCCACAATTGCTGGAGCAGGTGACGCAGGCCTTGGGCGATGGCCGCACCGACCTGGCCGCGCCACGCCTGCAAGACCTGGAAGGGCGCGAGCGCAAAACTTTCTACTGCTTCAAGTGGCGCAACCGACTCTTGCATGCGCAAATCTGGTTGGCGGCCATGCACCATGATTTGCCCGCTTTGCAGACCCTGGCCGGCAACGCGCCCTCAGCCATTGCCGACACGGCGGGTTTGTACGAGTTGGAGCGTTGGGTCTGGCAAGCGGGCGCGGCCCTGCTAGGGGCCAAGCCTTGGTCGGCCGAGTGCCTGCAAGCCCTGGGTCAAGCCTTGCAGGCCCGCCCCCTGCCCTTGCTGGCGCGCCGTTTGCAGCTGATTCAGGCCTTGGACGCCGCGGCACCTGATTTGCTGGCGCTGCGCCAATGGCTGGATGCCGAAGAGCCCTCAGAAATGGATGTCTTGTGGCTGGCGCCCAAACTGGTCGGGCCCTTGAATGCCTTGCTGGCCACCCCCGCCATCGTCCACCACCGACGAGCGCGCGAGCACGCCAAAGAACTGCTCAACCGACTGCAAGCCGAAAGCCCAGCCGTCCCGGCAGCTGCGGCTGCTACGGCGCTTGCCGCAGAGGACAGCGGCAGCGCCGCGGCCACCGAACCGCCGCTAGGCCTGACGCTCCGCGAGTGGCAGGTCTTGCGCTTGATTGGCGAGTCACTCAGCAATGAGCAAATTGCCGCCCAGCTGTTTGTCTCGGTGGCCACGGTGAAAACCCATATCAACCGGGCTTACAGCAAGCTCGGCCTGGGCTCGCGGGCCGAGGCGGTGCAATTGGTGCGGCGGCGGCGCTGAACGCACGGAGGCCGCACGGGCACTTCACCGGCGTCTCAGGCGGTTTGCAAACGAAAGCCGCTGACCATCTCGCCCAAACCTTGCGCCTGGGCGCGCAAGCTCTCTGCGGCCGCGGTGCTCTCTTCCACCAGCGCCGCGTTCTGCTGGGTGCTGTTGTCCAGATCGCTGATGGCCGCATTGACCTGGCCGATGCCGCTGTGCTGCTCACGGGTGGCGTCATTGATTTCCAGCACCACCGTGTTGACACGGGCAATGCTGCTGAGAATGTCTTGCATCGAGCGGCCGGCGTGCTGCACCAACTGCAGGCCAGCGTCTACGCAATCGACGCTGCCACCGATCAAGCCCTTGATCTCACGCGCCGACTCGGCGCAGTGCTGCGCCAAGCTGCGCACCTCTTTGGCCACCACCGCAAAGCCTCGCCCTTGCTCGCCCGCACGGGCCGCTTCCACCGCAGCATTCAAAGCCAGGATATTGGTCTGGAACGCAATCGCGTCGATGGTGCCGATGACCTCCGCAATCTTGCGGCTGGCGAGGTTGATGTCGTCCATCTTCATCATCATCTGCTGCATCACCTCCCCGCCCTGCTCGGCCGCTTGGTTGGCGTGCGTTGCCAACTCGGTCGCCGACCGCGCCGCCGCTGCGGTTTGGCTGACCGCACCGGTCAGCTGCTCCATGGAGCTGGCGATTTGCTGCAAGCTGCTGGCGCCACTCTCGGTGCGGCCCGACAAGTCTTGGCTGCCCGCCGCCACCTGCGAGCTGGCCGTGGAGATGCCATCGGTGGCCATGCGCACCGAGCCAATGGTCTCGGCCAATTGCTGACGCATGCGCTCCACATTGCCCGCCAAAGCCCCCAGGTCATCGCGGCGCAAGGCCCGCACCGGCGCCGACAGATCACCGCCTGCGACCCGGGTCACCGCCGCGTTCAACAAGGCCAAGGGCCCGCCCACCCAGCGGCGCAGCAGCCACCACAAGCCCGACGCCAACACCATGCTGGCCAAGCCCAGAGTCAGCCAGAGCTTGCGCTGCTCTTGCCAATGCTGGCGCAGGGCCTGTCGGTCTGAGACCTCGGCCACCACCCACAGGCCGGTGGCCTCGCTGCGACGCGCCACCACCCAGGCATCGTCATGGCTCTTGTTGAGCAAGGCAGGCGCACCAGTCACCGCACCGAGCGCTCCTTTTTCAACGCTTTGGAACAAGGTGTTCATGAAGCGCTCAGCCTCGGCGTCCACCTCGGCCACAGGCTTGCCGGCTTGGCTGGGGTGCAGCTTGAACATGGGGCGGCCCTTGGCGCCCGTGGGGTCCACCACATAGACACCGCCGGTGTCAAAGAGCTTGACGCCTGCACTCAAGGCGGCCAGCGATTTCTGGAACTCGCTGGTGTCAAAGCCCACGAACAAAATGCCGATCACGGCACCACTGGCGTCTTTGATCGGTTGGTAATGGTTCATGAAGGGGCGGCCAAACAACACCGCCTTGCCCACATAGGGCTGGCCTTGCATGAGGGGCGCATAGGCCGGATGCGAGCTGCCCAAAAGCGTGCCAACGGCACGCTCGCCGTTCTCCTTCTTCAGCGAGGTGCTGATGCGCAAAAAGTCATCGCCCTTGCGCACGAACACGGTCGCTGCGCCGCCGGTGTTGCGACTGAAGCGATCTACTGCCTCAAAATTGCCGGCCAGCTTTTGGCCCTCAAACAGCAATTCCGCGCCGCCGTCTTGCAGGCTGAAGCTGCCTTTGAAGTCATTGGCAAAGGTGTTGTAGAAGCGCTCCACCATCAGGCGGGCGCTGTTGTCAAAAGAGTCGGCCATGCGGGCCACGGCCATGGCTTCGCTGGCGGCCAATTGGGCGGCCCGCTCACGTTCCAGCTGCGTGTTTTGCAGGCTCAAACCAAAGCAGGTCAAACCCATCAAGGCCGCCACGCCCAAGCCGGCAGCAAGTGCCACGCGGCGGGCCAGGCTGGCATGCGGGCGCAGCGTTGCAACAGCTTCAGTGGGCAGGGCAAGGGACAGATCACTCATCTTCAAGGCTTTTCTCTCGCAAAACTTGCCGCACAAAAACTGTGGACAAGCGCATGCCGGAGCCTTTTCAGCAGGCGCCGAGCGTGCAGGTTTCAGGCCCCTTCGGGCCCAATATGGCACGCCTGCTGCAATTGAAAAAAGAGTGAGTCGCTTCAGCGAGGACGGTGGCGGTCACTTGCCACCCCGTGTTTGCTGAACAAGCCGTCTCGATCGGCGCACCCCATGCAGCTGCGCCCCAAAAAACTGGCTTGGCAACCCCGCTATCTTGGCTGCGGCACTGGGAAATGCCGAAGCGTTAGACCGGAAGCTTTGCGACCCCGTCTTTCAAGCGGGTGTGCCGAATCGTGTTGGCGAACCCATGACTGGTTCGCAACTGGTATTGAAGTGTCCTTGAGTTAGCGCAAGCGGTCAAGGGAAAACCCTAGGTTTCGCGGGCCCATCGGGCTTTTGTCACAGACGGCTTGCGCCGCCCACCCAGGGCAAGCCCTGAGTCCACCAGCGCATTCCACCCCCGGGGCTGACGCAGAAAAGGCCTGATGATCCAGACAATCCGCCGCATTCTCAAACAGAGCCCGCTGCCATGTCCGCTCCACTGCCTGCGTCCCCCATGCCTCCCCTGCTGCTGCACCCCCCGGTTGCGCCCTGGCTGCAGCGCGAAGCCCGGGGCTGCCGCCTCAGCCTGCTGAGCGAGCGCGAACAGTTCGACAGCGTTTACCTGCGCAGCCAGCCTGACAACGAAGAGCAACTGATCCCCATGCACTACCAGGGCCGCTGCGCTGAGTTGCACCGCTGGGAGGCTTTCTTGCCCTGGGACGGCGGCAACCCGTTGACCCTGTATGCCTTCAAAGTCTTGGCTGACGGCACCCAATACTGGCTGGCCGCTGACGGCCCGCATGAACACCTGCCGCCCGAAGACCGGCACTTCCGCATCCACCCCAGCGAGCAAGCGCCGCTGTGGGTGCGGGATCAGGTTTTCTACCAAATCTTCCCCGATCGCTTCTACGCCGGCAGCCCGGCAGCGGACCGGCGCGGCCAAGCCCTGCCCGGCCAAGACGGCCGCGTGGTGGTGCAGCCTGAGTGGCCGAAAGAACAAGCGCCGGTGGACCCCGCCCATGCCGCCAACAGCTTTTACGGCGGCGATCTGCCCGGCATCATCGCCAAGCTCGACTATTTGCAACAAGAGCTGGGCGTGAGCGCCCTCTACCTCAACCCCATCTTTGCCTCGGGCAGCAATCACAAATACGACAGCGACGACTACACCCAGGTCGATGAACACCTGGGCGGCAACGCAGCCTTGGCAGACCTGAGCAGCGCATTGCACCAACGCGGCATGCGTTTGCTGCTGGACGGGGTGGTCAACCACACCGGCGTCAACCACCCCTGGTTCAAAGCCGCCAAGGCCTCACCCGATTCGCCCTATCGCCAGTTCTATCTCTTCGATGCCCAGGGCTATCACTTTGGCTGGAAAGGCTTTGACTCGCTGCCGGTGCTGAACTTCGCCACACCCGGGGTGCGCGAAGCCATTTACGGCGCCCCCGACTCGGTGCTGCGGCGCTGGCTGCAAGCGCCCTACAACATCGATGGTTGGCGGCTCGACGTCATCCACATGCTGGGCGAAGGCTCCGGCGCCCGCAACAACAGCTTTTATCTGAAGGCCTTTCGCCAAGCCATCAAGGCCGAGAACCCGCAAGCCTATGTGCTGGGTGAACATTTCTCCGAAGCCAGCCGCTGGCTGCAAGGCGATCAAGAAGACGGCGCCATGAACTACTACGGCTTTGCCCACCCGGTGCGGGCATGGCTGGCGGGGCAAGACGTGGCCTACCAAGCCATCCAGCTGTCGACACCCAGCTTTGCTGCTTGGCTGGCGCGTGCCCAGGCCTGCATCCCGTTTGACAACCAACTCGCGCAGCTGAATCTGCTGGACAGCCACGACACCACCCGCTTCTTCACCTTGCTGAACGAAGACACGGCGGCGATGAAGCTGGCCGCCACCTTGCTGTTCAGCCGCCCCGGCACGCCTTGCATTTATTACGGCGATGAAATCGGCTTGGCCGGCGGCCCCGACCCCGACTGCCGCCGCCCCTTCATCTGGGACCCCGCGCAATGGAACCGGGCGCTTTTTGCCCACTACCAAGCCTTGATTCAATTGCGCCAAAGCCGTGCAGAGTGGCGCCACGGCGCGGTGCAAACCCTGCATGCGCAAGGCGACTGCTTGGTCTTCGCCCGTCACAGCGACTGGGAAGCCAGCCTCATCTTGGTGAACCGCGGCAAGGCCCCGGCAAGCCTGCGCCTGCCAGTCTGGCAATTGCCGGTGCCCGTGCAGCGCTGGCAGGCGGCCTGGGGGCTGGCGTTCGAGCTCAGCGACGGTCATCTGACGCTGAGCTTGCCGGGCCAAAGCAGCGAGGTGCTGCTGAGCGTTTGACCGCAGCACCATGGCGCCGGCGGTGCTGGTGGCGCTCGTTAAACTGCCGCCATGCCGCGCGTTTTTTCACCGTCCGCACCGCGAAGCCCAAGTGATTTGATAAGGCCACCTGAAGCCTGTTTGCGTCGTCTGTGCTGCCAAGCCCTGCTCAGCCTGATGGGCCTGCACGCGCTGCCAGGACTGGCGCAAACCTTGCCCGCGCCAGCGCCAACAGCGCCATCAGCGCCTGCGCCGCTGCGCGTCTTGCTCAACGATGTGGCGCCCTACACCTTGCATGGGGATCCGCAACAGCGCCCGGGCCTTCACCACGAAATCATGCACGCTTTGTCGCGCCAAGCCGACTTGCCCATGAGCATGAATTCCGCCCTGTATGTGCGGCTGGCGCTTGGGCTGAAGGACGGCAGCGCCGATGTGGTGGTCGGCGTGGAAGGGCCCGAGCTCGAAGCCCTGGCCACGCGGGTGCGGCCCATGCATGGCTTCAAGTTTGTGGTGATCGCCAAGAAGTCGGCGGAGATCCGCAGCGTGGCCCAACTCAAGGGCAAGCTCTTGGGCGTGGCGCGTGGCGCCTTTTACGACGACAGCATCAACAACGACGACAGCATCCGCAAATACGGCCTCACCGACCCCTTCCAAGGGGTGCGCATGCTGGCACTGGACCGTTTGGACGCGGTGATTTCCTCCGACTATCTGCTCGCCTACGCACTCAAACAGCCGGGGCTGGACAGCAGCCTTTTCGACACACCCTTTGCCGTCAATGAAAAGAGTTATGTGATCTATGCCCGCAAGGAACTGAGCGCTGAAATCGTCAGCCGCCTTCAACGCGCCATGGATGCCCTGCAGAAATCGGGTCAGATCGAGCGCATCTTGCGCAGCTACCAATAAGACAAGCGCACGGCCTTGATGGCGCCCCAAGCCTGGGCGATACTGGCCTGCAGCGGCTGAGCCTCATGCGCAGCCACACAAAACAAAGCGCGCCAGCATCGCGCCGCCGTTGGGGATTGAATCCATGAGGACATTGGCCTGGGTCCCATCAGCCTTGTGCAAGCTCTTGCTCTGCAGCCTGCTCGCCGCCAACAACGCCTCCGCCACGCCCAGCATCACGCTGACCGGCGGAGAAAAATTTGTCGAATCGGCCTATGGCCAATGGTTGGGTCGGGTCTACAACGAGGCCTTCCGGCGGCTTGGCTATGAGTTCATCTTGGTGGGCTATCCCTCGCAACGCGCCATCGTCATGGGCGACCGCGGTGAGGTGGACGGGCAGGTCGAACGCAACCATGACTTCAACCTTGATCACCCCAATTTGGTTCGGGTCGAAGAGCCCACCAATCGCGAAGCCTACAGCGCCTATGCTGCCCGGCCCAATATGGTCTTGCAGGGCTGGGAGGGCTTGCAGGCCTCCGAGCACGGTGTGGTGAGCCGACGGGGGGTGGGCAAATCGGTGGAGGCCCTCTCCCAGATGGTGCCCCGTGAACGCCTGACCTATGTGGAGCGCCCCGAGCAAGCGCTGCATCTGTTGATCTTGGGCCGCGCCGAGTTTTATGTGGACTTTGAGCCGCTCATCGAAGAGGCCTTGAGGCATTTGCGCAAGAAAGAGCCGCAGACCTATGGCGGCATTTACAAAGCCGGAGAGATGGCCTTCACCTCTCACCACGCGTTCTTACACAACAGGCATGCCGACTTGGCCAAAAAGCTCGCCCCGGTGTTGCGCGAGATGAAGCGCGAAGGCCTGTTCGAAAAGCTCCGCCAACCCTGACGGAAAAAGCGCCCAGCGCGCTGGGCACTCACCAAATCCTGATCCGCTGCTCCACCGGCTTGAACATCTTGTCGCCGGGCTGGGTGCCAAAAGCTTCATGAAAGCCGTCATGGTTGATCGGCGTGCCGTTGGCGCGGAACTCCGAGGGCGAATGCGGGTCTGAGACCAGCTGTTGCAGCACCCACTCTTCGCGCGCTTTGCCGCGCCAAACCTGGGCAAAGCCGTAGTAAAAGCGCTGCTCGCCGCTCAGGCCCGCCAGCGTGGCCGAAGGCTTGCCCTGCAATGAGCGCCGGTACGCCTTGTAGGCGATCTGCAGCCCAGACAGGTCGGCAATGTTCTCGCCCAAGGTCAAACGACCATTGACGGTTTTGCCGGCAATCGGGGAGTAGCCGTTGTACTGGGCCACCAGCTTATCTGCGATGGCTTCAAAGGCCTTGCGGTCAGCGGCGCTCCACCAATTGCGCAACGCACCGTCGCCATCGTATTGACTGCCGCTGTCGTCAAAGCCGTGGCTGATTTCATGGCCGATGACCGCGCCAATCGCGCCATAGTTGACGGCGTCGTCGGCAGCCATATCGAAAAACGGCGGCTGCAAAATGGCTGCGGGAAAGGTGATGGCATTGAGCGTTGGGCTGTAAGAGGCATTGACGGTTTGCGGCGTCATGCTCCACTCCTTGCGGTCCACCGGCTTGCCCACGCGGGCGACTTGGCGCTGCCAACGGTAAGCAGCGGCGCGCTCGGCATTGCCAATCGGGTCGGCGCGCAAGACCTTGAGTGCGCTGTAATCGCGCCAGACCTCGGGGTATCCAATCTTGCTGATGAACTTGGACAGCTTGAGTTGAGCCTCGGCCTTGGTGGCTGCGCTCATCCAGTCCAAGCCTTCGATCGACTCGCGGTAAGCCGCCAGCAGGTTGTCCACCAAGCTTTGCATGCGGGCCTTATGGGCCGGCGAGAAATGCTGGGCCACATAGAGTTGCCCCACCCCTTCGCCCAGCGCAGCGTTCAGCTCTGCGATGCTGCGCTGCCAGCGGGGCATCTCCACCTGGGTGCCCGTCAAGCTCTGATCGCGCAAAGCAAAGCGGGCCTCGCGGAAGGCTTTGGGCAGGCTCAGTGCTGCTTCATCCAAAGTGCGCAGCTTGAAATAAAGCTTCCAGTCGGCCAGCGGCAAGTCGGCATACAAGCGTGCCACTGCGGTGGCCGTGCTGGGTTGCCCCACATTCAAACGGGTCTGAGCGCCCAGGCCCGCCGATTGCAGCAGCACGGCCCAATCAAAGCCTGGGGCTTGTTCCTGCAACTCGGTCACCGCCATGGGGTTGCTGCGCAGTTTCGGGTTGCGCAGTTTCACCCGCTCCCAATGCGCTTGCGCAAGCGCTGTCTCCAGGGCCACAACGCGACGCGCCGCCTGCGCCGGTTCGGCCTCCCCACTCAAGCGCGCCAATGCCTCCAGGTACTGTTCATAGGCCTTCAAGGCCTTGGCCAGACGCGCATCCTCGGTCTTGAGGTAATAGTCGCGGTCGGGCAAACCCAGGCCGCCTTGGTTGGCCGACACCCGATTGACGGTGGGCTGCAAAACATCCGGCGACACATTCAAATTGATGGGCAAAGAAAACCGCCCTTGCATGCCCCCCTGCCACTGGGCCAAGTCTGCCAAGCTGCTGATGGCGTCAATGCGCGCCAAGGCGGGCTGGATGGGCGCCAGCCCCGCTTTGTCAATGGCGTCGGTGTCTAAAAAGGCCGCGTAATAGTCAGCCACCTTTTGTTCCAAGCTGCCAATCACCGGGCGCCGCGCATCGGGACGCGCGACCAATTCCTCGACAATGGCGCGCACCCGCTCGTCCGAGCGATCACGCAGCTCATTGAAACTGCCATAGCGCGCCTTGTCGGCCGGCAGCTCATAACGCTTCAACCAAGCGCCATTGACCGCGCGAAACAAATCGTCTTGCGGCCGAACCGCGGCATCAAAGCCCGAGACATCCAGACCGGAGGCGAGCTGCGCTTGCGCAGCCGTTGCCAACAAGGCTGCTTGCAAGACCAGGGTCAGGCGGCCCAAAGGAGATCGAAAAACTGTATTCATGGTTTGCAATCAAGACGTGGAGCTGGGCGCTTGGCGCCTCATCAAGCCCCGCAGTGTCCCTGCTTTGGACTTGAATTTGCCCCACGGCACTGGATTTTTTTGACGCCACCCCCAGCTCCCTCCGCAGGGCTCACAACCAGCCTATGCTCACCATCACCATGACGCTTTGTTCCACACCCAGCCAACGCCTGCAACGCTTTGCTCAAGTTTCCAGCGCGCTGGCTTTGCTCAGCGACGCCCAACTCGCTGCACGAGTCGAAGGCGCACAAGCCCTAGGCTGCGGCATCGGCGGCAGCACGCTGCGCTTTGAAATTGCCGGCAGTTGGGTGTTCGCCAAGCGGGTGCGGCTGACTGATTTGGAGCGCCGCCCCGAACATCGCTTTTCCACCGCCAATCTCTTTGGGCTGCCGGCTTTTTGCCATCGCAATGTGGGCTCACCCGGCTTGGGCGCGTGGCGCGAATTGGCCGTGCACCAAATGGTCAATGCCGCCGTGTTCGCGGGCCAGCTCCAAGCAGTGCCATTGATGTACCACTGGCGCGAGCTGCCCGGCGCCAGCGCCGCGAATGCAGCCCCGCTCCCTGCTGAGCTCAGCGATGTGGCCGCCATGAGCGCCTATTGGCACGAGCCCCCGGAGGGCGGGCCCATGGCGGCACGATTGCGCGCCTTGAACGAAGCCTCGGCCAGCCTGCTGATCGTGATGGAGCATCTGCCCTACACGCTGTCAGACTGGTTGCATCAGCAATGCGCTAAGGGGCCGCAGGCCTTGCGCGCCGCGCAAAGCCTGATGACGCGTTGTTGGCAGCACGAGTTGCCCAAGCTTCAGGCCCTGGGCCTGCTGCATGGTGATGCCCACCATGGCAATTTGCTCACCGATGGCCAAGACATTTTCTTTGCCGACTTTGGTTTGGCCTTGTCGTCACGTTTCGACCTGACGCCCCAGGAGCAAGCCTATTTGCACACCCATGCCTCGCTGGACGCGGCCTATCTGCGCTGCAAATGGGTGATGTTCTTGCTCAAAACCCATCTGCCTGCCAACACCCCATTGGCGGAGCGTTTGAACCTGCTTGAGGCCCTGACGCATGGCCGACTCGCCCGCGACTTGCTGCCCACCTTGCCGGACGAAGTGGCCGACTGTGTACAAGCCCTCGCCCCGCTCGCCCTGCGCACGCAGCGTTTTTTCCAAGCGCTGCATGAAAGCAGCCGCGCTTTGCCTTATCCGAAAGACGAGATCGAATCCTTGCTCTGCCGCGAGGGCAGCAACATGCACTCGATCAAGGCCCAGCCTTAGCGCTGAGCCAGAGCTTGGGCGTATTCGGTCTCGGAGGCAAACACGCGCACGCCCAATTGCTGCAGGCGCTGGCAGAGCGCACCGATGTATTGCGGCTGCAGGTCCACGCCAATCGAAGCTTCGAGCTTGCGGCTGTCGCCCCGCACATGCACCGAACCATCGGCTTCGGTGACGACCACGGCGCGCTCCAAATGCGGCACCAGGAACAGCGCACGTGACACAGCACGCGCGACCGCAGCCTGGGCATGCTGCGGGTGTGGATGCGTTTGCACATCGTTCAAAGCCAGTCTCCTCAGTATTGTTCTCGCCCCGGGCCAGCACTTGGGCCGCGCCTTCGTGGGCTTGTTGCTCTTGCGCTCTTCTCCCTGGCCACGCTTGTACCCGGGCTATCGGCCACTGCCTACGCGCGTCAACCCTAGGCCGGCTGCAAAGCTGCGACTTTGTGAGGAATTCCCCACAAAACAGCCCCCTGCTCTCCTGCCCTTTCATACGGAAGGACGAGGGCTGCACCTTCGCCAGCCCGCTAAAACTGAGACCCCAGCGGTGCTTTGCGTGATACTTCAAACGCAGTGACCGAGCAGGGCCACTGCGTCGGGTTGAAACCAAGCAAAAGGCTGTTTTGATGAGACGAAGAGGCGTGCTCGTTGCGCTCGGTGCAGGAGCGGGGTTCACCCGGCCCGGCTGGGCACTAACGCCTGCGGTGATGCGCATCTCCACACTGCTGGAAGAAGATCCCGCCACCTGGATCGCCAGCCGCATCTTGCACGAAGCCTACGCGCGACTGAATCTGCAACTGGAAGTGGTCAAGATGCCCGGTGAGCGCTAGCTGCTGAGCGCCAACACCGGCCAGACCGATGGCGAGCTTTATCGCAAAGCCGGCCTGGACAAGGTTTACCCGCAGCTCATGATGGTGCCCGTGGCTTTGATGCGTTATGAGATCGTGGCTTTCAGCAAGATGCCCGGACTCAAGCTGACACAGGGCTGGGAGAGCTTGCGCCCCTTTCGCTTCGATTTCATCAAGGGCATCAAGATCATTGAGGACAACACGGCGGGCATGCAGTTTGAAACCGTGGCCACCTTGCGCCAGGCGTTCAGCAAGCTCGAACGTGATCGCAGCGACATGGTTTTGTCCAACCGGATTTCAGGCCTGGCCGCGCTGCGCGCCTTGAAGCTCAGCGGCATCCACATGGCCAGCCCGGCGCTGGCCAGTTTTCCGGTCTACCACTATCTGCACAAGCGCCACCTCGACCTGCATGGGCGCCTGACCCGTGTGCTGCAAGAGCTTGAACAGCAGAAATTCATTCAGCAAGCCCAGGCCGAGGTGCTGCAGCACTACGAGTCACCGCCCGAGCACGAGGCCAAGCCCTGAGAGACGCCTCCGGCCGGAGCCTGCGCTCACTCGGGCTGATGACAACAGACGCCGATTTTGTTGCCATCAAGATCGCGGAAATAAGCGCCGTAATAGTCCGCGTGATAGTGCGGCCGCAAGCCGGGCTTGCCCTCGCAGCGCCCGCCTGCGGCCAAGGCGCGTGCATGGCAGAGGTCCACTTGCGATCGATTGCTGGCCAACAAAGCCACCATGCTGCCGTTGCCCGCTGTGGCGGGCGCGCCGTCAAATGGGTGGCCGATCAAGAACAGCGGCCGCGCTTGGCCCGGCGCCTGCCAAGCGGCCCAGGGCTTGGCCTCGTCTCGAAAACGCAGCGCATGGCCCAAGGCCTCCATCACGCCCGCATAGAAATCAAACGCGGCGCCGAAATCCTTCACGCCCAAATGAATGTGTGAAATCACCTAACCCTCCCGATCTCAAGCCACAAGGCTTGCTTCATGCCGCCGCATCGGTCAACAACTCAATCAAACGGCGCCCGGCCCGCCCGGGCGGGCGATCCAGCCGCTGTACCAGCCAGGGTGTGAAGCGAAACCGTGAACCGCCCTCGAACGGCAGCTCCAGCAACTGGCCCGAAGCCAGCGCATCATCGACCAAATAGCGCGGCATCCAACCAAAACCCATGCCCATCAACAAAGCTTGGCGCTTGGCCACAAAGCCGGACAAATAAAACACCCGCTCGCCGCCAAACATTTGGTGCTCCACAGCGGCGCCGCCCAGGCCGGCGCTGCGGTCGCTGCTGTCTTGCACGCTCAACTCCACATGGGCTTGCAAATCATCCAGACTCAAGGGCCCAGGCCGCCGGGCCAAGGCATGCTCGGGCGACACGCACAGCACACATTCGATCTCGCTTTGCGCCTGCGCCAACAGCTGGCTGGACGGCTGATAGGCCTTCACCAGCATCAGGTCGGCCTGCTCTTTTTCGAAGCGGTACTGCACCCCACCGAGGAACTCGATCTTCAGCTGCACCCGGGTGGGCACGCCCTCGTCGGCCAATTGCTTGAGGGCCTTGAGCGTGGCGGCCAAGGGCAAGATGCCATCGACCACCACCAAGAGCTTGGCCTCCCAACCCGTGGCCAGCTGCTGGGCCAGGGCTTCCACCTGATGGGCCTGGCGCAGCAGCCGCCGCCCCTCGGCCAACACCGCCTCGCCGGCCGGCGTCAGGCGCACCCGGTAGGCACTGCGGTCCACCAGGGTCAGGCCGAGCTGCTCCTCCAGCTTTTTGATTTGATAGCTGAGCGCCGAGCTGACTTTGTGCAAAGACTCAGCGGCCCGCGCAAAGCTGCCCAGGCGGATGACGGCGTCCAGGGCGGCCAGTGATTCAAGATCCAGCTTCATGGTCAAAATTATTGATCAAGAAGCACAAAGAAATTCGCTTTTATTGATTGCAATGCGCGAGAAGAATCCGGCTCCATCGGCACCGACAGCGTCGCCGCATTGAACAAGCACCCCAGCCACGGAGACCGTTTCATGACCCAACAAAGCGCCACCAATCCCATCGGCCTGACCGGCATTGAGTTCACCGAATTCTGCGGCCCGACGCTGGAGCAGTTGGACGCGCTGTTCTGGAACTTCGGTTTCTCCAAGCTGCGCCGCCACCCCAGCAAGGCGATCAGCTACTACCGCCAGAACGACATCCACTTCCTGCTCAATGGCGAGCGCGACGGCCACTCGGCTCAGTTTGCCCGCAAGCACGGCCCGTCCATCTGCGCCATGGGCTGGCGGGTGGAGAACGCCCAAGCCGCGCTGCAAGCGGCCGTGGCGCGCGGCGCCGTGGCAGTGGACGATGCGATGAAAGACCACCCCTATCCGGCCGTCTGGGGCATTGGCGAAAGCATCATTTACTTCATCGAGCCTTGCGCCAGCGGCAACTCGATTTATGAGCGCGACTTTGTGGCCCTGGACGCACCGCTGATCCAGCCGGACAAGGGCTTCCTGACCGTGGACCACCTGACCAACAATGTGCCGCCCGGCGAACAGGACAAATGGGCCGCTTTTTACAAAGGCATATTTGGCTTCACCGAAGTGCGCTACTTCGACATCCAAGGCGCCAAGACCGGCCTGACCAGCTTTGCCCTGCGCTCGCCCGATGGTTCTTTCTGCATCCCCATCAATCAGCCCAAGGACGAGAAAGACCAGATCGCCGAATACCTGCGCGAGTACAAAGGCCCGGGCGTGCAGCACCTGGCTTTCCTGACGAACGACATCCTGGGCTCGCTGGACCAGCTGCAAGGCAGCGGCATCGAGACCTTGGAGATCGATGCCGACTACTACGCCCAAGTGTTCGAGCGCGTGCCCGGCGTGCGTGAAGACCATGCCCGCATCCAAAAGCATCAAGTGCTGGTCGATGGCGATGAGCAGGGCTATCTGCTGCAGATCTTCACCAAAAACATCATCGGCCCGATCTTTATCGAGATCATCCAGCGCAGCAACAACCTGGGCTTTGGCGAAGGCAATTTCGGCGCGCTGTTTCGCTCGCTGGAGAAAGACCAAGAACGCCGCGGCGTCATCTAAGGTCCAATTCACACGGAGCACTCATCATGTTGACCCAAGGCATTCACCACGTCGCCTACCGCTGCCGCGACGTCAAAGAGACCATCCAGTTCTACAAAGACGCACTGGACATGGACCTGCTCTTGGCCATCTCCGAGGACCATGTGCCCTCGACCAAAGAGCCCAACCCCTATATGCATATCTTTCTCGACGCGGGTCGGGGCAATGTGCTGGCCTTCTTCGAGCTGCCCGACTCGCCGCCCCAAGGGCGTGACGAGAACACGCCGGCCTGGGTGCAGCATTTGGCTTTTCAGGTCGAAGACGTGGCCACATTGGAGCGCACCCGCGACAAGCTGCTGACCATGGGGATCGACGTGGTCGGGCCGACCAATCACGAGATCTTCCAGTCCATCTATTTGCACGACCCCAATGGCCACCGCATTGAACTGGCGGCCAACACGGTCAAGCCCGGCCAGCTGGAAAAGCTGCGCGAACTGGCCCCGGCCATGATCGAGGAATGGAGCCAGACCCGGCGCACCGTGCGGCACGCCGCTTGGCTGCATGAAAAGGAATTCGCTCAGGCGAGCGAATGAGCCCGCTGGGGCGCCGCGCTCACAAAGCGACGGGCCCCAGCACCTCGACCAAGCGCACCCGCTCCGACGAACAGGCGGCGTCAAAGTCCGCCTCGATTTGCATCAAGGCGTTGGCATCGCCCGCGTCCACGGTGGCAATGCCCATGGCCCGATTGCGCCCTCTCGACTTGGCGGTGTAGAGCGCCATATCGGCCCAATTGACCGCCTGTTCCCAATGCAGATCCAGCATGGCCGGCGGCAGCGGGAAATGCGCAAAACCCATGGACACCGTCACCCGCAGCGGCCCAGTTTCGGTTTGCACCGGCAAATAAGCCACCTCGTCCAAGATGCGCTGCGCCAGCTGCATCAGCTGCTCTTGCGACACATCGGGGGCAAACACCAAGAACTCCTCACCGCCCCAGCGCACCACCAGATCGACGCTGCGCACCGCGTGGCTGATGCGCCGCGCCACCTCGCAAATCACCCAATCACCCACGCCGTGGCCGTACTCGTCATTGACGTGTTTGAAGTGATCGATGTCCACCATCAGCAAAGCACCACTGAACTGTGCCTTGGGCTGCATGGCCATCACCGCCAGCAAATGGCGGCGGTTGGCCAAGTCGGTGAGCGGGTCGCGCTCGCTTTGCGCCTTGAGCAAGAGCTCATTGGCCTTCAGCCGCTTTTGCGCCGCGCGCACCCGATTGACCATCAGCACCACCAGCACCAAGCTCAGGCCCAGCAGCACCGCCAGCGCCACGCCCACTTGCTGCGCCAGCTTGCGGTTTTGAAGCTGGCTGTCCACCAAGCTGCGCTCGCGTTGCAAAAGCTCCAGATCGCGCTGTTTGCGGTCGCTGTCGTACTTGACTTTCAACAACTGCAACTCGGCCTCGCGATTGCGCGCACTCAAGTCGGCACTGAGCTTGCGTTCCTCGTGATACAGCGCAATGGCCTCTTTGGCCTGACCGGCCCTGGCCCAGGCCTCCCCCAGCTCTTGCAGTTCTAGGGCACGCAGCCCCTGGTCAGGCTGCTCGGCACGCAGCGCGCTGCCGCGCGCCAACTCGCGCCGCGCCTCGTCAAAGCGACCCAGTTGGATCAAAGCCAGGGCGATGTTCAAACGCGTGCTGCGCTCCACCCGCACATCTTTGAAGCGCAAGAGCTCGCTCAAGGCCTGGCGCCCGAGCTCCAAAGCCTTGGCTGCTTGCTGCAGCTGCAGATAGGCGTCGGCCTGATTGGACAGCAGCTGCGCCGACAAGCGGCCGGCCCCCAGTTCCTGCGCCAGCCGCGAGCCCTCTTCCAGCGCTTTGAGCTGGCCGCGGGTGTCGCCTTTGGCTGCCGCCAGATTGGCTTCAAAGTTCTTCAGCTGCGCCTGTGTCAGGGCGTCGCCTTGGGCCTTTTTGAAGGCCAGGGCCAGGTTCTCGCTGGCACGCTCGGCGCGCTGCTGACGCATCTCCAACAAAGCCATTTGCCCCAGGCTCAGGGCACTCAACAAATCGTCCCCGCCCGCCTCGGCCAAGCCCAGGCTGCGTTGGGCGGTGGCCAGCGCCACCGGCAGCCGCCCTTCCTTGAGCTGGCTGCGCCCCAGCACGCGCAGCGCCGCCCAGGCCAGGCGGAAATCACAAGCCGCCATGGCCTGAGGCGTGACCGCAGCACCCGCTGCCGGGCAAGCTGGCTCCAGCCCCCGAAATGCTTGCAATGCCAGGTCCGCAGCGTCACCGGTGCGCCCGGCGCGCTCTTGAATCTCCGCCTGCAGAAGTTTGACGGCCTCGGCCGACACCCAGGCATCGCGCGCCAAGGCGGCAACGCTGGCATTGGCGCCTTCCAAATTTCCGGCCAGCACTTGCAGACGGCCCTCCGCCAAGCGCAGCCGCCCCAATTGCTGCGGCTGCAAGGGCTGGCGACGCAACTCCTGCAAACCCTGCAGGGCTTTGTCGGGCTTGTCGAACCCGATGCGCAGCAAGCGACTCACTTCGCCGTCCAAGGCCAAATCAAGCTGCGGCTGCGGCGCGGCCTGATCTGCGGCACTGGCCCAATTCAAAGCGAAAGCCAAAAACCAAGCCAGTGCCCGCACGCCTCTTGCGGCGAAACCAAAGCCCGGCCCAAGCACTTGTTCAGCACGCGCACTACCCCAACTCATGCCTTGCTCTCCTCAAGTCGCTGCGGCCCTTGCAAAGCCTGCAGCTTCACCGCGCCCTCATGCCACGCCGCCTCCATGCGACCCGCCAAAGCGGCCAAAGCGGCTTCATCCGCCACCGCCATGGCCTCGATGCCATAAGCACGGTTGCGACCATGGGCTTTGGCCATGTACATGACGGTGTCCACCAAATCGATGGCGCGCTCCCAGTTCACCACCAAGCCATGGGGCGCCAAAGGAAAGCTGGCAAAGCCAATGGACGCGCTGATGGCGATTCGCTGCGTGCCATAGCTCACCGGCGTCAAGGCCAATTGATCCAACAAACGCTGTGCCAAGGCCGCAGCGCTGGCCACCTGCTGCTCATCCACCACGATCAAAAATTCCTCGCCCCCCCAACGCACCAGCAGGTCCTGCACCCGCAAGCTGGCGCCCAGGCGCTGCGCCACCTCCACCAGCACCGCATCGCCCGCCGCATGCCCATGCACATCATTGATGCGTTTGAAGTGGTCAATGTCGATCAAGAACACCGAGCCCTGCAGCTTGCCTTGCGCGGCCAAACGCTTGATGGCGCTTTGAAAATGGCGGCGATTGGACAATCCGGTCAAAGGGTCGCGCTCGCCCTGGCGGCGCAGGTCTGCGTTGCTGCGGGCCAAGGCCAAATTGCTTTGACGTATGCGCTGATAGGCCAAGATCAACAACACGCTGAGCAAAATCACGCTGGCCGCCACCGCCAGCCACAAACGCAGTTGCAGATCGCGCGCCCGCAATTGCTCGGCCTTGAGCTTGTTGCTGCGATCCAGCAAGGTGATTTCTTTGGCCTGGCGCTCGTCATCAAAACGAGCCTGCATGTCCAACACCGACTTGCGGCTTTCCTCGCGCATTTGCTGATCAAACAAGGCCCGGTGGCGGTGATAGGCATCGATGGCGCCTGCCCAGTCCCCGGCCCTTTCTAAATACAGCCCCAGCTCCCGCCAATCTGCCGCGACCGCAGCGGCTTGCCCTTGCGCCTCGTCCATGGCAATGGCCTTCAGCACCTCCTTGCGCCCCGCCTCCACCTGCTTCAAAGCGATTTTGGCCAAGCCGATATTGAGATGCGCCAGAGCCTGGCTCAACAAATCGCCGGACTTCAGCGCCAAGGCCAAGCTCTCTTCCGCCCGGAAAATCGCGCTCTGGTACTGGCCTTGGTGCAGCTGATAGTCCGCGCTATTGCCCAGCGCCAGGGCCAAGATGGCGTCAGAGCCGGTTTGGCGGGCGAAGTCCAGGGTCAAACGGCTCGAGGCTTCCGCCTGTTGCTCGTCGCCCGACTCCGAAAACAGCACGGCGCGCGCGTTGTGCACCCGGTACAAGGTGAAAGGGTCCGGGTCTAAATTGGCCTGCAGCAAGGCTTCATCGGCAGCTTGCTTGGCGCGATCAACCTGCTGAGCGCGCAAATAAACGTAAGACATGCCCGCCAAACTGCTGGCAAGGCGCCAGCTGCTTTGCGTCTGCTGGGCCAGCTTCACGCTTTCCAAGCCGGCCTTGATCGCCAATTCGATATTGCCGGAATCCGCCTGCGAGGCCGCCACCAAAGCATGACAACGCTGACGCAAAGGCAAGCTGCTGGGCCCCGCGGGAGGCGACTGCCACAACACGGCCAGCGCCTTCAAGGCTTGCTCATTCTTGCCCTCTCGCACCAAGGTCTGCGCTTGCATCAGGGCCGCTGCCAAGCGCGCGGCCTCGCGTTGGGGCCCCGACTCCACCGACTGCAGATCGGCCAACAAGCCCGCCGTCACCGCATGGGCGCGCAACTCCGCATTGACCAGGCCACGCAGAGAAAGCCATTCCACCCACTCGGCGCTGCCCACCTTCAAAGGCCGGGCAGCCAAGGCCAGCAAAGCGGCCTCGCTCTCAGCGGGGCGGCTGTAGCCGCTACGCTCGATGTCGGCCAGCTGTCGCCAAAGCTGCTGTTGCTCCTGTTGCTGCGCCGCAGACACCCCCGACTCGCGGGCCTCCACCGAGGCTTTGCCCGGTTTCGCAGGACCGGAAACGCCAGCGTCGCATGCAGCCAGCCCTGCCGCTAGCGCGGCAACGCAGGCGACAAGCCAGCGGCAATCACCGAGACGGACGAAGACCGGGGAGCTGAGCTTCATGAATTCAAAGTATCGCCGCAACACCCTGCCTGCAATCACATCACGAACCCTTGAAAACACAGGCTGATGCGGCGCCACATTGCCTGGATAATCGCCCACTCATTCAAGGCCGACGGCCGCTTCCTTACGGTCTACGCCCAGGCTTCGCTTGATTCAGCGCACGAAGAATCGACACCGGCGGACCTCCTGCCTCCCCCAACGCCGCACGCCAACAAGGCCCATCATGAAGAAAACCTTTCCCCTCCAACGCGAGGGCAAGCACCCGGACCGTCTGCTGGAAGCCACCAAGCACGAAATCCGCAAATACATCAAACGCGAGCAAAACAAGACCAAGCCCGCCGGCGTGGACTATTGGGACTTCGACTGCCGCTTTGGCAGCAGCCCCGCCACCGCCGAAGTGATTGCGCTGAGCGACATCACCGCACGCATCAACGCCTATGCCGCGGACAAGGCGGAGTCCTTTTACCTGGAAGTGCTGGCCAAACCGGGGGTGCGCAAAGCCAAAGCAGCCAACGACACCCAGTCCACTTTGCAAGCCGGCAGCGCCCACAGCCATAGCGGCGACGCTTGAACTGAGCCCCCGCCCTCCGCGAGGCGCCCAATGAAACAGCGGACCGCAGCGCCAGATGCCCCCCATGCGCGGCATGGGCGCCCCTCTCAGCCGCAATGCACCGGCTGCTGACAAGCGCAGCGCGCGTCATTCCCTTGGCTTCGGCACTCGACTGAGCCTAGCGAGTGCGCGAGACACCGCTCGGCCCTGGTGACGCAAGCACGGTGCCATCACTTGACGACCCAGGCAAAGAAGACAAAGACCTTGTGCTCATGTAGCTCAGCTCTTGGGCCCTTCTCTCCGAAATCAGTTGAACCGGGCTCGTCACCGCCATGATTGACACCCATGTGCGCCATCTCAGCGGAAGAGGGGAAAAAGTCCCCTCGGTCCTTTTGGCTGAGCCTCAAAGCCAGAAAGCTCTCAAAACGCCGCAATCCCCGTCATCGCGCGGCCCAAGATCAGGGCATGGATGTCGTGCGTGCCCTCGTAGGTATTGACCACCTCCAGGTTCACCAAATGGCGGGCAACGCCGTACTCGTCAGAGATGCCGTTGCCGCCGAGCATGTCGCGCGCCATGCGGGCAATTTCCAGGCTCTTGCCGCAGCTGTTGCGCTTCATGATGGAAGTGATCTCCACCGCGGCCGAGCCCTCGTCCTTCATGCGGCCCAGGCGCAGGCAGCCTTGCAGGCCCAGCGTGATTTCGGTCTGCATATCGGCCAGCTTTTTTTGCACCAGCTGGTTGGCGGCCAAGGGCTTGCCGAACTGTTGGCGGTCCAAGGTGTACTGGCGGGCGGTGTGCCAGCAGTCTTCGGCCGCGCCCAATGCACCCCAGGCGATGCCGTAGCGGGCGCTGTTCAAGCAGGTGAAAGGCCCCTTCAAACCGCGCACCTCGGGGAATGCGTTTTCCTCCGGGCAAAAGACCTGATCCATGACGATCTCGCCGGTGATAGAGGCCCGCAGGCCCACCTTGCCGTGGATGGCCGGGGCCGACAAACCCTGCCAACCTTTTTCCAGCACAAAGCCGCGAATCTGGCCGCCCTCGTCCTTGGCCCACACCACGAAGACATCGGCCACCGGCGAGTTGGTGATCCACATCTTGGCGCCGCTCAAGACGTAGCCGCCCTCTACCTTCTTGGCGCGGGTGATCATGCTGGCGGGGTCGGAGCCATGGTTGGGCTCGGTGAGGCCGAAGCAACCGATCCATTCACCGCTGGCCAGCTTGGGCAAATACTTGCGCTTGGTGGCTTCGTTGCCGAATTCGTTGATGGGCACCATCACCAACGAGCTTTGCACGCTCATCATGGAGCGGTAGCCGGAGTCGATGCGTTCCACCTCACGGGCAATCAAGCCGTAAGACACATAGTTGAGCCCGGGGCCGCCGTACTCCGGCGCAATGGTGGGGCCCAGCAGGCCGATGGCGCCCATCTCGCGGAAGATCTCAAGATCGGTGCGCTCATGCCGGAAGGCCTCGCGCACCCGGGGCGCCAGGCGCTCCTGGCAATAGGCCTGCGCGGCATCGCGCACCATGCGCTCGTCCTCAAGAAGTTGCTCGTTCAGCAGCAGGGGGTCGTCCCAGTGGAATTTGGCTTTGCTCATGGGGTGTCTCTGTTTCTCTTTCAATCGGTCAAACATTCAATGTCTCAGTCCGGCACCACCGCCGTCACTTCGATCTCCACTTTGGCCCGATCTTCCATCAAACCGGCCACCACCACCGCCGCCATGGCGACACCGTACTCGGCGCCCATCACCTCGCGATAGACCTGGCCCACTTCGCGGCCCCGCGCCTGGTACTCCTGCTTGTCGAGCAGGTACCAGGTCATGCGCGTCATATGGGCCGGCGCAGCGCCGGCTTCGGCCAAGATGGCGCGTATGTTCAGCAAAGTCTGACGCACCTGGTCCACAAAGTCATCACTCTCGAACTGGCATTGGCCGTTCCAACCGATCTGGCCGGCCACAAACACCAGCCGGCCGTGTGCGGCCACGCCATTGGCATAGCCTTTGGGCTTGGCCCAGTCGGCCGGTTGCAGCACTTGTTTGGATAAGGCGGGGCGGGTCATGATGCGGGTACTCCTTGGGCGCGCTCCAAGGCGGCGCGCAAATCTTGGGGAAAAGGCTGGGCTTTGTGCGTGTCCAGGTGGGTGCAAACCAAGACCTGCTCGAAGGCCACGCGGCCATCGTCGAGCTGCGCACTGTGCGCCGGCCCGTCGAAATGAATCGTCAGGGTCAGCGAACTGCGCCCCAGCTTTTCGATGGCCACACGCTGGGTCAGCCGCTCGCCCATGCGGCTGATGCGTTTGAACTGGCTGCTGATGCGCACCGAGGGCATGCCCACCCGGCGCGGGCCGAGCAGCTGCGCATAGTTCACGCCCAAACCCTGGGTGAACCAGTCTTCCACCACCGCATTGAGCATTTCAAAGTAGCGCGGGTAAAACACGATGCCAGCCGGGTCGCAATGGCCAAAGCGCACCAACTCCTCGCGCTGGTACACCCAGCGCGGTGTGCTCACAGGCTCAAGCAAGCTCGTCATGCAGGGCTCCGCAGGCGAAAGCGTTGCAGCTTGCCGGTCTCGGTGCGCGGCAGGCTGGCTCGGAACTCGATGGCGCGTGGATACTTGTAGGGCGCAATCGTCGCTTTGACAAAGTCCTGCAACTCACGCTGCATTGCCGGCCCGGCCTCAAAGCCGGCGCGCAAAACCACCACGGCCTTGACGATCTGGCCGCGCTCTTCATCCGGCAGACCGATCACGCCGCACTCGGCCACCGCCGGGTGAGCCAGCAGCGCCGCCTCGACCTCGGGCCCGGCGATGTTGTAGCCGCCGGAGATGATCATGTCGTCGGTGCGGGCTTGGTAGACAAAATAGCCCTGCTCGTCCACCAGATAGGCGTCACCCGTCAGGTTCCAGCCATTCAGCACATAGTTGCGCTGGCGCTCATCGGCCAAGTAGCGGCAACCGGTGGGGCCTTTCACGGCCAGCCGCCCCACTTGCCCGGCAGGCAAGACCTGACCCTGCTCGTCCAGCACACAGGCCCGGTAGCCCTGCACTGGCACGCCGGTGGCGCCTGGCTTGGCATGCGCCTCGTCGTGAGAAATGAAGATGTGCAAGAGCTCGGTGGCACCAATGCCGTCGATCAACTCAATGCCGGTGGCTTGCTTCCAGAGCTCGCGGGTGGCGGCGGGCAAGGCCTCACCAGCGCTCACGCATTTGCGCAAGCTGCTCAAATCATGCGCCGCCACCTGCGGCGCCATCGCTCGGTAAGAGGTGGGCGCGGTAAACAAAACACTGGCGCGATAGTGCGCAATGGCCGGCAGCAAAGCCTCGGGCGAAGCCTTCTCCAGCAAAACGGTCGACGCGCCCACGCTCATGGGGAACAACAACAAGCCGCCCAGACCAAAGGTGAAAGCCAGGGGCGGGCTGCCAATGAACACATCCTGCGGCTGCGGGCGCAGCATCTGCGGCGGCCAGCAGCGGCAAATGGCCAGCACATCGCGATGGAAGTGCATGGTGCCCTTGGGCGCGCCGGTGGTGCCGGAGGTGAAGGCAATCAGGCTGCAGTCATCCGCCGCGGTGTCCACATTGACAAACACCTCGCTATGCCGGGCCGCGCGCGCCGCCAAGCCCTCGGCCGCCTCGGAGTGGAAGTAGCAAACGCTGCACAGCTGTGGGCATTGCGCCTGCGCCAGTTGCAGCTCTTGCGCCAAGCGCTCATCGCACAGCGCATGGCTGATGTGCGCCTTGTCAATCACCTGTTGCAGCTCTTTGGCACGCAGGAGCGGCATGGTGGCCACCGCCACCGCGCCCACTTTTTGCACCGCGAACCAGCAGGCCGCCATCTCGGCCGTGTTGGCGCCGCGCAGCAAGACCCGGTTGCCCGGCACCACACCCAGCTCTTGCACCAAGACATGGGCGATGCGATTGACTTGGCGCTGCAGTTCGGCATAAGTCCAGCGCAAGCCCTCAGCGCCCTGCAGGCACAGGCGCTCGCCCTGCCCTTGCTCAACCCAACGGTCCAACAACTCGGTGGCGCAGTTGAGCCGCGCGGGGAACTGCAAGTCGGGCAAATCAAAAATCAGCTCGGGCCACAAATCGGGCGGGGGCAGATGGTTACGGGTGAAGGTGTCGACATGGGCTGAGGCTTGATTCATTTCAACAAATCCCTTCCGATGATCAGTTGCTGCACTTCGCTGGCCCCTTCGTAGATGCGCAAGGCACGGATCTCGCGGTACAGCGACTCCACCACCTCGCCGCTTTGCACGCCCCGTCCGCCGAAGAGCTGCACCGCCGAGTCAATGACCCGCTGCGCGGCTTCGGTGGCCATCAGCTTGGCCATGGCGGCTTCGCGGGTGACGTTCTGGCCCTGGTCGCGTTGCCAAGCGGCGCGGTAGACCAGCAGGGCGGAGCTGTCGACGCTGCAGGCCATATCGGCCAGCTTGGCCTGGGTGAGCGGCAAGTCGGCCAAGCGGGCGCCAAACATGGCGCGGCTCTTGGCCTGCTGCAAGCCTTCTTGCAAAGCCCGCCGCGCAAAGCCCAAGGCCGCAGCCGCCACCGAGGTGCGGAAGATATCCAGCGTGCGCATGGCCAGCTTGAAGCCCTCGCCGGCCACGCCCAGCAGCTGCGACTTGGGCACGCGACATTGATCAAAACGCAGCCGCGCCAAGGGGTGCGGCGCGATGACCTGGAGGCGCTCGGCAATCTCCAGCCCGGGCTGATTCGCGTCAACGATGAAGGCGGAAATACCCCGCGAGCCGGGCTGCTCGCCGGTGCGCGCAAAGACGATGTAGAAGTCCGCAATGCCGCCGTTGGAGATCCAGGTCTTTTCACCGTTCAAGACGTAGTTCTCGCCTTCCAGCACCGCGCTGCACTGCAGCGCCGCCACATCCGAGCCCGCCTGCGGCTCGGACAAGGCAAAGGCCGCCAAGGCCTCGCCGCGCGCCACACGGGGCAAGTAGCGCTGCTTTTGCTCGGCCGTGCCTGCCAGAGAAATTGCCCCAGAGCCCAGGCCCTGCATGGCAAAAGCAAAGTCCGCCAGACCGTGATAGCGGGCCAGCGTTTCGCGCAAGAGGCAAATCGCGCGCGTGTCGATCAGATCGGCCGCGCCGCCCAGGGCCGTGCCGCCAATCGCGTGGCTCAGCCAGCCGCCTTGGCCCAAGGCTTTGACCAGGGCTTTGCAGGCTGCGTCGACATCCGAGTCATGCGTGGTATCGGCATGGGCCTGGCCTTGCAGATGCTCGATGCACCAAGCCTCCAGGCGCGCGGCCAAGTCGCGGTGCCGGTCTTCAAAAAATGGCCATTCCAGATGCTTGAGTGGCTGCATGCTCAGTCCCCTTTGAACTCGGGCCGCTGCTTGGCCACAAAGGCGTGGTAGGCGCGGTGAAAGTCCTGCGTCATCATGCAAATCGCCTGGGCCTGGGCCTCGGCTTCAATGGCCTCGTCCACGCCCATGCTCCACTCTTGGTGCAGCATTTTTTTGGTCATGGCATTCGCAAAGCTGGGGCCGCTGGCGATTTGCTGCGCCCATTGCAGCGCTTCGCCCAACAAGGCCTCGGGCTCGGCCAAACGGTTGAAAAAACCCCAGCTCAAACCCTCTTCGCCCCCCAGGCTGCGGCCGCTGTAGAGCAGGTCTGAGGCGCGGCCTTGGCCGATGATGCGCGGCAAAATCGCGCAAGCCCCCATATCGCAGCCCGCCAAGCCGACGCGGTTGAACAAAAACGCGGTCTTGGAACGCGCCGTGCCCAGGCGCAAATCGGAGGCCATGGCCATGATGGCGCCGGCCCCGGCACAGACGCCGTCCACGGCCGAAATCACCGGCTGCGGGCAGGCCCGCATGGCCTTGACCAGATCCCCCGTCATGCGGGTGAAGGCCAGCAGATCGGGCATGGCCATTTGCGTCAGCGGGCCGATGATTTCATGCACATCACCGCCCGAGCAGAAGTTGTCGCCCGCGCCCTGCAGCACGATGGCGCGCACCTCGTCCACATAGCTCAGGCGCCGAAACAAATCGCGCAGCTCGGCGTAAGAGGCAAAGGTCAAGGGGTTTTTGCGCTCCGGGCGGTTCAGCGTGATCAGGCCCACCTGCCCTTGCAACTGCCAGCCGAAATGCTGCGGCGCAAAGTCTTGCAGACTCTGCCGATTGCCTTCGAGCAAATGGGGGCTGATGCCTTGAGGATGGTTCATCACAAAGACTCCTTTTTCAGTGGGCGCTGTGGGCGCTGTGGGCGCTGTGGGCGACTGGCCAGCGCCAAGCGCGGCGTTCGCCCTTTGCTTTTGGGGCTCGGCGCCGGCGCTGACTCCAGCGCGCCCAAATGGCTCTTCAGGCTGGCCAAGAGACCGTAGACCTGGGTCTTCTCCTCGGGGCTCCAGCCCTCCAGCAGCTCGATCACCCACTGCTCATGGGTGGCGGCCATGCGCTTGAACTGGCGCTTGCCGGCGGCAGTGAGCTTGACGGTGAAGGAACGCCGGTCGCTGGGATGGGCTTCACGCAGCACCAAGCCCTCGGCCTCCAACTGATCGGTGATGCCGGTGATATTGCCGCCGGTCACCATCAAGCGCTTGGACAGCTCGCGCATGCTCAGCCCCTGCGGCGCGCGCTCCAGCTGCGCCAGCAGGTCAAAGCGCGGCAAGGTGGTGGCAAAGTCTTGGCTCAGGCGTTTGCGGATCACGCCCTCCACCCGGTTGGTGCAGGCCAGCAAGCGCAGCCACAGGCGCAGCGCTTGGTGGTCTTCGGCCAGGGCGCGGGATTCGAGGTCCAAGCCCATCAGCACAGCTCCCCGCCGCAGATGGAAATGGCCTGCCCATTGATGGCGGCACTGTCGGGCCGGGCCAGCCAGAGCACCGCGTCGGCCACCTCTTGCGGCTGCACCAAGCGCCCTTGCGGATTGCTGGCCGCCAGCTCGGCACGCGCCTGCTCAGCGCTGCGGCCGGTTTTGGCCACGATGGTGGCCACAGCCCGCTCCACGATATCGGTCTCGGTATAGCCCGGGCACACAGCGTTGACGGTGATGCCTTTTTTGGCCACCTCCTGGGCCAGCGCCCGGCTCATGCCCACCACCCCATGCTTGGCGGCGCAGTAGGCGGCCACATAGGCATAACCGGTCAAACCCGCGGTGCTGGCCACATTGATGATGCGGCCAAAGCCGCGCTCGCTCATGCCGGGCAGCACCTCGCGGCTGCACAAAAAACTGCCGGTCAGATTGACGTTCAACATGCGCTGCCAAAGGGCCAGCGAGGTCTTCGCCAGCGGTGCAGTTTCAGCTTGACCGGCGTTGTTGACCAGGATGTCGACCTTGGCCTGCGCCGCGAACGCGGCCTGCACGCTGGCCTCATCGCCCACATCCACGCTGCAGCAGTCCACCGCACCGAGCGGACTCTGCGCCTCGACCTGGGCTTGCAAGCGCTGGAGATCGCGGCCCATCAGCGTGACCGAAGCGCCCGCTTCCAACAGGCTGCCCGCCACTGCCGCGCCGATGCCGCTGCCGCCGCCGGTCACCACCGCATGCAGGCCTTGCAGATTTGAAAGTTTCACGGCTCAAACTCCCAAGGCCTTGTTGGCCTCATCCAGCGCTGAGGCCGAGGCGGCTCCCGAGGCGGCGCGCTGCCGCTCGAATTCTTTTTCCAGCTGCGGCTTGGCCGAGAGGTAAGGCAGGGGCCAGTCCAGCCCCACCGGCCCGCGGTAGCCGATGCGCGCGGCTTCGCTCAGCGTCCAAGCCGGGTTGGCCAGATGCGGGCGGGCAATCGCGCAGAGGTCCGCCCGTCCGGCGGCAATGATGCTGTTGACATGGTCGGCTTCAGAAATAGCGCCCACTGCCATGGTGGCAATGCCCACCCGGTTGCGAATGCTCTCCGCAAACGGGGTTTGCCACATGCGGCCGTAACGAGGCTTTTCGAGCTTGCTGACCTGGCCGGAGGACACATCGATCAAATCAGCCCCGGCGGCCTTGAAGGCTGCAGCCATCTGCACCGCGTCCTCGGGCGTGTTGCCGCCTTCGACCCAGTCGTGCGCCGAAATTCGCACCGACATCGGCAGATGCTGCGGCCACAGCGCCCGCATGGCTTTGAACACTTCCACTGGGAAGCGCAGGCGATTCTCCAGGGAGCCGCCATAGTCATCCTCGCGCTGATTGGTCAGCGGCGAGAGAAAGCTAGAGAGCAAATAGCCATGGGCGCAGTGCAGCTCCAGCCAGTCAAAGCCAGCTCGCGCCGCGCGCTCGGTGGCGGCGCAGAAGTCGGCCAGCACCTGGTCCATCTCGGCCCGGCTCATGGCACGCGAGGTCTGGCTCACGCCCGCCAGATACTGCTGGGGCGAGGCCGAGATCAGCGGCCAGTTGCCCTCGGGCAAGGGCTGGTCGATGCCGTCCCAGCCGCGCCGGGTCGAGCCCTTGGCGCCGGCATGGCCGAGCTGCATGGCGATCTTGGCGCTGCTGTGGCGGTGCACAAAGTCGACGATGCGGGCCCAGGCCTGGCCCTGCGCATCGGTGTAAAGGCCCGGGCAGCCGGGCGTGATGCGGCCCTGTGCCGAGGGTGCGGTCATTTCCACGAACACCAGCCCCGCGCCGCCGCTGGCGCGGGCACCCAAGTGCATCAGGTGATAGTCGCCGGGCAGACCGTCGACACAGGAATACTGCGCCATCGGCGAGACCACCACCCGGTTCTTCAGGGTCAGTTCACGCAGCTTGAAGGGCGTGAACATGGGCGGCACCGCGTCTTGTGCGGGCAGGCCTGAGCGCGCCGCCAGCCATGCTTCAAACTCGGCCACATAAGCGGGGTCGCGCAAGCGCAGGTTCTCATGCGAGATGCGCTGCGAGCGCGTCAGCAGCGAATAGGCGAACTGCTCGGGCGCGAGCTGCGCATGGCGTTCGACGTTCTCGAACCATTCGGTGGAGTTGCGTGCCGCGTTTTGAATGCGCAAGACTTCCACCGAACGGCTGGCCTGGTAGGCGGCCAGCGCCGCGTTCAAATCACCCTGGGCTTGGCCGATGTCGCGCGCCAGGGCGATGGCATCTTCCAGGGCCAGCTTGGTGCCCGAGCCGATGGAGAAATGCGCGGTGTGCGCCGCGTCGCCCATCAAGACCACCGGGGCGCGGCCGTTGTGATGCACCCAGTTTTTGCAGACCACCCGCGGGAAGCGAATCCACTGTGCTGAACCGCGCAGATGCGCGGCATTGCTGATCAGCGGGTGGCCGTCCAAAACCTTGGCGAAGAGCCGCTCGCAAAAAGCAATGCCCTCTTCCTTGCTCATGGCCTCCAAGCCGGCGGCCTGCCACACCGACTCGGGCGTCTCAACGATGAAGGTGGAGTGCGTGGCGTCAAACTTATAGGCATGGGCCTGGAACCAGCCATGCTCGGTCTTTTGAAAATCAAAGGTAAACGCATCGAACAGCCGGGTGGTGCCCAGCCAGACAAAGCGGCATTGGCGCAGATCGATATCCGGCTGGTAGCTGGCCGCGTATTTGTTGCGAATGCGGCTGTTCAAGCCATCGCAGGCGATGATGAGGTCGGCGTCCAGGCCTTCGTCATCGATCACATCGCATTCATAGCGCAGCTCGACGCCCAGTTCGGCACAGCGCGCTTGCAGGATGTTCAAGAGCTTCATGCGGCCAATGCCGCAAAAACCGTGGCCCCCCGAACGCAGCGTGCGCCCCTGCACATGCACTTCAATATCGTCCCAGTGGTTGAAGGCCGTCAGGATGGCGTCGGCCGTTGGGGCGTCGGCCTCGCGCATGGCGCCCAGGGTCTGGTCAGAGAACACCACGCCCCAGCCAAAGGTGTCGCCGGGCTTGTTGCGTTCCAGCACGGTGATTTGGTGCGCCGGGTTTTGCTGCTTCATCAAGAGCGCGAAATACAGGCCGGCCGGGCCGCCGCCAATGCAGGTGATGCGCATGCTGGGGTCTCCTCGTTTCGAGCCACTTTAGGTCTTGATAGTTTAGGTGTCAATCAATTGACGAACCGTCGGAACCCCGGAGATTCCCGCAGCGACGCGCAAAAATGGCCCGCTTGCCAAGCCGACGCCGCGATGTTGGAATTAACCGACACCACACAAGCGCAAGCGTTGTTATGGTCTCGCCCGCTGCCGCAAAGGCAGGCCAAGAAAGGCATTCACCGATGAAACGACTCTGGGATATTTCCCCCCTGGTCAGCGCTGAGGCGCCGATTTTTCCGGGCGACGAGCCCTACCGCTTGAACTGGACGGCCACGCTGTCGCCGAGCTGCCCGGTCAATCTGAGTGCCATCACCATGTCTCCCCATGTGGGCGCGCATGCCGACGCGCCCTTGCATTACGCCGCCGGCGCAGCCAGCAGCGCCGAGGTGGACTTGGACCCCTATCTGGGCCCCTGCCGCGTCATCCACGCCATCGACTGCGGCCCGCTGATTCAGATCGAGCATTTGCGCCATGCCGCAGCCAATCTGCCGGCTCGCGTCTTGGTGCGCTGCTGCGAACGCGCCGACACCGTCTGGAACCCCGACTTCAGCGCCTATGCCCCCGACACCGTGGCTTGGCTGGCCAGCCGCGGCGTCAAGCTGATTGGTTTGGACACGCCTTCTGTGGACCCCAGCAGCAGCAAAAGCCTGGACAGCCATCAGCAACTGCTGCGCCTGGATCTGCGGGTGCTGGAAAACCTCGTCTTGGACGAGGTGGCCGAAGGCGACTATGAGTTGATCGCGCTGCCGCTGAAGCTGGCCGGCGCCTGCGCCTCTCCGGTACGTGCGGTGCTGCGCGCCCTTTGAATTTCCACAGGAGTTCCCCATGACGACAAGACAAGACTGCGATGTGCTGGATCAAGAAGATCCGCTGCGCGAACTGAAGCACCAATTCGACCTGCCCGCCGGCACCATTTATCTGGACGGCAATTCCCTCGGCGTGCTGCCACGCGCCACCTTGGGCCGGGTGCAGCAAGTGATTCAAAAAGAATGGGGCCAAGACCTCATCAAGAGCTGGAACACCGCGGGCTGGATAGACCTGCCCAGCCGCATCGGCGACAAGATCGCCCGGCTGGTGGGCGCAGCGCCCGGTGAATTGATCGTGGCCGATTCGACCTCGTTGAACCTCTACAAAGTGATGTCTGCCGCCATCGGCATCAGCCAGAAGACGGCGCCAGAGCGCAAGCTCATCGTCTCCGAACGCAGCAACTTCCCCACCGACCTTTACATTGCCGAGAGCTTGGCCCGCCAGCATGGCTGGACGCTGAAGCTGGTGGACCATGTCGATGAGATTCCCGCCACGCTGAATGCCGAGCTGGGCGTGTTGATGCTGACCGAGGTGAACTACCGCACCGGCTACCGTCACGACATGCAAGCGCTGACCGCCGCCACCCATGCCGCCGGCGCCCTGGTCATCTGGGACTTGGCGCATTCGGCCGGCGCGGTGCCGGTGGATTTGAAAGGCGCGAATGCCGACTTTGCCATCGGCTGCGGCTACAAATACCTCAATGGCGGCCCGGGCGCGCCGGCTTTCGTCTGGGCCCATCCGCGCCACGCCGAAGACTTTTGGCAGCCGCTGTCGGGCTGGCTGGGCCATGCGGCGCCCTTCCAATTCACCACCGACTACCAACCCGCGCCGGGTATCAAACGCTATATCTGCGGCACCCCGGCGATGCTCTCGCTGGCGGCGCTGGAGTGCGGGGTGGACACCGTCTTGGCGGCCGAGCCCTTCGGCGGCATGGCGGCCCTGCGCAAAAAATCCATTGCGCTGACCGAGCTCTTCATCGAGTTGGCCGAGGCCCGCTGCGCCAAGCTGGGCGTGCGCTTGGCCTCGCCGCGCGACGAAGCCAAACGTGGCAGCCAGGTGTGCCTGAGCCTGGATGCGCCGCTGCAGGAGGCGGGCTATGCCGTCATCCAGGCCTTGATTGCGCGCGGCGTGATCGGCGACTTCCGCGCCGGCGACCCCGGCCGCTTGGCCGAAGTGCCGCACATCCTGCGCTTTGGCTTTACGCCGCTGTACATCGGTTTTGCCGATGTGTTTGATGCCGTTGAGCATCTGCATCAGGTGTTGCTGCAGCAGGAATGGCAGCGCCCCGAGTTTCAAACGCAAGGAGCCGTGACATGAGCTGCCCGCACCACACCGAAGCCATCGTCCGCGACGAGGGCGCCCAACTCGACTTCTCCAAGGACATGAGCTACGGCGACTATCTGCATCTGGACCAGATCCTCAGCGCCCAGCACCCGCTCTCACCCGAGCACAACGAGATGCTTTTCATCGTGCAGCACCAGACTTCGGAGCTGTGGATGAAGCTGATGCTGCATGAGATGCAGGCCGCCGTGGCTTGCGTGGCGACTGACCGTCTGCCCGAGGCCTTCAAGATGCTGGCGCGGGTCTCGCGCATCATGGAGCAATTGGTGCATGCCTGGGATGTGCTGGCGACCATGACGCCGCCCGAGTACACCGCCATCCGCCCCTATCTGTCGAACAGCAGCGGCTTTCAAAGCGCGCAGTACCGGCGCATCGAGTTCATGCTGGGCAACAAGAATGCTGCCATGCTCAAGCCGCATGCGCACCGGGCTGATTTGCTGGCCGAGGTGGAGGCTGCCTGGCGCGCGCCCTCTTTGTACGACGAGGTCTTGCGCCTGCTGGCCCGGCGCGGCATCAGCGTGCCAGCCCATGCGCTTGAGCGCGACTGGACCCAGCCCCGCAGCGCCGATGAGGCCGTCAAAGCCGCCTGGCTGGAGGTCTACCGAGACCCCAGCAAGCACTGGGACTCGTATCAAATGGGCGAAGAACTGGTCGATCTGGAAGACGCCTTCCGGCTCTGGCGCTTCCGTCATGTGACCACTGTGGAGCGGGTGATCGGCTTCAAGCGCGGCACCGGCGGCACCTCGGGTGTGGGCTATCTGCGCAAGATGCTGGATGTGGTGCTCTTCCCCGAACTGTGGGCCTTGCGCACCGAGCTTTGAAAAGCGCCTTGATTCCAGGCATCATCCCACTGCGCCCGAGGAGGCCTATGCGATAGAGTCCGGGTCAGCAGAGTTTGGCCACCCGAGAGCCAAGCCCATGACCCAAGACACACACAGGGGTTCTTGACATGCTGTTTTCGCTGCGCCGTCCGCTCATGGTTTCATTGTTGTGGATGTGCGCGGGGTCAGGTCTTGCCGGTGAAGTGGCGGAACGGGTGGAGTCCAGCCACACGCTGCGGGTGTGCATCTGGCCGGCGTATTACGCCGTCAGCTATCGCAGCCCACGCACCCAAGATCTCAGCGGCATCGATATCGATATGTCCGCGGCGCTGGCCAAAGAACTGGGCACCAAACTGGTTTATGCGGATTCCAGTTTTCCTCGCTTGGTGGAAGACCTGAAGCAGGATCGCTGCGACGTCTCGATGTTTGCCATTGGCATCACCGCAGAGCGGCAAAAGCATTTGCGCTTCTCAACGCCATACCTGCAAAGCGACATCTACGGCATCACCACGCGCTCGAATCGCAGCATCAAAACCTGGGCGGATATCGACAAGCCGGGCATCAAAGTGGCCGTGCAGGCCGGCACTTTCATTGAACCGGTGATGAGCGCTTGGTTGAAGCACGCTGAAATGGTTGTGATCAAGCCCACATCCACGCGTGAGCAAGAGTTGGAGTCGGGGCGGGTGGACATCTTCATGACCGACTATCCCTACAGCCACCGCATGCTCGAGACCACCGATTGGGCGCGTTTGGTGGCGCCCCCTACTCCCTTTCATGTCCTGCCTTACGCCTACGCCGTCAAGCCGGGCGATGAAGCTTGGCTGCAGCGCATCAACAGTTTTGTCGCAAGAACCAAGAAAGATGGCCGCTTGGCCCAGTTCGCCCAGCGCCACGGGCTGAGTGACATCTTGATCCGCGACTGAGGCCATGGCCAACATCAGTTCACAAAACCTGCCCGGATGGCTCAATCGCCATATGGCCTTGTGGGGGGCCAGTCTGCTGAGCTTGGCGCTTTTGCTGCTGGCCACCACTTTTGTCTGGGTCCAGTATCGGCAGCGCCAAGCTTCAGAAGTTGAACACAATGAGCTCTACGCGCGTACCCTGGAGGGCCATCTCAGCCTCACCCTGAACACCGTCAGCATGCATCTGCAAAGCATGCCTCGCTCTGTGGAGGGCGGGCGCATTGCTCCGGGCAGCGAGGCCATGAACGGCTTTTTGAACCAGTCCTTGGTGGCCATGCCCTATGTGCGCAGCTTTTCACTGCTGGACAGCGAAGGTCTGATTCTGGCCAGCAGCAGTGCCAGCAATATCGGCCGGCGCTTGCCCCTCAAGCTCTTGCAAAGCCGCGACGACCGCCCCCCCAACGGCTTGGGGCATCTGCTGGCCGGACGCGACCTGAGCGACCTGACTCAGCAAGGCCGCGGCCTGCCCGCTCAAGAGCGCAGCATCCAGCAATTTCTATTGCCGCTGAGTTTGACCGAAAGCACGCCGCAAGGCACGCGCTACTGGGTGGCCGCGCTGAACCCAGATTACTTCTCCAATTACTTCACCATTCAATTGGGCGACAACGAGCACCGCGCCGCGCTCTACAACCTACACGGCGAGCTCATCACCATCAACGAAGCGCTGGCCTTGCGCCCGGGCAGCCGCGCCAATGAACATATTGTTTTCAAACAATTGCTGCCCGCCCAAGAGCGCGGCAGCTACCGCGCCATCGGCCTGGACCAACAGCCCGCCCTGGGCAGCTTTCGCTTGACGCGAGATCACGCCCTGGCCTTGATCATTGAATTGCCGCAAAGCTCGGTCTGGCGCCACATCCAAGACAGCGTCCAAGTGGTGGCCTTGATCGCTTTGGTGGGACTGGCGCTGATGGGCGCATTGGGCGCCATGGCTTGGCGCGCGCTCACCGCCTACGACACAGCGCGCAAAGACTTGGAAGCTGCCTTGAATGAGCTCGCGGTCAAAGAGCGCGAGCAAAGGCAGCTGATTGCCAATGTGCAAGAGCTGATGTTCCATACCGATGCGCAAGGCGTGCTGCAATTCATCAACCACCCGGAGTTTCTGGGCAGCAGCCATGCCGAGGCCTTGCTGGGCCTGCCTTTTGAAAGTCTGGTGGACCCCGCCGATCAAGCCCGTGCGCGCGGCCTGTACCGCAGCACGGCCGGGTTCTTGAACTTGCCGGTGACGCTGCGTTTGGCCGCCGTCAATGGCCGCAAGCGTGTGCTGGAAGTGAGCGTCACGCCGATCAAGCGCGAAGACGACTTGCTGATTGGCTATGCCGGCTTCGCGCTCGATGTGACCGAACGCGAAGACGCACGCTTGCGCCTGCAAGCGCAGCTGGAATTCACGGCCCGTTTGATTGACGTTTGCCCCATCCCCATCTTCGCCAAGGACTTGGCCCTGCGCTTTGTGATGGTCAATCAAGCCTGGACCGAGATGACGGGCGTGGAAAAAAACCTCGCGCTGGGTCGCAAGCTCAGCGAGCTGCGCCCGGCCGCGCAGGCCGAACCGGTCGAGGCGCGCGACGCACAGCTGCTCAGCAAAGGCGGCAGCGAACACTTGGAGGTGCAAGAACGCGAACGCAATTTCCTCACCCATCGCGCCGTCTACCTCGATGCCAGCGGCAAGCCCGCCGGTGTGCTGGGCAGTGCCATCGACATCAGCCGCTTCGTCGAGGCCGAGCGCCAAATCGCCGAGGCTCGCGATGCGGCGGAACATGCCAACCGGGTCAAGACCGAGTTTGTCGCCAATATGAGCCACGAGTTGCGCACCCCGCTGCAAAGCATCATCGGCTTTTCTGAGCTGGGCCTGGGCCGAAGCGGCGATCAGCCGCGCCTGCAAGACATGTTTGCCCGCATCCACACCTCGGGCCAAAGAATGCTGGAGTTGGTCAACAACTTGCTGGACTTGTCCAAACTTGAAAGCACCATCGGCAGCTTGCAACTGAGCCGGCAAGACCTGGTGCCCTGGGTCAAGAGCTTGGTCGAAGACATGCAAGCAAGCGCCGACAAGCAGTCCGTCCAACTGGATCTGCAAATCAAGGCCCCCAGCCTGATGGTGCGAATGGACGGCAGCCGTCTGCAACAGGCCTTGCGCAATGTGTTGGACAACGCCTTGCGCTTCACCCCGGCCAACAGCATGGTCAGGATTCAGCTGTCTCGCGAAGTGCAAGACGTTTGCATCCATGTGCACGACCAAGGCCCGGGCATCCCTATCGGTGAGCTGGAACAGATTTTTGAGCCCTTCCACCAAGCCACCGGCGCCAACAGCAGCAGCCCCAACGAAGCCAGCCCCAAACTCAGTGCAGGCTTTGTGGGCGGCAAAGAAAGGGCCGGATTGGGGCTTGCCGTTTGTCGCAACATCATGACGGCCCACGGCGGCAGCGTCACCGCGCACAACCACCCGCAAGGCGGCGCGATGTTCGAATTGCGCTTGCCGGCGGCCTGAATTCCGCGCCGCGTTCGGACGCACCATGCGCAGTGGGGCCGCTGGCCCCTCCTCTACAATCCGGCGTTCGCATCAACCCCTGCAATGCGCGCCTTGCGCGCCACTTGCGCCGACCACGCAACCCCAAAGAAGCGACTCGCAACGCCCACCCGGCGCGGCCAGCGTCGCTGGAGACAAGCCATGGATTCCCGCAGCTCCGCCATCACGCTTCGCATCGAACAACTGCGTGATGCAATGAAAACCCAGGGCGTGCACGCCTGTTTGGTGCCTTCCGCCGACCCCCATCTGTCTGAATACCTGCCCGAGCGCTGGCAAACCCGGCAGTGGCTGTCTGGTTTCACCGGTTCGGTGGGCACTTTGGTGGTGACGCTGGAGCGCGCCGCAGTCTTCGCCGACAGCCGCTACTGGACGCAGGCCGAAGCCGAGCTGGCCGGCAGCGGCATTGCGCTGGAAAAAATCCCCACCGCGGCAGCCACACACTACATCGACTGGATCGGCGCGCAATTGCAAGCCGGGCAGACACTGGCCATCGACGGCCAGGTGCTGGGCTTGGCCCTGGCCCAACAATTGCGCAGCGCCATGCAGCGCTTTGGCATTGCGATGCGCACCGATATTGATGTGGTCGACATGATTTGGCCCTCGCGGCCCGGTTTGCCCGTTGCCAAGATCTACGAGCATTTGCCGCCCCAAGCCACGGTTTCGCGCGCCGAGAAGCTGGCCGGCGTGCGCGCCGCCATGGCGCGCCACGGCGCCAGCCACCACTTCATCTCCAGCGTGGACGACAGCGCTTGGCTGTTCAATCTGCGCGGCGCGGATGTGAGTTACAACCCCGTCTTCATGGCGCACACGCTGTTGAGCCAAGACAGTGCCACCCTCTTCGTGGCCGAAGGCAAGATCGATGCCGATTTGCGCGACCGCCTCGCCGCCGACGGTGTTCAACTGGCCCACTACCGCGACGCGGCCGCCGCCCTGGCGCAATTGCCCGGCAATGCCACCGTGCTGATGGACCCCCGCCGCGTCACACTGGGCCTGCGCGAGGCAGTGCCGGCCCAAGCCCGCGTGATTGAGGCCATCAACCCCAGCACCTTGGCCAAGAGCCGCAAGACAGCCGCGGAAGCCGCTTTTGTGCGCGAAGCCATGGTGCAGGACGGCGTGGCCATGTGCGAGTTCTACGCCTGGTTTGAACAAGCGCTGGGCCAGCAGCGACTCACCGAGTTGAGCGTGGATGAGCATTTGACGGCCGCGCGCGCGCGACGCCCCGGCTTTGTGGGCTTGAGCTTCCCCACCATCGCCGGCTTCAATGCCAACGGCGCCATGCCGCATTACCGCGCCACCGCAGAGTCTCATGCCGTCATCGAAGGCAACGGCCTGCTGCTGATCGATTCGGGCGCGCAGTATCTGGGTGGCACCACCGACATCACCCGGGTCTGGCCCATCGGGCAAGTCTCGGCTGAGCAAAAGCGCGATTACACCCTGGTGCTCAAAGGCACTTTGGCGCTGTCGCGGGCCTGCTATCCGCGCGGCACATTGGGCCCCATGCTGGACGCGCTGGCGCGCGCGCCGATGTGGGCCCATGGCCTGGACTACGGCCATGGCACCGGCCATGGCGTGGGCTATTTCATGAATGTGCACGAAGGCCCGCAAAACATCTCCAAGGGCGTGCCCGATGCCAATATGGCCATGGAGCTGGGCATGATCACCTCGATAGAGCCTGGCATCTATCGCCCCGGGCAATGGGGTGTGCGCATCGAAAACCTGGTGCTCAATGTGCCGCACGAAACCGCAGAGAAGGGTCAGTTTGGCGACATGCTGGCCTTTGAAACCCTGACGCTGTGCCCCATCGACACCCGCTGCATCGACAAAGATCTGCTGGGCGCCGACAACATTGCCTGGTTGAACGCCTACCACCAGCAGGTGCGCGCCAAGCTCGCCCCCTTGCTCAGCGGTGAGGCGCTGAACTGGCTGCAAACGCGGACTGAGCCGATTTGAGCCGATCTGAGCCGATCTAAAGCTGGTTGATGCTGGATGCCAAGGGCGCTGCAGCCCGGCCCACAAAGAAGCGCGGCCCTGCCGCGCTTTTTCTTTGCATGCATGCCTGGAAGATTGGCGCGCCGACGCATAGAGTTTCTGAGCAGACCTCGGCTGCGTCTTTTCAGGAGCTCACATCATGGCTAGCCAAAAGATCCACACCTTCTCGGAGTCTGGGCTGCATTCGGCCCTGTTGATCGCCCTCTTGCTGATTGTGCTGCTGGGCTTTGTCGATGCGCTGTTCTTCACGCCCGAAGGCGCCACACCGGTGATGTGGCGGCTGGAAACCGTGGTCGTCACCGGCCAGCAGGCTCAGCCCCCGAGCCGCTGAAGCCTGCGGCTTTGCCGCCGCAGCGCATTGCGCCACAGGGCCGCGCTCCGCGCGGCCCTCTTCACATCTGCCGGAACAAATGCAAATAGCTGCGGCTGACGGGCAGCACTTCGCTGCGGCCCTTGAGATGGACATCGGCCGTTTCATTGGGCCCGCGCGTGACATGACTGATGGCGCGCAAATTGACCACCACCGAGCGATGCACCTGCACAAAACACGCCGGATCCATTTGCTCCAACAGTTCACGCAGCGGCGTGCGAATCAAAGCCTCGCCCTCGCTCCAGGCCACCAGCGTGTATTTTTCGTCGGAACGCAGGTAGAGGATCTCCTCCACAGGAATCAGCTTGAGTGAGGCGCCGACCGAGGCTCGAATCCACTGCAGATAGGCTTTGCCCGAAGCGGCGTTGGACGATGCGGGCAAAGCCTGCGCGCTCAGCGGCGTGGCCATTGAGGCCATCTGCATCTGACCCATGCGCTCCATCAGCTTGTTCAGCACGGCCTCCATGGCCGCTTCTGCCGGGCCTGGGCCGCCTTGACGACGCTCCTGCAGCCGCGACTTCAGACGCTCCACGGTGTCGGCAAGACGGGCGTCTTCAAACGGCTTGACCAAATAGTCCAATGCACCCTGCTCAAACGCCTGCACTGCGTATTGCTCATAGGCCGTGACGAACACGATTTGCGCCCGCCGCGCCAGTTGGCGGCCCACCTCGATGCCACTGAGGCCCGGCATATGGATGTCCAAGAACACAATATCGGGCTGCGCCGCCTCAAACATCTCCAGCGCCTCGCGCCCGTTTCTGGCTTGGGCGACCAAGACCAACTCAGGCCAAACGCTGCGCAAAGCACGGGCCAAAGTCTCCCGTAGCAAGGGCTCGTCATCGGCAATCAGCGCGCTGGGCGCTCGGTCAAGGCCCGCAGAGGGCGTGATGTTGGTCGGGTTCATAGAAGTTCCATGGGGCATGCACCTCGCACAGCTTGGGGACAGGCTTCATGCCCAAGGTTCAGACCTGAAAGCGGATCTCGGCCCGCAGTCCGCACGGTGAATTCTCAGCCAATTCCAGTCGCGCCGAAGGGCCGTAAAACACCTTCAAACGCTCGCGCAGATTGCGCAAGCCCGTGCCTGCGCCCGAACTTTGCGCCAAACCCACGCCGGTGTCGCTGACCCACAGCTGGGCCACTTGCTCCCCCTCGCTCAGCGCCCCACCCAGCACAATGCTGCCGCCTTCTTCACTGGGGTCAATGCCATGACGCACGGCGTTTTCCACCAAGGTCAACAAGGCCATGGGCGGGCACTTCAGGGCCAGCAGCTCAGCAGGCACTTCGATGCGGAACTGCAGCCGATCGGGCATGCGCAGATGCATCAATTCCAGATAGGCGCGCACCAAAGCCAACTCATCGCCCACGCTGGCCGACTCCTCTTGCAAACGCGGCATCGCCGCACGCAGATAGGCGATCAAGCTGCGCAGCACCGGCGCGGCTTGCGGCGATCCAGTTTCCACCAGGGCGCGAATATTGGCCAAGGTGTTGAACAAGAAATGCGGCTCAATCTGCGCCTGCAACAAGCGCAGCCGACCATCCAAAGCCTGACGCTCCAACTCGCTGCGCTCCAACTCAAAACGCAGGGCCTCACTGCGCGCTTCGGCATCGCGCTGACGATACAGCGCGCCCATCGCCAGCAAAGGCGCCACCAACAAGCCGGAGCCGGCAATCCACATAAAGCCCATCAAACGATTCGGGCTGCGCAGCAAGGACTCGATATCGCCCCCTACCGCGATCAAATAGACCACCAATGTGGCACCCGGCACGGCCACCACCACGACCAGCACCTGCAGCAACCAGCGCGCCATCCAAGCCGGCAGCCGGCGCGGCCATTGCCCAGCCGCCGAAAAGGCCAACAGCCCCAGCAAGCCCACAAACAAGGTTCGCCCCAAGAGCACCGGCAAAGGCGTGGCAAAAATGGGGCTCAGCAAGACTGCGCCCAAGGATGCCAGGCCCAAAGCCAGCATCAATCGCAAAGGTGTTAGATAGGCGATAAAGCCCTGCCAAGCTTGCGCATGGCTGAGCATCGGCGCGGGGGAACCGGCAGCTGCCGAGGACGTGTTTGCAGTCGAGACTTTGAGCATGTGCGCAGCGTAGCCGCCCGGCACAGCCGCTCGCAAGATGAAAGCGCCGCAGAAGCGACGAGCGACGGTTTATTGACCCTCAAAAACGGCGCCGCAAGCCGATCGGGCCCGCAGAAAGTACCGAACGATGAAGCAAGCCCGGGCTGAAGCCGCCGCCGAGGGCTGCTTCAGAGCCACCTCAGACCCGCGCCCCAATCCGGCACATCACCACATCGCGCCCTGCATTCAAAGCAAACTGCAAAGCCTCTTTGGGCGTCGACCAGCAAAAACCGCCCGCCAAGCTTTCATCCCGGAACGCTTCTTGGCGAGGCTCACTGCCACGCACCCGCATGACGACCACGGCGGCCACATAGCCATAGCTGTTCATCCGTTCCATGGCGCCCGCGTAAATACGGTAGTCGCCCGTGTCTGCCTCGTCGAAGTACATGATCCGCTCCTGCGCAGCCATGCCCATGCCGCGCCAGCCGCACTGTCCAGCAATCGAAGCGCACAAGATACCCCCTCCGATGGGGGCTCGCCCCGGCGGAGCCCAGAACACTGCAGAAACGACAAAGCCCGCCAAGCGTGAGCTCAGCGGGCTTTGCGATTTGGAGGAGAGGGGGTCCCCCTACATCCAATTCAAGGACATCCAAAAACGTTCAAAAATCTGCGTTCTCATAGGAGAAATGCCAAATCGACGATCCAATAGCGTCCAAACAAAAACAACGCAATCGGACGGCTTATGGTAGAAACGATGGTAGATAAATTTCGAGCATTTCAGCTATGGCGCGTAAGGCCAAAGAACTCTCTCCACTGTCTGTGGGCCGCCTGACTCAACCTGGCCATCATGCCGTTGGTGGGGTGGCGGGCTTGTACCTTTACGTCGTCGAATCCGGGTCGAGATCGTGGGTTTTGCGTGTGATGGTTGGATCCAAGCGCCGCCATATCGGCTTAGGTGGGTTCCCGGATGTTCCTCTGGCTCAAGCCAAGGAACGCGCCAGGAAGGCCCGCGACGAGATTGCTCAAGGCATTGACCCCATCGAACGAAAGCGAGAGGCGGCGAGCCAACTGCGCGCCCAACAAGCTACAGCCATCACCTTTCAAACCGCCGCCGAGACTTACATCAGCGCTCATGGTGATACATGGAAAAGTGCCAAGCATCTTGCGCAATGGACTGGCTCGCTGAAAAACTACGCATACCCAGTCATCGGGGATCTGCTGATCCAGGACATCGGACAAGAGCATGTGCTAAAGATCCTTGAACCGATTTGGAAGAGCAAGACTGAAACGGCAAGCCGCCTAAGGGGTCGATTGGAGTCCGTCTTGGACTGGGCGACGGTTCGCAAGTACCGCACTGGGGACAACCCGGCCCGATGGAAAGGGCATCTCGATAAGCTCTTGGCGGCGCCAGGCAAGATTCAGAAGGTCGAGCACCACAAGGCTCTACCCATCGATGCCATGCCCGAATTCATGCTCGATTTACGGAAGCGTGAAGGCACGGCAGCACGCGCCCTTGAGTTCACGATCTTGACCGCGGCACGTAGTGGTGAGACCAGGGGCGCAACCTGGGCCGAGATCGACAAAGCCGCCAAGATTTGGACCATCCCCGCTGAGCGCATGAAGGCGGGCAAAGGGCACCGAGTGCCGCTGACCGACAAAATGCTTAAGCTGGTTGAGAGCATGCCAAGAATTGAAGGAAGCGATTTCATTTTTTCTGCGCCGCGAGGCGGCCAGCTGTCCGACATGGCGCTGACCCAAGTGCTACGGCGAATGAAAGCTAACGCCGTTCCCCATGGGTTCCGCTCGACGTTCAGAGACTGGGCCGGCGAGCGAACAAACCATCCAA
>CAMFGY010000007.1 GCA_945952065.1 uncultured Burkholderiales bacterium | reverse complement strand
ATACCGGCCTGTCACGCCGGGGGTCGCGGGTTCGAGTCCCGTCCACTCCGCCAGCTTAAAAGGCCCTGATTGCGAATGCAGTCAGGGCCTTTTCCTTTGTGCTTTCGGGTTTCGTTTGGGTGATTTGCGTGAAGACGCTGCTCGAGCGCAATGCTCGACGGTTCGGGTGCGGGCCGCGACTTGCACAAAGCCCGAGTCACGCGTGATTGATGACGGTCTACCTCATCTCCCTGAGGCTATTAGGGGCATCTTTCCCGCGGCGGCCCGTCCTGGACCGCAACACATGAAGCGCCGTCGTGAATTGCCTCCCGCAATGGCTGTGCGTGCAGGCGCTGATGCAGGAGCAGATGCAGGTTCGCGGGCTTTGGACCCAGAGCGCCTTTGCATGTCGAGCTTCTGCGGAACTGCGTTGAGGCGCCCCACATTCTCCAGCCAACAAGCAAAAGCCTCAGCCTCAGCCAATGGCCGCACCGCAAGCCACACAAATTGCCGTTGAATGGATATCAGCTGAACATTTGCCCGCGAATCAAACCGACGGCTAAACCCTCTAAGGCAAAACTCTCATCGCCTTCTGCCACCAATATCGGTTCAAACTCGGGATTTTCGGGCAGCAGCTCAATGCCTTTGCGGTTGCGCAGGTATCGTTTCACGGTGACTTCGTCGCCCAATCTTGCGACCACAATCTGCCCGTTTTTGGCTTCCGATACTTTTTTCACGGCCAGCAGGTCGCCATCCATGATGCCGATATCCTTCATGCTCATACCGCGGACCTTTAATAGATAGTCGGGTTTTTGCGTGAACATACTCGCTTCGACTGCATAGCTCTGTTCAATATGCTCTTGCGCAAGAATGGGTTGCCCGGCAGCAACTCGTCCGACCAAAGGCAAGGTCAATTGCGCCAAAGCAGGGTGGGGCAAACTGAATTGGCGTTCGTGAAGGTCTTTGTTTCGACTTTGACTCAGGCGGAGTTGTTGCGCTTCTTTTGCCTCCCTGGCCTGATTCACCGCCTTCAATGTGTCAGACTTCAGCCTGATGCCACGGGAAGTGCCGCCCAGCAACTCGATCACGCCTTTGCGAGCCAGGGCTTGTAAATGTTCTTCGGCGGCATTGGCGGAGCGAAAGCCCAACTCAGCGGCGATCTCGGCCCGGGTCGGTGGCGCGCCGGTCAATTCGATGGCCTGCCGGACCAAATCAAGGATTTGTTGTTGGCGTGCGGTGAGTTTCGGCTTGTCGTCCATGAGGATCCTGCTGGGGTTGACCTGAATATTCATCCAGTTACTGTATTTTCATCCAGGCAAGCGAAAAATGCAAAAAAACAATGGCCCCATTGCGAGCAAAGAACAGACGGCAGGCACCAGGGGCTGCCGAGTGGTGATTCTGGGGACTGGCGGCACCATTGCCGGCACTGCCGAAGATGCTTCGGACAATGTGGGTTATCGCGCGGCGCAACTCGGTGTTGAACAACTGGTGGGGGCGGTGCCCGCATTGGCGGCCTTTCAATTGGAAACCGAGCAGGTCGCTCAACTCGACAGCAAAGACATGGACTTTGAGACTTGGCGGCGTTTGGCGCTGCGGGTCGAAGCTCATCTGGCTCGGCCCGAGGTGGCCGGGCTGGTCATCACCCATGGCACCGATACCTTGGAGGAGACCGCCTATTTCCTGCAGCGCTTGCTGGCCCCGCAAAAGCCGGTGGTGTTGACCGCTGCCATGCGTCCCGCCACAGCCTTGCAAAAAGATGGGCCGCAAAACTTGTTGGATGCCGTCACTTTGGCCTTGGATGGCCGCGCTGGCGGTGTCTTGCTTGCTTTTGCCGGGCAGGTGCACAGCGCCGAACAGGTGCGCAAGGTGCACAGCTACAAGCTCGATGCCTTTGCCTCGGTCGATGGCGCGCGCTTGGCGACGATTGAGGAGGGGCAGGTGCGTTGGTTGGGCTGGCCGCCGGTGGCGCAGGCGGGCCTGGGAACTTCATTGGTTTCGGCCTTGACACCCAACGTTTGGCCTCGGGTAGAAATCGTGATGAACCATGTCGGCGCACAGGGTTCGGTGGTGCGCACGCTGGTGGCACAGGGCTTGGTGGATGGCTTGGTGGTTGCGGGAACTGGCAATGGCAGCTTGTCCGCTAGCCTGGAAGCCGCCTTGCGCGAAGCCCAAGATGCCGGGGTGTGCGTGTGGCGAAGCACCCGTTGCGATGCCGGGCCGGTGACGGCCTCTGCTGAAGCCTTGCCCAGTGCCGGTGCTTTGAGCCCGGTGAAGGCGCGCATTGAGCTCTTATTGACGCTGCTACAAAACCAGACCCAAGCCCGGGCGGCTTGAGTGCTTCGCGCAGCGCAGGAACAGAGCGGGGCCGCCGCAATGCTTGGGCCCCACAGCCTCTGAGAGGCCAGCTTTAGATGATGTTCAGGCTGACATCGATATTGCCGCGTGTGGCATTCGAATAAGGGCAGACTTGGTGTGCTGCCGCCACCAGTTGCTCGGCACTGGCCTTGTCCAGCCCCGGGATGCTGATGTTCAGGGCGACCTGAATGCCAAAACCCGCGGGTATGGGGCCGATGCCCACCTCGGCCTTGATGCTCACATCGGCTGGTAAAGCGATTTTCATCTTGCCCGCCACCACCTTCATCGCGCCGATGAAGCAGGCCGAGTAGCCGGCCGCAAAGAGCTGCTCGGGGTTGGTGCCCGGGCCGCCAGCGCCGCCCAACTCCTTGGGTGTGCTCAGGGTCAGATTCAAAACGCCATCGGGCGTGGAGGATTTGCCTTCACGGCCGCCGGTGCTGGTGGCATGGGCGGTGTAGAGAACTTTTTCGAGAGCCATGGTGTTTTCCTTTGCGGGTGGTGAGGGGAATGGTGGAATCGAGACTTGGGGAAGGGGGTATAGATGCTGCGGTCGTTCGGCTCATTCATTGCTGCACGCGATGGCCTCTTGACTGCCTTGGATTTGCCGTCTGAGTCGGTGCAGTCTTTGGGTCAATTGCTGGAGCTCCTTCAAGCTGCAGGCGCTGGCGCAAGCCAGCGTGCCCGGTATCGAGCGCGCTGCTGCTTTGAGTTGAAGCCCACTTGCGGTCAGGAATACGTCAACACGGCGTTCATCGTCTTGGGCGCGTTGGCGCTGCAGCCAGCCGCTGCTTTCCATGCGCTTGAGCAAGGGCGTCAGCGTGCCTGAATCCAGCGACAGGCGTTCGCCCAGTTGGGAGACATGGATGCCATCGCTTTCCCACAGCACCAGCATCACCAGGTATTGCGGGTAAGTCAGGCCCAGCGGCGCCAGCAAAGGCTTGTAGGCCTTGGTCATGGCCAGCGAGCTGGCATACAAGGCAAAGCAAAGCTGGCGGTCGAGTTGAAGCATTTCATCGCCGGCGGCGTATGGCAATATGGACGCTGACTTCTTGTCGGCGCCTAGCTGTGAGGACTTGTCGAGTGGCATGGGCGTAAATGTAGTTGGCAATTAAATTGCACAAAATTGAAATGGTCTTGTTCCGCTGTGCTAGCGCTCGGCCCGCCCTTGTTTGTTTTCAGAATGTTTGCCCAATCGCCATCGACCATTGCGGCCAGAGGTCTTGGGCGCGGGTACAGTCCATCGCTCCACCGCAATGACTTGGAATCGGAGCCCGGAATGCAATGGATTGCTTATGCTTTGCTGGCCTTGGTGGCGGCTTTGCACTTTTACTTCATGGTCCTCGAGATGTTCTTCTGGACCCAACCGCTTGGCCGCAAAGCCTTTGGCTTGACGCCTGAGTTCGCCCAGGCCAGCAAGGTTTTGGCCGCCAATCAAGGCCTGTACAACGGCTTTTTGAGTGCGGGTCTGGTCTGGGGCTTGAGTCAAGGCCGGGCGGGGGAGCCTGTGCAGCTCTTCTTCTTGGGCTGCGTGCTGGTGGCGGGCGTTTTCGGCGCCGCCACCGTCAGCCGCAAGATCCTGTATGTGCAGGCCTTGCCGGCCGCTTTGGGCTTGGCGGCTGTGTTACTGGCGCACTGAAGGGGCTCGAGAAGCAGCTCAAGGCGTCTTGAGCTGTCTTAAGTCTTGTTGATACCCGCCTCGACGTGAACCTTATGCGTTGGCGTGAATCGCGTCGAGCTCTGTGCTGAGTTCCAGCCAACGCATTTCTGCCTCGGCCAGTTCATCGCCAATGGCTTTCAAACGGCGGCCCAAGTCGGCAATCTGAGCGGGTGTGGCCGTGCCCGCGGCCAGTTGGGCTTCAACAGCGCTGCGCTCATCGGCCAGCTTGTTCAGCTTGGCATCAATGGACTCCATCTCGCGACGCAGCGGCTTGGTTAGCTCGGCCAGCTTTTGCCGGGCTTGGCCGCTGGCCTTGCGGTCTTCTCGCGCGACGGGTGACTTGCTGGCCGGTGCCGGCGCAGCGGCGACAGGAGCGGCAGTGGCGGCCGTTTCGCGGGCACTCTTGAGGGCCGCTTTGCTGGCCTCTTTGGCCGCCTTGGCGGCTTCTTTAGATTGCTCCAACAACCACTTTTGGTAGTCGTCCAAATCGCCATCAAAGGGTGCAACGCCGCCTTTGGAGACCAGCCAAAACTCATCGCAGACCTCTCGCAAAAGCGCGCGGTCGTGGCTGACCAACATGACCGTGCCCTCAAATTCGTTGAGGGCCATGGACAAGGCCTCGCGGGTGTTCAAGTCCAGGTGATTGGTCGGCTCGTCCAGCAGCAAGAGATTGGGGCGCTGCCATACCAACATGGCCAGCACCAAACGAGCCTTTTCGCCGCCCGAGAGAGAGCCGACTTGCTGGTTGACCATGGAGCCCACAAAGCGGAACTGGCCCAGGAAGTCGCGCAATTCCTGTTCGCGCGCGCTGGGACTGACCTCTTTGGCCAAACGCACCATATGCGACAAGGGGCCTTCGTCGAGGCGCAAGACATCCAATTCTTGCTGCGCAAAGTAGCCAATCGTTAAGCCCTTGCCTTCGGTGATCTTGCCACCCATGGCACGCTGCATGCGCGCCACGGTTTTCACCAGCGTGGATTTACCCTGGCCGTTGGCCCCCAAGATGCCGATGCGTTGACCCGCCAGCACCGAGCGATTGACGCCGCGCACGATGATGTTCTCGCCTTCGTCGGTGTCATACCCGCAGGCCAGTTCATCAAACATCAGCATGGGGTTGGGCAGGTTCAAAGGCTCGCGGAACTCGAAGGAAAAGTCCGCTGAGGCCAGCACGGGCGCCAGCTTTTCCATGCGTTCCAAGGCTTTCACACGGCTTTGGGCCTGTTTGGCCTTGCTGGCCTTGGCTTTGAAACGGTCGATGAACTTCTGCAGATGCGCGATGCGCTCTTGTTGTTTGCCGTAGGCCGCAGCCTGCTGTTCCATGCGCTCGGCGCGCATGGTCTCAAAGGTGGTGTAGTTGCCGCCGTAGCGAATCAGCTTGCCTTCGTCCAGGTGCAAGGTGACCCGGGTGATGGCGTCGAGGAATTCGCGATCGTGGCTGATGACGATCAGCGTGCCTTCATAGCGCTGCAGCCAGGCTTCCAGCCAGACCAGGGCGTCCAAGTCCAAGTGGTTGGTGGGCTCGTCCAGCAACATCAAGTCCGCCGGGCACATCAGCGCTCGTGCCAATTGCAAGCGCATGCGCCAGCCACCGGAGAAGCTGTTCACCGGGGCGTCGACTTGCTCGCTCTTGAAGCCCAGACCCATCAAGAGGGCTTGTGCTCGTGGTCGAGCATCAAAGGCACCGACATCGCTGAGCAGCGCATGCGCATCGGCCATGGCGTGGCCATCTTCGGCGGCTTCGGCCGCTTCCAAGGCGGCCCGGGCGGCCATCAAACGGGTGTCGCCTTCCAGCACAAAATCAGTGGCCGGCATATCGGTTTCGGGCATGTTCTGTGCCACTTCACCCACGGCCCATTGGCGCGGAATGTCCATCTCGCCTTTGTCGTTTTGCAGACGGTGGGTCAGCATCGCAAACAAGCTGGATTTGCCCGCGCCATTGCGTCCGACCAGGCCGATTTTCTCGCCCGGTTGCAGGGTCACCGAGGCGTCGTCCAAGACCACCTTGGTGCCGCGGCGCAGCGTGATATTGCGTAAGGTGATCATGCTTGCAAGTCCTGGTGTTTTTTCAGTAGTTCTTCTTGGGTGACGAGCAAGACTTGGTCTTCTCCGGCCGATGTTTCCATCCAGGCCACTTCCAGATGCGGGAAGGCCGCTTCAAAAAAATCTCGTTCATGGCCGATCTCCAGCACCAGCACGCCATGGGGGCTGAGATGCTGGCTGGCCTGGGCCAAGAGACCGCGCACAAAGTCCATGCCATCGCGGCCGCCGGCCAAAGCCAATTCGGGTTCTGCGCGGTACTCGGCCGGCAGCTTGCTCATCGAGTCGCTGTTCACATAAGGCGGGTTGCACAAGATCAAGTCATAGCGCAGCCCGGCGGCCGGGCTCAGGCCATCGCCTTGCAGCAAACGGATGCGCTCACCCAGTTGGTGTTTGTCGACATTGATGCGCGCCACCGCCAAGGCCTCGGCGCTGAGGTCGATGGCGTCGACCTGCACTTCGGGCCAGGCCATGGCCGCCAGCACGGCCAAGGAACCATTGCCGGTGCACAGGTCCAGCACGCGCTGGGTCCGATCCGAGAGCCAAGCATCGATGGAAGCATCGGCAATCAGCTCTGCAATCAGGCTGCGCGGCACGATGGCCCGCTCGTCGATGTAGAAGGGCACGCCTTGCAGCCAAGCCTCTTGGGTCAAATACGCCGCGGGCTTGCGGCTGCTGATGCGTTGGTCCAGCAAGTCCTTGATGCCTTGCTCTTGCTCGGCGCTCAGCTCCAGTTGTTCATGGGTGTCCAGGCTGTCCAGCGGCAGGCCGCAGCGCCACAGTACCAGCCAAGCCGCTTCGTCGAACGCATTGGTGGTGCCATGCCCAAAGGAAACGCCCGCCTGGGTCAGGCGGGCGGCGTTCAGTTCAATGCAGTCAATCAGCTTCACAGCAGCAGGTTCTCCAGCGTGCGTCGGTAAATGTCTTTCAGCGGCTCCAGGCTGTCGGCCGGCAGGTACTCATCGATCTTGTGGATGCTGGCATTGATGGGGCCGAACTCGATCACCTGCGGGCAGATTTTGGCGATGAAGCGCCCATCCGAGGTGCCGCCGGTGGTGGAGAGTTGGGTTTGCACGCCGGTCTGCGCCAGGATGGCTTGGCTGATGGCGTCGCTGAGCTCGCCCTCGGGGGTGAGAAAGGGCTCGCCGCCCAGCGTCCAGTCCAGCGCGTACTCCAGGCCATGCCGAGCCAGCAGGGCCTGCACCTTGGACTTCAAGCCTTCGGGCGTGGACTCGGTGGAGAAGCGGAAGTTGAAGTCCACCACCATCTCGCCAGGAATCACATTGGTAGCGCCGGTGCCGGCGTTGATGTTGGAGATCTGGAAGGTGGTGGCCGGGAAGTAGGCATTGCCCGCGTCCCAAACTGTCGACACCAGCTCAGCCAGCGCGGGCGCGGCTTGGTGCACCGGGTTACGGGCCAGCTGCGGATAGGCCACATGGCCCTGGATGCCCTTGACGCGGAGCTTGCCGCTGAGCGTGCCGCGGCGGCCGTTTTTCAGCATATCGCCCAGTTGGTCCACCGAGGTGGGCTCGCCGACGATGCAGTAGTCCAACTTCTGACCGCGTGCTTGCAGCAACTGGCAGCAGACCTTGGTGCCGTCGATGGACGGGCCTTCTTCATCGCTGGTCAGCAAAAAAGCCAGGCTGCCGGCGTGATCTGGATGGGCGCGCACGAACTCTTCAGCGGCCACCACCATGGCGGCCACCGAACCTTTCATATCGGCAGCGCCACGGCCGTAGATGCGGCCCTCACGGTAGCTGGGCACAAAGGGGTCGGAGGCCCAGCTGTCCAGACGCCCAGGCGGCACCACATCGGTGTGCCCGGCCAACAGCATCACTGCGGCATCCGTGGCGCTGCCGTGCTTGATGGCCCAGAGATTGCGCACCCGAAAATTTTCAGGGCCGCTGTCCATGCGCTCGATCTCAAAGCCCAGGGCTTGTAGACGCTCGGCAATCAGGTCTTGGCAGCCTGCGTCTTCGGGGGTGATTGAGGGGCGCGCAATCAGCGCCTCCAACAGGGCAAGGGTATCGGACATCGCTTGTTCTTCTTGAGCGGCAGGGGTCAGTCGTGGCGGACGTCGAGCGTGATTTCGGTGAAGCTGGCTTCGTCGCTGGCCTTTTCTTGGGCTTGTGGCGCGGGTTTGCCGCCGCCGGGGGCTTCGTTTTGCAAGCGCCAGAGCAAATTGGTGGGCGAATCGGCAAAGGCCAAGCCCTCTTCGCGGGTGATGGTGCCTTCGGTGATCAGCTTGGCGAAATGCTCTTCATAACTCTGAGAGCCCTCGGCAATCGATTTCTCCATCGCCTCCTTGACCCCCGCGAAATCCCCTTGTTCGATCAACTCGGCGATCAGCTTGGAGTTGATCAGAATTTCGATCACGGGGATGCGTCCGCCGGCAGCGGCACGGACCAGTCGCTGTGACACGATGGACTTCAAGCCGGCGGCCAAATCATTCAACAAAGCCGGGCGCGACTCAGGCGTGTAGAAAGACAAAATCCGGTTCAGCGCATGGTAGGTGTTATTGCCATGCAAAGTGGCCAGCACCAAGTGGCCCGACAAGGCATAAGAAATTGCCGCCGTCATGGTTTCGCGGTCGCGAATCTCGCCGATCAAAATGCAGTCGGGCGCTTGCCGCAAGGCGTTTTTCAGCGCGATTTGCAGACTGGCGGTGTCGCGGCCCACTTCACGCTGGTTGATGACGGAGCGCTTGTTGGTGAACAGGTATTCCAACGGGTCCTCGATGGTGAGGATATGGCCCGTCATGGTTTGGTTGCGTTGCTCCAGCATCGAGGCCAGCGTGGTGCTCTTGCCGGTGCCGGTGGCGCCCACCATGAGAATCAGGCCGCGCTTTTCTTGCACCAGCTTGCCCAGCACCGGCGGGAGATTCAGGCTTTCCAGGCTGGGGATGTTGTGCGGGATGTGACGAAACACCCCGGCAATGCTGCCGCGCTGGCGAAAGCCAGAGAGACGAAAACTCCCCACCTTGCTGACCGAAACGGCGAGGTTCAACTCGCCGGTTTGATCCAACTCGGCCATTTGGGCCGGGTCCACCACTTCGGCAATCAGCTGGCGCGGTTGCAGCGGCGTCAACACCTGATCGGACAGCTGCACGATCTGGCCGTTAAGCCGGATCAGCACCGGCATATTGGCCGACAAGTAGACGTCCGAAGCGCCCTTGTCCGCCATCAGGCGCAGGATGCGCTCCATGTTTCCGCTGCTCATTGCGCGCCTCCCGCTGCTTGATGCTTGTTGTGCTGGCCGGTGCCGCTGGCCGCGATCAGGCGCGCAGCAAGTCGTTGATGCTGGTCTTGGCGCGGGTACCGGCGTCGACCTTCTTCACGATGATGGCCGCATACAGGCTGTACTTGCCATCGTTCTTGGGCAGGCTGCCGCTGATCACCACCGAGCCAGCCGGCACGCGGCCATAGCTGACGGTGTCGGTTTCGCGGTCATAGATCGGTGTGCTTTGGCCGATGTAAACGCCCATGGAGATGACCGAGTTTTCTTCCACGATCACGCCTTCCACCACTTCCGAGCGGGCGCCGATGAAGCAGTTGTCTTCAATGATGGTGGGGTTGGCTTGCAAGGGCTCCAGCACGCCACCGATGCCCACGCCGCCGCTCAGGTGCACGTTCTTGCCGATCTGGGCGCAGCTGCCCACGGTGGCCCAGGTGTCGACCATGGTGCCTTCGTCCACATAGGCGCCGATGTTCACATAAGAAGGCATCAGGATGACGTTCTTGGCCAGGAAGCTGCCGCGGCGGGCCACGGCGGGCGGCACCACGCGCACACCCATGGCGCGGATTGCGTCTTCGCTCAAGCCCCCGAACTTGGTCGGCACTTTGTCGAAGAAAGTGGTGTCGCCTGCGCCCATCAGGCGGTTGTCGTTCAGACGGAAAGACAGCAACACGGCCTTCTTCAGCCATTGGTGCACCGTCCACTGGCCCACGCCTTGACGCTCGGCCACGCGCAGTCGGCCGGCATCCAGCTCGGCCATCACATGCTCAACCGCTTCGCGCACTTCGGGCGAGTTGTTGGTGGTGATGTTGGCGCGGCCTTCCCAGGCCAGTTCGATGATGGATTGCAGATTTTGTGTCATGAGCTAAAGACGGCTGAGGGGAGAAAACAAAGGGCTGAATTCGAAACAAACGGCCGGGGCGGGCCAATCAATCAAGCGGCAACGGCCGGCGCAGGGTGGGCGCGGCAGTAGTCGGCAATCCGCTGCGCGGCTTCCAGGCATTCGCCCACTTCCGCCACCAAGGCCAGACGGATACGCCCGGCGCCAGGATTGACCCCATGTGCTTCACGCGCCAGCAGGCTGCCGGGCAAAACGGCCACATTGTATTGAGCCAGCAAGCCCTGGGCGAAAGCAATGTCGCAGCCGCCGTTGATGTGGGCGGGCACGCCGGCCCAGAGGTAGAAGCCGGCGTCGGGCAGGGCGACTTGCAGATGTTCGGCCAGCAGCGGCGTGACCTGGGCAAACTTGGCCCGGTATTGCTCGCGATTGGCCACCACATGGGCCTCGTCGCCCCAAGCGGCCACGCTGGCGGCCTGCACCATGGGGTTCATGGCGCTGCCATGGTAGGTGCGGTAGAGCAAGAAGCGCTTGATGATTTGGGCGTCACCCGCCACAAAGCCACTGCGCAGGCCCGGCACATTGGAGCGCTTGGACAGGCTGGTGAAGGCAATCAAGTTGCGGAAGTCGCTGCGCCCCAGTTGGACCGCGGCTTGCAGGCCGCTCAGCGGGGCTTCATCGCGGAAATAGATTTCCGAGTAGCACTCGTCGGAGGCGATCACAAAACCATGCCGGTCGCTCAACTCGAACAGCGTGCGCCATTCGTCCAGCGGCATCACAGCACCCGTCGGGTTGCCGGGGGAGCACACATAGAGCAGCTGAGTCTTGGCCCAGGTCTCGGCATCGATTTGACCCCAGTCGGCAGCGAAGTTCTTGGCTGGGTCGCTGTTAGCGAAGACGGTTTGTGCACCCGCCAGCAGGGCCGCGCCTTCATAGATTTGGTAGAAGGGGTTGGGGCAGACCACGGTGGCGCCAGGGCGGCTGGGGTCGATGACGGTCTGCGCCAAGGCAAACAAGGCTTCGCGCGAACCATTCACCGGCAGCACTTGGCTGGCGGGGTCCAGGGCCAAGCCATAGCGCTTGTGAAGCCATTGGCAGATCGCTTCACGCAGGCGTGGCTCTCCGGCAGTGGCCGGGTAGACCGACAAGGTCTTCAAACTGGCCACCAAGGCGTCTTCGATCAATTGCGGCGCCGGATGCTTGGGCTCGCCAATGCCCAGGCTGATGGGTCGCAGGGCTGGGTTGGGCTGGATGCCGGCATTGAGAGCGCGCAGGCGCTCAAAAGGGTAGGGGTGCAGCTTGTCCAACAAAGGGTTGTGAGGCGCGGAGTGCGTCATGGCTCTTGTTCCGGAGAATTCGTCGAGGGGCCGCACGCTCACAGGCGCCCTCGGGCTATTCGGTTGTTGGGCAGGGGTGGCGGCGCCTCCTAGCGGCCCGCATCGGAGTCGCGCAGCCTTGCGCGCAGCGCCTTCCTCGTGCGCAGACTCATTGGCGCTCGAGAAAGACCTGTTGAAACTCAGGCCAGCAAGCCGGACTGAAAACCGTGGGAAGGCAAGTCCACGCGGGGCTGGGGCTCCCAGCCCTTTTTGCGGTGCTCCACCACCACATTGGTGTAAATGCCGCCGCGCACATACCACTTGGCCGTGATGCGGATGAAGCGTGGCTGCGTGACGCGCACGATGTCTTCCAGAATCGTGTTGGTGACCTTCTCGTGGAAGGCGCCTTCGTCGCGGTAGCTCCAGAAATACATCTTCAGGCTCTTCAGCTCGACGCAGTGCTTGTCCGCAATCATGTCGATGGTGAAGTGGGCGAAGTCGGGCTGGCCGGTCAGTGGGCAGTGGCAGGTGAACTCGGGCACCTGAAACTGGATCACATAGTCCCGCTCAGGCGCGGGGTTAGGGAAGGCGTGCAGTTCCTTGCTGGGGCGCGAGGGCGGGTTGGGCGGCATCTCGCGCTGCTTGGGCGCCATTTCCATGCTGACTGGGGCCTGAAGCGCCGCAGCCGCAGAGGCCTTGCGCGCCTTGCCCGCGGGGGCGGCGGCCGCTTTGCCGCTTTGGCCGGTCTTGGGCGCAAGCTTCAAGACTTTGCGCGTCTTGGCTTCCAGTTCCAGGTCTTGCCGGGCTTTGTTGGCAGACTTTTGCGTGGGCTTGGCGGATTTGACGGTCGGGCTGTTCTTGGCCATGAATTCGGGGTGGCGCGACAGGGGGCCATCGAGCGGCCCGCCGGTGCTCACGCTCATGAGTAAAAGGGGGAGGGCCGAATGGTATCATCCAGTCCAGACCAAGCGCCCGCCAGTGGCGCTTTTGTATAAATAAATCAACGGCTTAGCAAGGATTGCTGGAGCTCCCGGGAGGCCCTTGGCGGCGGGTCGGGCAGCGCAGGCATTCGGGCTCACCCCTTTTTCGCTCCCATGCGTCTGAATTCGATCAAGCTCTCGGGCTTCAAGTCCTTTGCCGATCCGACGGTGTTTCAGCTGCCCGGGCAGCTGGTGGGCGTGGTGGGGCCCAATGGCTGCGGCAAGTCCAACATCATGGATGCGGTGCGCTGGGTGCTGGGCGAAAGCAAGGCCTCGGAACTGCGTGGCGAGTCCATGCAAGACGTCATCTTCAATGGCTCCGGCAATCGCAAGCCGGCCAGCCGAGCCAGTGTGGAGCTGGTGTTTGCAAACGAAGACGGTCGTGCCGGCGGTCAGTGGAACCAGTTCACCGAGATCGCTGTCAAGCGGGTGTTGACCCGCGACGGCACCTCCAGCTACTTCATCAACAACCAGCCGGTGCGGCGCCGTGATGTGCAAGACGTGTTCTTGGGCACGGGCTTGGGGCCGCGCGCCTACGCCATCATCGGCCAGGGCACCATCAGCCGCATCATCGAGTCCAAGCCCGAAGAGATGCGCATGTTTTTGGAGGAGGCCGCCGGCGTCTCCAAGTACAAAGAGCGCCGCCGCGAGACCGAGAACCGGCTCAAAGACACCCGCGAAAACCTGACCCGCGTGGACGACATCCTGCGCGAGCTCAACACCAATCTCGAAAAGCTGGAAAAGCAAGCCGAGGTGGCCGCCAGCTACCGCAGCCTGCAGGAGGCGGGTACCTTGAAGCTGCACCAGCTCTGGTTCCTCAAGCACCGCGATGCCACCTCGGAGCAAGGCCGCGTGAAGGCCGAGCATCTGGAGGCCGTCAACGCGCTCGAATCGCGAATGGCCGAGCTGCGCCAAGTGGAAGCCGAGCTTGAAACCGTACGGCAAGCGCATTACGCCGCCGGTGATGAGCTGCATGCTTCACAAGGGCGTTTTGCGGAGGCGCAGCTCGAAGTCAGTCGCTTGGAAGAACGCATTCGCTATGTGGTGGAAGGGCGCCAGCGGGTGCAAGCCCGCCTGACGGACTTGAAGACGCAAAGCCAGCAGTGGGAAGAGCGGGCTTTGCAGGCCCAGGCCGAGCTGGAAACGATTGCCGAACAGATCGCCACGACCGAAGAGCAAAGCGAGATCCTGGCGGCCCAAGCCGAAGAGCAGGGCGCTCAACTGCCCAATGCCGAAGACGCGGTGCGCGCGGCGCAAGCGCGTGCCAATGAGCAACGCGCCGCCGTGGTGCAGGTGCAGCAGCAAATCCAGGTGTTGGCGGCCGAGAGCCGCAATATCGATGAGCAGTCGCGCCAGCTGCGCGGCCGCCGTGAACGCTTGGCCACGGAGCGTCAAGGCCTGGCCGCCCCCGAGCAGGAGCGCTTGGCGGATCTCAAGCGTCAAAGCGATGCTGCCAGCGAGGCGCAAGAGCTGGCTGAGGCGCGCTTGCACGAATTGTCTGAGCAAGTGCCGGTGCATGAAGAGGCCCGTCGCAATGCGCAACAAGACGCCAATCAGCAAATGGCCCAGCTGTCGGCCTTGTCGGCTCGCTTGGAGGCGCTGAAGGCGCTGCAAGAGAAAGTGCAGACCGAGGGCAAGCTGCAGCCTTGGTTGGCCAAGCATGGTCTCGAGGGTTTGCAGGGCTTGTGGACGCGTCTGCACATCCAGCCCGGCTGGGAGAGCGCCCTGGAAGCCGCGCTGCGCGAGCGCATGAGCGCCTTGCAGGTCGGGCGGCTGGAAACTGTGCGCGCTTTTGAGCAGGATGCGCCACCGGCTCGGCTGGCCTTTTATTCGCCCCCATCGGACGCGATCGCCAACACCCATGAAACCCTGCCGCGCCTCAGCGATTTGCTGCGCTTGGAAGACGCCGGGTTGAAAGCCCTGCTGAACGATTGGCTGGAAGGCGTGTACACCGCCGCTTCCATGGACGAGGCCCTGGCCAGTCGCGCCCGCCTGACCCATGGCGAGCTGATCATGACGCCGCAAGGCCATGCCATCAGCCAGTTTGCGGTGAGCTTTTACGCGCCCGACACCGAGCAGGCTGGCATGTTGGCGCGTGCCCAGGAGATCGAGCAACTGGTCTTGGCCTTGCGCGCCCAGGCCATGATCACCGACGAGGCCAAGAGCGCCTTGGTGCGCGCCGAGGCGGTCTATTCCGAGGCTTCGCAGCGTTTGCAAGCTCTGCGTCGCGAAGCCGCCGAAACCCAAACCCGCGCCCACCAATTGCAGGTGGAATTGCTACGCCTGACGCAGCAGGCCGAGGCCGCCAGCAGCCGCCGCGCGCAGCTGGAAGAAGAGCTGTTTGAAATCGACGCGCAGTCGGAAGAGCTGCAAGAGCGCCGCGTCACGGGTGAAGCGCGCTTTGAGGAGCTTGACATGCAGCTGGCCAGTGCGCAAGAGCGCCATGCCGAGCTGGAAGACGCCACGCTGCTGGCCGAGCGTCGCTTGGGCGAGGCCCGTGAACAGTTGCGGGCCCTGGAGCGCCGGGCTCAAGAAGCGCAGTACAGCGCCCGCGCCTTGGCCTCACGGCGCGGCGAATTGCAGCGTGCCATTGAAACCGCACAAGCGCAGGTGCAGACCAACAGCCAGTCTGTGGACAGCTTGCAGCTCGAGATGGACACGCTCAATGACGCCGCCGCACAAGCGGGCTTGCAAGATGCGCTGGCCGTCAAGATGGAGCGCGAGCAGGCCCTGGCCGCCGTGCGCAGCGGCTATGACGACCTGACCCTGCGCTTGCGCAAAGCCGATGAGCAGCGCCTGACTTTCGAGCGCAGCCTGGACCCGCTGCGCGACCGCATCACCAAGCTCCAGTTGGAAGAGCAAGCCGCGCAGTTGGGCGGCGCGCAGTACATGGAACAGTTGGTGGCGGCGGCCGTCGACCTGGAGGCGCTGGCTCAGGGCATTGAAGCCGGGCAGGTCAAGCTCTACGGTCTGCAAGGCGAGATCGACCGCATCAACCGTGAAATCGCCTCGCTGGGCGCCGTCAACTTGGCGGCACTCGATGAGCTGACGGCGGCACGCGAACGCAAGACCTTCCTGGACTCGCAATGCACCGACCTGATGTCGGCCATGAAGACGCTGGAAGACGCGATTCACAAAATCGACCTGGAAACCCGTGAGTTGCTGGGCGCGACCTTTGAGCAGGTCAATATGCATTTTGGCCGCATGTTCCCGGTGCTGTTTGGCGGCGGGCAGGCCAAGCTGGTCATGACCGGCGACGAAATTTTGGACGCTGGCGTGCAGGTGATGGCCCAGCCGCCGGGCAAAAAGAACAGCACCATCCATCTGCTTTCGGGCGGAGAGAAGGCGCTGACCGCGATCGCCTTGGTGTTCGCGATCTTTCAACTCAACCCCGCCCCGTTCTGCTTGCTGGACGAGGTGGACGCGCCGCTGGATGACGCCAATACCGAGCGTTATGCCAAGCTGGTGGCCGAGATGAGCAGTGGGACGCAGTTCCTCTTCATCTCGCACAACAAGATTGCAATGGAAATGGCTGAACAACTGATTGGGGTGACCATGCAGGAGCAAGGCGTCTCCCGCATCGTGGCGGTGGACATGGACAAGGCCTTGGCCATGGCGGAGGCTTGACGCCATGACGCTGACCGAAATGCTCGCAGTCGCCGGTGGCGTTGTGCTGGCCGGCGTGGTGGCCCATGGGGCCTGGAGCGCACGCAAGGCGGGCCCGCGCCGCGCCGAGGTGCAGTTGGAGCCGGTGATGGATGCCGGCAATGCGGCCCGCCTGGAGCCCGGCTTGGACGATTTGCCGTCCAGCATTGAGAGCCCGAGCCTGGACGAAACCGTGCCGGTGGTGGCGCGCGCGCCGCGCAAGCCTTCTGCCCGCATTGACGCCTTGATCGACGCCATTGCCACCATCACCGTTGACACGCCCATCAGCGGTGAATTGGCGCTCTCGCATCTGCCGGGCAGCCGTCGCGCTGGGACCAAGCCTTTTCACATTGAAGGGCTGAACGCCGAGACCGGCGACTGGGAGTTGCCCACGCCCGGGCAGCGCTATGGCGAGTTTCAGGCCGGGGTTCAGATGGCCAACCGCAAGGGCGCGATGAACGAAATCGAATACTCCGAATTCGTGCAAAAAGTGCAGAGCTTTGCCGATGGCGTCGGCGCGTTTGTGCAGTTCCCCGACATGCTGGATGTGGTGGCCCGGGCTCGCGAGTTGGACCACTTCGCGAGTGACCATGACGCGCAACTGGCCATTGTCTTGCGCGCCAAGTCGGCCGCGTGGACCTTGGGTTTTGTGCAGCAGATGGCCTTGCGTCACGGCTTTGTGCCGGGCGCCATCCCTGGGCGTTTGGTGATGGCCTCGGAGGACGAGGGCGCGCCGCCGATTCTGTGTCTGAACTTTGAGCCGCAGGCGGCCTTGGCCGAGAACCCGCAGCAGTCCTCCTTGCGCGAGATTTCCTTGTCGCTGGACGTGCCGCAAACGCCCGAGGCCTTGGAGCCCTTTGCATCCTGGCAAGAAGCTGCGCGAGGCTTGGCCCGCGACATCGAGGCCGACATCTGCGATGACCGCGGCCACATCCTGAATCTGCACGCCTTCGCCGCCATCGGCCAGGAGTTGACCACCTTGTACCGTGCGCTGGCCTCGCGTGATCTAGCCGCCGGCAGCTTGGCAGCACGGCGCCTGTTCAGTTAAGTTCGGGGCTCATATACAGCCTCAGCCAGGAGCCGCCGCGTGCTGACCAGTCTTTTGTTGATTGCCGCCCTGATCGCCAGCAGCGCGTTTTTCTCGATTGCCGAGATTTCGCTGGCGGGCTCGCGTCGATTGAAGCTGCGCCAGCTGGCCGACGAGGGCGACACGCGGGCCGAGCGGGTCTTGCAGGTGCAAGAGCAGCCCGGGCATTACTTCACCGTGGTGCAGATCGGGGTCAATACCGTGGCCATTTTGGGCGGCATTGTCGGTGAGGGCGCCTTGACCCCGCATTACCAAGCGGGCTTGCAGCTCTTGATGGCGCCTGAGCAGGCCGAGACCCTGGCCTTTGCGCTGTCCTTTGCCAGCATCACCGCTTTGTTCATTGTCTTGGCCGATTTGGTGCCCAAGCGTTTGTCCATGAGTGAGCCCGAGCGCATGGCCATGGCGGTGATCGGCCCCATGCTGGGCTTGGTGGCTTTGCTCAAGCCCTTGACCTGGGCCTTCAGCTCCTTGACCGATGCCTTGATTCGCCTGATGGGCCGCCCGGTGGTGCGTGACAACAGCATCACCCATCACGACATCCTGGCCCTGGCCGAAGCGGGCAATGAGGCGGGGGTGGTGGCCGATGCCGAGCAGCAAATGATTGAGAACGTGTTCGAGCTCGACACCCGCCGGGTGGAGAGCGCCATGACCACGCGCGAGCGCATCGCTTACTTCTCGCTCAGTGATGACGATGCCATCATCCGCACCCGCATCGCCGAGCAGCCCTTTTCCACCTATCTGGTTTGCGACGGCGAGATCGATCAAGTGGTCGGTTATGTCGACGCCACCGCCTTGTTCCAAAGGGTCTTGCGCGGTGAGCCGATTGTGTTGAGGGCCGAGGGCTTGGTCAAAAAAGTCTTGATCGTGCCCGACCGCCTGACGCTGTCCGAGGTTTTGTCGCAGTTCCGCGAGAAGCTGGAAGACTTTGCCGTCATCGTCAATGAATACAGCTTGGTGGTGGGCATCATCACCCTGAACGATGTGATGAGTACGGTGATGGGCAATCTTGTCGCGTCTTATGACGAAGAGCAGCAAATCGTGCGCCGCGAAGACGGCTCCTTCCTGGCCGATGGCATCACGCCGATTCCCGATGTGCAGCGCGCCCTGGAGCTGGAAACCTGGCCACATGCCGGGCAATACGACACGCTGGCCGGCTTCCTGATGGTGATGCTGCGCCGCATCCCAAGGCGCACCGATCAGGTGGTCTGGGAGGGCTGGCGCTTTGAAGTGGTGGACGTGGACAGCCACCGCGTCGACCAGGTGATGATCGCGCGGGTCGCAGCAGCGCCGCCGCTTGATCCCAAAGACGCGAGCTGAACTGAAGGACCTGTGGCTGTCTTTGGGCCGGCGCTGGGTCAGACAAACATGCCGCCCGAGGCCTCGATGCGTTGGGCATTGATCCAGCCGCTACCGGGGCTCAACAAGGCGGCAATGGCGCCGCCAATGTCTTCTGCTTGGCCCACCCGGCCCAGTGCAGTTTGTGAGGCGATGAAGCTATTCACCTGCGCGTTGTCCCGCACGATGCCGCCGCCGAAGTCGGTCGCAATGGCGCCGGGTGCGAGGGTGTTGACGGCAATGCCTCGCGAACCCAATTCCTTGGCCATATAGCGGCTCAAGACCTCGACCGCGCCTTTCATCGCGGCATAGGCCGCGTAGCCGGGCAGGGCAAAGCGGGTCAGTCCGCTGGAGATATTGATGATGCGGCCGCCGTCATTCATCAGCGGCAAGAGCTTTTGCGTCAGAAAAAACACCCCTTTGAGATGCACCTGATAGAGGGCATCGAACTGTGCTTCGCTGGTGTCCATCAGGCTTTGGTGTACACCTTCGCCGGCGTTGTTGACCAAATGGTCAAAGCGCTGGCGTTGCCAAATATCGGCCAGGGCCTGGCGTACCGAGGCGGCAAAGCCTTCGAAATCGGCGCTGCGCCCTGTATCCAGCGGCAGAGCCACCGCCTGACGCCCGAGGGATTGAATCTCGGCCACGGTGGCTTCGGCGGCCGCCTGCTGGCTGCGGTAGGTGAGGATGATGTCGCTGCCTTGCGCCGCCAGTCGTAGTGCGGTGCTTTTGCCCAGGCCGCGGCTGCCGCCGGTGATGAGGGCGATGGGCGAGATGGGGTCCGTAGGGCTGGTCATTGGCTTGGGCTCCGCTTGGGATGCAGTGTTGGGATGGCTGAACTTTATTGATTGCTAAGGCCAACATAAACCTGCAAAATCCGATTGGTCTGTTTGTGAAATTCGTGACAATGAATCCGCTAGAGCGACTGAAGATCTTTCACCGGGTCGCCGAACTGGCCAGCTTCAGCCAGGCGGCGGCCAGCTTGGGCTTGCCCAAGGCCAATGCATCCATTGCCGTTCAGCAACTGGAGACGGAGCTCGGCACGCGGCTTTTGCACCGCACCACCCGGCGTGTGCAACTGACTCAGGACGGCCAGGTCTATTACGAGCGCAGCAAAGATGTGCTGGCCGATATGGACGAGTTGCAAACTCTCTTTGTGCAGCGAGACCAGAACGGAGCCTCACGGCTCAGTGGTCGAGTGCGCATGGATATGAGCACCGCTCTGGCCCGCGATGTGGTGATACCGCGTTTGCCGGAGTTGCTGGCAGCGCACCCACTCTTGGCCGTGGAGCTCAGCAGTACTGAGCGACGCGTGGATCTGGTGCGGGAAGGATTTGACTGCGTCTTGCGCACCGGCCAAGTCGTGGACAGCAGCCTGGTGGCGCGTCCGCTGGCCCTGCTGCAGCAAGTCAATTGCGCCAGCCCTGCCTATTTGAAAGCCTTTGGCACGCCGCAAAGTCTGGACGATCTGCGTGCACACCGGCTGATCCACTTTGTAGGCAACCTGGGCGCCAAATCCTCCGGCTTTGAGTACCTGGACGCTGAGGGTCAGGTGCAGCGTGTGGCAATGGACGGTGCCGTCACGGTCAATAACGCCGAGGCCTATATGGCCGCCTGCCTGGCGGGCATGGGCATCATTCAAGTGCCTGTGCTTCAGCCATTGGCGCATCTGCGCAGCGGCGCTTTGGTGGAGGTGCTGCCGCAATTCGCTGCGCCGCCCATGCCGCTGAATTTGCTGTATGCCAACCGGCGCAACTTGTCCCTGCGGGTGCGGGTGGTGATGGACTGGTTGGCGGACATCGTCAAGTCGGCGCAGTTGCAGTCGCCTCAGCCACAATCACGTCCATGACTGAATTGCCTGAATCCCAAGCGCCTGAATTGCGCGCCGCCGAGTTGCGTGCCAGCCTGAACCATCACGCCCATCTCTACTATGTGCTGGATGCACCCAGCCTGCCGGACGCCGAATACGACCGCATGTTCCAAGAGCTGCAGGCCTTGGAAGCTGCGCACCCGGAACTGCTGACGCCTGATTCGCCAACGCAGCGCGTCATTGGCAAGGTGTTGGAAGGCTTCACGCCGGTGCGGCATGCGGTGCCGATGTTGAGCATTCGCACGGAGACCGACACCGAGGCCAGCGGCGCGCACAGCTTTGACCAGCGGGTGCGCAAACAACTGGAGTTGGAGGACGTGGCGCCGGCGGTGGAATACGCCGCCGAGTTGAAGTTTGACGGCCTGGCCATCAATCTGCGTTATGAATTTGGCGTGCTCAAGCAAGCGGCCACGCGCGGCGATGGCGAGACCGGAGAGGACGTCACTCAAAACATCAAAACCATCGGCCAGATTCCCTTGCGGCTTCAAGGGGTGAATGCGCCGGTACTAGAGGTGCGCGGCGAGGTCTATATGCGGCGCGATGACTTTGAGGCCTTGAACGAGCGCCAGCGTCAGGCCGGTGAGAAAACCTTCGTCAACCCACGCAATACCGCCGCTGGCGCGGTGCGTCAGCTGGACCCAGCGCTGGCTGCGCAGCGGCCTTTGAGCTTTTTCGCGTATGGGCTGGGTGAAGTCAAAGGCTGGGAGCTGCCGCCCACCCACAGCAGCATGTTGGACGCCTTGGCGGCCATGGGGCTGCCGGTGTGTGCGGACCGCGCCGTGGTGCAAGGGGCCGAGGGCTTGGTCGCCTTCCATCAAGCCATGGGCGCCAAGCGCGACAGCCTGCCCTTTGACATCGACGGCATTGTTTACAAGGTCAACAGCCTGGCCCTGCAGCAGCGCTTGGGTTTTGTGACGCGCGAGCCACGCTGGGCAGTGGCCCACAAATACCCGGCGCAAGAACAGATCACGCGTTTGAATGACATCGAGATTCAGGTGGGGCGCACCGGCAAGCTCACACCGGTGGCCAAGCTGGAGCCGGTGTTTGTGGGTGGCACCACGGTGTCCAATGCGACGCTGCACAATGTGTTTGAGCTGCGGCGCAAAGGCGTGCGGGTGGGCGATCAAGTGATCGTGCGCCGTGCCGGTGATGTGATTCCCGAGGTGGTGGGGCGTGTGCCCGCCGCGCGGCCCAGCTATGTGCCTAACTTCAGGATTCCTCGGTCTTGCCCCGTGTGTGGCAGCGAGGTGCTGCGCGAGCGCGGCGGCATGGACTATCGCTGCAGCGGCGGCATTTTTTGCCCCGCACAGCGCAAGCAGGCGCTGTTGCACTTTGCCGGCCGACGCGCCATGGATATCGAGGGCCTGGGCGACAAACTGGTGGATCAGTTGGTCGATGAAGGCATCGTCACCAGTCTGCCGGGTCTCTACAAACTCGGCGTGGCCAAGCTCTCCGCCCTGGAGCGCATGGCGGACCGCAGCGCCTTGAACTTGCTGGAGTCGTTGGAGAAAAGCAAGCAAACCACTTTGGCGCGCTTTTTGTTCGCCTTGGGCATCCGGCAAGTCGGTGAGGCCACCGCCAAGGATTTGGCGCGGCAGTTTGGCTCGCTGGACGCCTTGATGTCCGCCAGCGTCGAGCAGTTGCTGGAGGTGCGAGATGTGGGCCCCATCGTCGCGCAGAGCATCCATCACTTCTTTGCCCAGCCGCACAACCGCGAGGTGGTCGAGCAACTTCGCGCTGCAGGTGTGCATTGGCCGGAAGGCCAGGGCGCGGCGAGCGAGCAGGGACCCAAACCCTTGTTGGGCAAGACCTTGGTCTTGACCGGCACCTTGCCCACGCTGTCGCGCGACGCCGCCAAAGACCTGATTGAAGCCGCGGGCGGCAAGGTCAGCGGCTCGGTGTCCAAAAAAACCCACTATGTGGTGGCGGGCGAAGAGGCGGGCTCCAAATTGGACAAAGCCCGTGAACTGGGCATCGCGGTCTTGGACGAGGCTGGGCTTCAGACCTTGCTCTCGGCCGCCCAGCCCGGCGAGGACGCCTCACCGGCTTCGGCTTGAAACGCGGCCGGGCCTTCGCACAGGGCCCGGTACTCTGCCTCAAAAGCCGTGGCGTTCCTGGGTCGACTGAAGAAGAAACCCTGAATCTGATCGCAGCCCTGTTTCAATAAAAACGCCAGCTGCTCTGGGGTTTCAACGCCTTCGGCCACGGTTTGCAGGCCCAAGCTGCGTGCCATGCCAATCACGGCCTGGATGATGGCCTCATCGCCCAAGTGGGCGCCGATACCAGATACAAAGCTGCGGTCGATCTTGAGCGTCTGAATTGGCAAGAGCTTGAGATAGGCCAGCGAAGAATAGCCCGTGCCGAAGTCATCCACCGACAGGCGCACCCCCAGTTTATTGAGCGCCAGCAGGGCATGGATGGCGTTCTCTGCCCGCATGATCACCGACTCGGTGATCTCCAATTCCAGACATTCGGCCGGAAGTTGTGCGTCTGCCAAAGCCTGGTTGACGACTTGAACGATGTCGCCGCGTTCCAGTTGGCGCACCGACAGATTGACCGAAACATGAGGGATCTCCATACCAGCATCGCGCCACGCTTTCAGTTGATGGCAGGCTTGATTCAGCACCCAGGCCCCCAGCTCATGGATGAAGCCGCTTTCTTCGGCCAAGGCAATGAAGCGGCTGGGCGGCACCTGGCCCAACTCGGCGCTGTGCCAGCGCGCCAAAGCCTCGGCACCGCAGGGCCGCAAGCCTTTCTCGGCACCCGGTTCAGCAAACAAGTCCGGTGCGGGCAGGCCCAGCTTCATTTGGAAATGGAGTTCCAATTCCTGGGCTTGCAGGCTGCGGCGCAGCAGCTTTTCCATGGCGGCACGGTCCTGGGCAGAGTAGGTCATCTCTGCTTGGTAGAAGTGGAAGCGATTGCGGCCGGCGCGTTTGGCTTCGTACATCGCGGTGTCGGCCGCTTGCGATAGCTCATCGGCATTGCGGCCATCGGCGGGGAACAGGCCAATGCCGATGCTGGCTGAAATTTGCAGCTCATTGGCGCGCAGATTCATTGGCGCCACCAAGGCCTCGATCAGCTTTTGCGCCACCAAGGGCGCCTCCATGGGGGCATCTCCACAGCTCAAGACGCAGGCGAACTCATCGCCCCCCAGCCGGGCCAGCAGATCACTCCCGCGCACCGTGGCGCTCAGGCGGCGTGCCACTTCGATCAGGAGCTCATCGCCCACGGGGTGACCCAGGCTGTCGTTGACTTCTTTGAAACGGTCCAGATCGATATAGAGCACGGCCAGCTGCTCTTCGTTGCGCTCGGCACGCAGGATCTGGCGGCGCAGATGGTCGATGTACAGCAGCCGATTGGGCAGCCCGGTGAGCGGATCGTGGTGGGCCAGATGCTCCAGGCGTGCGGTGGCCAGCGCCAGTTCTTCGGTACGTTCATGCACTCTTTGGTCGAGCACCTCATTGGCTTTTTGCAAGGCCAGCTCTTGGCCTTGAATGATGCCCTGCGCCCGCCGCACCAGCAGCAGCTGCAGGGCATACAGCAGCAAGAGCGTGGCCAGGCCGCTGAGGACCAGGCGCCGCAGCAAGGCATCGCGACGCTTCAGAAAATTGGACACATCTTGGTAGAGCTCGATCACCCCGACGATTTCGCCCTCGCGCCGAAACGGCAAATAGCTGCCCAGCACATCGATGTCGACGCGCTGCCCTTCAAAGGCGTCGAAGGTGTCGCGGTGGGCGAGTACGCTCAAGGCTCGACCGGCCAGCGCGGCTTGGATGCCGGGGTTGTCCGCCTTGTGTTCGCCGATTTGCTTGGGGTCGGAGGAATACAGCGTCAAGCCTTGCGGGCTGTACAGCTTGACCTTGACGATTTCGGAGCCCTGCATCAGCGCCGCGGTCTTGGCATGCAGGCCTTGGTTCTGGGCCAGCTCGCGCAGCTGCTCAGCACTGAGTTGCAGCCCTGGGGTCGTGATAGGAGCAAAGTCCTGGCCCAAAACATTGGTGAACACCGCCGTCATGGCTTCATTGCGCCGCTCGGCCATATGGGTGATCACTTGGAGCGTCAAGGACTGAGCCACCGAGCCCAGGGCCAGGGCCGCCAAGGCCATCAGTCCCAGCGACACCCAAGAGAAATAGCGGGTGAGGCGAAAGGGGCGGGCGCCCAGGCGCTCTAGATTGACCGCTGTGACGCTCGCCGCGTCAAGCCGCAAGCCGCCCGGCGCAGAGGCAGCGGATAGTTTTGCATTGCCAGCCTCGTCTTCGCCGCCTCGCATGCCCATCACTCCTTCGCGACCCACCGCGTGAGGGCGCTCGCTTGAAGTTTTGACTGTATGCCAAAGGGGGCTGCACGGGCAGCATCGCGTGGGCCCCAAACCCGCGCTCCAGGCCTATTCGCCCAGGAAATTACCGAGTTTGAGAATTTGTTCCGCCATGCGAGCGGCAGCTCCCCGGTGTTGCGAGGCAAAGGCCCGGCCTTGCGCGGCCATCGCTTGTTGACGTGCAGGGTCCTGACAAAGGGCCAGGGCCATGGCCAAGCCTTGGGCCATATCAGGCACACGCTCGGCGGCGCCGCTGGCCATGGCCAAGCTGGAGGCTTCCGCAAAATTGAAGGTGTGCGGGCCCATGATGATCGGGCAGCCACAGGCCGCCGCTTCGATCAGGTTCTGCCCGCCCAGCGGCGCAAAGCTGCCGCCCAGCAGGGCCACATCGCTCATGCCGTAGTAAAGAGGCATTTCGCGCATCGAGTCCCCCAAGCACACATCGGCCTGGAGGTCTTGCTCGCCCGGGCCGCTTTCGGTCCACTGGCTGCGCCGGGTCAAACGCAAGCCGGCGCGCTGAACCAGGGCGGCCACCTCCTCAAAGCGCTGCGGATGGCGCGGCACGATCAGCAACAAGGGCTTGACCCCGCCCGCCATCTGGGCGGCTGAAGGCGACGAGCCAGTGCCTTGCGCCCCGGCCTGCTGCCAAGCTTGCAAGAGCATGGCCTCTTCGCCCTCACGGGTCACGGCCGCCAGCAGCACCGGGCGCTGCCATGGCTGCCGCCATTGTTGGGCCCGGGCCAGCAGCGCCGCATCCACGGGCATGTCAAATTTCAAATTGCCTTGCACCAACACGGTGTGCACGCCGCTGGCGCGCAGCCGAGCCTCATCTGCTTCGGTCTGGGCCAAGGCCAGGGTAAGCCTTCGACCGGCAGGGTGCAGCAAGGCCTTGAAGCGCTCGCCGCGTCGCTGGCTGCGCTCAGACAGCCGCGCATTGGCCAGCACCAGGGGGAGGGCGCGCTGCGTCGCCTCGTATTGCAGAGTGGGCCAAATCTCGGTTTCCATCAGCACCCCAAGGGCGGGTTGCCAGTGATCGAGAAATCGCCGCACCGCGCCCGGGCTGTCATAGGGCAACCAGCACTGCGCATCGCCTTCGGTCAAGAGCGCTTGCCCGGCCTCCCAGCCGGTGGCGGTGCTGTGGGTCAAGAGCAAGCGCAGTGCCGGCGCTCGTTCCCGCAAGGCCTGGATCAAGCCGGCCGCCGCACGAGTTTCACCCAGTGAGACGGCATGCACCCAGAGCCAGCCCTTGGCCGGTGCCGCTTGCCGATACAGGCCCAGGCGTTCAGCCAAACGCTGGCGGTACAGTGGCTCCGCCCCGCCGCGCCGCCACAGGCGCAGCAGGTACAAGGGCGTGAGCAGGCGCAGCAGCGCCGCATAGGCCCAGCGGCTGAGCCTTTCAGCAAACGTCTCGGCCGCGGCCTTCAATCAATGCCCGGCTGCGAAGGTGGCATCGGGCTTGACGCGCTTGAGCTGCGCCAGCACATCGTGCTGGATGCGCTCCAGCGCTTCGGGCGTGTGGCCTTCAAAGCGCAGCACCAGCACCGGCGTGGTGTTGGAGGCGCGCACCAGACCAAAGCCGTCTTCATATTCGACGCGCAGGCCGTCGATGGTGACCAACTCTTTGGAGCCGGGGAACTCGGCCACGTCCAGCAGCTTCTTCACCACCTCATGGTGTTCACCCTCGGCGCAAGGCACATTGATTTCGGGCGTGTTGAAGCTGGTGGGCAGGGCGTTCAGCACGGCGCTGGGGTCGCTCTCGCGCGAGAGGATTTCCAGCAAACGGGCGGCGGTGTACATCGCGTCATCAAAACCGTACCAGCGTTCCGAGAAGAAGATGTGGCCCGACAACTCGCCCGCCAGCGGTGCGCCGGTTTCCTTCAGCTTGGCCTTGGCCAGCGAGTGACCGGTCATCCACATCAGCGGCTTGCCGCCGTGCTCGCGGATCCAGGGGGCCAGGCGCTGGGTGCACTTGACGTCGAAGATGATTTCGGCGCCGGGTTTGCGCTTCAAGATGTCGGCGGCGAACAGCATGATTTGACGGTCCGGCATGATCATGGTGCCGTCTTTGGTGACCACGCCCAGGCGGTCGCCGTCGCCGTCAAAGGCCAAGCCCAGCTCGGCGTCGCAGGCATGCACGATGCGCTTGAGGTCTTCCAGATTCTCGGGGCGCGAGGGATCGGGGTGGTGATTGGGGAAGTCGCCATCCACCTTGGAGTAGATGTCGATCACTTCACAGCCCAAGGCGCGCAGAATGGCCGGGGCGCTGGCGCCGGGGATGCCGTTGCCGGAGTCCACCACGATCTTCATCGGGCGCTTGAGTTTGGCGTCCTTGACGATGCGGTGGCGGTACTCGGCCACGATGTCCATGGTGGCGCTGCGGCCCTGGCCGATCTTGTAGTCCTCGGCTTCAATGCGGCGGCGCAGGCCTTGAATTTGTTCGCCATACACCGCGGCGCCCTTCAAGACCATCTTGAAGCCGTTGTAATCCTTAGGGTTGTGGCTGCCGGTCACCATGATGCCGCTGCGGCAGCCATGCTTGGCACGGGTGGCGGCCACGTAGTAAAGCATGGGCGTGGTGACGGCCCCCAGATCCACCACATCCAGCCCAGTGGACTGCAAACCGCGAATCAAGGCGGCCACCAAGCTGGGGCCAGACAAGCGCCCATCGCGGCCCACAGCCACGGCCTTTTCACCCAAGGCCAGGGCCTCGGTGCCAAAGGCGCGCCCCAGGTGCTCGGCCAGCTCTTCGTTCAGGGTCGTGCCGACGACGCCCCGAATGTCATAGGCTTTGAAGATGGACGCGTGAACTTGCATGTGGACTTCCCTTGGAATGATTGGATAGAAAACGCGATCTGCGAACAAATCAGTGGGCGGATTGTAGGCAAGGGATTTGACTGTTCCTTGTCGGGCTTGACCCGGGCGTGTATGCCTGCACAGGCCGCTTGCCATTCGTCGCTCCGGCTGTCGACTCGTCGCTTGGGCGCCGCAAGGCCGGGCTGGGCCTGCCTACACTGCGCTGCATGAATACTTCATTGACTCAGGGCTTTGCATCAGGCCTTCAGCAAGCCTGGCGTTCCTTCACGGTGCCGATGCGCGAGCGTGAAGAGCCGACTTGGGCGCGTTTGCTCATCAGTGCCGGCATTGGCCTGGCGTTTGCACTCTTGTTCACGCTGGTGCCGGGTCTGATTCTGGGGCGCTTGCTCGACAAGGCGTGGCTGCTGCCCACCCTGGGGGCCAATCTGGTGCTGTGTTTGTGCATTTCCTACGCCATCCACGCCATGTTTCGCAGCTTGGAGCTGTTAATGCCCGAGTTCATGATGACCAAGCTGAAGGCCTGGCACGGCCACTGGCAAGCGGGGCTTTTTGCGGCTGCGGTGGGCATCACGGGCACGATGATAGGCGGCGCCTTGGGCATGGTGTTGCTGGGCCATTGGATGAAGCTGGATCTGCTCGGCAGCTTTTTGAATCAACCCGCAAACCTGCGCGTGTTCGGCTTTTTGACCTTGTTGATCACGGGCGCCAATCTCTTTTGGTGGAAGATGCGCAGCAAGCAGCAAGCCTTGCAACTGGCCGCCACCGAAGCGCAGCTGCGTCTGCTGCAAGGGCAGATCGAGCCGCACTTCCTGTTCAATACGCTGGCCAATGTGCAGAGCTTGATTGACTACGATGCCCCCCGCGCCAAACAGATGTTGGAGGCCTTCACCGACTATTTGCGGGCCTCTTTGGGGCAACTGCGTGATGGCAACAGCACCCTGGGCTCGGAGTTGGACATGGCGCAAAGCTATTTGCAACTCTTGCAGATCCGCATGAACGAGCGCCTGAGCTTCCGAATCGAAGCCAGCGGAGAGGCGCGCGCCGCCGTGCTGCCGCCCTTGCTCTTGCAGCCTTTGATTGAAAACGCCATCCATCACGGCCTGGAGCCCAAGGTGGAAGGCGGTCGCATTGTGATTCGCGCCAAGGTATTGAACGACCGACTGGAACTGCAAGTGGACGACGACGGGCTTGGGCTGGACGCGCCGAGGCGACCCGGGCGCAGAGCAGGGGCGGGGCTGGCCCTGGGGAATATCCGTGCGCGGCTGCAAAGCCTCTACCCCCACAATGCCAGCCTGCAGCTAACGCAGCAAGCCGTCGGAACCCTGGCGACCTTGAACCTTCCCTACACCCGCGGAAAATCCGCCGTTCTTGAAACACCATGACCCGAGTCCTGATCGCCGATGACGAGCCGCATCTGGCGCAATACCTGAAGCAGCAGTTGAACCAACTCTGGCCAGAGCTGGAGATTGTGGCCATCGCCAAGAATGGGGTGGAAGCGGCTGAGCAGATCGCCCGATTGCAGCCGGAGCTGGCTTTTTTGGACATCCAGATGCCGGGATTGACGGGCTTGGAGGTGGCGCAAGGCATTGAAGGCCAGACCCGGGTGGTCTTTGTCACGGCCTATGACGACTATGCGATCGAGGCCTTTGAGGCGGCGGCGCTGGACTACCTGCTCAAACCCTTGAAGACGGAGCGTTTGGCTCGAACACTGGACAGGATTCGTTCCTCCCAGCTTGCTGCCTTGGAGGATAGACGCTTGGCCGATGCCTTGCAGCGCCTGATGCCCCCGCTGCAAACCGGGCCCGCGCCGGTTCAGCCAACACGCCTGCGCTTTGTTCGCGCCGCCAGTGGTGAGCTCATGCATCAGGTGCCTGTTGAAGACGTTTTGTTCTTCCACGCCGATGACAAATACACCGTGGTGCAAACCGCGGCGGCTGAGCACCTGATCCGCACCCCCATTGTGGATTTGCTGGGGCAGCTGGACCCCGAACAGTTCTGGCAGGTGCATCGCTCCACCGTGATCAATCTCGTCCATCTGGCCGGCACTCGACGGGACGAACAAAGCCGCTTGTTCCTGCGTATCAAAGGCCATGACAAAGAATTGCCGGTCAGCCGGGCCTATGTGCATTTGTTCAAGGCCATGTGAACGCAGACCCGGGCTTGCGGTGTAGAGTTGGGCGCTGCAGACAGGGAGGCTGACCTAAAACCTAATCAGCCGATGCACTCAATTGTTTTTTCTTTGCAGTGTTTCCTGAGGCGCTTTGTTCTTCACCGCAAAAGCTGCGCCGCAGCTTCCGCCAAGAGGGCTGAGCGAATCAGCTTGCAAGCACAGGCTTTGCTCAGACCGCAGCCTCCACAAGCTCGCCAGCTGTTGCCGGTGCTGATGGCCGGGATGCTGACCTTGGCCGCGAGCGCGGCGCCGGCCGGCCCCGGGTCTCCCCCACCAGCACGCTCACAAGCAGCGCTGCAATGGGTGGCGGGTGAGTTGCCGCCGTTTGCATGGCAGGGCCCACAAGGGCCCCAGGGTTTGGCCATTGACTTGGCAGCGCTGATGCGCAGCAAGCTGAATCGAAGCGGCGAAACCCACTTCTATCCTTGGGCGCGTGCCGTCCGCATGGCGCAAGAGGGCGCCTCGTATGGGGTGTTTCCGCTGGCACGCACACCTGACCGCGAAACACGCTTCAATTGGCTCATTCCCCTGACCACGGTGCACTACACCTTTTTCAGTCGGGCATCGGACCCCTTCGACCGCTTCGACGCCGAAGCGCTGAAAGCACGGCGCATCGGTGTTTTGCGGGGCTCGCCCATCATCAAGAATTTGCAGGCCGAGAACTTCAGCCAGATCTTGGAGGGCAAGGACTACAAAGAATTGCTGCGCTTGCTCGAACGTCAACACATCGACGCCATCTATGCGGGCGAGCCGATGTTGCGAGCGGCAATTGCAGAGTTCGGCTACAAGGCCGCCAATTTCAATCGCGGCTTGAGCTTGAAGACTGCAGAGCTCTATATGGCGACTTCACTCTCGCTGGACAAGGCTGAAGCCGAGCGCTGGCTGCAGGCCTACCGGGAGTTGGAAGCCGAGGGCAGCGTGGCCAAGTTGCAAAAAAAATACCTCGCAAACTTGGGCCGGGAGCCTTGACGGGCACCAGGATGCGGCTTGCCAGCCGGAGCCCGCCATCCAATCACTTCAGTTGCTGCCCCTGGGCATCCCAGACTTGAACTTGAACCGGAATGCCTGCCCCCACACTTTGCGTGACGGTGCAATAGGCTTCGAAGCTGCTCAAGACCCGGTCCAGTTGCGCCAATTGCGCAGCCGCTACGCCCAAGGTCAATTTGGCCTTCAGCTGCAAGACCCGCATCCGGCCCTCCGCATTGCGGCCCACTTCGGCATCCACTTCGCAATGGATGGGTTCCGGCGCTTGTTTGAATTTTCGCAAGGCGAAGAGCAATGAGTCGCTCAGGCAATTGCCCACCGCGGCCGCCAGCAGCTGTACCGGCGAAGGGCCTTGCCCCGCCCCCAAGGGAGGGGGTTCATCAGCGAGCCATGCGGGCATCGCATCGCCAAAATGAACTTGGAATTGATAGTTCTGCACTTGGTTTAAATGGACTCGAACCAGACCTTCAGACATCGTGCTTCCTTTCAAAATAGGGGCTCACAATCGGCCTTTAGCTTCAAGCCTCGCGGCGCAGCCCGAGCTTGGCCAAGAGGCTCTCCATCAGACACCAACGGGTCAGACCGCTTTGCAACAGATTGGCGCCTACAAAGGCGGTGAAGGCCAGCCACCATTGGCTCAGATAGATCGGGCTGCCGGGGATGCCCAATGCCAGCGACAACAAGATGAAGCTGCCGGCCACGACGCGTACGATTTGCCATGTACTCATAAAAACTCCTGGGTGTGAAGGTTGGAAGCCATGTGGGAGGGAAAAGGTCAGTCGGACTTGCCCGTTAACACAGACAAGCGGTGCCGATAGGCCATGTAGTACAGGGTGGGAATCACCACCAGCGTCAACAGGGTCGATACAAAAATTCCGAAGATCAAGGAGATGGCCAGACCGTTGAAGATGGGGTCATCCAGGATGAAGAAGGCTCCCATCATGGCGGCCAAGCCGGTCAACATGATGGGCTGTGCGCGGGTGATGGCCGAGCTGACGATGGCTCGCTCAAACGGCATGCCAGTGCGCACCTGCAGGTTGATGAAGTCCACCAAGAGAATGGAGTTGCGCACAATGATGCCCGCCAGGGCAATCATGCCGATCATGCTGGTGGCGGTGTACTGGGCCCCCAGCAAAGCGTGACCGGGCATCACGCCGATCAGGGTCAGCGGGATCGGCGCCATGATGATCAAAGGCGTCAGGTAGGAGGCGAACTGCGCCACCACCAAGAGGTAGATCAAGACCAAGCCAACGCCATAGGCTAGCCCCATATCGCGGAAGGTTTCATAAGTCACTTGCCACTCGCCATCCCATTTGAGGGCATAAGCCCGGTAAGCATCGGATGGTTGGCGAATGAAGTACTCCTGCAGGCGGCCGCCGTCGGGTGTTGTGATTTTTTGCAGCGCTGCCCGCATGCCAAACATGCCGTAGAGCGGGCTGTCCAAGCGACCCGCCATATCGGCCACCACCAGATTCACGGGCAAGAGATCCTTGTGATAAACGGGCTGCTCACGCAAGCTGTCACTGATATGCACCAGTTCTTGAATCGGGATCAGCTTGCCTGCCGTCGAGCGCACGCTCAAAGACAGCAAGGCGTTCAAGTCACCCTGCGAGCTGGCGGGCAAGACCAGGGTGGCCGCGGCGGGGTATTTGGCGCCATCATGCAAATAGCTGACCGGATCTCCCGCCAAACCCGCTTGCAAGGTGCTGACAATGGTTTGTTGGGACACGCCCAAGCGCGCGGCCTTGCTGCGATCCACCAGCAGCAGCTTGCGGGGTGCGGCGGCGATGCTGCTGTCGTCCACATCGACCAAGCCCTCGGTTTTTTCGAATACCGCACGCACCTGACGGGCCAGGGCCTGCCGCCCCTCAGCGTCGGGACCGTAGATTTCGGCCACGATGGGCGAAAGCACCGGCGGGCCTGGCGGCACTTCGACCACCTTCACATTGGCGCCATGGCGGCGACCAATCTCTTGCAAAGCCGGGCGCAAGCGGGTCGCAATCGCATGGCTTTGCTCTTTGCGGTGCTGCTTGTCCACCAAATTGACCTGCAAGTCACCTTGGTGGCTGCTGCTGCGCAGCTGGTACTGGCGCACCAGGCCATTGAAGTTGATGGGGGCCGCTGTGCCCGCATAGGCCTGATAGTGGCTGACCTCGGGCGTCTGTGCGAGCTGCGCGCCCAACTCGCGCAAGACGGCCGCGGTTTGTTCCAGCGGCGTGCCTGCGGGCATGTCCACAATGACTTGGAACTCTGATTTGTTGTCAAAGGGCAGCATCTTCAACAGCACCCAACCGGTGGCCGGCAAGAGCAAAGACAAAGCGATCAGCCCCGCGATCATGAGGCCCAAAAGCCCGCGATTGCGCGCGCCGCGCTGTCGGTCCAGCAGGGGTTTGAAGACCCGTTCGAACAGCGGCGCCAATTTGGCCGATAAGCCATGCAGCGCATGCGGGTCCGTGGTCGAGCCGGCGGGCAGGGCCTTCATGCCCAGTCGCGCCAGCCAGGGCGTGACCACAAAGGCAATCGCCAATGACAGCAGCATGCCCATGCTGGCATTGATGGGGATGGGGCTCATATACGGGCCCATCAGGCCGGAAACAAAAGCCATGGGCAGCAAGGCGGCAATCACGGTCAAGGTGGCCAAGATGGTGGGGCCACCCACTTCATCGACCGCGCCAGGAATGATCTGGGCCAGGCTGCGGCCCGGGTAGAGCTGCTGGTGGCGATGGATGTTCTCCACCACCACGATGGCATCGTCCACCAAGATGCCAATCGAAAAGATCAGGGCAAACAAAGACACCCGGTTCAAGGTGAAGCCCCAGGCCCAGGAGGCGAACAAGGTGACAGTGAGGGTCAGCACCACCGCGGCGCCCACAATCGCAGCTTCGCGGCGCCCCAGCGCCACAAAGACCAAGGCCACCACCGAGGCGGTGGCAAACATCAGTTTTTGAATCAGCTTTTGGGCTTTGTCATTGGCCGTGGCGCCGTAGTTGCGGGTTTCGCTCACTTCCACATTGGCGGGAATCACGGTGTTGCGCAGACTGTCTACGCGCTGCATCACGGCATTGGCCACGTCAATGGCGTTCTCGCCCGCCTTCTTGGTAACCGAGATCGTCAGGGCCGGCGCCTCAAAGCGCTGCGAGAGCGGGGACGCGCCACCGACACCGTGCCAGACATAACGCGTCGGCGTGGCGGGGCCGTCGACAATCTGAGCCACATCGCGCAGAAAGACGGGCTTGTCGGCACGCACGCCGACCAACAAAGTCTCCAGGTCCTGTGCAGATTCAAGAAATGGCCCGGCCTCTAGGGCCACCGCTTTGCCGCCTTGCAACAGATCACCCAAAGGCAGGCCGGCATTGGCGGATTGCAAGGCTTGACGCAGCTCAGCCACGGTCAAACCCACGCTGTTCATGCGGGCAGGGTCCATCTCGACCAAGACCGCACGCCCCGGGCCACCCAAGCTCTTGACCTCGCGAGTGCCGGGCACGCGCTTGAGTTCGATCTCCATGCTGTGCGCCACGCGCTCCAAGTCATAGGCGCCGGTCTGGGCATCGCGGCTGAACAGGGTGAGGGTGACGATGGGCACGTCATCAATGCCCTTGGGTTTGATCAGCGGGGCTTGCACGCCCAGGCCTTGAGGCAGCCAGTCGGCATTGGCGCTGACGGTGTCATGCAGCCGGACCAAGGCTTCGGTGCGCGGCACCCCCACCTTGAACTGCACGGTGAGCACCGCCATGCCGGGGTTGGAGACCGACATCACATGCTCCACCCCACTGATTTGCGACAGCACCTGCTCGGCCGGTGTGGCCACCATCTGCTCCACATCCCGCACACTGGCGCCCGGGAAGGGGATCAAGACATTGGCCATGGTGACGTTGATCTGCGGCTCTTCTTCGCGTGGTGTCACCAGCACCGCAAACACGCCCAGCAGCAAGGCCACCAGGGCGAGCAAGGGGGTGATTTGCGCGCTTTGGAAAAAGGCGGCAATGCGCCCTGAAACGCCCAAGGGGCGATCTGCTTCAGTGGGGGTGGTGTTCATCAGGGGCGCCTTTCTTTCAGCGCGCAAGCGCGGCGGCTTGCGGGTTCAGCACCAGGCGCTCGCCCACATTCAGACCGCTGAGGATTTCTTGTTGATCGCCTTGCAGCTTGCCCAGGCGCACCTGTCGCAGCAGCGGCTGACCCTTGGCGTCCAAGACGTAAACCGCCATCAATTCGGCACGTTTGAGCACGGCGCTGCGGGGCACGAGCAAGGCGCCGGCGCTCACCCCTGCCTGGGCGCTTGTTTGCGCGCTTGTTTGCGTGCTGGTGCCGCCCACTGGCAAGCGTTTGGACCAGTGCACCCGGGCAAACATGCCGGGCACCGCGCCTTGGAGTTCAGCGGGCAAATCAAGGCGCAATTCTTGGGTCAGCGAAGCCGGGTCCACCGTGGGCAGGATCTGAATCTGGCTCGGCGTGATGGGGGGCCTCGCTCTGCCCAAGCCGGGCAATTCGATGCGGAACTGTGCTTTGTCGAGCTGGCCCTTGCTTTGCAAACCTTGCAGTTCTTGGATCAGGCTTTGCGGCAGATGGGTGCTCACCCGCAAGGCGGCGGGGTCATAGATCGTTGCCAGTGCGCGGCCGGGCTGCGCCATATCACCGAGCGTGACGGGCAGTTCGGCCACGATGCCGGCATAAGGGCTGCGCACAATGCTGAAGCCACTTTGGGTGCGCGCCACGCCGACCTGGGCCAACTGCGCTTGCACCTGCGCTTGGCTGGCTTTGTACTGGGCCTCGGCCTGGTCCAGCGCGGCTTGGCTGATGTAGTTTTGTTTGAAGAGCTGTTGCTGGCGTTCAAATTCCCGAGCAGCCAGCAGCCCCTGAGCACGTGCGGCCTGGGCTTGTGCCTCACTGGCTTGCGCGCTTTGTTCGGCCTGGCGGGCATCGATGCGCATCAAGACTTGGCCCGCGCGGACTCGGTCGCCCACCTTGACTTCCATTTGCACAATGGCCCCAGGCACCTGGGCGGCAACCACGGTTTGGCGCAAGGCCTCCACGACGGCGTCGCGGCTGTCTTGGCCCTGCTGGGCTTGTGGGGCGATCAGCAGCGTCTTCAGCGGCGTGTTCTGGCCCGGTTCGCTGGGACTGCTGGCGGCTGCGGTTTGGGTGCTGAGCGCCAAACTGGCGGCCAGCAGCCCGAATCCCGCCAGCACGGTCAGGCGGCGACGCCCGGCTAGGGCTCGGGAGGGCAGGGCGGAAGGACGCTTGAAAGGCTTCATGGCTTCACAGCGAGTTGAAATCGCTGGACAGTTGAACTTGGTGCTTTTATTATTTAACTAAACACGCAAATAGTCAAACAATGCGTGATCGCAAACCGGCAGGCCCAGCCAGCCTGTGCGCTTTGCCACGCAATGCACCGGCGCCTCACCGCCTATGAGCATCGCCTATGAGCACCGGCATTGCACCCCTGTCACCCTGGCCTGCAACAGAAAGGAAAGCCATGAACACGCCCTTGCTTCAACTGGACCCCCCATCGGCCCTGACCGCCCTGCGTGCGGGCGACTGCACCTTGGTGGACGTGCGAGAGCCCCACGAAGTCGCCCGCATGGCGTATGAGGCGCCCGGCGTGCTGTGCATGCCGCTGAGTGAGTTGGAGCGACGGCACCATGAATTGCCCCGCAACAAAGACCTGATCTTGGCTTGCGCTGCCGGCGGCCGCAGCATGCAGGCGCTGCAATACTTGCTGCACCAAGGGCACACCAAGGCCCGCAACCTGGCCGGCGGCATGGCCGCTTGGCGTGCCCATGGCCTGCCGGTGCGAGAAGGCGGCTGAACACGCGTCTGTTCCCCGGGGCTCGGCCTTGCCGCGCTGGCGCCCAGCCCATCTCCAGGGTGAGAATGCCGTCCATTCACTTTGTGGCGCAAACCTGATGAGAAGCAAATTTCAGCCTTGGCGTTTTTGGTTCATGGCCTTGACCCTGTTGAGCCTGATGGGTTGCGCGGCGGTGCTGTCGGTCAAAACCGAGCAGCGCCTGGATCAGCAATACGGCCCCGAGAACCCGGCGAAATTTGACGCCACGCCGCGCCCCGTGCCAAACGCCGGACGCCAGGTCTTGGACTATGACCGCCAGATCCAGCCCTTGCTGGACAAGCGCTGTGTGCTTTGTCATGCCTGCTATGACGCACCTTGCCAGCTCAAACTCAGCAGCTATGAAGGCCTCACGCGTGGCGCCAACCCCAAGGACATTTATGCCAACCGCCTGATGGCCGCGCCGCCCACGCGGCTGTACCTGGACGCTCACAGCAATGCCCAGTGGCGCAGCCAAGGCTTCTTTCCGGTGTTGAATGAGCGCGAATCCTCGCTCGCAGCCAACCGTGAGGCGGGTGTGATGCACCGTTTGCTGGCACTCAAACAAAGCGCTGCGCCCAATGCTGGGCCTTTGCTTGCCGAGCAGGACTTTGATCTATCTCTCGATCGCAAGGCCCAATGCCCACGTATCGAGGACATGGCGGTTTATGAGGCCCAGCACCCGCAATGGGGCATGCCTTTCGGGCTGCCTGCTTTGAGTGAGCCTGAGCACCGCCTGCTCAGCAGCTGGTTGGCTTTCGGTGCGCCACGCAGCGCGCCCAAAGCTTTGCCCGCCTCCGAGTTGGCGCAAGTAGAACAGTGGGAGCGTTTCCTCAACGCAGACAGCCTCAAAGCCCAGCTGATGAGCCGCTACATCTATGAGCATTGGTTCGTGGGCCATTTGTACTTTGATGGGGGCAAAACGGGGCAGCAACAGCCGCAGCAGTACTACCAATTGCTGCGCTCCAGCACACCGCCGGGCGAGCCCATCGCCCCCGTGGCCACCCGCCGCCCTTATGACGATCCGGGCGTGCCGCGCGTGTACTACCGCTTGCGGCCCCACCAGGAAAGCATCGTCAACAAGACCCATTTGCCGCTGGCTTTGAATCCGGCCCGCATGGCCCGTTTGAAGCGCTGGTTCTTGGAGCCCAGCTATGCCGTCAACGCCTTGCCCAGCTATGAGGCGGTGGTGGCCTCCAACCCCTTTGTGACCTTTCGGGCCTTGCCGGTGGAGTCGCGCCATCGCTTTCTTTTGGACGAGGCGCAATTCATCTTCGCGGCCTTCATGAAAGGGCCGGTGTGCCGCGGCCAAGTGGCTTTGAATGTCATCAATGACCATTTCTGGGTGCTGTTCTCCCAGCCGGGCATCGAAGTACAAAGCCAGGACGAAGAGGCTTTGGCGGCCAGCCTGGAAACCCTGCGCATGCCAGCCGAACATGAAAGCAGCGCGGGCTTGCTGAGCTTTCGCGGCTACGCCAAGCTCGAACAGCAGTATCTGCAGCGCAAGAGCGAGTTCATGAATACCCGCTTTGGCGCGCGCTCGCCCGTGACTTTGAAAACCCTGTGGTCGGGGCGTCAAGCGGGCGAAGCGCCCAACCCCAATGCTGCACTGACGGCCTTTCGGCACTTTGACAGTGCCTCCGTGGTGCAAGGCCTGCATGGCGAAAGACCGCAGACGGTCTTGGTTTTGGACTTTGCTTTGTTCGAGCGCATCTATTACCTCTTGGTGAGCGGCTTCGACATTTACGGCAATGTGGGCCACCAACTGGCCACACGGCTTTATATGGACTTCTTGCGCATGGAGGGCGAGTTCAATTTCCTGGCCTTGCTGCCCAAGGCTTCGCGCCAATCGTTGCAAGACCATTGGTACCGCGGCGCCAGCCCTGCCCACATCGAACAGCTCAATGCCATGCGCGCTTACTTTGAGCAAGAAACCGGCCTGCGCTTCAAAACCGCAGAGCCGCTCACCGAGTTGTATGCCACCTTGCGCCAGCACTATGCGGGCCTGGATGGGGGGCAGCATCGGCTCGAGACTGCGCAGATTTCACCGGCCAGCAAAGCGCTGCTGGAGCAACTGTCGAACCTGCAAGGGCGCGCCGCCAGCGTGATGCCGGAGCTCAGCTATCTGTGGCTGCAAAACCCAGGTGCCGCGACAGGCCAGCCTTTCTCCCTGCTGCGCCACAGCGCCCATCTGAATGTGGCGTCACCTTTCGGTGAGGAGAAAAAACGTCTGCCCGATGAAGACCGTTTGCAAGTCTTGCAAGGCTATGTGGGTGCCTATCCCAATGCCTTGCTGCGCGTAGACGAAGCAGGCTTGAAGGGCTTGGTGACGGCCATCAGCCAGCTCGGCAATGAAGCGGACTATGCCGCTCTGATGCAGCGTTATGGCGTGCGCCGCACCGACGCGGGGTTTTGGGCGCACAGCGATCGTTTGCTGGAAAAAACAGGCCAGCGCCCGATCTGGGAGGCTGGCTTGTTTGACTACTCGCGCTTGGAAAACCGCTGATCGATTGGCGCGGCGGGCTTAGATGTGCATCCAGGCCAGCACGCCCAGGGCTATGCCCACCGCGCCCATGGCCAAGGTGCCCATCTCCATCCAACGCTTTTTGGTTAGCAAGGTGATGGCGGCCAAGGCGATGGAGACCTGCAAGGCGGTGGTGGCTTGGGCCCAACGGTGGTGCTGGTGCATTTGCTCGGCGCTCTTGTGGTCGAATTCTTTGGATTCGGCCTCGAAGGCTTCGGCCTTTTCCTTGATCTCGGCCTTTTCTTTTTTGTAACGCTCAATTTCCTCGGCGTACTTGGCTTTCTTGTCCTCGCTCACCAAGACCAGGGCCAACTCGGCCATGTTTTGTTTGCTGCTCTTGGCCTGGTAGTAATTCCATTGATTCGAGGCCTCGGTCTTCTTGATTGCCGCGTCGTTCTTGTACAAGCCTGCATTGGCCTGAGTGGCGCCGCCCATATAAGAAAACATGGCGCCTATGGTGGCCAAGATGGCGGTGATCACGGCCAGCTTGCCGGCAATGCCTTTGGGTTCATGTTGAGCCGCATGTTCCAACTCGTGGTCATGGGGGCCGTGGACGTGAAAGCCGTGTCCGGACATCGCTTCAATCTCCTGGTAAAGGGTTCAGGGTTTGCGGCGCTGGTAGCGCACAAAGTGATAAGGCCAGCCATGGCCACGTTCGGCCGGGCTGAAGTGGCTTTGGCGCGAGACTTCTTCAAAGTCTTCGGCGCGCCAAGCCGGGAAAAATGCGTCGGCAGCTTCGGCCTCGGCCTCGAATTCCGTCAATTCCAGCCGATCGGCCAAGGGCAGGGCCAGGGCGTAGATTTCCGCGCCGCCCATCACAAACACCTCGGACTCATCGGCGCAGCTGGCCAGCGCCGCTTGCAGCGAGGCAAAGACTTCGGCGCCTTCCAAGTTCAAGCCGGCCTGGCGACTCAGCACCAGGTTGCGCCGCCCCACCAAGGGACGAAAACGCGCGGGGATGGAATCCCAGGTCTTGCGGCCCATGATGACGCTGTGGCCCAGGGTCAGCGCTTTGAAATGCGCCATGTCTTCGGGCAGACGGAACAGCAATTCATTGCCGCGCCCGATGGCGCCGCCTCGCGCTACACCGGCAATCAAGGTCAGCAAACTCATACGGCCACCGGCGCCTTGATCGCGGGGTGCGGGTCGTAGTCGCTCAGCTCAAAGTCTTCCAACTCATAGTCAAAAATGGAGGCCGGGCGACGCTTGATCTGCATGCGGGGATAGGCGCGCGGCTCGCGGGCCAGCTGGGTTTGCACCTGTTCGAAGTGGTTGCTGTAGATGTGGCAGTCGCCGCCCGTCCAGACAAAGTCGCCCAGGGCCAAATCGCATTGCTGGGCCAACATTTGCGTCAGCAAGGCATAGCTGGCGATATTGAAGGGCACGCCCAAAAAGATGTCGGCACTGCGCTGGTAGAGCTGGCAAGACAGCTTGCCCTCGGCCACATAGAACTGAAAAAAGGCGTGGCAAGGCATCAAGGCCATTTGATCGAGCTCGGCCACATTCCAGGCGCTGACGATGATGCGGCGGGAGTCTGGGTTGTGCTTTAGTTGCTTGACGACTTCGGCGATCTGGTCGATGTGGCTGCCATCGGCCTTGGGCCAGCAGCGCCATTGCACGCCATACACCGGGCCCAGGCTGCCGTCTTCGCGCGCCCATTCATTCCAGATGGTGCAGCCGCGCTCTTGCAGCCACTTCACATTGGAATCACCGCGCAAGAACCACAGCAGTTCCAGAATGATGGACTTGAGATGCACTTTCTTGGTGGTGACCAGCGGGAAGCCTTCATTCAAATCAAAGCGCATTTGGTGGCCGAACACCGAGCGGGTGCCGGTGCCGGTGCGGTCCGTCTTGGCCACGCCATGCTCGAAGACATGGCGCATGAAGTCCTCGTACTGGGCCCGTACCGGGCGGGCTGCAGAGCTGGCGAGAGGGTGGGTTGGCGGCATGGCGGGGGCGCTCGAGGTCGGGCTGATCATGGGGCGCGATTCTAAGGTGGCGGCCCGGCGCTCGGGGTTCACCCTCAAATCAAGCTATTCTTTGCGGACCGTGTTTTGCATTCTTCAGGGGCCCATCATCAAAACAGCCAAGCTTCTCCTCACCCTGGCCGCGCTCAGCGCCTTCACCAGTGCCCAGGCCCATTCCAATTTGCAGGCCATGAAGAACTCGGCCTTGGCGCGATTCAGCAAGGCCGACTTGAGCTTGCTGCAAGCCCAAATTGATCAGGCGGTGCAGAGCCCCCAAGACGGCACCCAGTTCGATTGGAAGAGTGAAACCAGCCGTGCCTCGGGCTGGGTGGTCGCTTTGGAGCGCGGTAAAAGCCGGGGCATGGATTGCCGCAATTTGCGCATCCACAATGCCTGGGGCAATGTGAAGGACGAAGGGGTCTACCGCTTCTGCCAAGACGCCAAGGGGCACTGGAAGTTGGTCGCGCCAGTGCTGGACTGACACACCCTCTTGCACTGCGCCGCAGTGCCTCAGCCGCCCAGCCAATTCAGCAAGGAAGGCTTGGCGTTTTTGGGCGGCTTGAGTGCGCGCTGACAAGGCTGCTCGGCCGCTTCTGGTTTGTTCAACAGGCGTTGCGCCAAGATGGACAAACCGCCGGTGGCCAGCTTCAGGCCCACTTGACTGGCTTGTTGGGCGGTGCCGGCGGCGTCCCAGCTGATCTCGGGCTGATTCAGCGGCCCTTGCAACTGCACCAAGGCCGATAAATTGGCCGCACTGACGCCCAAGCCTTTTTGGGTGCTGGGCCGCATCGAGAGACTGAGGGTTTCCTTGCCCAGATCGATCTGCCCCAGCGCCGCCAGATTGAATTGCTCGGACTCCAAAGCGATGGAGCGATCGACCTCGGCGCGCCCTTGTTTAAAGGGCAGGCGCATCACCGCGCAGCGGATCGGGTTGTCGCTGCGGTTCTGTTCACCCGGCAGCAGGGCGCGCACAAGCCCCATCAAAACATCGGTGCCGAGTTGATTGACCCGACCCAGCAAAACGAAGTTGCGGGCATCGAGCAAGACCTGACCCTGCAGCGAAGACACCCATTCATGCGCATCGTCCCCTTGGGCCGCCACATCCACCGCCATGCGCAGGCGCCCACCGCGCAGCGCCGTGCCCAAACTGCCACCGAGATAGGGTTGCAGGGCATCGATGCCGATATCGCGACCGTCCATTCTGAGGCGCCACTGCGGCATAGGCTTTGCCTTGGGCTTGCTTGTGGCGGCCTGGCCTTCAGGGGCAGGCAGATCCAATGCGGCTGAAGCTTGCCACAGCCCCCCGGCCATTTGCCAATGCGCGCTTTTGAGGGCCAGGCCTTGCGGCTGCATCTCGAAATGGGCCAGCAGTCCCTGTATCGGCGGCAGCTTGGGGGCTTGCAAAGCGCGAATATCCAAAGCCACATCGAGGGCCAGCGGCAAGGTTTTGGGCAAGGGCCAGGCTTCGCGGCTGAAGACGGGGCTGCGGGCCTTGCTCGCGGAGGCCGCTTTGCCTGGGTCCGGGCTGCCCGCCCGGGCCGCACTTTGGGTGGTCGGAACAAAAGGGCGCAGGTCCAGGGCCTCTGATTTGAGTTTGACTTCCAGCCGCAAAGGCTTTGTGCCCCGTTCGAACAACTCGCCCTCCAGGCTTTGTCCGCCGGTGCTCAGTTTGAAGGGCTGCAAAGACAGCACCGGTCCTAGGCGACGCACTTGGGCTTCCAGTTGCAGGTTTTGAGGCAGCTTTCGCAGCCCCTCGGCTTGGCGCGGCAGCAGCGCTTGCAGGGCTTGGGTGTCGCTCAGGCGCGCTTGCAGGGCGAGATTGAAGTCGCCCGCATGCGCCCCCAAAGACAGCTGCCCCTGGCTGGACAGGTCCAAGCCCTGCATCTGCAGTGTCAGATCAAAGGGCCAGAACTCGCTCTCGGCCCTGAAGGCGCTCAGGCCGCCAAAACTGCCCTCGATGCGCAGGGCCTGTTCGGCCAAGTTCAAGCGAGCCAAGAGGCCGTAGTTGGCCTGTTGGGCTTGCAGATTCAGCTCGTCGATGCGCAGGGTCAGGTCTTGCTTCAATCGCGGGCTGTGAAAGGTCACCCGTGAATCCAACCATTGCACATGGGCAAGGCTGAATTCACCGGCTTTGGCGCGCCCTGGCTTGGGCTCGCTGGAAGCGCCTTGGCGCGGGCTGAAGGCCCAGTTGCCTCGCCCTTGTTCATCGAGCTCCAACCAGATTTCCGCCCCCTCGATCAAGATGCGTTGCACCTCGACGCGCCCGTCCATCAAGGGTTTCAAGGCCAATTCCAGCGCGGCTTTCCTCACGCTGAGCATCTCCGGCTGGCTGCCCCAATCAATATTGGCCAGGTGCAGATCCTCCACCACCACGGCGATATTGGGCAAAAGCCGCCAACTGATGGCGCCGCGAATCGCAAAAGCTCGGCCGGTCTTGGCTTGCACCTGTTCGCTCACCATGGCCAACAAGCGCTCGGGCGGGTAGGCCCGCTTCAGAGCCAAGAAACCCCCCAGCGTCAGCACGCCCATGATGGCCGCAAGCGCCAGGGTCCAACGCAGCCATGAACGCGAACTGGTGGCCATTCAGCGCTGCGGGCTCCAGCCTCCGCCCAGGGCCCGGTACAGCGCAATCACCGCGCCATATGTGCCGCTGGTGAGCTGGGTCAGCTGCATCTGGGCGTCAAACAGTTGCCGCTGCGAGTCCAGCACTTCAAAGTAACTCGAAATCCCATTGGCATAGCGCAAGTCCACCAAGCGCAGGCGCTCGCGGCTTTCGTTGACGATGGTTTGGGTGGCGTCACGTTGTTCACGCAGATGTTGAAAGCGCAGCAGCGCGTCTTCCACCTCACGCAGCGCGATCTGCGTGGTGCGGGCGTAGTTCTCCATCGCCAGCCGCTGCTGCGCCTCGGCCGCTTGCACATTGCTCTCCAAACGTCCGCCGGTGAACAAAGGCAGTTGCAGGGCCGGGCTGAGCGTGTAGGCGCTGCGATCGCCTTCCAACAACTGGCTCAGCTGCGGACTGATGAAACCTAAAAAACCGGTCAAAGAAATGCTGGGCAGGTAGGCTTTGCGGGCAGCGGCGAGGCTGGATTGCGTGGCGGCCAAGCTGAGTTCGGCGGCACGAACATCGGGCCGCCGCGTCAACAGGTCCGATGGGATGCCAGCGGGCAAAGCCTCGGGCAGCGCGTATTGGCCCAGCGGTGTGCGCGCATGCAAGGGGCCGGGATTGTGCCCGATCAGCAAGCACAAAGCGTTTTCTTGCAAACCGCGGTTTTGTTGCATCAAGGCCAGCGCGGCCTCGGCCTGGGCCAAGGAGGTGGCGGCCTGGGTCACATCCACCTTGGAGACCACGCCGGCATTGAAGCGCAGACGCACAATGCGCAGCGACTCGGCCCGTGAGCTCTGGGTGCTCTTGGCGATTTCAATGGACTCGTCAAACTCCAAAAGCTTGAGCCAGCCGGCTGCGATCTCCGAGACCAAACCCACCTGGGCAAAGCGCTGCAAGGCCTCGCTTGATTCCAGATTGCGCAAGGCGGCGTCGTTCAAGGCGCTCAAACGTCCCCACAGATCAATCTCCCAGGCCGGTATGGCCAGACCGAGACGGTAGCTGGAGGACAGCCTGTTTTCGCTGCCGCTGAGCCCACTGGGGGCGCGTTGGCGGCTCGCACTGGCGTCGGCCCCGAGGCTAGGCAGGGCGGCCGATTGTTGCAAGCCGTACTGGGCGCGTGCCAGCTCCACTCTTTGCGCTGCGATGCGCATGTCGGGGCTGTTGCGCAGCGCTTCTTGGATCAGTGCTTCCAGCTCCGCATCACGAAACAAGCTGGCAAAGGGGCGTTCGGCCAAATTGCTCTGGGAGTTGGCCGGGCTTTTCCAGCCCTGAGGCAAGGCCAGCGGCCGATCCCCCGGGGTTGCATCGGTCGAACGTTCGGGTGTGCTGCTGCAAGCGCTCAGCAGCATAAGGCTGGTGAGCAAGGCGCACAGCGGCGCCGAGGCAGCCAAGGAGGGGCGAAGGTGATTCATGGCTGCAGCTCCTCGGCTGGGTCGCTGGGCTTGTCTGCTACTTTGGCTTTGCCACCAAACCAACTCATCATCGCTACATAGAAGAGCGGCGTGAAAAACACGCCCACCAAGGTGGCGGCCAACATGCCACCCAAGATGCCGGTGCCCACCGAATGCTGTGTAGCAGCCCCCGCTCCGGTGGCCTTGACCAGCGGCAAAACGCCCAGAATAAACGCCAGCGAAGTCATCACAATGGGCCGCAAACGCTGGCGGCCGGCCTCGATGGCAGCCTCGACAAAGCCTTTGCCCGACTCGTACTGCTGCTTGGCAAATTCGACGATCAAAATGCCGTTCTTGCCCGCCAAGCCCACCAGCGTGATCAAGCTCACCTGGAAGAACACATCATTGGGCGACTGACGCAAGAGCAGGGCGATCAGGGCGCCCAGAATGGCGATGGGTACGATCAGGAACACCGCCACCGGCAAGGTCCAACTCTCATACAAAGCGGCCAGGAACAAGAACACAAAAATCAAGGAGAGGGCAAAGATCCCGGCTGATTGCGCGCCGGCTGAGCGCTCCTGCAGCGACTGCCCGCTCCATTCAAAGCTGGTGCCTTCGGGCAAGGTACTGGCAGAGAGCTCTTCCATGGCCTGCAAGGCCTCGCCAGAGCTGCGGCCGGGCGCCGGGCCGCCATTGAGTTGCACCGAGGGATAGCCGTTGTAGCGGGTCAGGGCGATGGGTGCAGAGCGCCATTCGGTGCGCATCAAGGCCGCCAGCGGCACCAAGTCGCCGTTGCTGTTGCGGATCTGGAAACGCTCCAGCGCGGCGGGGTCGGAGCGAAAGCTTTGTTCCGCTTGCATCTTGACTTTGAGATTGGTGCCAAAGGCGGTGAATTGGTTGACGAAGGCCGAGCCCATCAAGGTGCCCACGGTGGCATAGAGATCGGGCACCGAGACGCCCAGCGCTTTGGCTTTGTTGCGATCCACATCGAGGAACAGGGTTTGCACCTCGGGCGCGGCCACGCTGCGGGCGCCCAGCAGTCGCGAGTCTTTGGCGGCTGCGCCGGCCATGGCTTGGGTGGCGGCGTTGAGCTTGGCGCGGTCGCCGTCCAGCGACAGCAGCCGGTAATCAAATCCGGCCACATTGCCCATGCCGGAAATCGGCGGCTCATTCAATGCGAAGACGCGCGCCTCGGTGATGCCCGCGAATTTTTGGTTCAGGCGTTTGATCAGACCGGCGACGCGGGTCTCGGGCGTGTTGCGCTGATCCCAGGGTTTGAGGGTGGTGAAGACAAAGGCCTGATTGGCATAGCGATAAAAGATCGAGAAGCCCAAGATCGCAGTGCTGTCTTGGATGGCGTCTTCGCTGGCCAAAATGGCTTCGGCCTTCTTCAAGGCCTCACGCGTGCGTTCATGCGAGGCCCCGGCTGGCAGGTCCACCGCCACATAGATGGTGCCCTTGTCTTCCTCGGGCACAAAGCCGCCCGGGATGGCGCTGAACAAAAACATCACGCCAGCGATCAGGCCGCCGTAGACCAGCCATGCGATCAGCTTGCGCCCCAGCAGCAGCTTCACGCCCACAACATAGCCGCCGGTGACGCGCTCAAAAAAACGGTCAAAGGCCTGGATGGGCTTGAGCTTGTGCATGCCGGGCTTGAGGATCAGGGCGCACAGTGCCGGGGTCAGCGTCAAGGCGGTGATGGCCGAGAGCAAGGTGGCGAAGGTGATGGTGATGGCGAATTGTTTGTACAAGGTGCCGGTCACGCCGCCCAAGAAGGCAATCGGCACAAACACCGCGCAGATCACCGCTGTCACGCCGACGATGGCGCTGCCAATGCCTTGCATGGCTTTGATGGCGGCGCTGGTGGCGTCCAAATGCTCGTCGTGCATGATCTTCTCGACCGCCTCCACCACCACGATGGCGTCGTCCACCACGATGCCAATGGCCAGCACCAAGCCAAACAGCGTGAGCATATTGATCGAAAAACCGGCCAATAGCAGCCCGGCCATGGTGCCCACGATCGAGACCGGAATGGCCAGCAAGGGGATCACCGTGGCCCGCATGCTGCCCAGGAAGAGATAGACCACCACCAAGACCAAAACAAAGGCTTCGATGAAGGTGTGCTTGACCAATTCCACCGAGGCGGTGACAAATTTGGTGGTGTCGTAGCTGATCGACCATTTGATCTCACGCGGGAAGGCCAGGGTCAGCTGGTCCATGCGCGTCTTCAAGGCCTTGGCCAATTCCAGGGCATTGCCGCCCGGACGCAGATAAACCCCAATGGCCACCGCCGGCTTGCCGTTCAAGCGCGACTCGAACTGATAGTCGTCCGCGCCCAGCTCCACCCGCGCCACATCACGCACCCGCACCACCGAGCCATCGGGCAGGGCGCGGATGACGATGTTTTTGAATTGCTCCACTTCGGTGAGGCCGCCTGCGGTCTGCACCGGAAAGGTCAGGCTCTGGCCGTTGTCAGCCGGCGACTGACCAATCTCGCCGACGGCGAAGTTCTGGTTCTGTTCGCGCACCGCATTGCCCACATCGGCCGCCGTGAGGCGGTATTTGGCCAGCCGGTCGGGGTCCAGCCACAGGCGCATGGCATAGGGCGCGGCAAACAAGGACACATCACCGGCGCCTGGCAGGCGCTTGAGTTCATTCACGACCTGGCTGTTGGCCAAGTTGGCAATATAGGTGCGGTCAAAACGCGGGTCTTCTGACTGCAGCACCAGCACCTGCAGGATTTGTGGATTGGTTTTGTCCACCCGCAAGCCATTGCGCAACACCTCTTGCGGCAACAGCGTCTCTACGCGCTTGGCGCGGTTGTTGACCTCGACCGCCGCCAGATCCAGATCGGTGCCCGGCTGGAAGAAAACCTGCAGCTGCATCAACCCACTGGCCGAGCTGGTGCTTTGCATATAGAGCAGGCCAGCGATGCCATTCATCTCGCGCTCCAGCGGCGCGGCCACCGTGGTTTCCAGGGTTTCGGGGCTGGCACCGGGGTAGGTCGCGGTGATCTGCACCTGCGGCGGTGCCACATTGGGGTATTGCTCCACCGCCAACTGGCGGCTGGCCAGCAGGCCGATCAAGATGAAGAGCAGGGCGATGACGGTCGCCATCACCGGGCGTTTGACGAAGAATCCCATGGTCGGGCCTTTCGGATCAGCGGCTCGCGCCGATGGAAGCGGGGGCGGCTGCTGTCGCCGACGCCGCCGGCCCAGGCACCCAGGGCGAGGGGCTGACCACCGCACCTTGCTGCAAGCGATGCAGGCCTTCCACCACCACCTGCTCACCGGCGCCCAGGCCTTTTTCAATGATCCAGTCGCTCTTCAACCACTCGCCGACCACCAGATCGCGGCGCTCCACCCTATTCTCAGGCCCGACGACCCAGGCGATATGGCCGGTGGGGGTTTTGATGACGGCTTTTTGAGGAATCAGAATCGTGCCCGGCCGCGCTCCGGCGGTGTAGACCACCCGCACATACATGCCCGGCAAGAGCTTTTGCGAAGGATTGGGCATCACCACGCGCAAGGTGATGGTGCCCGTGCTGGGGTTGACTTGCGACTCTGAAAAATCCAAACGACCGCTGCGCTCAAACTCGCTGCCATCCGGCAGGTAGAGGCGAGCCTGGGCGCTGCCGGTGCCTTCGCCGGTTTTCACCCGCCCGGCGCTCAACTCACGCCGCAGAATCAAGGCGTCACGGTCGGCCACATTGAAGTTGACATAGACCTGATCCAGGCGGTCCACCGTGGTCAGATGGGTTGATTCGCCACGCCCCACCAGTCGCCCTTCGGGCACCAAGGCGGCGCCAATCTTGCCGGACTCAGTTGCCGTGACACGGGTGTAACCCAGATTGGTCTGAGCCCGTTCGACATTGGCGTTAGACACGGCCAACAAGGCTTCGGTTTGCTTGACCGCGGTGAGCGCGTCGTCATAGTCCTGCTGGCTGATGGCGTTTTCTTTCACCAGCGGCGCCAAACGGCGTTCTTTGGCGCGGGCGCTGGCCAGATTGGCCGCACTGCGGGCTTGGTCGGCCTGCGCATCATTCAAGGCGATGCGATAGGGGGTGGGGTCGATGGTGTAGAGCAGATCGCCTTTTTTGACCTCGGCCCCTTCGACAAAATGGCGCCGCTCCAAAATGCCTTCGACTCGGGCACGCACCTCGACCGAACGATAGGCCGCAACCCGACCGACATACTCGTTATTCACCGGCACGGTCTCGACGCGCGAGGCCACCACCTTGACCGGTGCCGGCGGCAGGGCCTTGGGCGCCGCCGCTTCCTTCTTCTGGCAAGCACTCAAGCTCAGCAGCATGGCAAACACCGGGATCAGAAGCCAAGCGCCAGAGGCTGGGTTTCGGGGCACAAGGAGAGCAAGCTTGATTGGAGCCATGGTGCTGTTTCCGTCAAAAGTGGCTGGGCCGGCAAGAGCGGTGCTGCAGCAGCGCGCGCTCACGCGACGCAGCAGGCTGGCTGACTATAACGGGGCAAATTGACAGCACGGCCCTGGCAAGAACCCGTGCAGCGGCGGGCAGCGTGGCCCCGGGGCCCGTCCGCTGGCCGGGTCAGAAGCAGGTACAGTCAAGCCGCCGTTTTGCAGGAGGCCTTCGCAGGCTGAACCGGGATGCTCTTGCCGATGAACTCATGGCGCTGCTGGATGCGCCGCTTCATGCACTGTTTCGTGCGCCGCGGGGCGCCGCCGCTGCTGGGGCCACTCGGGCGGCTTTGTTGTGCCGGCCTCATTGGCACTCTGTCGCTCAGCGCTGACGCCACCTCGCCGGAGCCGCCGCAGGCCCAGCCGCTGCGCTCGGTCAGCGGCCGGGCCGTCCTGCCGCAAGGCGCCACACTGCCGCGCCCAGCGCTCTTTACCGTGCGGGTGGAGGACATCGCCCGGGCTGGCGCCCCGGCCCGCTTGCTGAGTGAAGTGAAGCAGACCTTGCTGCCCACAGAGGCCGCGCTGGACTTCCACATCGAGGTGGCGCCACAGACACTGGACCCGAGGGCGCGTTACGCTTTGCGGGTGAGCCTTCATGAGGCGGGACAGCTGCGTTTCACCAGCACCCAAATGCACCCGGTTCTTACCAGCTCGGCGCAGCCTGAAAAGGACAGGGGTTTGCTGATTGCGCTCAGTGCCGTGGGGCCGGTGGGCGTGACGCCTGAGCTTGCGCCGCGGCCAGCCCACGCGGCTTTGCTCAACACCTACTGGAAGTTGGTCGAATTGGACGGCCAAACGCTGCGGGGCACGCCCTATGAAGCCTTGGGCGACTTCAGCCTGACCTTGCTCACTCACACAGGGCGAGCGAGGATACGCGCCGCCTGCGGCAGCACTGAGCTGCCTTATCAATTGTCGGCCGATACGCTGAAATTCGACGCTATGGCGGGTACCATGAGCACCTGTCCCGAGCTCGCGCAGCGCTTGCTGATGCAATTGAATCAGGTCTTGATGGCCCAGCCGGCGTATCGCATTGACGCTGATCGATTGCTGCTGATCCTGGATCAGCGCACGGCAGCGCGCTTCGATGCAGTGGCTTTGCACTGATTTTTGTCTTTGACTTGTATTGGAATTTCAATGAACCGTCTGTCTTCCCTTGCCCTGGCCTGCATCGTGGCTGCGAGCACCGGCTTGTCCTTCGCGGCTCAGGCCCAAGGCATCAGCACCAATACCGTCAGCGCCAAAACCGATGGCGCGCGCATGAAGGGCGCTGAAATTGAGTACCGCGCGCGTGTGCTGGAATTGGATGCGGGCAATCGCTTGCTGACTCTGCGCGGCCCCAAAGGCCGTTTGAGCACTGTCAAGGTCCCTGCCGAAATGCAGAACTTTGAAAAACTGCGCGTCGGTGACGATCTGGTGATCCGTTATGCCACGGCCATTGCCGCAGCACTGGAGCCCACCAGCAAGAGCGGTATTCGCGAGCGGGTGGAGTCGGCCTCGGAAGGGCGTGTCGAATCCGCCGGCGGCCAAGCCTTGGCGGCCGGCCACACGGTGGAAGTCTTGGCCGTCATCACGGCGCTGGATCACAAGGCCAACACTGCCACCTTGCGGGGTGTGAAGCGCACCGAAACGCTGGCATTGCCCGCCAATGTCGACATCAACAAGCTCAAAGTGGGCGACGAAGTACGCCTGGCCATGGTGGAAGCCATGGCCATCAGCATTGAGCAGGCGCCGCCCGTCAAAGCCCCTAACAACGGCAAGGCCAGCGCACCCAAGGCAGCCAAGGCCGCCGCTTCGGCAGCCTCGAAGTGAATCTGGGCGCTCCCGCCGTTTTTTCTTGTCTTTGAAGGAGAAGCCATTCATGGTGATGAATCTCTCGAACCCGCAAGCTCGCGCCCGGCTGGGCCTGGGCGTGGTCGCAGTGGCCGTGCTGCTGAGCGCCTGCGCCAGCGGCCCGCAAGTGCGTGTCAATCTGGACAAATCGGCCGAATTCAGTCAGTACAAGACTTTCGGCTTTGCCGATCCCTTGGGCACCGATCGGGGCGGCTACCAAAGCATCGTCAGCCAGCATTTGAAAGACGCCACCCGGCAAGAGTTGCAAGCGCGGGGCCTGCGCTATGAGGCTGCCTCGCCGCAGCTGTTGGTGAACTTCAGCGCCTCGCTGAACGAAAAAATGCGCGTCATGTCGACCCCGTCGCCGATGCTGGGCTTGGGCTATTACGGCTACCGGGCCGGCATGTACACCGCTTGGCCTTTGTATGCCGAGCAGCAAACCGTCACCCAGTACACCGAAGGAACTTTGAACATTGACGTGGTCGATGCGGCCCGCAAGCAATTGGTTTGGGAAGGCGTGGTCACCGACAGCGTCACGCAAAAAGACCTGGACCAACTCAAAACCAGCATTGATCTTGCGGTGAAAGCCGCTTTTGCCAAGTACCCGGTGGCCTTGCCGGCTCCGGTGGCCGCGCCCAAGGCGCCGTAATGGCCTCTGTGCTTGGCTTCTTGGCCTGAGGGCAAGGCGGCCAAGGGGCTCATCCTCGCCCTCCATGCGGCCGCCATGTGAGGCCGCTTTTTCTTTCTGATCCGAGCTGATTGGCTTTGAGGCTTGTGGAGGGCTCTTGACGGCGCCTGAGCGCTCATGAGGGCTCAAGCGGCAAATTGCAAAGCCGCCAGCCGTGCATACAGCCCGTCGCGCGCGCTCAGTTCGGCATGCGTGCCGATCTCGACAATGCGCCCGTGCTCCATCACCACAATGCGGTCGGCGCGCTGCACCGTGGCCAGACGATGGGCGATCACCAGGGTGCTGCGGTGCTGCATGGCTGCTTCCAGGGCGGCCTGCACCATGCGTTCGCTCTCGGCGTCGAGCGCGCTGGTGGCCTCGTCCAGCAAGAGCAGCGGCGGGTTCTTCAAAATGGCCCGGGCAATGCTGATGCGTTGACGTTGACCGCCCGACAGCCTGACGCCACGCTCGCCCAAAAAGCTGGCATAGCCCTCGGGCAGGCGCTGGATGAACTCATCGGCGAACGCGGCCTTGGCGGCCGCGATCACTTCGGCGTCCGAGGCTTGCGGGCGGCCATAACGGATGTTTTCCATGGCGCTGGTCGAAAAAATCACGCTGTCTTGGGGCACCAAGCCGATGGCCGCGCGCAACTCTTGCAGGCGCAGCCGCTGGGTGGGCACACCGTTGAGGCTGATGAGGCCGGATTGCGGATCATAAAAACGCAGCAAGAGTTGCAGCACCGTGCTCTTGCCCGCGCCGCTGGGCCCGACCAAGGCCACGGTTTCACCCGGGCGAACTTGCAGCTCAAAGTCTTGCAGCGCGGCCTGCTGGGGCCGGGACGGGTAGTGGAAGCTGAGCTTGTTCAGATGCAGGGCCAAGCCGCCTTCGGACGCGGGCAGGGCGAGCGGCTCGCTGGGTTCTTGCACCTTGCTGCGGCTGGCCAGCAATTCCATCAAGCGCTCAGTTGCGCCTGCGGCGCGCAAGACGTCGCCATAGACCTCGGCCAGCACGGCCACGCTGCTGACCAAAAGAATCACATAGACGATGGTTTGTCCCAAATGACCGGCGCTGATGCGTCCAGCCATGACGGCCTGGGTGCCTTGATACAAGCCCCACAGCAAGGCCGCAAACGTGGCGCTGATGATGAAGGCCACCAAACCGGCGCGCACCAAGGCGCGCTTGCGGGCGGTGTCAAAGGCGTTCTCACTGGCCTGGGCAAAGCGTTCGGCTTCCGCGACTTCCTGGGTGTAGCTCTGCACAACCGGCACGGCGTTCAAGACTTCTGCGGCGATGGCGCTGGTGTCGGCCACGCGGTCTTGGCTGGCGCGGCTGAGTTTGCGCACCCGCCGGCCAAAATAAATCGCCGGCGACACCACCAAGATCAAGATGCCCAACACTTGCGTCATCACCAGCGGATTGGTGACAACCAACATCACCATGGCGCCCACGCCCATCACCGTGCTGCGCAAGCCCATGGAGAAACTGGAGCCCACCACGGTTTGCACCACGGTGGTGTCGGTGGTGATGCGAGAAAGCACTTCGCCGGTTTGGGTGCTCTCAAAAAACTCCGGGCTCTGCTTGAGCACATGGCGGTACACCGCGCTGCGCAGGTCCGCGGTGACCCGCTCGCCCAGCCAAGTGACCATGTAATAACGGGCCGCGGAGAACAGTCCCAAGGCGGCACCCACGGCAAACAAGGCCAAGAAGTGCTCACGTAAAGCCATCAGGCGCTCGCCGTGCTGGGCAGCGCCGGCGCTTGCTGCGTTGACGCTGCTGCTTTGCATGCCCTGGTCCACCAAGCCGCGCAAGGCGACGGGAAAAGCCAAGGTCGCCAAAGCGGCCAACAGCAAGAACACCAAAGCCAAGCCGATGTGCCGACGATAGGGACGCAAAAAAGGCCAAAGCCCACTCAGGGAGCGCGGCTGTCCCTTGGGCTTGTCTTGGCTGTCCCAGGCGCTGGGCCTGGCGGGCTCTGCCTCCGGGAACTTGGAGGGCAGAGCAGGGCTGGAAGAAGTGCTTGCAGATTTGGAGGCCATGCCGCAGTGTAGGCTGCGCCGCTGAATGCCTCAGCGCACCCGCGCCTCAAAGATTGCTGGCAAACAAGCGCTTGATGAACAGGTCTTTGAAGCTCTTGGCTTCAGCCAAGCCCAAACGTTCCAAATAAGCGGGAGGTACCGGCTTCTCGGGGCCCAGACTGCGCAAAATCATGCCCACCAACTCAACCGGATGCCGGCTGGCATGTTTGAGCTTCTTCAGGGTGCGCACGATGATCAATTCATCGGCGTCCAAATCGGTGCCAAAGGGGAAGTCGGGCAGCACCCCTTCATTGCGCCAGGGCCGCAAGAGCTCGCGCAAGGCCTCCGGCCTGTTGTGGCGCGCCCATTCGGGCAATTGGTAATCCGCCTCCAGCTTGCCATGGGCTTTGGCCTCGGCCATCAAGTCGGCCTGGAAGCGCGAATCCGCAATTTGCAACAGGCGCTTGATGCACTCGGCATCGGTGCAGCCTCGCAAATCGGCCACGCCGTATTCGGTGATGACCACATCGCGCAAATGTCTGGGGATGGTGCAGTGGGCATAGCTCCAAACAATGCTGCTGCGCAGGCCGTCTTTGTTGTCATGGCTGGCACGCAGCATCAGGATGCTGCGCGCATCGGGCAAGGCATGGGCCATGGCCACAAAGTTGTACTGCCCGCCGACACCAGACACCACTTGGCCCGACTCCAACCCGTCAGACGCCGCCGCGCCCAACAAGCTGACCTTCATGGCGGTATTGATCAAACTGGCCTTGACGCGCTGGGCGCGCTTGAGCGCCTCGCTGCCCAGGCTGTCGTCGTACAGCTCATTGATGAAACCGATGCGGGTCATGTCGATCTTGGCCCGCAAGTCAGCCGGCAAGTCGCGCAGCGCCTGATAGAAATCGCGCGGCCCGAGGAAGAAGCCGCCGTGCATCAGGGTGACTTGCAGCCAGCGTTCGCCCAATAAATGCTGGGCTATCGCCGCGGCGGCGCTGGGATCGCGCAAATCATTGCGCAGCGTCATCGTGCCCAGTTGCAGCGTGTCTGGATGCCATGTGACGCCGGGTTTGAAAAGACCATGGGCCTGTAGAAATTCCACATCCTCGGCCCGCAGCGGCGAGTGGATATGACCCGCCTCCAGCAAGGCTTGCAGGGCGGCGGCGTCGGGCTTCTCGTTCAAACGGCCCGCCAAAGCCAGCGTTTGTAGACGCAGATCGGCATGCACATGGCGCCGGATCACCCCCCCTTGGATCAAGCGCATAAAGCCATTGACGAACATCTCTGAGCAGCCATACAGGCCTTGCTCAAAGCGCCCCAGTTCGCGCCCCTGGACTTGACCATGGCAAAGACCGCTGAGGATGCTGTGAAACGCTTCGGGCTTTTGATCGCGCACCAACAGGGCTTGCGCGATGGCATCGCCCAAAGAACCGATGCCGATTTGCAAGGTGCCGCCATCGCGAACCAAGCTGGCCGCATGCAGGCCAATGGCATAGTCGGCCCAGCTGATCGAGGCGTTGGGCGGCGCGAACAGCGCGTGGCTGCAGCCGGGCGCATCAACAATCAGGTCGAACAGCTCGGGGGCCACTTGCGCATGGCCCGTCATGAAAGGCAGTTGGCGGTTCACCATGGCCACGGCCATCAAAGGCTGCTGTTTGGCACGGCAGCGTTCCAGCAGATCCACACTCAAATCGGGGTTGCAAGACAAGGAGTACTGCATGCGCCCATCGGCGTCCGGTTCGGCAGCCACCGCTTGCATCAGCAAATTGACGCCATGCGACATCATGTCGCGCACCGCAAAGCTGTAGTTGGTGCAGACAAAGCCTTGCTGCGCCGCCGCATGACCGAGGTAGTCACCGGTCTTCATGAAGAACTCATGCACCTCGATATGCGCGGGCAAACTGCCGCCGCGCAAGGCCTTGACATAGTCCAGATCGGGGTAGTCTTGGAACACCCGCTCGACCAAGGGCGCCAGGAAATGCGCCTCGAGCTCCGAAGCGCCGGGTGGCTTTTCCAAAGACAAGGCGGTGAAGATTTTCAAACGCCGCCCGGGCTGGCCGGCCATGCGCCGGTACAGCGCATTGACCAAGGGATTGGGCTTGCCAATGCCCAGGGGAATGGCCAGCACGATATCGCCTTGCACCGTTTGCAGAATCAAATCGACGCTGCGTTCCAGACTGTCGATGAGCCGAGTCGGTGTGGACGGTTCCAAGTTTTGCATCGCGATGTCTCCAGGCTGCGCATCGAGGCGGCAGCGTTTTTGGTTTGGGGCAGCGCCTGTGCGGGTTTCACCCAGGCCCGGCAGCCTCAGTCTGCTTGATCTCGCTCAATCCGCATTTGATTTGAGGCAAGCTTGCAACAGGCAGCCCGACTATTGCTGGGTATTGCTACCAAGTTGAGCCGGCTGGGCTTGTGCCACGCTGGGCCTGTGCTGAAATCAAGCGCACCCCAATGCGCGCTAATCGCACATGATTCAACAGCAGCCGCCCGCAGGACGCTTGACTTTCATTCGCCGCGCACAAGCCCGTCTGGGCAGCCGGCTTGTTTTACTGATCTTCACCGCCTTGAGCACGGCCCTGGCCATCGGGGCATCGCAAGCCTTGGTGGGTTTCTTCGGGCAAGGAGACGCCCTCAGCGCCGCCTGGGCTGCCGGGCTTTGCAGCTTGGTGTTGTCAGCCGGCCTGGGGCAGCAGATCCTGGCACAGCTGGCTTTGCAACAGCAGTGGACGCAAGACCTGCACCGGCATGCCAGCCAAGACCCACTCACCGGGGTGTTCAACCGCCGTCATTTTCTGAGCCAGGTTGAACGGGAGTGGTCCTTGGCTCGGCGCTACAACACCGACTGTGCGCTCTTGCTCATCGATGTTGACCACTTCAAACGGGTCAACGATGGCTTCGGCCATTGCTGTGGCGACATGCTTTTGTGCCGCATCGCCGAGGCTTGCAGCGAAACCCTGAGGCAGGCGGACGTGCTGGCCCGCTTTGGCGGCGAGGAGTTCATTTTGTTTTTGCCGCACACCGACCCACTCGGCGCGCTGGATGTGGCGGAACGCGTTCGTGAGCGCATCGAACGGCTGAACTTCGCCTGGAATGGCCACAGCATTCCGGTCAGCGCCAGTGTTGGCGTTGCCGCCCTGCAGCCCAAGCATTTGGCCCTGCAGCAATTGGTGCACGAAGCGGAGGACGCCCTCCATGTGGCCAAGCTCCAAGGCCGCAACTGTGTGCGTGCCAGCGCTGGCCTTTTGTCTGGTGAGTCCAGCAGCTTGATGCGCAGCTGAGTGTCAGCAGTTGCTTGCTCAGCACCAGCGCTTCAAGCAGCGCCCTGCGCGGCTTGGGCGCCCAAAGTTGCGCTCGAGGGCCCCTTCAGCAAGAGCCTTTGCAGCGCGGCCAAAACATGCAGCTGCGCCTGCGGATGCTCGCAGGCGATCACCTGCCGCTGGGGCATGCTGCGCAGCCAAGTCATCTGGCGCTTGGCCAGCTGGCGGGTGGCCGCAATACCGCGCTCGGGCAGCGATTGGAAGTCCCCACTGTCCAGCGCCTCCCAGGTTTGCCGGTAGCCCACGCAACGCATGCTGGGCAAGTCGGGGCTCAAGTCGCCCCGGGCTTTCAATGCCTTGACTTCCTCGACCAAGCCCGCCGCCAGCATTTGTTCGAAGCGCTGGGCCAAGCGGGCATGCAGCCAGGCGCGATCGCTGGGCTCCAGCGAAATCAAGGGCCAATCAACGCCAGCACTGCGCACTTGATGCAGCTCGCTCATCGGGCGACCCGACAAAAGGCAGACCTCCAGCGCCCTTTGAATGCGCTGCGAATCGCCGGGCGCCAAGCGCGCGGCGGTGAGGGGGTCAAGTCTTGCCAACTCGGCATGCAGGGCGGGCCAGCCTTGCGCCGCGGCCTTGGCATCGAGCTCGGCGCGCAGCGCTTCGTCGGCCTGGGGCATCTCACTCAAGCCATCGAACAGGGCTTTGAAATACAGCATGGTGCCGCCCACCAAGAGCGGCAGACGGCCACGCGCCAAGATGTCTTGCGCCAACTGACGTGCAGCGGCCACAAACTGCGCGGCGGAATAGGCCTCCAAGGGATCGATGATGTCGATCAGATGGTGCGGCACCGCCGCCAACTCCGCGGCACTGGGCTTGGCCGTGCCGATGTCCATACCTCGGTAGACCAGGGCCGAGTCGACGCTGATGATCTCCACCGGCAAGAACTCGGCCACGGCCAGAGCCGCTGCCGTCTTGCCGCAGCCCGTCGGCCCGGCGATACAAATCGGCCCCGTGAACTGCATCTCTTGAATTGGGGTCAGGTTCATTTTCTTTGGCCTTGCGAGCGCGCAACAAGCATCAGTCAAACCGCTCCCAAGGCGTCAGGAAGCGCCACTGGCCGACCGGCAGATTGCCCAGATTGATGCGCCCAATGCGCACCCGCTTCAGCCCGACGACCTTGAGCCCCACTTGCTCGCACATGCGGCGGATCTGGCGCTTGCGGCCTTCGCGCAGCACAAAGCGCAGTTGGTCTTCGTTTTGCCAGCTGACCTTGGCGGGCTTGAGCTTGACGCCGTCCAACTCCAGCCCATGGTTGAGCAGGGCCAAGTCAGCAGCGGGCAAGCGGCCGTCTTCGCTGCGCACGCCGTTGCGCCCGTGGTATTCCACCCGCACCAGGTATTCCTTCTCGATGCTGGAGTCTTCACCGATCAGCAGCTTGGCGATGCGCCCGTCTTGGGTCAGCACCAAGAGCCCGGTGGAGTCGATGTCGAGGCGCCCGGCTGGCGCCAGGCCGCGTGAATGACCGATGTGATATTTGATGCCCGAGCTGTCCTCGCTCCACTGCGCATCGGACTTGATCAAGACCGATGCGGGCTCATAGCCGTCCTCGGCTTGGCCCGACACATAGCCAATGGGCTTGTGCAAAAGAATGGTGACACGGCGCGCTTGTTCTTTGTGGGCGCGCGGGTCGATCTCGATCTTGGCTTCGGGGCCGACCCTTTGGCCCAGCACTGCCAGCTTGCCGTCGACGCGAACCCAGCCTGCCGCAATCCACTCATCGGCTTCGCGGCGCGAGGCCAGGCCCAGCACGCCCATCTGCTTGGACAGGCGCAGGCCTTCGCTGTTCGGGTCAATATAAACGTCGCCGTCTTCATCATCCTCGTCGTCGCTAAGCTGACGGCGCAGTTGCGCGGCGGCTTCACGCAGATGCGCGGGCAATTGCTGGCCGGCGCGCTCGGCGGACGCAGAGGGGCGAGGGCCATGCGGGCGGGGAGGGGGGGTGCGCGGCGCACCGCTGTTGCGGCGCTGGTCCTGGCGTGCCTCTTGCCGGGGCGCTTGGCTCGGGTCTTGGCGCTGGCCCCGATAGCCCACGCGCGAGTCGTCACGGCGCCCATCGTAGAAGGAGTCGCGGCGCGGCTCCTGGGCGTAGGACGGGCGCTGCCCCTGCCAGCGGTCTTCGCGGCGACCTGCGCCGCCGTGGCCGCTCGGCCCGCCTCGTTCATCGGGATGGCGGCGTGCGCCCGCCTCCGGACCCCCCTGGCCATAGCCGCGGCCGGGCTGGGCATCGCGGCCAAAGCCTGAGCGACGCGGCTCATAGCCGCCGGGGCCGCCGGGGCCGCCGGGGCCGCGAGTGTCGCGGCCTTCGTAGGAGCGGCCTTGCGAGGGGCGACCTTCATAGCGGCCCTCGAAACGTCCATCTGATCGACCTTCATAGCGCCCTTCATAGCGCCCTTCGGCGCGCGGCTGCTCACGCCCTCGGGAGCCTTGCTCCGAGCGGCTTTCAAAGCGCGGCCCTGGGTTGCGCCAACCGTCACGGGCCGATGCGGCGGGGCCGCCAGGGCCACGCTGGGGGCGATCGGATGTGCGGTCTTGTGCGCGGTCTTGCGCGCGATCAGAGGAGCGCCCCGGCGCTCCGGCGCGGCGCTCATCACCGCGACGGCTTTCAAACTGCGCTTGACGCTGTTCGCGCTCGGCCTGGGCCTGCGCCAGGCTTTGGCGGGGCCGCGACACGCCCTTGCCACGAATCGGCGCACGCCGCTCGCCGTCGGGGCCGCGTTTGCCGGAACCGGGTGGGCCTGCATTGTTCTTTTTGTTCAGTTTCAAAGTGGCCATCATGCCTCCGGAGGTCCATCAAAAAACAAGGCGTCGCGGCAGCTCTTGGGCAGGGCTGCGGTGACGAATGAGCGCGAGGGTTTCGCGAACAGGTCAATCCGCGCGCTTCAACGTCCGCGCAGAAACAGCGCATCCAATTCACGCATGGTCAGCTGCCGCCAAGTCGGGCGACCATGATTGCACTGATCGGCTCTTTCCGTGCGCTCCATATCGCGCAAGAGCCCATTCATTTCTTCCAAACTCAGCTGTCGGTTCGCCCGCACCGCGCCATGGCAGGCCATGGTGGCAAGAATTTCATGCTGCGCCCGCTCAATCGCATGGCTGGCATCAAACTGGCTCAATTCAGCCAGCACACCGCGCACCAGCTCCACCACATCGCCGCCCACCAGCAAGGCCGGGCGGGCGCGCACCGCCAGCACTTTGGCCGACAGCGGTGCCACATCCATGCCCAGGCGCTCCAAGGTGGCGGCATGGGCTTCGGCCGCGGCGATTTCTGCGGCCGTGGCGGCAAAGGTGATGGGGATCAAGAGTGGTTGCGATTCGATCTTGGCTTGGCCCAAGCTGGCTTTGAGGCGCTCATACACCACCCGCTCATGGGCCGCATGCATGTCCACAATGATCAGGCCTTGGGCGTTCTCGGCCAGCACATAAACGCCTTGAATCTGCGCAATGGCGCGCCCCAGAGGCCAGGCATGTTCGGGCAGCGAGTGGGCAGGCGCCTCGGCGGCGGGCTCAGTTTTCGCCACGGGCAAGGTGTTGTTGCTTTGCCCATAGAGGGTGGCCACCTCACTCAGCCCCAGCGAGCTTTGCGTGTTGCTGCGCCAGCTCGGGATGGAAGCACTGCCGGCGTACGTTGGGCGGCCTTCTTGGGCGGTCGCCGTCGCCGCTGATGATTGCGCGGCAGCGCTGGGCTTGAACCATACCGGCGGATTGCCCGGTGAGGGGCGATTGCCGAGCGTGGGAGCATTGGCGTCTGTGGCGCTCGGCACTGCCGCAAAGGCAGCCTGCGCGGGCTCGGCAGCGGTGCTCATCTCGCTGGAGCGCGAGGCCGCCAAAGCGTCTTGCACCGCATAGCGCACCTGTTGGTGCATTTCACGGCCGTCGCGAAAGCGCACCTCGATCTTGGTGGGATGCACATTCACATCGACCCGATCCGGGGCGATGTCGATGAACAGCACATAGCTGGGCTGACGATGTCCGTGCAAGACGTCTTCATAGGCCGAGCGAATGCCGTGGGCGATCAGCTTGTCGCGCACATAGCGGCCATTGACGTAGACATACTGCATATCGGCGCGGCTGCGCGCTGCTTCCGGCAAGCCGGCCCGACCATAGATGCGCAAAGGCCCGGCTTCGGCGTACACCGGTCGGCTGGACGCCATGAATTCAGCGCCCAGCACATCTTGCAAGCGCTGCTCCGAGGCGCCAGCTCGCAATTGCTCGACCAGCTTGCCTTCATGCCAAACGCTGAAACCCACATCCGGCCGGGCCAGGGCATGGCGCCGCACCGACTCCAGACAATGGGCCAGCTCGGTGGCATCGGTCTTGAGAAACTTGCGCCGCGCCGGGGTGCTGAAAAAGAGTTCGCGCACTTCCACGCTGGTGCCGCGCGCACGGGCCGCTGGTTGCAGCTCACCCGAGCGCGCATCCAAGCGGTGGGCGTGCGGCGCGCCTTCAAAGCGGCTGGATACCGCCATTTCGGCCACTGAAGAGATGGCTGCCAGCGCTTCACCACGAAACCCCATGGTGGCCACCGACTCCAACTCGTCCAGGCTGCGAATCTTGCTGGTGGCATGGCGCTTCAAGGCCAGCGGCAGCTCCTCGACCGGGATGCCCAGGCCGTCATCCTCCACCACGATGGCTCGCACCCCACCGGCCATCAGCTTGACCTGAATCTGGCTGGCGCCGGCGTCGAGCGCGTTGTCCACCAACTCGCGCACCACCGAGGCAGGCCGTTCCACCACCTCGCCGGCGGCGATCTGGCTGATCAATTCATCGGGGAGTTCGCGGATGGCGCGGCGCGTTGCGAGCGATGCCGCGGCACCACTCGGCGCAGGCGGCAATTCAACAGGGGAGGGAAGATCCATGGCGCTATTGTAAGAAGACTGTCTCGCGCGCCCTTGGCGCATGCTCACATGAAGATGCCGTCATCAAGTGCAGCCATAATCCGCCGCCATGGAATTCATAAGCTTTTTGATCGACTTCATCGTCCATGTGGACAAGCACTTGGCGGCTTTTGTGCAAGCCTATGGGGTTTGGGTCTATGCCCTCTTGTTCTTGATCATTTTTGTCGAGACCGGCTTGGTGGTCATGCCCTTCCTTCCGGGCGACTCCCTGCTGTTTGTCGTGGGGGCCATGTGTGGTACCGGCTTGATGGATTTGGGAACGGCCATGGCTGTGATGTTGACAGCGGCGGTGGCTGGCAACCAAACCAATTACACCGTTGGGCGCTTTTTCGGCCCCAAGGTTTTTCAGTGGGAGCACTCGCGCTTCTTCAACAAAGAGGCCTTCAACACAGCGCATGAGTTTTATGAGCGGCGCGGTGGCGTGGCCTTAATCATTGCCCGCTTCATGCCTTTTGCCCGCACATTCGCCCCATTCGTGGCCGGTGTGGCTCAGATGACGCGGCGCAAATTCACCTTCTACGATGTAGCGGGAGCCTTGCTTTGGATCGGCAGCGTGACGCTGGCGGGCTATGCTTTTGGCAATGTGCCCGCCGTCAAACACAACTTGGAAAAGATCATTTGGGCGATGATCATCATCCCAGGCCTGATCATCATTGTTGGCGGCTTGCGCGGCAAAAAGAAGAGCGCCTGAAACTCCCCCGCAACTCAAGACAGCGGGCGGTGCCTTGCCAGCGGCGGGTTTTTGGCGAAATAACGCGCAATGCCCGTCGCCAAAGCCTCAACCAAACGCTGCTGGTAGTCAGGGTCGCGCAATCGTGCCTCCTCTTCCGGGTTGGAGATGAAAGCGGTCTCCACCAGGATGGAAGGCACATCCGGCGCCTTCAGCACCGCAAAGCCGGCTTGCTCGACCTGCTTTTTGTGCAGCTGCCCGACCCGGCCGATTTGGCCTAACACTTCCTTGCCGAGCTTCAAGCTGTCTTTGATCTGAGCGGTGGTGCTCATGTCCAGCATCGCTTTGAGCACCGCGGCATCTTTGACCGCCGTGGTGTTGACGCCGCCCACCACATCGGCCGCGTTTTCTTTATTGGCCATCCAACGCGCGGCGGCACTGCTGGCGCCGCCCTCGCTGAGGGCGAACACCGAGGCGCCACGCGCAGCCGGCGTGAAGAAGGCATCCGCGTGGATGGACACGAACAAATCGGCCTGCACCCGACGCGCCTTGCGCACCCGCTCGTGCAAGGGCACAAAGAAGTCGGCGTCGCGGGTCAACATGACCCGGATATTGGGGTTGCCGTGCAGCCGGTCGCGCAGTTTCAGCGCCACGGCCAACACCACGTCTTTTTCCTTCAAACCCGAGGGGCCGATGGCGCCCGGGTCTTCGCCGCCATGGCCGGGGTCCAAGGCAATCACGATCAAGCGGTCGAGCTTGGCCTGGCTCAGTTCTTTGTCTTCTGGGCTGGGCGGCACGGCCGGCAAGGTCGGCGCAGGGATGGGCGTTTGCACGCTGCTGGCGGGCTTGGCGGCCGCCACCACCGCGGGTGTGGTGATGGGGGCTTTGGCGATTTTGCCGATCAATTCGCCCAAAGCGTCTTGCACCGACTGGGCTGCCGCCAGTTCGGCCGCTTCCTTGTCCTTGATCAGGGCCAGCAAGGGGTCTTGCTCTTGCTTGGGATACAGGTCGAAGACCAAGCGGTGTTGATAGGCCGCCACCGGCGCCAAAGTAAAGATCTGCGGAGCCACCGCTTGCTTGAGGTCCAGCACCAGGCGCACCACCCGCGGGGTGTTTTGGCCGACACGCACCCCGGCGATATAGGGGTCGTCGGCTTTGACCTTGGCCAGCAATTCACGCAGCCCGGCGCTGAGCTCCAAGCCTTCCACGTCAATGACCAAGCGGTCGGGCCCCTCCACCAAGAAATGCTTGGCCTCCAGCGGCTTGTCCGACTCCAAGGTGACCCGGGTGTAATCACTGGCCGGCCATACCCGCACGGCCACGATCGTGCTTGACTTGGGTGATGCAGCCGCCTGCGCTGGCTGCAAACGCAGGCACAGCAGCAAGCCCCCCATGGCACTCAAGGCTTCACGGCGGCCCTTCATGGCTCGCCCTCCAGGGCCTGCAACAGGGTCAGCCCGAAAGCACTGCCGGCACACAGTTCGACCTCGCGGCTCTCATCATCATGCACGCTCAGACAGATTTGCAGGTCAAACGGCGGTAGCATGCCGGCCGCTTTGTCGGGCCATTCGCTGAGCTTCAGACCGGGCGCGGCGAAGATGTCGCGAAAGCCGGCGTCTTCCCATTCGCGTGCGTCGCTGAATCGGTAGAAATCAAAGTGGCTGACTTCGCCGACCTGGGCGAACTCAGGGCCCAGAGCATAGCTTTCCAGCACCGCATAGCTGGGGCTTTTGATGCGCCCGCTAACGCCCAACGCCCGCAGCAAGTGACGGGTGAGGCTGGTCTTGCCCGCGCCCAAAGGGCCATGCAACTCGATGCTGGCATTGACCGGTGTGGCGCTGCGCCGCAAGAGCGCGGCCAGGCTTTGAGCGAAGGACTCGCAGGCCGCCTCATCGGCCCATAGCAAACGGCGGGTTTCTAGAATGCTCAAATGACCCAGTCTCCACAAGACATTCAACAACTCAACCCAGAGGCATTGCAGACGCTGGTCGAGCAATTGCGCACTTGGGCACGGGAGCTGGGATTCTCCCAGATCGGCGTGGCCGATATCGATCTCCATGATGCGGAGCCCGGCTTGCAAGCATGGCTGGAGGCGGGCTTTCACGGCAGCATGCACTATATGCAAACCCATGGCATGAAGCGGGCAAGGCCGGCGGAGTTGGTGCCGGGGACTTTGCGCGTCATCACGGCCCGCATGGACTACTTGCCGCGCCACAGCCCGCCGGACTGGCAAGCCCTGGAATGGCAGGGCCTGGCCGATCCGCAACGGGCCCAGGTGTCGATATATGCGCGAGGCCGCGACTATCACAAAGTCCTGCGTTCGCGTTTGCAAAAGCTGGCCGACCGTTTGGCTCAGACCCTGGGGCCGCGGGGCTACCGCGTCTTCACCGATTCGGCCCCGGTGCTGGAGGTGGAATTGGCTTCGCGCTCCGGCATCGGCTGGCGCGGCAAGCACACGCTGACCCTGCACCGCGACGCCGGTTCGATGTTCTTTCTGGGCGAGATTTATATCGATCTGCCGCTGCCCATCAGCGCACCGGTGTCGGCGCATTGCGGCCAATGCCGCGCTTGCTTGGATGCTTGTCCGACGGGGGCCATCGTGGCGCCGCAACGGGTGGATGCTCGGCGTTGCATCTCTTACCTGACCATCGAGCATGAGGGCCCGATTCCCGTGGACCTGCGCCCGCTGATCGGCAATCGCTTGTACGGTTGCGACGACTGCCAGCTGATCTGCCCATGGAATAAATTTGCCCAGCCCAGCACCGTGGCCGATTTTGATCCGCGCCCCGAAATGCGCGCACCCAGCCTGATGCAACTTTGGGCCTGGGATGAAGCCGAGTTCTTGCGCCGCACCGAAGGTTCCGCGATTCGGCGCATCGGCCATCAGCGCTGGCAACGCAATCTGGCCGTGGTCAGCGGCAACGCCTTGGCGCGGCAAGAAAACCCGGCCTTGCGTGCGCTGCTGCACCAGCAACTGGCGTCGGCCTCTGAGTTGCTGGCCGAGCATTTGCACTGGGCCTTGGCGCAAAGCGCCCCTGCGCAATCCAAGGGGCTGGATGCACCTACAGCCAGCTCAGCACCATCAGCCACAAGGGCAGACTGATCATGCCCAAGAGCGTGGACAGCGTGACCAGCCCCGCCACAAAAGGCCCATGGCCGCCCATGCGCACCGCCAGCACATAGGCACTGGAGGCCGTGGGTAGGGCGGCAAACATCAGCAGCAGGGCCCGTTGGGCTGCCTGCAAATGCAGTACTTGCGCCAGCAGCAATGCCAACAGGGGCAGGGCCACATGGCGGATGCACAAAATCGCCGCGGCCAAGCCGGGCGCTTGTTTCAGGGCGCCGAAGCGCAAGCCCGCGCCCACCGCCATCAGGCCCAGCGGCAACGCGGCCAGACCGATGCGATGCAAGGTCAGGGCAGCGGGCTCCGGCAAGCGCAGGCCCAGAAGATTGGCCAAGAGGCCCGCCAGCGTGCTCAAGATCAAAGGGTTGCGCACCAACTCTCGCCCATAGCCTTGGCCGCCATGCCGGGCCAGAGGCCAGACGGCCGCCACATTGCACACCGGCACGCACAGCGCAATCAGCAAAGCGACCCAGGCCACGCCTTGCGCGCCTTGCAAACGTTCGGCCAATGCCAGGGCAATGAAGGAGTTGAAACGAAACGCCACTTGCGCGCCGGAGGCATGCATCTGCCGATGGGCCTCGCCTCGCCAAGCGGGCAGGGCGCGCAGCCCGTAAGCCAGAGCCACACCGCCCAAGACAGTGGCCAAGCCGCCCAGGGCCAGCCCAGCCGTGCTGCCCAGCTGCAAAGGGGTGCGCACAATCGAGTTAAACAAAAGCACCGGGAACAGCAGGTAATAGACGAGGCGCTCGGCCGACTCCCATATCGGGCGGTTCAGGCTGCTATAGCGGCACAGCACAAAGCCGCAAAGAATCAGCAAAAAGTCAGGCAGGAGCAGCAGAACATCGGGCATGAACGGAGTGTGCCTTGTCTTGGCCTGCCTCTGGCCTGGCGCGACGCTTGAAGGTGCGAGCTTTGGACCAATCGGCAGGGCATCACAAGCTCAACAAAAAGGGGCTCGGCTTGTGGCATGCTGCGCTCCGGTGTCAGGGCTTGCGCAGACCCGCGCAGACGCATGCGAGACTTGATGCCTACCTCGGCCAAAAGCAAGATCTGGAGCAAAAGATGATTCGTCGTGAATGGATGGGGGCCTTGAGCGCCCTGGTGTTGAGCAGCCTGGCGGCGCCCACTTGGGCTCAAAACTATCCAAGCAAGCCCATCAAATTGATCGTGCCCTTTGCACCGGGAGGGACCACCGACATCGTGGCCCGGGTTCTGGCCGAGAAGCTGCATCTGGCCTTGGGCCAACAAGTGTTGGTGGAGAACAAGGCCGGCGGCGGCGGCTCGGTGGGCGCCAATGAAATCGCCAAATCCGCGGCCGACGGCTACACCCTGGGCGTGGCCACCGTTTCCACCACTGCGGCCAACCCGGCCATCAATCCCAAGATCCCCTACAACCCGCTGAGCGACTTCACGGCCATCACCAATGTGGCTGCCACACCCAATGTGATTGCGGTGCATCCTTCGTTTCCGGCTCGTGACTACAAGGGCTTTATTGCGGAGCTGAAAAAGAGCCCCGGCAAATACAGCTTTGCCAGCTCGGGTACCGGCGGCATTGGACATCTGCAGATGGAGCTGTACAAGAGCTTGACCGGGGTCTTCATCACGCACATTCCTTACCGCGGTGCTGGCCCTGCGCTCAACGACACGGTGGCGGGCCAGGTGCCGATGATTTTTGACAATCTGCCCTCGGCCTTGCCCTTCATCAAAGACGGCCGCTTGATCCCCATCGTGGTGGCAGCGCCGCAGCGCTTGAGCCAACTGCCCAATGTGCCCACCTTCAAGGAACTGGACCTGGAGCCGGTCAATCGCATGGCCTATTACGGCATTCATGGCCCGAAGAACTTGCCCAAAGAGGTGGTGGACAAGGTGTATGCGGCCGTCAAAAAGACGGCGGAACTGCCGGACGTGAAGGCACGCATCGAAGGCACCGGCTCCCTGCTGGTGGTGAACACGCCGGAGCAGTTCACGGCCCAGATCCGGGCAGAGTTTGATGTCTACAAAAAAGTCGTCGACCAGCAAAAGCTCAAGCTTGATTGAGCCTGCGGGCGTTCCTGGCATCACGGGCTTTGCTGGCGCGAAAGACGCTGGGGATTCAAAAGGCGCTTCTGCCCAGCCTGCTGGGCTGGATGAAGCGGCCCGGCGACTCCTGGTGCAAAGCCACGCGGCGATTGAAAGCTTTGGCCAAGCCTTGTGGCTGGAGGACGGCTTGTCGGCCAACACTTTGGAGGCCTACCGGCGCGACTTGCGCCTTTTGGCCGACTGGTTGGCGGCGCAGCCCCGTGTCAGCTTGGATGGCTGCAGCGAGCTGGATTTGCTGGCCTATGCCAGCGCCCGCCATGCCGGCAGCCGGGCCACCAGCGCCAATCGGCGGCTGAGTGTGTTCAAGCGCTACTTTCGATGGGCCTTGCGCGAACAGCGCATCACCCAAGACCCGACCCTGCGCCTACAAAACGCACGCCAACCACTGCGCGTGCCCAAGCTGCTGACGCAAGCCCAGGTGGAGGCCTTGCTGATGGCCCCAGATGTGGGCACGGCGCTGGGCTTGCGCGACCGCGCCATGCTGGAGCTGATGTATGCCAGCGGCTTGCGGGTGACCGAGCTGGTGACGCTCAACAGCGTGCATGTGGGTTTCAAAGAAGCCGTCTTGCGCATCACCGGCAAGGGCTCCAAAGAAAGGCTGGTGCCGTTTGGCGAAGAAGCCCATGGCTGGCTGCTGCGCTACTTACAAGATGCGCGCGGGCCACTGCTCAAAGGCATGGCCTGCAATGCTTTGTTTGTGACGGTCCGCGGGGAAGGCATGACCCGGCAAATGTTTTGGACCTTGGTGAAGAAATATGCGCAGCAGGCCGGCATCCATTCGCCCATCTCGCCGCACACCTTGCGCCATGCATTTGCCACCCATTTGCTCAACCACGGCGCGGACCTGCGCGCGGTGCAGCTGCTGTTGGGCCATGCGGATCTGTCAACCACGCAGATCTACACCCATGTGGCGCGTGAACGGCTCAAAGCCCTCCATGCCCAGCACCATCCGCGGGCCTGAGTGCCTGGCTTGCGTTTGAATAGCCGTACTTTGCTGGGCTGATTGAGGGCTCAGCTCCGCGTCAGGCGCGACAATCCGTTCCATGGATCACAGTTTTCTCTCCGCCTTCATCCTGCTGTTGCTGGTGCTTGACCCGCTGGGCAGCCTGCCAATTTTCATTGGCATCATGCGCGAGGTGCCCAAAGAGCGCCGCACCAAGGTGGCCGCCCGCGAGGTGGGCATTGCCTTTGCCGTGCTTTTTGCCTTTATGTTTTTGGGCGGCAGCTTTCTGGAAGTGATGCATTTGTCCGAACGCTCGCTGGAAGTGGCCGGCGGCGTGATTCTTTTGATCATTGCGATCAAGATGATTTTCGGCAGCGCAGGGGAGTCGGCCTATGGGCTGGAGCCCGGCAAAGAGCCCTTCATCTTCCCTCTGGCCGTGCCCTTGCTGGCCGGCCCGTCGGCCATGGCGACCGTCTTGTTGCTGGCTTCGCGCCAACCCGAGCGGATTTTTGATTGGATCGGGGCCTTGACCGCCGCCATGCTGGTGTCGGGCTTCACCTTGCTCTTGGCCGATCGCATTCGCAAGTTGCTGGGCGACTCGGTGGTCTCCGCCATCGAAAAATTGATGGGCCTGGTGCTGACCGCCATCGCGGTGGAGATGGTGCTGGCCGGCTTGAAGCGCTACTTCGTCGGCGGTTTGTAAAACTGGGCGCCGCTGCGGCGCCCGCACCGAACATCAAGCTGATGCTGCGGCCTGCAGTGCTTGCAAATCAGCACCGATGATCTCTTGCAGATGGGCGGTGATTTTCTCGGCCGGCCAATCCCACCAAGCCAGGGCCTGTAACTGCTGGGCCACGTCCTCCGGATAGCGGCGTTTGATGATTTGCGCAGGATTGCCGCCGACCACTGTGTAAGCCGGTACATCGCTGCTCACCACCGAGCGCGCCGCAATGATGGCGCCATCACCAATCTTGACGCCCGGCATGATCAGCGCCTCATAGCCGATCCACACATCATTGCCGATCACGGTGTCGCCTTTGTAGGGCAAGTCACCGGGCTGGGGCGCCGCCGCTTCCCAGCCCTGGCCGAAGATGAAAAACGGGTAGGTGGAAAAGCCCGAGGTCTTGTGGTTGGCGCCGTTCATGATGAACTTGACGCCGCGGGCGATGGCGCAAAACTTGCCGATGATCAGCTTGTCGCCGATGAAGGGGAAGTGATAGAGCACATTGCCTTCGAAATTGCTGACCCCCTTCGGGTCGTCGTAATAGCTGTAGTCGCCCACGATGATGTTGGGCAGATGGCTGAGCGCATTTTTCAAATAGGCCACCTGGGGGAAGCCCGGCATGGGGTGAAGGGTGCTGGGGTGGGGGCCGTGCATCAGTGGGGTCGCTTCGCGGTTTTTGGCTTGATTGGAATGGGGCGCCACTGTAGCGAAGTTTGTCTGTCCTAGGGCTGGGCTGGCCCAGCGACTGGCCCCAAACAGATCAGCGCCACCTAGCGCCAGCGTCGTCCGCCCATGGCAATTCACGATACGAAAGCGCCATTTCACATCGTGAATTCTTTCGTTGCTGCGCCGCCGCATTATTTCTCATGATGATAAATGTATTTTCACAATCAGAAATGCTGACGCTAAGTCATTGATTTTTCGGATAAAGTTTTTTAGTCTTATATAAGATATAAGTCTTCCGCTGCTCAGGAAACAGGAATAAATTGAGTGCCAAGCAAGAGGCTTTTTGATCACTTGTTTCCTTTCTTCCCAACGTCTCAGCAGGAGCCATCATGACGAACTTGACCCGTGAACAGCAAATCGCAGCCCTCGAAAAAGACTGGGCTGAAAACCCTCGTTGGAAGGGCATCACCCGCGGCTATAGCGCTGCAGATGTGGTGCGTCTGCGCGGCTCGCTGGCCATTGAGCACACCTTGGCCAAACGCGGTGCCGAAAAGCTCTGGGGCTTGGTCAACACCGAGCCTTTCATCAATTCGCTGGGCGCGCTGACCGGCAATCAGGCCATGCAGCAGGTCAAAGCAGGGCTGAAGGCGATTTACCTGTCAGGCTGGCAAGTGGCCGGCGACGCCAACAGCAATGGCGAGATGTATCCCGATCAGTCGCTGTACTCGGTGGACTCGGTGCCCAAGGTCGTCAAGAAGATCAATGCCACCTTCGCCCGTGCCGACCAAATCCAGTGGTCCGAAGGCAAGAACGACATCGACTACTTCGCCCCCATCGTGGCCGATGCAGAAGCCGGTTTCGGTGGCGTGCTCAATGCCTTCGAACTGATGAAGGCCATGATTGAAGCCGGTGCTGCTGGCGTGCACTTCGAGGACCAATTGGCCGCGGCCAAGAAATGCGGTCATATGGGCGGCAAGGTCTTGGTGCCCACCCGTGAAGCGGTGTCCAAGCTGATCGCCGCCCGTTTGGCCGCCGATGTGATGGGCACGCCCACGGTCTTGCTGGCCCGTACCGACGCCGAAGCAGGCGACCTGGTCACCAGCGATATCGACGACAACGACAAGCCTTTCTGCACCGGCGAACGCACCGTCGAAGGTTTCTTCCGCACCCGCAATGGCCTGGATCAAGCCATCAGCCGCGGCTTGGCCTATGCACCTTATGCCGACATGATCTGGTGCGAGACCGGCAAGCCCGATCTGGCCTTCGCCAAGCAGTTCGCCGACGCCATCCATGCCAAGTTCCCCGGCAAACTGCTGGCCTACAACTGCTCGCCTTCTTTCAACTGGAAGAAGAACCTGGACGACGCCACCATCGCCAAGTTCCAGCGTGAACTCGGCGCCATGGGCTACAAGTTCCAGTTCATCACGCTGGCCGGCTTCCACAGCCTGAACTACTCGATGTTCAACCTGGCCTATGGCTACGCTCGCAACAATATGAGCGCCTTTGTGGAGCTGCAAGAAGCCGAGTTCGCCGCTGCGGAGAAGGGCTTCACCGCCGTCAAGCACCAGCGCGAGGTGGGCACCGGCTATTTCGACGCCGTCACCACCACCATCGAGCGCGAAGCCTCCACTGCGGCCTTGAAGGGTTCGACCGAAGACGAGCAGTTCTTCGAAGCCAAGCACGGCTGATCGGCGCCCATCGTTCGCCGCAAAACAAAGCCCGGCCAGAGCCGGGCTTTTTTCTTGGCGCGAGGCATTGAGACCCCGCCAACATCGGAATGCAGCGCTCAATGCAGCTTGCGTCGACGCGCGGTGAGCGCCACAAGACCCAGGCCCAGGCCCATCAAGGCATAGGTTTCGGGCTCCGGCACCGCAGCCGTGATGACATCGCCTGCGCCACTGATGCTGTTGGCATAGGCGCCCATATCGCTGTTGGCAAAGCCGGTGGTCACCATGATGTAGGTGGTGCCCGTACTCAGATTGGCGCTGAAGCCCGAGGCGCCGATGACACCGGCCAAGTCGTCATTGCCGACGACGCCGTTGCTGAGGGCATTGGCCGGGTTGAAGGCGTTTTTGTACAAAAAGGTGAAGTTGTCCCAGCCGCTGACTTGGCTTTTGAAGTCGTAGCTGCCGGCGGTATCGACGCTGAAGACCAAGGTTTGGTAGTGCACCGCCGTGCCCACCGGAGACAGGTCACCGAACGAGGCGAGTGCGCGGTGATAGGTCGGCGCCCCGGTGGTATCGCCGCCAAAGTTATAAGTTGCGGCATGGGCTGAAGCCCCCAGCAGCCCGCAGGCCGCAGCGACGCATGCCAAAGTACGAAGCATCATCAAGACATCCTCCTTGTTGGGTGGCTGGGCTCGGAATTGAGCGTTCCACGCAGCCCTAATCTAGGCCCATAACGTCTGAAATGCGCGCCAATTCCCACGAGCTAGGGGCATGACTTTCCCATGCCTTTCATCAAGCCGTCACCCAAAGCCTGTGCCAGACCGAAACAGTGGCGAAGCGACAGGCCCGGTGGCGGTCTTCATCAAGATGTGACAATTGCGGCTGTTTGATTGGCTGTTGGAGTGGCTGTACGTGCGGCTGGGAGCGGCGTTCGCCGTCTCCTCCGAGGCCTAAATCTGGAGTCTTTGTTGAGTAGTTCCTTGCTGACGCCCAAGATGGCGGGCGTGCTGAGCCGCATCCACCGGGCGAACCGGCCGGCCTTTCATACCTTGAGCCCCAAGCAGGCGCGCATCGGCTATCTGATGGGCGCTGAGATCTTGGATCTGCCGCGCGCGCCACTGCCGCGTGTTGACAATCTGCAAGTGCCGGGCGCCGAAGGGGCGCTGGCGGCACGCCTGTACGCGCCCAGCGAAGCCAAGGGCTTGCCGGTGCTCTTGTACTTCCATGGCGGCGGCTTCACGATTGGCAGCATTGACACGCATGACAGCCTGTGCCGCCAACTGGCACTGCGCAGCGGTGCGGCGGTCTTGTCGCTGAACTATCGGCTGGCCCCAGAACATCGCTTCCCGGCAGCGGTTGACGACTGTTGGGCGGTGCTCGAATGGTTGCTGCAGGCCGCGCCGACCTTGGGCCTGGATGGCAGCCGCATCGCCGTGGGCGGCGACAGCGCCGGTGGCACCTTGGCCGCCGTGTGTGCCTTGCATGCCCGCGACAAGGGCTGGAAGCTGGCCCTGCAGCTCTTGATCACCCCGGGCGCCACGGCCCATGCCGACACCCCTTCGCACAAGCTGTTTGCCAATGGCTTTTTGCTCGATGCCGCCTCGATTGATTGGTTTTTCAACCACTACATCGACCAGCACCACAAACGCGACTGGCGATTTGCACCGCTGGAAGCCGAAGATCACAGCGGCTTGGCCCCGGCCTGTGTGGTGTTGGCGGAATGCGATCCGCTGGTCGACGAGGGCATTGCCTATGCCGACTTGCTGCGCGCCAACGGCAACCCGGTGCAGCTGGACTTGTACCGCGGTGTCACCCATGACTTCATCAAGATGGGCCGCGCCATCCCCGAGGCTTTGAGCGCGCTGGAGGTTTGCGGCCAAGCCTTGCAACAGGCGTTTCTGTGCGCCGCCCCCAACTCACCAGAAGGTCAAAGCGCATGACGCAAGCCCTGCAGCCCGCCCACTTCCGATGCATCGAGCGCCTGCGGGTGCGCTGGTCAGAGGTGGACGCACAGCACATCGTCTTCAATGGCCACTACCTGAACTACATCGACAGCGCAATCAGCGCCTATTGGCGCGCCCTGGCTTTGCCTTATGAGGCCAGCTTGCAAGCGCTGGGTGGCGAGATGTCTGTGCGTAAAGCCAGTCTGGACTATCTCGCTTCAGCGCGTTATGACGACCTGCTCAGCATCGGCATCCGCTGCAAGCATTTGGGCACGAGCTCGATGCAGATGGAGGCCGCTGTGTTTCGTGGCGCCGAATTGCTGGTGCAGGGCGAATTGGTCTATGTTTTTGCCCAAGCGCAAAGCCCCAAACCCTTGCCCAGCGCCTTGCGTGAGCTGATCGAAGCCTTTGAGGCCGGCCACCCGGTGGTCGATGTCCGCTTGGGTGGCTGGGCAGAGCTGGGCTCGGACGCGGGCCAAATCCGCCAGCAAGTGTTTGTGGATGAGCAAAAAATCCCCGCCGATATGGAGTGGGACGCCGCCGACGCCAGCTGCCTGCACGCGGTGGCCTACAACCGCCTCGGCCAGGCCCTGGCCACCGGGCGCTTGCTGCCCCATGGGCCGGGCGTGGCCAAAATCGGCCGCATGGCGGTGATGCGGGCCTTGCGCGGCGGTCGAGTCGGCCAGCAGGTATTGGAAGCTTTGATGCAGGCGGCGCGCCAACAAGGCGATCGCGAGGTCTTGCTGCACGCACAGCTGTCAGCGGCGGGCTTTTACAGCCGCGCCGGTTTCGTGCAACGCGGCCCGGTGTTTGAAGAGGCCGGCATCGGCCATGTGGAGATGGTGAAGACGCTTTGAGTCTTTCGACTCCGGCGCCGCAGGGGGGGCTGCACTCAGGACAGCGGCCCAAAGCGTTCCACATGGCGCTCGCCTTGGATGAAAGGGCGCAGCGCGGCCGCCACCTGCGACTCCAGCCGCAGCATGGCGGCTGTCGACCCACGGTAGATTTCCATCCAGGTCAGCAACTCGCCCGGCCTGTCCATGCGTTGACGCAGCTGCAGCTGCACTTCGCTTTGGCCCTCGCTGCATTGCTGCAGGGCTTGGCGCGCAGCAATGGCCTGGGCGGCCGGCAGCTTGTAGTAAACGTAGAGCTCCAGCCCGTCAGGCGGCTCACTCACTGGCGCTGACACTGAGCTCCACCCCTCACTGAGGTTCCGTCAAGGCATAGGGCAAGGGCAGTGCCTGCAGCTGCGGGCCGTCCACACCACCCAGATGCAAGCTGCCCGTCTCCAGCGCGGCGATCTTGGTTTCGGCCAAGATCAGGCTGCGGCCGTCTTGGCTCGCAGCATCGGCCACCAGACCTGCGGGCTGACCCGGGTCTTCGCTGTGAAAGATCTCTTGGCCAGGCAAGGCCTGGCCCTGCAGTTCAAACAAAAAGGTGCGGCGCTTCAAAGTGCCGCGGTACTGGCTGCGGGCCACCACCTCTTGACCGGGGTAGCAGCCTTTTTTGAAATTGACGCCGCCCAGCAACTCCAGGTTCAGCATTTGCGGCACGAATTGTTCGCTGGTGGCAGCACGCACCCAAGCCAAGCCGCTTTGCAGCTCCAGCCATCGCCAGGCTTGCAGGCTCAAGGGGGCCAAGGCGGGCGGCTCGGCCAGCGTTGGCAGCACCATCAGATAGCGCGCTTGAGCGGCAGCCTCGGGCAGGGCAATCAGCGTCAGCGCGTCGTTTCGGCTCAGGCCCCAGGTCGCGGCGGGCAGGGCGTCCACCAGGCTTTGGGCGGACTCGGCGCCCAGCAAACCCCAGAGCTGATACTCGGCCGACGCATCACTGAGTTTGCATTTGGCGCGCAGCACAAACATGCTCAGACGCTTCAGGATCGCCGGCAAGAGCTCGGCGGGCAGGGCCAGCAAGACCTCGTGCTCGCTGGACTTCCAGCCAATCATGGTGGCGAGCAATCGGCCCTTGGCTGAGCAAAAGCCCGCCAAGCGTGCTTCGTTCAGGCCCAGCAGGGCGAAGTCTTGCGTCAACTGACTGTGCAAAAACTTGGCGGCGTCTTCGCCAGTGGCACGGATCAGGCCCCAATCGCTCAGGCGCGCGGCGCCGCTCAAGGGGGTGGGGTTCAGTGGGTTCGAGCTGTTCATAGGCCCGATTATCATCAGCCCCCAAATCTGGGCATGCGCCCAAGGGCATTGAAAGTTGGGCTGACGATGAATTTTCTCAAACGGCTGGCGTGGCTGTTGACGCTGTTCTTGCTGCTGGGCGCGGCAGGCGTGGCCGCCTGGGGCTGGTGGTGGCTGCAAGCGCCGCTGACCCTGAACGCGCCTTCGGTGGAGTTGTCTATCGAGGCGGGTAGTTCGCCGCGTGAGGTGGCACAGGCCTGGGCCCATGCGGGTGTGCAAGACGACCCCAGACTGCTTTATGAATGGTTTCGTTGGTCGGGCCAAGCCCGCCAGATTCGCGCCGGCAGCTATGAGATCCACCGCGGCGATACCCCGCGAGACCTGCTGGGAAAAATGGTGCGCGGCGACGAGGTGCTGGAGCAGCTGCGTCTGATCGAGGGCTGGACCTTCCGGCAAATGCGCGCCGCCTTGCAAAAGAGCCCCGCGCTCAAGCAAACCACGGCCAACTTGAGCGAAGCCGAGTTGATGGCCCTGCTGGGTGCCCCCGGTCAAGCGGCCGAAGGGCGCTTCTTCCCCGACACCTATGCCTACAGCCGCGGGGTCAGCGACATCACCGTGCTCAAGCGCGCCCACCGGGCCATGCAAAAACGGCTGGACGCGGCCTGGGCCGGGCGCAGCGAGGGTTTGCCATTGAAGAGCGCTGACGAAGCGCTGATCCTGGCCTCTATCATCGAAAAGGAAACCGGCAGCCCGGCGGACCGCGGCTTGGTCGCGGCCGTGTTCATCAACCGCTTGCGCATCGGCATGCCCTTGCAAACCGACCCGACGGTGATTTATGGCCTGGGCGAGCGATTTGACGGCAATTTGCGCAAGCGCGATTTGCAGACCGACACGCCCTTCAACACCTACACCCGCGGCGGCCTGCCACCCACCCCGATTGCGATGCCGGGCAATGCCTCTTTGCTGGCCGCCTTACATCCGACGCGCAGCCGCGCTTTGTACTTTGTGGCGCGTGGCGATGGCTCCAGCGAGTTCAGTGAAGACCTGGCCGCGCATAATCGCGCCGTCAACAAATACCAGCGCGGCCGTTGAGGCCGCCATCGAAAGCAGTCGTGGCAGGCAGATTCATCAGTTTTGAAGGCATAGACGGGGCCGGCAAGTCAACCCATATCGAGGCCTTGACGGCACGCTTGAAGGCCCGTGGCGCCACGGTGCTCAACACCCGCGAGCCCGGTGGCACGCCCTTGGCCGAGACCTTGCGCGGCTTGTTCTTGCACCAGTCCATGGATAGCTTGACCGAGTTGCTGCTGGTCTTCGCCGGTCGCCGTGATCATTTGCAAACCTTGATCGAGCCAGCCCTGGCCGCGGGGCAAACCGTTTTGTGTGATCGTTTCACCGACGCCTCTTTTGCCTATCAAGGCCATGGCCGAGGCATGGACCTGACAGTGCTCAGCACCCTGGAGCAATGGGTGCAAGGCCAGCGTCAACCGGACCTGACCCTGTGGTTTGACCTGGACCCAGCGATCGCGGCCCAACGGCGCGCGGCGGCGCGCGAGGCTGACCGCTTCGAGGCTCAAGACTTGGCCTTTTTTGCGCGGGTGCGCGCTGGATATGCCGCGCGTGCCGCGGCCGCGCCCGCCCGTTTTGTGCGCATCGACGCCAGCCTGAGCGTGGCCGAAGTGGCCGCGCAGATTGAAGCCGTGATGGAGGCCAGAGGGTGGTGAGCGCGGCGGCCGACACACCGCTGGTGCAGCCCTTGCCCTGGCTGGAACAGCCCTTGCGTGAAGCCCTGGCTCAAGCGCGCTCGCATGCACTGCTGGTGCAAGGGCCCGCGGGTGTGGGCCAATTCGATCTGGCTTTGTTGCTGGCGCAGGCTTGGTTGTGTGAGAGCCCCAAGGCCGATGCCAGTGCTTGTGGCGAATGCGCCAGCTGCCATTTGTTTTTGTCGCACACCCACCCCGACTTTCAGTTGCTGCTGCCCGAAGCCTTGCGCGAGCAACTGGGCTGGGGCACGGAGGCCGAGACCGGGCGCGACGGCGAGCCCAAGGCCAGCAAGACCAAGCCCAGCCGTGAAATCAAGATCGACGCCGTACGCGCCATGCTGGGTTTCGCCCAAGGCACCTCGGCGCGCGGCCGTGCCAAGGTGGTGGTGGTTTACCCGGCCGAAGCCTTGAACACGGTGGCGGCCAATGCGCTGCTGAAGACCTTGGAGGAGCCTGCCGGCGTCTTGCGCTTTGTGCTGGCCAGCACGGCGCCGCAGGCCTTGTTGCCCACGATACGCAGCCGTTGCCAACCGCTGCCCCTGGGCCTGCCGCAGCGCGAAGCCGCCTTGGCTTGGCTGAAACAGCAGGGCGTGGAGGGCGCCGACATCTTGCTGGATGCTGCGGGCGGGCGGCCGCAGGAAGCTCGCGACTGGTTTGAAGCTGGCTTGCGCGCCGCCGCGTGGCAGCAGTTGCCCCAGCGGCTGGCTCGCGGCGAGGCCCAGGCCTTGGCCGACTGGCCGCAGCCGCGCGCCATCGATGCGCTGCAACGGCTCTGCCACGACTTGATTCGCCGCGCCCATGGGGCCGCGCCGGTGTACTTCCCGGCCGAAGCCTTGCCCGCGCCGAAGTGGGCCGAACCCTTGCATCAATGGGACGCAGCCTTGCGCCGGGCCGCGCGGCATGCCGAACATCCGCTCAACAGCAGTTTGCTGATGGAGTCGCTGGTGGCGCAAGGCCAACAAGCGTTGCGCTCGGCCTCGCCCCGGCGCGCTTGATCGGCTGGGGCGGCGCTTCAGGCCCAGTCGGCTTCGCTACACTTGCCGGCTATGAGCGATCTGCCTTCTAAACCACCGGCCGGCGGCCTCGGCGCACTCAAGGCCGATTTGCCCACCACCAATGTGCCCGCGGTCGGCCCCCGGCCCAGCGTGATTCAGCTGGTGTTCAAAGAAAAAGGCGCGCTGTATGCGGCCTATATGCCGGTGTTCACCGACGGCGGTTTGTTCGTGCCCACCAATCGAGAGTACCGGCTCGGCGAGGACGTGTATTTGCTGCTGGCCCTGCCCGATGACAACCAGCGTTATCCGGTGGCCGGCAAGATCGCTTGGCTGACCCCCGCCAATGCCTCGGGCGGCCGCACCCAAGGCGTCGGCGTGCGGTTTCCGTCCGACGAAAAAAGCCGCCTGATCAAGCTGAAGATTGAAGAAATCTTGGGTACCCAGATTTCGTCCTCCAAGCCCACCCAAACCATCTGAGCGGCGCTCCAGCGCTTGGGCGCGCCTGAAGCCCCTTGTTGATTCCTCCGCTGTTGATCCCTCTCTTGGCCTGTAAGCATGTTCATTGATTCCCATTGCCACCTGAGCTTTCCCGAGTTGCGCGCCCAGCTGCCGCAAATCCTGGCCGAGATGATGACCGCGCAGGTGGAGCAGGCCATTTGCATCTGCACCACCATGGAAGAGTTCCCGGTGGTGCAAGGCTTGGCGCATGAGCACGCGCAGCTGTGGGCCACGGTGGGGGTGCATCCCGACAATGAAGAGGTTCACGAGCCCAGCGTGGCCGAGTTGCTGAGCGCAGCCGCCGACCCCAAGGTGGTGGCCATTGGCGAGACCGGCTTGGACTATTACCGCTTGAATGGGCGCAGCATCGAGGCCGATATGGAATGGCAACGCGAGCGCTTTCGCACCCATATCCGCGCCGCGCGGCAAGCTGCCAAGCCGCTGGTGATTCACACCCGCAGCAGCGCCGCCGACACCTTGAAGGTTTTGGATGAAGAGGGTGGCGAGCAAGCGGGCGGCGTTTTTCACTGCTTCACCGAAAGCGTGGAGGTGGCGCTGGCGGCCATCGAACGCGGCTATTACGTGTCTTTCTCGGGCATCCTGAGCTTCAAGAACGCGCAAAGCCTGCGCGATGTGGCGGCGCAACTGCCATTGGAGCGACTGCTGATCGAGACCGACAGCCCCTATCTGGCGCCCGTGCCTTATCGCGGCCGCACCAACAGCCCGGCCTATGTGCCACATGTGGCGGCGGCCCTGGCGGCGGTCAAGGGGGTGTCGATTGCAGAGCTGGCCGCGCAAACGCGGGCCAATACGCAGCGTCTGTTTGGCCTGAGTTGAAGTCATAGCAGGGGGACGCATGGCAATGGCAATGGCAACCACAACACGGCGCAACTTCAACAAAGCAGCCGGCTTGCTGCTGGCGGGTCTGCTCAGCATGAGCTTGCAGGCCGCGCCTATCGATGACTTGGTGATGGCCGCCGAGCTGGACGATGGCTACAGCGTGACCCGCTTGCTGCTGAGCGGCCTGGATGCCAACCGCAAAGACGCCCGGGGCCGCTTGGCGCTGGAGATTGCCATCCGGGAAGATTCCAGCAAGGCCTTGGATGCGCTGATGAACGCGCCGGGCCTGGATGTGAACAGCCCCAATGCCAAGGGCGAGACCCCGCTGATGATGGCGGCGCTCAAGGGCCGGCTGGACTGGGTGCAAAAACTGGTGAAGCGCGGCGCGGCCATCAACCGCGAGGGTTGGACGCCGCTGCACTACGCCTGCAGCGGGCCGGACAACGGCGTGGCCGCTTGGTTGCTGAGCCAGGGCGCCGCCATCGATGCACGCTCGCCCAATGGCAGCACACCGTTGATGCTGGCTGCGGGCTACGGGGCGATTGATTTGCCGGCGTTTCTGCTCAAGGCCGGTGCCGACGCCTCTTTGCGCAATGAGCAAGGTTTGGCCGCGGCGGACTTCGTGGTGCGCGCCGGACGAGAAGACCTGCATCAAAAGCTAATGCCCAAGCTGCGCTGACTGCAGCGCGCAAGCGCTTGCCTGACAAAAAGCCTTGCGCCCACCAGCAGCGGCGTAAGACTTTGTCTGACACGCGCTTTCGGCGCCCCCCGACTGTTGAGCCCAGGCCGGACTCCCTAAAGTTGCTTACATCTTGAAACGCAAGCACTACGGAGTCTCATCATGTTGAACGCCCAACTCGCCAGCCCCTTCGCCATGCTGCTCAACCCCGAGCAGGTGCTGCGCGCCATGGAACATTCCGACCGTCTGAACCGTTTGCACAGCCGGGTCTATCGCCCGCTGGACAAGCCGCTGATCGCCAAGAGCGCCTTGGCCGACGCCGACTTTGACCGCATGGTCGACGAGGCCGCCGACGAAGAATTAAGCGGTTTTGACGAGCAAGACATCGTCAACGCCTGAATCCTGTTGTTGCATCCATCCACGTGCCCATCAAGGGGTGCGGCAATGGTTGAGTTCCACCAAAAGCCGGTCTCGCACGGCTCGATAAAACTGAGGCACCGCCGCCATCGCTTGCTGCGCGAACGCTGTGCAGCGTTGAGCCCGCGTTGAGGGGTCCGGCTCCCGGTCCAAGGCGTCTTCCAGAGCCTGCCATTGCTGGCTTCGCTCCGCCTCCCAAGCCTCACGCAGGGTGAGCAAGAGGGGCAAGGCCTGCTGAAAGCGCAGCTGCATCAAATTGTCGACAAATTCGATGCTCCAGCGCGCCGAGTCTTCGTCGTAGCGCTGCGGGTCGTAACGATTGAAGCTGGGATGCAGGGCCTCGATGCCCACATGCATGGGCACCCAGCTGCTGACCAAGGGATTGCCCAAGGCCAACCAATACACGGCGGCAATGTCTTGCGGCTTGTGCTGGCGCAGCTGGCAAATGCCGCTGTAAAACCCAAAATGCCGCGCCACGGGGCGCCGATGCGTGAGCCGCAACAAGCGGCGCAAATCCGGGCTGGGGAAGGGCGTGGCCAAAGGGCTTTTGCTGACCTGCCCTTTGGCGTCCGGCACCTGCCAGGCCGGTTGAGCGGTGGGGTCGTAAACCGTGTCCTCAAACGTGGAGCGATGAAAGCGCATCAGGTCTTGCAAGGACAAGCGCCGCTCCGGCTTGACCGAAAAAGGGTAAATCTCCAGCGGCTCGACCACCTGGTGGTAGGCGTCCAAACAGTCCATGGCATCGCCACCCAATCGGCGCTGCGGCCAGGGCCTCAGCTTGGGCGCCACCTCGGAGTAGAAAAGCCAAAGCCTCGCGCTGGCCCATTCATGGGGCAAGGGGCAGTAAGCTTGGCGCCAATCAAAGCGCTGCCCCTCCTGGCTTGAAGTCCAAGCACGTGCTTGGGCATAACGCTGTACATGGGCGCAGGCCATCACATGGGTCTTGTCCTGCAAATCAAGCTCGCCCAAAACGCTCCAATTGGCCACGATCAAGACATGGTCGTCAGGCATGCGTTGAGCGGCCCAAATCGCACCGGCTAGGCCGCTCGCTTTGCGCCAGCCAGGGCCCACGCCGACGATCTCCATCACCCAGACTTCCTCCGGGTCGGCCAGGCACAGCAGCTCGCTGCCATCACCACAGGAGCTCAGAAAGCCGTGCACCTCCATCAAGCCGCCAATCAGCGCCACCGCTTCGCGCGCTTTGCGGCAGCGCTGCAGCGCAAACACCATGGCCTGCTCCACCGTCATGATTTGCTCCCCTTGGCCGCGCTCGCAGCGCAGCTCCGGGCGTTGGCTGGTGGTGCTTTCCGCGATGGCCAGCTGGTGTTCGTTCAGGTGCGAATAGGCCGAGTGGAAATAGGCGTAGGTGTGGGGCACTTGATCGATCTCGCCGATCACCTCACCGTAATCCTCCAGGTCTGCGCGGCGGATGTCTTGCAAGCCCCAGTACACCGGGGCTTTGCTGCCACTGGGGTGGTCTTGGGCCGGGATTTTTCGCACCCGCGAGTCCTGCCCAGCATCGGAATGACTCAACAAAGTGGAACCATCCACACTGGCCTTGGGACCCACCGCAATCACGGTACACATCTCAGCCTCCGTTCGATCCGCAGCACGAACACAAGCGCGCTGGCTGCATAGCCTCAGTTCGCCACAGCACTGAGACTTTTCAGCCAGGCGGCAAACTCGGCGTCGAAGCGCGTGCCCCATTGCCGCACCAGGGCCTGGTAGCGAGGATAGTCGCCCACGCGAGTCAGGCTGAGCATTTGTTCGATCTCGGGGCGATGCCGCTCCATCATGAAACGAACTGCCAAATAGCCCCAGCTGTAGACCCGAGCTTCGCCGGTATTGGCTTCATAGCCCGTATCAAACAACTGGCTGAGCGCAAAGGTTTGGGCGGCTGCGGCTTCGCGCTGACGCGCGCTGAGCTTGTCGCCATGGGCGATGTACTCGGCCACCCCCTCGGTCCACCAGACCAGGTAGGGCGTCAGCGGGGCGGGGCGGGCGCAGTTCTCCGGCGGCGAATGGGAGTCATGCAAGACCGCGCAGAAATCGCCGTGCAAATTGAAACGGCCATCCAGGTAGTGCACATATTCATGCGCCAGATTGCGCACGCTGCCGTCCTTGCGTTGATTCGCAATGAACTCCGCCTGGTTGCCCGGCTGGTCGGGCAGGCCTTCCAGATACATGCCGCCGTTGTCGGTAGGCATATTGAAATGCTGGCCGGCATAGCGACTGAAGTCTTCGTTGGAGGCGTAGATATTGGCGCGCAGCGAGTGATTCAGATCGCCCTTGACTGGCCGGCCTTGGGTCTTGAAGACCTGGTGAAAGCGCTGTTCCACTTGGGCGAGTTCGGTGCAAATGCCGGCTTCTTGCTGCGCGCTCAACGCTTGTGAGCGCAGGCTCAGGCTGTCGCTGCAGCGATGTTTGCGGCTCAAGATCTGATCAACCGAGCCTTCGGCCGGCACCGGCACTTTCAGGGTGCTGCCGCAGGCACTCAACAAAAGTGCCGCGGCCGTGAGCAGACTCGCATAGGCTGGGCTGGGGCGTGTTGGCATCATGAGCGTTCAGGCCTGCAAATAGCTGGTTTTGACGGTGGTGAAAAACTCGGCGGCATAGCTGCCTTGCTCGCGCGAGCCCATGCTGGAGGCTTTGCGGCCGCCAAATGGCACGTGGTAGTCCACCCCGGCGGTGGGCACATTCACCATCACCATGCCAGCTTGCGCATGACGCTTGAAATGCGTGGCATGTTTGAGCGAGCGGGTGCAAATGCCGCTGGACAAGCCAAAAGGCGTGTCGTTGGCCAGACTCAGCGCATGCTCATAGTTATCGGCCGGGATCACGCTGGCTACCGGGCCAAAAATCTCTTCTCGGCAATGCTGCATGCGGTTGTCGCAATCGGCAAACAAAGCAGGGCGCAGGAAGTGGCCCGGCGTGTCGCCCTTGACTTGCTCGCCGCCGCAGATGTGGCGTGCGCCCTCGGCCTTGGCTATGGCGATGTAGCGCAGGTCTTGCGCCAGCTGGCTCTCATCCACCACCGGGCCGATTTGGGTGTCAGCCGCCAGGGCATGGCCCACGCGCAGGCTCTGGGTGGCGGCACTCAGGCGCGCCAGAAACTCGGCGTAAATGTCTTTTTGAACAATGATGCGCGAGGCCGCGGTGCAACGTTGGCCGGTCGAGTAAAAAGCGCTTTGCACCACGCAGTTCACAGCCGTGTCCAGGTCGGCATCGTCCAAGACCACGCAAGGGTTCTTGCCGCCCATCTCCAACTGGAACTTGGCACCGCGCTGAACGGCGGCCTGCGCAATGCGCGCGCCAGTGCCGGCCGAGCCGGTGAAGCTGATGCCGTCCACGCGAGCATCGTTCAAAAACGCCTGACCGACCACCGAGCCCGGGCCCATCACCAAATTGAAAACGCCTGGGGGCAGGCCCGCACGGCTGATGATTTCGCTGAGGGCCCAGGCCGAGGCCGGCACCAATTCGGCCGGTTTGAACACCACGGCATTGCCATAGGCCAGTGCTGGCGCAATCTTCCAAGCGGGAATGGCTGCCGGGAAGTTCCAGGGTGTGATCAGGCCCACCACGCCGATGGGCTCACGCGTCACTTCAATCTCCAGCCCCGGCCGCACTGAGGCGAGTTTGTCGCCACGCAAACGTAAGGCTTCTTGAGCAAAGAACTTGAAGATGGCGCCGGCGCGGGCGAATTCGCCGATGCCCTCGGGCCGCGTTTTGCCTTCTTCGCGGGAGAGCAACTCGCCCAACTCATCCTTGCGCGCCAGGATCTCGGTTCCGATCTTGTCCAGGGCATCTGCTCTTTGTTGCGGATTGCTCAGCGCCCAGGCAGGGGCGGCGGTGTGCGCGGCTTGAATCGCCTGGTCCACTTGCTGCTCATCGGCCTGAGTGAAAAGCCCCACCACATCCCGGGTGTCAGATGGGTTGATATTGCTGCGCTGGCTGGGGCCTTGCACCCATTCGGCGTTGATGTAATTGGCGTGAACGGCTTGGCTCATGGTGGGTTCATGTGGATCAGATTCTCTTCAGAATATCATAAATATATTTGAAGAAATCATCCGACATGCCCAGTAGGCCAGATCCTTTGCAGAACCGGCGTGCATTCCCATGGATTGACAAGGCCTGGACAAGGCTGCCAGCACCGGCGGAGACCTCTCAGACCTGCTCCAAACTGCTGGCGCCGGGGGCGAGCGCCTGAATCGGGCGAGCCTCTCTCGGGGTCCGCATCGTGCCCAGAATTTCCAACAAACGCGAGGGCTTCAGCGGCTTGTGAACCAGTTGCAGCTCCGCGGCCGCCGCTTGTTCGGCAATGCTCGCGTCAAGATCGCCGGTGACCAACAGGGCGGGGCGCTTGGGCGCCCCAAGTGCCTGCCGCAATGCCGCCACCTCCTCCAGACCGTTGCGCGAACCCAGTTTGTAGTCGGAGACGATCAACTCCACCTTCAAACCCTGGTCTGCGGCCATCGACAACACGCTTTGCGCATCGACTCCAGGTAGCACCGTATGGCCCCAGCGCTGCAACAGGGCAGTCATCGCCTCTCGAACATCGGGGTCGTCTTCCAGCAAGGCGATGCACCAGCGCGAGGCGGGCGCAGGCGCCGTCGCGCGCGCGGCCTGCAACTGTGAATCGGTACTGAGAGGCAGTGTCAGCGAGAAGCATGAGCCCGCAAGCATGGGTCAGTCAGCCTCTCGTCGAGTAGGCGGGTTTGAAGATGGCCATCAAAACAGGGAAGGGTGGTGAATTGAGGCGACTCGTTATGGGGCAAGCACCTAGGCTTGCGCTTTTTGCTGGATTCGAGAATAGACGAAATGGATGGGCTGATGTCTCCGTTTCGTTCCTAAGTCAGGGGACAACTTGGCTCCATTCCTAAGTCCAGGCCAAGTTCAGGACTAAAACCCCCTTTGACGCGACATACCCCGCACCACGACAGGAGTGCCAACGATGCCAAGCCCGCGTTTGACCAGCCATGACTTTCAGCCGGAAGTGCTGCAACTCTTTGACCGCTATGTGCACGGGGATCTCAGTCGCCGCGGCTTTTTGGAGCAAGCCAGCCGCTATGCGGGCAACGCCGCTGCGGCGAGCGCTTTGCTGGCCAGCCTCAGTCCTCAATTTGCGCAAGCTCAGCAGATCAAGCCCGATGACCCGCGACTGCACACTCGGCGCCACAGCTTTGCCTCCCCACTGGGCTACGGTGAAGTGACGGGCTATTGGGCCCGTCCAGCCAAGGCGCAAGGCCGTTTGCCTGCCGTGTTGGTGGTGCATGAAAACCGCGGCTTGAATCCTCATATCGAGGACATCACACGCCGGGTCGCTTTGGAAGGTTTTTTGGCCTACGCGCCAGACGCGCTCGCTCCCTTGGGCGGCTATCCGGGCGATGAAGACCAAGCCCGAGCCCTGTTTGCCAAGCTCGACGCCAACAAAACCCGTGCGGACTTCGTCGCTGCCACTGAAGGCTTGCAAGCCTCATCCGAAAGCACTGGCCGTGTTGGCGCAATCGGTTTTTGCTTTGGAGGCGGCATCGCCAACTATCTGGCCACCCAGATCCCCAGTTTGGCTGCCGCCGTCCCGTTTTATGGCGGCCAACCGCCGGCGACCGAAGTCGCCAAGATCAAGGCGCCGCTCCTGATTCATTACGCCGGTCAAGACGAGCGGATCAACGCCGGATGGCCCGGATATGAGGCCGCCCTGAAAGCAGCTGGCCTGAGCTATGAAGCCCATGTCTACCCAGGCGTGCAACACGGCTTCAACAACGACACCACGCCACGCTATGACGCCGAAGCCGCGAAACTGGCGTGGGCACGAACGGTGAGCTTTTTGAAGTCCAAGCTGGCCTAAGTGATCCTTGCGGATAATCGACAATGTGTATTATGTAAACTCACAAACACATCTCAGCGACTCGCTCATCCGCGGCTGTGCCATAGGTCCCCTTGATCGCAAGCGCAGACCCTGGACTGCGCCGATAGCAGGCAAAGACTGCCGCCGGCTTGTGATTTGAAGCCGAAACCCCGGCCACGGCTCAGCCCCGATCCGCCCGCATCTGACGGCCTCATTAAAATGGCCGGTTTTTCTCCAACCAGAGCGCTGGCGCCGGCGTCTTTGCATGCAAACCCTTTCAAAGCCCAATCCGGCATTGCTACGCCCGGAGTCATTGAGCAGCTTGCTGCAGCAATGGCGTGCTGCGTCGTCGGCCACATTGGCTAACACGCCGCCCGCGAGCCAACGCCTGGGCGCATGGTTGGGCTGGGCGCAAGCGATCGAGCTCTCCCAGGTCTTGGCCACGCCGGTGGGCAAAGCCAGCCAGCCCTCAGTCCGCGTGGAGGCCTCATCTTGGGCAAAGGCGGAACTCGCACGCGTGCACGCCGAGCTCACAGAGAGCTTCAAAGCCTTTCCAGATGTGCCCTTTCAGGACGCCCAGGCGGCCGAGAAAGATGCGCTCTTCAAAAACCTATTGGCGCCCTATTTGCAGCACTTCAGTTTGCAAGAGCGCGTGATCGAGAGCCGTCTCAGCACTTTGCGGGGCCAGCTGCGTGCGCGTTTGAGCCGTGCTTCGGACGCGCTCGGCCGGCTCGCTTTGCTGGACGAAACCATGGAACGCGCGCTCGCAGCGCCGCAGTCGCGCGCTTTGACTGCAATGTCTGCCTTGCTGGAGATGCGGGCGCACAAGCACTTCAGCGCTGATCCCTTGCATTGGCGCGCCCACCTGAACACCGATGTCGAGCGCTTGTTGCAAGCAGCGCTGGACCAAAAGCTTCAACCGGTGTTGGGCCTGATCGAGGCCTTGAACACTCCCACAGAACCCGCATGAAACCATCCCTTCGCTCACTCAACGCCCTCTACCCCGTAGCCCTGGCGGCCGGATTGCTCGGCATCGCCGGGGCAGGCTGGGCCGCAGCCAAAAATCACCCGGTCGCCCTGCTCATGGCGGTGGTGATTGCGCTGTTCTTTTTGATGGCCGCTTTGGAGTTGGCTGCTTTTCGGCGCGACAGCCGCGGCTTGGCCACAGCCACTGAAAACAAGGCTGACAGCGAGGGCGCGCCCGACGATTGGCTGCTCAGCGTGCCGACCGCTTTACGCGGCGCCGTTCAGCTGCGCTTGCAAGGCATGCGGGTGGCCTTGCCGGGCTTGGCCCTGGCACCGGCCATCGCGGGTCTGCTGGTGTTGCTGGGCATGCTGGGGACCTTTATTGGCCTGGTGATCACCTTGAGCAGCACTGCCAGCGCCTTGGGCGCTTCGGCGGATTTGGCGGCCCTGCGCACTGCCTTGGGCGCCCCCATCCAAGGTCTGGGCTTGGCCTTCAGTGCCAGCGTGGCCGGGGTGGCGGGTTCGGCCATGTTGGGGCTGATGGTTGCTCTGGCCCGGCGCGAGCGCGCAGCCGCTGGCGCCCTGCTGGACGCGGCCTTGCAGGGCTGGCTGCGACCGCTGACCTCGGCCGCCAAGCAAGCAAAAGAACAAGAGGCCGCCGCTGCCGCACAGCTGGCCCGCGAACATCAAAAGCAGGTGGAGCTCGCCGCCCTGCTGCAGCAGTTCACCGGCCAAATTGCCGAACAGCTGAGCGCTCAAAACCGCCAGTTTCACGACGAAACCAGCAAGGCCTATCTGGCCTTGGCCCAAAGTGTGGATGCCACGTTGCGCAGCAGCCTGAATGACGCGGCAAAAGAAGCCGGCGCGGCCATGCAGACGTCCGCGAAATCCGCGATGGCCGGCATTGCCAGCGAAGCCGGGGCTTTGCATGAGCGCGTGGGCCAGGTGGTCAGCGAGCAATTGAGCGGACTGGCCGCCCAATTTGAAGCCGGGGCCGAGCGCATGCAGCATCAACAAGCACTCGCCGCTCAGCAGCAGACCGAGGCGCTGGCCGCGCAACATGCCATGTCGCAGCGTTTCTTGGAGGACGCGGCCGCGGCCGCGGAGCGGAGCTCGCAGGCGCAGGCTCAGCGTTGGGCATCCGATGCGCAAGCGATGTTGGCGACCTTGGACGCCATGGTCAGCCGCCAGCAAGCGGCCCAGGCCGAAGCCGATCAAGCCCGCTGGGCGGCCCTGCAAGATCAGCTGCAAGCGCTGCAGGCGCAACAAGCCGGCGCCGGCGATTTGCTCAGCCAAGCCGCACAGCAGTTCGCGGCCCAAATGCAAGACCTGCTGGCACAGGTTTCGCGCGCCCAAGAGCGTCAGCTCGCAGCCCTGGATGCTCGCGACCAGCAAAGCCATGCTCAGGCCTCGGCCGATGCCGCGGCCTTGAAGCAGCAGCGCGAGGCCCTCGAAGCTGCGTTGGCCCATCAGCGGGCCCAGGCTGTGCAAATGCTGCAAGACAGCGATGCGCGCGCCAACCAAGCGCTCAGCGAGATCAGCCGCTTGTCCGCAGAGCAAATGCAGGCCAGCATTGCGGCCATCGGCGCGGCCTTCCAGCAATTGCAATCCGCGCAAGAAGCCGATGAAGCGGCGCGCCTTGCCGCTTGGCGCAGCGAGCTGACGGCAGCCGGGGCCGCACAGCTGCAGCAACAACAAGCGCTCGCCGACGAACTCTTGACCAACACCCGCAGCTTGGTCGCTCAAGCCGAAGTCTGTTCCCAAAAGACCCTGAGCGAGGCGGGCGAAATTTTGCAAGCCGCCAGTGCAGCGCCCCGCGCGGCGGTGGAAGTGGTGGCGGCTTTGCGTGAGCAACTGGCCCAAAGCCAAGCGCAAGATCGCGCGGCCCTGTTGGAACGAAGCGAACTGATGAGCACGGTGTCCACCCTGCTCAGCTCGCTGCAGCAAGCCGCTGGCGAACAACGCCGCGCGATTGACGCCCTGGTGGACCGCTCGGCCCATCAGATTGAGACCGTGGGGCAGCGCTTCACCGCGCTGGCCGAAGCCTCGGGCCACTCGCTGGCCGATGCCGCCACCCATTTGGCGGCCAGCGCGGCCGATATCGCCAGCGTGGGCGATGGATTTGGCGCCGCCATTGAGCAGTTCCAACAGAGCAACCTTCAGCTGCAACAGCATTTGGCGGCGCTGGAAGAACGCCTGGCCGCCAGCATCAACCGCAGCGACGAGCAACTGGGCTATTACGTGGCCCAAGCACGCGAGGTGATCGAGCTCTGCCTGGGCTCGCAAAAGCAAATCCTGGATGCACTGCAAGGAGCGGCCCCCCATGGATGATCAGCTGGAGCTGGAGCACGAAGGCACGGCCGCCCATGCTTGGGCTGCTTTTGGTGACTTGATGGCCGGCGTCTTGGGCGCTTTCGTGTTGGTGCTGGCGGCTGCCCTGGTGGGGCAGCTGGACCTTGCCCATCAATTGCAAGCCGAAATGCAGCAGCGCAAAGCCGAACAAAGCCGCCGCGAAGCCTTGGAACGCGCACTGGCCGGCCCGCTGGCCGATGGCCGCATCACCTTGGTAGAAGGGCGCATTGGCATCAACAGCGCCGTGCTCTTTGCCACCGGCTCCGATCAATTGCTGGCCGATGGACGCGCCCTGCTCGCGGCCTTGGCCAAACCGCTGCGTACCTATCTGGCCCAAAGGGATGAGATTTTGATGGTCAGCGGCTTTACCGATGACCGTGGCGTGGTGCCCGGCATGCAGTTCACCGACAACTGGGACCTCTCGGCCCGCCGCGCCTTGAACGTGACGCGCGCCCTGCTGGCCGACGGCCTGCCACCTGATGCGGTGTTCTCGGCGGCTTTTGGGTCGCAACAACCGGTGGCCTCCAACGACAGCGCGGCCGGGCGCGCCCTCAATCGGCGCGTTGAAATCGCCCCCACACCGCGCCCCAAGCGCGCCGCTGCGGTGCTGACGCCGTGAACATGCCGCATGAAGTGAATGTCGACCTGGTGCAATGGGCGGGATCCCAAGCCACGGACCCGGTGCGCCGCCGCATGCTGCAAAGCCTGGCGCAGCGCGCGGCCGCCCAGCCGCCCGGGGCCTTGCGCGAGCACCTGATCGCCAAGCTGCAGCAGCGCGCCCAGCGCCCGCCTGTCAGCACGTCTCAGCCGCCCCGCCCTGCCCTGCGCAACCCGGTCGCCGAACTGCGGGCCTTGCTGCCCCAGCATGCCAGCGACGCCTTGCAGCAAGTGCAATTGCATCAAAGCACCTGGCGGCGCCTGCGTGTGGCGCACAGCCTGGCCGAGTTGCATGCGCCGGTGACTGCGCCGCTGGGTCCGCTCAATGGCCAGGCGCTGGCCACGCGCCTGCTGCAGCAGTTGCAAGCCCTGGCGCCCGACTATCTGGTTCGCGTGCTCACGCACATGAACACCGTGTCCGCATTGGAGCAATGGCAAGCGGCGGCGAGCGAAGCCGAAAAACCCAACAAGCCCGCCCGGCCCGCCAAGAAGAAGGCCGCAGAGCGCGGCCGCTGATACAAGCGCACAGGGACGGTTCAGCGCAGGCATTCGAAAGCCCAGGCGGCCCACACTTTCGATGCGGGGGATCTCGCATGCGCCAGTCGCACAGCCCAGGTTTTGACCGAGTTACTTGTTGCGGTGACTCGCCTATGCTGCGCCTGCCTGCCGCCATCCGCGGCGTCATCCGGCCGACTGGCCGCCACAAGCTCATGAAACCACGTCTTTTGGCCCCTGCGCGGGTGCTGAAGTGCAGCGTCTTGGCGCTGCTGCCTTTGCTCAGCGCTTCGCTTTGCGCTCAAACCACCGCTACCCACGGCAACAGCACCGCAGCGGCCAGCCCGAGCAAGTGGAACGTCAACCAAGCGCCAGGCCCGAGCCGACATGTCGACATCGACATCCGCAGCGGCACTTGGATGTCGCTGGATGTCAGCCCAGATGGCAAAACCATCGTCTTTGATCTGCTCGGCGATCTGTACCTCTTGCCCATCAGCGGTGGCGAAGCGCGGGCGTTGACGCATTCCGTCGCCTGGGAGCAGCAGCCGCGCTTCTCGCCCGACGGCAAGCAGATTGCCTACCAAAGCGATGCCGGCGGTGGCGACAACATCTGGGTGATGAACGCCGACGGCACCCATCCACGCGCGGTCAGCCATGAAGATTTCCGACTGTTGAACAACCCGGTGTGGCACCCCAATGGGCAATACATTGCGGCCCGTAAGCACTACACCGGCACGCGCTCTGCGGGCTCCGGCGAAATCTGGCTCTATCACGTGGACGGCGGCGCCAACAACAAGGGCGTGCAGCTCAATGAAAAACCCAACTGGCAAAAAGACCTGGGCGAACCCGCGATATCGCCCGACGGCAACACGCTTTACTACTCCCGCGACACCACCCCGGGCCGGGAGTTTGAGTACAACAAAGATGCCAATGGCGAGATCTTCAAAATCTTCCGCCAAGACTTGCGTGATGGCACGGTAGAGCCCCTGGTGCAAGGCGCAGGCGGCGCCGTGCGCCCCACCCCCTCACCGGACGGCAAATACCTGGCCTTTGTTCGCCGCATCCGCAACCAAAGCACCTTGTTTTTGAAAGACTTGCAAAGCGGCCAGGAAAAGCCGGTCTGGGCCCAGATGGAGCGCGACTTGCAAGAGTCCTGGTCGGTCAACGGGGTCTACCCCGCTTTTGCCTGGACGCCCGACGCCAAGCATGTGGTGACCTGGGCGCAGGGCCGCATCTGGAAGGTCGATCCCTTTGCGGGCACGGCCACAGAAATTCCCTTCCATGTGAAAGACCAGCGCGAAGTGCGCGAGGCCTTGCGTCAGACGCAAGAGGTGGCCCCTGATCAATTTGCCGTAAAGCAGCTGCGTTGGGCCACGGTGGCGCCCGATGGCAGCGCGGTGGTCTACTCCGCGCTCGGTCAGCTCTACATCAAAGACCTGCGCAGCGGCAAAGAGGCACAAGTGCCTCGACGCCTCACTCAGCGCAGCGATGCCTTTGAGTTCTTCCCGAGTTTTTCGCGCGACGGCAAAGCCTTGGTCTTTGTGACCTGGAACGATGAACAACTGGGCAGCGTGCGCAAGCTGGAGCTGGCCAGTGGACTCGAGACCGCCATCACCCAGGCCCCCGGCAAATACCTGGCCCCGAAGTTCTCGCCAGATGGCAAGTCGGTGGTCTACAGCAAGCAAGCCGGCGGCTATCTGACTTCACCTTGGCACGGCCTGGACAAAGGCATCTACCTGGCTGCTGCCGATGGCAGCGGCACGCCGCAGCGCATCGCCAAGGACGGCGAAGCACCGCAGTTTGGCGCGCGCAATGATGCCGTCTATTTGAGCCGTTCGGCCATGAGCAGTGAGGTGGACTTTGTCCGCAAGCTGGTGCGGATTGACTTGAAGGACAGGCAAGAGACCGAGATCGCCAAATCTGAATTTGCCACCGAATTCAGCATCTCGCCGGACGGCCAATGGCTGGGCTTTGTGGAGCGCTTTCACGCCTATGTGACGCCGCTGCCGCAGGCCGGCAAGCCCATCAACGTCGGCCCCAAGATGGATGCGCTGCCGGTGCGTCAGTTGGATGTGATCAGCGGCGAGGCCATGCAATGGAGCGGCGACAGCCGCCAGGTGCACTTCACGGCCGCCGACCAACTCTTCACGACCGCCCTGGCCGATGCTTTTGCGCCAGGACAGGCGGACTACAAGCCCACGGGACAAGGCCGAGCCATCGGCTTCATGCAGAAGGCCGACGCGCCCAGCGGCACCCTCGCCCTCAGCGGCGCGCGCATCGTGACGATGAAGGTTGACGAAGTGATCCCCGAGGGCGTGATCGTGGTGCAGGGCAATCGCATCGCCGCCATCGGCGCCAAAGGCCAGGTGAGCGTGCCGGCCGGGGCGAAGGTCTTGGACCTCAGCGGCAAGACCGTCATCCCCGGCCTGATCGATGCGCATTGGCATGGCGGCATGGGTGAATCAGAGATCATTCCGCAACAAAGCTGGGTCAATTACGCTTCGCTGGCTTTTGGGGTGACGACCCTGTTCGACCCCTCCAATCGCAACGGCGACATCTTCACCCAAGCCGAAATGCAGCGAGCGGGCACCGTGGTGGCGCCGCGCATCTACTCCACCGGCACGATTCTTTACGGCGCGAAAACGCCCTTCACCGCCGTCATCAACAAGCTGGACGACGCCTTGGTGCATTTGAAGCGCCAACAGGCGGCCGGGGCCATCAGCGTCAAAAGCTACCAGCAGCCCCGACGCGAGCAACGCCAACAAGTCATTGAAGCTGCGCGCCAGACCGGCATGATGGTGGTGCCCGAGGGCGCTTCGCTGTTCCAGCTCGATATGAGCATGCTGGTGGACGGCCACAGCAGCATCGAGCATTCGCTGCCGGTGGCCCAGGTGTACGACGATGTGAAACAGCTCTGGTCGCAAACCCAGGTGGCTTACACGCCCACCTTGAATGTGGGCTTTGGCGGCTTGGATGGCGAGCACTATTGGTACGCCCGCACCGAAGTCTGGAAGCATCCTTTGCTGAGCCGTTTCGTGCCGCCGGCCCTGCTGCAAGCGCGCAGCGTGCGCCGTTTGACCGCGCCGGAAGAAGACTTCAATGTGCTGCGCGTCGCCAAAACCGCCACCGAATTGCAGCGTGCAGGTGTGCGCACCAATATCGGTGCCCATGGGCAGCGCGAAGGCTTGGGGGCGCATTGGGAGATGTGGATGTTTGGCCTGGGCGGTATGAGCCCGCTGGAGGCCATCCGCAGCGCCACCTTGAATCCGGCGCAAAGCCTGGGCTTGGACAAAGACCTGGGCTCCTTGGAGGTCGGCAAGCTGGCCGACCTGATCATCCTGAGCGGCGACATTCTGGGCAATATCCGCAACAGCGATCAAATCAGCCAGGTGATGCAAAACGGCCGGCTGTTCGAAGCCAGCACCCTCAACGAAGTGTGGCCGCGCAACAAGGCCCGGCGGCCCTTCTTCTTTGAGGGCATGAAGGCTGGGGTCACCCCCATCAACGAGGAGCTGGCGGGCCAAGCCCATAGCCACAGCCATGACTGAGGCGGGCCGGGCATGAAAAATCTCTCTCCCGCGATGCGCTAAAGCATGGCTACAATGCGCGCGGTCAGGAGAGAGTTCCCTCGCGGGAGCCGCCGAAGGCGCAGTGGCACTGGTGATCCCACGCTGCGAACGCTCAGGCAAAAGGACTGACAAAACGCCCACATCCGGGCGTTCCTCACTGGAGAGAGATGGGTCTTTGAGCTCATCCACCGAAGGGGCAAGCTGTGGGCGATACGCCTGCGGCCAATCTCTCAGGTAAAGCGGACAGCGAGGGCATTCCCCCTACTCCTTGGCTGGAGTAGGCCAGATGAAGCCCTCGATGGAAACCGCCATGTCCGCAGAACAAACCCTCCTCAAGACCCCCCTGCACGCGCTGCACATTGAACTCGGCGCCAAGATGGTGCCCTTCGGCGGTTACGACATGCCGGTGCAGTACCCGACCGGGGTGATGGCCGAGCACAAGCACACCCGCGCTGCGGCAGGCTTGTTTGACGTTTCCCATATGGGCCAGGTGCGCCTGATCGGCGAAGGCGCCGCTGCCGCGCTGGAAACCATCGTGCCGGTGGACGTGATCGACCTGGGCCTGTTCAAGCAGCGCTACGCTTTGTTCACCAACAGCGAAGGCGGCATCTTGGATGACTTGATGATTGCCCGCCGCCCGGATGACCTCTTTGTGGTGGTCAACGCCGGCTGCAAGGTGCAAGACATCGCCCATATGCAGGCCCAGATTGGTGACAAGTGCCAGGTCGTGCCCATGCCCGAGCAGGCCTTGTTGGCCTTGCAAGGCCCGCAGGCGGTGACCGCCCTGTCGCGCCTGAATCCCGAGGTGGCCAAGCTGACCTTCATGACCGGCGGCTTCTTCAATCTGGACGGCATTGACACCTTCCTGACCCGCTCGGGCTACACCGGCGAAGACGGCTTTGAAATCTCGGTGCACCAAGACCAAGCCGTGGCTCTGGCTCGCAAGCTGCTGGCCCAGCCCGAGGTCAAGCCCATCGGCCTGGGCGCGCGCGACTCGCTGCGCCTGGAGGCCGGCCTGTGCCTCTACGGCCACGACATCGACACCAGCACCACGCCGGTGGAAGCCTCGCTGACCTGGGCCATCCAAAAAGTGCGTCGCGCCGGGGGCGCCCGCGCCGGCGGCTATCCGGGTGCGGCGGTGGTGGACGCTCAACTCGCCAACGGCGCGGCCCGCAAGCGCGTCGGCCTGGTCAGCAGCGAACGCATGCCGGTGCGCGAAGGCGCCAAGTTGGTCAATGCGGATGGCGCTGAAATCGGCGTGGTCACCAGCGGCACCTTGGGCCCCACCGTGGGCAAGCCGGTTGCCTTGGCCTATCTGAGCAAGGAATACTCGGCCCTGGGCACCGAGGTGTTTGCCATCGTGCGTGACAAGCGCACGCCGATGACGGTTTCCAGCACGCCCTTCACGCCCAACGGCTACTACCGCGGTTGATATTGGGTCGGCCCGCCTCGGCGCCGCCCTTTGCCTTCACCCTTTTTTCTGCCCTCATTTATTCACGGAGCAACACATGAGCATCAAGTACACGCACGACCACGAGTGGGTCCAGACCGAAGCGGACGGCATCGTCACCGTGGGCATCACCGTGCATGCGCAAGACGCGCTGGGCGATGTGGTGTTCGTGGACCTGCCCAGCGTGGGCGCCACATTTGCCGCCAAGGAAGTGGCCGGCGTGGTGGAGTCCGTCAAGGCCGCGGCTGATGTGTACATGCCCGTCAGCGGCGAGATCACCGAAGTCAATGAAACCCTGCGCGACGACCCCTCGCTGGCCAACTCCGACCCGCTGAAGGCCGGCTGGTTCTTCAAGGTCAAGCTCAGCAACCCCGCTGAACTCGACGCCCTGATGGACGGCACCGCTTACGACGAGCTGGTTAAGAACAGCTGATGAGGCCCAAGACCGCCAGCCGGTCTTGACTTGAGCCCGAAGTTTCAGGGGCGGCGCTTGAACAAGCCGCCCCACCTCTTTCCCGAATGACAGGAGCGCGCCCGCCACAAGCCGGTGTGCTCCAGCAAGGATTTGCCATGTTGATGTCCGCCCAGCAGCCCTTGGCCGCGCTTGAAAACGCCTCCGAATTCCAGGCCCGCCACATCGGCCCCTATGCCAGCGACGAAGTCGCCATGCTGTCGGTGATCGGCGCCGCTTCGCGTCGCGCACTGATCGAAGCCATCGTGCCCGCCAGTATCAAGCGCTCGGTGGGCATGGACCTGCCGCCGGTGGCCAGCGAGGCCCAGGCCTTGGCCGAATTGAAAGCCGTGGCAGCGCAGAACAAAGTGCTCAAGAGCTATATCGGCCAGGGCTATTACGACACCCTGACCCCGGGCGTCATCCTGCGCAACATCCTTGAAAACCCCGCTTGGTACACCGCCTACACGCCCTACCAAGCCGAAATCTCGCAAGGCCGCATGGAGGCCCTGGTCAACTTCCAGACCATGGTGACCGACCTGACCGGCATGGCGATTGCCAATGCGTCCATGCTGGACGAGGCCACCGCCGCCGCCGAGGCCATGACCCTGGCTGCCCGCGTGGGCAAGAGCAAGTCGCAGGTCTTCTTTGTGGCCGACGACGTGCTGCCGCAAACCCTGGAAGTGGTGCGCACCCGTGCCGAGCCCCTGGGCTTCAGCGTGCAAGTGGGCCCCGCCGCCGAAGCGGGCAAGAGCGAGTGCTTCGCCGCCCTGCTGCAATACCCCGGCGTGTCCGGTGAGGTGCGCGACTTGCAAGCCGCTGCCGATGCCCTGCATGCCCAGGGCGCTTTGCTGATCGCTGCCGCCGACTTGCTGGCCCTGACCCTGATCAAGGCCCCCGCCGAGATGGGCGCCGACATCGCGGTGGGCACCACCCAGCGCTTCGGCATGCCCATGTGCAACGGCGGCCCGCACGCCGCATACATGGCTTGCAAGGACGAGTACAAGCGCAATCTGCCGGGCCGCTTGGTCGGTGTCTCCATCGACGCCCACGGCAACCCGGCTTATCGCCTGGCCCTGCAAACCCGCGAGCAACACATCCGCCGCGAAAAGGCCACCTCCAATATCTGTACCGCTCAGGTGCTGCCGGCTGTGGTGGCCAGCATGTACGCGGTCTATCACGGCCCTGCTGGCCTGAAGCGCATCGCCCAGCGCGTGGCCAGCTTCACCGCCATCTTGGCCAAGAAGCTGCAAGACCTAGGCTGGACGATTGCCAACCGCAGCGCCTTTGACACGCTAACCGTGCAAACCGGCGGCAAGACCGATGGCGTGTTGGCTGCGGCCGTCGCCGCCGGCATGAACCTGCGCCGCGCCGCGCTGGACGCCGTCAGCATCTCGCTGGACGAAACCACCACCCGCGCCGATCTGCAAGCCCTGCTGGCCGTGTTCTCGGCAGGCAAGGCCGAGGCCGACTTCTCCGCCTTTGAAAAGGGCGTGGCCTCGCTGATCCCGGCCGAGCTGCAGCGCACATCCGCTTACCTGACTCACCCGGTCTTCAACCGCTACCACTCCGAAACCGAGATGCTGCGCTACCTGCGCGCCTTGTCGGACAAAGACCTGGCGCTGGACCGCAGCATGATTCCGCTGGGCTCTTGCACCATGAAGCTCAACGCCACCAGCGAGATGATCCCCATCACCTGGCCAGAGTTCGCCGGTGTGCACCCCTTCGCGCCGCACGATCAGTTGAAGGGCTATGCCCTGCTGAACGAACAGCTGACCAGCTGGCTCTGCCAGGCCACCGGCTACGCCGGCATCAGCCTGCAGCCCAATGCAGGCTCTCAAGGCGAGTACGCCGGTCTGCTGGCCATCAAGGCCTGGCACGAGTCGCGCGGCGAAGGCAATCGCAAGATCTGTCTGATTCCTGAGTCGGCCCACGGCACCAACCCAGCCTCCGCCCAGATGGTGGGCATGACCGTGGTGGTGACCAAGTGCGACAAGGAAGGCAATATCGACCTGGTCGACCTGAAGGCCAAGTGCGAACTGCACAGCGCCAACTTGGCCGCCATCATGATCACCTACCCCTCCACTTACGGCGTGTTCGACACCCATGTGAAGGAGATCTGCGCATTGGTGAAGAGCCATGGCGGTCGCGTCTATGTGGACGGCGCCAATATGAACGCCCTGGTCGGCGTGGCGGCTCCGGGCGAGTTTGGCGGTGATGTGTCGCACCTGAACTTGCACAAGACCTTCTGCATCCCGCACGGCGGTGGCGGCCCAGGCGTAGGCCCGGTCTGTGTGGTGGCCGATCTGGTGCCTTATCTGCCGGTGCATCGCTCGGCCGGCTACGAGAGCCAAACCGCCATCGGCGCCGTTTCGGCTGCGCCTTTGGGCAATGCCGCCGTGCTGCCGATCAGCTGGATGTATGTGCGCATGATGGGCGCCGAAGGCCTGCAGGCCGCCACCGAAGTGGCCATCCTTTCGGCCAACTATGTGGCTGCGCGCCTGGCCGATGCTTATGACATCCACTTCAGCGGCAATATCGCGGGCGTCAAGGGCGGCGGCGTGGCGCACGAGTGCATCTTGGACATCCGTCCGCTGAAAGAAGCCACCGGCGTGGGCGCCGAAGATGTGGCCAAGCGTCTGATCGACTATGGCTTCCATGCACCGACGCTGTCCTTCCCGGTCGCCGGCACCTTGATGGTGGAGCCGACCGAGTCGGAGTCCAAATTCGAGTTGGATCGCTTCTGCGATGCCATGTTGGCCATCCGCGCCGAGATCGAAGAAGTGGCCAAAGGCACTTGGAGCCGCGAAGACAACCCGCTGGTGAATGCGCCGCACACCGCCGAGAGCCTGCTCAAAGCCGAGTGGCCGCATGGCTACAGCCGCGAAGTCGCCGCCTATCCGCTGGCCTCGCTGCGCCGCCAGAAGTACTGGGTGCCGGTGGGTCGCGTGGACAATGTCTACGGTGACCGCAATCTGTCTTGCTCCTGCCCGCCGATGAGCGACTACCAGAGCTGATTCCCAGCTCTAACCAGTGAAACCGACCGCGCGCAGCATTCACTGCAGCGCCGTCGGTTTTTTTTGAACCCGAGTTTTCATCTTTTTCTGATGGAGGCCCCATGGCCGTTTCAGTGTTCGACCTCTTCAAGATTGGCATCGGCCCGTCCAGCAGCCACACCGTCGGCCCGATGCGCGCCGCACGGCTGTTTGCACTGCGTCTGCGTCATGAGGACTTGCTGGACAAGACCACGCGCGTGGTCTCGCAGCTCTATGGCTCATTGGGCGCCACGGGCAAGGGCCACGGCAGTGACAAAGCAGTCTTGCTGGGTCTGGCCGGTCATGAACCGGACACGGTGGATGTCGAGCAAGTACCGGCTTATCTCGACGCCATCCGCAGCGGCAACTGTGTGAGCTTGTTGGGCGAAAAAAACATTGCCTTCAACGAGGCCAAGGACTTGGTGATGTTCCGCCGCCAAAGCCTGCCCTTGCATGCCAATGGCATGAAGTTCAGTGCCTATGACGAGCAAGGCGAGCTCTTGGCTGAGCGCACCTATTACTCGGTGGGCGGCGGCTTTGTGGTGGCCGAAGAAGTGTTGGCCGATGGGCAAAAGCAAAAAGTCATCGCGCCTGACGCCACCGTGCTGCCCTACCCCTTCAAGTCCGGCGACGAGTTGCTGGCCTTGACCAAAGCCCATGGCATCAGCATTGCTGAAGTGATGCGCCGCAACGAGCGCCACTGGCGCAGCGACGAAGAAACCCGTGCCGGCCTGCTGAAGATCTGGCAAGTGATGCAAGACTGCGTCAATCGGGGCTGCAAGACCGAAGGCATCTTGCCGGGCGGCTTCAAGGTCAAGCGCCGTGCGCCGCAATTGCACCGCGACCTCACCGCCAACCCCGAGGCCGCTTTGCGCGACCCCCTGCAGGTGATGGACTGGGTCAATCTCTATGCCTTGGCGGTGAACGAGGAAAACGCGGCCGGCGGCCGGGTCGTCACCGCCCCCACCAATGGCGCGGCTGGCATCGTGCCCGCCGTGCTGCACTACTACAGCCGCTTTGTTCACAACGCCAATGAGGATGGCGTGATCGACTTCCTGCTCACGGCTGCCGCCATTGGCATTCTCTACAAAGAGAACGCCTCCATTTCGGGCGCCGAGGTCGGCTGCCAAGGCGAGGTGGGTGTGGCCTGCTCGATGGCCGCCGGTGCGCTCTGCCAAGTCATGGGCGGCACGCCCGAGCAAGTCGAGAACGCCGCCGAGATCGGCATGGAGCATCACCTGGGCCTGACCTGCGACCCGGTGGGCGGCTTGGTGCAGATCCCCTGCATTGAGCGCAATGCGATCGCTTCGGTGAAGGCCATCAACGCCGCCCGCATGGCCTTGCGCGGCGACGGCACGCACTTTGTCAGCCTAGACAAGGTGATCAAAACCATGCGCGACACCGGCGCCGACATGATGACCAAGTACAAAGAAACCGCCCGCGGCGGTTTGGCGGTCAATATCGTGGAATGCTGATCGGCTCAGCCTCGGCGGCGCCATCGCAATCCCACAGCCAGGCGGCAGCCAATCCTGCCGCCTTGCCACGTCGCTCTTTCGCAAGCGGTCGGATGGCCGCTGACGCAGCGGCTACCTCGGCTGCAGCTCAGCGTTCCAGCGGCGGTTTGTCCTTGGGCAGCCAGCGCTTGTAGATCGTTACGAAACTGCCGTCGCGTTTCATCTCTTGCAGTTTGTCGGACCAAGCTTTGATTTCAGCATCGGGCGTGTCCAGGGAGAAGGCGATATAGCCTTCAGAGCTGGCATAGCTGTAGACAATCTCCAGCGCGTCTTCCGACACCCCTGCTTTGGCCATGATTTGCGGCATGGACAGGCGTTCGGTGGCATAGAACGGCGCGCGCTTGGCCAGCAGCATTTTGATGGCGGTGACGGGGTCGGTCACCGGCAACAGGTTCTCAAATCCCAGGGTCTTGAGCTCTTCGGCCGTGAACCAATCCCGCACCACCAGCACGGCTGGAGCCTGCTTGGCGTCCTCCATGCTGCGCAAGCGCATGCCGTTCTTGGCGGGCGCATAGATGGAGCTGTAGAAGGTCACGATGGGGCCGACCCATTTGAATTGTTTTTCACGCTCGGGCGTGCGTGCCATCGAGAACAAGGCCACCGCGCCGGGCCCTTTGACCTCGCGAAAGGCCCGCGCCCAGGGCATGAATTCAATTCTTTGCTTCTTGCCCAAGCGCCGCTGAATCTCCTGCACCACTTCAACCGCCAAGCCCTTGGGCTGGCCGTCTTGGCTGAAATTGACGGGCGGGAACTCCTCACTCAACAAACGCAACTCGGCCTGCGCAGCTTGCAGCAGGCAAAGGCTCAAAGCCAAGGCGGCCAAGCCGTCGCGAAAAATAGAGGAGGGACGCTTCATCATCGGTGTGCGCAGGATAGCAGCAAGAAAAGCGCTTTGCCGCAGCGAACTGGCGCGAGCCGGGAAGACAAAAAAAGGGGGCGTCGCAGACGCCCCCTTTTTTGACAAGGCATTGGAGCCCTGACCTATTCCGCCGGCATCAAGCCCAGAGCTTCTTGCGAGGGCTGGGCGGGCGCCGTCTTGCTGGATGCTTTGCGCTCACGCACCAGATAGGAATAGAGCACCGGCACCACCACCAGGGTCAGCAGCGTCGAGGTGATGACGCCGCCGATGATGGCGCGCCCCATCGGTGCCTGGATTTCCGCGCCTTGGTTGAAGGCGAGCGCCAGGGGCAACATGCCAAACACCATGGCGGCGGTGGTCATGATGATGGGCCGCATACGAATCAAGCCTGCTTGCAAGAGCGCCTCTGGAATGCTGGCCCCGGCTTTGCGCGCATGGTTGGCAAAGTCCACCAGCAAAATCGCGTTCTTGCTGACCAGGCCCATCAGCATCACCAGGCCGATCATGGAGAACACATTGAGCGTTGAACCGGTGATCAGCAAGGCCAAGACCACCCCGATCAAAGCCAGCGGCAGCGAAGCCATGATGGCAATGGGCTGTACAAAGCTGCCGAATTGGCTGGCCAGCACGATGTAGATGAAGATCACGGCCAAGCCCATCGCGGCCAGCAAGCCCTTGAAGGCCTCGGCCTGTTGCTTGGCGCCGCCGTCCACATTGAAGCTCACGCCGGGGGGCAGCTGCGTGGCCTTGATCATCTTCTGAACATCGGCGTTCACGTCTCCCGAAGGGCGGCCCTCGGTGCCCGCAAACACGGCCTCGCGGCGCTGCAGATTCTGGCGGCGGATCACTTCAGGATTGAACACCGACTCAATGGTGGCCACCTGATCCAGTGCGATGGGCGAGCCGTCTTTGGCAAAGGCCACGGGCAGCTTTTGCATCTGCTCCACCCGCTGCCGAGCTTCCACCGGCAGGCGCAACAACACCTCCACCTGATTGCCATCGGGCGTGGTCCAGTAGGTGGCCACATCGCCATTCACATAGGCCCGCAAAGAAGCGGCCAATTGCGGCGCGGTCAGGCCCAGTTCGCGCACGGCCGAGTCCTTCAGCTTGACGGCATAGGCCGGCAGACCGGGTTTGACCGTGGTCTCCACGTCCACCGCGCCGGGGATCTTCTTGATCTTGGCCACCAGGTCATTGGCCGCCTGGGTCAAGACCTGCGGGTCGTTGCCCAGCAGGGTGATCCAAATGGCGCGGTCGCCGCCGACGCTGGCGTCCACACCGGGAATCTTGGCGATATCGGCGCGGATGGCATCCTCCACCTGCTTCTGGCTGCGCTTGCGCTCCTTCTTGTCGACCAAGGAAATGCTCAGGGTGGCTTGATTGCGGCCGGTGCTCATGCCCTCCCCCGTGCCTCCGATCACCGTCGAAACGGTCTTGATTTCTTTGTACTCACTCAGAATCGCCTCGATCTGCGCCACCTTGGCATTGCTGCGCTCCAAGCTGGAAGCCACCGGCATGCGCAGATTGACTTGGGTGAAGCTTTCATCGGTCTTGGGTGCGAACTCACTGCCCAGCATGCCTGCCAGCACCAGGGCCAGCACAAAGCTGCCGCCACCGGCCATCAACACCAAGCCGCGCGGCGTGATGGTGGCCCAGCGCAGACGACGCTTTTGGCTGGGGTCGCGCTGCCCTTGCGTATTGAACGGGCGACCGAAGGCCGGGATAGGCGGCACCAAGACCCGATAGCGACGCCCGGAAAAAGCCCAACGAATCACGACTTCGTAGACACGGTGCAAGACCTCCAGGCCGCGATCCGTGGCGCGCAGCAAATGGCCGATCACCGGCACGCGCTGCAGGTAGTGGCTGGGTGGGTCTTTCCAGATCGAGCTGAGCATGGGGTCCAGGGTGAAACTCACAAACAAGCTCACCAGCACCGCCACCGCCACGGTGATGCCAAAGGGGTAGAAGAACTTGCCAATGATGCCGCCCATGAAAGAGATGGGCACGAACACCGCACAGATGGCAAAGGTGGTGGCCATCACCGCCAGCCCGATTTCATTGGTGCCATCAAAAGCTGCGGTGTGATGGTCTTTGCCCATGCCCACATGGCGAACGATGTTCTCCCGCACCACGATGGCATCGTCGATCAGCAAGCCGATGCACAAGCTCAAGGCCATCATGGTCATGAAATTCAGCGTGAAACCAAAGGCATGCACCGCGATGAAGCTGGAGATCACCGCAATCGGCAAGGTCAGGCCGGTGATGATGGTCGAGCGCCAGCTGTGCAGGAACAAAAAGACAATCGCCACGGTCAGCAAAGCCCCCTCCACCAAGGTGTGCTTCAGCCCGTCCAAGGCATTTTTGACGTTGTCGCTGGAGGCGAAGATCACATTCAGCTCCACGTCCGCCGGCAAGGTTTTGCGCAGCTCGTCCATCGCTTCTTTGACGCCTTCGCCGGTCGTCACGATATTGGCGTCTTGCTGCTTGAAGACATTGAAGCTGACGGCCTGCGCACCATTGATGCGAGCGATGCTGTCCGGCTCACGCTCACGCTCCACCAAAGTGCCCAGGTCCCCCAGGGTCAAAACCAGATTGCCACGCCGCGCGACCACGATTTGAGCGAATTGCTTGGGGTCTTTGACACGCCCTTCCACGCGCAGAATTGCGTCGGCGTTTTTGTCAGAAATCAGGCCCACGGGTTGGTCGGCATTGGCCTCGCGCAAGGCCTGAGAAATCTCGGCCGGCGTCACGCCATAGGCGCGCAAGCGCAAGGGGTCCAGGTCGATGCGCACCTCGCGGGTCACCAAACCGCTCACATCCACCCGCGCCACCCCGTCCACACGGCCCAAGCGCTTGGCAATGGTCAGCTCGGCCATCATCGACAATTCGCGCGCGGGTCGCGTCTTGCTCATCAGCGCGGCCAGCACCACCGGCTGGCTGTCTTCAACCTGGGCACGCGCCACCGTCGGTGTCTTGACATCCTTGGGGAAGGCCGCTTGCGCCGCTGCCACGCGGTCGCGCACCTCTTGCATGGCCCGGCCCATATCGGTGTTCAGCCCAAATTCGACCTGGGCTTGCACCCGCCCTTCAAAGCTGCGCGACATGACTTTTTCAACGCCGGCAATCGAGTTCAGCGCCTCCTCCAGCGGCTTGGCCACTTCACGCTCCACCGCCTCGGGCGAAGCGCCGGGGTAGCGCACATCCACAGAAGCCACCGGAATGGAAATGTCCGGCATGTTTTCCACGCCCAGCTTGGCGTAGGAGAACAGGCCCAGCACGCACAAGGCCACCATCACCATGGTCGCGAAGACCGGGTTTTGGATTGAGACTTTGGTCATCCACATGCTGAGCCCCTCAGTTCACCGGGGCGGCCGAAGCGGCCGACGCAAAATTGGCGGCCACCTTGGTCTTGGTGGGCACCACCGAAGCCTTGGCGCCTTCGCGCAGATTGTCAAAACGTGCCGCCAGCACCTGCGCGTTGGGCGTCAAACCCTGCAGCACTTCAACCCGCCCTTCGCGCGCATCACGGCGCCCGGTGGTGACGATGCGGCGCAGCAGCGCGCCGTTTTCAATCATCCACACCTGTTCCTGTCCGGCATTGCTGCTGACGGCTGCTTGGGGCACGGTCAGGCGCTGAGCCTCATCCGGCAACTCCACACGTGCCACGGCATACTGGCCGGCACGAAAATCTTCTTTGGGATTGGCCAGCTCCAGGGTCACGCCAATGGAGCGGGTGCCGGGCTCCGCCGCAGGTGCAATGCGGCTGATGCGCGCTTCGACAGCCCGGTCATGCCCCTCGACCTGGATCTGCACCAGCATGCCGGGCTTTAAACGGCTGACCTCATGGGTGCCCACCAGGCCCGCCAGTTCCAAGCGGCTCAAATCCACAATGCTGAGGATTTGCTGCTCGGGCGCGAGCTTTTCGCCCGGCAAGGCGTGGCGCTTGCTGACCACACCACTGATGGGTGCGACCAAGGCGGCCTGTCGCAAGGTCACCTCAGCCGTATCCAGCTGAGCCTTGGCGGCGGCGACTTGGGCGCGGGCGGCTTCCAGGCTGGCCCTGGAATTGTCCAGCGCAGTGGACGCAATGAATTTTTGATCGGCCAGTCCCTGGTTGGCCTTGAACTGCCGTTCGGCCTGCTCGTATTGGGCGCGGGCCGACTCCAAGCTCGCGTTGCGTTCGGCAATGCGGTAGCGCAGTTCTTCCAGGTCCAGCTGACCCAGGTTTTGCCCGGCCTTGACGCGGCTGCCCTCGGCCACGCTGAGCTGCACCAAGGTGCCCGTAGATTTGGAACGCACCACCACCGTGCCCGGCGCCACCAAAGGCCCAGAAAACTCGATATGGGCCGGCATGCTGGTCAACACCGGCTTGACGACTTCGCTGGGCACAAACTCCAGGGCCACGCTGGCCTTCTCCTCGCCCCCCTTCGGGGCCGCCGCGGGACTGCCCCCCGCACTTGCGGGCTGGCTGGCCTTGCTGCTACCCAGCAGCGCCACACCGGCGCCGCTTGCCAAAACCACTGCGGCGATGCCGCCGATCAACCATTGCTTGCGCATGGAGTCCCCCATTGACTGTCGAGCTGAAAGTGGCCGCAGTGTAGGCAGGCTCACCCGCACGAGGGAGGGTGACTAGGACGAACTGCAGAAAGCGGGGCACGATCTGCCACCGGCTCCGATGGCGCGAGTCATGACCCGCTGGGCTGAGGCGCCTGAGGCGGGTTTTGCCGCCGGTCCCAAACCCCGCTGCGCCAGCAGCACAGCGCACTGGCCAAGGCACAGACAGAGGCCGCGCCGAAGACCGTGGCGTAGCTCGTGTGCGACACCAACCAGGCCCCCGCCACACTGCCCAAGACCCCCGAACAGCCATAGCCCAGCACCGAGTACAAAGCCTGCCCCCGGCCCCGCAGCGCGCCCGGAAAATAGCGCGTGACCAAGGCGATGCAAGCCGTGTGCTGGGCCGCAAAAGTGATGGCATGCAGGCATTGCGCCAAAAACAAAACCAGCAGGCTGTTTGCAAAAGCGCCCGTCAAGCCGAATCGCAAGGCCGTCAGCAGCGCGGCGGCGAGCAACCAGTGATGCAAGCTGCCGCGCTCCATCATGCGGCCTTGCAAGGCAAACCAGGCAATCTCCACCACTACCGAAGCGGCCCACAAGAGGCCCACGATCTGCTTGCCATAACCCAAGGCATCGAGAAACAGACTGAAAAAGGTGTAGAGCGCGGTATGCGCCAAAACGGTCAAAAACACCCCGGCGAAAAACCAACGCACCTCGGGGCGGCGCAGCACCGCCATCACCGGCGGGGACGGTGCGTGGGCATGGGCCGCACGCTCGGGCTGCTGCGGCAAACGCCAGGCCATCACCACCACGGCGGCCAGCAAGACCAAGACAGTGAAGGCAAAGGCCTGCATGCCGAAATGCTCAAACCACCAACCGGCGATCAAGACCGTGGCCAAAAAACCGACCGAGCCCCAGACCCGCACCCGACCATAGCGTCGCGCATCCATGCCGCCCTCCGGCGTCATCAATTGCGCGGCAATCAAGGTTTCGGTCAAGGGCACGATGGCTGCGTTGAAGCTGAACATCAAAAAGGTGGCGGCAGCCAAGCTAGTGGCTGATTGCCAGGGCGGCGGCAACAAAAAGCCCAGCGCGGCCAAAAAGCTGGCCAAGGCGGCATAACGGATGATCTTGACGCGCTGGCCGCTGCGATCCGCCAAAGCGCCCCAGGCATAGGGCGCAAACAAACGCGTCCAACTGGCCAATGACACCAGAAAACCGATCGCTACCACCGGCAGGCCCAGCTCCTTGTACCAAAGCGGCGCGAAGGGATTGAAGGCGCCGATGGCTGCGAAATAGGCGAAAGAAAGCGCGCTGCAAGCCAGCAGCGTGCGCCTGGAGGCGGCGCTTTCAGCCATTCAATTCAAGGTGTAGATGCCGCAATCGCCTCGATGGGCAAGACCACATCGCCGCATTGAGCGCGGTGGCGCAGCGCATGGTCCATCAACACCAAGGCCAGCATGGCCTCGGCAATCGGCGTGGCGCGGATGCCCACACAGGGGTCGTGGCGGCCAAAAGTCTCCACCGTGGACACCTCACCGGCGCGGTTGATGGAGGCCTTGGGCGTGCGGATCGAGCTGGTGGGCTTGATGGCAATGGAGGCCACAATGTCTTGCCCCGTGGAAATGCCGCCCAACATGCCGCCGGCATTGTTGGAGGCAAAGCCCTGCGGCGTCAGCTCATCGCCATGTTCGCTGCCGCGCTGTGCCACCACGCCAAAGCCAGCACCGATCTCCACCCCCTTGACCGCATTGATGCCCATCAAGGCATAGGCAATATCGGCATCGAGCTTGTCAAAGAGCGGCTCGCCCAGGCCCACCGGCACCCCGGTGGCCTCCACGCGGATGCGCGCACCCACCGAATCGCCCGACTTGCGCAAGGCGTCCATATAGGCTTCCAGCTCGGCGATCTTGCTGGCATTGGCTGCGAAAAATGGATTGCTGCCCACGTGTTGCCAGCCCTCGAAGGGAATTTCGATCTCGCCCAGTTGCGTCATGCAGCCCCGGAACTCGGTGCCGAATTTCTCTTTCAGCCATTTGCGGGCCACCGCGCCCGCGCCCACCATGGGTGCGGTCAGGCGCGCCGAACTGCGGCCGCCACCGCGCGGATCGCGCAGCCCGTATTTGCGCCAATAGGCGTAATCGGCATGGCCGGGGCGGAAGGTGTCGAGGATGTTGCCGTAGTCTTTGCTGCGCTGATCGGTGTTTTTGATCAGCAGGCAGATCGGCGTGCCGGTGGTGAAGCCTTCGTAAACCCCGGAGAGGATTTCAACCGCATCGGGCTCATTGCGCTGCGTCACATGGCGCGAGGTGCCGGGGCGGCGACGATCCAACTCGGGCTGGATATCGGCTTCACTCAAGGCCAAACCCGGTGGGCAGCCGTCAATCACGCAGCCAATCGCCGGTCCGTGGCTCTCGCCGAAATTGGTGACACGGAACAATTCGCCGAAAGTGCTGCCTGACATGGGGGACGACCTGGGGTTCTGAAGCGTTGCGGGAGTGCCCAAATGGGCTTGAGCGATTCTATCGGTCACCCACCGCAGGGTCGTCAGGGCAAGAAAAAAAGCGACCCTCAGGTCGCTTGTGTTTCGGGCTGACGCCGCAGCGCCGACTCGATCAGAGCTTGGACTCGCCGGCCGTTTGCGGGTTGTCTTCCAGCGGCCAGTCGCGGATATAGGCTTTGAGCATGCGGTTCTCGAAGTCTTGGCCATCGACCACGGCCTTGGCCACGTCGTAAAAGGAGATCACGCCCATCAAGGTCTTGCCATCGAGCACCGGCATGTAGCGGGCGTGGCGACCCAGCATCATGCGGCGCACTTCGTCGATTTCGGTCTCGGGGGTGCAGGTCAGCGGATGGTCGTCCATCACGCTGCGAACCAGCAAGGTGCCGACGCTGCCGCCATTGCGCACCACGGCGGCGATGACTTCGCGGAAGGTCAGCATGCCGATCAAGTCGCCATGGGTCATCACCACCAGCGAGCCGATATCGCGCTCAGCCATGGTGGTCACGGCCACCGACAGCGGCTCATCCGGCGTGACCGTGAACAGCGTTCCGCCCTTGACCCGAAGTATGTCGACGACCTTCATGCGCTTCTCCTCTAACGTAGGCAAAAAGGGCCCGATTTGGCGGCCCCAGTCCTGACTTGGTAACTGGGAAGAAACATAGCACACAATGCCCGCATCAAACACCCGGGAGACACCATGTCAGGCTATGCCGACCCTGCTTTTGACACCTTGGCGCTACACGCTGGCGCTGCCCCTGACCCCAGCACCGGTGCGCGGGTCACGCCCTTGCATTTGAGCACCTCCTTTGTGTTCGAGAACTCGGCCCATGCGGCCTCGCTGTTCAATATGGAACGCGCCGGCCATGTGTACTCGCGCCTGTCCAATCCGACCACGGCGGTGTTCGAGGAGCGCATGGCGGCGCTGGAAGGCGGCATCGGCGCCATTGCCACCGCCAGCGGGCAAGCCGCGCTGCATCTGGCGATTGCAACCTTGGCTGGCGCGGGCTCGCACATCGTGGCCAGCGGCGCACTGTACGGGGGCTCCCACAATCTCTTGCACTACACGCTGGCGCGCTTTGGCATCAGCACCAGCTTTGTGAAGCCGGGAGACTTGGATGCTTGGCGTGCTGCCATCCGCCCCAACACCAAGCTGCTGTTCGGCGAAACCTTGGGCAACCCGGGCCTGGATGTGCTGGACATTCCCCAAGTTGCGCAGATCGCTCACGAAGCCGGCCTGCCCTTGCTGGTCGATGCCACGCTGACCACCCCATATTTGATGCAGCCCTTTGCGCATGGGGCTGATCTGGTCTATCACTCAGCCACCAAGTTCTTGTCGGGTCACGGCACGGTGGTGGGTGGCGTGCTGGTCGACAGCGGCAACTTTGACTGGCAGGCCGCCCACGACCGCCACGGCCTCTTCCCCGAGTTGTGCGAGCCCTATGCCGGGTTTCATGACATGGTGTTCGCCGAGGAAAGCACGGTGGGCGCCTTTTTGCTGCGCGCGCGTCGCGAAGGCTTGCGCGACTTTGGCGCCTGCATGAGTCCCCACACCGCATGGCTGATCTTGCAAGGCATTGAGACCTTGTCGCTGCGCATGCAGCGCCATGTGCAGAACGCGCAAAAGATCGCCGAGTTTTTGGCGGGGCAGGCGATGGTGGAAAAGGTCAGCTACCCCGGCTTGAGCAGCCACCCGGACCATGGCTTGGCCCAAGCCCTGCTGCCTCGTGGCTGCGGCTCGGTGTTCAGCTTTGATCTGAAGGGCACGCGCGCGCAAGGTCAAACCTTGATCGAAAGCCTCAAGATTTTTTCGCACTTGGCCAATGTGGGCGACTGTCGGTCTTTGGTGATTCACCCGGCCTCGACCACGCACAGCCGCATGGACGATGCAGCCCTCGCCTTGGCGGGCATAGCGCCCGGCACGATCCGTCTGTCTATCGGATTGGAAGATGCCGACGATTTGATCGATGACCTGAAGCGTGCCCTCAAAGCCGCCGCCAAATAAACCCAGGACGCGCAGCCCATGAAACTCACACTCCAAGGCCAAAGCGCCTACGCCTACACCGGCGGCAAAGCGCTCAACCCTGCCCTGCCCGCCCTGGTCTTCATCCACGGCGCCTTGAACGACCACAGCGTGTGGACGCTGTTGGCGCGCTATTTCGCGCATCACGGCCATGCCGTCCTCGCCCTCGATCTGCCCGGCCATGGCCGCAGCAGCGGCCCAGCTTTGAACAGCCTGGGCGCTTTGGGCGATTGGGTCTGGGACTTTCTGGATGCCGCAGGTATTGCCCGCGCCGCACTGGTCGGCCACAGCATGGGGTCTTTGATTGCGCTCGAAGCTGCGGCGCGGCAACCCGAACGGGCTCGCCATTTGCTGATGGTGGGCACGGCCTATCCGATGAAGGTCAGCGAGGCCTTGTTGCAGACCGCGCAAGAGCAGCCGCTCAAAGCCATCCAAATGGTCAACCACTTCTCCTTCGCCAGCTGGGCGGCCAAGCCCTCGTATCCCGGCCCCGGCGCTTGGCTGCAAGGCGCCGAGCTGGCGCTGAAGCGGCGCATCCAAGCCCAGCAAAAAGAGCTCAACCTCTTTGCGCACGACTTCCGCTTGTGCGACGCCTATGACGAGGGCCTGGAGGCCGCCCGCCGCGTGACCTGCCCTTGCGACTTCATCCTTGGTGAGCGCGACCAAATGACCAGCCCCAAGCAGGCCCGAACGCTGGCCGAAGCTTTGCAAGCCAAGCTGCATCTATTGCCCGCCGGGCACTCTTTGATGGCCGAACAGCCGGACCTGATGCTGCAAACGCTGCGACAAGCCTTGCAAGGCTCAAAGCCCTGAGGCGGATGCACCCTCAGTTGCGATAGCCCAGGCTCAGTCCCAGGCTGTAGCCCTGACTCCGCTCGGTGATGGGGCTGTGCAGGGCCGGGCCCAGCAGCCGGTTGTAGCCCGCACTGGCAAAGCCCAACCAATGGGGGCTGAAGGCGTAGGTGTAGCCCGCGTTCAGGCTGAACTCTCGCAGACCCGCCCCCGCCTTGAAGCTACGTCCCAAGCGGGCCGCCGCGGCGCTGCCTTCTGGCACGCCGAAATAACTGCCCATATACCGGGCATCACCGCCGCCCAGGCTCAGGCCCGCCAGCAGTTCCGAACGGCTGTTGCGGTACAGGCTGTGGCTCAAGTCCAGATTGCCCATCAGCCCGCCGCCGCGCCCCAAGAGATCTTGCCCCAAGGCCGCCGACACATGCCATTCGGGCGCCAAGGTGTAGGTGCCGTAGACCCGTCCGCGCAGCGTGCTTTGCACCTCGGGCAGACCGGCCAGCACGCCCTCCTCGCTGGCCTTGCGGCCACCGTCCAAGCGTAAGCTCAGGCCCAAGCGCATTCGCTCACTGCTGTACAGATCGCGGCTGGCTCCAGGGCCTGGGCCTATTGCCGCATGGCCAAAGCCCATCAAGGCCGCACCACCGGAGGTGGAAATTCGCCACTTGCCCCAGCGCACGGCCCACATGGGTTTGATCGAGGCGTCCATCTTCTTGGCACCCCAGTAGCTCGGCGCATATTGAGACGCCAGCCCCAGCAAATAGCGGAAGTCTTGGTCCACCAGTTGCCCATGGGCCATCTCGGGGTCGAGCACGGTGATCACTGCCTTCAAGGGCGGCTTCAACACGCCGGCCACGGGGTCGGATTCAGCGCTTGATTGCGGCGCCGGGCTGGGTGGCTCTTGCGCCTGAGACCAAGCGCACAAGAACAATGCCATGCAGGGCTGAATCAATGCGAGTCGCATGGACCCCAGCTTAGCAGCGCGCCCGGGGATCGCAATGTGGGGGATAGCGGCAATTCCCTGCCGCTGATCCAGCCTTCAACTCAGGCGGTGATGCCCAGGATGGGGCGCAGCTGCGTCAGCATATCGCTGACCATGGCGGGCAAGTCGTACTGCAGCTTCCAGCCCCAGTCTTGCACCGCGGCGCTGTCATCAATGCGCTGCGGCCAGCTGGCGGCAATGGCTTGGCGGAAGTCCGGCGCGTAATCGATTTCAAAGCCCGGCAGCTGGCGCGCAATTTCAGCGGCGATCTCAGCAGGCGTGAAGCTCACACCGGCGAGGTTGTAACTGCCGCGCTGCACGATCGCCTCCGCCGGAGCTTCCATCAACTCAATGGTGGCGCGCAGCGCATCGGGCATGTACATCATGGGCAAGCCCTGGCCGGCTTCCAGGAAGCAGGTGTAGCGCCCGGTCTTCAAGGCCGAGTGGAAGATGTCGATGGCGTAGTCGGTGGTGCCGCCGCCAGGAGGCGTTTTGTAGCTGATCAGGCCGGGATAGCGCAGGCTGCGCACATCCACGCCGTGGTTCTTGTGATACCAAGCACACCAGCGTTCGCCGGCCAGCTTGGAGATGCCGTAAATGGTGGTCGGGTCCATCACCGTGGTTTGCGGTGTGTCCAAGGCCGGTGTGTTGGGGCCAAAAGCGGCAATGGAGCTGGGCCAGAAGATCTTGTCCAGCTTTTGCGTGCGCGCCAGCTCCAAGACATTGAGCAGGCCTTTCATGTTCAAGTCCCAGGCCCACATCGGATGCTTTTCGCCGGTGGCCGACAGGGCCGCCGCCAAGTGGTAGATCTGGGTGATGCTGTTGCGCTTGACGACGCTGGCCAGGGCTGCGGCGTCGGTCACGTCCAGCACTTCGTGGTGCAGATGGGGCACGCGCCCGTTCGGCGCCAAGTCGCTGGTGATGACATTGGCATCACCGTGGCGCAATGCGAGTTCTTGAGCCAGCTCGGTGCCGATTTGGCCGTTGGCGCCAATGATGAGGATCTTGGTGGTGCTCATGCGTCGATAGCTTTCGCGGAGGTCGTGTCGGGAGAAATGCTCGAAGTCGGGGCGCGCTCAGGCCTTGATCAAGCCCAACTCGCGGCCCGCCTGAGCGAAGGCAGCAACCGCCTTTTCCAGATGCTCGCGTTCATGGCCGGCCGAGACCTGCACCCGGATGCGGGCTTGGCCGCGCGGCACCACGGGGAAGAAAAAGCCCACCGCATAAATGCCCAGTTCCAGGATGCGGGCACTGAGTTTTTGCGCCATGACGGCGTCGTACACCATGATGGGCACGATGGGATGGGTGCCGGGCTTGATCTCGAACCCAGCGGCCTGGATGGCCTCGCGGAAATAAGCGGTGTTGGCTTCGAGCTTGTCACGCAGATCGGTTGAGCCCTCCAGCAAGTCCAGCACCGCAATCGAGGCACCAACAATGCTGGGTGCCACGGTGTTGGAGAACAAATACGGGCGCGAGCGCTGCCGCAGCAACTCGATCACCTCTTTGCGGCCGCTGGTGAAGCCGCCCGAGGCGCCACCCAAGGCCTTGCCCAGGGTGCCGGTGATGATGTCGATCTTGCCGAAGACATTGCGGTATTCATGGGTGCCGCGACCGGTCTTGCCGAGGAAGCCGCTGGCGTGACATTCATCGATGCCCAGCAAAGCGCCGTAGCGGTCGGTGATCTCGCGGATTTTGTCGAGTTGGGCGATGGTGCCGTCCATGGAAAAGACGCCATCGGTAAAGACCAAAGTGAAACGCGCGCCCGCCGCCTGCGCTTCTTGCAGGCAACGCTCCAGGTCGGCCATGTCGTTGTGCTTGTAGCGGAAGCGTTTGGCCTTGCACAGGCGGATGCCGTCGATGATGGAGGCGTGGTTCAACTCGTCGCTGATGATGGCGTCTTGCTCGCCCAGCAGCGGCTCGAAGAGGCCGCCGTTGGCGTCAAAGGCGGCGGCATAAAGAATCGTGTCTTCTGTGCCCAAGAAACGGGCCAGGCGCTGCTCCAGCGTCTTGTGCAGATTCTGGGTGCCGCAAATGAAGCGCACCGAAGACAGCCCATAGCCATGGCTGCGCAAGGCCTCATGCGCCGCCTCGATGACCTTGGGGTGCGAGGACAGGCCCAAGTAGTTGTTGGCACACAGATTGATCACCTCGCGGCCATCTTGGGTGTGAACCACCGCCCCTTGCGGCCCGGTGATGACTCGCTCGCTTTTGTACAGGCCCGCTTCACGGATGCTTTGCAGTTCGCTGTTCAGGTGGGCGTAGAACGCTTGCGTGTTGGCCATCATCGGACTCCTGGTGCACAATTCACTAAATTGAACGCAGTTCGATATACCGAACTTTCGTGCAGTATCTGGGAATTTCTATTCAAGGTCAAGCATGTCGATTCCGAATCTGGAGAGCCTGGAGCCGCCCAAGGTGGGCGCCACTTTGCAAAACCTGCGGCAGTCACAGGGGCTGTCACTGGACGAGTTGTCGCGCCGCGCGGGCGTCAGCAAGTCGATGCTTTCACAGATTGAACGCAATCAAGCCAACCCGACGGTCGCCGTGGTGTGGCGGCTGGCGAATGCGCTGCGGGTGGAGATGTCGGAGTTGCTCGGCGGCGAGCGCAGCACCGCGCCGGCGATCGAGAAAGTCGCGGCCCACTCCATTCCCGGCATGAGCAGCCCCGATGGGCTGTGCCAGTTGCGCATCTTGGGGCCTATTGATTTGGCCGGGCAATTTGAGTGGTACCAGCTGACGGTGCAGCCCGGCGGCGTGCTGGAGTCGGCCGCGCATGAGCCCGGCTCCCGGGAGCACTTGAGCGTCTTGAGTGGCAGCCTGGACGTCAGTGCAGGCGGCAGCACGCAAACTTTGTCCGCCGGTGAAACAGCCCGTTATGCGGTGGATGGCCCCCATGCCATACGCAACAAGGCCAAAGCCGATGGCGAGCCGGCGGTGGCTTTGCTGGTGGTCTTGCACCCCTGATGCGAGGCTGAGCGCGGCAGCGTGCCGCGAGGCCGGCTGACTCAGCCGCCCAGGAGATCGGCGATGCTGAGCTTCTCCCAGCTGCTGCGCTGCCACAGCGGCGCCAAGCTCATGCTCCGCTCGGCCAATAGGGCTCGCAGCAAAGGCGCCGCCGCCACTTGCTCGGGCACACCCAAAAGCACCAAGCGCTGAGCACCGCGCTCTTCCAAGCGGCCGATCAGGTCAAGGTCGCCGAGCTGATCCAGCACCGGCTCCAATTGCAAGGGGTCCACGCGCAAACGGCTGGCCAGACCCAAGGTGCTGATCCCACCCTCCCCCAGCTGCTGGGCCAAGCGCAATTCGCGCAACACGCCCAGGGCCAACTCCAAGCCCAAGCCGGGCATGTCCGGTCGCCGCAACATGCCCGTGCTCAGGCTGGGCGCATTGGCCGCCAGCAAGGCGCCCAGCAACACGATGACCCAACCGGCATAAATCCAGACCAGAAAAATCGGCACCGTGGCAAAGGCCCCGTACAAGGTCGAAAACGTGGGCACCGATTTGAAATACCAGGCCAGCACGGTCTTGGCCACATTGAAGCCCAGGGTCACAAAGACCCCGCCCGCCAGGGCATGGCGCCAGCGCACATCGGTGTTAGGCACATAGCGGAACAAGGCCGCGACCCCGGCCACCATGACCAGGAATTCAATGCTGCTGAACAGCAGCGCCAAACTGAAAGGCAGGCTGGACAGCAGGCCATGGCCGGTGGTGATGGCATAGCTGGTCAGCGCCAAGCTTCCGCCCAAGACCAAGGGTCCCGCCGTCAAGGTGGCCCAGTACACCAGCAATCGTTGCGTGAACGGGCGCGGGCGTTGCACCCGCCAAATCGAGTTGAGGGTGCGATCAATCGTCAACATCAGCGCCAAGGCCGACAAGCCCAAGGCCACCAGGCCCACCGCACCGAGTCGATTGGCTTTGGAAGCGAACTGGGTCAACGCACCCAAGACCGGCTTGGCGATATTGGCGGGGATCAGGCTTTTGACAAAGTACTGCTCCAAAGCCACTTGGAAGGAAGAAAAGATTGGAAACGCGGTGAACAAGGCCAACATCACCGTCAGCAAAGGCACCAAGGAGATCAGGGTGGTGAAGGTCAGGCTGCCGGCGGTCAGGCCCAAGCGGCCTTCACGGAATCGCTCATGCAGGCTTTGCACCATCAGCCGCCAGGGCCAACGGTTCAGCGTCGAAAGAAACAGCCCGGCCCAGTCTTTCAGTTGGAGTTGTTCAGGGGAGATTTTGCGCATGCTGGCTATGATGCCAGCATGTCTAAACCTCCCTCGAATTCGCCCGCCTTGGGCACGACCTCTGCAAGCTTGAGCGACCCCGTGTTGCGCACCCAAGCCAGCCGCCGCGAGGCGCTGTCACGCAGTTTGGCCCTCGGGGCCTTGATCGCCTTGTTTGTGCTGTGTTTGGCCTGGGAGCTCTACCTGGCGCCGACCGGCAGCGGCACGCTGGCCATCAAGGCCTTCCCGCTCTTGGTGCCCATGCTGGGCCTGTGGCGCTACCGGCTCTACACCTTTCGCTGGCTGAGCCTGATGATTTGGCTGTACTTTGCCGAGGGCGCGGTGCGCGCCACCAGCGAGTCGGGCTTGGGCGCGGGGCTGGCAGCGCTGGAAGTCTTGTTGAGCGTGGTCATTTTCTGCGCCTGTGCCCTGCATGTGCGTTTGCGCTTGGCCGCGGCCAAGCAGGCTGCAGCGGTACAAGAAGGTTCGGCCCCGTGATTTCGCCCAGTCAAAAGGCCGCGTTTTTGCAGGCCTTGCGCGATGAACTGGGCGAGGCCGGACTCTTGAGCAGCGGTGACCTGTCGGCGTTTGAGCGCGACTGGCGCGGCCGCTACGCGGGGCGGGCATTGGCAGTGGCCCGGCCTTCTGCCACCGAGCAAGTGGCACGGGTCCTCCAACTGTGCAGCCTTTACGGCGTGAGTCTGGTGCCCCAAGGGGGCAACACCGGGCTGGTCGGCGGATCAAGCCCAGACGAAAGCGGGCAGCAATTGCTGCTCAACCTGGGCCGCATGAATCGCATCCGCCACATCGATGGGGCCAACCACACCCTGACCGCCGAGGCCGGCTGCATTTTGCAAAACGTGCAAGCTGCCGCGGCCGCGCAGCAGCGCTTGTTTCCCCTCAGCCTGGCCGCCGAAGGCTCTTGCACCATTGGTGGCAATTTGGCCACCAATGCGGGCGGCACCCAGGTCTTGCGCTATGGCAATGCGCGTGAACTTTGCCTGGGCTTGGAAGTCGTGACGGCTCAGGGTGAGATTTGGGACGGGCTTTCGGGGCTGCGCAAAGACAACACCGGCTACGACTTGCGCGACCTCTTCATTGGCAGCGAAGGCACCTTGGGCGTGATCACCGCCGCCACGCTCAAGCTCTATCCGCAAGCCCGGGCGCACATGACAGCGCTGGCTGCCTGCCCCACCTTGGATGAGGCGGTGCGTTTATTGTCATTGGCCCAGCAAGTCGCTGGCCCAGCCTTGACCGGCTTTGAAGTGATGAACGCCTTTTCGCTGGGGCTGGTGCGCCAACACTTTCCGCAGTTGCAACAAGCGCTGGCGCCCAGCCCCTGGACGGTCTTGTTGGAGTTGTCAGACGCTGAAAGCGAGCCGCATGCGCGCCAAGTCTTGGAGTCACTGCTGGAGCGCGCGCTCGAACAGGGCTTGATCGACGATGCCGCTGTGGCTGAAAGCCAGGCGCAATCCCAAGGGCTTTGGCATTTGCGGGAATCCATCCCGCTGGCGCAAGCCCAAGAAGGGCTCAATATCAAACACGATATTGCCTTGCCGATTTCGGCCATTCCGGCTTTTGTTGCGCAGACGGATGCCGCCCTGATGCAAGCGGTGCCGGGCGTGCGTTTGGTCAACTTTGGCCATCTGGGTGATGGCAATCTGCACTACAACGTTCAGGCCCCGCTGGGCCTGGACCCCAAGCAGTTCTTGGCTCAGCATGAGCAGCCCATCAACCGCATCGTCTATGACGCGGTGGATGCGTTTGGCGGCAGCTTTTCGGCCGAGCATGGCATCGGGCGACTCAAGCGCGAGGAATTGGCGCAGCGCAAACATCCCGTCGCGCTGCACATGATGCGCGCCATCAAAAAAGCCCTGGATCCCCAGGGCTTGATGAATCCGGGCCGGCTTCTCTGAGCCCAGACCTGCGCGCAAGGCGGCCGACTCAGTCTGCCCCCTGCGCCGCAGCCTTGACCGGCCTGACGCCGCGCGCCACATTGAAGCCGCGCATCAACAAGCGCCAGACGAAGCGCAGCATCAAAAGCGTCAACAGGGCTTCCACAAAGGTCAGCACAAAGGCGAACAAACCATTCCAACGCGCGGCACGTGCACGGAACTTGGCAATCATGCGGTCGCGCGCAATCTCAATGCTGTCGTAGAAGGTGGGGATCACCAACAGCGTCAGAATGGTTGAGGTGATGGTGCCACCAATGATGGCCACAGCCATCGGGCGGTAGAACTCACTGCCCTCGCCCAAACCAATGGCCACCGGCAACATGCCCGCAATCAAGGCAAAGGTGGTCATCAGAATCGGCCGCAGGCGCTTGCGACCTGCACTCATCAAGGCCTCTTCACGGTCGATGCCTTCGGCTTCCAACTGGCGAGCCGCATCCAACAAAAGAATGGCGTTCTTGGCCACCAAGCCCATCAACATGATGACGCCGATAAAGCTCATCAGGTTCAAGGTGCTCTTGGTCATCAAGAGCGCCAGTACCACACCGATGAGTGAGAGTGGCAAGGACAGCATCACCGGCAATGGTGCAGTGAAGGAGCCGAACTGCATGACCAGCACCAAATACATCAGACCGATGCCAGAGACCAAGGCAATCGCCATCTCGGTGAACACCACTTCTTGCTCACGCGAGTCCCCTTCCAACTCCAGGCTGTAACCCGGTGGGAAGTTGATCGCTTTGGCCAGTTTCAAGGCCTCGGCCGTCACTTCGCCCGGCGAGCGCCCCTGCACATTGGCGGCCACCGCAATGGTGCGCTTGCCATCGGCATGCTGAATCTTGCTGGGGCCCTTGCCCATGGTCACGGTGGCGATCTGCTCGAGCGGCACCATCAAATTGCTGCCACTGACGGCGATGGGCAAACGCTCGATATTGCTGGCGTCGACGCGGTCTTCCGGGGCCAGGCGCACCGCCACATCGCGGGTCTCTCCCGAAGGGTCCACCCAATCACCGACTTCAACCCCTGCAAACGCCACCCGCAAGGCTTGCGCTGCATCGTTGACCGAAATCCCCAGCGAGTTGGCCAAGCCACGATTGAGCTCGATTTGCAATTCGTCTTGCGGGTCTTGCTCCGACAGGCCCACGTCCACCGCACCCTTGATGCCGCGCATCTGGGCCATGAAGGCATTGGTGATGTCGAGCAGCTTGCGCGAGTCGGCCCCAGTGAAGCGAATCTGCACGGGCTTGCGGCCGCCGCCATTCAGGTCATCGGACACCGCATACTCGGCGCCCACCAAGCCCTTGACCCGGTCCCGCAATTCATTGGCCACCTCGGTCGCTGAGCGCTTGCGCTTATTGCTCTTGCCGATGTCCACATAGATGCGCCCACCGCCAATATTGATATTGGAATTGGTGGCCACGGTCTCAGGCAAACGGCGAGCCAACTCGGCGGCGGCTTCGACCTTCAACTTGGAATACTCCAGGCTGCTGCTGGCGGGCGTGCGCACCTCCACCGCCACCATGCCTGAATCGGTGACCGGCAAGAAGCTGGAGCCGCCAAACTTGCCTTGCAAAAACAAGGCCCCAATCAAGCTGGCCACCGCGAACAAAGCCATCCAAATGCGGTGATGCAAAGCCCAGGCGATGACATGGCCATAACGCTCGGTTTGATGGTCAAACCACGCATTGAATCGAACCAGGCCACGACCCAAAGCGTTCTTAGCCTGCAGATGATGGTTCGGTGGGTCGCCCCAATAGGCCGACAACATGGGATCCAGCGTGAAGGAGATGAACAGGCTGACCAGCACCGAGGCCACCACGGTCAAGGCAAAAGGCCGGAACCATTCGCCCGACACACCAGGCATGAAGGCCACGGGCACGAACACCGCCACGATGGCGAAGGTGGTGGCCGCCACGGCCAGGCCAATTTCAGCCGTGCCATTGAGCGCGGCGGTGCGGCGGTCAGAGCCGCGTTCCATGTGCCGCACGATGTTTTCACGCACCACGATGGCATCGTCGATCAGCACACCGATAGCCAAAGACAAGCCCAGCAGGCTCATGAAGTTCAAGGTGAAGCCGCACAACCACACCGCGATAAAGGCAGCAATCACCGAGGTCGGCAGCGACAGCGCGGTAATCAAGGTCGAGCGCCAGGAATTCAAGAACACATAGACCACAAAAATGGTCAAGCCCGCACCCAGCACCAGGGATTCGATCACATTGTTCAGGCTGTTTTGCGCGTCTTTGCCACCGTCTTGGGTGACTTCCAAGGTGGCGCCTTCGGGCAGGGTCTTGTTGATCTCCTCGACCATTTTGCGAATCTTGGCCGCCACCGTGACAGTGGACGCATCGCGCGAACGGGTGATGGCAATGCCCACATTGGGGTTGCCGTTGCGCAAGCTGACCCGGTTGATTTCGGCAAATCCGTCTTGGATGCTGGCCACTTGCGAGAGGCGAACCAATTCCGTGCCGCGACGCTTCACCACGATTTGCTGGAATTCAGCAGGCGACTCAATGCGACCGATCAAACGAATGCTTTGATCTTCCAAAGTGCCACGCACCTTGCCGACCGGCGCCGTGCTGTTTTGATTGCGCAGCGCCGCCACCACCTCGGTCACCGACACATTGTTTTCGCGCAGCTTCTCGGCATGCAGCAGCACACTCAATTCGCGCTTGAGCGCGCCATTGACCATGACCACGGCCACGCCCGGCACGCCCCGGAATTTGTCCGCCAGTTGGTCTTCGGCAATGCGAGAGATCTCCGCATGGCTTTGTTTGCTGCTGGACAAGGCCAACTGCATGATGGGTTCGGCAGCGGGGTCCTCGCGCTGAACCACGGGCTCGCGGATCTCGGTGGGCAGCTTGTAGCGCACCGTGTCGATGGCATTGCGAACCTCATCAGAGGCTTCAATCAGGTTTTTGTTGAAATTGAAGATCAGCACAATCTGCGCATAACCCTCATTCGCACTGGAGCGAACCCGAGCCACGCCAGAGATGCTTTGCAAGGACTTCTCGATGCGGTTGATCACCTCACGCTCGACCGTCTCGGGCGAGGCTCCTGGATAGGAAATGCCCACCACCAGGACCGGTTCTTGCACATCGGGGATTTGGTTGACCTTCAGCTTCTTGAGTGCAAGCAGCCCAAGACACATCAAGGAAATGATGATGACGATCGTGGCGATCGGTTTTTTGATGCTGAAATCGGAAAGGAACATGGCTTACTTCCCTGCAGCAGCCGAGCCCGCGGACGCTGCTTTTTGCGCTGCGCTTGCGGCCCCAGAGGGCAAGCTCGGTTTGGGCGACGCGACCAGTTGAACCTTCTGCCCATCTTGCAAATTGGAGCCCGGCTTGCGCAGGATGCGGTCCCCGGCCTTCAGCCCACTGATCAGCACCATTTGTCCTCGCCTTGCATCACGCTCGCCCAGTTTGAGGGCCACTTTCTTCAGCGTGTCGCCCTGGATCAACCAAGCAAAAGCTTCGTCGCCAGCGCGAACCAGCGAAGCATCGGCCAAGAGCAAGGTCTCGGTGCTGCCGGTTTCAACCCGGCCTTCGGCATAAAGACCCGCCACTTTGGGCGCCGTGCCGGGCACAAAGTCCACCAACACTTCCAATTGCCGGGTGGTGGCGTTGGCTGCTGCGTCTACCCGACGAATCTTGCCCGTGAAGTCTTTGTCGCCCATGCCATTGACGCTGAAGCTGACCGTTTGGCCCACTTTCAGTTCGCTCATGCGGTCGGCCGAGACCAGGCCTTCAAAACGCATGCTGCGCGGGTCAATGACTTTGACCAGTTCTTTGCCGATCTGCGCCGTGTCTCCCGCAGACACCTTGCGCTCGCTGACCACACCATCAAAGGGTGCGCGCACCTCGGTGCGTTGCAATTGTTGGCGGGCTTGCACCGCGCGGGCCTTGGCTGCCACCAAATCGCTTTGCGCGGTGTTGCGGCGCTGTTCAGCGTCTTCCATGGCTTGCAGCGAGCTCATGCCTTGGGACTGCAGGGTCTTGAGCCGTTGGTACTGACGCTCGGCCTGTTCAAAGGACTGCGCGGCCACCCGTGCAGACTCTTCCGCTGAGGCCAGTTGATCCCGGATATAGGTGCTGTCCAGCCGCACCAGCAAATCGCCAGCACGCACGTTCTCGCCGTTTTCTTTCAAGACCTGCAGCACCACCGCCGACACCTCGGCACGCAGATCAGCTCGCTTTTCAGGCTGAATCGAACCCGTGATGACCGGACCGGACGCATAGGTCCCCAAACTCATGGTCAGGATGTCTTCAGGCGCGATCTGCAGCACATGAGACGCTGCTTTGTCGGCTTTCGCTGCATCAGCGCTGGATGCAGACTTGCCACAGGCACTCAAGGCCAAAGCGCCAGACACAGCAGCAGCTGCAAAAAAGACAGACAGCGAGACAGGACGACGCGTCATCAGACGAACTCCGATTATTGATTTGGATCAGTTGATCTTGGGGCGCGACAGCTTAAGCCACATTGCCCCTGTCCCCAGAGGTCATGCCCTCACAAATCACCCAGGTACTTACCCTAGGAGTCGAAATCCCATGCCGCTTGCTGGAGGTTCTGTTGACCTTATTGCAGCGTTTCCGCCAAGCCAGGCGCGATGGGCAACGCCAAGACCTCGATGCCTTCTTCGCTCAAGGCTTGCAATTCCTCTGCATTGCTTTGCCCACGAATGGCTCGCTCTTCGGCTTCGCCGTAATGCATGCGCCGGGCTTCTTCAGCGAACTGAGTCCCGACGTCTTCGGTCTTGGCCATCCACTCGCGCACAGCGCGCAAAACCTGCCCTTGCAGTTGACCAAGATCCGCCTGTGCGGACGCTGGCGCTTCGTCGCTGACGGGCTTTGGACTGCGTTCGATGCCGGTCTGACTCGCAGCCGACGGGCTGGGCTTTGCCCTGCCCTGGCTTTGAGGCAGTTGGGTGTCTTCCCGCGACTTGGAGACATTCAAGCGCGCGGCGGTTGGCATGCGACGAATGGATTTGTCTGCACAAAGCGGGCAACTGAGCAGCCCTTGGGTCTGCTGAGTTTCAAAGTCATGGGCAGACCCGAACCATCCTTCAAAGCGATGGTCGTGGCTGCAAGCCAAGTTCAAAACAATCATGGCAAGGCGAAAGCGTAGGAGCTGTGCACAAATTCAGCGCTGGGCGCCAGATTGCCAATCCAAGGCCCATTCACCCCGCTGCCAGCGTGTCAGCCAAAGCAGGCCAATGAGCGTCTTGGCATCCGTCAGTTCGCCCTTGACCGCCATGGACTCAAGCTCGTCCACGCTGTGGGTGACGATATCGAGAAACTCGCCCTCGTCCAGAGACTGGACGCCGGATTTCAAACCGCGGGCGAACAAAATGTGTATGCCTTCGTCTGAATACGCAATGGCATTGTGCAAAACGCCGGCATACGCCCATTCGGCGGCGCTGTAGCCGGTCTCCTCCAGCAACTCTCTTTGCGCGCATCGCAATGGTGCTTCGCCGGCATCCAACTTGCCAGCGGGGAACTCCAACATGGCCCGCCCCATCGGGTAGCGGAACTGGCGCTCCATCAACAGGCGACCATCGTCGAGCAGGGGAACAATCATCACCGCACCGGGGTGCACGATGTACTCGCGGGTGGCGTTTGCACCGTCGGGCAAACGAACAACATCGCGTTTGACTCGCAAAAAACTGCCCTTGTAAACCTCTGCCGACGCCACGCAATGCTCGCGCAAATGCGCATCGGCTGTTGCATCAGCTGGCGCAGGAACCTCAGTCTTCATGGCGCGATCGCCTCAGGTAACGCCAGACAAAGCCGGGGAAGCCCAAAGTGATGAACAGGCACAAACCTGCCGCATAGAACTCCCAACCCTGCGGATGTCTTTGGCCCAGCTTCGCTTCCAAGGCGAAGCCCAAGGCCAGAGTCAAAACAGCCAGCAATGCGAGCTCCAAAAGCAGCCAAGCGGCCGACTTGGGCCGCCGCAGCGGGCCGATCAGCAAAATACGGTGGCTGAGATAGGGCCAGTTGGCCGCCGCGAGCGCGGCGATCAATACCAGCCAGATCGCTGTCTGCTGATCCATCAAAAGCGCTTCAGGCTCAGGTGGCCAGCGTCTTGACGATGGCTTGCGCGCACATCGCCATCAAACCGCCCGGGAGCAAGCCGAAGAAGAGCACAGCAGCGCCATTCAAAGACATGACCACCCGAACATCGCTGGGCGCAGCCAAAGGCGCCGTGTCGCTGGGCTCATCAAAGAACATCACTTTGACAATGCGCAGGTAGTAGAAAGCGCCGATCAAAGACACCACCACGGCCAGCACGGCCAGCGCCAAATAGAAGTTCACATTGGTCGAAACCAAGGCTTGCAGCACCGACAACTTGGCATAGAAACCTGCGGTGGGCGGCACACCGGCCAGCGAGAACATGAAGATGGTCATCACGGTCGCGTACCAGGGGCTGCGCTTGGCCAAACCGGCCAAATCCTTGATTTCTTCAGCCTCATGACCTTGACGCGAGAGCAGCAAGATGATGCCAAAGGAGCCCAATGTGGTCATCACATAGGTCACCACATAGAACATCGCGGAGCTGTAGGCATTTGCGGCCGACAAGGTGTTGTTGTTCACCACGCCCGAGGCCAGGCCCAGCAACATAAAGCCCATCTGCGCAATGGTGGAGTAAGCCAACATGCGCTTCAGATTGGTCTGGGCGATGGCGGCCAAGTTACCGACCAGCAAGGACATCACGGCCAACACAATCAGCATTTGCTGCCAGTCCACGGCCAAGCCAATCATGCCTTCCACCAGCAGGCGGATGGTGATGGCGAAGGCTGCCAACTTGGGCGCAGCACCAATCAGCAGCGTGGCCGCAGTTGGCGAGCCTTGGTAAACGTCGGGCACCCACATATGGAAAGGAGCCGCACCGAGCTTGAAGGCCAAGCCGGCCACCACAAACACCACGCCAAACACCAGCACCGATTTGTTCGGCACGCCGGCACTGATGACGTTGAAGACCTGCGGGATCGACAGCGAGCCGGTCGCGCCATACATCATGGACAAGCCATAGAGCAAGAAGCCGCTGGCCAGAGCGCCCAGCACAAAGTACTTCATCGCCGCTTCGGTCGAATTGGCATGGTCACGACGCAGGGCCACCAAGGCATACAAAGACAAGCTCATCAACTCCAGGCCCAGGTAAATGACCAGGAAGTTGTTCGCTGACAGCATCACAAAAATGCCCAGCAAAGAGAACAGCGTCAGTGTGAACAACTCGCCCTTGAGCATGTCACGCGAAGCCGCATAGGGCCGCGCATAAACCAGGGTGATGATGGTTGCGACACAAGCAAAGAAGGCCAGCAAATGCCCCATCGGGTCGGCCACCACCATGCCTTGCATGGCGTAAACGGTGGCTCCGTCATTGAAGTAGCTGAGATGCACCGCACCCACCACGGCCAGGGTGAGTTGAGTCAGCCAATAGGTGGGGCGTCGCGCTGGATCGGTGACAAACAGATCCACCATGGCCACGATACAGGCCATGACCAAGAGCGCAATTTCGGGATAGACCGCGAGCCAGTTCATAGTGTTCATTTGGGTGTGGCCTCTCTCAAATGCCGCTCAGCTTGGATACGGCCACATGCTTGAGCAACTCGCTCACAGAGACCTGCATGACGTCGGTAAAGGGCTTGGGATACACACCCATCCACAGCACTGCAACTGCCAGCACCGCCATCATCAAGAATTCTCGGGCGTTGATGTCGCTGAGGTTCTTGACCTCATCGTTGGTGACCGCACCGAAATAGACGCGCTTGTACATCCACAGCGAGTAAGCGGCGCCAAAGATCAAGGCAGTGGCTGCAATAGCGCCCAGCCAGAAGCTGTATTTGACGGTCCCCAGAATCACCATCCACTCACCGACAAAGCCGGCGGTTGCTGGCAAGCCGCAATTGGCCATGGCAAAGAACAAGGCGAAGGCCGCGAACTTGGGCATGGTGTTGACCACACCGCCATAGCTGGCGATTTCACGCGAATGCACCCGGTCGTACAGCACACCAATGGACAAGAACATGGCACCCGACACAAAGCCGTGCGAGATCATCTGCACCAGACCGCCGGCCATGCCGAGTTCGTTGAAGATGAAGAAGCCCAGGGTCACAAAACCCATGTGCGCGATGGAGGAATAAGCCACCAGCTTCTTCATGTCTTGCTGGACCAGCGCCACCAAGCCGATGTAGACCACGCCAATCAAGGACATGGCAATGATCAACCACGACCACTGATGCGCCGCGTCAGGCGTGATCGGCATGGAGAAACGCAGGAAGCCATAAGCACCCAGCTTCAGCATGATGGCCGCCAGCACGACGGAACCGCCGGTCGGGGCTTCCACGTGAGCGTCCGGCAGCCAGGTGTGCACTGGCCACATCGGCACCTTCACCGAGAAGGCCGCCAAGAAGGCGAAGAACAGCAGGGTTTGCGCTTGCGAACCCAAGGGCAGCTTGTGCCAGGTCAGGATGTCGAAGGAGCCGCCAGACTGGAAGTACAAATACAGCAGCGCGATCAGCATCAACAAGGAGCCGGCCAGGGTGTACAAGAAGAACTTGAAAGCCGCATAAACACGGCGCGGGCCACCCCAGACACCGATGATGATGTACATGGGGATCAGGGTCGCTTCGAAGAAGACGTAGAACAGCAGACCATCCAGCGCCGAGAACACGCCAATCATCAGACCCGACAGGATCATGAAGGCGCCCATGTACTGGTTGACGCGGGTTTCGATCACTTCCCAAGCGGCCAGCACCACGATGACGGTGATGAAGGCCGTCAGGGGCACGAACCACATCGAGATGCCATCCACGCCCAGGTGATAGCGCACATTGAAGCGCTCAATCCAGGGCTGGTTCTCAACGAACTGCATGGCGGCCGTGCTGGTGTCAAAGCCGCCAATCAAGGGCAGCGTGACCGCAAAACAGGCCAAAGAAGCAATCAAAGCCAGCCAACGCACGGTCTTGGCTTGGTCATCACGGCCCAGGGCCAAGAGGATCAGGCCGCAGGCGATGGGTAGAAAAATGGCAAGACTAAGCAACATTCTTGTTCTCCGCCCTGATCAAAGACCGGCCAAGGTCTTGAATTGGGGCCATATATAGGGCCACAGCTGCCACGTCATCAGTCCGATCACGCCCAGAATCATCACCAGCGCATACCAGTACAGATGACCCGTTTGCACCAGGCGAACCAGGCTGGCAATGCCACCCACGGTACGAGCCGAACCATTGATGATCAGACCATCAATCAGCACCGCGTCGCCGCCCTTCCAGAAAGCCAGGCCCAGCCCCCGCGCCAACTTGGCCAACACGTTTTCATTGAACCAGTCCAAGTAGTACTTGTTTTCCAGCACCTTGATGACGGGCGACAAGACACGGCCAATGGTCTTGGGAATGCTCGGCGCGACCATGTAGAACACATAGGCCGTCACCACCCCACCCAGGGCCAGCCAGAAGGGTAAGGTGCTCAAGCCGTGGATGGCCATGGCGGCAGCGCCATGGAACTCATGGGCCAACTCCTTCATGGCGTGGTGCACTTCGTGGTTGACGAAGATCGCGTCCTTGAAGAAATCGCCAAACAGCATCGGTTGGATCGCAAAGTAGCCAATCAGCACCGAAGGAATCGCCAGCAGCACCAGTGGCAGCGTCACCACCCAAGGCGACTCATGCGGCACGTGCGGCTCATGGTGACCATGATCATCATGATGGTCATGCTCGCCCGGGAAAGGCTTGTGACGGAAGTTTTCCTTGCCATGGAAGACCAGGAAATACATACGGAAGGAATAGAAGGCGGTCACGAAAACACCGGCCACGACCGCGATGTAAGCGAAACCTGCGCCGGGCAAATGGCTGGCGTGCACCGCTTCGATGATGCTGTCCTTGGAATAGAAGCCGGCAAAGAACGGCGTGCCAATCAGCGCCAGGGAACCCAGCAGCGAAGTCAGCCATGTGATGGGCATGTACTTGCGCAGCCCGCCCATATTGCGGATGTCCTGATCGTGGTGCATGCCGATGATGACCGAGCCGGCGCCGAGGAACAACAAGGCCTTGAAGAAGGCATGGGTCATCAAGTGGAACACCGCGACCGAGTAGGCCGAGGCGCCCAAAGCCACCGTCATATAGCCCAGCTGCGACAAGGTCGAGTAGGCCACAACGCGCTTGATGTCGTTTTGAATGATGCCCAGGAAGCCCATGAACAGCGCCGTGATCGCACCGATCACCAACACGAAATTCAAAGCGGTATCCGACAACTCAAACAGCGGGCTCATGCGAGCCACCATGAAGATGCCGGCCGTCACCATGGTGGCGGCGTGGATCAGCGCAGAAATCGGTGTCGGGCCTTCCATCGAGTCCGGCAGCCAAACATGGAGCGGGAACTGAGCCGACTTGCCCATGGCGCCGATGAACAAGCAGATGCAAGCCACGCTCAGCAGCATCCAGTCACTGCCCCACAGCGGCGCATTGAAAGCGATGGTGGCGAGTTGCTCGCGCTTGGCGAAGACCTCGGTGTAGTTCAAAGAGCCGGCATAGGCCACCAGCAAGCCGATGCCCAAGATGAAGCCAAAGTCACCGACACGGTTGACCAGGAAGGCCTTCATATTGGCGAAGATCGCTGTCGGCTTGGTGTACCAAAAACCAATCAAGAGGTAACTGACCAGGCCCACGGCTTCCCAGCCGAAGAACAGCTGCAGCATGTTATTGCTCATGACGAGCATCAACATCGAGAAGGTGAACAAGGAGATGTAGCTGAAGAAGCGCTGATAGCCCGGGTCTTCTTCCATATAGCCGATGGTGTAGATGTGCACCATCAGCGACACAAAGGTCACCACGCACATCATCATGGCCGTCAAACCGTCGACCAAGAAGCCGACTTCCATCTTCAGGCCACCGACCACCATCCATTCATAAATGGTCTGATTGAAGCGAGCACCATCGCTGATGACCGAGTTCAAGGTCATTGCAGAGATGATGAAGGCGATCAAAACGCCCAGAATGGTGACGCTGTGAGCGCCAGCGCGCCCCACCTGCTTGCCAAACAGGCCGGCAATGACGGCGCCGGCCAAGGGTGCCAAAGGCACCGCAAGCAACATGTTTTGAGAGAGTTGTGCGGACATATGGCGATCAGCCCTTCAACGCGTCGAGTTCTTCGACATTGATGGTGGCGCGGTTGCGGAACAGCACGACCAAGATGGCCAGGCCGATGGCCGACTCGGCGGCCGCCACGGTCAAGATGAAGAAGACAAAGACTTGCCCAGCCATATCGCCCAAATAGTGCGAGAAGGCAACGAAATTCAGATTCACGGCCAGCAACATCAGCTCAATCGCCATCAAGAGCACGATCAAGTTTTTGCGGTTCATGAAGATACCCACCACCGACAGCGCAAACAGCATTGCGCCCAGGGTCAGAAAGTGGCCCAGCGTCAGGGTCATCATGCTTTGGCTCCTGTATCGGCGGCTGCGTCTGCAGCAGGGGCGGCTGGAACTTCCACGCTTGGCGCCACCTTGATGACGCGCAAACGATCGGCCTTCTTGACCTTGACCTGCTCAGAAGGGTTCTGGCTGCGCGAATCTTTGCGCTTGCGCAGGGTCAGCGCGATGGCCGCGATGATGGCCACCAACAACAAGACCGCGGCGATTTGCAAGGGGTAGAGGTACTGGGTGTAAATCGACACCCCCAGCATCTTGGTATTGCCCAGCTTCAAAGCGGCTTCGGTGGCTGCCGGCGCTTCGCTCAAGCGGAAGCCGCCCATCAGCACGGCCGCCATTTCCAGGGCGATCAAAGTACCCACCAAGGCGCCCAGCGGCAAATGCTTCCAAAAGCCTTCCCGCACATGGTCAGAGTTGATGTCCAGCATCATCACCACGAACAGGAAGAGCACCATCACGGCGCCGATATAGACCAACACCAGGGTGATGGCCAAGAACTCTGCCTTCAGCAACATCCAGATGCAGGAGGCGGTGAAGAAAGCCAAGATCAAGAACAGAGCCGAGTGCACCGTGCTCTGTGCCGTGATCACACGGAACGAAGCACCCAGCAGTACGGCTGAGAAGATATAGAACAAAGCAGTGGTGATATCCATGCGTCTTCCTGCAAAGCAGCAGTCTCACGGCGTTTGAGATTGGCATTTGATGCCAAGTCTCAAACAACGCGATCAGCGGTACTTGGCGTCGGCCTCCTTTTGGGCTGCGATCTCGGGTTCGAAGCGATCACCGACGGCCAGCAACATGTCCTTGGTGAAGTACAGATCGCCGCGTTTTTCGCCGTGATACTCAAAAATATTGGTTTCAACGATCGAGTCCACCGGGCAACTCTCTTCGCAGAAGCCGCAGAAGATGCACTTGGTCAGGTCAATGTCGTAACGCGTGGTGCGCCGTGAACCATCGTCCCGCACACCGGCTTCAATGGTGATGGCCATGGCCGGGCACACGGCTTCGCACAGCTTGCAAGCAATGCAGCGTTCTTCGCCGTTTTCATAACGGCGCAGCGCGTGCAAACCACGGAAGCGCGGCGACAGCGGTGTCTTCTCTTCCGGGAACTGCACCGTGATATTGCGCGACAGGAAATGCCGTCCAGTCAGGGCCAAACCCTTGAACAGCTCGATGAGCATGAAGCTCTTGATGAAGCTTACTGCAGACATGGGAGGACCTCAGCTCACTTCCAGATGTTGTAGGGCGATTGGATCCAGAGGCCGATCACGACCAACCAGACCAGGGTCACAGGGATAAAAATCTTCCAACCCAGACGCATGATCTGGTCGTAGCGGTAACGCGGGAAGCTGGCTCGCACCCACAAGAACATGGTCACGACGATGAAGGTCTTGGCACCCAGCCAGATCCAGCCTGGAATGAAGTCCAAGGCCGCGAATGGCGACAACCAACCGCCCAGGAAGAACAGCACGGTCAGGATGGAGACCAACCACATATTGGCGTATTCAGCCAAGAAGAACATCGCGAAGGACATGCCCGAGTACTCGACCATGTGGCCGGCCACAATTTCCGACTCACCTTCCACCACGTCGAAGGGGTGACGGTTGGTCTCGGCCAGACCCGAGATGAAGTACACGCCAAAGATGGGCAGCAGCGGCAACCAGTTCCAAGACAGCACACCCAGACCCATATCGGCGAACTGGCCCTTGCCCTGCCCCATGACGATGTCCGTCATGTTCAAGCTACCGCTCACCATCAGCACCACCACCAGAGCAAAGCCCATGGCGATTTCGTAACTGACCATCTGTGCGGAGGCGCGCAAAGCCCCCAAGAACGCGTACTTGGAGTTCGAAGCCCAGCCCGCAATGATGACGCCGTACACCTCGATGGAGGTGATCGCCATCAAGAGCAAAACACCGGCATTGATATTGGCCAAGGCCACTTCAGGACCAAAGGGCACCACCACCCAAGCGGCCAAGGCCGGCATGATGGTCATGATGGGGCCGATGAAGAACAAGCCCTTGTTGGCCGCCGTGGGAACAATGATCTCTTTGAAGATCAACTTCACAGCGTCGGCAATAGGGGTCAGCAAGCCAAATGGGCCCACGCGGTTCGGGCCGGGCCGAATCTGCGTCCAGCCAATGGCCTTGCGTTCCCACAGGGTCAAATAGGCCACGCAGATCATCAACGGAAGAACCAAGACGATGATCTTGATCAGATTCCAGATCACAGGCCAGGCGCCACCCAAGAGCTGCGCGCCAGATTGGTAGAAGGTGTCAATCATTGCTGTTCTAAGCCTCTCAAGCCTTGGCCACGCTCAAAGCGCCGAAAGACGAGCCCAGCGCCGCGGTTTCAGGCAAGCCGGCTGGCACGCGAACCACATTGGCGGGAAGCGTGACGTCCAGTCGAGCCTTGAGTTGCACTTCGCCAGCGCCCTCTTGGCTGATACGAACTTCGGCGCTCGTGCCCTCGCCCAGCCCCAAATTCGCCCACAACGCTTGTGGCAGGCTGGCAATGGCCGCATTGCGGGCATCGCTGCTCAGTTGCAAGGCCGTTGCATTGCGCACCAGGGCATCGGTGGCATAGATCGGCAGATCGGCCAATCGCTCCAAACCGGCGGGCGCTGCCACCAGTGAAGGCGTATGGCTGCATGCATTGCTCAAACGCGCGCTCAGATCGCTGCAGTCATGGCCCAGCACTTCGCTACGGACCTGCTCGGAGCTCTCTTGTGCAAAGCCATCAAGTGCCAGCAAATTACCCAGCACCCGCAAAATCTTCCAGCCCGGACGGGTTTCGCCGCGCGCCTTGACCACGCCAACGAAACTCTGCGCACGACCTTCTGCATTGACGAAGGTGCCTGATGTTTCGGTGAAGGGCGCGGTGGGCAGCATCACATCGGCGTAATCCAGGCCGGTCTTGAAGGCGCTCATCACCACCACCATCTCCGCTGCGGCCAAAGCCTTGGCGGCGGCAGCGGGATTGGCGCTGTCCAACACGGGATCATTGTTCAAGAGCAGCAAGGCCTTGAGCTGGCCTTGCAGCATTTGTGCTGCGTTCAGGCCACCCGTCTTGGGCAAGGCTGAGGCCAGCTGAGCGCCCACCGTGTTGGCGGCAGCGCTGAGGTAGCCCACCGTCGCTCCGGTTTGCGCAGCAATCCAGCTCCCCAGGCTCAGCAAGCTGCTGGCTTGGGGATGTTGAGCGGCGGCATTGCCGAGCAAAACGGCCTTGCGCTCACCCGACAGCAAGGCATCGGCCATCGCTTGTGCGGCCGCTGTCGCCTGACCAGCCAACGGCGCCGTGGCACCAGTGGCCGCGGCAATCGCGGTGGCCACGTCCGCCAGGCTTTGCACCCAGGCGCTTGGCGCAGCCGTGATGCGCGCCGCGATTGGCATCAGCCAATCATCTTCCGCTGCATGGATGCTCATCACTTGAGCGCCATGTCGCGCCGCCTGACGCAGGCGCTGTGCGAACAGCGGGTGATCCTTGCGCAGATGCGAACCGATCACCAGAGCGCGATCGACTTCGCTCAACGAAGCAATGGAGCGGCCCAGCCAGAAGGCCTTGCCGGCTTCGGCTTGATTGGCGAAGTCGCTGTGGCGCAGACGGGTGTCGATGTTCTCGCCGCCCAGGCCGCGCACCAGCTTGGCTAACAGGTGCAACTCTTCCACCGTGCTGTGCTCGGAGCCGAGCGCACCAATCGCAGCCGGGCCATGCTCGGCGCGAATGGCCTTCAAGCCATTGGCGATGTACTCCAGCGCGGTGCTCCAGTCGACGGTCTTCCATGCGCCACCCTGTTTGATCATGGGCTGGGTCAGACGCTGATCGCTGTTCAAGGCCTCATAAGAGAAACGGTCGCGGTCAGCAATCCAGCATTCGTTGACAGCTTCGTTCTCAAGCGGCACCACGCGCATCACGTCGTTGCCCTTGACCTGAACGATCAAGTTGGCACCGGTGCTGTCATGCGGGCTGACGCTCTTGCGACGCGACAACTCCCACGTGCGGGCGCTGTAGCGGAAGGGCTTGCTGGTGAGGGCACCCACCGGGCAGATGTCGATCATATTGCCCGACAGTTCCGAGTCGACCGAGCGGCCCACAAAGGTCTGGATCTCGGCATGCTCGCCGCGATGGGCCATGCCGAGTTCCATCACGCCTGCGATTTCCTGGCCGAAACGAACGCAGCGGGTGCAATGGATGCAACGACTCATCTCCTGCATGGAGATCAGCGGACCGACGTTCTTTTGGAAAACAACGCGTTTTTCTTCGGTGTAGCGCGACTTGGCGGAGCCATAGCCCACGGCCAAGTCTTGCAACTGGCACTCGCCGCCCTGGTCACAGATGGGGCAATCCAGCGGGTGGTTGATCAGCAAGAACTCCATCACGCCTTGCTGGGCCTTCAAGGCCTTGTCGCTCTTGGTGCGAACAATCATGCCCTGCGTGACGGGCGTCGCGCAGGCAGGCATCGGCTTGGGCGCCTTCTCGACATCGACCAAGCACATGCGGCAGTTGGCGGCGATGGAGAGCTTCTTGTGATAGCAGAAGTGCGGGATGTAAGTGCCGGCCTGCTCAGCGGCATGCATCACCATGCTGCCTGCAGGAACCGTCAGCTTCTGACCGTCGAGTTCGATTTCAATCATGTCGTGTCCTGTCCTGCCTCAAACCGAGGCCGGCACCAGAGCCGTTTTGTGTTCGATCAGATGAACGAACTCGTGTTTGAAGTTCTTGATCATGGCGCGCACCGGCATGGCCGCAGCATCACCCAGGGCGCAGATGGTGCGACCTTGGATGTTGTCTGCCACCGAGTTCAGCAGATCGATGTCCTCGGGCTTGCCCTGCCCGTTGGCAATACGCTCAATCACGCGGTGCATCCAACCCGTGCCTTCACGGCAAGGCGTGCACTGCCCGCAGGACTCGTGAGCGTAGAAGTAAGACAAACGCAGCAGGCTCTTGACCATGCAACGACTGTCGTCCATCACGATGACGGCGCCCGAACCCAACATGGAGCCGGCTTTGGCAATGGAGTCATAGTCCATCGTGCAGTCCATCATCACTTCGGCCGTCAAGACGGGCGAAGACGACCCACCAGGAATCACAGCCTTGAGCTTGCGACCCTTGCGCACGCCACCGGCCAACTCCAGCAATTTGGAGAACGGGGTGCCGAGCGGGATTTCGTAGTTACCTGGGCGCTCCACATCGCCCGAGACCGAGAAAATCTTGGTGCCGCCATTGTTCGGCTTGCCAATCTCAAGATAGGGCTGGCCACCGTTGCGGATGATCCAAGGCACCGCCGCAAAGGTCTCGGTGTTGTTGATGGTGGTGGGCCGGCCATACAGACCAAAGCTGGCCGGGAAAGGCGGCTTGAAGCGCGGCTGGCCCTTCTTGCCTTCCAAAGACTCCAGCAAGGCTGTTTCTTCGCCGCAGATATAAGCACCAAAACCATGGTGCGCATACAACTGGAAGCTGAAGTCCGAGCCCAGGATGTTGTCACCCAAAAAGCCGGCAGCACGCGCTTCCTCGAGGGCGGCTTCGAATCGCTCGTAGACCTCAAAAATCTCGCCGTGGATGTAGTTGTAGCCGGTCTTGATGCCCATGGCGAAAGCGGCAATGGCCATGCCTTCAATCACGACGTGCGGGTTGAACATCAAGATGTCGCGGTCTTTGCAGGTGCCCGGTTCGCCCTCGTCAGAGTTGCAGACCAAGTACTTAGCCCCCGGGAACTGACGGGGCATGAAGCTCCACTTCAAACCGGTAGGGAAGCCCGCGCCACCGCGGCCACGCAGACCCGAAGCCTTGACCTCGGCAATCACTTGGTCTTGGGTCAATGGCGTACCGTCGGGCGCGCCCTCACCCTTCAGGATCTTGCGCAGGGCCGCATAGCCACCACGCGCGACGTAGTCCTTCAGGCTCCAGTTCTTGCCATCCAGACCGGCGTAAATCTGCGCGCCGATATGGCGATCATGAAAACAGGTCTCGACGCCCTGACTCTGAAACTTGGATAGATCCAGCATGCTTCTTCCCGTTCCTCAGTTCTTGGCCGCAGCAGCTTCAGCCGCTGCATGAGCCTTGAGCACGTCCACCAGTTCATCGAGACGCTGGTTGCTCATGAAGCTGCACATCTGGCGATCATTCACCAACATCACAGGCGAGTCTGCGCAAGCACCCAGGCATTCGCTCTTTTGCACGGTGAACAAGCCATCGGCAGTGGTGCCGCCCTCTTCCACGCCCAGCTTCTCGCAGAGATGGTTGAGTGCCTTCTGACCGTCGCGCAACTGGCAAGGCAGATTGGTGCAGACGTTCAACTTGAAGCGACCCAGCTTGCGCTGGTTGTACATGTTGTAGAAGGTCGTCACTTCATACACAGCAATTGGCGGCATGCCCAAGTAGGCAGCAATCGCGTCTTCGCTGGCGCGAGACACATAACCAATTTCCTGCTGAACGATGGACAAGCAGGCCATCACGGCCGACTGTTTCTGGTCGGGCGGGTACTTGGCCACTTCACGCGCAAAGCGCGCAGCGGTGGCTTCACTCAGAATGTATTCATTGCTCATCGAATGACTCACCGATCGATTTCACCGAACACGATATCCATCGTGCCGATGATGGCTACAGCGTCAGCCAGCATGTGGCCGCGCGCCATTTCGTCCAAGGCCGCCAAGTGGGCAAAGCCCGGGGCACGGATCTTCAGCCGATACGGCTTGTTGGCGCCATCGCTGACCATATAGATTCCGAACTCCCCCTTGGGGTGTTCAACCGCTGCGTAGGTTTCGCCTTCAGGCACCGGGAAGCCTTCGGTGAAGAGCTTGAAGTGGTGAATCAACTCTTCCATGTTCGACTTCATGCCGACACGCGAAGGAGGAGCAACTTTGTGGTTGTCGGTGATCACGGGGCCGGGATTGGCGCGCAACCAAGCCACACATTGCTGGATGATGCGATTCGATTGGCGCATCTCTTCAACGCGCACCACATAGCGGTCATAGGTGTCGCCATTGGTGCCGACGGGAATGTCAAAGTCCAGCTTGGCATAGGCGTCGTAAGGCTGACTCTTGCGCAAGTCCCAGGGGATGCCGCAACCGCGCAGCATCGGTCCGGTGAAGCCCATGTTCAGCGCACGCTCGGGCGAAACCACACCGATGCCGACGGTACGCTGCTTCCAGATGCGGTTGTCGGTCAGCAGGGTCTCGTAGTCATCGACATTGCTGGGGAAGCGATTGCAGAAGTCCTCGATGAAGTCCAGCAGCGAACCGCTGCGGTTTTCATTCATCTTGGCCAAGGCCTTGGCATTCTTGATCTTGCTGACCTTGTACTGCGGCATGCTGTCCGGCAGATCGCGGTAGACGCCACCGGGACGGAAGTAAGCCGCATGCATGCGCGCGCCGGAGACGGCTTCGTACATGTCAAACAGGTCTTCACGCTCACGGAATGCGTAAATCAGCACGTTCATGGCGCCGCAATCCAGCCCGTGAGCACCCAACCACATCAAATGGTTCAGCAAACGGGTGATCTCGGCAAACATCACACGGATGTACTGCGCGCGGATCGGCACCTCAATGCCCAGCATCTTCTCGATGGCCAAGCAATAGGCCTGCTCATTGGCCATCATCGACACATAGTCGAGACGGTCCATATAGGGCAAAGACTGGATATAGGTTTTGCTCTCGGCCAGCTTCTCGGTCGCACGATGCAGCAGACCGATGTGCGGGTCAGCGCGCTGAATCACTTCACCATCGAGCTCCAAGACCAAGCGCAGCACACCGTGCGCTGCCGGGTGCTGAGGCCCGAAATTCAGCGTGTAGTTCTTGATTTCAGCCATGAATCAGATACCACCGTAGTTTTCTTCGCGGATGATGCGCGGCGTGATCTCACGCGGCTCAATCGTCACCGCTTGATAAATCACGCGTTTTTGTTCGGCGTCGTAACGCATTTCCACATTGCCCGAAGTCGGGAAGTCTTTGCGCATGGGGTGACCGATGAAGCCATAGTCGGTCAAGATGCGACGCAGGTCTTCGTGCCCATCGAAAATGATGCCGAACAGATCAAAAGCTTCGCGCTCAAACCAATTGGCGGAATTCCAGATCGAGGTGACGGCCGGCACGCAAGGGAAAGCATCATCCGGGCAGAAGACCTTCAAACGCAGCCGCCAGTTTTTATTCACCGACAACAGGTGCGAAGCCACTGCATAACGGAGACCCTCGTAGCCTCCGTCCTTGTAGGTGCTGTAGTCCAGACCACACAGATCAATCAACTGCTCGAAGCGCAGTTCTGGATGATCATGCAGAGTCTTGGCCACCGCGTAGTAATCGGCGGCCGCAACTTCGATGGTGATTTCGCCGAACTGCTGCTTCAGCTTTTGGATCTTGTCGCCCAGAACGGACTCAAGGGCGGCTTGCAATGTGGCAAGTTTGCTCATGGGTTCAACGTCCTTCAGCGGGCAATTGTGTTTTCACGGCGAATCTTGGCCTGCAACTGCAGGATGCCGTAGAGCAAGGCTTCCGCGGTCGGCGGGCAGCCCGGCACATACACATCCACCGGCACGATGCGATCGCAACCGCGCACGACGGAGTAGCTGTAGTGGTAATAGCCACCGCCATTGGCACAGGAACCCATGGAGAGCACCCAACGGGGCTCAGCCATTTGGTCATAAACCTTGCGCAACGCTGGGGCCATCTTGTTGCACAGCGTACCGGCCACGATCATCAGATCGCTCTGACGTGGGCTGGGACGGAACAACATGCCAAAACGGTCGATGTCATAACGCGCCGCACCAGCGTGCATCATCTCCACCGCACAACAAGCCAGACCGAAGGTCATTGGCCACAAGGAACCGGTCTTGGACCAGTTGATCAGCTTGTCAACCGAGGTGGTGACAAAGCCTTCTTTTAGAACGCCTTCGATACCCATGAGGTGCGCTTCCGAGTTCTGAGTCTGTCAGCAGACCAGGTGCATCATTCCCAATCCAGGGCGCCTTTTTTCCACTCGTAGGCAAAACCCACGACCAGAATGCCCAGGAAAATCATCATCGACCAGAAGCCGGTCGCCCCAATCTCGCGCAGAGAAACTGCCCAAGGAAAGAGAAACGCGATTTCGAGGTCGAACAAAATGAACAAAATGGCCACGAGGTAATACCGGACGTCGAATTTCATTCGAGCATCTTCAAAGGCCTCGAAGCCACATTCATAAGGGGATTGTTTGGCCGCATCGGGCCGATTGGGCCCAAGCAGAAAGCCGAGCACCTGGGGCGCCACGCCGACGCCAGCGCCGACCAGGATGAAGAGGATGACGGGAAGGTACTGATCCAAGTTCATGGGTGACGCTCTGTCTAAAGCCGCTTCCCGCCTCCAGGCAGTCCACGGCGATTCGAAAATAGCAACGGGCGCACCGACAGCGAAAAATCGCTTACGGACTGCGCCCGCCTGGTCCCCGGCCTTGCAATCAGGAAATCCATCCCAACATACTCCGCGACAGGGCGCTTCGATTAACAATCTTCGGGCTCCAACCCTGGGATGCTAACCTATGTTTTGGTGCCGTCGGCGAGACTCGAACTCGCACAGCTTTCGCCACTACCCCCTCAAGATAGCGTGTCTACCAATTTCACCACGACGGCCAACCGCTAATTCAATTTTCGACTTGTCTTATATGGCTAGAGGGATCGCCATCAAGTCAGCCTCGAATTCTATACCGAAATTTCTAGGCCTCTTGGCACCCAAAGGCAAAATGTTTGCTTTTTGTTGACACAGGCCGACAAAGCTTGGGTGCCGAAATGCGGTTCTCAGTTTGAGGCCGCCGAAGCCGGGGCCGCTGCAGGCGCGATCTGAGCGGGTGCTGCGCCAGGAATGGCGGCCGCACCAGAGGCAGCCACCGCGGCAGGGGCTGCACGATCCAAGATCGTGTCCTTGCTACCTACGCCGCCACGATGGTTGGCCAAATAAGCCATGGCCAGCGTGCTGACGAAAAAGATGGTGGCGCACATGGCGGTACTGCGCGACAGAAAGTTCGCGCTGCCCGTTGCCCCAAACAAACTGCCCGAGGCGCCGCTGCCAAAGGAAGCCCCCATATCAGCCCCCTTGCCGTGCTGCACCAAGACCAAGCCAATCATGGCCAATGCGCTCAGCAACTGCAAAACCAAGACCAAATTCATCCACACTTGCATTTCAAATACTCCAATAACTCTTTTATCTCGGACCTCAAGCTCTGAAGCAGCGACCCCGGATGGACGCCCGCTGAACTTCCGAACCCCTCGGTTGATTCACTTTTACATGGCTGCCCGGCAAATGGCAGCAAAATCCGCCGCCTTCAGGGAAGCACCGCCAATGAGGCCGCCGTCGATGTCCGGCTGCGCGAACAACTGCGCAGCGTTATCGGCCTTGACACTGCCGCCATACAGAATACGCATGGCATCGGCCTTCTGGCTGGCCGCTTGCAACTGCTTGCGCAAGACCGCATGAACCGCCTGCGCCTGCTCCGGCGTCGCCGTCAAACCCGTGCCAATAGCCCAAACTGGCTCATACGCCAGCACAATTTCGCCGATGCAATGGGTCAGTGTGTGAATCACCGCCGCCAATTGACGCTTGACCACCACTTCAGTTTGCCCAGCCTCACGCTCAGCCAGCGTTTCACCCACACAAACAATGGGCGTCACACCGTGAGCCAAGGCTGCCTTGGCCTTGTCCGCCACCAATTGATCACTCTCATGGTGATAGGCGCGGCGCTCGGAATGACCCACGATGACAAAGCGGCACCCCAGGTCCGACAACATGGCCGAAGACACTTCGCCCGTATAAGCGCCCTGCTCATGCGACGAGCAGTCTTGAGCACCAAGCAAGACCTGCTGCCCCGTCAAGGCCAGCGCAGTCTCCGTCAGATAAGGAAATGGCACACAGACTGCAACCTCCGCAGTCCAAGGCCCCGCCTCTTTCAAAGCCCCCAAGAGCGCAGCATTGGCTGCGCGATTGCCATGCATCTTCCAATTGCCAACAACAAGCTTTTTACGCATTGTTTTGTCCTCTTCTCGCAAATCAGTGCCAGCTCAGCACAATCTTGCCGATGTGCTCGCCCGACTCCATCAAAGCATGAGCCTCAGCGGTTTGCTCCGCCACCATGCTGCGAAAAATCACAGGTTGAATGAGCCGTTGGTCCAACAAAGGCCAGACTTTGGTCCGCAGGGCTTGTGCGACCGAGGCCTTGAAGGCCAAGGAGCGGGGCCTTAGCGTTGAACCCGTCACCGTCAACCGGCGGCGCAACACCAAGCCTGCGTCGATCTTGGCCTCGACCCCGCCTTGAACCGCAATGATGACAGCCCGGCCGTCTTCGGCCAGACACCGCACATTGCGTTCCACATAGCTACCCGCCACCATGTCCAAGATCACATCGACGCCTCGACCCGCCGTTGCCGCAGCAACTTCGGCCTCGAAGTCTTGCCGCTTGTAGTCAATGGCCAGATCTGCCCCCAAACGCACGCAGGCCGCCGCCTTGTCGGCACTACCAACCGTGACCAAGACCCTTGCGCCAAAGGCCTTGGCCAATTGAATGGCACTCACGCCAATGCCGCTGCTGCCACCATGGACCAACAATGTTTCGCCCGGCTTCAAACCTGCCCGCTCGAACACATTGGACCAAACGGTGAAGAAGGTCTCGGGCAAACTGGCCGCTTCGACCATGCTCCATGAGGCCGGCACAGGCAGACACTGCCCGATGGGCGCCACACAAAACTCGGCATAGCCGCCACCTGCAACCAAGGCGCAAACGGCGTCGCCGATCTTGAAGCCCGCCGCAGCCAGCGCCTGCTCATCACCCGCAACAATTCGCCCCGCCACTTCAAGGCCGGGCAAATCACTGGCACCCGCCGGCGCCGGGTAGACGCCTTTGCGCTGCAAAACGTCAGGGCGGTTGATGCCAAAGGCCTCAACAGCGATCAAGCACTCGCCCGCACCCGCTTGGGGTTGCGAGCACTCAACCAACTGCAAGACTTCAGGCCCGCCGGGGCGGGTGATGGCAATGGCCTTCATGCGCAGTGCTTATTCAGCCTCTGCCGGCGCCTGAGGAGCAGCAGCTGCGGCCTCACGCTCAATCAAGGCTTTCATCGACAGTTTGATGCGACCCTTCTCGTCGGTTTCCAGGACCTTGACCTTGACGATCTGACCTTCCTTCAGGAAGTCGGTCACTTTTTCGACGCGCTGGTGCGCGATCTGGCTGATGTGCAACAAGCCGTCCTTGCCCGGCAACAAATTCACCAAAGCACCGAAGTCCAAGATCTTGGTGATGGGACCTTCGTAGACCTTGCCGATTTCAACTTCAGCCGTGATTTCTTCGATGCGCTTCTTGGCCAAAGCGGCCTTTTCAGCATCGGTCGAGGCGATGGTGATGGTGCCGTCTTCTGCGATATCGATGGTGGTACCGGTTTCTTCGGTCAACGCGCGGATGGTGGCGCCACCCTTGCCGATCACGTCACGGATTTTCTCCGGATTGATCTTCATGCTGTACAGACGCGGCGCAAATTGCGACACCTCGGTGTTGGCCGTACCCATGGCTTCGACCATCTTGCCCAGGATGTGCAAACGAGCCTCCTTGGCCTGCGCCAAGGCGACTTGCATGATCTCCTTGGTGATGCCTTGGATCTTGATGTCCATTTGCAAGGCGGTGATGCCGCCGGTGGTGCCGGCCACCTTGAAGTCCATATCGCCCAGATGATCTTCATCACCCAAGATGTCGGTCAGCACGGCAAAACGGTTGCCATCCTTGATCAAGCCCATGGCAATACCGGCCACATGGGCCTTCATCGGCACGCCAGCGTCCATCAAAGCCAAGCAGCCGCCGCAGACCGAGGCCATCGACGAAGAGCCGTTCGACTCGGTGATTTCCGAAACCACGCGCATGGAGTACGGGAACTCTTCCTTGCTGGGCAAAGCGGCAACCAGGGCGCGCTTGGCCAAACGGCCATGGCCGATTTCACGACGCTTGGGCGAACCCACGCGGCCGGTTTCACCGGTGGCAAAGGGAGGCATGTTGTAGTGCAACATGAAGCGGTCTTCAAACTCGCCCGACAAGGCATCAATGCGCTGCGCATCGCGGTCGGTGCCCAATGTGGCCACCACCAGCGCCTGGGTCTCACCCCGGGTGAACAAGGCCGAGCCGTGGGTGCGCGGCAAGATGCTGTTGCGGATCTCGATCGGGCGCACCGTGCGGGTGTCGCGGCCGTCAATGCGGGGTTCGCCTGCCAGGATTTGGCCGCGCACGATGCGAGCTTCGATCTCGAACAACATGGTTTCGACTTCGACCTTGTCGAACTCAACGCCTTCATCGCTCAGTGCCTTGAAGACGTTGGCCGTAACCGTGCGGCAAGCCTGGGTGCGGGCTTGCTTGTTGCGGATTTGGTAGGCGGCGGCCAAGGGTCCATCGGCCAAAGCGCCCACCTTGGCGATCAGCGCCTCATTCTTGGCTGGAGGCTGCCAGTCCCACGCCGGCTTGCCGGCGTCACGCACCAACTCATCGATGGCCGCAATGGCGATATTGCCTTGCTCATGACCGAACACCACGGCGCCCAGCATGATTTCTTCGCTCAGGCCATCTGCCTCGGACTCCACCATCAGCACGGCAGCTTGAGTACCGGCCACCACCAGATCCATCTTGCTGTTGGCCAACTCGGTCTTGCCCGGGTTCAGGATGTATTCACCGTTCACATAGCCAACGCGCGCCGCGCCGATCGGGCCATTGAAGGGGATGCCCGACACAGCCAGCGCAGCGCTGGAGGCGATCATGGCCGCAATGTCAGCCTGCACTTCAGGGTTCAAAGACAGGACGTGAACAACGACTTGGACTTCGTTGTAGAAGCCTTCCGGGAACAGCGGACGAATCGGACGATCGATCAGACGGCTGGTCAGGGTCTCCAACTCGCTGGGACGGCCTTCACGCTTGAAGAAGCTGCCAGGAATCTTGCCCGCGGCATAGGTTTTTTCCAGGTAGTCAACCGTCAAGGGGAAAAAGTCTTGGCCCGCCTTGGCCTCGGTCTTGGCAACCACGGTGGCCAGCACCACAGTGCCTTCGATATTGACCAGCACGGCGCCCGTCGATTGGCGAGCGATTTCGCCGGTTTCCATCGTGACGGAATGGGGGCCCCACTGGAAAGTCTTGGTGACTTTATTGAACATGCTCATTGTGCGTCTCTCCTCTTGACTGGCAGGCGCCAACGCCCGCACAGCTGTTTCGAAGCGGCTTGCGGTGCCGCCTCACAACCGAGAGTGAGACTGGGTTTGGCGGGATGCCATTCCAAAACATCGCTCGTGCCCGAACCACACAGTGGACTGGGGACCGAGGTATTGGAATGACACAGCAGCGCCACGTCAGCTCAACTCCAATGGATTCTTAAAAGACAAAGAGCCTGTACTGGACAAACGACCCAGACAGGCTCCTTGCTCTCACTCGCGAATTACTTACGCAGGCCCAGCTTCTGGATCAATGCGGTGTAACGAGCGGCGTCTTTTGACTTCAGGTAAGCCAGCAAGCTCTTGCGTGTGTTGACCATCTTCAGCAAACCACGACGACCATGATGGTCCTTCATGTTTGCCTTGAAGTGAGGGGTCAGCGCGTTGATGCGAGCTGTCAGCAGAGCGACTTGGACTTCTGGCGAGCCAGTGTCGTTGGCGCTGCGGGCGTTCGCTTGAACGATCTCTGCCTTGTTGATATCTGCGACGGACATTTGCGTTCCTTGGTATCGGAAGCCGCTGGCAACGCAGGATCAATGCCCTGGTACGCAGACGGTTTCCATGGTTTTACTTGCGGTCACGGGTGAAACCGACCCGAGCCGTGCCTTGCGATTTGCACTTTTTGAGCACACCCGCCATGACGCAAACGCCTTGGCAATGCCCCCAACAAGTACAAAACCTGTCGATTATAGCCTGAAGCAATGGCTTGGCGAATGCTGCGCGTGTCGGCGGCGCGAATGCACAGGTCTTTGGACGCAGGCAACAGCCCTCCAACACCTCACGCTGGACTGCCTGCGTCACGCCACCCAAGCAGGGAGCGAATCGCCAAGCAGAGACCTTCAAGGCGAGCCCGAGGCCATCACGAGCGCCGCCATATGGCGGCAGTTTCGGCTCCGGCAAGAGGGGAGAAACTGAATTTTCCAAAGCCCTTGAAAGGCTTTCGATCGCTACAAATTCGGTGCCATGGGGCAAAACAATGACTGCCTCATCGCGAGAACAGCCTCAACAAACGCCAGGAGCCCGATATGTTTGTGATCCCCGTCAGCCGCCATTTGCGCCGTCATGAATCCGACTTCGCCCGCCAGATCGAGCGCATGTTCAAAAACGAGCCCGACGCTGTCTCCCTGCGCTCGCCAGCGCTGGATGTGAAGGAGACTGAGCACAGCTATATGCTGCAACTGGATTTGCCCGGCGTCCAAAAGGAAGCCATCAAAATCTCGATCGAGGGCCGTCGCGTCAACATCGATGCCGAGCAAGCCAAGCCAGCCGTAGCCGCACAAGGCGAGTCGCCGGCCGCCGAGCAGATGCTGCATCAAGAGCGCGCGCTGACACGCTTCTCACGCAGCATCGTGCTCCCCAAAGAAGTCAGCCAATCCGATTCAAGCGCCAAATTGGAGTTGGGGGTGTTGACCTTGACCCTGGCCAAGCGTCAGGCTCCCAGCCCAAGCCACCTGCCGGTGATGTAAGCCTCAGGACCCAGGGCAGGCGCTTTAAGCCGCGCCCAAGGTCCAGCGCGGCCGCACTGCAAACGCTCCATCGCGATTCAGCGTGGCCATGCCGCGCTGCAATCGCAGGGCAGCGGCCATCGCAATCATCGCGCCGTTGTCGGTGCACAGACTCAACTCGGGGTAATGAACCCGGATGCCGCGCTTGCCGCAACTGGCATTCAATTGCGCGCGCAGCAAGGCATTGGCCCCCACGCCGCCTGCGACGACCAAACGCTTGAGGCCCGTCTCCTTCAAGGCCAACAAGGACTTGCGTACCAGCAACTCCACAATCGCGGCCTGCGTCGAGGCCGCCAAGTCGGCGCGCTCTTGCTCGGTCGGCGCCTCACCCAGGCGCTTCACCTGGGTCAAGACCGCCGTTTTCAACCCAGCAAAGCTGAAATCCGGCTTGCCGCTCTTCAACATGGGGCGAGGCAAATCAAAAGCCTTGGGATCGCCCGATAGCGCGAGCTTGGCCAGATGCGGTCCGCCCGGATAGGGTAGGCCCAAGAGCTTTGCGCTTTTATCAAAGGCCTCGCCAGCGGCATCGTCAATGGTTTCGCCCAGCATTTGATACTGACCCACATCATCGACCCGCATCAACTGGGTATGCCCGCCCGAGACCAGCAAGGCCACGAAGGGAAACTCCGGCGCATCGGCCGACAAAAAGGGCGACAGCAAATGCCCTTCCAAATGATGAATGCCCAGGGTCGGCTTGTTCAGGGCAGCCGCCATGGCCACCGCCACGCCAGCTCCGACCAACAAGGCACCAGCAAGACCCGGCCCCTGCGTATAGGCGATCACATCCACATCGCCCAAAGCGCGCCCCGACTCGGCCAGCACCTCTCGCGTCAGCGGCAACACACGGCGGATATGGTCACGCGAGGCTAATTCTGGCACCACCCCGCCATAGGCCTGATGCATGCTGATCTGGCTGTGCAGGGCCTGCGCCAGCAAGCGCGGCGCAGCGCTGGGTGGCACCTCAATCAGCGCCACACCGGTTTCATCACAGGACGACTCAAAGCCAAGGACCAACATGCTTGGCCTTCAGTGCTTTTCTTTGGCGTGATTGATCGAATACTTGGGGATCTCGATCGTGACGTCCTGCTGACCCAAGATGGCCTGACAACTCAAGCGCGAATCAGGCTCCAGGCCCCAAGCGCGATCCAACATATCTTCTTCGCCCTCTTCCATTTCGGACAAAGATCTCATGCCTTCGCGCACCACCACATGGCAGGTGGTGCAAGCGCACACCATATCGCAGGCATGCTCAATGGCGATGTTGTTGTCCAACAAAGCCTCGCAGATGGAGGTACCGCTGGGCGCATTGACCGCAGCACCTTCAGGGCAGTATTCGGGATGGGGAAGAATTTTGATGATGGGCATGATGGGCCTTTCTTTCCCTGTGCTCAGAGTTGCTCAATGCTGCGGCCAGTCAAGGCCTGATGGATGCCGCGATTCATGCGCGCGGCCGCAAAGGCCTCCGTCCCCTGAGCCAAGCGCTCCACAGCCGCATCCACCGCTGCGGCATCTGTACCCGCTGCAGCTTCGGCCAAGAAGGTCAACAAGGCCTCGATCTCGGCCCGCTCGCCGGGGCTGAGCAAGTCTCCATCTGCAGCCAGGGCGGACAAGGTGGCCAAGCGCATGCGTTCAGCCTCCACCAATGCTTCACGCAGCTTGCGCGCCTCCATATCGGACTCGGCACTGGCGAAGCCATCTTTCAACATGCCCGCGATCTGCTCATCCGACAAGCCATAGCTGGGCTTGACGCTGATGGCCGCTTCAACACCCGAGGTCAATTCCTTGGCCGAGACACTCAGCAAACCATCGGCATCCACTTGAAAAGTGACGCGGATGCGCGCCGCACCGGCCACCATGGGCGGAATGCCGCGCAATTCAAAGCGCGCCAAGGACCGGCATTCACTGACCAACTCGCGTTCGCCTTGCAGCACATGCACAGCCATGGCCGTCTGCCCGTCTTTGAAGGTGGTGAAGTCTTGTGCCTGTGCAACCGGGATGGTGGCGTTGCGCTCGATCACCCGCTCCACCAAGCCGCCCATGGTCTCCAGACCCAGCGACAGAGGAATCACATCCAACAACAAAATATCGCCGCCCGCCGAGTTGCCGGCCAGCTGATTGGCCTGAATGGCCGCACCCAAGGCCACCACTTCATCCGGGTTCAAATTGGTCAACACATCGCGACCAAACAGAGCGCCCACCGCCTTGCGAACCACGGGCATGCGGGTGGAGCCCCCCACCATCACCACGCCCTGCACTTCCTCGGCCTTGACTTTGGCGTCGCGCAGCACGCGGCGCACCGAACTCAAAGTCTTCGCCACCAAAGGCTCGGCCAAAGCCTCGAATTGGGCACGCGTCAAAGTCAGTTGGAGTTCTCCGGCATCCAGCTGCGCCACAAAGCTCACCTGCTCCGCTTCTGACAAGGCTTCTTTTGCGCGTCGCGCTGCCACCAACACAGCCCGCTTGTCATGCGCACTGTCGGCCACAAGGCCTGCCTGCGCGAGCATGGCGTCCGCAATCACCCGGTCGAAGTCATCACCGCCCAGAGCCGCGTCTCCGCCAGTAGCCACCACCTCAAAGACACCGCGACTCAGGCGCAGCAAGGAGATGTCAAACGTGCCGCCGCCCAGGTCATAGACCGCATAAAGCCCTTCACTGCCGTTGTCCAAGCCATAGGCGATGGCGGCAGCGGTAGGCTCGTTGATCAGGCGCAGCACGTTCAAGCCCGCCAGTTGCGCAGCATCTTTGGTGGCCTGACGCTGGGCATCGTCAAAATAAGCAGGCACCGTGATGACCGCGCCAAACACATCATCTGCAAAGCTGTCTTCGGCGCGGAAACGCAGCGTCGCCAGGATCTCTGCCGACACCTCCACGGGTGTCTTGACGCCGTCGCGGGTGCGCAGCGAAACCATGCCAGGTGTGTCTTCAAATTGATAAGGGAGCTTGTCGCGATTGGCAATGTCCGACAAGGCGCGCCCCATGAAGCGCTTCACCGACACGATGGTGTTGACCGGATCTTCGGCCTGCGCCTGCAAGGCAGCAGTACCGATTTGGCGACGCCCTTCTTCCAAATAGCGCACCGCCGAGGGCAAGATCACCTGACCCTGCTCATCAGGCAAGCACTCCGCCACACCGCTGCGCACCGCCGCGACCAGGGAATGCGTGGTGCCCAGATCAATACCCACGGCAATGCGGCGCTCGTGCGGATTGGGGGACTGGCCGGGTTCGGAAATCTGCAGCAATGCCATCTTGTTTTTGTCTTTAGGGGTTTACAGCGGACTCGATGCGTCGAGCGCATCCAAGCGCCGCGCAATATCGGCTCGAAACTTGGCCAGGAACATCAATGCCCTGACCTGCTCCGCGGCGGCCTCAGGCTCATGCTTTTGGTCCAGCAATATTTGCACCTCGACCAACAAGGCGCGCTCGCGTTCGGCGATCTGCTCGTCCAAGGCCTGCACCGCGGCGGCATCGGGCGCATCGTCCAGTGCCTCGCGCCAGCTCATTTGCTCCATCAGAAATGCCACCGGCATGCGCGTGTTTTCTTGGCTGCGCAATGGAGCGCCGCGCAACTCGCACAGATAAGCCGCCCGCTTCAGGGGATCGCGCAGCCGTTGATGCGCTTCGTTCACCCGCACCGCCCATTGCATAGCCAAGCGCTGGGCCGCCGCACCTTCACTGGCGAAGCGGTCCGGATGAACTTGAGTCTGCAAGCGCTTCCAGCATGCATCGATGTCGGCACGATTCTGGTCCTGCCGCTGCGGCAAACCGAAAAGGCTGAAATCATCGTCATCCAGTCGCATCAGATCTTCTTCGCTTCAAAAAAAAGGAAAAGGCGCAGCTCACGCCGCGCCCTGGTTCGGATTCAAAGGGGCGCAACTTTACACGCGGAAGGATTCACCGCATCCGCAGCGATCCTTCTCGCGCGGATTGCGGAACTTGAAACCCTCGTTCAGGCCTTCACGCACAAAGTCCAGCTCGGTGCCATCCAGATAAGGCAAGCTCTTGGGGTCGATCAAGATCTTGATGCCATGCCCTTCGAAGACCACATCCTCGGGCGCCACTTCGTCGGCGTACTCCAGCTTGTAGGCTAAACCCGAACAGCCCGTGGTCTTGACGCCCAGACGCACACCGATGCCACGGCCACGCTTGGTGATGTAGCGCGTCACATGGCGCGCAGCCGCTTCGGTCACAGTCACTGACATGCGCTGGCCCTCTTATTCGGCCGCAGCAGCGCCACCATGCTTTGCACGGTAATCGTCCACAGCAGCCTTGATGGCGTCTTCCGCCAGGATCGAGCAGTGAATCTTGACGGGAGGCAAAGCCAGTTCCTCAGCGATCTGCGTGTTCTTGATCGCAAGCGCTTGATCCAAAGACTTGCCCTTGACCCACTCGGTCACCAGCGAGCTCGACGCGATGGCGGAGCCACAACCGTAAGTCTTGAACTTGGCGTCTTCAATCAGACCCGTGGCTGGATTGACCTTGATCTGCAGCTTCATCACATCGCCACAGGCAGGCGCACCGACCATGCCGGTACCGACCGTGTCGTCACCCTTTTCGAAGGTGCCGACGTTGCGGGGGTTTTCATAGTGATCAACGACTTTTTCGCTATAGGCCATGATGTTCTCCTGATTCTGTTCTTGGCTTGCCGAGCTTCAACTCAGTGGGCTGCCCATTGGATGGTGCTGAGGTCGATGCCATCCTTGTACATATCCCACAGCGGCGACAACTCACGCAGCTTCGCGACGCGATCTTTCAAGGTGGCAATCGCGTAATCAATGTCTTCAACAGTGGTGAAACGACCAATCGTCATGCGCAAAGAGGAATGCGCCAATTCGTCGCTGCGACCCAAGGCGCGCAAGACATAGCTGGGCTCCAAACTGGCCGAGGTGCAGGCCGAACCCGAGGACAAGGCCAAGCCCTTCACGCCCATGATCAGAGACTCGCCTTCCACATAGTTGAAGGACATGTTCAGGTTGTGCGGCACGCGGCGCTCCAAGTCGCCGTTCACAAAGACCTGCTCGATGCCACTCAAGCCATCCAGCAAACGCTGGTGCAATGCGCGAATGCGCTTGCCTTCCTCGGCCATCTCTTCGCGCGCAATCCGGTAGGCCGTGGCCATGCCAACGATTTGGTGCGTGGCCAAGGTGCCGGAGCGCATGCCGCGCTCTTGGCCACCGCCGTGCATTTGAGCCTCCAGGCGAATGCGTGGCTTGCGACGCACAAACAAGGCGCCAATGCCCTTGGGACCATAGGTCTTGTGCGAGGCCAAGCTCATCAAGTCGACCGGCAATTCAGCCAAATTGATTTCCACTTTGCCGGTGGCTTGCGCAGCGTCAACGTGGAAGATCGCGCCACGCTCACGGCACATGGCGCCGATGGCGGGGATGTCTTGAATCACACCAATCTCGTTGCTGACGAACAAGACCGAGACCAAGATGGTGTCCGGACGGAACGCCGCTTTGAGATTGTCCAGATCCAACAAGCCATTAGGCTCCACATCCAGGTAAGTCACCTCAAAGCCTTGCCGCTCGAGTTCGCGGCAGGTGTCCAAAACCGCCTTGTGTTCGGTCTTCAGCGTGATGATGTGCTTGCCGCGCGTCTTGTAGAACTGGGCTGCGCCTTTGAGGGCGAGGTTGATCGACTCCGTGGCACCCGAGGTCCAGACGATTTCGCGCGGGTCGGCACCAATCAAGGCTGCCACTTCTTCCCGAGACTTTTCGACGACGGCCTCAGCCTCCCAACCCCAAGCATGGCTGCGCGAGGCCGGGTTGCCAAAATGCTCACTCAACCAAGGCACCATGGCGGTAACAACACGGGGGTCCACGGGCGTGGTTGCGCCGTAGTCCAAATAAATCGGGAAGTGCGGGGTCATGTCCATGTTTGGCTGGGCTTCTTGCTTGGCTTGTTAGCGTTTGAAGGGTGTTTACTTGGTGAAGGCATTGCCGAGGGCAAAGACCGAGTTCGGCGCCGTGATACGAATGGGCTTCACCACCGGGGTCGAAGAAATGGCGCGCTTCATGGGCGACTCCTCAATGGTCACGCCTTTGGCGACTTGGTCTTCCACCAGTTTGCGCAAAGACACCGAGTCCAGATACTCAATCATCTTGGCGTTCAGACTGGTCCACAGTTCATGGGTGATGCAGCGCCCCGTGTTCTCGCCCATGCAGTTTTCATGGCCGCCACATCCGGTCGCGTCGATGGGCTCATCAACCGCCACAATGATGTCGGCCACGGTGATTTCGCTGGATTTGCGGCCCAGGGAATAACCGCCGCCCGGCCCACGCGTGCTTTCAACCAACTCGTGGCGGCGCAGCTTGCCGAACAACTGTTCCAAATAAGACAGTGAGATCTGCTGGCGCTGGCTGATGGCGGCCAAGGCCACCGGCCCACCGTTTTCGCGCAGGGCCAAATCAATCATCGCAGTGACAGCAAAACGGCCCTTGGTGGTGAGTCGCATTTATCTCTCCTTGTGGTCTGAACGACCGATTGACCGAGCAAAAACAGGTCTATCGTTCTGAGGCTCAAGGCGCAATGCACTTGCGCCGGACCCAGGCTCGTTCGCGACCTGAACATCGCGAGCGGGTTTACCCTGGATCAATTCCGACCATTTTACTCAATTACTGCCAAGCTTGCTTGGCGCGCACCCAAAAGCCGGGCCGGACTAGCCTGAGATCGGGTCGTGCACCACTGCGCCAAAGGCTTGTTCGCGCAATTGCGCCAGCTGATCGCGCACTCGCGCGGCCTTTTCGAACTCGAGATTGCGGGCATGTTCGAGCATTTGCTTTTCCAGCAAGGCCATGCGTTTGCTGAGGTCTTTCTCGGACATCTGCTCCACCTCGGCCACTTGCAAGAGCTTTTGGTCGTCACGACCGCTCTTTTCGGAGTACACCCCGTCAATCAAGTCCTTGATGCGCTTGTTCAAGGCCCGCGGCGTGATGCCATGCAATTCATTGAAGGCCAACTGCTTGCTGCGACGCCGTTCGGTCTCGCCTATGGCCTTCTTCATCGAGTCGGTGATGCGATCGGCATACAAAATTGCGGTGCCACGCAGATTGCGAGCAGCGCGGCCAATGGTTTGGATCAAACTGCGTTCCGAACGCAAGAAGCCCTCTTTGTCTGCATCCAAGATGGCAACCAAGGACACCTCGGGGATGTCCAGGCCTTCTCGCAGCAGGTTGATGCCCACCAAGACATCGAAAGTCCCCAAGCGCAAATCTCGCAAGATTTCGACCCGCTCCACCGTGTCCACATCCGAGTGGAGATAACGCACCTTGACGCCGTTGTCACTTAAATAGTCGGTCAGCTGCTCGGCCATGCGCTTGGTCAAAGTGGTGATCAAGACGCGCTCATTCAATTCGATACGTTCGCGAATCTCCTGCAACACATCGTCCACTTGATGCGTCGCCGGACGCACCACCACGACCGGATCGACCAAACCGGTTGGGCGCACCACCTGCTCCACGATCTGGCCCGAGTTTTCTTGCTCGTAATTGCCCGGCGTGGCCGACACAAACACCGCTTGTCGCATCTTGCGCTCGAACTCATCGAACTTGAGTGGGCGATTGTCCAAGGCCGAAGGCAGACGGAAGCCATATTCCACCAAGGTGGTCTTGCGCGCCCGGTCGCCGTTGTACATGCCGCCGAACTGGCCGATCAGCACATGGCTTTCATCCAAAAACATCAGCGCGTCTTTGGCCAAATAGTCCACCAAGGTTGGGGGCGCCTCGCCGGGCTGAGCCCCGGAAATATGACGCGTGTAGTTCTCGATGCCCTTGCAATGCCCCACCTCCTGTAGCATTTCAAGATCAAAGCGGGTGCGCTGCTCCAGCCGCTGCGCCTCCACCAATTTGCCGTCTTGCACAAACTGGCCGAGGCGCTCGCGCAACTCTTGCTTGATGGTTTCCATGGCCGCCAGCACCCGCTCGCGCGGCGTGACGTAATGGCTGCTGGGGTAGACCGTGAAGCGCGGGATCTTTTGACGGATCTTGCCGGTCAGCGGGTCAAAGAGCTGCAGCGTTTCGACTTCGTCGTCGAACAGCTCGATGCGCAATGCCAGCTCCGAGTGCTCGGCCGGGAACACATCGATGGTGTCGCCTCGCACGCGGAAGGCGCCACGGCTGAATTCGAGCTCGTTGCGGGTGTATTGCATGCGAATCAGCTGGGCGATCACATCGCGCTGCCCCATCTTGTCGCCTGTGCGCAGCGTCATCACCATCTGGTGATAGTCCGCCGGGTTGCCAATGCCGTAAATCGCCGATACGGAGGCCACGATCACCACATCGCGACGCTCCATCAAGCTCTTGGTGGCCGACAAGCGCAATTGCTCGATGTGCTCGTTGATGGCGCTGTCTTTCTCAATGAACAGATCACGCTGCGGCACATAGGCTTCGGGCTGGTAGTAGTCGTAGTAGCTGACGAAATACTCCACCGCATTGTTCGGAAAAAAGTCCCGGAACTCTGAATAGAGCTGAGCCGCCAAAGTCTTGTTGGGCGCAAAGATGATGGCCGGCCGACCCAAACGGGCGATGACATTGGCCATGGTGAAGGTCTTGCCCGAACCCGTCACACCCAGCAGGGTTTGAAAGCTCAATCCGTCATTCACCCCTTCGACCAATTTCTCGATCGCATCGGGCTGATCCCCGGCGGGAGGGAAAGGCTGGAACAGCTGATACGGCGAACCTTCGAAAGTCACGAACTCACCCTTCGGCGCCTCGCCAGCTTGATCGTTGTTGTCTATGAGGGCGGTCGAATCTTGCATAGGGTCATCCCGGGTTCAACGCGCGTCGCCGCCTAGAATCCGCGGTCTGCGCAACCCGACAGGTTAGCGCAGTCCAGGGCTTCATGCCTTTGCTCTCGCCCACACTTGTTGACACCGTTCTGTCAGGAAAGCCGTCCATGTCTTTGTTTTCCGCCGTCGAAATGGCCCCCCGCGATCCGATTCTGGGTCTCAATGAACAATTCAATGCCGATCCCAACCCCGCCAAAGTGAATTTGGGCGTGGGCGTGTATTTCGATGCTGCGGGCAAGCTGCCCTTGTTGAAATGCGTGGCCGAGGCTGAAAGCGCAATGCTGGCGGCCCCCAAGGCCCGAGGCTATCTGCCCATCGACGGCATTGCCGCCTATGACAAGGCCGTCCAGGGCCTGGTTTTTGGCGCTGACAGCGCCGTGGTGCAGGCCAAACGCGTCGCCACGGTGCAAGCGATTGGTGGCACCGGCGGCTTGAAAATTGGCGCGGACTTTTTGAAGCGCCTCAAGCCCAGCGCCAAGGTCCTGATCTCCGACCCCAGCTGGGAGAACCACCGCGCCCTGTTCAGCAATGCTGGCTTTGAAGTCGCCACCTACCCCTATTTCGATGCCGCGAATCTGGGCATCGCCTTTGACGCCATGCTGGCGGCCCTGAATGCGGCGGCCGAAGGCACCGTGGTGGTGTTGCACGCCTGCTGCCACAACCCCACGGGCTACGACCTGAGCCCCGAGCAATGGGCACAAGTTGTTGAAGTGGTCAAGGCGCGCGGCTTGGTTGCCTTCTTGGACATGGCCTACCAAGGCTTTGGTGAAGGCATTCAAGAAGACGGCGCCGTGATTCAACAATTCCTGGCCGCCGGCCTGGACTTCTTTGTCTCGACCAGTTTTTCCAAGAGCTTTTCGCTGTACGGCGAGCGGGTGGGCGCCTTGAGCGTGGTGTGCGCTTCTGCCGAAGAAGCCGCCCGGGTGCTGAGCCAACTCAAGATTGTGATTCGCACCAACTATTCCAACCCGCCCACGCATGGCGCGCAGGTGGTGGCCACGGTCTTGTCCACCCCGGCGTTGCGTGCGCTCTGGGAGGAAGAATTGGCGGGCATGCGTCTGCGCATTCGAGCCATGCGCCAAGCCTTGGTGCAAGCACTGCAAGAGGCGGGTGTGCAACAAGACCTGAGTTTTGTGACGCGCCAAAAAGGCATGTTTAGCTACTCCGGGCTGTCTGCCGCTCAAATGCAGAGACTGCGCAGCGAGTTCGGCATTTACGGTGTTGATTCCGGCCGAATCTGCGTGGCCGCTTTGAACGAGCAAAACCTTCCGGCAGTCGCCCGCGCAATGGCTGCGGTCATCAAAGAGGCCGCCTGAGTTCGCCCAGCCAACCCCGCGAACTGGCCCACGCGGGCGAGGCGGGGTCTGGCGAATACACGCGCGCCATAAAGCAAGCAATAAATCGCCCTTATTGGGGTTTTGCGAAGCATGCACAGGCGGCGAGCCTCGTAAAATGCTGCAACGCACAATTCAGGCAGATTCGCCCCTGTGACCGACTTGCGGGTCAAACGCCCGCACTCTTCTCGCAAGCCAAGGACAGACCACCATGCTGTACCAATTGTTTGAAACTCAGCGCGCACTGATGAGTCCTTTCGCGGAATTCGCGAGTGCGTCGGCCAAGCTCTACAGCCACCCACTGTCCCCGTTCGCACATTCGCCCATGGCGCAGCGCGTTTCAGCCGGTTTGGATCTGATGCATCGCTTGGCCAAAGACTACGAAAAGCCTGAGTTCGGCATTCGCAGCGTTGAGGTCGATGGGGTGGACGTGGCGGTGCAAGAACTCGTGCCTCTGAGCAAGCCGTTTTGCCGCTTGTTGCGTTTCAAGCGCTACACCGATGACGTGAAAGTGCTGTCCAAAATGAAGGATCAGCCCACGGTCTTGGTGGTCGCCCCCTTGTCCGGACATCACAGCACTTTGCTGCGCGACACCGTGCGGCAACTGCTCAAAGATCACAAGGTCTACATCACGGACTGGACCGATGCCCGCATGGTGCCGCTGGAAGAAGGCCCCTTCCACCTGGACGACTACATCGCCTATGTGCAGGAGTTCATCCGCCTGATCGGTGCGGATTGCCATGTGATTTCGGTGTGTCAGCCCACGGTGCCGGTGCTGGCCGCGATCTCATTGATGGCCTCCAATGGCGAGCCAACACCGCGCTCCATGACCATGATGGGCGGCCCCATCGACGCTCGCAAGAGCCCCACGGCCGTCAACAATCTGGCCATGAATCGCAGCTTCAATTGGTTTGAAGCCAATGTGATCTACCGCGTGCCCACCAATTTCCCAGGCGCATCACGCGCGGTATACCCCGGCTTTTTGCAGCACACCGGTTTTGTGGCCATGAACCCAGATCGCCATCTGAGCTCGCACTACGACTACTTCCTGGACTTGGTGCGTGGGGACGACGATGGCGCAGACGCGCACCGTCAGTTCTACGATGAATACAACGCTGTGCTGGACATGCCCGCCGAGTACTACCTCGACACCATCAAAACCGTGTTCCAGGACTTTGCGCTGGTCAACGGCACTTGGCGGGTGAATGGGCAGTTGGTCCGCCCCCAAGACATCACCAGCACCGCCCTCTTGACGGTTGAAGGTGAACTTGACGACATCTCAGGGGCCGGCCAGACCCGCGCTGCCCATGAACTCTGCTCTGGAATATCCAGCGAACACCAGTTTCACTATGACGCCATTGGTGCCGGACACTACGGCATCTTCTCTGGCCGCCGTTGGCGCGAAAAGGTTTACCCTGAAGTGCAAAAATTCATTGCCCAGTACGACCGCCCCAATGCCCTGAGCACGCCCGCCAAAGCCAAGTCTGCCAGCAAGAACCGCAGCACTGCTACGAAGAGCGTGCGGCGAGAGCAAGCCTGACCTTGGGTAGATCGGATTGAAGCAAAACAAAGCCGCGGACGCGCCTCAGCCAATCCCCGTCGTGACACTGCAGGCCTTGATCGAGCAGATCGATGCCGCCTTGCCGCAAACGCAGTGCACCCGCTGCGGCTACCCGGACTGCCACAGCTATGCGCAAGCCGTGGCTCAGCAAGAGGCCGGCATCAATCAATGCCCTCCGGGGGGAGCCGAGGGCATCGAAAGACTCGCCGCTTTGACTGGCCGCCCTGCCCTGCCTTTGAGCGAAGCACATGGCCAGGAAGGCCCCCTCAAGCTGGCGGTGATTGATGAGAGCTGGTGCATCGGCTGCACGCTGTGCATCAAAGCCTGCCCGGTGGACTGCATCGTGGGCGCACCCAAGCAAATGCATTGGGTCGTCAACGCGCAATGCACCGGCTGCGAGCTTTGCGTGCCGGCCTGCCCGGTGGACTGCATTGCCATGGTGGAGTTGCAGCCCACGCTGAGCGCTTGGGCGGCCTGGAGCCCTGCGCAAGCCGCTCAGGCCCGTGATCGCTACCAGTTCCACAAACTCAAGCTCAGCCGAGAAGCGCACGAAAACGAGCTTCGCTTGCAAGCCAAGGCCGAGGCCAAACTGGCGCATCTGGAAGAAGCGTCCAAAATCACTGATCCGCAGGAATTGGACCGCAAACGTGCGGTCATTGAAGCGGCACTGGCACGCGCGCGCGCCAAGCGGGGCGGCTGAACAGCCAGCGCCGAAGTCGCATTGCCTGAAGGGCGCAATTCAGCGGGTCAAGCCGGCGGCCAGTCCTCGCTCATGCCCAATTGCACGCCGTGCACGGCCAGCAGTTCGCCGGCCTCCGTGCTCAGCCAAAAGGCCCGCTCCCGCACGCGCGCTGCCCGTATGGCATCGGGCCGCTCGCCCAAGCCAGCTTGGCCAGGATGAATCATGAGCAAACCTGAGTCTGGCAAACTGGCCAGACAAGTCGCCATGAATTCCGACAAGACGGTTTCCGGGCCAAATGCGTAGACCCCCGCAAAGTCTTGATTCATGCGCAAGCCGGCTCGTCGTGCGCCCCGCCGCAGCGCCGCTTCGCCCAAACCTGCGATCACCGCCGCCTTGAGCCCACGCCAACTGCGGCTGCGAGTGGAACGCAAAGCACAGGCCTGACCATAACGCTGGGTCAAAGAGTCAAGCACGGCATCGCGCACCGCGGGCAGTTGATGCAGATGCTGGTGGCCATCCAGATAGGCTGGGGCCATTTGCATGCAAGACTCAAAAGCATCCAACTGCTGCGCGACCCAGGTTCTGACTTGGGCTGCTTGCAACTGGCCCAAATAGCTCGCAGCAATCCAGGCTTTCAAATCGCGGCCCGGCGCGTAAGGCGCAAACTCATTCAAATCCAGATGCAGGCCATAGTCGGCCATGCCCACGCGATCGCGCAATGCGGCGGACCACTCTCGCCAGTCGGGCGATAAGACCATGCAACTGGTGGCGCTGATGCGCCCGGCATCGATGCATTCCAAAATCCCCAAACTGACGCCGGCATCGAAGCCGTAATCGTCAGCGCAAATCTGAATGCGCTTCAAAGCGATGCTCCACGGGAAGCCTTGCGGCCGTCAGCGCGAAAGGCCCAAAACCGGCTCAAAAGCCAGGTCATGCCGGCCACAGCCACCAAAACCAAAAACAGCGCCAATCGGTACTCCAAACCGGCTCGAAGCAGCAGGGCGTACAACGCCTCATTGCTGACAAAGCCCAGCAAAGCAACGGCTGCAAACCGCGGCAGTGCTTGGCGCACCTGCGCCTGTTGCGCAGCGAAACTGAGCTTGTGGTGCCCTACAAAGCTCACGCAAAACGCCAGCAAGAAGCCCAAGACATTGGCGAGCAAAGCAGGCATTTGAAACTGTTCCACCAGCCACCACACCATGCCCATGTGCACGGCGGCAGCGCTCGCCCCAATCAAGCCAAACCACGCCAGGGAATTCACTGTTGCTCCGGGGCTTGCAGCGGGGGACTGAGATCTTGAGTGACGTACAAAGGCCTTTGTTTGACCTCGTCAAAGACGCGGCCCAGGTATTCCGCAATGATGCCCAAGCACAGCAATTGCACACCGGCCAAGAAAGTGATCGAGGCCGCCAGCGTGGTAAAGCCACTGACCGGCTGCCCGAAAAACGCTTTCTCAACCACGATCCAAAAACCAAAGGCCACCGACGCGAGCGACACCACCAAACCCAGCAAAGACACCAAGCGCAGCGGCATTTTGGTAAAGGCAGTCAGGCCGACCAAGGCGAAGGACATGAGCTGCATATAGCCAAACGTGGACTCGCCATGCAGCCGTGCATCCGGCACATACTCCAAGGCCTTGGCCTTGAAGCCGACCCACGCAAACAAGCCCTTCATATAGCGCGCACGCTCAGGCAAGCGCCTCAACACCAACACCACTTTTCGATCGAGCAAGCGGAAGTCACCGGCATTGGGCGGCATTTCCACGCGCGAGCCGTGCCGCATCAACCAGTAAAACACCTTGGTGTAACTGCGCCGCGCCAAAGACTGGGACTCGCTGCGCCCTTTTTGCACCGCATACACCACGTCGAAGCCAGCGCGCCAATCCACCAACATCTGCAGAGCGGTGTTGATGGGGTGCTGACCATCGGAATCCATGATGATGACCGCATCACCGTCGGCCGCATCCAAGCCAGCACACAAGGCCGCTTCCTTGCCGAAATTGCGCGACAAGCGCAGCAAACGCACGGGCAAGCCCTGCGCCATCAAAGACTGAACCACCAAGACAGTGTCATCGCTGCTGCCGTCGTCCACCACCAGCAATTCCAACTGCTGCGCCTGATCGGCGAGTTTCTCGCTCAGCTCAGGCAGCAAGCTGGCCAGATTGCGCGCCTCATTGAACGCGGGCAAGACGATGCTCAGCAGCCGAGGCATCTCGCGGGCGCCCTCCACCGGGCCATAGGCCGAGCTTTCAAGCGCAGTCACTGCGGGTGTCGAAATAGGAGAAGTGCTGATTTGCATCGAGGTCATTTACTTTCGGAGCCACTATCGGGCAAGAGGCATCGGTCCTTGTTGCAGGCCAACGCTGATGCGCGCAGGGTCGATTGTCTATCGACCCGCTGCACCGTAAAGCCTGGACGTCCCGGCGAGCCCGGCATGCCGCTGTAAAGGCGCCCCGAGGTGTAGAAGTAAGCCGAATAATTGGGCTTGCTGGCATAGCTCAATGGGCAATCTTGCGCGGGGCAGGCTTGGCGGTAGGCCTCCACCAAGGGCAGGTCTGAATTGGCTCGGCTGAGTTGTGGCAACTTGAAGACAAAGGCCCAGCCGTAAATCAACAGCAAAGCCAGCACGCCCAAATGGCAACCCCGGCTTTGCAAGCTCGCCTTCGGCAGCGCGGCGATGGCCAGAATCACCAGTCCTGGCAAAGCGGTCATCGCATAGGTGAAGATGAGGTTTCTTGCGGCGCTGAACAAGAGCAGCGGAGCCAAGGTAATGCACAAGGCAAAACAAGCCAAATCCGTGGCGCGACTGTTGGCCTCCAGCCCACTGTGTTGAATCTGCGCAGCGATGGCGCCGCGCCCTTGTTTGATTCGCAGATAGGGCAGCCGCACCATCAAAATCAAAACGGCCGGCAAAGCCGCCACCCAAGTGAACAGCCAAATGATGCCCAAGGGTTGGGCATGGGCAAAGCCGTAGCGATCACCCTTCCACCCCGGCTGCAAAAAGCGCATCACATGTTCGCCCAGCACAAAGTACTCGACAAAGCCCGGCGTCTTCACTTCGGCCACCACATACCAAGGCAAGGCCACGCCCAGGCAAATCAACCAGACCCAAAGATCGGACGCGACCGCCCGCACCGCAACCCAATGTTTGCGCCAAGCCGCGTGCATGAACACCGGCAGCAGCGCCAACACCGCGGCTGCGGGCCCTTTGGTCAGCAGGGCCAAAGCCATCCCCAAAGCCAGCCAGCGAGCAGCGCGTTGGCGATCAGCGCCTTGCGTCCCTAACACGCGCCACCAAGCGGCTTGCACAAAGAGGACCGCCGCACCCAAGGTTGCATCGGTCATCACCGCTCCGGCACTGATGAAAAACAAGGGGCAAAGTGCGAGCAAGACCTGCGCCGCCAAAATCTGCGTGCGCGACATCACGCCGTTCAGCATCCACGCCAAAGACAAGACGCCCAACACACTCCACAGCACCGCTGGCAAACGACCGGACCATTCGCTGACGCCAAACACCGTCATCGACAAAGCCTGCCCCCAAGTGGACAAAGGAGGCTTGGCCCAGAACACTTCAGTCGGAGTGATGTGGGGGCTGATCCAATCACCGGTTTGCACCATCAAGCGGGCGATCTCGGCGTAGCGGGCCTCGGTGTGATCGGTCAAGGGCAGCAAGGGCAGGGTCAGCAAGCGCAACAACAAGACGAGCAGCAACCAAGCCATCCAGGGGCGGAGCGAAGAGGTGGCCGAAGGGTTTTCTGACGAAGAAGTCATGGGAAGAGCGGGACTGTGCAATCCCGGCATCATGCCATCGCTTGCGCACCCAAACTGCTGTCGCGAGTTGCCCGACTGAGGAGACAATGCACAGCGATGAATGCCCAGCAAATTCAAAGTTTTTTCGAAACCTTGCGCACGGCCAATCCGGCGCCCCAAACAGAACTGGAATATGCCAGCGTGTTTGAGCTCTTGGTCGCTGTGCTCCTGTCTGCGCAAGCGACCGATATTGGGGTCAACAAAGCCACGCGTCGATTGTTTGCACAGGCAAATACGCCTGAAAAGATTTTGGCCCTGGGCGAAGCAGGCTTGTGCGAATACATCCGCACGATTGGCTTGTTTCGCAGCAAGGCAAAACATCTGATGGCCACCTGCCAAATCTTGATTGAACAACACGGTGGAAAAGTGCCAAACACCCGTGAAGCGCTGGAGGCCCTGCCCGGCGTGGGGCGCAAGACAGCCAATGTGGTGCTCAATGTCGCTTTTGGTGAGCCCGCCATGGCGGTAGATACGCATATTTTCAGGGTTAGCAATCGCACCGGCCTTGCGCCCGGAAAAACGCCGCTGGCCGTGGAGCTTGGCCTGTTGAACAGAATCCCCCAAGAGTTCATGGTGGACGCCCATCACTGGCTGATCCTGCATGGGCGCTATGTCTGCAAGGCGCGCAGCCCTTCCTGCGCGAGTTGCAGCGTGGCGGCACTATGCGATCATGGCCGCCTACAATTGAAGCTTGCCTAGGGAGCCACAGGGAACCATGCCAAGCATCAACGACTTGATCGACCGCGTCGAGCGCCTGCTGCTCCGCCACGATGAATTGAAACGCACCAACAGCCTCCTGCAAGAGCAAGTCAAGGCCCTGAGCCAGGAGCGCGACAACCTGCGCTCACGCCTGAACGCCGCCAGGGCGCGTATTGATGTGCTGTTGGAACGTCTGCCTGTAGAAAACGAATCTGGAAAGAATTCCTCGTGAAGCAAATGGAAGTGACCATCATGGGCCAAAGCTATCTGCTGGGTTGCCCCGACGGCGGAGAGGCCGCCCTGAGCAAGGCCGTGGCTCAAGTGGACCGAGAAATGAGCGCCATTCGCGACGCCGGGCGCGTCAAGGCGCGTGAGCGCATCGCCGTTTTGGCCGCCTTGAATCTGGCGTATCAATTGGCCGATGGTTCGGCAGCTGCAGCAACGAGCCCAAGCAGCGCTTCCGGTACCACTTCAAACAGTACGCAATCCCTGCCCGACCTGGAAGGCTTGATGCGTCGCCTGGATGAAGCCCTGGGTCACGACGGGCAATTGCTCTGAATCACTCGGTCTAGCGCCAGCCAGGGCTTACAATCCCGTTCGTCCATTGCGTTCGCGTGAGCTTTATATGTCCTTGAACCAATGCTCTCTGAGCAAGGGCTTGGAACATCGCCCAGCAAGCGTGATCGTCTCGCGTCAGATGAACCCAATGCTCGGTTGACCTCGCCCACCTGAACCCCTGGTTCAGGACTGCGGCTCACGGCTCGCGGTGGACACCTTCTTCCTCTCAGCTGGCATGCCAAAACATAGGCTTTGCCGGCCCCATGGCTGCACCTTGTCGGGTCTTGAGCCCACGTTTCCACCTGCTGCACCGATCGACGCTTTGAACTACTGGCTGATGAAGTCCGAGCCCAGCGAGTGCTCGATAGACGACCTTGAAAACGCCCCAGGTCAAACCGTCGCCTGGGTGGGCGTTCGCAACTATCAAGCGCGCAACTTCATGCGAGATCAGATGCGTGTAGGCGACGGGGTTTTGTTCTACCACTCATCTTGCCCCGCGCCGGGTATTGCCGGTCTGGCCACAGTGGCCAGCGGCGCTTATCCTGACGCCACACAGTTCGACCCTCGCAGCCCTTATTTCGACGCCAAATCCAAGGCAGATGCACCGCGCTGGTTGCATGTCGATGTGAAGTTCGCGAAGAAGACCCGATTGCTGGGCCTACCCGCCATGCGCGCCGACCCGGCATTGCAAAGTTTGCGTGTGCTGCAAGCAGGCAACCGTTTGTCCATCACCCCAGTGACAGCGGCTGAATGGCAGTTGGTGCTTGAGCGGCTTTCGCTTTAATTCGGCAACCGCTGCGCCCTCACCAAGGCAAGGCCCCCCCCATCAAGCCAAGAAGGGGATAGACGCCAACACCACTTGGTTGCCGCCCCGACGTTGTGCTTCTTGCACAGCCGCATCGCTGGCAGATACCAGCTCTTCCTGTTTGGAGGCCGTATGCGGAAAGCTCGACACCCCCATGGAGATGGACAAGCCCATGTCCACGCCATTGAGCACAATGATTTGTGCCATGCACTGGCGCCGCAATTGCTCCATGCGGGCATGTGCTGTGGCCAAGCCCACACCCGACAGCAAAACCGCAAACTGGGTTTCGCCAATTCGGCAAGCTGCATCCATGGCACGCGTATTGGCGCGCAACATCCGCCCCATGCCTTCCAACAAACGCTGCGTGGCTTCATCGCCCATGGCCTGCACGGCCGCTGGCGCTGGATCCAAGGCAATGATCACCAGGGCAAACTCGCGATGCTCACGGGTTGAAAGATCGATTTCTCGCAACAGCTGATCATCAAACTGCGCCCGCAAATACAAGCCCGAGGTATCGTCTCGTCCCGAGCCCAGCTGCAATTCCCGTCGCATTTGTTCGATGGTTTTTTGCTGCTGCTCGATCTGCTGCAAAGCGCGCTGCAGATGACTCTCGCGATGGCGCTCCTCGGTGCGCTCGCGCCATACCGCCAAGATGTGATCCGCCCCCAAGGGCGATCGCGTCACCGTGAACTCCCGGCGACGCCCACCCAATTCCAAGCGATGCTCGCTCACAATCATGCTGCGTTGCGCCATGACCGTTTGCTCAACGCGGCGCATACCGATCACCTCGTCCGCACGCATCAAGTCAGCGTCTGAGCAACCGACCAGTCGCCCCTGCCCCAAGAGCTGCTCTAAACCGGCGCTGCCATACACATAGCGGCCAGATGCCAACGATTTGACCGCAGCAAACGCGTCCAGGGGCTCAATCAGACTGAGCACTGCCTCGCCTAATTCCGACGCCAATTCAGGCTGCTTGGCCAACCAATGGACCAGAGACTTTCGCCCCGACTCGGCATCGTCAAAAGCTGCGGCTGAAATATCCATGAATCCTCGAATGCTCTTTGTCCCGACCGCTGGACATACAGCCTTGATTTGGCTGCCCAGTCTCATTGTCGAAAATGTAGTTGGCTTCGGCTTGCCTGATCAAGTGAACAGGCGTCTATTGAGACCCGACCCCCTAGCTTGGTGCCATCTCCCAAGCGGAGCCACAAGGCCGATGGTATCAATGCCCTAACGGCTTGCTCACAGAGAATCACGAAAATCAAGTTCGCAAAGGGCGCCTGGCTAGGCAAGCAAGCATGGCCCTGCTTCGCTTCTGCGCGACAATCCAAACACCTATTTGCAGACCTCCCGCGTCAAGACCCGCCAGTATTCATCCATTGGCCGCCATTTGTTCGCATCCCGGCGTTTGGCAGCGACCACCTCTTTTCCCCCGAATACACGCTTTCATGCACAGTTTTGATTTGCTCATTGTCGGCGCCGGCGCAGCCGGCCTTTTTTGCGCCGGCATGGCTGGCCAGGGCGGGCAGCGTGTGCTGTTGATCGATCACGCGGAGCGAGTGGCCGAGAAGATTCGGATCTCAGGGGGCGGTCGTTGCAACTTCACCAACCGTGATGCTGGGCCTGCGAACTTTCTGTCCGACAACCCCGCCTTTTGCCGCTCCGCATTGGCGCGCTACAGCAGCCAGGATTTCATTGCCTTGGTGCAAAAGCATGGCATCGCCTTCCATGAAAAGCACAAGGGGCAATTGTTTTGCGATGACTCCAGTGAACAAATCATCCGTCTCTTGCTCAGCGAATGTGAGGCCGGCGGGGTTGAACGCTGGCATGGCTGCAGCGTTATCGATGTGCAGCCGCAAGAAACACCCCAGAAGGGCTTTGTTGTCGAAACCTCGCGCGGTCAAGTGCTGGCGCGCCGCTTGGTGGTGGCCAGTGGCGGCCCGTCCATCCCGAAAATTGGTGCGAGCGACTGGGGCTTGCGACTGGCCAAACGCTTTGGCCACACCATTGTGGAACCCCGTCCCGCCTTGGTGCCGCTGACCTTTGACGCTTCAGTTTGGGCACCCTTCTCCTCCCTGTCTGGTTTGTCATTGCCCGTCTCGGTCAGCGTCGGCAAGGGCAAAACCGGTGGCCGTTTTCTGGAAGATTTGCTGTTCACCCACCGTGGCCTGAGTGGCCCGGCGATTCTGCAAATTTCGAGCTATTGGACAGAAGGCCAAGCACTACAAATCAACCTCGCGCCGGATGTGGATCTGCCGGCACAACTGCTGGCCGCCAAATCCGATTCCCGTCGCCAGATTGGCAATTTCTTGGCCACGCTGCTGCCGCAGCGTTTGGCGCAGGCTTGGTTGGAGCGCAGCTCTATCCCCCACCAGCGGGTCATGCCGGAATGCAAAGACCGGGATCTGCAAGCACTGGCGCAGCAATTGCAGGCCTGGTCATTGATGCCCAATGGCAGCGAAGGTTGGCGCAAGGCCGAAGTCATGCGGGGCGGGGTCGACACACGCGAATTGAGCTCGCAAAGCTTGGAAAGCAAACGTGTGCCGGGCCTGCATTTCATTGGCGAAGTGGTCGATGTGACCGGATGGCTTGGGGGTTACAACTTCCAATGGGCATGGTCGAGCGCCGCTGCTTGCGCAAGATCTATCTGCGCTGCACTGGAATAATTACAAAAATCAGGCTACAATCGCCGTCTTTGCTGGCAAACCCTGCGCGTCGATTCGCAACATTTTTTGAAGCGGAATCCGGAAAAGCCGCCTCAAACACGAGTTCAAACAAGCTCTTCACGGAGCTGATTTGCACAAAGTGATTGACGAACACCGAGCGCATATTGAAGGAAATACTTTTTCATGACCACGATTCGCGTCAAAGAGAATGAGCCGTTTGATGTGGCTCTGCGCCGTTTCAAGCGCACTATCGAAAAACTGGGCCTGCTGACCGATCTGCGCGCCCGCGAGTTTTACGAGAAGCCCACCGCTGAGCGCAAGCGCAAGAAGGCTGCTGCCGTCAAGCGTCACTACAAGCGCGTTCGCAGCATGCAGCTGCCCAAGAAGCTGTACTGATTTTCGATGTTGTCCGCGCCCTCAGGCGCCAAGACGAAAATCGGCGCAAGCCGAAGTTGCTGAAAAGCTCAAGAACAAGGCCCGCACAGGACGCTGTCGCGGGCCTTTTCTTTGGTCTCGAGCCAAGCTGATCAGACCTTTCGCCTGCTCTGGCAGCCAGGGCAGGGATTTGCCGCCACAATTTCACCCCAAAGCCCATTTACCGAGCCAAAGGATTCGCCATGAGTTTGAAAGATCGCATCACCGAGGACATGAAGGCCGCCATGCGCGCCAAGGAAGCTGACAAATTGGTCACCATCCGGGGTCTGCTGGCAGCCATCAAGCAAAAAGAAGTGGATGAGCGAATTGTTGTGGACGACGCCGGCCTGATCGCCATCGTCGACAAACTCATCAAACAGCGCAAAGACTCGATCAACCAGTTCAACACCGGCGGTCGCCCCGATTTGGCTGACAAAGAAATGGCCGAGTTGAAGGTGCTGGAAGCCTACCTGCCGCAGCGCATGAGCGCGGACGAGGTGCAAACAGCCGTCAATGCCATCGTCACCGAGCTGGGCGCCAAAGGCCCTGGTGATATGGGGCGCGTCATGGCGGCCGTCAAAGCGCAACTGAGTGGCAAGGCCGAAATGTCCTTGGTCTCAAGCGCAGTCAAACAAGCCCTGGCTCAATGAGGTTGACGCATGAGCTTACCAATCCAAGCCATCGCGCCCGACGTCTGCGTGGCGCCGCAGCTGGAACCCGCAGCGATGGCCGAAGCCGCCGCGGCCGGTTTTCGCAGCATCATCAATAACCGCCCTGACTTTGAAGCCGGGCCAGACCAGCCCAGCAGCGCCCAAATCGAAGCAGCCGCTCTGGCTGCAGGCCTGATCTATCGCCACCTGCCCGTCAATGGCGCCTACCAGTCGCCCGAAGAAATCGAGCAATTCAAACAATTGCTGAATGAGCTGCCACGGCCCATCTTGGCCTTTTGCCGCTCCGGTGCACGCAGCACCCGGCTTTACAACGCGGCAAGCAGCTGCTGAGTAGCACGAAGAAGAGGGGCAAAAAAGGCAGCGCCGCCCACGCCCGCTGACCCCTCTTGCCAGCTCAGTGCTTACCCTGAAGACGAGGGAATTTCAGGCTTCATTCAGTTCCGACTCGCTAAAGTGCGCTCGAGGGTCGCTTCCGACCCCCACGAGCCAGTCGTCAAACAGCCCGCAATGCGGGAGCGATGACGCCAGCTCGCATGGCCATCTTTTTCAGCCGGACCTCCAATGCAAGCCCTCCTCGCCATTGCCAGGGGCATCGACAATCTAACGGCCCGCTTCGGCGTCATCGCCAAGTGGGCTGTTCTGATCTCGTGCCTGGTCAGCGCCGCCAATGCGGTTGTGCGCTACACCTTTGACTACAGCTCCAACTCCTTTTTGGAGATCCAGTGGTACATGTTCGCCGTCTGCGTCATGTTTGGCGCGGCCCAAGTGCTCAAGGTCAATGAACATGTGCGGGTTGACCTTTTTTACAGCCGTCTCTCCGGGCATGGCAAGGTCTACGTGGACATGTTTGGCTTGCTGGTTTTTTTGCTGCCGGTGATCGCTTACATGGCCTGGTTGTCCTGGGGCCTTTTCATGGTCAAGCTCACCACTGGCATGCGCCCCGAAGACAGCGTGGCAAGCCTGGGCTTGCTGGGCTATCTCTGGAAGCTGCTCAGCAGCGGCGAGATGTCCAATAACTCGGGCGGCTTGATCCGCTGGCCCGCCATGTTGACCCTGCCCCTGGGTTTCGCCCTGGTGTGGCTGCAAGGCCTAGCTGAATTGATCAAACGCGTTGGCTGGCTGACACACAGCTACGAGATGGACACCCACTACGAGAGACCGCTGCAATGATGAGCATGGAGAACTTCCCCCCGCTGATGTTCGCGGGGCTGATCGTGGTCATGCTGATCGGCTTCCCCGTCGCTTTCTCGCTGGCTGCCCTGGGCTTGGCCTGCGGCTTCTTTGCGATTTCGCAAGGCTGGTTCCCGCCCGAATTCATGGCGGCACTGCCTCAAAATGTGTTCGGCATTTTGTCCAACGACCTGCTGCTGGCGATTCCCTTCTTCACCCTGATGGGCGCCATGCTGGAGAAATGCGGCCTGGCCGAAGACATGCTGGACTCGATGGGCCAGCTCTTTGGCCCGGTGCGCGGCGGCTTGGGCTATTCGGTGATCATTGTGGGCTTCATCCTGGGGGCCATCACCGGCACCGTGGCCGGCCAAGTGATTGCCATGGCCATGATCTCGCTGCCGGTGATGATGCGCTATGGCTACAACATGCGCTACGCCACCGGGGTGCTGGCTGCCTCGGGCACCATCACGCAATTGGTGCCGCCTTCCCTGGTGCTGGTGGTCTTGGCCGACCAACTGGGTCGATCGGTGGGGGATATGTACAAAGGGGCTTGGGGCCCTTCGATTCTTCAGGTGCTGATCTTCGTGCTCTACACATTTGCACTCAGCCGCATCAAGCCAGAACATGTTCCCGGCGTGCCCAAGACCGCCCGAAGCCTGCAAGGCGCAGCGCTTTGGATCAAGTGTTTGCGCGGCATCATTCCGTCGGCCGTGCTGATCTTCGCCGTGCTGGGCAGCATGGGCGGCCTGCCGGGTATCGACACGGCCGTCTGCACGCCAACAGAGGCCGGCGCCATGGGCGCGGTAGGCGCCTTCATCTTGGCAGCCATGCATGGCCGCTTGAACTGGCCCTTGGTCCGGGAAGCCATGGCTGGCACCATGCGCATCACCGCCATGGTGGTCTTCATCTTGATCGGCTCACGCACCTTCTCTCTGGTGTTCCAGGGCGTGGAAGGCGGGATCTGGATCGAGCACCTGCTCTCCAATCTGCCAGGGGGTCAGGTCGGCTTCCTGATTGCCGTCAACATCTTCATTTTCTTCCTGGCCTTCTTCCTCGACTTCTTCGAGATCGCCTTCATCATCTTGCCCTTCCTCGCCCCCGTGGCCGACAAGATGGGGATCGACCTGGTCTGGTTCGGCGTGATGTTGTGCGTGAATATGCAAACCAGCTTCATGCACCCGCCCTTCGGATTCGCCTTGTTCTATCTGCGCGGCATTGCTGACAGCCTCTTCAAGAGCGGCTCGATTCCGGCCAAAGTGCAGTCCAAGGACATCTATCTGGGCGCCATTCCTTGGGTGATCATGCAACTGGTGCTGGTCGGCATCGTGATCGCATTCCCGCAATCGGTGACCGCCTTCTTGGACAAGGAAAAGGTCGTCGATATGAATCAGGCCACCGAGATGCTGCAAGGCATGGGCAATAGCGCCGAGGAAAAGCCCGAGAAGGCAGAGACCTCCTCGGAAGACGCCAGCAAGCTGTTCGGCTTCGATCCACCGGCCCAGGCGGCGTCGGCGGCCTCCAGCAATGAGGCAACCGATCCGATGGAAGCCGTCAAGCGCTCATTGCAAGACGAAGCCGCAAAGAAGAACTAAGCCCGTTCGGCTTGTCACAAGGCCGCTTGCGTGAGCAAGCGGCCTTTTCCATTGAAAAAGCCCTGGAACCAAAGGCTCCAGGGCTTCGAAGGCGAGAGCAAAAACGAGTTAGAGCTTTTGCGCCTGCATGAAGTCGTCAAAACCAGCTTCTGCGAAACGGAACCACAGGTTCTGGTCACGACGGAAGTTGGCATAGTCTTCGTAGACCTTCTTCCAGTTCGGGTTCTTGCCCGACAGCTCGCTGTACAGCGCCATCGATTCCTTGAAGGCCGAATCCATCACATCCTTGGGGAACTTGAACAGCTTGGTGCCGGAGCCGACCAACTGCTTCAAGGCCGCCGGATTCTTCGCGTCGTACTTGGCCTGCATATCGATGTGAGCCACGGCGGCGGCGGCATCCACAATCGCTTTGTACTCAGGCGTCAGGGCTTCATAAGCCTTGGTGTTGATGAAGAAGTCGAGCTGCGGGCCGCCTTCCCACCAGCCTGGGTAGTAATAGTTGGGCGCCACTTTGTTGAAGCCCAGCTTCTGGTCGTCATAAGGACCCACCCACTCGGCGGCGTCAATCGTGCCCTTCTCCAGTGCCGAATAGATCTCACCACCAGGAATGTTCTGTGGCACGCCGCCCATGCGCTCCAGCACCTTGCCCGCGAAGCCGCCGATGCGCATCTTCAAGCCCTTGACGTCGGCGATGGACTTGATTTCCTTGCGATACCAGCCACCCATTTGAGCGCCGGTGTTGCCGCCCGGGAAGTTGATGATGTTGTAGTTGCGATAGAACTCGCGCATCAACTTCAGGCCATTGCCTTCCACCATCCAGGCCGTCATTTGGCGGCTGTTCAAGCCAAAAGGCACGGCGCAGCCCAGCGCAAAAGTCTCGTCCTTGCCGAAGAAATAGTAAGGCGCGGTGTGGGCCATTTCCACCGTGCCGTTTTGCACGCCGTCCACCACACCAAAGGCGGGCATCAACTCGCCGCCTGCGTGCACCGCCACCTGGAATTTGCCACCGGAGAGCTCATGCACCTTCTTTGCGAACACATCGGCCGCGCCAAAAATGGTGTCCAAAGACTTGGGGAAACTCGAGGCCAAACGCCAACGCACATTGGCTTGTGCATGCACGACGGCAGGTGCTGCACCAGCTGCCAAAACACCGGCCAAGCCAGCCTGCCTAACAAAGGAACGACGCTCCATCTTGGGGACTCCTAGTTGATGAACTGCGCAAATTGCGAGCCGATTCTAGGGTGCCCCAAAACAATGCTCACCGGTGCAAACCCGGCTAAAAAACGCCCTTTTTCAGGGCGCAAATCGCTAGATGAAAATCAGCTGAACACCAGCTGACGGTCAGCTGACAATCTCGATTAGCTGCCCGCCAATTTCATCCGAGAAATCAACACCGAGCCGACGGTTTTGCCGCCGATGGTGTAACGATCGCCGCCAATGCCGATGATGTTTTGGAACATCTCACTCAAATTGCCTGCGATGGTCAACTCATGCACCGGGAAGGCAATCTCGCCGTTCTCCACCCAATAGCCGCTGACGCCACGCGAGTAGTCGCCGGTCACATAGTTGACGCCCTGCCCCATCAGCTCGGTCACAAACAAGCCCGTGCCCAAACGACGCAGCATGGTGTGCAGATCATCGCCCGGCGCGGTCAGACGCGAGCTCATGCGTAAATTGTGCGAGCCCCCTGCATGCCCGGTCGTGCGCATGCCCAGCTTGCGCGCCGAGTAGGTGCTCAAGAAATAGCCCTGCAAGACCCCCGCGTCCACCAGATGTCGCGGGCGCGTCATGACCCCCTCGTCATCGAAAGGCGCGCTTCCCTTGCCTTTGGGGATGTGGGGATCCTCATGGATATCAATGTGAGAAGCCAGCACCGACTTGCCCAGGCTATCAAGCAGGAAACTGGCGCGCCGATACAAGGCACCGCCGCTGGCGGCTTGTACCAAAGCACCCAACAAGCCGGCCGCCACAGTGTTCTCGAAAAGCACTGGCACTTCCGCAGTCGGCACGCGGCGTGACTTCAAACGAGCCAAGGCACGCTCGGCGGCGTAGCGGCCAATGGCTTCGGGTGAAGCCAATTCTGTGGCATCGCGCATCGAGCTGTACCAGGCGTCGCGCTGCATCTGGGCGCCGCGGCCGGCGATGGGCGCCACCGAGATCGAGTGCCGCGAACTGGCATAGCCGCCGCGAAAACCGCGGCTGTTGCCCGTGAAGAAATGCGACTGCTGCGCCGAGACTGCCGCGCCCTCGCTATTGCTGATGCGACGATCAACCGCAAAAGCCGCGGCCTCACAGCGCAAAGCCAGTTCCGCAGCCGCCTGCGCATCAATCGCCCAAGGATGGAACAGATCCAACTCAGGACGGCTGGCAACGTCCAAAGACAAGTCTTCTTCGTCAGGCAAACCCGCGACCGGATCCTCAGCCGTAAAGCGCGCAATATCAAAAGCGGCCCTCACCGTGTCTCGCAGCGCTTGAGGTGAGAAGTCCGAGGTGCTGGCATTGCCGCGACGCTGTCCCACGTACACCGAGACGCCTAAGGACTTGTCGCGGTTGCGCTCCACGTTCTCCAAGGCCCCCATGCGGGTGGAGACCGACAGGCCGCAGCCTTCTGAAACTTCGGCCCCCGCATCAGAGGCGCCGAGCTTCTTGGCCTCTGCCAAGACATCTTCGATCAACTGCTGGAACTGCTCACTCCGGTAGGCAAAGCCACTGCCGCTGGACGCAGCGGCAGCTGCGGACTTGTCGGCGCTTTGACTGGAAGAAGACTTGAGGAGCTTGGACATGGATAGAGGTGCCGTAGAAATCAAAAGGCCGCACAACGTCGCCTTGATGAAGCGCCGCTGCACTGAGAATCAGAACTGGGGGACAATCATACGAGCCGCCGAGCATCCGCGTGCGCAGCAGCTCTTGCATCCGCGCCCGCGCCGCAGACGAGGGCGCGCCTTTGATGGCCCAGTCCTGCCCGGCACGCCACTCGTCCCTTCTGCAACTCTGCACGACCCGCAAGACCCGCACCATGAGAACACAAGAAGAATTCCCAAGCGACGAAGACGACTTCGATCGCCCCAGCAAAAGCCAGTTGAAGCGCGACATGACCGAGCTGCAGGCGCTGGGCGAAGAGTTGCTGAAATTGCCCGCCAGCCGGCTGGAGCCCCTGGCTTTGCCGGAAATCCTGTCCGACGCCTTGCGTGAGGCCAAGCGGATCACTTCGCATGAAGGCCGACGCCGCCAGATGCAGTACATCGGCAAGCTGATGCGTCGCGTGGACCCCGCTCCACTGCGTGAGGCGGTCGCCGCCTTCAAGCTCGGCCACGCCAAGGACAGCTTGGCCCTGCACCAAAGCGAGCGTTGGCGCGAGCGCCTGCTGGCCGATGACGCGGCCCTGCAGCAGTTCATCGCCGAACATGAAGGCATTGATGTGCAGCAACTGCGCAGCTTGGTTCGTGCCGCTCGCAAGGACGCAGCGGCTGCGCCCGAGCAACGATCCGGCCGCGCCTACCGTGATCTGTTCCAGTTCATCAAGGCTGAACAGTTGCGGGTCAACCCGGCTGAAGAAGTGGCGGAGGATGAGGCTGATGAGTGAGACATTGCCGCCCCCGGAGGCCGTGCGCATCGGCATTGTGTCCATCAGTGACCGTGCTTCTGTCGGTGTCTACGAAGACAAAGGTTTGCCGGCCTTGCAAGACTGGTTGGGCGCTGCGCTGATCAACCCGATCCACTATGAAGCACGTTTGATCCCCGACGAACGGGCGCTGATCGCCCAGACTCTGCGCGAACTGGTGGACGACAAGTCCTGCGATCTGGTGTTGACCACCGGCGGCACCGGGCCCGCGCTGCGCGATGTCACGCCTGAAGCCACCTTGGATGTGGCCGACAAAGAAATGCCGGGCTTTGGCGAACAGATGCGGCAGATTTCGCTGCGCTTTGTGCCCACGGCGATTCTGTCGCGCCAAGTGGCGGTGATTCGGGGCAAGGCCTTGATCATCAATCTGCCGGGTCAACCCAAGTCGATTGCAGAGACTTTGGGCGGTTTGAAGAATGCCGAAGGCAAGCAAGAGGTCGATGGCATTTTTGCCGCCGTGCCTTATTGCATCGATCTGATCGGCGGGCCGTATCTGGAGACGCGAGATGCGTTCGTGAAAGCCTTTCGCCCCAAGGCCGCACAACGCCCGGTCCGCAGTGCGAACTGAAGCACAGTCAGTTGTCAGCGCCCTGGCGCTGTGCTGACCCTGAGCGGGCTACTCTTTGACCAAGCGGCTCAGCGAGGCGGCATCGAAAACCTCGTCTTGCTGAGCGTCTTGCGGCACACAATCGCCCACCGGCGAACGCGAGGCCGCAGACAGTTTGCACACCGCCTGCCAGAGCAGCGCAATTTGATGCTCGTGTCCAGCGGCGTTGTCGATCAGGCCACGCAAGGCCTGGGCCATCGGATCATCGCCCTGGCTGACGCCATAGGCGGAAAAGCCCATCTTGGCCGCGGCCTCTTCACGCCGCACATCGGCCTTGGCCTCAATGATGCGAGCCGGGTTGCCCACGGCGGTTGCGCCCGCCGGGACCGGCTTGGTCACGACCGCGCCTGAACCCACCCGAGCACCAGCCCCCACGGTAAAGCCGCCCAAGACGCAAGCGTTGGCACCAATGATGACGCCCGGCTCCAAGGTCGGGTGGCGTTTGGCGCCTTTCACCAATGCGGTGCCGCCCAGCGTCACACCTTGGTAAATGGTGCAACCCTCGCCAATTTCAGCCATCTCACCGATGACGATGCCCATGCCATGGTCGATAAAAACCTTGCGCGCGATTTGCGCGCCTGGGTGAATTTCGATGCCCGTCAAAAAGCGGGTGCAATGCGAGATGAATCGCCCCATCCATTTCAAGCCGTGGGTCCAGCACCAATGCGCGCGACGATGCAGTATCAGCGCATGCAGCCCTGGGTAGCAGGTCAACACTTCCCAGGCCGTGCGGGCGGCAGGGTCGCGTTCAAGAATGCAGGCGATGTCTTCGCGGATGCGTTGGAACATGAGGACTCAAAGCTAAAGACGGTCGGCCAGTTTAGCGGCGCTTGTCAATCCTCGCTGGCCGCTACTTTTGAACCTTGCTTGTTGGCATGAGGACTGCGCGGCGCCTCCACCATGGCGCGGGCGATGCCTCGAAAAATATGCACCTCTTCATTCGTCAAGCCGGCGCGATTGAACAACTGGTTCAAACGCGGGATCAGCTTCTTGGGCGCCGCGGGGTTCAAGTACCCAATGGCCTCCAAGGAGGCTTGCAGATGCTGCAACAAACCTTGAACCGCTTTCGCATCGGCAAAGTTCGGATCCTCGGTACGCGGCGCAACCGAAAAACCGCCCAGCGCCTGCCGCCAGTCGTAGGCCAGCAACTGCACCGCCTGCGCCAAATTCAAGGAGCCATAGTCGGGATGGGTGGGAATCGACAGCACCGCATGGCAGCGGTAGACATCCTCATTGCTCAGCCCGTAGCGCTCGGAGCCGAACACCAGGCCAACTTTGTGCTGGCTGGCCGCCAATTCAGCAAACAATGCCCGCGGCTCGCGCACAGGCGGACCAAAGTCGCGCGGCGTCATGGCCGTGGCACAGGCAAAGCTGACGCCGTCGAGCGCCTCCTCCAGCGTGTCCACGATGCGGGCGCGAACCAATATATCGGCCGCCCCACTGGCCATGGCCACGGTTTCCTCTTGGCTCAGCACATCCGCAAATCGCGGCTTAACCAAGACCAGTTCCGAAAAACCCATCACCTTCATGGCGCGCGCGGCGGCGCCCACATTGCCGGGATGGCTGGTTTGAATCAGGATGAATCGTGTCATATCAACGCCAGCCTCGAGTCCAGCATGGCTGGCATTTGGAGGAAACGACCTGGCTCGGCTAAAATGCGGGATTATCCTGAGTCCGGGTCAAAAATTCCCAGCAACAGGTCGCTCTTTTTTTCCGCCAGTCCACCTCCCGAGCCTCATGGTGCGCAACCCTGGGTGCCGGCCAACCAAGGTTTTCACGAATGACGCAGCAAGCCTCGCTCCATCCCATGCTCAATGTCGCCATCAAGGCGGCTCGTGCGGCCGGTGCCATCATCAACCGCGCTTCCATGGACCTCGAAGTCCTGAAAATCAACACCAAGTCGCCTAATGACTTTGTGACCGAGGTGGACCAAGCCGCTGAAAAAATCATCATTGAGACGCTGCTGCAAGCCTATCCCGACCACGGCATCCTGGCCGAAGAGACGGGCCGCGAGTATGGCGCCAAGCATTCCGAATATGTGTGGATCATTGATCCCCTGGACGGCACCACCAACTTCATCCATGGTTTGCCGATGTACTGCGTGTCGATCGCGCTGACTCACCGCGGCGTGGTGCAGCAGGCTGTGGTCTACGACCCGACTCGCAATGATTTGTTCTACGCCACCAAAGGCCGCGGCGCCTTCATGAATGACCGCCGCCTGCGCGTGTCCAAGCGCACCCGCCTGAGCGACGCCTTGATCGGCACCGGCTTCCCCTTCCGCCGTGGTGACAATTTCAAGCGCTATATGAAAATGTTCGAGGCGGTGATGGTGGAATGCGCCGGCCTGCGCCGCCCCGGCGCTGCGGCCTTGGACCTGTGCTATGTGGCCGCCGGCTATTACGACGCCTTCTTTGAGACCGGCCTGCAGCCCTGGGATGTGGCCGCAGGCTCCTTGATCATCACCGAAGCCGGTGGTTTGATTGGCAACTTCACCGGTGAATCCGACTTCTTGCATCAGCGCGAAGTGGTGGCCGGCAGCCCCAAGATCTATGGCCAGTTGGTCAATATCCTGGCACCTTTCTCGCGCGTGATCGCGGTGGATGCCGAGGCCTCGGGCAACACCCCCGCATCGGCAGACGACGGCGCTGCAGCCGCCGTCGCAGCCTTGGCGGCCGCAGCCCCCAAAAAACGCAGCAGCGTGCGCATCCGCAAGAGCGATAGCCAAGCTTAAGCGCCCAAGAATTCGCGCCTGATCCCCCCAGGCCGGCTTCATCTGAGCCTGCGCCGGCGCAAGCCAACTGCGGCAGACAATGCCCCGAACCCAAGCTGGGTGCGGGGCATTGGCGTTTTTGTATGCAGGCCAAGGCTTGCCAAGTCGACAGGGGGCAGCGAGGATTGCGTTCAATCACCGGGCCTGCCGCCGATTCACCGATCTGGAAACACTTCCCGAGTGATGAACGGCTGCCGAGTGTGGCCTCACCACTGAACAGGGAGACTGCATGCTTGCTGATCCGCGCCCTACCGTCTTGATCGTCGATGATGCCGACATCAATCTGTGCATGCTCAGCGAGCTATTGCAAGCGGACTATCAGGTGCAAGCCTGCACCAGCGGCGCGGACGCTCTGCAGCTGTGCCGCCAAAGGCCGGCCCCCGACTTGGTCTTGCTGGACGTTCAGATGCCAGAGATGGACGGCTTTGCCGTGCTGGCCGCATTGCAGGAGAACGCCGCGACGGCAGAGATCCCGGTGATTTTCTTGACCGCATTGAGCGAGTCTCAGGATGAAGAACGCGGCCTGCAGCAAGGCGCCGTCGACTACATCACCAAGCCCTTCAAACCTTCTGTGGTGCTGGCTCGGGTGCGCAGCCAAATTCAAGCCAAGCTGGCCCGGGACTGGCTGCGCGATCAAAACAGTCTGCTCGAAGCCGAGGTCTCACGCCGCATGGCCGAGAACGACCAAACCCAAAGAGTCAGCATCCGAGCGTTGGCCCATCTGGCCGAAATCCGCGACCCCGAAACCAGCAACCATTTGTTGCGAACACAAAACAGTGTTTGGATGCTGGCCCTGCGCCTGCGTGAACATCCAGACTTTCGCGAGGCCCTGAGTGATCGCTACATCCATCTGACCACCCTGTCCACGCCTTTGCACGATATCGGCAAGGTCGGCATCCCCGACAGCATTTTGCTCAAGCCCGGCCCCTTGGATGCTGAGCAATGGCAGGTGATGCAAACGCACGCCCTGCTCGGCTGCCGGGCCATTGAATTGGCGGAGCGGGATGTGGACATGCCGGTTGAGTTTTTGACGGTGGCCAAGGAGATCGTTCGCTCCCACCACGAAAAATGGGATGGCAGCGGCTATCCCGACGGATTGGCGGGCTCGGCCATCCCGATTTCCGCGCAATTGATGGCGCTGGCCGATATGTTTGATGCCCTGATCAGCCCCAGAGCCTACCGCCCCGCGATGCGCCCCGAAGAAGCGCGCGAGCTCATCATCGCTTGCAGTGGCAAAAATTTTGACCCACGTTTGGTTGAGGCATTCAAGGCTTGCTTCCCAGACTTTGTCGCGATTGCCGAACGCTTCAGCGAAGACTGATCGACAGCAGCTGCGTGTGCCTGCGCTGCAGCGCAGACAGCGGGCTGGACTGCCCTACACTCCTGAGCCCGGCACAAAGCCCAGCATTACCGACCCCACTTCGATCGTTCTCGCAGCAAGGCCCTCGGCGCAGGGCCTTGCCCATTTTCTAGATAGCCCATGACCTCCAAGTCCCCACAAGACTTCAGCGCTCACACGCCCGTGATGGCGCAATACCTTCGCATCAAGGCCGAGCACCCCGACGAGTTGGTGTTCTTCCGCATGGGTGACTTCTACGAGGTTTTTTTCGACGACGCCCGCAAGGCCAATGCCCTGCTGGACATCACGCTGACCGCACGGGGCCAAAGCGCAGGCCAGCCCGTAGTGATGGCAGGCATCCCCGTCAGCGCGTTGGAAAGCTATCTGGCCAAGCTGATCAAGCTGGGCGAGGCCGTGGCGATTGCAGAGCAAGTGGGCGATGTCGCGACCAGCAAAGGGCCGGTGGAGCGCAAAGTGGTGCGCGTGGTCACCCCAGGCACGGTCACCGACAGCGAGTTGCTGGCCGACAAACAAGATTCAGTCTTGCTCGCCGTGGTGCAGCAAGGCAAGAACCATGGCCTGGCCTGGTTGTCCATGACCCAAGGCCAATTGGGCTTGGCCGAGTGCAATGACAAAGAGCTGCCCTCCTGGCTGGCTCGGCTGAGCCCGGCCGAGGTCTTGGTGGACCGTGAACGACAGCCCGCCGCCGTGCTGGCCGCGCATGTGGCCATCACCAACCGACCGAGCTGGCAATTTGACAGCAATTTGGGGCTTCGCAAGCTTTGCGAGCAGTTGGGCGTGGCCAGCTTGGCCGGCTTCAACGCGCAAGAGCTCCAAGCCGCTCATGCCGCCGCAGCGGCCCTGCTCAGCTATGCCGAGCACACCCAAGGGCGGGCCTTGGCCCATGTCAAGAGTTTGCAGGTCCAGCGCAGCAGCGATTTGCTTGACCTGCCGCCTGCGACACAACGCAATCTCGAATTGACGCAAACCCTGCGCGGCGAAAGCGCCCCCACGCTGATGTCGCTGCTGGACAGTTGCCGCACCGGCATGGGCAGCCGAGCGCTGCGACATTGGCTGCTTCACCCCAAGCGAGAGCGCCATGAGGCTTTGGCGCGACATGGCGCCATCGAAGCGTTCCTGCACGCCTCACCGGATGCGCTGCGCGAAGGCCTGCGCCAGGTGTCCGATGTGGAGCGCATTGCGGCGCGCATCGCGCTGCGCCAAGTCCGCCCACGAGAATTGACCGGCCTGCGCAGCACCTTGCAACTCTTGCCGCTATTGCAATCCACCCTGCCCAGCGGCAGTGCATTGCTGGAGGAATTGGCGCAGGGCTTGCGCGCCTCACCGCAGATCGAGGCCTTGCTGCGCCAAGCGATTGCCGAAGAGCCGGCAGTGCTGGTGCGCGACGGCGGCGTGATTGCCGATGGCTTTGACGCCGAACTGGACGAGCTGCGCGCCATTCAAAACAACTGCGATGCCTTCTTGCTGGATCTGGAAACCCGCGAACGCGCGCGTACCGGCATTCCCAACTTGCGCGTGCAGTTCAACAAGGTGCACGGCTTTTATATCGAGGTCACCCAAGGCCAGGTTGACAAAGTGCCGCTGGACTATCAGCGCCGGCAAACCCTGAAGAACGCTGAGCGCTACATCACGCCAGAGCTGAAGGCGTTTGAAGACAAAGCCCTGTCCGCCCAAGAACGCGCCTTGGCCCGCGAGAAGCTGCTTTTCGAAACCTTGCTGGACCAACTCACGGAGGACTTGCCCGCCTTGACCGCCCTGGGGCGGGCCCTGGCCAGCTTGGACGCCTTGGCCGCCCTGGCCGAGAGAGCTCACAGCCTGCGCTGGTGCCGACCCGAGTTCGTCAGCCAGCCGTGCATCGACATCCTCGGCGGCCGCCACCCCGTAGTGGAAGCCCGGCTGCGCGAAACGGGCGCCGGCGAATTCATGGCCAATGATTGCCGACTGGATGCGCGCACCCGCATGCTGATGATCACTGGCCCCAATATGGGCGGTAAAAGCACCTTCATGCGCCAAGTGGCCCTGATCAGCCTGTTGGCGGCCATGGGCAGCTATGTGCCTGCCAAGGCCTGCCGACTCGGCCCCATGGATGCCATCCACACCCGCATTGGGGCGGCCGATGATTTGGCCAATGCGCAGTCCACCTTCATGCTGGAGATGACCGAGGGGGCGGCGATTTTGCACAGCGCCACCGAGCACTCCCTGGTCTTGATGGACGAAATCGGCCGCGGCACCTCGACATTCGACGGGCTGGCGCTGGCCGGGGCCATTGCCAGCCACCTGCATGACAAAACCCGCGCTTTCACGCTGTTTGCCACGCATTACTTCGAGTTGACGGAGTTCCCCACCAAACACCCGCAGGCCATCAACTGCCATGTGGGTGCCGTGGAAAGCGGTGACTCCATCGTCTTTTTGCATGAGATCCAGCCCGGCCCCGCCAGCCGCAGCTACGGCGTGCAGGTGGCGCGCTTGGCCGGCATGCCCGCCAGTCTGGTTCGACAAGCACGTGCGACTTTGGAAGCCCTGGAGGCCACAGCGTCCGACAGCAAGCTGCAAATAGACTTGTTTGCCGCGCCTGCCCCAAGCGAGCCTGCCCCTGCGCAGGAAACCCATGCGCTGGTGTTGGCGATGGAAGAGGTCGACCCCGATGCGCTGAGTCCCCGCGAGGCGCTGGCGCTGGTCTATCAATTGAAAAAGCTCAGCAAGACGCTGTCCAACTAAAGCTCTGATGAAGCCCGCAAACAGCTTATCCAAGACCCTGGTGTTCTCCCACGCCAATGGCTTCGGCGCGGGCTGCTACCGGGTGCTTTTTGAAGCATGGCGGCGCGCCGGTTGGACCGTGCATGCCCTGCCCCAGATTGGCCACGACCCCGCCTTCCCGGTCACCAGCAACTGGCCACATCTGCGCGAGCAGTTGATTCACTTCATCGACCAAGAGGTCTTGCCTTCCATGCCCCAGCCCGGGCCGGTCACCTTGATCGGCCACTCCTTGGGCGGGGTATTGAGTCTGATGGCCGCCTGCCGCCGACCCGATTTGGTGCAGTCCTTGTTGATGTTGGACTCGCCCGTGGTGACCGGTTGGCGCGCACACAGTGTGCAAGTCATCAAAGCCAGCGGCTTGATGCCGCGCGTGTCGCCAGGACGCGTCTCGCGCCAAAGACGCCACACTTGGCCCGACCGTTCCGCAGTGCTGGCGCACTTTGCATCCAAGCACAAATTTGCCCGTTGGGACCCCCGGGTCTTGCAAGACTATGTGGACAGCGGCTTTGAAGAAGGCCCCGACGGGCGCATTCATTTGCGCTTTCGTCGTGAGATTGAAACCCGCATTTACGAGACCTTGCCCCACCATCTGGGGCGGGTGATGCGCAAGCACCCGCCGCAGTGCCCCATCGGCTTCATCGCAGGCACCCAGTCAGAAGAGCTGCGACAAGCCGGCCCGGCGGCCAGCAAAGCACTGGCGCACCCCCACTTCGTTTGGATGGAAGGCAGCCACCTCTACCCCTTTGAGCGCCCTGATGACACCGCGGCTCTGGTGCTGCGAATGCTGGAGATGTTGAACTTGCCGCACACGCCGCCAGATCGCCAGGGATTCGCTCCCCTATAATCGCGCTTTACCACCACAGCGTTTTTGATGGACGCTGCAAGACATGACCAAATACGTCTACGTCACGGGCGGTGTGGTGTCCTCACTCGGCAAGGGCATCGCATCTGCTTCACTGGCTGCCATTCTCGAATCCCGCGGCCTCAAAGTCACCCTGATCAAGCTCGATCCCTACATCAATGTGGATCCGGGCACGATGTCTCCGTTCCAGCACGGTGAGGTGTTTGTCACCGAAGACGGCGCGGAAACTGACCTCGATCTGGGCCACTACGAGCGCTTCATCACCACGCGCATGAAGCGCGCCAACAACTTCACCACCGGTCAGATTTATATGTCGGTGCTGGAGAAAGAACGCCGCGGTGACTACCTCGGCAAGACCGTGCAGGTGATTCCGCACATCACCAACGAGATCCAAGACTTTGTGCGCCGTGGCGCCGGAGTCGGCACTACCGATGCAGTGGACGTGGCCATCGTCGAGATCGGCGGCACCGTCGGCGACATCGAGTCACTGCCCTTCCTGGAAGCGGCGCGCCAGATGAGCCTGAAGGCTGGCCCAAACAATGTGGCCTTTGTGCATCTGTCCTATGTACCCTGGATCGCGGCTGCCGGCGAACTCAAAACCAAGCCGACCCAGCACACGGTGCAAAAGATGCGCGAAATCGGCATCCAGCCCGACGCCTTGATTTGCCGAGCCGATCGCCGCATTCCGGACGATGAGCGCGGCAAGATCTCGCTATTCACCAATGTGCCCGAGTACGGCGTGATCTCCATGTGGGATGTGGACACCATCTACAAAGTGCCCCGCATGCTGCATGAACAGGGTCTGGATCAACTGATCTGCACCAAGCTGCAACTCAACACCAAGTCCACTGACCTGAAGCGCTGGGACACCCTGGTGCATGAGGTGCTGAACCCAGCCAAGCAAGTTCGCATTGCCATGTGCGGCAAATACACCGATTTGAGCGACTCCTACAAATCGCTCAATGAGGCATTGCGCCATGCCGGCATCCACAACCACGCTCGCGTCAATATCGAGTATGTGGACTCAGAGCTGCTGAGCGCCGACACCATCGAGCAACTGAAGCAGTACGACGCCATCTTGGTGCCCGGCGGCTTTGGCAAACGCGGTGTGGAAGGCAAAATTTTGGCGGCCCAATATGCCCGCGAGCACAAGATGCCTTATTTGGGCATTTGCCTGGGCATGCAAGTCGCCACCATCGAATATGCGCGTCATATGGCGGGCCTGACCGGCGCCAACTCCACCGAGTTTGACCCCGAGACCCCGCATCCGGTGATCGCCCTGATCGACGAATGGCAAGACGCCGACGGCAGCATTCAAAAGCGCGACGAAAAGTCCAATCTGGGCGGCACCATGCGCCTGGGTGCGCAAAGCTCCGATGTTGCCCCTGGCACCTTGGCTCACGACATCTATGGCCCGGTGGTCAGCGAACGTCATCGCCACCGCTACGAAGCCAATGAGCACTACCTCGATCAGCTGCAAAAAGCCGGCTTGGTCATCTCGGCCATCACCCAGCGTGAAAAGCTGACCGAGATGGTGGAGCTGCCGCGCGAGGTTCACCCTTGGTATGTGGGTGTGCAGTTCCACCCTGAGTTCAAGTCCACACCTTGGGACGGCCACCCGCTGTTCACGGCCTTCATCAAAGCAGCCCTGGACCACCAAAAGGCCTGAAGGAATCTAGCCCATGAAGCTTTGCGGTTTTGAGGTCGGCATTGACCGCCCCTTCTTTCTGATCGCCGGTACTTGCTCGATCGAAGGCCTGGAGATGTCCTTGGACGTGGCCGGCCAGTTGAAGGAAGCCTGCTCGGCGCTGGGCATTCCGCTGATCTACAAGGGCTCCTTCGACAAAGCCAATCGCTCCTCCGGTTCGACCAAGCGCGGTGTCGGCATCGACGCCGGGCTGAAGATCCTGGACGAAGTCCGCCGCCAGTTGCAACTGCCCATCATCACCGACGTGCATGATGAATCCCAGGTGGCCGAAGTCGCCAGCGTGGTGGACGTCTTGCAGACCCCGGCCTTTTTGTGCCGGCAGACCGACTTCATCCGCGCCGTGGCCAAATCGGGCAAGCCGGTCAATATCAAAAAAGGCCAGTTCCTGGCGCCTTGGGACATGAAAAACGTCATCGACAAGGCCCGCGACGCCGCTCGCGAAGCCGGCTTGTCAGAAGACCGCTTCCTGGCCTGTGAGCGCGGCGTTAGCTTCGGTTACAACAACCTGGTGGCCGATATGAGCAGCCTGGCCGAGATGCGCAAGTCCGGCGCACCGGTGGTTTTTGATGTGACCCACTCGGTGCAAAAACCGGGTGGCCAAGGCACCAGCAGTGGCGGCGCCCGTGAGATGGTGCCTGTGTTGGCCCGCGCTGGTGTGGCTGCAGGCGTTGCTGGCTTGTTCATGGAAACCCACCCCTGCCCGGCCGAGGCTTGGTCTGACGGCCCCAACGCCGTGCCACTCAAGCGCATGCGTGCGCTGCTGGAACAGTTGGTGGCCCTGGACCGCGTAGTCAAGAGCCAGCCTTTGCTGGAGAACGATTTCAACGCCTGATTTGAATCGCCCGCCCCATGGGGCGGGCGCTGCGCAAGATTGTTCAGCGCCGGTAACTGCCAGCTGGCAAGATGCACCCCGACAGAATTTTTGACCTTTTGGAGACCTTGAATGAGTGCCATTGTTGACATCGTCGGCCGCGAAATTTTGGACAGCCGCGGCAACCCTACCGTTGAATGCGATGTGTTGCTGGAATCTGGCGTGATGGGCCGCGCCGCCGTGCCTTCGGGTGCTTCGACCGGTTCGCGCGAAGCCATTGAGCTGCGTGACGGCGACAAGAGTCGTTATCTGGGCAAGGGCGTGTTGAAGGCTGTCGAGCACATCAACACCGAGATCTCTGAGGCCGTGCTGGGCCTGGATGCCTCTGAGCAAGCCTTCCTGGATCGCACCCTGATCGATCTGGACGGCACCGAGAACAAGAGCCGCCTGGGCGCCAACGCCATGCTGGCCGTGTCGATGGCCGTGGCCCGCGCCGCTGCCGAAGAATCGGGTCTGCCCCTGTACCGTTACTTCGGCGGCATGGGCGGCAACCAATTGCCCGTGCCGATGATGAACGTCATCAACGGCGGCGCGCACGCCAACAACAGCCTGGACCTGCAAGAGCTGATGATCATCCCCGTGGGCGCACCGAGCTTCCGCGAAGCGCTGCGCTGGGGCGCCGAAGTCTTCCATGCCTTGAAAAAGATCTTGCACGACAAGGGCATCTCCACCGCCGTGGGCGATGAAGGCGGTTTTGCACCCAGCGTGGAAAGCCATGAAGCCGCGATCCAGCTGATACTGCAAGCCATTGACGCGGCGGGCTACACCGCTGGCGAACAAATCGCCCTGGGCCTGGACTGCGCCGCCAGCGAGTTCTACAAGGACGGCAAGTATGTGCTGGAAGGCGAAGGCGGCATCCAACTGACGGCCCAGGAATGGACCTCCATGTTGGCCACCTGGGTGGACAAGTACCCCATCATCTCCATCGAAGACGGCATGGCCGAAGGCGACTGGGACGGCTGGAAGCACATCACCGAAGTGCTCGGTGATAAGGTGCAATTGGTGGGCGACGACCTCTTCGTCACCAACACCAAGATCTTGAAAGAAGGCATCGACAAGGGCATTGCCAACTCGATCCTGATCAAGATCAACCAAATCGGCACCTTGACCGAAACCTTCGCCGCCATCGAAATGGCCAAGCGCGCGGGCTACACCGCCGTGATTTCGCACCGTTCGGGCGAAACCGAAGACTCGACCATCTCCGACATCGCCGTGGGCTTGAACGCCGGCCAGATCAAGACCGGCTCGCTGTCGCGCTCCGATCGCATGGCCAAGTACAACCAACTGCTGCGCATCGAAGAAGACCTGGGCGACATCGCGGTCTACCCCGGCCGCGCGGCGTTTTACAACCTGCGCTGATCGATCAAGCCCAGCGGCCACAGGCTGTGAGCCTCGTCGCTGGGCTAAACTCCGCGTGTGAAAACGATCAGCCTGCTCCTCGTTGCGTTTCTTGTGGCCGTCCAGGCCCAACTCTGGTTGGGCAAGGGCGGTCTGCCGCGGGGCGTGCAGTTGCGCGCAGAGTTGGCCCAAATCGAGGCCGAAAACGACAAGGCTCGGCAGCGCAATGCGCAGTTGGAAGCCGAGTTGCGCGATCTGCGCGAGGGCCTGGAGATGGTCGAAGAAAAGGCCCGCTTCGAGCTGGGCATGATCAAGCCGGACGAAATCTACGTCCAGGTGCGTCGCTGAGCAAAGCCTGCGCCGCACGCCCGCCTTTGTCTTTCTTCACATCGGTCTGAACTCCATCCCGCATGGACGCTTTGCTGCAGCTGCTGCAACCCTTGCTTTTGCCAGCCTTTGAGCTGCTGGGCAGCCCCATCACCTGGGTGGAGCTGCTGGCCTTTGTGTTGGCGGTCTGGATGGTGATCTGCAATATGCGGGTGCATGTGCTGGCCTGGCCGCTGGCGATTGCGAGTTCCCTGCTTTACTTTATTTTGTTCTGGAGCGGCAAGCTCTATGGCGAAGCCTCTTTGCAACTGGTGTTTGCAAGCCTGGCTTTGTGGGGCTGGTGGCAATGGTCGCGCGGCAAAGGCGCGGACGGCGCCGCTTTGCGGGTTCGCCGATTGAGCCCTCAAGGTCTGGCGCTCTGTGTGACCCTCACGCTGCTGGCCTGGCCTGTGCTGGGCTTTTTTCTCCAACGTCAGACCGACTCGCCCGTGCCTTTTTGGGATGCTTTGCCCACGGTCGCCAGCCTCTTGGGTCAATGGTTGCTGGCGCGCAAATACCAAGAGAACTGGAGCGTTTGGGTGCTGGTCAATGGGGTCAGCGTCGCCCTGTTCGCCTACAAGGGCTATTGGCTCACCGTGCTGCTGTATGCCGTTTTCATCCCCATGTCGGTGGCGGGTTGGCGCGCCTGGGCTCGGCATCTGCACCAAACGCCAGCAACAGCAGCCGGGGCCTGCTGAATGGTGCGCTTGTCGCCAACGGTAGACCCGGCGTGAGCGCCTTGTTGATCGCCATTGTTGGCGCTGAAAGCACCGGCAAAAGCACCCTCGCGCAAGACCTGACCCTGCACCTGAGCCTGGCCACAGGACTGCGCTGCACTGTGGTCCCCGAATACTTGCGAGAGTGGTGCGACGCAAATCAAAGAACGCCGCGCCCGGACGAGCAGGCCTGGATCGCCGCCGAGCAAAGCGCTCGCATCGAGGGGGCGGCCCTTGACCATGACATCGTCATTTGCGACACCAGCGCCTTGATGACGGCCATCTACAGCCAATACCTATTCAATGACTCCAGCCTGCTGGCACAAGGACTGGCCTTTCACCGCCGCTGCGCCCTCACCCTGCTGACCGCGTTGGACCTGCCTTGGGTGGCCGATGGGCTGCAAAGAGACGGCGCCCATGTGCGGCGACCCATCGACACCGCCATTCGTTCCGCACTGCTCGGTGGCGGGCTGAATTGGTCCGTGGTGGCGGGCAGCGGAGCCGCACGCCTGGACGCCGCCCTGAACGCAGTCACCCCATTGCTGAAATACCGACGCCAAGCCCGGCCCGGCTTGTTCACCCGCCTGACAGAGCGCCAAGAGGCCTTGCCCGAATGGCGCTGGGCCTGCGAGAACTGCGATGTGCCGGAATGCGAGCACCTCAGCTTCAGACGCTGAGCCGCAAAAGCACTACTGACCCAAGCTCAAGCCCAAGCCGCGAGCAGCCTGCAAAAGTGGGTGATCGAGCGGCACGCGCCGGTTGCCGCCGGCCACCTCGGACAGCGGCACATCGGTCAAAGCTCCCGCCTGCAAAGCCACCATGCGGCCAAAGCGGGCCTGCTTGACCAACTGGGCGGCATAACTGCCAAACTGCGTAGCCAATATGCGGTCGAAAGCCGTTGGTGTGCCGCCCCGCTGCACATGGCCCAAGAGGGTGGACCGGACTTCGCTGCCAAGGCGCGTTTGCAATTGATGTGCAAGCACAGCGCCCACCCCGCCCAGGCGCAAGGGGTCCGGGCTGTCCTTGAGTGTTTCACGGACGACCAAGCCGGCGTCCCGCGGGTGTGCCCCTTCGGCCACGCAGATCAAGGTGTAGCCGGGCTCCGTTTCACGGGCGCGACAAAACTCAGCCACAGCCTCCAACTCATAAGGCAGCTCGGGCAGCAGAATCACATCAGCGGCACCGGCCATGCCGCCCTCCAGCGCGATCCAGCCGGCATAGCGCCCCATGGTCTCGGCAATCATGACCCGCCCGTGGCTGCGCGCGGTGGTGGCCAGGCGGTCCAGCGCCTCGGCCACCACGGCCACGGCGCTGTCAAAACCAAAGCTGCGCTCTGTCAAGGGCAAGTCGTTGTCAATGGTCTTGGGCACACCCACCAAAGGCAAGCCCAGGCGGCTGAGCCGCTCGGCAATCGCCATGGTGCCGTCACCGCCGATCACGACCAGCGCATCCAAACGCAATTCGGCCACATAGTCCATCAACTGCGGCGACACATCGGCGCCACCGGCCGCAAAGTAGTGGAAGGGGTCGCAGCGGTTGTGCGTGCCCAAAATCGTGCCACCTTGCGCCAAGATGCCACTCACCGCGGCGCGGTCTAAGCTCAGGCTGCGCTTTTCGATCAGGCCCAAAAAGCCTTGGCGTATGCCAGTGACCTGAGCGCCACATTCATTGATCAAGGCCAAGCTGACCGCCCGTATGACGGCGTTCAGCCCCGGGCAATCGCCGCCCCCCGTCAGGATGCCAATGTGCATGCGCAATCTCCACCCATGCGATTGAAAAAGCTCGATGAGGCCTGCGCCTTCATTTGCTCAACACAAGCTTGATCCCAAAGCCGATCAAGAACACGCCAGCCAGACGGTTCAAGCCAAGGCTGACCCGAGGATTGGCGCGCATGCGCTCGGCCAGATGATGGGTCAAAAGCACCATCACCAAACCATAGAAAAAGGTCAAGACGGCAATGGTCAGCGCCATGGCGGCAAAGGTAAGTACACCCAGATGCCGCTTCGGGTCCACAAACAGCGGAAAAAACGCCATGTAAAACACCACGGCCTTGGGGTTCAACAAAGTGATCCAGACCGTTTGGCGAAAAAACTGTCGTGGCTGCATTTTCAAGACGGGCGCATCACCCGGCTTGGCCAGCAGCATCTTGCAACCCAGCCAAGCCAAATAGGCCGCGCCCAGCCATTGCAGCGCATGAAAAGCCGCCGGATAAGCTGCAAGCAATGCGGCCACACCGGCCACCGCCATCCACATCAAGACCTGATCACCGGCGATCACGCCCAGCGTGGCCGCCAGTCCGGCACGAATGCCACCTTTGCTGGTTGAGGTGATCAAGGCCAGATTCCCAGGCCCCGGAATCGCCAGAAAGACAAGAATGGCCAAGACGAACGCGCCATAGTCTGCAATGCCTAACATGCTGCTACTCCCTTGAAGGCTCCGCTTGCCAGCACTTGGCGAGCCCTTCGGCCAGACATTTACTGCACGGTGCCGCTGCCTCCGGCCTGCGCATGCTCCGCGGCGAACAGCTCGCCCACATCGACTGCATCAAAGTGATACTGCTGACCGCAGAATTCACAGCCGATTTCGACATTGCCGCGCTCCGCCAAGACCGAATCCACCTCGTCGCGGCCCAGGCCCTTGAGCATCTGGCCCACACGATGGCTCGAGCAGCTGCACGCAAACTTCGGCGTCAGCGGCTCGAAGCGGCGTACGGTTTCTTCCCAGAACAGCCGGCGCAAGACCGTGTCTGCATCCAAGCCCAGCAGTTCTTCGGCGGTCAAGGTCGAGGCCAGCATGCTGATGCGATTGAAAGCATCGGACAAGCCAATCTCATCTTCATCACGCCGGCCCTGGCCCTCCAGATTGCCTTCGCCCTGAATCGGCAGGCGCTGGATCAAGAGCCCGGCCGCGATCTCATCGTTGGCAAACAAAATCATCTTGGTGTCGAGCTGCTCCGACTGCAGCATGTAGTGCTCCAAGACTTCAGAGAGTTTTTGCAGCGGCTCTTTGTGATCACCATGCAGCGGCACCACGCCTTGATAGGGCTGTTGGCCGGGCAAACGGTCCTTGGGGTCCAAGGTGATTGCACAGCGCCCTTGGCCATGGACGTTCAACATGGCTTCGAGCTTGGCGCCCTCGGGCACTTCGCCCACGAGTTTGGCGGTGGCTCTGAAACTCAGATCGGGTTGCACCTCGGCCACGGCCAGCTTGACCGGCCCATCTCCAAACACCTGTAAGACCAAGGCGCCATTGAACTTGATATTGGACTGCATCAACACCGCGGCGGCAGCCATCTCGCCCATGAGAGCACGCAGCTCCGGCGGATGCGCGCCGACGGCTTCGCGGCGCTTCAGCACCTCGCGCCAACTGTCGGTCAAACGCACCAACATGCCGCGCACCGGCAGGCCTTCAAACAAAAATTTATGCAACTCGCTCATGCAGAGCTTTCTTTCTTTTTCAGGCCTTGCGCATAGCGCCGACCATTGGCTATGTAATGCAAAGCACTGGCCTTCAGGCCCATGATCTGCTCGGGAGTCAACTCACGCAGCACCTTGGCGGGGCTGCCAACGATCAGGCTGCCGTCTGGGAATTCTTTGCCTTCGGTGACCAAAGCGCCTGCGCCGACCAAACAGTTGCGGCCGATGCGGGCCCCATTCAAGACCACCGCGCCAATGCCAATCAAAGAATGATCGCCCACGGTGCAGCCATGCAGCATGACCTTGTGACCCACCGTCACGCCCTCGCCCAAGACCAAGGGAAAGCCGTGGTCGGCATGCAAGACCGAACCATCTTGGATATTGCAGCCCGCGCCAATGGTCAATTGCTCACTATCGCCCCGCAAGACGGCCTGGAACCAGACCGACACATCCGTGCCCAACCGGACCCGGCCGATCACCTCGGCACTGTCGGCCACCCAAGCCGAATCAGCCACTTCAGGGCAGTGCTCGTCCAACTGATAAACCGCCATCGTGTGTCTCGCGCCTTTGAAAGTTTGGAGGCCAAACGGCCAAGGGTTGGATTTTAGGCTGCCGCACTCGGCATCACCGGGCCCCCATGGTGCTCACCCCTTGACCGCTTTGGGCGCAGGGCTGGCCACAGGGGGTGTGAGCAGCTTGCCACTCAACGAGCCTTGGGCTGTTTTGACCAGCACCAAAAGCCAGGCCAGCAACAAGGCAAAAAACAAAGCGCTTGCGGCCCATTGAAACAATGGCAAACCGGTGTGATGCGCCAGCTGGCTGGTGCCAGTGACACAGGTGCCGATCGGAAAGGTGAAGGACCACCAGGTCAAAGCAAAACCCATTTGCTTGCGCCGGGCCCTCAGGGTTAGCAAAAGAGCGATGGGCAGCCACAACCAGATGAAGCCCCACATTGGCACGCCGTACACCAGCGCGAAGGCCTTGAAGCCCATGGCGTAAGGCTCAGGCAGCGCGTTGCTGGCCGCCATGCCCAGGCCACCAGCAGCCGTGATGGACTGCCCCACCGGCCCCAAAACGATCCACAACGTCGGCACCCGCGCCGAACCCGAGGACCCGAAATGCGCCAAGCGGCTCCAAATCAAGGTGATGATGATCAAAGAGGCCAGCAGGCTCATGCCAAACAAGGCATAGCAAAGCAAGAGCAAACTCTCACGCAAGACTCCGGCCTGCACAAACGGGATCAGCAATGCGCCTCCGGCGGCTGACACCATAGGCGGGACCACCGGCATCAGCCAGCCGCCGAATGCTGCGTCGTGGCTCACCCCTAACTGCGTGAACAAGCGGTAAGGCACAAGGACGGCGGTGATGAAGCCGAGCACGGTGCCGGTCGCCCATAGGGTGGCTGCGATCGCAAAAGCCGGCCCCAGGCCCAAATACTCGGACCCCACCAACAAGGTGGAGGCGCCCACCGTCATCAAGGCCATGGGCGGCGCACCGAAAAACTGAATCGAGATCGGATCATTGGCGATCGCTTTGAAGGTACCCGCATGCCGCATCCAGTGCAGCGGTATCACCACCGACAAGATCAGCAAAAGAGCCGCCGCCAAACCCCAAGCGAGCGTGGCAATCAAGCCCAAACCTGGAAACTTCAGTGGCAACAGGGCGGCGGCCACGGCGATGACGCCGGTGCCCATCACCGACGCAAACCAATTCGGCCCCAGCACCACCTGCCCCTCCAAGGGCGAGGCCAGCGCCCCAGCCCAACGGCCCCAGCCCACAACAGGCAGGCCGCTTTGCGAGGAGGCATGGGTTTGGTCCGCGTCAGGCTTTGAAGAATGCGAAGTCATAAAACTGGGGTCGGCCAAGTCTCAGATTGGAGCCTGGGCACAAAGACTGCCCGGCGCCGTCAAGGTGACACCGCTTGCGAGCCATGCGAGGTCAAGCCGCGCAAAGTGTAGCCCTGCGCATCAGCCGCCCGCCCCCCGTATTGCCTGCTGTGCCAAGGCGCAACGCGATAATCCTCGGATGGAACTTCGCGCCGCTGCTCTCGACATTCTTTGCCTCAAAGACCCCGCCGCCAAAGCCGCCGCAGCTCGCGCACTGTATGCGCAGGCCCAAAAGTCTGAGGTTGGCCTGGACAGCCAGCAGCTGTTTGCCCTACCGGCCGAAGTGCCGGGCCGTCCCGAACGGCCGCGACTGCTGTCGGCCCTGCAAGTTCCGAACCGCTCCCCCTTCACGGTGGAGGGGCGCGCGGCTTTGCTGCATGCGATTGCGCACATCGAGTTCAATGCCATCAATTTGGCACTTGACGCAGTCTGGCGCTTTCCGGGCATGCCCGAGGCCTTTTACCGAGACTGGCTCCAGGTTGCCGCGGAGGAAGCGCTTCATTTCGATCTCTTGCACCGTCATCTGCAAGACAGCCTGGGCCGAAGCTATGGCGACTTTGATGCCCATGACGGCTTGTGGACCATGGCCGATCGCACCGCCGGCGATGTGCTCGCGCGCATGGCCTTGGTGCCCCGAACCTTGGAGGCCCGCGGCTTGGATGCCACCCCGCCGCTACAGGCCAAACTCGCTCGCGCAGGCGACCACAAGGCCGTGGAGATTCTGGACATCATCCTGCGCGACGAAGTGGGCCATGTCTTGATCGGCAACCGCTGGTACGGCTATCTATGCCAGCAGCAAGGGCTGGATCCCATCGCGCTTTATCCCGAACTGGTCCTGCGCTACGAGGCGCCCAAGCTGCGTCCCCCCTTCAATATGACCGCGCGTGAAGCCGCAGGCTTCAGTGTCGAAGAATTGGCCTATTTGCAAACTTGGTCGCAGGCCTGAAGCCAGCGGCGCAGCAAGCCAGGCCAAGGCTTGCTCGATAATCGAGGGTTTTTACCGAACGGGCGCCGCCCGTGTGACCGAGTCCTTCGCCATGAACCGCATTCGCGCCAATCTGCTGTTGATCCTTATTGCCGTGATTTGGGGTTCGGCCTTTGTGGCCCAAAGCCATGGCATGGAACACCTGGGGCCCATGGCCTTCACCGGCATCCGCTTTTTGATTGGCGCCTTGGTGGTGGCCCCCTTGATGTGGCGCGAGTGGCAGGAATTGCAAACCAAAAACAAGCCCTTGCGCCGCATCGACGCCGCCAAGATTGCTGGCCTGGGTAGCCTCTTGCTGATGGGCGCAGCGATGCAGCAAATCGGCATCGTCAGCACCACCGTCACCAATGCCGGCTTTCTGACAGCCCTGTATGTGCCCTTGGTGCCTGTCCTGGGCTTTGTGTTGTGGAGGCATCTGCCGCACTGGTCGGTGTGGCCCGGCGCCTTGGCCTGCTTGGTGGGCGCCTATCTGTTGTCGGGCGCGCAATCCTTGAGCATTGGGCGCGGCGATCTGTGGGTGATTTTGTCCGCCCTGCCCTGGGCCTTTCATGTGGTGCTGGTGGGCCGGGTGGCAGACCGAATGGCCGCGCCTTTTCTGGTCGCCGGAGGTCAATTTGCTGTCTGTGGGCTGATGGCGCTGATTTGGGCCCTACTCAACGAGCCCATCAGTGCGGAAGGCCTGCAAGCGGCGGCCGGTTCCTTGATCTATACCGGCGTGTTCTCGGTCGGCATCGCCTTCACCGCCCAAGTGGTGGCGCAGCGCTATGCCCACGCGGCGGACGCGGCCATCATCTTGTCCTCCGAAACCTTGTTCGCCGCGCTGTTCGGCTACTTCATGATGGGCGACCGCTTGAGCCCCGCCGGCCTGCTCGGCTGCGCCTTGATCTTTGCCAGCATGCTCTTGATCCAACTGATCCCCATGCTGACCCTGCTGCAAAAGAGCATTAATTCACGAATCCTTCAAAACTAGGGTATTCCCTGATTTTTGTCATAGGGTTTTCACTAATCCATGTGACACTCACGGCCGTGATGCAGCAATTGATGCATCAAACGGCCTGAGCCAAGTGGATGTTTTGCTTTGCCTCCGGCCTCTTCAGAACACTTCGAACAATTCATCTGAAAGAGCACCGACATGTTTGCACTGTCCAACTTCATCGCCACCTCGCAGCACTATTTCGTGTCGCCCATGCCCGCCGCGGACGCCCAAGTGGCCGCGCAGACGGCGCCGCAAACCTCGTTCGACCGCCAAGCCATGAGCGCCAAGGGCGAAGAATGGGTGATGGCCGCAGCCTTCACCTTGGCATGGTTGACCTCTTTGACGGCCGTGGTCGCAGCCGCCTGATCGGCGCACGCCCGCTCAGCCTGAGCGTGCTCAGGCGAAGAAAAAACATGCTCAGAGATTGAAGGCGGTGGTCCGCTTGATGGTGCGCAGCACCAACATGGAATTGGACCGCGCCACCTCGGGCAGTTGCATCAAGACGTCGGTATGGAAGCGCTCCAGCTCCTCGGCGTCTTTGTAGGCAAAGCGGATCACATAGTCATTGGTCCCGGCCACATAAAAGCAGTCCAAGATATCCGGGCTGTCCAGCACCGCTTGCTCAAAGGCCGCCAAGGCCGCCGTCGTCATGCGCTCCAGATTGATGATGGTGTAGCTGGTGCCCTGCTTGCCCACCGCCTTGGGGTTGAGCAGCGCCACATACTGGGCAATCACCCCACTCTCCTCCAAATGCTTGACGCGCCTTAAACAGGCCGAAGGCGAGAGGTGCACACGCTGCGCCAACTCGATATTGGGCAAACGCCCGTCCCTTTGCAGTTCGTTCAGGATGCTGCGGTCAATCGCATCCAATTTCACTTCGGAACTCATATTTCGAATTTTTCGTCGTTTCGACGACTAATTGTCGCAGAGGATTGCAAATCCTGGGGTTTGCCAAGGCCCAATGCGCTCACACATTGCGTCACCGCTTGACTAGACTGTTAGGCAGAAATGGAGCTGCGAGCTGCCGCTCCGGTCCTGAAATCTGCTGAAAGTCCCGAGGAGTACAAGCCCATGCAAAGCACCCGCGATGCCTACTGGATGCCGTTTACCGCGAACCGCCAGTTCAAAAAGTCACCGCGTCTGATCACCCGGGCTGACGGCATGTTTTTCCGCGATGACCAAGACCGGCAGGTGCTGGACGGCATCGCGGGTCTGTGGTGCGTGAACGCTGGCCACAACCGGCCGCGCATCGTGGAGGCCATCCAGAATCAAGCCGCCGAATTGGACTTTGCGCCCCCATTCCAGATGGGCCACCCCAAGGCCTTTGAATTGGCTGAGCGTTTGACGGCGCTGGCGCCTGCCGGCATGGGCAAGGCCTTTTTCACCAACTCGGGCTCAGAGTCCGTCGACACCGCGTTGAAGATGGCGATTGCCTACCACCGGGTTCGCGGAGAAGGCGCACGCACCCGTTTGATCGGGCGGGAGCGGGGCTATCACGGTGTCAACTTTGGCGGCATCTCGGTAGGCGGCATGGTGGGCAACCGCAAAATGTTTGGGCAGATGCTGGGCGGCGTGGACCATATCCGCCACACCCATGACCCAGCCCGCAATGCCTTCTCAGTGGGGCAACCCGCCTACGGTGCCGAGTTCGCCAATGATTTGGAAAACCTCATCGCACTGCATGATGCCTCCACCATCGCGGCCGTCATCGTTGAGCCGGTGGCTGGGTCCACTGGCGTGCTGATCCCGCCGCAAGGCTATTTGCAGCGCCTGCGCGAGATCTGCGACAAGCACGGCATCTTGCTGATTTTTGACGAGGTCATCACCGGCTTTGGCCGCACCGGCAATCCCTTCGGCGCCCAAACCTTCGGCGTCACCCCTGACTTGATGACCGTGGCCAAAGGCCTCACCAATGGCTGCGTGCCCATGGGCGCGGTGCTGGCCAAAGACTTCATCTACGAGGCCTTTATGCAAGGTCCCGAGCACATGATCGAGTTCTTCCATGGCTACACCTACTCGGCCCACCCACTGGCCTGCGCTGCCGCGCTGGGCACGCTGGACACCTACGCCGAAGAAGGCCTTCTGACCCGCGCCACCGCCATGCAGGGCTACTTTGCCGAGGCCCTGCATTCACTCAAAGATGCGCCCCATGTGATCGACATCCGCAATATCGGCCTGGTCGGCGGCGTGGAGTTGGCCCCTTTGCCGGGCGAGCCGGGCAAACGTGCCTTCTCGGTCTTTTTGGACTGCTGGGAGAAAGGCATCTTGATTCGCACCACCGGTGACACCATTGCGCTGAGCCCACCCCTGATCATCGAGCGTCAACACATCGATCAAATCATCGACACGGTGCGCAAAGCCCTGCAACGCGCCGCTTGACCCTGGCCCATGAGCACATTGCTCGACACCGACCGCAAGCTGGCGCAAGACAGCTATTACGCCGCCAGCGCGCCCCGCATGCAGGCCTTTGCCCCTTTGCAGGGCCAGCTGAGTTGCGATGTCGCCATCGTTGGCGGCGGGCTGGCGGGCTTGTCCGCCGCTCTCGAATTGGCCGAGCAAGGCATGAGCGTGGCACTGCTGGAAGCAGGGCAAATCGGCGGCGGCGCCTCGGGCCGCAATGGCGGCCAAGCTTTGGCGGGTTTGGCCTGCGATCAGGCCAGCATTGAAGCGCAAGTGGGCCTGGGCGAATCTCAGCGCATCTGGGCCATGAGCCTGGAGGCCATCCAACTGATACGGCAACGTTGCCAGCGCTTTGCCATCGACTGCGAATGGCAAGACGGCTATCTGAGCCTGGCCACCAGCCCGCGCAAGGCCCGCGAGTTGCAGCACTGGGCCGACACCATGGCCCGAGACTACGGCCACCAGCAACGCTGGCTGAGCGCTGCCGACATGCCCGACTGGATCGCCAGCGAGCGCTTTCATGGCGGTGTTTACGACAGCGCCTCCGGCCACCTGCATCCGCTCAAATACTGCCTGGGCCTGGCCAAGGCGGCGGCCGAAATGAAGGTGGCCATGTTTGAACACAGTGCCGTCACGGGCTTGCAATCCAAGCAGGGGCGACTCACCTTGACGACCCAATCGAGCCTGGGTGCCGGCCAGGTCAAGGCCCAACAAGTGCTGCTCGCAGGCAATGTTTATCTGCCTGAAATTGCGCCTCATTTGGCGCCCCATCTGAGTGCCCGCATCATGCCGGTCGGCACCTACATCGCCTGCACCGAAGCACTGCCCGAGGCGCGCCTGCGTGCATTGATTCCCTCGCGCGCTGCGGTTTGCGACACCAATTTCGTGCTCGACTATTTCCGCCCCACCGCCGACCAACGCTTGCTTTACGGCGGGCGGGTCAGCTACAGCACGCTGTCGCCGCGCGACCTGAAGGCCAGCATGCGTGAGCGCATGTTGCTGAGCTTCCCCCAGTTGAAAGACCTGCAAATGCAATATGGCTGGGGCGGATTTGTTGACATCTCCATGAACCGAGCCCCCGATTTCGGCCGCCTGGCGCAGTTGCCTCAGGTGTATTACCTGCAAGGCTTTTCAGGCCACGGCTTGGCACTGACGGGGCTGGCCGGCAAGCTGGTGGCCGAAGCCATGGCCGGCGACGCCAGTCGCTTTGACAGCTTCGCAAGGCTGCAACACCGCCCCTTCCCTGGGGGGCGAATGATGCGCATGCCTGCATTGGTTTTGGGCATGGCTTATTACCGCTTGAGGGATATGTTTTGAGCTCGCTAACCGCCGAAACGCACGTCATCACAAAGCAAAAGCAAACCACCGGGAAGCCGCTGGTGCTGGTGCCCGCTTGCAACCGCATGGTGGGCGATCACCCCTTCCACATCGCGGGCAAGAAGTACATCGACGCGGTGCGTCTGGCGGGGTGCCTGCCGCTGATCGTGCCTTCCAGCACGCCCGCGGAATTGGACGACTTGCTGGCCCTGGCCGATGGGGTGCTCTTGACAGGATCGCCCTCGAATGTGCACCCCAGCCATTTTGATGAAGCGGTGCACAACCCCGCCCTGCCCCTGGATACGGAGCGCGACGCCTGGACCCTTCCCCTGGTGCCCAAGGCGCTGGCCATGGGTCTGCCGCTGTTCGCGATTTGCCGCGGCTTTCAAGAAGCCAATGTGGCGCTGGGCGGGTCGCTGCACCAGGCCGTGCAGGAGCAAAACGGCTTGAACGATCACCGCGCCCCCGAAGGCCAGGCGCCCGAAGTTCAGTACGCCGAGCAGCATCAGGTGCGCGTGCTGCCGGGCGGGCTCTTGTCCGAACTGCTTGGGCGTGAGGCCTTCGCCGTCAACTCCTTGCACGGCCAAGGGGTCAAGGCCTTGGCGCCGGGCTTGCGCGTCGAAGCGGTGGCCGAGGATGGTTTGGTCGAAGCCTTCAGCCATGCGCCCTCGGTCGGCTTCAATCTATGCGTGCAATGGCATCCCGAGTGGCAAGCCGCCAGCAACCCCGTCTCAATGGCTTTGCTGCGCGCCTTTGGCCAAGCCTGTAGCAACTATCAACGCAATAAACAAGGACTAGAGCCGGAAACCTAGCGCCCTGCCTCCACGCCATACGGTCTTAAGAACAAAGCTTCAAGGTGAATCACGATGGTGAATCGAACGCAATTTTCTTTCAGCGAATTGGAACAGTGGCTGCAACAACAACGGGTGACCGAGATCGAATGTCTGGTCCCTGACCTGACCGGTGTGGCGCGGGGCAAAATCTTGCCGCGCCAGAAGTTCACCGAGGACCGCGGCATGCGCTTGCCCGAAGCGGTGGTCGCCATGGGTGTGACCGGCGAGTTCCCGGAAGAAGGGCCGTACTACGACGTCATCAGCCCGAACGACCGAGATATGCATTTGCGCGCCGACCCCACCACGGCCCGCTTGGTGCCCTGGGCCATCGACCCCACCGCGCAAATCATCCACGACTGTTTTGACCGACATGGTGAGTTGGTGCCGTTTGCACCGCGCTCGGTCTTGCGCCGAGTTTGCGGCCTGTTTGAAGCCGAGGGCTGGGACCCGGTGGTGGCGCCCGAGTTGGAGTTCTATCTGGTGGCGCGCAACAGCGACCCGGACATGCCCTTGAAGCCACCGATTGGCCGCTCCGGCCGCGCCGAGACTTCGCGCCAGGCCTACTCCATCGACGCGGTCAATGAGTTCGACCCGCTGTTTGAAGACGTCTACGACTACTGCGAAAAGATGGAGCTCAATGTCGACACCTTGATCCACGAGGTGGGCGCCGGGCAAATGGAAATCAACTTCTTCCATGCCCACCCCATGGGCTTGGCCGACGAGGTGTTCTTCTTCAAACGCACCGTGCGCGAGGCGGCATTGCGCCACGATATGTTTGCCACCTTCATGGCCAAGCCCATCGCCGGCGAGCCCGGCAGCGCCATGCATGTGCACCAAAGCGTGATCAATAAAAAGACCGGGCGCAACCTCTTCAGCAATGAAGACGGTTCGCCCAGTCAGGAGTTCTTCTGGTACATCGGTGGCCTGCAAAAGTACATCCCATCCGCCATGGCTTTGTTCGCCCCCTATGTGAACAGCTACCGGCGCCTGGCCCGCTTCACCGCGGCCCCCATCAATATCCAATGGGGCACTGACAACCGCACCGTCGGCATCCGCTCGCCGCTGGCGCCCCCCAATGCCCGACGTATTGAAAACCGCGTGATCGGCGCCGATGCCAACCCCTATGTGGCCCTTGCCGCCACATTGGCCTGTGGTTATCTGGGCATCAAAAACAAAGTGGAACCCACCCCCGAATGCAAGGGCGATGCCTATCTGGGCGACTTCCAACTGCCCCGCAGCCTGGGTGAGGCGTTGAACCAATTGCGTGCGGAGAAAGACCTGGCGTCGGTGCTCGGCGAATCCTTCGTCACCGTGTATTCCGAAGTCAAAGAAATCGAGTATGCAGAGTTCATGAAGGTGATCTCGCCCTGGGAGCGCGAGCACCTCTTGCTGCATGTTTGAACAAACCGAGGAGGACGCATCATGAGCACCCTGAACCGCAGTACCCAAGACTGGCAGGCGGCCGACGCCAGCCATTTTTTGCACCCTTTCACCGACTTCAAAGGTCTGGCCCAAAAGGGATCTCGCATCATCACCCGTGCTGACAATATTTATTTGTGGGACAGCGAAGGCCACAAAATTCTTGACGCCATGAGCGGGCTTTGGTGCGTCAATATTGGCTACGGCCAGCAAAGCCTGATCGATGCAGCCGCCGAGCAGATGAAGCAGCTGCCCTTCTACAACGCTTTTTTCCAGACGGCCACCATGCCCGCCATTGAGCTGGCCGAAGTCTTGGCAGACATTGCGCCGCCCGGTTTTGAACATGTGTTCTTCACCGGCTCGGGCTCTGAAGGCAATGACACCATCGTGCGCATGGTGCGACGTTACTGGGATGTGCTGGGGCAGCCCGAACGACAAGTCATCATTGGCCGCAACAACGGCTATCACGGCTCCACCATGGCCGGCGCATCGCTGGGCGGCATGAGCGGCATGCATGCGCAAGGCGGCTTGCCCATCCCCAATATCTGCCATATCGAACAGCCGCATTGGTTCGAACATGGCCAAGGCATGAGCCGCGAGGAATTTGGCATCAAGGCGGCGCGCTGGTTGGAAGACAAAATCCTGGCCCTGGGCGCCAACCGGGTGGCGGCCTTCATTGGCGAGCCGGTGCAGGGCGCGGGCGGCGTGATCGTGCCACCGTCCACCTACTGGCCCGAAATCCAGCGCATCTGCAACAAGTACAACATCTTGTTGGTCAGCGACGAAGTGATCTGCGGCTTTGGGCGCACCGGCAGCTGGTTCGGCTGCGAGACCTTGGGCTTTACGCCCGACCTGATGACTTTCGCCAAGGGCGTGACCTCAGGCTACATCCCCTTGGGCGGCGTGCTGGTGGGCGAGCGCGTGGCCAAAGTGTTGATCGAGCAAGGCGGCGAGTTCAACCATGGCTTCACCTACTCCGGCCACCCCACGGCTTGCGCCGTTGCCTTGGCCAATTTGAAGCTGCTGCGCGAGCAAAACGTGGTGGCCCATGTGCACGACGACATCGGCCCCTATCTGGCGCAGCAATTCGCGGCCTTGAACGAGCATCCCCTGGTGGGTGAAACCCAGAGCTGCGGCATGATGGCCGCGCTCCAATTGGTCAAAAGAAAGGCCAGCGGCCAAGAAGGCCCACAAGTCTTTGACCCGAACTTGGAGGTCGGCATGATGTGCCGCGCCCACTGCTTCGGCAATGGCTTGATCATGCGCGCCGTTGGCGACCGCATGATCGTGGCGCCGCCGCTGGTGATGACCCGCGCGCAGGTCGACGAAATGATGGCGTTGATTCGCCGTTGCCTGGACCTCACGCAGCAAGAACTGATGCGTCGAGATCTGCTGTAAGGCCTAAAGCGGGCTTGGTGTTTTGCAAGCCACATCTGCGGGTTTCGGTGGATGGGCAAGAGCGCCCCAAACCCTAGACTTGGCCCCATCTTCTGTGTGTTTTTGCTGAGCTTTTTTTGAGAGGAAACCTCCCATGAACCTGACCGCTTCGCCTTGCGCACGGCCCCTTTTTGGCAAGACTCTGAATGCCATGCTGACGGCCGGACTGCTGACTGCCGCGACCTTGTTGTCTCCCACGGCACAAGCGCAAGAAGAGGAGAAGGTGCTCAACATCTACAACTGGTCGGACTACATCGCCGAAGACACGATCAAAAACTTCGAGAAAGAAACCGGCATCAAGGTGCGCTACGACAATTTCGACAACAACGAAATCGTCCATGCCAAGCTGGTGGCCGGCAAAACGGGCTATGACATCGTCGTGCCCTCCAGCTACTGGGCCAAGCTGCAGGCCGACGGGGGCTTGCTGCGCAAGATCGACAAAAGCCAACTCTCCAATTACAAAAACCTCGACCCTGAAGTGCAGGCCCAGCTTGCCAAGTTGGACCCAGGCAATGAGTACTTTGTGAACTGGCTTTGGGGCTTCACCACCGTCGGCATCAATGTGGACAAGGTCAAGGCCGCGCTCGGCGGCGCCCCCCTGCCCGACAACGCTTGGGACCTGCTCTTCAAGCCCGAGTACATCAGCAAGCTCAAGAGCTGCGGCGTGAGCATGTTGGACTCGGCCACCGAGGTGGTGCCCGCCGCGCTGCACTATCTGGGCAAGCCGCCCTACACCAAGTCCATTGGCGACTTTGCAGCGGTGCCCGCCTTGCTCAAGTCCATCCGTCCCAGCGTCACTTTGTTCAGCTCCTCGGGCTATATCAATGACTTGGCCAATGGCTCGATCTGCTTGGCCTTGGGCTTTTCGGGCGATATCAATATTGCCCGCCAGCGCGCCATCGACGGCAAGACCGGACAAAAGATCGAAGCCCTGATTCCCAAAACCGGCGGCATCATTTTCATGGATGTGATGGTGATTCCAGCCGACGCGCCGCGCCCAGGCAATGCCCACAAATTCATCAATTACATCCTGCGCCCCGAAGTGCATGCCAACCTGACCAACAAGGTCTTCTACGCCAACCCGAACAAAGAAGCCAAGAAGTTCGTCAAGCCCGAGGTGGCCAACAACCCCAGCGTCTTTCTCAGCGACAGCGATATGAAGCGCATGGCCGCGCCTGACTCGATCAACAACGACGTGCGCCGGCAAATGACCCGCATCTACACCTCTTTCAAAACCGGCCTGTAAGTTTCCGAGCCGCCCGCCCTGCGCCGAAAGCCTTCATCGATGAGCAGCAACTACCTCCAAATTGACAATGTGGTGAAGGACTTCGGCGGTGGTGCCGTGGCCGTGGACCGCGTCTCCATCGATATTGCCAAGGGGGAAATCTTCGCCTTGCTGGGCTCATCCGGCTGTGGCAAGACCACCTTGCTGCGCATGTTGGCGGGCTTCGAGACCCCCACCAGTGGCCGCATCATTCTCAATGGCCAAGACCTGGCGGGCATGCCGCCCTATGCCCGGCCCATCAATATGATGTTCCAAAGCTATGCGCTGTTTCCGCATTTGACGGTGTGGGACAACATCGCCTTCGGGCTGCGCCGCGACGGCCTGCCCAAGGACCAGATCGCCAGCCAAGTCGAGGCCATGCTCAAGCTGGTGCAACTGGGCAAGTACGCACAGCGCAAGCCGCATCAGCTCTCAGGCGGCCAACAGCAACGTGTGGCGTTGGCGCGCAGCTTGGCCAAAAAGCCGCAACTGCTCTTGCTGGATGAACCCTTGGGCGCGCTGGACAAAAAGTTGCGCGAACAAACCCAGATCGAGCTGGTCAACATCATTGAGAGCGTGGGCGTGACCTGCGTCATGGTGACCCATGACCAGGAAGAGGCCATGACCATGGCGACCCGCATTGCAGTGATGAGCGAGGGCCGCATCTTGCAGATGGGCGCTCCGGCCGAAATCTACGAAACACCCGCCAGCCGCTTTGTGGCCGACTTCATCGGCAACGTCAATTTGATGGACGGCACGCTCAGCGTGGACGAGCCCGACCATGTGGTGATCAGCTGCGCTGATTGCCAGCATTATGTTGGGCACGGCATCACCGGTACGGCCGGCATGCCGGTGAGCGTGGCACTGCGCCCCGAGAAAATTCGCCTGAGCAGCGACAAGCCCGAAGGTGACTTCAACCAAGTGCTTGCCAAAGTGCGGGAGCTGTCTTACTTCGGCGCTTTCACCGTGTACCACTTGCAGCTGCCCAGCGGTCAGCAGCTCAAGGTCAGCGAAAGCAATTCAGAACGTTACCGCGAACATCCACTGACCTGGGATCAAGAAGTGTGGGCCTCTTGGTCCCCCAGCGCCCAAGTCGTGTTGACGCACTGATCCACCCGAGATGCGTCCATGAAGCAAGTCAAAAACCTGCAAGCCCGGCTGTCCCAGCTGTTTTCGGGGCGGAGTGCGGTCATTGCCCTGCCCTATGGTTGGTTGCTGCTGTTTTTCGCACTGCCGTTTTTGATCGTCATGAAGATCAGCGTTTCCGAGATGGAAACGGTGCATTTCAAAGACCTGCTGAGCTATGCCGACGGCGTATGGCGGCTTGCCATCAAGACCAGCAACTACATCTTCATCACCGAAGATGATCTCTACATCAAAGCCTATTTGGCCAGCCTCAAATACGCCGCCATCACCACCTTGGGCTGCCTGCTGATCGGCTACCCCTTTGCTTACTTCATGGCGCGTGCCCGGGCCTCGCTGCAGCCAGCCTTGTTGATGCTGGTGATGCTGCCGTTTTGGACCAGCTTCTTGCTGCGGGTCTATGCCTGGAAGGGCTTGTTGGGCGAACACGGCTGGGTGGCCGAAGCCATCGAGGCCCTGGGCCTGGATCAGTTGCTGCTGGCCGCCGGCATGATCCCAGCGCTGGGCAAGCTGCTGAACACCCCATTTTCCTTGGTGGTGGGCATGGTCTACACCTATCTGCCCTTCATGGTGCTGCCGCTGTATGCCAATCTGGCCAAGATGGATTTGCGCTTGCTGGAAGCGGCCAGCGACTTGGGGGCCACGCCTTGGCAAGCGTTTTGGCGCATCACGGTGCCCTTGTCCAAGGCCGGCATCATCGCCGGCTCCATGTTGGTCTTCATTCCCTGTGTTGGGGAGTTCGTGATCCCTGAACTTTTGGGCGGCCCTCAGACCTTGATGATTGGCCGCGTGTTGTGGGATGAATTCTTCAGCAATAACGATTGGCCCATGGCCTCCGCAGTGGCTGTGGTGATGGTGCTGCTCATCATCGTGCCGCTGGCCTTGTTCAATCGATACCAAGCCGAGAGCCAGAGCAAGGGCCCGGCCACCGCAGGAGGCCGGCCATGAAGCGCGCCTTGCTGGGCCCCAAGGGCAGCCGCTGGTTTGGCATCACTTGGCTGGTCTTGGCCTTTGCCTTTCTCTACCTGCCCATCCTGACCCTGATCATCTATTCCTTCAATGATTCCAAGCTGCCATCGGTCTGGGGCGGCTTTACCGTCAAGTGGTACAGCGCGCTGCTCAGCGACACCGAGTTGCTGAACGGCCTGAAGTTGTCGCTGCAAATCGCCGTGGCCACCGCCACTGCCTCGGTGGTGCTGGGCTGCTTTGCGGCCTTTGCGCTGGTCAAGTACAAGCGATTCCGCGGCCGCACCTTGTTTGCCGGCATGATCAATGCGCCGCTGGTGATGCCGGAGGTGATCGTCGGCTTGTCCTTGCTCTTGATGCTGGTGTCTTTGCAAAGGGCCTTGGGCTTCCCGGAGCGCGGCATGCTGACCATCTGGCTGGGTCATTTACTGCTGGGCATGGCCTATGCCACCGTGGTGATTCAAGCCCGGCTGAGTGAGCTGAGCCCGCAACTGGAAGAGGCCGCGATGAATCTTGGCGCACGGCCCCATCAGGTGTTTTATTTGGTCACCCTGCCGATGATCTCGCAGTCCATGATCTCGGCATGGCTGCTGACCTTCTCGCTCTCGCTGGACGATGTGGTGCTGTCGGCCTTCTTGTCCGGCCCGGGCTCCACCACGCTACCGCTGGTGATTTTTTCTCGGGCGCGTTTGGGCGTCAGTCCCAGCATCAATGCGGTGGCCACCGTCATCATCGTCATCGTCGCTATTGGCGTGGTGCTGGCCAGCTATTGGATTGCCAAGGCCGAGCGTCGACGCAGCGCCGAGATGGCAGCCGCCATGCGCGGGACTCCATGACTAAGACGACCCCGAAAGCCCCGCCACCACCCCCCGCCCTGAACAGCACCAACCAAAGGAAGACGATCTTGAACCATGCCTTCACGCTTGCCGCGCTGACGATTGCTCTGGCCGCGGCCTTCCCCAGCACCGCCCGGGCCCAAAGCAATGACGAAGTGTTGAAAGAGCTGCGCGCCTTGCGCGAGCGCGTCTCTCAGCTGGAAGCAAAACTCAAAGCTGCCGAAGCCAAGTCGGCCAGCCCCAGCCAAGCCCAATGGGGCATGACGCCCCAACAGGCCCAAGAGTTCAACCGCATCGCGGTCAAGACCGAGGCCTTGGAAGACGCCGCCGAAGCCTTGGGCACCAAAAATCTGAAGATCAGCGGCTTCATTGACCCGACCTTCATCTACAACCGCGCCCAAGACAGTGCAGGTTTTCAACTGCTCAACAAAGACGGCTACGCCTACGACAACGGCTATTTCGGCATGGCCTTGATCGACTTCCAAAAAGAGATGGACGGCGGCACCAAGTGGCGTTTGACCCTGGCGCCTGAACGCAGCACGGGTGCCGTATTCAACGGTGGTTCTATCGTGCACGAGGCCTCGGTCAACATCCCCTTGGGTGATTTGCAAACACGGCTTTGGGTGGGGCAAATCCCCGACTGGACCGGCTACGAAATGACCCTGCCCATTTTGAACAAGATGATCACCCACAACCTCTTGTTCGACTTCACTGCGCCCACGGCCTATACCGGCGCCGTGCTGGACTTGACCCGCGGCAAATGGCTGATTCGCGCCGGTCTGGCCAATGTCAACAATGCCCGCAAGACCAGCGGCAATACCGAACCTGCGCTGATCTATCGTGTGGACTATGCCAAGGGCGAATTCCAGGGCTTTGGCTTTACCGGCTTGCATGGCAAAGCCTACAACTACGCTGCGGATGCTTTGTTGGCGGCCGGCGAAAGGCCTCGCGACACCCGCGTCGACCTGCTCGAAGCCGATGCCTATTTCATCCGGGGCGACTGGACCCTGCAAGGCCAGCTCAGCTGGGGTCGTCAAAAAGGCAGCGCCATCTTTCACGACGATGGACAGTTGCGTGATGCCAGCTGGTGGGGCCTGTCCACCTTGGCGGCCTTCAAATTCATTCCTCGTTGGGAAGCCGTGGCTCGTTTTGACTACCTGAGCAATAGCAAAAACGGCGGCGGCTTGTTCGGCTATAGCAGCGACGACAACCGCAACGGCCTAGGCCGCGGCAATGGTTTCACTTGGGATGCTGCCAACCCTGATCCCACAGCTGCGGCCAAGGGCGCTGACCGTTATGCGCTCACCTTGGGCCTGAATTACCTGTTCAATCAATACACCACGCTCAAGATGGAGTACCGACTGGATGCCGCCAGCGAAGCGGTGTTCTTGAACCGCAGCGATATGGGCTGGCGCAAGAACAACCACATGCTGGGCACCTCCATGGTGGTCAGCTTCTGAGGATCAGCTCATGAGTCAGAGCCGCAACCCCGCCATCGACTGGCACGCCCGTGCCCAGGACCTCAGCATTGATGGCCGCCCCCTCATCGGTGGGCGGCGTGTCGACACAGTCGCAGGCCTGCAATTCGACTGCGTCTCGCCACTGAACGGGCAGTCCCTGGGGCCGGTGTCACGCGGCCAAGCCGCCGACATCGACCAAGCGGTTGTCAGCGCGCGGGCCGCATTTGAAGACGGCCGCTGGTCGGCCCGCTCGCCCGCACAGCGCAAGCGCGTGTTGCAAGCCTTCTCCGACAAGATTCTTCAAGCCAAGGAAGAGCTGGCCCTGCTGGAGACTCTGGACATGGGCAAGCCCATCCAGTACTCGCTGAGCGTGGATGTGCCCTCCACCGCGCGCTGCATTGCCTGGTATGCCGAGGCCATTGACAAGGTCTATGACGAGATCGCCCCCACCGCTCGCAATGCCTTGGCCCTGATCCAGCGCGAACCGATGGGCGTGATTGGCGCCATCGTGCCCTGGAACTACCCCATGATCATGGCGGCCTGGAAGCTCGGGCCGGCGCTGGCCGCGGGCAATTCGGTGGTGCTGAAGCCCAGCGAAAAGTCACCACTGACGGCCTTGCGGTTGGCCGAATTGGCACTTGAAGCCGGGCTTCCGGAAGGCGTCTTCAATGTGGTGCCGGGCTTCGGCCATGAGGCCGGCGAAGCCTTGGCCCTGCACATGGACGTGGACGCCATCGGCTTCACTGGCTCCACCCGTGTGGGCCGCAAGATGCTGGAGTATGCGGGGCGTTCCAACCTCAAGCGGGTCTACAACGAATTGGGCGGTAAATCCGCCTTCTTGGTGTTCCCAGACTTTGAAGACCTGAAGCGCGCCGCGCAGACCGTGGCCGGCAGCATGTTTTTCAATCAAGGCGAATCCTGCAATGCGCCTTCCAGGGTCTTGGTGCATGAAAGCATTGCCGACGAATTTGTCGAACTGCTGAGCGCTGAAGCGCCGCGCTACCAAGCGGGCGACCCGCTGGACCCCACCACCGTGATGGGGGCCCTGGTGGACCAGACTCAACTTGGCACGGTGATGGGCTATATCGAATCGGGCCGCAGCGAAGGGGCCCGCGCCGCCGCCGGCGGCGTGCAGGCCCGCACCGACAGCGGTGGCTACTTTGTGCAGCCCACCATTTTTGACGGGGTCACCCCGCAAATGAAGATCGCCCGGGAAGAGATCTTTGGCCCGGTGATGAGCGTGCTGCGCTTCAAGGACGAAGCCGAAGCGGTGCGCATCGCCAACGACAGCCCTTACGGATTGCAGGCCAGCGTCTGGAGCCAGCACATTGACCGCGCCCACCGCGTGGCGCGCGCCCTGCGTGCCGGCACGGTCCATGTGAATCAATACGACGAAGACGACATCACCGTGCCCTTTGGCGGTTACAAGCAAAGCGGCAATGGGCGCGACAAATCGCTGCACGCCTTCGACAAATACACCGAGTTGAAAACCACCTGGTTGCGCATCAACCCAGGCTGAGACAGGTGGCAAGGGCCACAGACTCGGCTAGAGTCTCGCCCATGCGTATCGATTTCGTTTCAGATGTTTCCTGCCCATGGTGCGCCATCGGGATCAAGTCTCTTGAACTCGCTTTGCAGCGACTGCCTGAACTCCAAGTTGAGCTGCACTTCCAACCGTTTGAGTTGAACCCTCAAATGGCGCCTGAGGGCGAAGAGATCAACGCCCATTTGGCGCGCAAATATGGCGCCTCGCCGGCGCAGCTGGAGCAGACCCGCGAGGCCATTCGCCAGCGCGGCGCCGAGTTGGGTTTCAGCTTCACCAAGGGTGCGCGCGACCGCATCTACAACACCTTTGACGCCCATCGGCTACTGCATTGGGCGGAACTGCAAGGCGGCCACCACCAGCGCGACTTGAAGCTTGCCCTCTTGAAGGCCTATTTCACCGATGGGCTCAACCCAGGCTCGCAGGAAGTTTTGCTTCAAGCGGCGGCCACGGTGGGCTTGGATGTTGCGGCGGCAACCGCCGTCTTGAACAGCGATCAGTATGCCGCCGAGGTGCGCCAGGCCGAGCAATTTTGGCAAGCCCAGGGGATTCAGTCGGTGCCGGCCATCATCATCAACCAACGCCATTTGATTTCGGGTGGCCAGCCGCCCGAAGTCTTTGAACAAGCGCTGAGGCAGATCGCCGCAGCGGCTTGAGTCCTAGCGCGGAGCCAAAGCATGACAATGGATTGGTCTCAACACGGCGAATTCAGCCTGCATTGGCAAGGCGATATCTTGATGGCCTGCTACAAAGGCACGTGGAACGAACAAGCCTCGTTTCATCTGCACCGCCAAGCGCAAGCCCTCTGGGCCGAACGCGCCTTGCAGCCCACCGGACAGCCTCAGGGCTGGGGCCTGCTCAGCGACGCCCGCGAATGGGAGGGTGGCACACCCGAGGCCTTGGCGGCATGGTGGGCGTTTTTCGAAGACGGAGTGCGCCATGGCATGGCAGCAGTCACCGATGTCTTACCCACTCAGTTTCATGAAGCCATGGTCAAGTCGCTGGCTGAGCGGGCCGGAAAATTGACCCAGTATCAACTCAGCGCCAATTTGGATGAAGGCCTGGCATGGCTGGCCCAGCAAGGGCTGCGTGTCATCGAGACACGCGAGCTTGGCAAAGACTGAAATTGAAACGTAGCGCCTGCGCTCTTTTTAAGGGCGCGGAATTGCCGCCGCCTCTGCCGCCAAACGAGTGATGCGTGCCCAATCTTTGGCGTCCACCGCCTCTTGTGGCGTCAACCAAGAGCCCCCGCAGACCTTCACATTCGGCAGCTTCAAGAACTGAGGTGCCGTCTCCAGGCTGATGCCCCCGGTGGGGCAAAAAGCCACGTCCGGAAAAGGCCCACTCAAGGCCTTGAGCAGATTCACACCACCCACCGCCACGGCCGGGAAGAGCTTCAAAAAGCTGTAGCCCGCGGCATTGGCCTGCATCACTTCGCTGGCGGTCGACACGCCCGGCAACAGTGGCAAACCATGTTCTTGGCAGGCCGCGCCGACCGCCTCGGTGAAACCCGGGCTCACCCCAAACTGGCATCCGGCATTTTTGGCGGCCAGCACATCGGCGGCGCTGCGCAAGGTGCCTGCACCCACAATGGCTTCGGGCACGGCCCGCGCCATCGCCTCCATGGCCTGCAGTGCGCAAGCGGTGCGCAGGGTCACTTCCAGCACCCGCACCCCGCCGGCCACCAAGGCTTGCGCCAGCGGCACCGCATCTTCCAGGCGTTGAATAACGATGACGGGAATGACGGGGCCGTGGCTGGCGAGGCTGAGGGTGTTGCTGATGCTCATGACTGGGGTTCTTTGCTGTGTTCTGGGTTCGCTGGAACGTGGGTGCGGGTGCTGCAACTCGATCAGAGCCAGCTGACCGCGCCCTCTTCGGCGCTCTTCACATTGCGGCGCAGGCCGGCAAACAGATCGCGGCCCAGGCCGTGACCGTTCTCATCCACCTGCTCAGGACTGATCTGCGCCAACTCGCGCGCTGCCCATTCTTCGGCGGGCACCAGGGCCAAGAGTTCGCCGCTGACGGCATCCATGCGCACGATATCGCCATCGCGCAGCTTGGCCAGCGGACCACCCGCCAAAGCCTCAGGCGACACATGGATGGCGGCGGGCACCTTGCCCGAAGCGCCACTCATGCGGCCATCGGTCACCAGCGCGACCTTGTAGCCCTTGCCCTGCAAGACCGCCAGCGGTGGCGTGAGCTTGTGCAACTCGGGCATGCCATTGGCCTGCGGCCCTTGGAAGCGCACCACCACCACGACATCACGCTCCAATTCACCGGCCTTGAAGGCCGCCAGCATGGACTCCTGGTCGCTGAAGATGCGCGCCGGGGCTTCGACGATGTGCCGGTCTTCCGGCACGGCAGAAGTCTTGATGACGGCGCGTCCCAGATTGCCATCCAAGAGCTTCAAGCCGCCGCTGGTGCTGAACGGAGTTGCGGCCTTGCGCACCACGGTCTCATCGCCACTCTCGGGGGGCAGGTCTTGCCACTGCACCGAGCCCGCCTCGCCCAAGGTGGGCAAACGACCGAAGGGCCGCAGTGAATCGCCGGCCACGCTCAAGACGTCCGCATGCATCAGGCCGGCGTCCAACAACTCGCGGATCACAAAGGCCGGGCCGCCGGCAGCTTGGAACTGATTCACATCGGCGGAACCGTTCGGGTAGACACGACTCAGCAAGGGCACGACGCTGGACAGTTCAGAGAAATCGGTCCAGTCGATCAAGATACCGGCGGCTCGGGCCACCGCCACCCAGTGGATCAGGTGGTTGGTCGATCCCCCCGTGGCCAACAAAGCCACCATGGCATTGACGATGCACCGCTCATCGACCAGACGACCGATCGGCGTGTAACGCGCCTTGTGCGTGATGGCCAAGGCATTGCGCACCGCCTCCCGGGTCAGGGCCTCGCGCAAGGGCTCATGTGGATGAACAAAAGCCGCGCCCGGCACATGCAAGCCCATCGCCTCCAGCAGCATCTGATTGCTATTGGCCGTGCCATAGAAGGTGCAGGTGCCGGCGCCGTGGTAGGCCGCCGACTCCGCCTTGAGCAACTCCTCGCGCCCCACCTTGCCTTGGGCGAACAACTCACGCACCTTGGCTTTTTCGTTGTTCGGCAAACCGCTGCTCATCGGGCCGGCCGGCACAAACACGCAAGGCAGATGGCCAAAGTGCAAGGCCCCGATCAACAAGCCCGGCACGATCTTGTCGCAAATGCCCAGCAGCAACGCCGCGTCGAACACATCGTGGCTCAGACCAATAGCGGTGCTCATGGCGATGTTGTCGCGCGAGAACAAGCTCAGCTCCATGCCTGGCAGGCCTTGGGTCACACCGTCGCACATGGCTGGCACACCACCCGCCACTTGCACCGTGGCGCCCTGCTTCTGGGCTTCATCGCGGATCAGCGCTGGATAGGCTTCGTAGGGCTGATGCGCCGACAACATATCGTTGTAGGCGGTGATGATGGCCAAGTGCGGCGCCTTCTCGGCCACGATGCGCAGCTTGTCATTGGCCGGCATGGCCGCCACCGCATGCGCCACATTGGCACAGCCCATGCGTTCGACGCCCCGCTTTCGTCCGCCCATGCGCTCAAGTCGCTGCAAATAGTCACCTCGGGTCGAGGCGCTGCGCTGGCGAATGCGCTCGGTAACGGCAAGAAGGGTTTTGTTCATACGCACGGCCGTGTAACTCGGCATGGTGAAAATTGGTAACCATATTACACGATCCCCTGCGACAAGCACACCCTTTGCACACCAAATCCGGGTACAGCGCTGTTACATGCAGTGGGGGTCGAAGCGTGATTTGTCACCTGGCACAAGCCCTAACTTGTACGCTGCGCAGCAGATACAGCTTGTCACCGTTGGCTGGATGAATCGGATTAAAGTCACTGAAACGCCCTGAGGCCTTGCAATGCCTATCTCTCAACAACAAGGAATCCCGATGAAGAAACGGAACTTTCTCAGCACCCTGGGTCTGCTGGCATTGAGCTTGACGGCCATGCCAAGCTGGGCCGACAACTATCAAAACACCATCAAGGCCTTCGCCAAAGCGGAAGAAAGCGGCAAGATCGCCGAGACCGCCTATGGCTACGCCGTCTTTCCCACCATTGGCAAGGGCGGCATTGGCATCGGCGGCGCCTACGGCAAAGGCCGGGTCTACGAGCAAGGCAAGTACATCGGCAATACCTCGATGACACAAGTCAGCGTAGGATTTCAGTTAGGTGGACAGGGCTTCAGCCAAATCATCTATTTCGAAGACGCAGCCGCCCTGAAGACCTTCACCAAGGGTGAGTTTGAATTCGGGGCCGAAGCCTCAGCCGTCGCCATCACCGCAGGGGCAGGCGCCAAAGCCACCACCACCGGCTCATCGGCACAAATCAGTGGCGATCGAAGCCACGCCAAGTCGGTGGGAGCCTACAAACACGGCATGGCCATCTTCACACTGCCGCATGGGGGCTTGATGTACGAAGCCACCATCAGCGGGCAGAAGTTCAACTACAAGAAGAAGTGATTGCTGCAGGGGCGAACGCCAGCCTGGCTGAAGTGCGCCCCTGTCCTGGAAACACTGAACTCACTCGCCCAAATACGCCGCCCGCACCTTGGGGTCGCTGAGCAAGGCTTTGCCTTCGCCGGTCATGGTGACTTCGCCGG
>CAMFGY010000006.1 GCA_945952065.1 uncultured Burkholderiales bacterium | reverse complement strand
ATACATGCTCCCAAGCACGAGGCCGTTGATGATTTGCTGGAAAAAAGTTTCCATGGTTTGTCTTCCTTTGCGAACGAATCTGTCGTCGAACTGGTCGAAAGGCTCGCAAGCCATATGCCAAAAGTCAGAATCCTCGGGAAAGCACCGAGACCTTTCCCTGAAGAGCGCCGCTGCCCGCAAGTGAACATAGGCCCGTGAGGGCGGATTTCCGCATTCGCTGACCGGCAACAGGGCGGACTTCTGCACCGCCCTCAGGAACAATCGAATCCCTTGCACTGCCTTGCTGCGTCAACGAGGCTGAACCACAGCGCTGAGGCCGGGACAGACGTGCGCACATTGGGCACACTACGCAGCCTTGCAACACCATGCCCACCTGCCGCGCGGTAACCCCACAAGCGCACCATGAGTTCTTCATCCCCTTCTTCAGCCAGCGCGTCGACCGAATCTGCCTCTGCCGGTCTGCTGCAGCGCATGGCCCAGCGTTTGCCACGCACCCGCGCCTTGGTCTACTTGACCCTGCTGCTGACGCTGGCGGGCATGGCTTTGGGCCAGCACCTGAGTGAACGCGCCGGCATGGCGCAATTGGCGGCCGTGGCAGCCGAACGCCTGGAGTTGTATGCAGCCAGCTTGGAAGCCGAGTTGGCCCGGCATGCCTATCTGCCCAGCCTGATGGCCATCGACGCCGATTTGCAGAATTTGTTGGCCGCCCCTGAGGACCCGGCGTTGCGCCAGCAAGCCAGCCGCAAGCTGGCGGGCATCAAAGTGCGCGCCGGATTGAACCTGAGCTTTGTCACCGATGCCTCGGGCCGGGTGCTGGCCAGCAGCGAAGCCCAACTGGGCACGGCCGAGGCGGTGGTGCACAGACTGGGCACGCACCTACGCTCCGGCAATGCGCATTTCTTCGCGGCCAATGAGATCAATGGCAGCACCGACTACTTCTTGCTGCACACCCTCAGCCGTGCCGGTCGGCCGCTCGGCCAGATCGTTCTGCGCTTGAATCTGGCGCCTCTGGAGGCCACATGGATCGACCAAGGCCTGCGTTCCCAAGGCGAAAAGCTGTTGGTGGTGGATGACAAAGAGGTCGTCATCATGTCTTCGGTGCCGGCCTGGAAATACCGTTTGCTCAGCGAGCCCAGTGCGGCCGAGCACAGCGAGTTGCTGAGTTCGGGGCGCTATGCCGGACCGCTGCGCGGCGCCTTGGAGTTGTTCGGTAAAGACGGCTTGCAAGACGAGGCCCGCATGGTTCAAGTGCCCTTGGATGTTGATGCTGGGGAGCGCCAAGCAGACACGACCCCGTTCACAGCACCCACACAGGCCTCAAGGCAAGAACTGCTGGCGCAACAGCGCTCTCTGGTGCCCTTGGCCTTGCGCTTGCTCACCCTCTCAGATCCGAGCGAAGTTTGGCGACAAGCCCGTTACGCAGCATGGAGCGGTGGGGCGGTGGGCGCCTTGATCGGACTGTTGGCGCTGTATTTGGCGTCGCGCAGCCGCGCCCATGCCCAACTGCTGCAGGCCAGCAAGGCCTTGCGCATGGCCCATACTCAGTTGGAAGCGCAGGTCGACGAGCGCACGCAAGAACTGAGTCACACCAATCAAGAGTTGAAGCGCCAAATTGCCCAACGCTTGCAAGCCGAGGACGAATTGATGCAGGCCGCCAAGTTGGCGGTGCTGGGGCAGATGTCCGCGGGTATCGCACATGAGGTGAACCAGCCCCTGACCGCGCTGCGCGCCCTCTCCCGCAACAGCTTGCTGCTGCTGGAAAAAGGCCGCATCGAATCGGTGGGCAACAATCTGCGCACCATCGACGAGATGGTGGAGCGCATGACCGGCATCACCCGCCAACTCAAGAGCTTTGCCCGCAAGGCGGAATCGTCCCATGCACCTGTGTCTTTGGCCTCCGCGGTGCGCGGGGCCAAGCTCTTGCTGGAACACCGATTGCAAGCGGATCAAGTGGAGTTCAGCGTCGCCCCGGAACTCGAACAACGCTGGGTGCGTTGCGAAGCGAATCGGCTGGAACAGGTCTTGGTCAATCTCTTTGCCAATGCCATCGACGCCATGAAAGACTCCCCGCTCAAGCGGCTGAGCATCAGCACAGCCACGCTGCCGGAAAGCCGCGGCCGCCGCATCTTGCTGCGGGTGAGTGACAGCGGCGCGGGCATGTCAGCTGATTTGCTGCCGCGCTTGTTTGAACCCTTCTTTACCACCAAGCCCGCCGGCCAAGGCCTGGGCTTGGGTTTGGTCATATCGTCGAAAATCATTCATGAATTCGGCGGCAATCTGCGCGCTCATGCGCAAGCGGCCGAGCAAGGTGGCGGCATGGTGTTTGAGTTTGATCTGGAAGTTTGCACGAGGGATGGGGCGCATGTTTGAGGGATTCAAGGTCTTGTTCGTGGAGGACGATCCACCCGTGCGTGCCAGCCTGAGCCAAACCCTGGAACTGGCGGGTTTAGAGGTCTTGGCCTGCGCTTGCGCCGAAGAAGCGCTGCCGCATATCCAGCCCGGCGCGCAATTGGTACTGGCCACTGATGTGCGGCTGCCCGGCATGGACGGTTTGAGCTTGTTGGACCATGTGATGGCCACCGATGCTGAGATCCCCGTCGTGCTGATGACGGCACATGGCGATGTGGCCATGGCGGTGCGTGCCATGCAAACCGGCGCCTATGACTTCATCGAAAAGCCTTTTGCGCCGGAGCGTTTTGTCGACGCCATCGTGCGGGCGCTGGACAAGCGGGTGCTGCGCGTAGCGGTGGACGAGTTGCGCGGTCAACTGCAGCGCCGCAGCGGCATGGAGGCGGTGCTGCTGGGCAACTCCGCGGCCATGCAACAGCTGCGCCGACAAATCCTGAATCTGGCTGACACCTCGGCGGACGTGATGATTTTGGGCGAGACCGGCACCGGCAAAGAGTTGGTGGCACGCTGCCTGCACGACCAAAGCCAGCGCCGCGACCGCAATTTTGTCGCCATCAATTGCGGCGGCCTGCCCGAAGCCTTGTTCGAGAGTGAGCTCTTCGGTCACGAAGCTGGCTCCTTCACGTCTGCCGGCAAACGCCGCATCGGCAAGATCGAGCATGCCAATGGCGGCACACTTTTGCTCGACGAAATCGAGACCATGCCCACGACTTTGCAGATCAAGCTGCTGCGCGTGCTGCAAGAACGCCGTGTCGAGCGGCTGGGCTCAAATGATGAGCTGCCCATCAACGTGCGGGTGATTGCTGCGACCAAGGCGGATTTGCGCGCGCTCAGCGAACAGCAGAAATTTCGGGGCGACCTTTACTATCGGCTCAATGTGGCCACGCTGAGCCTGCCGCCGCTGCGGGAGCGCCGCGAAGACATTCCTTTGCTGTTTGAGCATTTCGTCGCTCAAGCCTGCAGCCGCTATGAACGCAGTGCGCCGGAGCTGAGCCCACAACGCTTGCGCGAACTGATGGCTTACGACTGGCCTGGCAATGTGCGCGAGGTGCGCAATGTGGCCGACCGCTTTGTGCTGGACATCGTCGGGCATGAAGGCAGCGAAACCGCTGTGCCCGCCAGCACCAACTGCAGCTTGGCCCAACAAATGGATCAGGTCGAAAAAGCCTTGATCGAGCAAGCACTGCGGCGCTGTCAAGGGCGCGTGCCTGCGGCCATGGAGCTGCTGGGTACGGCGAAGAAGACGCTGTATGACAAGCTCAATCGCCACGGCATTGAACTTGATCGCTTTCGATGAACAAGCGCTAGCGGTAATGCCGAGCGTCCGCCGAATCGATCGGCTTGGCGATCACTCGCTTGAAGGCTTCGCTCATTGGCAATTGCAGATTGCGTCCCTTGGGCGGTATCGGTGATTGGAACCATTTGGCATAGATCGCCTGGATCTCGCCGCTGCTGTATAGGCCCTCGATCACCTCATCCACCAGCGCTTTGAAGATCGGGTCGGCTGCAGGCAGGCCGATGGCATAAGGCTCCAAAGAAAAGGCCTCGTCAGAGATCAGGTAGTCCGCGGGCCGCTTGCTCTCAAGAACAAAGCTGCGCAAGAGCACATCGTCCATGGCGTAAGCCACAGCCCGGTCGGTCTCCAGCAGACGGAAAGAATCGCGATCATCTTGGCCGACCAAGATCCTCAGCCCCAAGCCTTCCTTGATATTGGCTTGGTGCAAAAACTGGATGCTGGTTGTGGCCATGGTGGAAGCCACTGGCTTGCCGCGCAGATCAGCCAGGTTGCGCACGGGCTGCCAACGCTTGGAGAGCAGCCGGGTCTGCGCCACAAAAGTCGTCATCGAAAAGGCCTGCGTTTTTTGCCGCTCCAAGGTATTGGTGGTGATGCCGCATTCCAAATCCAAGGAACCATTGGCCACCATGGGCATGCGGGTGGCGGAGGTGACAGCCACGCGCTTCAACTCCAACTCCGCGAGGCCCAGGCGCCGGCGTACCGCATCAGCAATCCGCTCGCAAATGTCCACCGAGTAACCAATCGGTTGGAGCTGCGGGTTCAGATAAGAAAACGGTGGCGAGGCCACCCGATGGCCCAATACCAGCACACCGGTGTCTTGGATCTTGCGCAGTGTCGGCGAAGCCAAAGCGGAGCTTGCCGGGGCTGCGAACGTGGCGCGCTGGGTCGGAGTTTGGGGTGAAGGACTCGCGGCAGCCAGGGCGCAGTCGCTGAACACCGTCAAGAGCACAAGGCTCCAAAGCCCTCCCCTTGCGCCCTGGCCCACACCAGCATGAGCGCCACGACAAAGAAGTAGGAAGACAAAGTTGATCAATACAAACATCAAAGCTCGGCGAGTGGCGGCAGGCATCAGGGCCCAAGCCGGGGCCTTGCAATTGTCGCTGACCGCCCTTGGTCAACAAGCGTAAAAGCACCAAGGACAAGGGCTGTGGCAGCATGGCAAGCAGTCGCTGTGCCCTGTCATGACAATGAGCCAACACCCGATTGCCGCCCAAGCCGAATCCGGCGCCGCGCGCCCTTCCCCCTCACCTGCGCCATATGCCGGAGATCTGGACACGCTGGCACATGCCCTCGCGCAACTGCCGCCACGCAGCCAAACCCTGCTGCACCAGGCCCAAGAGCGCTGGGATCGGCAGCGCGGGCTTTGTTTGTTTGCCTACGGCTCCTTGATCTGGAAGCCCGACTTCCTGCCCGCCCAGACTTGGCCCGCACGGGTGCATGGCTATCACCGGGCCTTGCGCCTGCGCTCTTTGGTCAATCGAGGCAGCCACGAGCGGCCCGGGCTGGTGTTGACCTTGCTCTCTGGGGGCAGTTGCCAAGGATTGGTGTATCAAGCACGGCCCGAGGAGAGTGAAGCTTTGCTGAATGTGCTGTGGCTGCGCGAAATGGTGGTGGGCTCTTACGAGCCGCGCTGGCTGAACTGCAAAACATCACAAGGCCCGGTGCGCGCTCTGGCCTTCACGCTCGCGCGAACGAGCCCGGGCTATGTGGGCGAACTGAGCGATGCAGAGTTGCTCGACATCTTTGCGCACTCGCGAGGTCGCTATGGCAGCACCTTGGACTATCTGATGCGCACCGTTCAAAGCCTGCACAGGCACGGTTTGCGTGACGCTGATCTCGAGCGTCAATGGCGGCTTGCAGCCCAGCACGGGCTTTGCCCCGAGATGGGCTGAGCCCAGCGGCATGGCCCTCGACGGCTCAAGTTTTCAACAAGGACAGCTTCATGCGCTGCACACGGGCCAAGTCTTCCACGGTGTCCACATCAAGCAAAACACCGGGGTCATCCAACTCCACCGCCTGCGAAGGGTAGCGCGCCACCAAACGACGAGCCCCCTCATCCCCTTGCAATTCCAACAACTCAGAGAACAACTCGGCGCTGAAGCCCACCGGGTGCCCGCGCCGCCCATGGTGTTGAGCAAAAGCCACCGGGAATTGATCGAGTGCGGCAGCCACAGCCAGCATGCTGAAAGACTGCAACAAGGGCATATCCCCGGGCACGATCAACCAACCCTCGGCATCGCCACTCGCGCCGACACCTGCCGCGATGGAATGCCCCATCCCAAAGCTGGCGGGCCGGCCGCTGCGATCTAACTCGGGCAACACCACCACGTCGCGTGCCGCCACCTGCCCCAAGACCAAGGGTGCCAAGGCCGCGCTCGTGACGACCACCACCCGCAAACCGGTCTCGATGGCATGGGCCACCGTGGCCGTGAGCACGGTATCTGACACCCCAGGTTCGGTATCAAAAGCCAGCTCTTCTTGATCTCCAAATTTTTGGGCCAATTTGTGGCCCTGACCCAGAAACCGCTGACCTCGGCCAGCGGCCAGCACCAGAACTGCTGGTCGCCGTCTTATCATGCCCAACATCCTTTTGAACTTCCCTCAGTGACGCCCGGTCATTGGCGGGCCCGATCGCCCACTGCCCGCAGAGCTTAAAGACCCCGCTACTCGCCAGGCTGGCACTTGAGCGCATAGCATGAGGCCTCGGTCTCGCCCGCGACAGTGGGGCCTTCACCTAAGGTGTTCTACCGTTTTCTTCAAGTCCAACTTGCCAGGAATTCGCCATACTGTTGTCATGAACAAGCTATCTGATCTCCGAAAAAGTTATGAGCAAGGCGAGCTCGATGAGAGCCTGGCCGCGTCTGAGCCGCTGAGTCAATTCAAGCAATGGCTGGACCACGCGCTGGCCAGCCAAGTGCCTGAACCGAACGCCATGACCCTGGCCACCGTCAGCCCTGAAGGGCGTCCTTCAACCCGCATTGTCTTGATCAAGGGCTTTGATGCCCGCGGCATTGTCTGGTTCACCAATTACGAGAGTCGCAAAGGCCGGGAGCTGGCGTCCAACCCCTTTGCCGCCTTGCAGTTCCATTGGGTGGAGTTGGAACGGGTGGTGCGAATCGAAGGCCAGGTGGAGAGAATCGAAGCCCAGGCCTCGGATGAGTACTACCAATCCCGACCCCTGGACTCGCGACTGGGTGCTTGGGCTTCGCCCCAGAGCCAGGTGATTGCATCCCGAAGCGTGCTGGTCGCCAATGCAGCCAAGGCCGCGGTTCAACATGGCTTGAATCCGGCCCGTCCGCCACATTGGGGCGGCTTCAGGCTCAAGCCGGAGCGCTGGGAATTCTGGCAGGGCCGCAAATCACGGCTGCATGACCGACTCAGCTATCGCCTGCTGGACGATGGCCAATGGGTGAAGGAACGTTTGGCGCCCTGAAGCGTCGTCCCGAGTTTTCAGGCGGGCCTTGATGGCCTCAGCGCTTCAAGCCCTGCCCGTCCACCACCCGGTAAAACATACCGAAGGGGTCGTCGTGGAGCACCGCAAAGACGCCCTCCACCACCACGGGCTCCAAGCTGTAGCGCACCGGCTGTTTGGTGCGCACTTCCACCAAACCCTCGGGCCCAGCGGGCACGCAAAAGGAACAGCTGGTCGGCACCGAAGACAGCAAGAAGTGGCTTTGTTTGTCCCCGGGCTCCAAGGGCATCATGAAACCTTGGACCTTGACCTTTTGCTTGTCCAGAGCCAGCACCTGGGCCGGAAAACTCGGCAGCAGCCGATTTTTCTCTGCTTTGGTGGTGACTGCGGAAAGCACGCTCCAAGACACAATGCCGTCCCGCTCTTGCAGTGGTTTGAAGGGGCTGCGCGGGTCATGGTAGCCCGGGCCGCTGCCGATCACAGGCTGGGCCAACACCGCTGCGCTGCCCCAAGCCAGCACCCAAGCCAACACCACCCGCCCAAGCGGTCTCACATACAAACAGCGCATCATCCAAGTCTCGTCGAAAGCAAGAACACCTCGCCCAACCCTATTGTGCCCCCCCGCCGGACTCAGGCCTTGCATGCGTGGCACGCGCTCGCATCAGTGCGGAGCCTGCAGCAATTCACTCACATCCAAACGAAAGGCTGTGCGGGCCGGCCATGCTGCCGCCAGCAGACTCATCGCCAAGGCCAGTGCAGGAATGGCAAGCTCCCAGGGCGAGAACCACGCAGCGCTGAGTTGCAAAGAGCGATCCGCAGCCAGCGCATGCCCGAGCAGGGCCACCGAAGCATGCCCCAAGCACAAACCCAGCACACTGGCCAGCGCCGCCAGATACAAGGCCTCCAAGCTGACCAGCAAAGCCACACGCCAGGGCGGTGCGCCCAACATACGCAGCATGGCCAAGTCGGGCTGACGCTCGCGCACCGAATGCAAAAGAGTCACCCACACCGAGCCCGCTGCGGCCAGCAATAGCACCCAACCGAAGCCGCGCAGCACTTCTGTGCCCACGCCCACCATGCGCAGCAAGCGAGCGCTCTCCAGCGCCGGCGCCGCAGATTGCAGCCCTGGCTGGGCGTTAACCCAGCGCGGCAGGCTGATGGCGGCCAGGGGGCTGCGATAGCTCAGCAGTGCCAGGGTGATTTCTCGATCGGCTGCGGCCTGCGGCTGCGCTTCGGACGGATGATTGCCCCCCTGGTGCGCAGCACCGGTGCCGGCGGTATCTGGCTTGCTCTCCTCATGGTGAGCCTCGTGCACAGCCCAAACCGAAGCCAGATCGGTCAAGATCAAGCGGTCCAGCACCCCACCACTGGGTGCCAACAGCCCCACCACGGTATAGGTCTGCTCAGCATGGGCATCACCTTGCTCACCCAGCCCATGGCTGCCGCTGAAGTTTTGACCCAAGCCCAAACCCAGCTCACGCGCGACCTCTGCCCCCAGAACCGCCTGCATCGGCTGCTGCCAAATCTGCCCGGCCGCGAGTTTGGCCTGGTACAGGTCGAGATACTCAGGCGTGGTGCCCACGATGCGATAGCCCCGCAGACTGTCCCCCAAGGACAGCGGAATGGCCCGCGCCACCAGGGGGTGTGCCTTGAGCTGCTTGAGCGTTCGCAAGGGAATATTGCCGGTCGGCACATCCAAATGGAAGACACCCGACAGCATGATTTGCATGGGGCTGCCCTTGGCCCCCACCAGCAAGTCAATGCCCGCCAAATCACGCTTCACCCCAGCCTCGATTTGCTCGCTCACCAACAGCACAAAACTGATGGCGGCCAAGCCCAAACTCAAAAGCACCAGGTTCAATGCTGAAGTCAGGGGCTGCGCCCACAAATAGCGCCAGGCCAAACGCGAAAGCTTGTTCATGCCCATGCGCTCGTTTGTGTCGGCAAGGGCTTCAGCGCCAACTCTTGCCAAACGCTGTTCGCAACGCCATGCAGCAAGCCTGCAGCCAAGCGCGCATCATGGGTGGCCAGAACCAAACAGGCACCATTCTCCTGGGCGCTGCGCAGCAAGAGCGCCAGCATGCGCTGAGTGCTTTCATCGTCCAGATTGGCACTGGGTTCATCCGCGAGCAGCAGTTTTGGGCGACGCATCAGAGCGCGCGCCAAGGCCACCCGCTGCGCTTGACCCAAGCTGAGTTGATGGGGGCGGCGCCGACAAAGCTCTTGGCCTAACCCCAATTGGTCCAGCAATTCATGGGCTCGCCCAAGATCGGGAGATAGCCCAGCGCTCAGCGCAGGCAAACAGAGGTTTTCCAGCACCGTCAAAGCCGGGCTCAAATGCAAGCGCTGGGGCACAAAACCCAAGCTTGCGCCACGCCAAGCATCACGTTGGCGCCCTTCCATTGCATGCAATGCCGTGCCAGCCATGAAGATTTCACCTTGACTTGGGCTCAGCAGTCCCGCCATCAAGGCCAATAAACTGGACTTGCCACTGCCTGAGGGCCCGCGCAACAACAGATGGCGCCCCTGTGGCAAACAAAAATCTTCAAAACTGAGTTGCGTGCCCTGCCGGTAGGCATACCGCAGGCCACGCCATTCCATCAAAGACGACATGCCTGCCGCCTCACTCTGAGCGCGTCAAACGAGCAAACGTGGCCAGGAATTTATCGACCTTGGCGGCCACCACAAAGGCGCAGTAGCCTTGATCAGGATTGCGGGCGTAATAGTGCTGGTGATAGGCCTCGGCCGGCCAGTAGTTGCGCTCAGGCAGCAGTTCGGTGACGACCCGCCCTTGATGCGCAACCTGAGCCTCGGCCAGCACCTCCCGAGCCAGGGCCTCTTGCGCCGCGCTATGAAAATAGATCCCCGAGCGGTATTGCGTCCCGATATCGGCGCCTTGTCGGTTCAAAGTGGTGGGGTCATGGATGGAAAAAAACACTTCCAGCAACTCGCGCAGACTGAGCACCGCAGGGTCAAAGTCGATGCGCACGACTTCGGCATGACCGGTGTTGCCGGAGCAGACCTGCTCATACGATGGTTGCGGCAACTCGCCATTGCAGTAGCCCGACTCCACGTTGAGCACGCCTCGCACGCGTTCAAACACCGCCTCCAAACACCAAAAACAACCACCCCCCAGGGTGATGCGTTCAGATGTGGCGCTAGCAAGGACGGGGGCGTTCATGGCGGATCTCGGTCAAGACAACACAGTTGCGCAGCATAGCTGAGCTGCCCGCGCGCTTCAGATTCATTCAATGACTGCTCAGCTTCAACTCGGCATAAGGTGTCCAGGGCTTGGCGGCATGCTCTTGCAAGTCTGCCTGCCCTGCCGCTGCAGATGCGACAGTGGCTGGCGCCGAAGCGCCCGCCGACTGGGACGACAATAAACGCGGAGCGCCCAAAAACAAGCGCCCATTGGGAAGGCCCTTGGCGATCAGTGCATCGCGCAACAGCACGCCGCGCTCCAAAGCCAATTGCCGCACTTGTTCCTCACTGACCGCGTAGCTTTTCAGCAAGAGCCGCCGCATCTCAGCGCCTGGAATTTCTTTGGCCAAGCCCAAGAAATTGCGCGGCTTGTCGGGCAGCTTGGTGTTTTCATACACCACCTTCAGCAAGCGCGTTTTCTCAGCCTCGCTCAAGGGGCCCAAGTCCTGGATTTCCTCCTGCGCCGAGGCAAATGAGGAGGCGGTGCGCTGCCGCTGTAATTCACGTTTACGTTCAGCGATCATGGCGTCTTCAAGACGCAGTTGCTGGATGGCGTCGCGCTCCCCATCTGGATCCGCCCAAAGCGTGATGGTCAAGGCCAAGCCGGGGCGTTGCTCCAAGGCTTTGGCCACCTTGTCCACATCAGCCGCTGCAATGGGCCGAGCCGTGCCCGGCGCGAATTCGATGCGACTGAGGTCGGCACCGGCGCCACCAGCCAGCAAAGAAAACGGTGAGCTGATGGCCTTGGTGAAGAGGTTGACGATCACCTTCCAAATCAAGCCCCCCAAGCTGAACTGCGGGTCGTTGATCGAGCCACTGATGGGCAACTCGACATCAATCACGCCGTCCTTGTCCTTCAACAAGGACACCGCAAAAAGCACCGGCAACTTGGTGGCATCGGGGCTGTCGACCTTGTCGCCAAAGGTCAGCTGATTGAGGATGATTTGATTGTTGGCGTTGAGTCGGCCATCCGGATCGATCTTGTACTGCAGCTTGCTTGAGAACTTGCCACGCTCCAGGCCATAACCCACATATTTAGCGGCATAGGGAGACAGGGGTGCCAGCTCAATGTCCATCGCAGAGGCCTTCAAGTCCAGCGCCAAGGGCTTGCCCAAGGGATTCAACTGCCCGGAGATGTCCAGCAAGCCGGTCCCGGCGACGCGCCCCCTCAAGCTCAGAGGCGCCATATCGGTTTTGTTGGAGCTGACCGCCCCCAGGCTGCCGCGCAATTCCGTCAAACGTGCACTGTAGTTGGGGCGCACGAATCGGTCGCTGAAGTCCACACGACCTTTCTCAAGCAAGACCTGCCCAATGCTGAGCATCAGCGGCAAGCTTGCAACAGTGGCGGGGGACGAGGCCGCGGTTGGAGGACTTGCCTGCGCATAGGCTGCGGGGCGCGCAGACGCAGGAAGCGCAGAGGCAGGAACGGGCGCCGACGCTGCAGAGGGGGCCTTCAGCCTCGCCGCATGTTCGCTGTCACGAGCAGCGAGTGGCGGCGTTCGACTGGCCTGCGCCCCCCCCAACTCCCTCAGGTTGATCTGCCCGGTCTCGTCGATGATGATGCGCGCGTAGAAGTCGCTGAGGCTGGCCTCAGTCACCGACAATTGCGGCGCCTGACCGGGCTGAAGGTTCAGCTTCAAGCCATTGAGTTTTAACGCCTGCCAGTCCAGCAAGTCTTCCCCGAGCACTTGCTCTCCGTAGATCTGCCGCGATTGCTGCAAGCGCAGGTCTGCCAACAAGACATCGCCTCCGGCTCGGGCCTGCCAAGCCCCATCCGAGAAACTCACTTGGAAGTCACTGCGCAGCCCCAACTCCAAATTCTGCAAATGCAAGCCCAGCGCAGGGTCCATATAGCCCTCGGCCAAATGCAAGGGCAAGCGGTCCGTACGCAAGCGGCCGCTGGCGCTCAGGGGCGCCAGGCCGATCTGGCCCTGCCATTGCAGACTGCCCTGCGCCTTGCTGTCTGAACGCGCCTTGCGGGTGCCTAGCACCTTGCCTGCATTGAGTTTGAAACTCAAATCCAAGGGCATGCGTCGGCCAACTGCAGGCCACGCCAGGTCCGACACATTCAAGCCCAGCTGCTCCAGCTGAAAGGCCGCCGGAGCCCCCTTCGTGGCAGCGTCATTCACTTGGATCAGGCCTTGTTCAAGTTTGATTTTTTTCAGCGCCACCGCCCATGCTTTTTGCTCAGCCTTGCCCTTTTTCTTTGGACCCGCCTCTTCGTCGGATCCTTGGTGGGCAGCGCCAGTCGCTGGTGGCAGCAGAGCTTGCAAATTCCAAGCACCCTCGCGATCACGTTTGAGCAAGGCTTGCGGCCGACGCAGCGTCAGCGCGCCGCCCTGCACACGCCGATCAGCCCAATCAACATCCAGCTGATCCAAGCTCAAGCCACCCACACCGAACAGCAACTCGGGCTTGTTCAGGGCGCTCAAAGAAAAAGCCTTGATCTCCAACTCACGCAGACCCAGGCTCATGCGTGTTTCTGGCTGGGCAGCCAAAGGCTGCTGGACTTCAAGCCGCCCCGCGAGGTCCAAGTTGCCTTTGACTTGAGCCGGTACAAAGGCTTGCATATAAGCCTGCAAGAGCGGCAAGGCCAGCGCTTCGACCCGCCAATCTGCGCGCAGCGTTTCGGCACTCAACTCTGCTTGGCCGCTCAGACGCGCGACCGGAGAGTTGGCAGCTTCGGAGCTCAAAGACAGACGCCATTGCATGGGCGTTGTCGCACGAAGAGGCCATTGCATAGCGCCGATTTGGGTATTGACGTCAAAGGCACGCCAAGCGAGCGGCTGCGCCAAAGCCTCGTCGCGCCAATGGAGCCGCCCCCCTGAGATTTCAAATCCCGCCAAAGACAAGCGCCAGGGCTGGGCTTTGGGCACGTCAGGCTGCGTCCTCGAAGCCCGCCCCGGAGGTGAATCTGGCCCCATCGGCAACCCGATCCGCCCACTTTTGTCTTTTGACAGCATCAGGATGGGATCGTCCCAGCGGATGTTTCCGATATCCAATTGTCGGCGCAAGGGCTGCACATCTCGAAGTTCGAGGTGCAGGCTCTTCCACGCCAACCAAGGTTCGCCCTCAGGCTTGTGAAGCGCAAACTCGCGCAGCGCCAGGTTCCCCTTCAGACCCATATGCGGTGCTTGGCCACGGGGCTGTTGAAACTGAATCGCGAGTTGGGCATCAAGGCGCCCCTGTTTGATTTGCAAGGGCAGACTGCGCGGCAAATAAGCAAGATACGGGGCCAAATCAAAGCCCTGCACCTTGAAGTCAAGGCTGGCTTCACGATGCTCGGCAAAAGGCAAAGCCTGGCCCTGTCCGCCAAACTGCACCCCATTGAGCCGCCCTGAAAGTTGAGGCTGAACATGCACCGCCACATCCGCAGGCAAGGTGGAGACAAAGGGCAGGCTCAAGCTCAACTCGCTCAAGCGATGCTCGCGACCTGCGGGCTTGTCTACAAGCACCAGCTGACCGTCATGCAGGCTGATGTTGTAAAGCGCGAGTTTGGGATGAGCGCTTGGCGCCGAGGCGTCTTTTTTCGGGCTGCTCAAACGCGCCAACACATCATCGATGTCATAGCGTCCCGCGCCCTGATGGGTGATCTGCAGAACAGGGCCTGTGATGCTCAAATGTTCAAGCACCGGACTGCCAAACCAAATCGATCGCAGCGAAAGCGCGGCTTCGATATGCTGCACCTTCAGCAAGGGTGTCGCGACATCAGATTCAGGCAAGCCCGCAATCCTGAGACCGCCCAGTGCCAGGCTCAGTCGCCAAGGTGAGAGCGAGACACTTTCAATGCTCACCTGCCGACCGAGAGCCTGCGAAGCCATCTGGGCGCCGCTGTTCTTGACCCACCAAGGCAGCGCCCACCACAAGAACAGCACCAAAAGCAAGACACTGGCGATGCCTGCCAAGGCCCAGCGTTTCCAACGTGTCACTGCGACTCCATCACTCGACTTCATGATTGCGGGCATATTCAAAGTTAGTCGCGGCAAAAAAAAGGGTTCATGCACTCGATGACCATTATCAAACTCAGCTTGTTTCTCGATGCGCCTTGCGTCAAGAAAAATGCGGCGATGATGCGCTCGCTGTTTTTCGCCCAAGGACCATGACTTTGGATTCCACGCCGCTCCTTTACGCTTTCAAGCCAATCGGACTAGCCCTGCTCCAGCCCCCTCTGCCATTTCTGGTGCTGATGGTGCTGGGCGCCGGCCATTTGTGCCGCCGCCGCAAGCTCGGGCGAGCCCTGCTGCTCACCGGCTTTCTTGCCAGTTGGCTGAGTTGCACCGAAGTTGTGGGGCAATTGCTGGCCAGACATTGGCTGCAAACACCGGAGGTCCTGAGCACGGCGCGGCTGGCTGAGTTGAAAGCAGAGTCGGAGCGATCTCAGCAGCTTGCTGTGCTCGTGCTGGGCGGAGGGATTCGCCAGTTTGTTCCCGAGTATGGGAGCTCGCGACCGAATGACATCAGCCAGCAACGCTTGCTTTTTGGAGTCTGGCTGTCCAGACAACTCCAAGCCCCCTTGGCCTACTCCGGTGGCATTGGATGGACTGCGAAACGGCAGGTGGACACAGAAGCTGCGGTGGCGGATCAATTTGTGCAAGGAGAAATGGGCCGCTCGCTGCGCTGGCAGGAGGATCAGGCCAAGGACACGCAAGAAAACGCCGCCTTGAGTGTGCCCATGCTCAAAGCAGATGGGGTGAAAACGCTTGTGTTGGTCACACACGACCTGCACATGCCGCGAGCAATGCAGGCCTTTCAACGAGAAGCGGGAGACGCCATGACCCTCGTCGCAGCCCCGGTCGGTCAGCGCAACTATGTCGGTTCTGCCTGGCAAGACTGGATGCCCAGCGCTACTGGGCTGGGTCGGGTCCGCTATGCGGTCTACGAGGGTTTGGCTTTGATGGCCGGACACTGACAGAGCGCATGCCGCAGTGCACCGGTGCGCGTTGCCCCAAGACCGGATCCAGCTGGCCAAAAAAGAGAAACCCCTCGGAGCCGGAGAGACTGCGAGGGGTGGATGGCTTACGCCACCTTTGGAGCTCTAAGGCGATTTGCCGAAGGGCCCCTGGCGCGCAGAGACTGCGCCAGTGCTAATGCCTACAAAAGGCTTCACAAACTTAGGTGACGACCTGCAGTGTTTCAAGCCCCGGATAAACCCGATGCTGTCGATCCAAACAGGTTTTCAAAGAGAGCCTGGGCCCGATGCTCTACGTCCGCCGGCATCGTGATCGTGCGCCCCCATTCACGGGAAGTTTCACCGGGCCATTTATTGGTGGCATCCAAGCCCATCTTTCCACCCAGACCACTGACAGGCGAGGCGAAATCGAGGTAGTCAATCGGCGTGCCCTCCACCAAAGTGGTGTCGCGCACAGGATCCATGCGGGTGGTGATCGCCCACACCACTTCTTTCCAATCGCGAATATTGACGTCCTCATCCACGATGACGATGAACTTGGTGTACATGAACTGCCGCAGATAGCTCCACAAACCGAACATGAGCCGCTTGGCGTGGCCGGGATACGCCTTCTTGATAGAAATCACCGCCATGCGGTAGCTGCAGCCTTCGGGCGGCAAATAAAAATCCACAATTTCAGTGAACTGCTTTTGCAAGATGGGCACAAACACTTCGTTCAAGGCCACACCCAGAATGGCAGGTTCATCTGGCGGCTTGCCGGTGTAAGTGGAGTGATAAATCGGATCTTTGCGCTGTGTGATGCGGCGCACTTCGAAGACGGGGAACCAATCTTGCTCGTTGTAGTAACCGGTATGGTCCCCAAAAGGCCCTTCCAGCGCGTGCAAATAGCCCCCCTTTTCTTTCAAGGGAATGCCATCTTCGCTAAACCCCGTGAAACCGGGCTCAGCCGTGGGGATACAGCCCTCCAGCACGATTTCCGCACTCGCTGGCACCTGCAGCATCCGTCCAGCCTCCCCCACCCCACTTTCAACCAGCTCGGTTCTTGAGCCGCGCAAGAGTCCGGCGAACTGGTACTCCGACAAGCTGTCGGGCACGGGAGTCACGGCCCCCAGAATCGTCGCCGGGTCCGCACCCAAGGCCACTGCAATTGGGAACTCCTGCCCCGGATTGGCCAAGCCGAACTCTCTGAAGTCCAAAGCCCCACCCCGGTGTGCCAGCCAGCGCATGATCAATTGCTTGCGCCCGATCAATTGCTGACGATAGATCCCCAAGTTTTGCCGCGCGCGCGGATTCAACACCGACTGAGGGCCCCGCGTCACCACCAATCCCCAGGTGATCAAGGGTCCGATATCGCCCGGCCAACAGGTTTGTATCGGTAAATATTTCAGATTGACTTCAGCGCCTTCGAGCACCTCGTCCTGACAGGCCCCTCGGCGCAGCACTTGGGGCTTCATATCCCACAGCGATTTGAGCATGTGCACCAAACGACCGGCGTCTTTCAAACCTTTAGGAGGCTCGGGCTCTTTCAAGCTGGCCAATAAACGCCCCACATCGCGAAGCTCTTGCAGACTGTCGGCCCCCATGCCCAGGGCCACGCGTCGCGGCGTGCCAAACAAATTGCTCAATACCGGGGTGTTGAAGCCCGTGGGTTTTTCAAACAGAAGCGCAGGCCCTTCTTGACGCAAAACCTTGTCACTCAAAGCGGTCATTTCAAGCACAGGCGAGACCGGCAGCGACACGCGACGCAGCTCCCCAACAGCTTCCAGTCCGTGGATGAATTCACGCAGATCTCGGTACTTCATAACCATTAGTAATATTGGAATGCACTTACAAGCTTGACGGGTTATTTTTGCAACTTAAAATCCGCCCATCCTGTTAATCCAGGGTTTACCCGTGCTTGGGCCCTGGGGAGGGTACAAGCACCCCGCTGCCGATGGACGGCGTTCCGAAGCTCGCTGCAACACTCGCAGCCATGCCTTAACGAACCGGCCCATTATCACTGCCGCATAGTCGCGACCGAGTTCACTGACTCGATGGCCCTGTGCTGCGGAGAAGAAAGGAGTCGCATGACAGCGCGTCGTGATCTTTTATCCCTGGCTCGCAGTACCGGAGCCGCAACTTCCTTGTTTTTCAAGGACATCGGCCAAGGTCTGCTGGTCGTGAGCCACAACACACTGGCCCTGCTGGGTTTGGCCGTCGTGGCCCTGATGCTGACCTTTGTCAGCCAAGCAGATTTGCGTCATCGCCTGGAAGACCAGGCTTTGGGTTGGCTGCACGAGCGTGAAGAAGCTCGCGCGCTGGCGCAGGGCAATATCTTGCTGAACAGTGGTGACTCAGAAGCCATCAACCGTGCCACGGCCTCAGATCCCAAGGATCTGCCGCGCCAGCAAGCGGCCGTCGCCCATTGGTTGGCCAATCGCTACAAAGTCGCACCGGAACCGATCAGCCGATTGGTTCAGGAAGCATGGGCCGTCGGTCAGCGCGCCAAAGTCGAGCCCACCTTGATCCTGGCCATCATGGCTATCGAATCCAGTTTCAATCCCTTTGCGCAAAGCAATGTGGGTGCGCAAGGATTGATGCAGGTGATGACCCGGGTTCACAACGACAAATACGAAGCATTTGGCGGCAGTTTTGCGGCTTTTGACCCCATCACCAATCTTCGCGTTGGGGTTCAAGTCCTGAAAGAGTGCATTCAGCGGGCTGGCAGCGTGGAAGAAGGCCTGCGTTTTTATGTCGGCGCAGCCAATTTGAGCGACGACGCCGGCTACGCCATGCGGGTGATGGCCGTGCACGAGCAGATGAAGGCCGTTGCGGCCGGTCGCGCCGTGCCGAATACCTCGCCAGCCGTTGCACCAGCTGCAGCGAAGCCGCTGCGCGAAGCGGCAAGCCCTTCACAGCAGCCTTTGCCGGTCGATATCGAAACGGCCGCCATCGAACACCAGCGCGTCGCTCTGGCGCGCTGAACGCTCGTGAAGGCCAGGCGCCTCTCGCTTCTCGAGAGAGCGTCCACTGCCGCTACACTGCGAGCTTCGCGCGACTGGCGATGAAGGCTGACTCCGTCCAGAGTCAGTCCAAGGTGGCAGACCACCGGGGAGCGCGAACCACTCAGGCGTCTTTTCCGACCCTGGGTGGCATCCAGCCGTTCGCCTGGGCAGCCTTTGAAGTGATCGCAGGGAGTTGACCCGTGCATCCGCCCAGAGGCTCCACACTTTGAGCACTGCCATCCACCATGTTTGACCGTAGCACTTCTACCCTCGCCCTTGTTGATCCCGACCTCTGGGCCGCCGTTCAAAACGAAAACCAGCGCCAAGAAGACCATATCGAGCTGATTGCCTCCGAGAACTACACCTCGCCGGCAGTGATGCAAGCGCAGGGCAGCCAACTGACCAATAAGTACGCCGAAGGCTATCCAGGCAAGCGCTACTACGGCGGTTGCGAGTACGTGGACGTCGTTGAGCAATTGGCCATCGACCGATTGAAGCAGCTGTTCGGCGCAGAGAACGCCAATGTGCAGCCGAACTCGGGCTCTCAAGCCAATCAAGGTGTCTTCTTCGCCTTGCTGCAACCTGGCGACACCATCATGGGCATGAGCTTGTCGGAAGGCGGTCATTTGACCCACGGCATGCCCCTGAATATGAGCGGCAAATGGTTCAAGGTTGTCAGCTACGGCCTGAACGAGCGCGAAGAAATCGACTATGAAGCCATGGAGCGCACTGCGCGCGAGCACAAGCCCAAGCTGATCATCGCTGGCGCTTCTGCCTACAGCCTGCGCATTGACTTCGAACGTTTCGCCAAGATCGCCAAGGAAATCGGCGCCTATTTCATGGTGGACATGGCGCACTACGCGGGCCTGATCGCCGCGGGCGTCTACCCCAACCCCGTGCCTCATGCAGACGTGGTCACCTCTACCACGCACAAGAGTCTGCGCGGCCCGCGTGGCGGCATCATCTTGATGAAGGACCATGTCGCCAAGCAGATCAACAGTTCGATCTTCCCTGGCATCCAAGGCGGCCCACTGATGCATGTGATTGCCGGCAAAGCTGTCGCGTTCAAGGAAGCTTTGAGCCCAGAATTCAAAGCCTACCAAGAACAGGTCGTGAAGAACGCGGTCGTGTTGGCCGAAGAGCTGACCAAACGCGGCCTGCGCATTGTGTCCGGCAAGACCGAAAGCCATGTGATGTTGGTGGACCTGCGCCCCAAGAACATGACCGGCAAAGAGGCCGAGGCCGTGTTGGGCCGCGCTCACATGACCTGCAACAAGAACGGCATCCCGAACGACCCGCAAAAGCCCATGGTGACCAGCGGCATCCGCCTGGGCACACCGGCCATGACCACGCGCGGCTTCAAGGAAGAGCAGGTGCGCTTGACCGCCAATCTGATCGCCGATGTCTTGGACAACCCCAATGACGAGGCCAATCTCGAAGCCGTGCGAGCCAAGGTTGCAGCCTTGACTCGCGAGTTCCCGGTCTACCGTTAAACCGTCAAGTCAACCCAGCCTCAGACCCCATGCGCTGCCCCTTTTGTAGCCACGCAGAAACCCAAGTCGCAGAGACGCGGGAATCCGACGAAGGTGATGTGGTGCGACGCCGGCGTCGCTGCCTGGGTTGCGACAAACGGTTCACGACCTATGAGCGGGCAGAAATTGCCCTGCCTGTGATCGTGAAGAAAGATGGAACGCGCGCGGACTTCGACCCCAAGAAGCTGCGCGCGTCCATGCAGTTGGCCCTGCGCAAACGCCCCGTCAGCATCGAACAAATTGATGCGGCCCTGGCCAAGATCGAAGAGACCCTGCTGACCAGCGGGGCACGGGAATTGCCCTCCAACCGCTTGGGCGAATTGGTCATGCGCGAGCTCAAACGCATTGACAAAGTTGCGTATGTCCGTTTCGCTTCGGTTTATCGAAGCTTTGAAGATGTCGACGAATTCCGCAAGCTAATTCGCGATATTTAAGCAAATCGCGAGCTGCGACAAGCCCCCACCTAACACCCCCGCGAGTGGGGCTGAAACCAGGCAAATCCGAACCTAAATTGTGCTGACATAACAAGTTAGCGATTGGGGGTGGAGGCATGAAGAACGGCCTGCTCGGGAGCGGATTCAGCCGCGGCCACAGCATGATCGAGTTGTGTGTCTGCGTAGCGCTTGTTGGCATTTTGTTGGCCCAAGCCCTGCCCTCGCTGGAGCGAATCAAACAACGTCAACGGTTGGCAGCGACAGCCGCCACCTTGTTCACTGACCTGCAAGAAGCACGCAGCTTGGCCGTGCTTCACGCCGACTCGATTCAAGTCCGGTTTTACCTGCATCCCAACGGAGCCTGCTACCTCGTCCACACTGGCGCCACCGGGGAATGCCAATGCGACGGTTCAGGGCTGGCGACTTGCGCCAACACGGGCAGATTGTTGAAGTCCAGTTGGATTGCCAAAGCCGACAAACTCGAACTCAAAACCAATATCAGCGCCCTCAGCTTTCAAGCCCGGCAAGGCGCGGTCACCAGCACCGGGAGCATCGAACTCAGTACGAGCAGCGGAGAGTCCATCAAGCAGGTGGTCAGCATCGCGGGCCGGGTGCGCACCTGCAGCACTTCCATTGCTTTGCCCCAATATCCACGCTGTTGAATTCACAGCACACTGGCTTTGAGTTCTCGGCCGAAATGCCGACCCGACCAACGGCCTCAGCCCAACGACAAGCGGCGCAATGGGATCACTGGCTTGGCCTGCGTTTTTCATAATTGAATCCTGCAATCGCGCAGGTCGCCGCACTTCCGCTCGATGAATCTTCTATGCAAACGAAACACTCACGTCTTGGCTTTACCTTGATTGAACTGCTGTTGGTCGGCGCTGTCGTGGCCATCTTGGCCTTGGTGGCTTTGCCCGCTTACCAGAAGCAAATGGCCAAAAGTCGGCGTTCCGACGCGATTGCGGCCTTGAGCGCGGTGGTTCAAGCGCAGGAGCGGTGGCGCAGCAATCGGGGCAACTACGCCTCCTCGCTGGGTGACGATGGCTTGAAACTGGGGTCACAGTCGGCCGGCAAACACTATGAGCTCAGTCTGACAGGCATTCGTCAGCCTCCGAGCTTTGCTTATGGCTACATCGCCAAGGCCGTGCCCAGTAGCAGCAGTGTTCAGGCCCGGGACAGCCAATGCGCAGAAATGTCAATTCGAGTCGACGGCGGCAATCTTCAATACGAAGCCAAAGACAGCAGTGCCGCCGATACCAAGGCCCAGTGTTGGCCGCAATGAGCATGAACAGGCCGGAGTCAAGCGGCGTGACCCTGGTTGAGGTGATGGTCACCTTGGCCCTGATGGGTATTTTGCTAGCCCTGCTTGGCCCCTCTTTTGCAGACATCTTGAACCGACGTCGGGTCCAGATGGTCGCCGCCGAGCTCAGCAATGACCTGGCGTTCGCCCGTGCTGAAGCTGGCTTGGGCGGCAAGCGCAACGACGTCATCGTCTCGTTTGGCCTCCCATCCCATATGAGTTGCTACACGATTCGATACTTTGGTGCGAGTGGAGGCTGCGATTGCAGTCGCCCACCGGGCAGCGCCTGCAGTGGCCAAACGGCCGAATTGCGTACCGTGCAAATCCCTAGCAGCCGGGGTATTCGTCTCAGCCTTTCCGGCCAATTTGACCCTTTCGAGCCCAATAGCATTGCCTTTCAGCACCCCCGCATGACCAATTCAGTTGCGGGCTTCGCGGTCACCGTCATTGGGCTCAGAGGGGCGCAGTTGCAGGTCCAAGTCAACACCATGGGTCGAGTTTCGACCTGCGCTCCGAGCGGCAGCACGATGAGCGGGGTGAGTCCATGCGCCAATTCCTCGTGAGGCCCGCCAAGACGCGACAGCGCGGCATCAGCTTGATCGAGCTGATGGTGGGCATCACCGTCGGCATGATTGTGGTGGCAGGTGCCAGCCTGATGATGACCGGCCAATTGGCCGAACACCGCCGCTTGATGCTGGAAACCCAGGTGCAGCAAGACCTGCGCGCTGCGGCCGACCTGATGCTCCGAGATTTGCGGCGAAGTGGCTCCTGGGCGGTCCCCATGCGGGGCGTTTGGAGCCCTTCGCCCAGCGATGCCGCCCCAATCCCCAACGTTTACGCCGATGTCAGTCTCACCCAAATGCAAGGCAGCCCGGTGCTGGAGTACAGCTATTCGCGACATCAAGACCGGCTCAGCCCGGTCGCCCCTCCAGCGGTATCCCCCGAGGACAATATCGTCAGCTCCAGCACCGAACGCTTTGGCTTCAAACTCGAAGGCGGCATCCTGAAGTTTCGGCTGGGCGACGCTTATCAGCCCTTAACCGACCCCAATACCCTGCGCATCACCGCCTTCAATGTGGTGATGAATGAGCAGGCCCTGGTCTTGGCTGAGTTTTGCGACAAGCCCTGCCAAGCGGGCAACACGGCCTGTCCTCCCCGCCAGATGCTGCGTCGCTTTGATATTTCACTCACGGGCCAGGCAGCCCACGACCCCGAAGTAGTTCGCAGCATCCGGCTCAGCAGTCGCATGCGCAATGACCAAATCCAGGGAGCCTGCCAATGATCAGGCCCAAGCTCACGCCGCAAACAGGGTCAGGCAAAACTTGGCCGAAACAAACTCGCCGCGCAACGCAGCAATCGGGGGCGGCCACCCTGGTGGTGGTGATGGTGCTGTTTTTGATCATGGCCATGATGGCTGCGTTCGCCAACCGCAATATGGTGTTCGAGCAGCGCATCGCGAGCAACTACTACCGATCCGGCCTTGCACTCGAAACCGCGGAAGCGGGCGCAGAGTGGGCCTTGGCCATGCTCAACAGCGATGCCATCAACGCTGCCTGCCTGCCCGACGGCCCCACCAGCAACAGCTTCCGTGAACGCTATCTCAGCATCGCGGCCACAAGCCGCTGGGTCAGCCCGATTCGACTGGACAACAAGCCCGTGGCGGATTGCGTGCGCAGCGAGGCTCAGGGCTGGGTCTGCCGATGCCCGAGCACCGCTTGGACGGCCCCCACCACCCCACCCGCCGCGGCGGCCAATATGCAGCCCAGCTTTCAGGTGACCTTCCCCAAACCTATTGTGGGCAACCGCCCCGGCATCGTGCGCATCATCGCCACGGCCTGCACCAGCAGTTCTTTGTCCGACTGTGAGGGCGTTGAATTGGCCCGCGACGCCATAGCCAGCCAGTCCGTGGTGTCGGTGGATGCCGCCTTGCTCAGCGCCCTCAAAATGCCCCCACCCGTCCCCTTGACCGTGAAAGGCGAAATCAAGCTGGACGCCAACGGCATTGGCCTGCACAACAGCGACCCCAAGACCAGTCAAGGCCTGTTGCTTCAAACCGGTGACGCGAGCATCCCCAATTTGCTGGACTCACGGCTCGAGAGTCTGCCGGGTACACCGGCAGATCTGGCGCTCATCAAATCCGACCCGCAATTGCAAGCGGCAGACGCGGCCAAGATGTTTGCGATGTTTTTCGGCATGCCGGCAGCCGAATACAGCCGCCAGCCCGCGATGCGCCGGATCCAATGTGCTGCGGACTGCGGGCCCAGCCTGGCTGCGGCCTATGCGCGAGGCGTGCGCTTGGTTTGGCTTGAAGGGCCGGTCAGCATCAACACCACCACCGTGCTGGGCGCGCCAAACAGCCCCATGCTTGTGATCGTCAACGGCGCGCTGAACATCGACGCAGCACTGCAGATGCAGGGCCTGCTCTATGTGCGCGGCAATGCCAGCTGGAGCAATACCAGCGGCTTGCAAGCCTTGCTGACAGGTGCCCTGGTGGTGGAAGGCGACCTGAGCATCGCGGGCATGGTGGACCTTTGGTACCGCTGGGAGGTGATGGAGCAGTTGAAGAACGCGAGTGGCAGCTTTGTGCGTGTGCCCGGCAGTTGGTGGAACTGACATGATTGCCCTGCGAACTCCGGCACGAGGCCTGGCCCTGATTGAAGCCTTGGTCGCCTTGCTGATCATGGCCTTTGGCATGGTGGCCTTGATCGGCTTGCAAAGCAGTTTGCGCAGCGGCGCCGATTTGTCCAAACAAAGAGGAGAAGCGGTGCGCTTGGCGCAAGCTCAAATGGAAACGCTGCGCTCCTACTCGCGCATGCAGCATCCCGACCCCGCCAACCCCGCGGCCGGCGCGCTCGCTTTCAGCGACATCACAGACAGCGACCGCGTCAATGCCGGTGATGCCAACAGCAATGCCAACTTCATGCTGTCAACCCGGGTCACGCCCAGCCCGCAAGGCTTGGCTGATTTGGCTGCGGTACGCATCCGGGTTGAATGGAAAGACCGTGCTGGCCAGGATCAGTTTGTCCTGATGGACAGCTTCATTGCCGGGGCCGAACCCAGCTTGAGCGGCTCTTTGGGCCTGGCACCGGCGGCCCCCAACACGCAGCGTCCGGCAGGCCGAGAAGCCGCAATTCCGACAAACGCCAAGGATATGGGCGATGGCCGCAGCGTATTCATCCCCTCGGCAATCGACACCGTGGCCTGGGTTTTCAACAATTTGACTGGCGTCATCACCAGCAAATGCACAGTGGCCATGGGCAAGTCGAACGCGCAAATCGTGCCCGAAGATCTGAGCAACTGCCAAGCAAGCTTCGCCTATTTGCTCAGTGGCACCGTCAATTTCAGCATCAGCCCGCCCCCCTACCCCGCCCAAAGCAGTCTGGCCAGCCTGCCCTTCGCGCTCAGAATTGCCACTGCGCCAGCCAAGCCAGGATCGGCAAGCGGCCCCAATGCCCCTGCCCACGAGTGCTATCCGCTCGGCCTCAGTCCCAGCGCCACCTCGCACGTCAATTTTCATTGCATCGTCTACCCCAATGCCGACAACAACAGCAGTTGGTATGGACGCCTGATCTTGCGCAATGTGGCGGACGAAGTTCCCCCTCCGGGCAAAGCGATCGATCTGCTGGCCACTCAACTGTTTTTCACGGCACCGGCATTGCCCTCCATCAGCACGAACGCAGTGGACATTCCGGTCAAAGTGTGTCGCTACAGCGCCGACCAAAACGGCGACCGCAAAATCGACAATGCAGAACACCCTTTGGACTACGCGAAAGTCACCGGTGCACTGAACCGGCAAAACTTCTTGGTCCTGCAGGCCAACTCCAACTGCCCTTCCGGCAGTCCTGCCGCCCCCTCACAAGGGCAGTTTCTCAATACGGCCAGCGTCTTGCATCAGCCACTGGGCGTCGAGACCCCCTTGCCGCCCTGAGCGTGCTGAAGGGGGCCCATGAATCAGACCTCCCTCAAGCCTGAGACAATGCACTTTTTTGCCCGCCCCACCCTCATCGGTGGCGGGTTCAGCGAGCAACAAGGATTGCAGTGTTCAAGAATTTGATGGTGTACCGGGTCGGGCCCGACTGGCAGCCCACGGTGGAGCAAATTGAAGATCAATTGGCCAAATCGGTCTTTGTGGAATGCGGCGCGACACAGCAGCAATCCATGGGTTGGGCGCCGCCGCGCGGCATCGAGCATGCGCCCTTGATTGAAGACGTGGGCGGCCACTGGTTGCTCAAGCTGGTGATCGAGCAGCGCGTACTGCCCGGCTCGGTGGTCAAACGCAAGACCGAGGAGTTGGCCGCCCGTATCGAGCAAGAAACCGGTCGCAAGCCAGGCAAAAAACAGACCAAGGATCTGAAAGAACAGGCCACGCTGGAGTTGCTGCCCATGGCCTTCACCAAGCAGTCCAGCATTCGAGTCTGGATTTCGCCGGCGCAGCATTTGCTGATGATCGATGCAGGCAGTGCCAGCCGCGCGGACGAGGTGGTGACCCTGTTGATCAAAGAATTGGCCGGCTTGCACCTGCACTTGATCCAAACTGCCGAAGCACCTGCCACCTGCATGGCCGCCTGGTTGATGGATGGCGTCACGCCCGAAGGCTTCAGCATCGACCGCGAATGCGAACTCAAGAGCGCCGATGAAATGAAGTCCGTGGTGCGCTATGCCCGCCATGCCCTCGACATCGAAGAAGTGCGCCAACATCTGCTCAGTGGCAAAGCCCCCACCCGACTCGCCATGACCTGGCGGGATCGGGTGTCTTTCATGCTGACCGACACCTTGCAGATCAAGAAGATCAGCTTTTTGGATCTGGTCTTTGAGGGCCGCGACAGCCCCGAAAAGGACGAAGCCTTCGATGCCGACGCGGCCCTGGCCACGGGCGAGTTGTGCAAGCTGATCCCGGAGTTGATCGACGGACTCGGTGGCGAGCACGACTTTCTGGCGGCAGGTGCCGCTCTGGCGGCATTGCCTCCGGCGGCTCATTCAGCCCCTTCCAGCGCAACCCCGTCAGCCCCCACAGTGGCCGGCACCGAAGGCGCTGTCGAAGCGGCGCCCTGGGACTGAGAGCACCAAGCCATGCCAACACCCCCACCCCGCTTCGATGATCTGAGCGCCATGCGCCACGCCCTGGCTTTGGCCGAGCAGGCCATTGGTCTGAGCGACCCCAACCCACGCGTCGGCTGCGTGATCGTCAATGAGCAGGGGCAGTTGTTGGGTGCGGGCCATACCCAGGCTGCAGGCCAGGCCCATGCCGAGGTGATGGCGCTGCGCGATGCAAAAGCGCGGGGGGCCGATGTACGGGGCGCCACGGCTTTTGTCACGCTGGAGCCCTGTGCCCACCATGGCCGCACGCCGCCCTGTTGTGACGCCTTGATCGAGGCGGGGCTGAAACGCGTCGTCGCCGCCACCCAAGACCCCAACCCCTTGGTGGCCGGCCAAGGGCTGTCGCGCATGCGTGCCGCCGGCATTCAAACCGAGCTGGGCTTGCTGGCGGATGAAGTTAGGGAGCTGAACCTAGGTTTTTTTTCCCGCATGCAGCGGGGGCGGCCTTTTGTGCGACTCAAGGTGGCAGCCTCCATGGACGGCCGCACCGCCCTGCTCAACGGCCAAAGCCAATGGATCACGGCCCCACCCGCACGCAGTGACGGCCATGCTTGGCGCCGCCGGGCGGGCGCGGTGCTGACCGGCATCGGCACCGTCAAAGACGATGATCCTCGGCTGGATGTTCGCCTCGTGCCGACCGTGCTGCAGCCCTTGCGCGTGGTGATCGATTCGCGCCTGGAAACACCCTCAAACGCCCGCCTGCTGGCGCCTCAAGGCCAGGTGCTGATTTACTGCGCCATCGATCCCGACAGCAAACCCGAGCATGTGGCCCTTTTGCGCGCCCAGGGCGCCGAAGTGCTCGCGCTCGGCAGCCCGCAAGGCAAGGTGGACTTGGTGGCGGTGATGCAGGATCTGGGTCAACGCGGCATCAATGAGCTGCATATTGAAGCCGGCCATAAGCTCAATGGCTCGCTGCTGCGTGAAGGCCTGGTGGACGAACTGCTGGTCTATTTGGCCCCCAAGCTGCTGGGCCAGGGGCGCGAAATGGCGGTCCTGGGGCCCTGGCAAAGCCTGGACCAAGCCCTTCAATGGCGCTGGATTGAAAGCGAAATGGTCGGCGAAGACCTGCGTCTGCGCGCCCGTCCCCGCTGACTTGGCGCAAAGCCTGACCCCGCGCCTCTACAATCGGGGTATGCCCATATCATCTGTTCCCGAGCTGGTCGCCGAACTCGCGGCCGGCCGCATGGTTATCTTGGTTGACGAAGAAGATCGCGAAAACGAGGGCGACCTGGTTTTGGCGGCCGAGCATGTCACACCCGAAGCCATCAACTTCATGGCCAAGTATGGCCGTGGTCTGATCTGCCTGACGCTGACCCGCGAACGCTGCGAACGGCTGCAATTGCCGCCCATGGCCAGCCGCAATGGCACCAAGCATGCGACGGCCTTCACCGTCTCGATCGAAGCGGCCACTGGTGTGACCACCGGCATCTCGGCCGCTGACCGTGCACGCACCGTGCAAGCGGCCGTTGCCCGCGGCGCGGAGGCACGCGACTTGGTGCAGCCTGGCCACATCTTCCCGTTGCAGGCGCAAGACGGCGGCGTGCTGATGCGCGCAGGACACACCGAAGCCGGTTGTGATTTCGCCCGTATGGCTGGCCTGGAACCTGCCGCTGTGATCTGCGAAATCATGAAAGACGACGGCACCATGGCTCGGCTGCCGGACTTGATCGAATTCGCCAAAGAACACGGTCTGAAGATTGGCACCATTGCCGATTTGATCGAACACCGCAGCCGCAACGAGTCCCTGGTCAGCCGCGAAGCGGAACGCAAATTGCAAACTGCGCAAGGTGAGTTCGACTGCAAGGTCTTCAGCGACCGCACCGGCGCGGTTCACCTGGCCCTCACCCACGGCAGCTGGACACCCAGCGACGAAGTGTTGGTGCGCGTGCACGAGCCTTTGTCGATTTTGGATTTGCTGGATGCCAACCCTTCTGCCCATTCCTGGCCGCTGCCAGCCGCGCTGGCCGAGCTCAAGCGCGCGCCTTGCGGCGTGGCCGTGTTGCTCAATTGCGCAGAAGAAGCGAGCAGCCTGCTGGACCAATTGAAGTCCACACCCAGCAAGCCGACGCCGGCCCCTGCGCCCAAGATCATGGACTTGCGGACCTACGGTGTCGGCGCGCAAATTCTGCGCGACCTGGGTGTCCACAAGATGCGTCTGCTCGGCAGCCCGCGCCGCATGCCCAGCATGACCGGCTACGGCCTGGAAGTCACCGGCTTTGTCGCCGCGGGCCAGTCCAGCGATACCCAGCCCCCACAAAAAAACTGAAGGACAGAGCTCATGCAAGGATCCGACAAGGGCCACGGCAAATCGCAGGCATCCATGAATGGCGAAGAGTTGCGCATTGGCATCGTCCAAGCCCGCTTCAACGATGCCATCACCAGTCGTTTGGCCGAGGCCTGCATCACCGAGTTGCAGCAATTGGGTGTGCCCGATCGGCACATCCGCCACATCACCGTGCCCGGTGCCCTGGAAGTGCCCATCGCCTTGCAAGCCATGGCCGACAGTGAAGACTACGATGCGCTCGTGGCCCTGGGCTGCATCATCCGTGGCGAGACCTATCACTTTGAATTGGTCGCCAACGAAAGTGGTGCAGCAGTCACCCGCGTGGGGCTGGACCACAGCATTCCGATTGCGAATGCAATTTTGACGGTGGAAAACGAAGAACAAGCCTGGGCGCGTGCCGAGGAAAAAGGCCGTGATGCGGCGCGTGTGGCGGTCGAGATGGCCAATTTGATGGAAGAACTGCAGTGAGCACGAACGAGAACGCCCCGGCCACCCCGAAGACCAAAGCCACGGCCAATGGCAAGCCCGCAGCCAAACGCAGCCAGGCCAAGTCGGCGCGCCGTCGCTCCCGCGAAGCCGCATTGCAAGGCCTCTATCAATGGCTGATCACCGGTGACGATGTCGCCACCATCGACAGCCATATGCGTGAGCAAGACGACTTCAGCAAGGTCGATCAAGCCCATTTCGACGCCTTGCTGAATGGCTGCATCCTGGAGGCCGCCGACCTCGATGCGGTGCTGGCTCGCCATGTCGACCGCAAGACCACCGACCTGTCACCCATCGAACATGCGGTGCTGATGATTGGGGCCTACGAGCTCAAGCATTGCATTGACATTCCCTATCGCGTGGCCATCAATGAAGCGGTGGAACTGGCCAAGGCTTTTGGTGGCACCGACGGCCACAAGTATGTCAATGGCGTTCTGGACCGCGCCGCCAATGATCTGCGCCCCACCGAGATCGCAGCGGCGCGCAGCAGCAAAGCTCCATGAAATTGGCGGGCCGGCTCGAGCATATCGAGCCTTTCTATGTGATGGAGTGCGCCAAAACGGCGGCCGATATCGCCCGCGGCCCCTTGTGTGATCCCGCACAAGGTGGACGGCGCATGATTTACCTGAACATCGGCGAACCCGATTTGGGGGCGCCCCCAGCGGTGCAGGCCGCCGCCAAAGCCTGCATCGATGCTGGCCTGACCCAATACACCCCGGCCCTCGGGCTGTTGGCCTTGCGCCAGTCCCTGTCGGCCTGGTATGACGAGCGCTTTGGGCTGGACATCAGCCCAGAACGCATCGTCATCACAGCCGGTGCCTCCGCTGCTTTGCAACTGGCCTGTTTGGCCCTGTTCGAGCGGGGTGACGAAGTCCTGATGCCAGACCCCTGCTACCCCTGCAATCGCCACTTTGTCGCGGCGGCCGACGCCACTGCGGTTTTGCTGCCTTGTGGGCCGGAGCAACGTTTTCAGCCCAGCGCGGCCCAGGTGACAGCCGCCTGGACGGCGAAGACCCGCGGCGTCTTGCTGGCCTCGCCCAGCAACCCCACCGGCACCTCGATCGAGCCTGAAGTACTGCGTGCAATCGTTGAAGCGGTACGCGCCAAAGGCGGCGTCACCCTGGTCGATGAAATCTATCTGGGGCTGAGCTACGACCCACGCTTCGAACACGGCGCCTTGGCGCTCGGGCCCGATGTCATTTCAGTCAATAGCTTTTCCAAATACTTCGGCATGACCGGTTGGCGTTTGGGCTGGATGGTCTTGCCACCGGACTTGGTGGCACCCATAGAGAAGCTGAGCCAAAACCTTTTCATTTGCCCCTCCAGCCTTGCGCAGCACGCAGCCCTGGCCTGTTTTGAGCCCGCGTCCTTGCAAGAGTACGAACGCCGCCGTCAGGCCTTGCGCGAACGCCGCGACTATGTGGTCCCGGCACTGCAAGCCCTGGGGCTGCATGTGCCGGTGGTTCCCGACGGTGCTTTCTATGCCTGGATGGATGTCTCCCGCTTTTCAGACAACAGCTGGGATTTCGCCTTCGAGTTGATGCACAAGGCGCAGCTCGCTTTGACGCCCGGACGCGACTTCGGTCGGGCCGACGCGCCACGCTGGATGCGTTTGTCTTTTGCCTCCAGCATGGACGATCTTGAAGAAACCATCGCCCGTCTGAGCCAGTTCCTGCGCCAAGCATGACCCGCCTGCCTGCTCCGTTCGAGCGCGAGATGCGCGTTTATTGGGAAGACACCGATGCTGGCGGCGTGGTGTTCTTTGCCAATTACCTGAAGTTTTTCGAGCGCGCACGCACCGAATGGCTCCGGGCGCTGGGTTTCTCCCAGGAGACGATGCGTTTGCACACAGGGGTGATGTTCGTCGTCAGTCACACCCAGGTGCGCTATCTGAGCCCCGCTCGGCTCGATGATTTGCTGCGCGTCAGCGTCGAAATCCGCGAGCTCGGACGCGCCAGCATGCTTTTGTTTCAACGCGCTTTTTGTGGTCAGCGCCTGCTGGCCGAAGGCGAGATCCGTATTGGCTGCGTCAGCAGCTCGGCGAGCCTGGGGTCAACCCCTGCTGCCGACCTCAAACCCACTCGTATCCCCGCGGCTTTGATCGAAGCCATCAACCAGGACTGTTCGGATTCATGAATCAAGACTTATCCATTGTTTCCTTGATCGCTCATGCCAGCCTGGCAGTGCAGTTGGTGATTGGCGCCCTGCTGACCGTGTCGCTGGCCAGTTGGAGCGTTATTTTTGGCAAGCTGATTGCGCTGTCACGCATCAAGACCGGCAACGACGCCTTTGAGCAAGAGTTCTGGTCGGGCAAGAACCTGAACGACCTCTACAACGGCGTCGCGACCAAGACCAACGGCGCACCGCTGGAGCGCATTTTTGCCTCCGGCATGCGTGAGTTCTTGAAGCTGCGTGAACGACGGGTCACCGAAGCTGGCGCATTGCTGGACGGCGCGCGTCGCGCCATGCGGGCCAGCTTCCAGCGCGAGCTCGATGCAATGGAAAGCAATCTGTCCTTCTTGGCTTCGGTGGGCTCGGTCTCGCCCTATGTGGGGCTGTTCGGCACCATCTGGGGCATCATGCATGCGTTTGTGGGCCTGTCGAATGTGCAGCAAGTGACCCTGGCCACGGTGGCCCCCGGCATTGCCGAAGCCTTGGTCGCTACCGCCATTGGCTTGTTTGCCGCCATCCCGGCAGTGCTGGCCTACAACCGCTTTGCTCGCCAAATCGACCGCAGCGCCATCACCTTGGAGTCTTTCATCGAAGAGTTCTCCAATATCTTGCAACGCAATGCCAGCCAGCCGCCTGCCCAAGCTGCAGGCTCGGTGCGCTGATTTCGGGATTCGCAGATGGCAGCCATCAGCGCTCGCGGCTCGCGTCGCCGCCGTACCATCAATGAAATCAATATGGTGCCCTTCATCGATGTGATGTTGGTGCTGTTGATCATCTTCATGGTCAGCGCCCCCATGATCACCACCGGTCTGGTCGATCTGCCCAGCGTGGGCAAGAGCCGCGCCCAGCCCGATCACGTGATCCATGTCATCGTGGGCGCCGATGAAAAGCTGAAGCTCAAACTGGACAAAGACGAGCCTCAATCGGTCGCCTTGAATCGACTGGCGGAACGTGTCAAACAAGCCCAAGACGGACAGGCCAATACGCCGGTAGTGATTTCGGCCGACAAGGCCGTCAAGTACGAGGCCGTGGTCAAGGTGATGGACATCTTGCAAAGCTCGGGCGTGCAACGCGTGGGTCTGGCCGTTCGCAACAGTGGTGGCTGATCGACTCGATGGCAGCCACGCTTTTCCTTCGTAACGCTGATCCTCTGCGGCCCCCAGAAACCCAAGGTCTGGGACGTGGGCTGCTGTTCGCCGTCATTGCGCATGCCGCCTTGTTGGCTGCCTTGAGTGCCGGTGTGCAATGGCGCACCAAAACGCCACCGGCCTTTGAAGCCGAGCTGTGGTCGGCCGTACCGCAGGCGGCTGCGCCCAAAGAGCTCATTCCTCCGGAACCTGAGCCCGAACCCGAAGCAGAGCCTGTCAAGCCTCAGCTCAAACCTGCGCCCCCACCCGAGGAAGCGCAGGCCGAGCGCGATGCCGAAATCGCCATCGCCAAAGCCCGCGAACAGAAAATCAAACGCGAGCAAGAGGCCAAGCGTTTGGCCGAAGAAGCCGAGCGCAAAAAGCAAATCGCCGCCAAGGAAAAACTCGAGCGCGAAAAAGAAGAAAAGCTCAAGCAAGCCAAGTTAGAACAACAGCAAAAGCTTGAGAAAGAAAAGCAGGACAAGCTCAAGCAAGCACGCGAAGCCAAGGAAGCCGAAGCCCGACGCGAAGCCAAGCTCGAGGCACAACGGCAGGAAAACCTCAAGCGCATCCAAGGCATGGCAGGCGCCAGCGGTGGTGCCAATGCCACCGGAACTGCCTTGAAGAGCTCTGGGCCTTCGGCCAGTTATGCGGGCCGCATCATGGCGCGCATTCGTCCTAACATCATCTACAACGGCACGCCAACGGGCAACCCCGTGGCCGAGGTGGAGGTTCGCGTGGCCCCAGACGGCGCCATCATTGCGCGCAAGCTGCTCAAAAGCAGCGGCGATGCCGAGTGGGACAAGGCCGTGCTGCGCGCCATCGACAAGACCGAAACCTTGCCGCGTGATACCGATGGCCGGGTACCGCCGCTGATGGTGTTCAGCTTCGATCCACGCGAGCAATCGTTGTGATGATCAAAAGCGCCGGGTTGAAGCCTGGGCTATGAGTCACGCAGCTTTAGGCTGAACGCTGACGAAGCCAGGCGTCCAAGGAAAAGCGCCCGGCGCCCCAAAACGCGACAAGCAAGAGCAAGACAGCCCAGAGTTGGTGGCCGGCCAAGGCTGCGGGCGCAATATCGCTCAGACTCAGCACCGCCACCGCATTGACCACCGACAGGCCCAGCGCAGCAAAACGCCCGCCCAAGCCCAAGGCCAACAGCACGGGCAAGCCCAATTCCCCAGCAGTGCCGGCCCACGCCGCCAGTTCTGGTGGCAGCAATGGCACTTGGTACTCATCCCGAAACAATGCCAAGGTTGTGGGCCAGTCACGAACTTTTGTCAGACCCGAGAGCAAGAAGACCTGGGCCACATACAGTCGCGCCAACAGCAGGCTCAGCGACTGAGTCAGCGCCAAACACTGCAGCAGCCCTTGCGGCAAAGGCTTTCGGGCTATCGCGCCATCGCTGACACCGGGATCGGAGAACAGTCTCACAAAATAAAGGGCAATGTCTTTCATGGTTCAACTTTCATTGAGCTCATCGCTCAGGGCCATGGAACGGTGCAAAGGCGTTCAGGCCTTCAGGCCGAGGCCGATGCTGGCGTCAAATCAAAAGCACCTTGCAAAAGCTCGCCTCGCAAGGCCCCTTGCAAAAACATCGAAAAATCAAAAGCCGGGCCCGCTGCCGCCAAAGCGGCGTCAAGACTGAGGCCAGCTTGCAAAGCTTGAATAAAGGCTTCTTCCTCGCTGCCCACAAACCGCCCTTGAACCTGCCACGACTTGCGCCACAACAACACGCAGACGCTTGGCTTCAGGGTTGCGGGGGCTGAGGCGGCGGCGCTGACGCTGCTCGTTTGCAACTGCTGCTGCGACCAAAGCTGCCAGGCTTGGCATTGGACATGCAGCAGTTGCAACTCGGGCGCCAAGCGCAAGCCCAGACGGGCAGGCTCAAGCTCGATCAAACCTTGCAGGGATGCCGCATCCACGGCCCTGTCTGCCGCGCGCTCGAGTTGATGCGTCAACCACTCCAGCCGCGCAAGATCAACAAGCCAGTCGTCCATGTCTTCTTGCTGGCTGAAAAAGAGCGCGAGTTGCGCTCCCCACATGGCCAAGTCCCCTTGACTGGGCGGGAACTGGCGCCAAAACTGCCAAGCCATGGCAGCAAATGCTTCGCCCCCCAACTGCGACTGAACACAGGGGAACACAGAGGCCAAAGCCTTGTCAGCCAGCGCTTGAGCATTCACGCGGTAGGCCGCCAAGCCTCGTTGCAAGCCGGCGTGCGCTGCGGGCTGTGGAGCCACGTCGCCCAGCTCGAGCACAGCACTGGGCTCCATAACTCTGCGCAGCCCCGGCAAGGCCTGCAAGCCCGGCAAGGACTCGACGGCAAGCGCGACACTGGCCTGCGGCGCCGTCAATGCCGCCACAAAGGCCTCTTGCTGTGACTGCAAACTCATCATCGCGCTCCGGCTTGTGTGCATTCCAACGCGGCCATGAGGGCCTGAGCTTTGTCGACTTCTTCCAAGAGCACGGACAACTCAGGAAGCGCGCTGTCCCACTCCATCAAACTTGGAATGCGGCCGAATCGCCTGAGCGCATGGGCATAGACCTGCCAGACCTCGGGTGGAACGCGGCTGCCATGGTCATCAATGACGATGCCCGGTAGTTCGGCATGACCGGCCAAATGAATTTCGCCCACCAGCCCGGGCCGCAGGGCGTCGATCCAAGCACAGCAGTCCCCCACGGCTTGCGTCTTGCTCGCACCCATATTCCGAGCGTTGACAAAAAGATTGTTCACATCGAGCAGCAAACCGCAGCCGCTTTGTTGGCAAAGCTGGTTGAAGAATTCAGGCTCTGACAAGGTGTTGCCCTGCCAGCCCACATAGGCGCTGAGGTTTTCGATCAGCAAGGGGCGGCGCAAACGATCTTGCACCTGTTGGACATGGCCAAGCATCAAACGCAAGCTGGCCTCGGTGAAGGGGATGGGCAAAAGATCATTGGCGTGTTGCATCTGTGCCCCAACACTTGCCCGCGCGAAGCTGGCGTGATCCGATACCCGCACAGGCTCCACCCGCTCGACCAATTCGGCCAGACGATCCAGGTGCCAAGCATCAAGACCGCATGCCGACCCCAGGGACAAACCCACACCATGCAGGCTGATGGGGTAGTGCTCGCGCGCCGCCAGCAACACCGCCAGGCTCGCGCCACCCTGGGCAAAAAAATTCTCAGAATGAACTTCCAAAAAGCCGAGTTTGGGCAAGGTTTGCAGCAAGGCTTGGTAATGAGGCTGGCGCCACCCGATGCCCAAGAAATGGCGCCAGCCGGCCTCGCCCGGCAGCACTTCCCCCCCAGGCAGGCATGAATGCGAGCTTGTCTGCATGCCCTCACACGGAAGGGTCGTCGCGGTGTCAATCAATGCGTTCATGTCCTGAGTTCTGGCGGCTTGGCAAACCTGGCGAGTGGCCCGGCTTACTTCTTCAATTTGGCTTTGGCTTCTTCGGCGCTCATGCCGTTCATGCCTTTGCAGCTGCCCTTGCTGACGTACTTCCATTCAGCCGGGGCCATGTCTTCTTTGGCTTGGCCCGCGCAAGAATGAGTGCCGGTCAGATTGGCACAGTCGTTTTGGCCCGCCTTGGCGATGCCGTAGCACTTTTCTTTGGCGTCTGCATCCTTGGCTGCGGCCTGACCCAGCAGGCCCATAGACAAAGCGGCAGCGACGGCGGAACTGACAATGACTTTTGAACTCATGAGAATGCTCCTGTGCAATCAAGTTGAAAAGAATGGGTGAGAACCCAAAACCCTGGATTTCATCGCAGCGCAAACGCGCGGTCTGTAAGCCCAGGGCCGACGGATCATGCCGCCGACCACCCTGTGTCGCAAGCACAGGGTCTATCCTTACACTGCGTGCAGAAAAATTTTCCTTGATGCCCATGCCCGAATTTGCGAAAGCCCTGAACACGCTGCGCCCGCAGTTGCTGAAGTACGCGCAGATGCAGTTGCGCAATAGCAGCTGGGCGGAAGATGCGGTGTCAGAAACTTTGTTGGCTGCGCTTGAAAGGCCTCAAAGCTTCAGCGGCAACTCCCAACTGAAGACCTGGCTCATTGGCATACTCAAACACAAGCTGATCGACCAGATCCGCCGCAATTGCAAAGAGATGTCGGCAACACGGGAAGACGCCGAAGACTTGGACGAGGACTTGTTCAGCCCCGACGGTCATTGGCGAGACCAACCCAAGCACTGGGGCGACCCCGAGCATTGCCTGGACCAAGTGGACTTCATGCGGGTCTTGGAAGCCTGCGTCGAGCACCTGCCCGGCCAACAAGGTCGCTTGTTCATGATGCGTGAATGGCTGGAACTGGAGACCGACGAGATCTGTAAGGAGTTGAACTTGAGCCCGACCAATCTGTGGGTCATGTTGCATCGGGCTCGATTGCGGCTGCGCGAATGTCTGCAACTACATTGGTTTGACAACAACAGCCGTCCATCCATGGCCACCGGAGACCGAGCATGAGCGGCAAGTTCGGCTTATCAACTTGCAAAGAAGTCACCCACTTGGTGCTACAAGGCGAAGACCGCCAACTGCGCATGGGCGAGCGTGTGAAGATTCGCATGCACCTGATGATTTGCAAAGCTTGCCCGATCTTTGCAAAGCAAGTGGCCTTGATGCGCAAAGCCAGCCAACGCTGGCGGCACTACGCCGAGACGGCGGACAACCCGGAATCAGACCCGGGGCCCAAGGTCTGATGAGCGGGGCCAGGCCCGCCTTTGTTGCCGCGTCAATTCAGGGCGCCGCCGCTCTGCCGTAGATCCTCGCCGGTTTGCATCGCGAGCTCGAGGGCCAGGCGCACCCCTGACACCATGGCGTCCAAACTCATGCTCGGCTGCGGCGTTGCGCGGCAGGCTTGCTCGGGCAACAAGGGCACATGCATAAAGCCGCTGCGCACCGTCTGCCCCCGCAGCTGATGTTGCAGGCCATAGAACACATGGTTGCAAACAAAGGTCCCTGCACTTTGCGAGACCTCGGCCGGATACCCCGCGGCACGCAGCCCCGCCACCATGGCCTTGATCGGCAAACGGGTGAAATACGCCGCCGGCCCCTCGGCCAGCACCGGCACATCGATCGGTTGTTGACCGGCATTGTCGGCAATGCGTGCATCGTCGATATTGATGGCCACACGTTCCAAAGACAAGCCAGCGCGCCCACTGGCTTGCCCCAAGGCCAAGACCAACTGCGGTTGATGCAAGGCCAAGGCCTCTTGCAGGCTTTGCAAGGACGAGCCAAAGACACAAGGCAAGCAATGCGCCACGACTTGAGCCCCCGCAATGGTCTGACCCTGCAAGGCTTTGGCAATCTCCCACGCCGGATTGAGGGTCTCGCCCCCGAAGGGCTCAAACCCAGTCAACAAAATCTTTTCGGGGTGCTTCACGGGATTCAATGGCCTCAGGATGGAAGAAGAATGAGGCTCGCACCCCAACAACTTTGGAGTCAAGCCAGAACATTTGAACGGTCTGCCCCGCCCAATTCAAGGCAATGAGCAGCGGGGCGAACGTTAGCATGCACAGAACGAGGAGTTGGAGCCGCGGCGGCCGCGCTTGGCTCCAGAGAATCCGGAGAATTCAATGCCCGATCTGTCCGTCCCACTCAGTTGGCCTTTTGATGAGAACAACAGTCCGTCCTCAGGCATGTATGCCCCCAGGGATGGCTCGGGTCTGCCTGCAGGTTTTTGCTGGCCCATGCCCCCCTATGCCGCCTACCCCAGGCCGATCGCCCAAACCGAACCAGAACCGGCCGAGGTGCTGGGCCTGAACAACAGCCGAAGCGCCGGCCAGATCACCCAGGTGCTGACGAATGAACGCTGTGCGCAGGTTTTGGTGCCGCCGGCCCGCAGCGCCATGCCGCTGAAGTTCAGCCAGTTCCGAGCCTTGAAACTTTTGCGCCCTGTGATGGTGCCCGCACGCGAGCCGGACACCGGCGGCATGGACCTGCAACTGGACCACCGCCCGCGCAATGAGTACAAGCTGCATTTCGTCGGCGGAGGTGAACTCAAGGGCATCACCATCGGTCATTGCCAAGATGAATTGGGGCTGTTCCTGTTCCCGCCCTTGAGTGACACCGACGACTCGGTGCTGCGTATTTTTGTGCCTCGCGAAGCCCTGGCGCACTTCGAAATCGGTGAACGCATTGGTGAGCTTTTGGTCAAAGAAAAGCTCGCCACGCCCGAGCAAGTCAATGAAGCGGCTCATGAGCAACAAGGCTTGCGATCGCGGCGTGTCGGGGACATTTTGGTGGCCCAGCAAATCGTCAGTGCCGAACAGCTGGTCTTGGCGATTGAGCAGCAAGCCCGCATGCCCATGGTCCGCATTGGCGAAGCCCTGCTGGCTCTGGACTTGATCACTCAAGCCCAACTCGATCAAGCGCTGGAAATGCAGCGCAGCGACCGCTCGGTGCCGCTGGGGGAATTGCTGGTGCGCAAAGGCGTGGTGACACGGCAAGCCTTGCAATCCGCGCTGGCACGCAAAATGGGCTACCCCTTGGTGGACGTGGAGCATTTTGCGATCGAGCCCGACGCCATTGCCAAGCTGCCCCATGCCGTGGCCAAGCGCTTGGAAGTGCTGCCCTTGCTGGTGCGCGATGGACGCCTCATCGTCGCCATGGAAGACCCAACGCGACGCGATGCGCTGGACGAGATTGAATTCATCTCGCAGCTCAAAGTCACCCCGACCCTGACCAAGATCGGCACCTTGCAGTTTGTCATTCCCAACGCCTATGAGCGCTATGGCAATGAAGCAGTCGGGCGCGATTTGCAGCAGCCCAATTTCCAGTCGGAATTTGCGCTCGACAAGGCCGACAAGCTGATGGAGACGCTGGAGCGAGAAGGCCAAGAACTGAGCCTGCGCGAGGATGAAACACCGATTGAGCAAAGCGACAACTCGCTGGTGCGTTTGATCAACACCATGATTATCGATGCCAGCAGCCAGGGCGTTTCTGACATTCACATCGAAACCCATCCCGGCGCCGAGAAACTCAAGATCCGTTTCCGGCGCGACGGTGTTCTGAAGCCCTATCTGGAGCTGCCCAATACCTACCGTAACGCCATGATTGCACGGATCAAAATCATGTGCGATTTGGACATTTCCGAGCGTCGCAAACCGCAAGACGGCAAGATCAACTTTGCGCGCTTCTCACCTCAGCACCGCCTGGAGTTGCGGGTGGCCACCATTCCCACCAACAACGGTCTGGAAGACGTGGTGATGCGCTTGCTGTCCTCCAGCAAACCGATTGCACTGGAAAAGCTCGGCCTGTCGCCCTACAACCTCAAGCAGCTCAAATACGCCATCAACCGCCCCTATGGCATGGTGCTGTGCGTGGGCCCCACAGGCTCGGGCAAGACCACCACCTTGCATTCGGCACTGGCGCAGATCAACACGCCCGAACGCAAGATCTGGACTGCCGAAGACCCCATCGAAATCACCCAAAACGGCCTGCGCCAAGTGCAGGTCAACCCACGCATTGAGTGGACGTTTGCCAAGGCTTTGCGCGCGTTTTTGCGAGCTGACCCTGATGTCATCATGGTGGGCGAAATCCGCGATGAAGAGACCGCCGAGATCGCCGTGGAGGCCTCGCTCACCGGCCACTTGGTGATGAGCACGCTGCACACCAATAGCGCGGCCGAGACGGTCACCCGTCTGCTGGACATGGGCATGGACCCCTTCAACTTTGCGGACTCCTTGCTGGCCGTGCTGGCACAGCGTCTGGTGCGGCGCTTGTGCCCCAACTGCCGTACCAGCAGCCCCTTGAGCGAAGCCGAGCAAACCGAATGGCTGGACGACTACTTGCATGTCTTCACCGGCGATCAGGCGCCGTCGCGTGAAAGCGTGCTGCAAGAGTGGCTGGGCAACTATGGTGAAAACGGGCGCTTGATGCATTTCCACAGTCCGGGCTGCGAGGCCTGCGATCACAGCGGCTTCAAAGGCCGTGCCGGTTTGCATGAACTCCTGATGGTGTCCAGAGACATCCGGCGTCAAATCCAAACCGGCGCGCGCGCGGAAGAGTTGCTGCAAACCGCTTTGCTCGAAGGCATGCGCTCCTTGCGCCAAGACGGCATCGTCAAAGTGCTGCAAGGCATCACCACCATGAGCGAAGTGCGCGCCACCAGCAACGCCTAGCCGCACGGGGCCTGGCCACAGGAGCGCAAGCGCTCGCATCCTCAGCCAGGCTGCGGGCAAAGCCACCAAGCTGGCGCGTCAAGACGACGCCTGGCAAGCCATGGGCAAGCCGAGAACAGGCCCTAGAGCGCAACGCACAGTTCTGGCACTAGGGCAAATCCCAGGGCTTGCCCCCCTAAATCCCCGCTGCAGCCCCTTCAGGTCTGGTGATAGGCTGGATCTTTAAGGGGAAGAAGAAAATGATCACTGCAAGCTACCAAGCCCATAGCGGCCCGGCGCTGGCCGCATTGCACGGGACTGCTGAGCAACAACGCTCCACCATCAACTCTCACGAACGCTGCCAAGTGTTCGGTCTTTCGCCGCACCACAAAGCGGACCTGAGCCGCCTCAGCCCCGCCAGCCTGCAAGAACTGCAGAGCCGCAATGCCCGTTTGTGCGCCCAGGCCTTGCCTGTCATGGAGATGCTTTATCAGCAGCTGATCCACTCTCACAGCATGGTGCTGTTGAGCGATGCCAGCGGCGTGGTCTTGCATGCTTTGGGCGACCCGGGCTTTTTGGAGCGCGCCAAACAAGTGGCCTTGGCCCCGGGGGCCGTCTGGTCTGAAGCGGCCAAGGGCACCAACGCCGTCGGTACGGCCTTGATGAATGAGGCCCCGACCTTGGTCAACGGACAAGACCACTATTTGCGTGAGTTCCACTTCCTGACCTGTTCGGCCGCCCCCATCTTCGACCACAAAGGCGGCTTGCTGGGTGTCATCAATGTCTCCGGTGATCGCCGCAGTTATCACCCGCATACCTTGGCCCTGGTCACCCTGTCGGCTCGCATGATCGAGAGCCACTGGTTCAATGAACAGTTCCGGCAAAGCTTGCGTTTGCACCTCCATCCCCAAGCGCAAAGCTTGGGAACCATCCAAGAAGGCATCTTGGCCCTGGATGAAGCCGGAAGGGTCACGGGCGCAAACCGCTGCGCCATAGAGCTGCTGGGCGAGACCGCTGCGCAGCTGCGCAGAGGCGGCCTGCAATCCTTGTTTGGCGCGGACTTGAGTCAACTCTTGACGCAAAGCCGCCGTCAGCCTCACCAGGCGTTGCAACTGAGCACTTGCAAAGATGCCGTTCTGATGCATGCCAGCTTGAGCTTGGGACAAGGCCAATTGGCAATTTCACCGGCATGCAGCGAGCAGGCTGAGAGCAGCCACGCAGATGGCCAAAACCTGCTGCGCGTTGCCCAGCAAGCGCAGCAAGCCATGCAGGCGGCGGCCCACCCTGCGGGCGAAGCGGCTCGCCCCAAAGGCATGGCACTTCAGCCCCTAGCCCAAAGCGATGCGACCGCGATCGAGGCGGCCCCCATTGGCGCGGGCCTGTCGCCCCTGGCACAAAATCTTTGCGCCGACACGGCCAAATTGCTGAGCTTGCGGCAGACCGAGTTGCAAGCCATTCAAGCGGCTGTTCGCGGCTGCCGAGGCAATCTGGCCTTGGCGGCTCGCCAGCTCGGCATTGGCCGAAGCACGCTGTATCGCAAGCTCAAGGGCGCGGCTGAACTGACGGGCGGGGACTGAGCAGGCCCAAGGCCATGGCCGTGCCCAGCAACACCACAGCGCAGCCGCCGGCCATCTTCCAGCTGAACAGTTCGCCCAAGAACAAGTAGCCCCAAAGGACCGCGAAGACTGGAATCAAAAACGTCACCGCGATGGTGTTGGTGGGGCCAATGCGGCTCATCAAGCGGAAGTACAAGATGTAGGCCAGGGCCGAGCACAGCAAAGACAAAGCGATCACTGCCACCCAAGCTTGTCCGCTCGGCGCCACCTCGGGCCAAGCCCAGCAGGCCGGCAAGGCAAGCATCAAGGCGCCGTAGCACTGGCTGCCGGTAGCAACCGTCAGGGCAGGCAAATGCGCGGTGTAGCGCTTGCTGAAATTGGCGGCCAGACCGTAGCAAAACGTCGCCCCCAGACAGGCCAGCACCGCCCAGACAGCGCGCCATTCAGCGGCATGGTCCGCGCCGGGTTTGAACCCGGCCTTGTCCCAGGCCAAAAAGACCACGCCCACAAAACCCAAACCCAGGCCGAATGAGCGCAGCGGCGTCAGTCTTTGCCCCAACCAAAGCCAGGCAATCAACGCGCCCCACAGCGGCGTGCTGGCATTCATGATGCTGGACAAACCCGCGGTGATGGACAGGGCGGCAAAGGCGAACAATGCAAAGGGAATGGCGCTGTTGAGCAGCCCGATCACCGCCAAAGCCCGCCACTCGCTTTTGAGCTGACTCAGGCCCTGACGCGCAGCCAGCAAGGGCAAGAGCATCAAGCTGGCGCCCGTCACGCGAACCGCGGCCATCGCCACGGGGCCGAACTCATGCGCCCCCAAGCGCATGAATAAAAACGAAGCGCCCCAAATGGCGGCCAACAAGACCAGCTCGCCCAGATCCAATGGTTTCATGCCGTCGATTCACCTAGCTGCGGGCTGCGCTTGCGGCAGCCGCAAATCGCCAGAGCATAACGACAAATCGAACCGCGCCGCGCATGCTACGTTGGCAAGCCCCGCCACGCAGCAAGCCGCCCCAAGCTCGAGGACAACTCGAGGACAACTCGAAGACATGCCGCCAGCGCAGGCACAATCACTCGCCCTGCCCGGCTGACGCTCATTTGCCAGCCACCAACACCCACTTAGCGAGTCCCCCATGAGGTTAGCCACCTGGAACGTCAACTCTCTCAATGTTCGCCTGCCGCAAATGCTGGACTGGTTGACGGCCAATCCAGTCGATGCGCTGGTGCTGCAAGAAACCAAACTGACCGATGACAAATTCCCCGTCGCTGAAATTGAAGCGGCCGGCTACCACGTGCACTGGTTTGGGCAAAAGACCTACAACGGCGTGGCTTTGCTCAGTCGCCAGCCAGCCTTGGATGTGGTGAAAAACATTCCCGGTTTTGCGGATGAACAAGCGCGGGTGATTGCCGCCACGGTGGACGGTGTGCGCTGCATCGGCGCCTATTTTCCGAATGGCCAAGCCCCCGACAGCGAGAAGTTCGCCTACAAAATGGCTTGGCTGCAAGGCTTGCAACACTGGTTGGCGCAAGAGCTCAAGGCCCATGCCAAACTGGTTTTGATGGGCGACTTCAATATCGCCCCGACCGATGCGGATGTTTACGACCCCGTGGCATGGGCCGGCCAAATCCACTGCACACCACAAGAGCGCGCGCATTTTCAAGCGCTGCTGGACTTGGGGCTGGTGGATGCGTTTCGCCTGTTCGAACAAGCCCCCAAGAGTTGGAGTTGGTGGGACTACCGCAATCTGGCCTTCCGAAAAAACCAGGGCTTGCGCATCGATCACATCCTCGTCAGCCACGCACTGAAAGACGCGGTCCAGGCCTGCAGCATCGATAAGCTGCCCCGCAAGAACGAAAGGCCCAGCGACCATGCGCCAGTGATCGTCGAACTGACCTGAGCGCATTGAGCTCAGGCCAGTCCAGGCCGCTCACCTGGCCGGCGCTCCCCCACTGGCCTGCGACACATAGCGGGCCAAGGCCTGGATGTCGGCTTCGCTGAGGGACTTGGCGAACGAAGGCATGGCCCCCAAGCCATTTCGCAAGGCTTTGCGCACCCTTTCCGCATCCGGCTTGATCTCATCCAGCACCGGCCCAACACTGCCCTCTGAGCCCGCATCGCGCAAGGTATGGCAGAGCGCACAAGCTGGCACTGCCCCTTGGATGAACAAGCGTTTGCCCCGCTCCAGCTCGGTCTCGGCGGCGAAGGCGGTTTGGGCCGCCAACAAACCGGCCATCAAGGCCAGCGGCGCAAAGCGCGTCGGGCTGAATGCACTCATGCCAGGGTCACCGTCACTGCATGGTCGGCCCAGCTGTTGTTGTTGTAGCCGCCCACGTTTTCCAGACGTTGCTCGGGCTGCACATTGCCCGCCATATCGGTGGCCCGACTGACCAGGGTATGCGTGCCTGCAGGCAATTTGGCGGCCAGAACAAACTGACGCCAAGCGTATTTGCCCAGCTCCGGGCCCACCAAGCGGGCGTCCTTCCAACTCTTGCCGCCATCAATGGAGACCTCCACCCGCTTGATCGCATGCAAGCCGCTGAAGGCCACCCCTTGGATTTGCACCTGGCCGGCAGCGCCGGGCTTTTCCGGCAAGGGGGAGTTGATCCAACTCTTCACATTCATTTCGAGCACCGAAGGCTGGCTCGGATCGGCCTTGCTGCCGGGAGGAGAAATCCGGTAGCCATGCGCCATGATCTTGGCATCCGACTCCTGCTCCGTGAAGGCCAAGCGCTTCACATACTTGATCTGGTTGACGCCCTGATAGCCGGGCACGACCAAACGCAGCGGACCGCCGTGGGCCAGGGGAATCGGCACGCCGTTCATTTCCCAGGCCAGCAAGGCATCAGCCATGGCCTTGAGCGGCACCGACCGCTCCACCACGATGCTCTTGGGATCCAGGCCTTCGGGCAAGACCTCACCGCCGGTGCCCGTCATGAACTCATGGCCGCGCAAAACGCCGCCCAAAGCCTCCACCACCACGCGCACCGGCACACCGGTCCAGACCACACAGCCCGCAGCCCCCACCAGCCATGGCGTACCACTGGGCTTGTTGGGGAAGAAGCCTCGGCCATTGCCCGAGCATTGCAGCACCATGGGCGTGGTCTCAAGCCCCATGGTCTTCAATTCGCGCAAGCTGATGCGGCGCGGGTTTTTCACCCCTTCGATGCTGACTTCCCAGGCGTCACGGTCATCCAAAATGCTGGCCGAAGGGGCGCCCAAATTGTTGCGCACATAGAGCTGCTCAGCCGGGGTGATCAAGCCCGCACCAAAGGCTTGGCGCTTGGTCTCAATCGTGGCGCTGCTGTGAATCAGCATCGCCTGGCTGTCCTTCCATGCGGCATAAGCAGGCAAGGTCTTGGCCGTGCTGGCTGGCGGCGTTTGCGCCCTGAGCGCAGGCGCCGAAGCTCCCAGGCCCAAAGCAGCCACAGCACCGGCACTGCTAGACAACCATTGACGTCGGCCCAAGACCGGGCCCTCTGACTTGTGGGACATATGCGTTTCTCCGTCGAAGTGCTCTTTGCCATGCCGGCCATCTGGCCGAGCGCAAGGAAGCCGCATTAGAACTCCAAAACCCGCCCTCCGCGGCGACCATGCCGCGCGGCCCCGCCGAAGAGCGCCCAAACAAGGTGCACAGGGCCGATATGCCCCCCAAGCCGCCGGCTTATTGCGGGATTGCGGTGTTGTGCCCATGACCATACTTTTCAGGGCCCTGCAGTCAGGGGAGTCCGATTCTTGCGCCCCGGCCATAAGCTGCGAACTCAGGCCTCACAACACCATGGGTTCGAGGCGCAGCGCCTGAAATTTCTGGCCCGCCAGAGGTGCCTGCAGCGGCACAGGGCGATTGCCTTGTTTGTTCTTGCGAAGGGGTTGCCATGCGTTTGAACTTGCCGGTCAGTCAGCGAGAGCATGCGTTTCCGCATGGACAAACCCTGGTCTCCACGACCGACTTGAAGGGGCGCATCCTGCACTGCAACGCCGCCTTCATTGCGCTCAGCGGCTATGCGCGGGAGGAGTTGCTGGGCCAAGCCCATAACCTGATCCGCCACCCCGACATGCCCGAAGAGGCGTTCCGCGATATGTGGGCCACCATTGGGTCTGGGCAACCCTGGTCGGGCGTGGTCAAAAACCGCCGCAAAGACGGCGACCATTACTGGGTCTACGCCAATGTCACGCCGCTCACGGAGAACGGCGCGCCGATTGCCTACCTGTCGGTACGCACCGAACCCAGCCGCACGCAAATCGAGGCCGCTGAAGCGCTGTACGCCCAAATGCGTGCGGAGCAGCAAGCAGGGAAACCCCTTCATCAGTTGCATCGAGGTCAGGTCTTGCATACCGACTGGCGTGGCTGCCTGTTGCAGTGGACTCGGCTGTTGCCATGGTTCAAAGAATGGTTGGCCTTCGCACTGATGGCGGCCTTGGCTTGGACCTGGGCCCGCCTTTGGCCCGAGGCGGCATGGCTGGGCGCTTCGGCACTGGGTTTGGCCGCAGCGGCCTTGGCCTGGCAGGCCCAGCGTCAAGCGCAATCGACCCTGCTCGGCGTGCAATCCTTTGCCAATCAATTGGCTGCCGGTGATCTGAGCCGCCGCCTCACACCCAGTGGCCGGCAGCAAACCGCCGCCTTGGAGACGGCCTTGAATCAGCTGTCGGTGAACGTCTGCGCCATTGTTCAAGACACCCGCAGAGAACTGGCGCAGATGCGTGCGGTCACCGCAGAAATTGCCAAGGGCAACCAGCACTTGGCCCAGCGCACCGGCGAACAAGCCGCCAGCCTGGAACAAACCGCAGCCGCCATGGAGGAGATCACCGGCACGGTGCGCAGCAGCACGGACACAGCCCATCAGGCCTCGTCAGTAGCCCATGAATTGGGCGCAGTCAGCGGTCGCAGCGCCGAGGTGGTTCATCATGTGACCGACACCATGTCGGCCATCTCTCAGTCCTCGCATCGCATCGGCGAGATCATTCAGGTGATTGATGGCATTGCGTTTCAGACCAATATCTTGGCCTTGAACGCCGCGGTGGAATCGGCCCGCGCCGGCGAACATGGCCGGGGCTTTGCAGTCGTGGCCAGCGAGGTGCGGGCCTTGGCGCAGCGCAGTTCCAGCGCCGCACGCGAGATCAAGCAACTGATTCTTGAATCTGCCGAGAGCGTTTCGGCCGGTGAACGCCAAACCCTCAAGGCCCAAGAAAGCATCGACGAGACGCTGAAGTCGGTCCAAGACTTCGGGCGTCTGATTGCCGGCATCCACCACAGTGCCGATGAGCAGCTCAGCGGCATCTCTCAGGTCAATCAGGCCCTCAATCAAATGGAGGCCATCACCCAACAAAACGCGACCATGGTGGACGAACTGGCCAAGTCGGCAGCGACCCTGTTGCAACAAGTACAAGAGGTGCAAGCTTCGGTACAAATTTTCAGATTGGACCGAAATGACCGCCTAGACCACTTGCCTGACGCCCCCAGCTTGCGCAGACTGGCCAAAGGCCCATGAGCAAAGCTTCACAAAAAGGACGTCCAAGCCCCCACAGAACGTGACTTCGTCCACGTCGCATTTCTAGCCGCGCGCCTACAATTGGTATCAAAGTGGATTGCACTCAATTCCAAACAAGGAGCCAAATTGAGACCAGCTCAAGACATTTGCCCGATCAGCACCATGCGCCCCGTGCGAGGCTTCACCCTGATCGAACTGATGATCACCTTGGTGGTGGCTGCAATCCTGGCCGCTGTGGCCCTGCCCGCCTACACCAGCTACATCAATAAAAGCCGGGCCAAAGGCGCTGGTGCCGATTTGGCAGCCTTGGCTTTGAACATGGAAAACAACTTCCAGTTGCAGCTCAAGTACCCGGTGTATGCCGCCGGCACGGTTGCCAGCAACAGCAATTTCAAAGCCTGGACGCCCGCGCAATCGGCTTATTTCAACTACACCGTGGTGAGCACTGCCAGCACCTACACACTGACCGCGACCGGCAAGGACAAGCTCAGCGGTTGCAATCTTAGTTTGGACAATCTGAACACGCGCACGGCCAGCAGCAGCTGCGGTTTCACAACATGGTGAGTCAAGGGCAATCGGGGCTGAGCTTGATTGAAATGATGGTCAGTATTGCCATCATGATGTTGCTCGCGCTTGCGGTCGCCCCTTTTGCGGCTTCCTGGGGCAGCCAAGCGGCGGTTCGGCAGAGCCAACACATGCTGCAACAAGCCATGAGCCAGCTCAAAGCCAGTGCACTGCGCAACCCCAATGGCGTGAGCGCTTCTGCCGCTGCGGTATTGGTCAGCGTGCCTGGGCAACTCTGCGTACGCCATGGCGTGCCCAATAGTTTGGACTGCAGCCAGCCCGCGCAAAACAACTGGGCGGCGCAACCCCCGGCCAGTGTCAAGCTCAATGGGGCCTTGAGCCAATGTGTGGCGCTGGACAGCGCGGGCATGCCGGTGGCAGCCAGTGTGGGCGGCGTCAATTGCGGCACAGCCATGAGCTTCAGCATCAGCAAGGGCACGGAGAGCAGCGATGGCACGCTCTACTGAAGTGGCAGCAAACGCCAATTCGCAGGCCCAAATCAAACTCAGGGCGAGGCGCCACCGACAGCGCGGCGATGCGCTCATCGAAGCCTTGGTCGCCACGATCCTGCTTGGGGTGATTGGCCTGGGGCAGGTCTATGCCGTAGGCCGGGCCATGGTCGCGCAAAAGTACCAAAAAGGGCAGAGCTTGGCCGTGCAAGGCATTCGTGCAGACTTGCAGGGCAACGGTGTGGCGAATGGCTGCCCAGCCAGCGGCAATGCCACCGTCAGCAGTGTGCTGACCCTGGGTGCCGATCTGCAATTGCAGGGCTTGCAAAAGACCTGCACGGTGACCCCCGTCACCATCACCGTCAATGGCGTTTCCAAAGCAGCAACTCTGCCCATCGTGCAATACGCGGTGGCCGCCGATACCTTGTTCGGTTCAGGCACTTTGACCGTCGAAAACTGAGATGCAAGAGCTATTGCCCCGCCGAAAGCAACTGGGCTTGAGCCTGATCAGCCTGATGGTGGGCATGGTGATATCCATGATGGCGGTGCTGGGCGCTCTTGCCCTGTACCGCAGCACCACTCAAACCGTCTTCGGTGACGGCGGACTGGTGCGCAGTTCCGTGCAAGACGGCCAACTCGCCTCGGGTTTGCTGAGCGCTCAAATTGCGCTGCAAGGGGCCGGCTACGGTTTGACCACGCCCAGCACCGGCACGCATTTTTTGCTGCTGAGCAATGCACTGCTGAACCCCGACCCCTTGACCCTCAGTGCCACCGTTGTGAACATCACGGCCGCCGCCCAAAGCGGCAATGCCATCGTCTGGATCAGCAACCCCAATCAGTCCGCCAATAGCGCGGACTATCGCTGCGGAGGGCTGGTCTCCGACCCTTCAACCCGCGCGCTTTACTTGCTGCAGTCCAGCGGCGCTTGCAATCCATTGAACACACAGTGGAACAAGATCACCTGGGTCCGCCGCACCTTGATCGAAAGCGGCGTGCTGGCGCAGGCGGTCACTTTGTCTGTGCAAAAAGACAGCGCTTGTTGGCCCTTCGGTGCCGTGCCTCAAACCATCAGCAAGGTGGCGGCCCCCAGCGCCTCGGTGACCGTCAGGCTGGGCTATGGCTCCAGCGTGACCGGCAGCAGCAACACCTACACCAGTTGCGTGGCCAATCTCACTTCATGAGCCCCAGCATGAGCTCCACCCTGCGCAACAAGATGGCCCCACGTGGTCTGCAACGCGGCATCTCCTCTGTTCTCTTCATGCTGTTGAGCGGCTTGTCGCTGGGCGCCATGGTGTTTGGTGCCATCTACTATGTGCGCGGTTTGCAATCCCAGTCGGTGACCGTGCATGCACTGACGCAGGCGCAGCTGAAGGCCTGGAATGGCGTAGAGGCTGTGCGCCAGTATTTATTCCAGCTGGGCGCGGCCGACGCGGCCAAGCTGAGTCCCAACCAAGCCGTCACCTTTGCCGGGCTGAGCGGCATCAGCGCCAGTGTGGTGGACGTCGTCGCTGCCGACAGCAGCAACTGCGGCGGTGGCACCCGCGTAGGCTTCAATATCACCGGCAGCAGCGGCGGAGCCAATGCCTTGCTGGCCGCGACCTTTTGCGCCAAGGGCAATGGCGGCGCGCCCAGTGGCGGCGGCAAGCCTGCTGCAGTCAATATCAAGGGCAATCTCGATCTGGGAGGCAAGCTGGATGTGCTGGGCGACCCCAACACCAAGGTGGTCGTGGATGGCAAGGTCACCGGCAGCGGCAGCCTCAGTGGCATCAACAACCTCTATGCGACCGGCGACATCACCTTGGGCGGGGGCAACAATCTGGACGTGCTGTTCTCCGAGGGCAGCATCAACTTGAGTGGCAGCGGCATTTACAGCAGCGTGCAAGCGATGAAGAACGTCACCCTCAGCGGCGGCGTTGGCGTGGGCAGCTTGACGGCGAATGGCACCGTCACCATCGAGAGCAACACGGTCACCGATCTGACCGCTCTGGGCAATGTGACCATGAACAGCGCGGCCAAGGTCGTCAACCTGAAAAGTGGCGGCAATGTGCTGGGCAATAACTCGCAAATCAGCGGCCAGGCCTTGGTTGTCGGCAACTACGAAGAGCGCAGCAATGGCAGCGTGGCCAGCGGCAAATACGGCGGCAGCCTGATCTCGCCTGCTTGGAACACTCAGATCAATATGAGCCGCCAAGCCGGGCTGACCCTGAACGTGACGCCGCTGACGGCGGGGACGGTCAGCTCCCCCAAGTTTGACGCTTATGCCTACAAGTCCATTGCCAACTATGTGTTTGAACGGGTCGGGAGTGACACCAAGGTCACCGTCAACAATGTGAATAGCATCTCCAACGGGACCTATTTCTTGGTCGGCAATGGCGGCAACCAAGACTATCTGTGCACCAGCAACTCCTTCAGCGCCGCCTCCTGCCCGGCCAAGATCTGCGCTGGCTATTCTGACTACAACAGCTGCTTCAGCTACAGCAATGGCAAGTGGACCGTGGCCGGAACCACCATGGCGCCAGGTGTGGCCTGGTTCAAAGGTGATCTCGAAACCGCCAGCGGCACTTACTACAACAGCTGGATCGCCACCGGCAATATCAACACCGGTGGCAACAATGTGACCTGGGCCGTCAACTACGCGGGCTATGCCAATGTCTGTACCAACAGCCGTTTCCCAAGCCTAGCACCGAGCAATTTCTGCAAAGCCGGTGACAGCAAGCTGCAATCCGTCCCCAGCGGCAATATCGCTTTTGGCTCGGGCGGCTATGTGGGCTCGGTCTACAGCGGCGGCAAGATCGACTTGAGCGCATCCAACGACATTTATGGTTCGGTCTTGGCCGGCGACATCTTGACCACCGGGGGCAGCACCACCGTGCACGGCTATGTGTCCGCCGGACGTCTGGGCAGCAACACCGGCAACAGCACCTTGGGCGCCAGCACCAAGATTGATCTGCGCAACCTGCCCTCCGGCTTTGACCCCGGCAGCACCGACCCCGTCGCAGCCGAGCCGCTGTCCGCTACCTTGCTGTGGTCACGCTACCGTTGATTCCCCACCAGGCCCTGCCATCGCCGCTGCGGCTGCCGCGGCACGCAGCTTGTCCTTTTTGTTCGGGCGTTTGCCCTTCACGCCCCCCGTCGCTGCTGCGGGGCTGAGCACCTGTTTGGGCTCAAAACCCGCAATTTGCTCGCGCGGCACCCGCTGACCTTGGCGCTTTTCAATCAAGCGGAAGTGAGCCTCGCCATTGCTGCTTTGTCCGCTGATGAAGCTGATGGCCACCCCCGTTTGACCAGCACGCCCGGTGCGACCAATGCGGTGGGTGTAGTCCGCCGTGGAGCGTGGCAAGTCGTAGTTCAGCACCACCGGCAAATCCGGGATGTCCAAACCGCGGGCCGCGATATCGGTCGCCACCAGCACTTGAATGCCAGAGTCCTTCAAGGCCGCCAGCACCTTGCTTCGCCCGCCTTGGCTCAACTCACCATGCAAGGCTGCGGCCTTGATGCCTTGCTTCCAGAGTTTGTCGGACACATGCTCGGTGGCGTATTTGGTGGCCACAAACACCAATACACGGGGCCACGCCTCAGTCTCCAGCAAATGCCTGAGCAATGGCGTGCGTGCAATCTCGTCCACCTGGATGGCCCGTTGTTCAATAGCGGCACTGCGCTGCGCTGGGGCAGCGATTTCGATGCGCTCAGGTGAATCCAGCAAGGTCTCGGCCAAGGCCTGAACCGCAGGCGCGAAGGTGGCCGAGAAAAACAGGTTCTGGCGTTTTTTCGGGCACAAGGCCAAGACACGCTGCAATTCATCGGCAAAGCCCATATCGAGCAAGCGATCCGCCTCGTCCAAGACCAGGGTGCTGAGTGCGGTCAGGCGCAGCGCATTGTGGTCCAGCAAGTCCAGCAATCGTCCGGGGGTGGCCACCAGCACATCGGCCCCGCCCCGCAAGTCCATCATCTGCGGATTGATCGATACGCCACCGAAGACGGTGACGACCTTGATGCGCCCCGGCAGTTCTCGCGTAATGGACCGCAAAACCTCGCCCACCTGCACCGCCAACTCTCGCGTCGGCACCAGCACCAAAGCGCGGGTTTGGCGCAGGCCCTCGCCGCGCTGCTGCAGCACGTTTTGCAAGACCGGCAAGGCAAACGCAGCCGTCTTGCCGGTGCCCGTTTGAGCCAAAGCCAAGACATCGGCACCACGCAAAACCGCGGGAATGGCCGCCGATTGAATGGCTGTGGGTGCGTGGTAGCCCTGCTCTCGCACGGCGCGAATCAGAGCGGGCAAAAGGCCCAGAGTGGCAAAAGACATGACAGGGCCTTGGGCGAAGAAGAAAGAGAATTTTAAGGCCGAGCCTCAAAGCGAACGCCAGGGCATCAGAACAAATCGCCCTGCTCGGCAGCCGACTGGCCACTTGCACGGGCTTCGATGGCCAGCAATCTCAGCTTGGTATCGGCACCGCCATGGGCTGAAAAGCCCACCGCCTTGCCAGAGCTGCCCATCACCCGGTGACAAGGCACGATGGGTGCAAAAGGATTGCACGCCTGCGCTTGGCCTACCGCACGCGCCGCGCCCGGCAAGCCCAGTTGCAGCGCGATATCGCCATACCTTAGGGTCTGCCCCACCGGAATTCGTCGGGTGATGGCATACACCTGCCGTTTGAAGTCTGGCAGCCCGGCTTCATCCAAGGGCACCGCCAGCAACTCCGCCGCATCGCAGCTGTGTCCCGCCAAAAGTCGTTGAACTCCTTGGATTGCATGCAAGGCCAAGGGCCCGGGTGGCGCCTCAAGGGCACTTGGAAAACGCGCCCGAATGCGGTCGCGGGTCAGGGCCGCATTGGCCTCGGGCAGTTGTGAGCCCAAGATGCCCCGCTCATTCCATACGATGCCGCAAGGACCCAGCGCGGTCAGATAGCAATGGAAGTACAGTTGCAGGGCCATCGAACTCAAGTCGACGGGGCAAGGCGCCGCAAGCCAAGCAAGCCGATGAAAGCCCGCTCAAGCATGACCCGCCGCGGGTTCGCCTTCGGGCATGTTGCGCTGCGCCAATGTCTGAGCCTGATGCTCGGCCACATGGGCTGCAATTCCTTGGCGGGCCTGCGTGGCCAAGGCCGCGACTTCGCGCGGCGCCAAAGACTTGTATTGATGGTCCGACCAAATTTGCCGCCAGCGGCGCGAGCCCGCTTGGCCGTTCCAAAGCCCCAGCGCATGACGCATCGCTTGGGTCCAATGATGATAGGCACCCAAGGCCACATGGCGCTCTAGATAGGCCAGCCAGGCCGATTCCACTTGCTCGCGCGACTGGGCCGGATTTGCGGCCGCGAAAAAGCGCCGATCCCAGTCAACCATCTGCCAAGGCTCATGGTAGGCCTGACGCCCCACCATCACGCCATCCACATGGCGGAGCTGCTCGGCAATTTCATCATCGGTCTTGATGCCGCCATTGAGCACAATGGTCAATGTCGGGAAGTCGCGCTTGAGCTGGTGCACCAACTCATAGCGCAAAGGTGGAATCTCGCGGTTTTCCTTGGGCGACAAGCCTTGCAACCAGGCATTGCGCGCATGCACGATGAAGACCTCGCAGCCAGCATGGGCGATCTGACCCACAAAATCGCGCACAAAGTCATAGCTCTCGATTTTGTCGATGCCGATGCGATGCTTGACCGTGACCGGGATGCTGACCGCATCGCGCATGGCCTTGACGCCGTCTGCCACCAAGCCGGGTTCGGCCATCAAGCAGGCGCCAAAAGCCCCGCGCTGCACCCGCTCACTGGGGCAGCCACAATTCAGATTGACTTCGTCATAACCCCAGCGCTCGGCCAGCTTGGCGCAAGCAGCCAGATCCGCGGGTTCAGAGCCGCCCAATTGCAGCGCTAGCGGATGCTCCACGGCATCGAAGTCCAAATGGCGCCCCTGATCGCCATGCAGCAAAGCGCCGGTGGTCACCATCTCGGTGTAGAGCCGGGTCTTTTGGGTCAACAGGCGATGGAAGAACCGACAGTGTTTATCGGTCCAGTCGAGCATGGGCGCCACCGAAAGGCGCCAGGGATTGATGAGGTTGTCTTGCACCCCCTCATTATCCCAGCCTCAGGCCAAGCCTGCCTTGTTCGCTGCGGCGCGCTCACGCAGCCAGCGCTCGAACTCGGGCGCAGCCAGGGGGCGGCTGATCAAATAACCCTGAGCCTGAGCGCAACCCTGCTCGCGCAAAAAACTCATTTGCTGCTCGGTTTCAACGCCTTCGGCAATGGTCTGACAGCCCAGGCTGCGAGCCAGCCCAATGATGGTGGCGACGATGGCGCGGTCATCGGCGTCGCTGTGAATGTCGCGCACAAAGGACTGGTCAATCTTGAGTCTGTCCATGCGAAAGCGTTTCAGATAGCTCAGCGAGGAATAACCGGTTCCGAAGTCGTCGATGGCGATGCAAACGCCGAGCGCATGCAACTGGTTCATTGCCGCCACCACATCGTCCGGATGGTCCATGGCAATGCCTTCGGTCAACTCCAATTCCAGGCATGCCGGCCGCAGCCCGGTCTCGGCCAAGATGCGGCGCACCAAGTCGGGCAGGCCCGGCTCGCGGAATTGCAGCACCGACAAATTCACCGCCACTTGCGGCAAGGCCAGCCCCGCCGCCTGCCAAGCACACAGCTGCTCACACGCACTGCGCATCACCCAACTGCCGATGCCCACAATCAGGCCGCTCTCTTCGGCGATCGGAATGAATTCAGCCGGGCTGATCACGCCCAGGCTGGGGTGCGTCCAACGCAGCAGCACTTCGGCTCCGCAGACCTGGCCCTGGGCGAGATCCAGCTGAGGTTGATACACCAAATGCAGTTGCCCCAACTCCATGGCCTGGCGCAACTCGTTTTCCAGCAAGAGCATGCGCGCCGACTGGGACTGCATCTCGGGGGTGAAAAAGCGGAAGGTGTTGCGACCGGCTTCCTTGGCTCGGTACATGGCGGTGTCGGCACACATGGCCAGGCTGGCGTAGCTGTCCCCATCGCCAGGGTACATGGCGATCCCCAAGGAGCAACTGACCGCCAAATCATGGCTGCCCAGTTGATAGCGCGGCTGGCAGGCAGCCAATAGCTTACCCGCCACATGGGCGACGCCGGGCGCATCGGTATTGGGACACAGCACCACAAACTCATCCCCTCCAACGCGACTGACGGTGTCCTCTTCGCGCAGCGCTGCACTGAAACGGCTGGCCGCTGCGACCAGCAAGGCATCTCCGATATGGTGACCCAGCGAGTCGTTGACGTTTTTGAAGCGGTCCAAATCCAGATAGATCAGGCCCAGCGGTTCATGATGGCGGCGCGCATGCTGAATCGCGTTTTGCACCCGATCCTGCAACAAGCGGCGGTTGGGCAACTGAGTCAAGGGATCAAACTCGGCCAGCAAACGGATGCGCTCCTCGGCCTCTTTGCGCTGACTGATGTCGGTGGCAATCGCCATGTAATGGCTGACCTCGCCCTGCGCATCGCGCAACACGCTGATCGACAGCCATTGCGGATAAGTCGCGCCGCCCTTGCGTCGATTCACCACCTCACCCGACCACTGCCCCTCGCGCTCAATGGCCTCCCACATTTGCCGGTAAAAACCTTTGTCCTGGCGGCCCGAGGCCAGCATGCGGGGATTGCGCCCCAAAGCCTCGGCTTCTGTATAGCCCGTCACGGTGCTGAAGGCCTTGTTGACCCGCACCAAACGCCCACTCCGATCGGTGATCATGATCACCTCGTTGCCATGTTCAAACACATTGGCCAGGAGCTGCAATTGCATTTCTGCACGCTTGCGCTCGATGGCCAAAGCTGTGAGCCGGGCTGCACTTTCGATGACTTTGATCTCGTACAGGCCGGGTGCGCTGGGCCGCTGCCGGTACATTGCAAAAGTCCCCAGCAAGGGCCCTTCACCCGTACGGATAGGCTCGGACCAGCAAGCGGCCAAACCCGCTTTGTTCGCCAGCGCAGCAAAGTCTCGCCAGAAGGGGTGACGGGAAATGTCTTCCACGATGACCCGCTGGCCGGTATGGGCCGCCGTACCGCAGGAACCGACCGCAGGGCCAATACCCACGCCATCAATGGCTTTGTTGTAGAACTCGGGCAGGCTGGGCGCGGCGCCCATGCGCAAATGCAGGCCTTCGGCGTCCAAAAGCAAGATGCTGCACATGGTTCCGGGCAGCATGCCTTCAATGCGGTGGATGAAGGCTTCCAACACTTCTTCCAAGGCCGCAGCGCTGGTCAATTGCTCCATCATGAATGCGCGTAGCGCATCCAAGGCCAGTACTTGGTCGCGCTGGGCCTGCGCCTCGGCCTGATACTGTTCGGCCTTGTGCAGCTGCGCCTGCATCTGCGCCAACCATCCCAAGATGCTTTGGCGCAAACGCTGGGGCACCTCAATGGGCTGAGAAAAATCCCCCTGGCCGATACGCATCATCTGCGCTTGAATCTCCAAAGGGCTGCCCCCCAGGGTGCGCGACAAGGCCCGATACACCCACCACAAGACGCTCAACAAACTCAGGGTGATCACACTGAGCAACACCCACAGCAGCCGCGCACGCTGCTCGGCCACCACGACCTGCTGCAAGGTGCGCTGATCAATCAAGTGGTAGTAGGCCTGGATATGCCCCATGATTTCGGCCTTGGCCTGCAAGTAGCTGCTGTCATGGAGCATCAGGCTGGCTCGCTGGCGCCGCTCCAATGCATCGTCGTGCAGCCCTTCCACCATACCGATGGCATGCAACTCGATCTTGGCCAGCTCATCGGAGCGCTGTTTGGCTTGGATCAGATGGGTCAATTCCTCGGGGCTGACGCCTTGCTCGCGAATCATGTCCAGCAAGGGCTTGGCGGGCAACTCCGCAGCAAGGGGGGGACCTGAAGCCAGGTCCAGCAAATCCCAGTAAATGCTGCCTATCGGCGCGGGCCGGGGCATGCGCCCGTCGCGGATGGCCAAAATATCAAGATAGCGCTGTCGAAATACCGGATCGCCGGTGACCACGAAGGTGCGCACCATGCGCGTGAGATCGTCGGACGACTGGCGCAACTCTTCCCCAACTTGCACCGTACGAAAGCGTTGCTCATTGGCGCGGTCGACCTGTTTTTCAGACAGCACATAGGCCGCAAACACCGCAAACAGGGCCAGCACCAACACGGCCCCGATGCGAAGCGCCACGTGAAAGCCATAGCCCCGAAACACCGAAGCAGAGGCGGGCTCGCTGATGTCGGGGTGAAGGATGGCTGGCATCGCGGGGCGGGCTAAAGGGTGGAGCGAAGAGCAAGCACGCAATCATCATAGACCGGAAGCCTAGCCCCGCAAAAGCACCAAAAGCCGCCTCAAAACAGCCCAGCAATACGGCCTTGGGCGTCCACATCGATGCGCTCGGCGGAAGGCACTTTGGGCAAGCCGGGCATGGTCATGATGTCTCCGCAAATGGCCACCACAAACTCCGCCCCCGCCGCCAATCGAACTTCGCGCACACGCAAGACATGCCCCTCAGGCGCACCACGCAGGCCAGGGTCGTTGCTGAAGGAGTACTGTGTTTTGGCGATGCACACCGGCAAATGCCCCCATCCGGCGCTTTGCCACTCTTGCAACTGCGCAGCTGCTTTGGACTCCAACACCACCTCGCCCGCGCGGTAGACCTGGCTGGCGATGGCGCGAATCTTGTCGGCCAGGGGAAGCTCATCGGCATAGAGCTTGGCGGCACGCGCCCCGCCCGCTTCACACTGCGCCACCACCGCGCGCGCCAAATCGGCCGCGCCCGCCCCGCCTTCCGCCCAGTGGGTGGCCAGCACGCAGCGCACGTCGCGTTCTTCGCAATAGCGCTGGATCAGCGCGATTTCCTGCGCCGTGTCGGCATCAAAGCGGTTGATGGAGACGATGGCCGGCAATCCGTAGTGCTGCTGCACATTCTCCAAATGACGCCCCAGATTGGCCAAGCCCAGCTGCAAGGCCTCGATGCTGTCGCTGCCCGGTTTTTTAGCGTCCGCTCCGCCGTGGTACTTCAGTGCCCGCACGGTCGCCACAATCACCGCACAGCTGGGCTGCAGCCCCGCCTTTCGGCATTTGATGTCGATGAACTTCTCAGCCCCGAGGTCCGCGCCAAAGCCGGCTTCAGTGACCACATAGTCCGCCAGCTTGAGCGCGGTTTGCGTTGCAATCACTGAATTACAGCCATGCGCAATATTGGCAAACGGCCCACCGTGCACAAAGGCCAAATTGCCCTCCAGCGTCTGCACCAGATTGGGCGCCAGCGCATCCTTGAGCAAAGCGGCCATGGCGCCATCGGCCTTGAGCTCACGCGCAGTGACCGGGCGCTTGTCCGTGGTGCTGCCAATCACGATATTGCCCAGCCGCCGCTTCAAGTCTTCCAGCGACGTGGCCAGGCAAAGAATGGCCATGACTTCAGATGCGACAACGATGTCAAAGCCGTCTTGACGCGGGAAGCCATTGCCGGGCCCGCCCAGGGCCACGGTGATGTCTCGCAGTGCACGGTCATTCATGTCGACCACCCGGCGCCAGCTGATGCGTCGCACATCGATGCCCAGCGCATTGCCATGATGGATGTGGTTGTCGATCAGCGCCGCCAACAAGTTATTGGCCAGGGCGATGGCATGAAAGTCGCCGGTGAAGTGCAGATTGATGTCTTCCATCGGGACGATCTGCGCCCGACCGCCGCCGGCCGCCCCACCCTTCATGCCAAAACAGGGCCCCAGCGAGGGCTCGCGCAAGCAGATCATGGCGTGCTTGCCGATGTGGTTGAGGCCATCGCCCAAACCCACGGTGGTGGTGGTCTTGCCCTCACCGGGCGGTGTGGGTGAGATGGCCGTCACCAAGATCAGATGCCCGTTCGCTCGCCCCTGCAAGCGCTCGATCTCGCTCAGGCTCAACTTGGCTTTGAAGTGTCCGTAGGGACTCAAGGCCTCTTCCTGCACATCCAGTTTTTGGCTGGCCAAGGGCAGAATTTTCTTCAGGGTCGCGGCCTGGGCAATTTCGATGTCGGTAGGCATCTGGGCATCCTCATGCAAGGGTTGCGGATGAAAAAACGGCAAGGTCCGGTAAGACCTTGCCGTCATTATGGGCTGCCAAAGCGCTGAGTCTTTGCCCTACTTCAAGTCGCGCAGCGGATGGGTGTCTGCAGACCACGGGGAAGCAAAGAAAGCCAGCACATCCTCGCGCCGCACCTCTTCAATGCGTGCAGGGTTCCAGCGCGGCGCATGGTCTTTATCAACCGCCAAGGCGCGAATCCCTTCCACGGTTTCGCTTTGCTGCGCCGGGCGCAGATGGAAGCAATGATGGACGATGTCGCGCTCCATGCGCAGGTCCTCGGCCAAGCTGAGCTTGCGAGCGCGACGCAGCTGCTCCAACGTCACCGCCATCATCAAGGGTGAGCGCTTTTTCAGGGTCACCCATTGATGCTGCGCCCACTCATCATCAGCTTCGCTCAGGGAGGCCATGATGGCCGGTACATCGGCCAAAGAGAAGTGATGATCGATGCGGCTGCGCAAACTCACATGGTCCGCAGCCGGTGCCAGATCCACATGCTCCATGACCGTGGCGACCACATGTTCTGCGCTGGTTTGAGCGCCCTTTTTGAAAGCCTCAATCAAGGTGGGCATGGCGGCACTCTGCACATAAACATCGCCCAAGCTCAACTCAATCGCGTCTCCGGCACCGATCGGCTGCCCAGTCAAGGCCAGCCATTCACCCACATGACCCGGGCATTGGCTGAGGAAGTAGCCGCCCCCCACATCGGGAAACAAACCGATATGGGTTTCGGGCATGGCCAGCTTGGAATGCTCGGTCAGCACCCGGAGCTTGGCGCCTTGGCTGATGCCCATGCCGCCGCCCATGACCACACCATCCATCAAGGCGATATAAGGCTTGGTGTAGTTGTGGATCAGGTGGTTGAGCGCATATTCCTCGGTGAAAAACTCACCCAGGGCCGCATCGCCGGCCAATGCTGCCTGATGGAAGAAACGGATGTCACCGCCGGCACAAAACGCCGCGGGTTTGCCCGGTCGGCCCGCGCCCATGATGACCACCGCTTCAATCGCAGGAGTGGCCGCCCAATGCAAGAGCAATCGGCTCAGATCGCGGATCATGGGCAAAGACAAGGCGTTCAAAGCCTCGGGCCGATTCAGGGTGATCAAACCCAAGCAGCCGTTGACCTCGGCCACGATCTGGCCGCCAGAACACAATGCAGGAATCAAGGGGGGCGTCATGCCTCTCTCCGAGAAGTAGTTAAGTTTGAAGGCGTGTTGAGCTGCGCAGCTCGGCGCTCAGCTCGCCATCCTAATAGCTCATTGGCGATCAGAGCCAGCAAGACCACCGATCCGCCCAACAAAGCCGCCACCGAGGGCTGCTCGCCGGCCCAGACCCAGGCCCACAAAACCCCCAGCACCACTTCCAATTGGCTCAACAAAGCCAATTCGGGGCCGATCAACACACGACTCAGGCGCACCACCAACAAACAGGGCAAGGCGAGCTGAAACACGCCCAAGCCGGCCAGCAAAGTGAGGTCATGCGCACTGGCCTGCAAAGGCCAGGCCAGGGGCAGCATCAGCAGCGCAGAAATCAACGCGCCCAAGAGCACCGCCAAGGGCATATCGTCCAGCGCTGAACGCAACCTGGACTGCCCGGCCAATGCTTCGGGCTGGGTGAGACCGGCATGCCCCACATACTGCAAAACGCACCAGTTCAAGGCAGCCGCGATGGGAACGCCCAGGGCGACAAGAATGCCCAAAGCGCCCGTCAAGGAGGGGCTGGCGGTGCCGCCAACAGCGCTGTTGGGTGCCCACAGCTCATGGCCAAACATCCATGCAATGCCCAAGCTGGCACAAGCAATCGCAGCCCAGGTGCGAGCCGGCAAGCGATGTTTGAGCAGCAAAGAGGACAACACCGCCGTCAGCAAGGGCCCAAGCGCCATGGTCACCAAGACATTGGCCACCGTGGTCAAGGTCAATGCCACCATGAAGGCGGTGAACATGACGGCCCAACACAGGCCCGAAGCCCAGACCAAACGCGGCGCATGACGCAGTTGCAAGAGCAGCGCCGGGCCGCGCAAATAGCTCAATCCAACCAGCAAAGCCAAGGCATTGAAACTGCTTCGCCAAAAGGTCTGTTCAAAACCCCGGGCAGCTTCCAAATGACGCGACACCACGCCTGCTGTGCTCCACAGCAGGGTGACCAGCACCATCAGAACCACGGCTTTGCGATGCGTCATGAAGCAGAAATTGAGAGCGGCCCCAAGGGGGCCGCGGGCATCCATCTGAGCAAAGCCTCCCTCACGGAGAGAGGCTGCAGGGCGCTCACTGCGACTCGCGCAGCGAGCTTTGCGCGTCTCAGGAACGCGCCGCGCGCTTGCGCTCGTTTTCCGTCAAGAAGCGCTTGCGCAGACGCACGCTCTTGGGCGTGATTTCCACCAACTCGTCGTCGTCGATGAAGTCCACACCGTACTCGAGCGTGAGGTCGATCGGTGGGGTGATCTTGATCGCGTCTTCCTTGCCGCTGACGCGGAAGTTGGTCAGCTGCTTGGTGCGGGTTGCGTTCACCACCAGATCGTTGTCGCGGCTGTGAATGCCCACGATCATGCCTTCGTAGACCGGATCATTCGGCTTGACGAACATGCGGCCACGGTCATCCAACTTGCCCAGCGCATAAGTGAAGATTTCGCCTTCATCCATGGAGATCAAGACGCCGTTCTTGCGGCCACCGATCTCACCCTTGTGGGGCTCGTAACCGTCAAAGATCGAAGAAATCAGGCCCGAGCCGCGGGTCAAGTTCATGAACTCGTTGGAGAAACCAATCAGGCCGCGGGCCGGGATGCGGTATTCCAGACGCACGCGACCATGGCCGTCCGGCTCCATGTTCAGCATTTCGCCCTTGCGCAAGCCCAGGGCTTGCATCACGCCGCCTTGATGCAGCTCTTCCACGTCGGCCGTCACCAGCTCCATGGGCTCGCACTTCACGCCATCGATCTCCTGGAACATCACGCGCGGCTTGGACACGGCCAACTCATAGCCTTCGCGACGCATGTTCTCCAACAAAATCGTCAGGTGCAGTTCGCCGCGACCGCAAACTTCAAAAATCCCGTCTTCGTCGGTTTCTTTGACCCGCAGGGCCACGTTGTGCTGCAGTTCTTTTTGCAGGCGGTCCCAGATCTGGCGGCTGGTCACGAATTTGCCTTCGCGGCCGGCCAAGGGGCTGGTGTTCACGCAGAAGTTCATGGTCAGGGTGGGCTCGTCCACCTTCAGCATGGGCAGCGGCTGAGGATTGGTCGGGTCCGTCACGGTCACGCCGATGCCGATGTCTTCAATCCCGTTGATCAACACGATGTCGCCAGGGCCAGCTTGGCTGGTTTGCATGCGGTCCAGACCTTGGAAGGTCAGCACTTGGTTGATGCGGCCATTGACGGACTTGCCGCCCGGGCCTTCCATCACCGCCACTTGCATGCCCGGCTTGATGGTGCCTTGGCTGATGCGGCCCACGCCAATACGGCCGACAAAGCTTGAGAAGTCCAGTGCCGAGATCTGCAGTTGCAGCGGCGCGTTCGGGTCACCCTTTTGCGAAGGCACATGCTTCAAGATGGTGTTGAACAGGGCCGACATATCAGGGCCCCACTGTTCACCGGGAGCGCCTTCTTCCAGCGAGGTCCAACCATTGATGCCCGAGGCGTAGACCACCGGGAAGTCCAGTTGCTCGTCGGTTGCGCCGAGTTTGTCGAACAGGTCGAAAGCGGCGTTGATCACCGCGTCAGGCTTGGCACCGGGCTTGTCCACCTTGTTCACCACCACGATGGGACGCAGACCCAAGGCCAAGGCTTTCTTGGTCACAAAGCGGGTCTGGGGCATCGGGCCTTCTTGGGCGTCGATCAGCAAGACCACACCGTCCACCATGGACAAAGCGCGTTCCACTTCACCACCGAAGTCCGCGTGACCCGGGGTGTCGACGATATTGATGTGCGTACCTTCCCAAGACACCGCGCAGTTCTTGGCCAAGATCGTGATGCCACGCTCACGTTCGATGGCGTTGTTGTCCATCACCGTGTCAACCACTTTTTCATGGTCGGCAAAGGTGCCGCTTTGGCGCAGCAACTGGTCCACCATGGTTGTTTTGCCATGGTCAACGTGGGCGATGATGGCGATGTTTCGAATCTGCTTGCTCATACGACACTTTCAAAAAATTCTGGGCTTCACACGGTTGGCGCCGCCGCTGCAGCGCAAAGACTTTGCACCTCGGCGGGACTCAACAGTCGGTCGGCGATCAAATCACCGGCCTGGATATGGGCGCTGCCTAAAAAGGCTTGCGGTTGCGGGCCATAAACCCGCACCTGCGGCGCATCGGGGGCGGCAACACGGCGCCGCAAACCGGTCAGGAATCGGGCCGCTTCCTCGCTGCTCAAGCGCAGTTCGGGCCAGTCCGCCAACAAGGCATCGGGCGGACGCAGCAGGGCCTCTCGCTCGATTTCGGTCAGGGCCGCCAAGGCGTCCAAGCTGATGGCTTGAGCCACATTCAAAGGCCCGGAGCCGGTGCGGCGCAGCGCCGCCAATGAAGCGCCACAGCCCAAGACCCGGCCGAGATCTTCCGCCAAAGTCCGGATGTACGTGCCCTTACTGCAACGCACGGCCAGGGTCAGGCGCTCAGCTTGCCAATCCAAGATGTCAATCGAATGAATCGAGACGCGCCGCGAGGGGCGCTCGATCTGTATGCCGGCCCGCGCGTATTCGTAGAGCGGACGGCCTTCGTGCTTGAGCGCCGAGTACATCGGCGGCACCTGATCAATTTCGCCGGTGAATTGCGCACAGGCGGCCTCGATTTGCACGCGCGTCAAAGCCAGCGCTGCGGCCTCCTGACGTTCCAAGACTTCACCTTCGGCGTCGCCCGTGGTCGTCGTCACGCCAAGGCTCAGTACGGCCTCGTACGCCTTGTCTGCATCCAGGCTGATCTGGCTGAATTTGGTGCCCGCCCCAAAGCACAAGGGCAGCAAACCGGTGGCCAAGGGGTCGAGCGTGCCGGTATGGCCGGCCTTCTCCGCCCGCAACAGCCATTTGGCTTTTTGCAGCGCATCGTTGCTGGACAGGCCCAGCGGCTTGTCCAGCAGCAGCACACCGTGCACAGCACGGCGCTGGATCCTGGCGCGCGGGGCTTGGGTCGTCGTCATCGGCTGAAATTACTCCGCCGCGCCGTCTTGGGCCGGCGCCGATGGCGCCTTGCCTTCTTCGGCCGGTGTTTCATCGTCCAAGGCGCGCGTGGCATTGGCCTTGTTGATCAAAGCGCTCAACTCGGCGGCGCGTTCGATGGTGCGGTCGTAATGGAAATGCAGGCTGGGCACGGTGTGGATCTGCAAACGCTTGAACAAGCCGTTGCGCAAAAAGCCAGCCGCTTCGTTCAAGGCCTCGCCGGTCTCGACCGGGTCGCCGACCAGCACCGAGAAGAACACCTTGGCATGCGCATAGTCAGGCGTCACCTCAACGGCATTGACCGTGGCCATGCCGATGCGGGGGTCTTTCAGTTCGCGGATCAGTTCGGCCAGGTCACGTTGGATCTGGTCGGCCACTCGAAAGCTGCGATTGGGGATGACTCGTTTATGTCGCATAGTGTTTTCAAACTTCCAAAGGCAAACCCCGCCTGAAATACCAGGCGGGGCTTGAGCCTAGCCACGCCCCGCCGCAGGGCCGCCCCAGGAGAGGGGCGGCATCCCTTGGAGGGCTGCGGGGGAAGCGACTGGGGACGCCGTTTAAAGCGTTCGGGCCACTTCCTTGACCTCGAAGAATTCGAGTTGATCGCCCTCGGCAATGTCGCTGTAGTTCTTCAGTTTGATACCGCACTCGAAGCCTTCGCGAACTTCGCGCACATCGTCCTTCATGCGCTTGAGCGTGTCGATTTCGCCGGTGTAGATCACCACGTTGTCGCGCAGCAAGCGGAACTTGGCCGAGCGGTTGACCGTACCCGAGGTGACCATACAGCCGGCAATCGTGCCGATCTTGGTCGCCACGAAGACGGTGCGGATCTCCGCCATGCCGATGACCTCCTCACGTTGCTCAGGTGCGAGCATGCCGGTCATGGCCGCCTTCACATCATCGACTGCGTCGTAAATGATGTTGTAGTAGCGCAGATCCACCGCATTGCTTTCGGCCAGCTTGCGCGCGCCGGCATCGGCACGAACGTTGAAGCCAATGATGACGGCCTTGGAGGCGATCGCCAAGTTGACATCCGACTCGCTGATGCCACCCACGGCTGCGTGCACGATCTGCACCTTGACTTCCGCCGTCGACAGCTTGAGCAAGGACGAAGCCAAAGCTTCTTGCGAACCCTGCACATCGGACTTGATGATGATGCCCAGTGTTTGCACATCGCCTGCCGCCATGTCGGAGAACATATTCTCCAGCTTGGCTGCTTGCTGACGCGAGAGCTTCACATCACGGTACTTGCCCGAGCGGAAGGTGGCGATTTCACGGGCGCGGCGCTCATCGGCCAAGACCATGAATTCATCACCGGCTTGCGGCACTTCGGTCAGACCCTGGATTTCCACCGGGATAGACGGGCCCGCCTCGGTGGCAGCCTTGCCGTCTTCGTCCAACATGGCACGAACCCGGCCATAGGTCGAACCGGCCAAGACCACATCGCCACGTTTCAAGGTGCCCGATTGCACCAGCACGGTGGCCACAGGGCCGCGGCCCTTGTCCAGACGGGCTTCAATCACCAGACCCTTGGCCATCGAGGCCACAGGCGCGGTCAATTCCAGCACTTCGGCTTGCAAGAGCACTTGTTCCAGCAGGGAATCCATGCCTTCACCCGTCTTGGCCGAGACCGGCACAAACGGGGTGTCGCCACCGAAGTCTTCAGGCACCACGCCTTCGGCCACCAACTCGCCCTTCAGACGCTCGATATTGACTCCGGGCTTGTCGATCTTGTTCATCGCCACCACCAAAGGCACGCCGGCCGCCTTGGCATGGTGAATCGCTTCCTTGGTCTGAGGCATCACGCCGTCATCCGCCGCCACCACCAAGATGACGATGTCAGTGGCCGTGGCGCCACGAGCACGCATGGCGGTAAAAGCCGCGTGACCCGGGGTGTCCAGGAAGGTGATCATGCCGCGCGGCGTCTCGACGTGGTAAGCACCGATGTGCTGCGTAATGCCGCCGGCTTCGCCCGCGGCCACACGGGCGCGGCGCACATAGTCCAGCAGCGAGGTCTTGCCGTGGTCGACGTGACCCATGACGGTCACCACCGGTGCACGTGGCAAGGCTTCCGCTTGTTCAGCGGCTGCGCCCTCTTCTTCCAGGAAGGCATCGGGATCATCCAGCTTGGCAGCAAAGGCCTTGTGACCCATTTCCTCGACCAAAATCATGGCCGTTTCTTGGTCCAACTGCTGGTTAATGGTGCACATCTGGCCCAGCTTCATCAATTGCTTGATGACCTCGGAAGCCTTGATGGACATCTTGTGAGCCAGGTCGGCCACCGAAATGGTCTCGGGCACGTGCACTTCTTGCACCTGCATTTCCACCGGAGCCACAAAGGTGGAGGGAGCGCCACCACGGCGATCGGCACCACGCTCTGCGCCTGCACCGCGTCGGCCACCGGCCGCGCCGCGGCTCGGCGCGCGCCAGCCTCCTGCGGCGGGGCGAGCCCCACCCGGCGCCGCAGCGCCGCTGGGTTTGGCGCCGCCGCGCTTCTTCTCATCCGACCAGCTCGACGAGAGCTTTTCAGACTTGATGGACTTTTTGTCGCCCGGCTTGCCCGCCGGTGCGGCCGCAGGTGCCGCCACGCCCGGCGCGCTGGCCTTCTTATGAATGGTGCCCTTGATGGCTTCCTTGGGCGCTTCAGCAGGCTTGGGTTCTTCCTTCTTCGCGACCATCACCTTCTTCGGTGCATTCATCATCGCGCGAATGGCCGCAGCTTCGGCTTCGGCAGCCTTGCGGCGACGCTCCAGATCCACCGCTTTTTGCTTTTCTTCAGCCCCAACATCTACCGCCTTGACCACGCGCAAGGCCGGCTTCGGCGCCTCAGCCACCGGCGCAGCAGCGGCTGGCGCAGCGGGTGCCTCCACCGGTGCAGCCGCCACAGCGGGCGCTGGTGCAGGTGTCGGAGCAGCCGTCGGCGCGGCCGCTGCGGCACGCGCTGCTGCTGCCGCCTTGTTGATGGCGGCCGCTTCGCGGGCTACAGATTCAGCGGTAGGACGGGCCTTGGTGGCCTTGGCAGCCGCAGCAGCTGCGGCTGCCTCAGCGGCGGCACGCGCGGCAGCCTCTTCGGCAGCCCGCGCTTCGGCCGCGGCCTTCTCTTGGCGGCGCTGCTCTTCGGCTTCACGCGCCAAGCGATCAGCTTCCTCACGCTCACGCACCCGCGCAGCCAGCTCCTCTTCCTGCTTGCGCAGCGAAGCGGCTTGCGCCTTGGCTTCCTCTTCGCGACGCTGCAGTTCGGCCTCTTCCGCCGCTGCTGCTGCCGCTTCATCCACACCGGCTGCGCCGTCCATCTTGACGAAGGTGCGTTTCTTGCGCACTTCGACCTGGATGGTGCGCGCTTTGCCGCTGGCGTCGGCTTGTTTGATTTCGCTGGTCGACTTGCGGGTCAGCGTGATCTTTTTGCGGTCGGTGCTTGCGGTTCCGTGCGAGGTGCGCAGGTAGTCAAGCAGACGCTCCTTGTCGGCTTCGTTCAATGCGTCATTGGGAGACGCGGTCTTGACGCCTGCTGCTTGAAGCTGCTCAAGCAGCGTGCTCGCAGGCCTGTTCAGCTCTGCGGCAAACTGGGCGACGGTGGTCACAGCCATTGTTAAATCCTTAACTTATGCGGTCGGTGCTGGGCGAATGATGGTTGCTGAATGAAGCCATAGGGCCTCAAGCGGTGAACCAATGTTCGCGGGCCTTCATGATCATGGCGCGGGCAGCGCCCTCTTCCATGCCAGCGAGTTCAACGAGTTCGTCGACGGCCAGATCGGCCAGGTCGTCGCGAGTGTGGATGTCGCCATCGGAGAGTTTGGCGATCAAGTCAGGCGTCATGCCTTCCAGATCGCGCAGGTCTTGGGACACTTCCTCAACCTTCTCTTCGCGGGCGATTTCCATGGTCAGCAGAGCGTCTTTTGCGCGGGTACGCAGCTCATTGACCGTGTCCTCGTCGAAGGCCTCAACTTCCAGCATTTCCTGCATAGGCACATAGGCCACTTCTTCCAGGCTGGTAAAACCCTCGGCGATCAGGATATCGGCGACTTCTGCATCGACATCGAGTTTTTCGATGAAGAGCTTGCGCACCGATTCCGATTCCTGCTCATGTTTCACGGCCGATTCCTCGGCCGACATGATGTTGATACGCCAGCCGGTCAGCTCGGAAGCGAGCCGCACGTTCTGGCCACCACGGCCAATGGCAATCGCGAGGTTCTCCTCGTCAACCACCACATCCATGGCATGTCGTTCTTCGTCCACCACGATGGACTGCACATTCGCCGGCGCCAAAGCACCGATCACGAACTGAGCGGGGTCTTCCGACCACAGCACGATGTCCACACGCTCACCGGCCAACTCATTGGTCACACCGTTGACGCGCGAACCGCGTACACCCACGCAGGTGCCGATGGGGTCCACCCGCTTGTCATGCGAGAGCACGGCCAACTTGGCGCGCGAACCCGCATCACGGGCGCAGCTCTTGATTTCCAACAAGCCTTGCTCGATCTCCGGCACTTCCTGCGCAAACAACTCGGTCATGAACTGAGGCGCGCTGCGCGACAACATGATTTGCGGGCCGCGCTGCGTTGGGTCCACACCCAAGATCACCGCACGGACGCGGTCCCCGGTGCGCAGGTTCTCTTTGGGAATCATTTCGGTGCGCTTCAGGCGGCCTTCGATACGGCCCGACTCGGCAATGATGTCGCCTTTGTCCAAACGCTTGACGGTGCCCACGAAGATTTGCTCGCCACGTGCCAGGAAATCATTGAGCAGTTGCTCGCGCTCGGCATCGCGAATCTTTTGCAGAATGACTTGCTTGGCCGCTTGCGCGCCGATGCGACCGATCGGCACCGACTCAATCGGTTCTTCGATATGGTCTTCCACCTCGATGTCAGGAATTTGTTCCTGAGCTTCGAACAGCAGAATTTCAGCGTCAGGGTTTTGCAAACCCGCTTCGTTTGGCACCACATGCCAGCGACGGAAGGTCTCGTAGGCACCCGACTCGCGATCAATCGAGACGCGAATATCGGCTTCACCACCACACAGCTTTTTGGTGGCCGAAGCCAGCGCTGCCTCAACAGCACCAAACACGACGTCGAGTTCGACGCTCTTCTCGCGAGAAATCGCGTCCACCAACATCAACAGTTCGCGGTTCATTGATCAGGACCTCCGTCTACTTTGTCATCTTTTCGCGCCGGCTTGCTCCACGCCGGCTTCTTGCCGGGCGCCGGCTTCACGCCGCGGCCCTTGAAGCTGATCGCAGGCACAAGACGCGCCTCTCGCACTTCTTCAAGGGAAAAATCCAAGGCCTGGTCGACCTTGCCATCATTGAAAACCACTCGCCAAGCGTCTGTTGCCGGCAACACAACCGGTGCCGAAGTCGCCGGGGCTTCGCCCGCTGCAACATCACTCGCTGATGCATCCAAGCTCAGCTGGGCACTGAGGACGCCGCGGTATTTCTTGCGCCCCTGAAACGGCATGCGCAAGGTCAATTCAATTTCTTCACCAACAAACCGCGCATAGTCCGCGGCTTTTTTCAAAGGCCGATCGAGCCCGGGCGAGGAAACCTCCAGCCGCTCATAGGCACAAGCCTCAACCTCGAGCAGATACTGCAACTGACGCGTCACACGCTCGCAGTCATCCACGCTGATCAAGTCGCCCGCCAATGCCTGCTCAGGCAATTTATCGATGTACACACGCAGCAATCCAGCGGCACTGCGCTCGCAGTCCACCAAGTCGTAACCGAGACCAGTTACGGTTTTTTCAACAGCTTCTTGCCAATTCATGCGTGGTATTTCTTCGATCTCTCTTAAGTATTCTCAAATCGCTGACAACAACCCGATTTGCGACTCAAATTTTATGCAAATAACGTTCAAGCAAAAAAAATGGGCTGGATGAATCCGCCCAACCCCTGCTTGCCCACCCGGACCCAGCATCAACGCTTTGCGTTGCCCTGACCCAAGCAGCCATATTCACCGTGCCTCAGGCTCTCACTGCTCTTCTCTTTGCTCTCTTGCTAGCAAGCCGCGGATGCAGCGCCTACGCAGCGCTTGAACCCCTTACAGCACTTGCATCACCTCGAACATGCACCGAGCCGCCTTAGCGAAGCCGGGATTGTACTATGCAAGCACCGTGCCGACAAGCTCATGACTTGCAAGCCTGCAATGCCATGCGAAAATCACCGGTTGATTCAAACCAAAGGAGCCACTATGGGATTTCTCGCAGGCAAGCGATTGCTGATCACCGGCCTACTGTCCAACCGATCCATCGCTTACGGCATTGCAAAAGCCTGCCACCGCGAGGGCGCGGAACTGGCGTTCAGCTATCAAGGCGAACGCTTCAAAGACCGCATCACTGAATTTGCCGCTGAGTTTGATTCAAAGCTGGTGTTTGATTGCGATGTTTCCAGTGACGAGCAACTGGAAGCCTTGTTCACCGACCTGGGCCAAGCTTGGCCAGAGTTTGACGGCTTTGTGCATTCAATCGGCTTTGCACCCCGCGATGCGATTGCCGGCGATTTTCTGGACGGCCTCACCCGCGAGAACTTCCGCATTGCCCACGATATTTCGGCCTACAGCTTCCCGGCCATGGCCAAGTTGGCCGCCCCCCGTTTGCGCGCCGGCGCATCGCTGCTGACCCTGTCCTACTTGGGCGCTGCACGTTATGTGCCCAACTACAACACCATGGGTTTGGCCAAGGCCTCGCTGGAAGCCAGCGTGCGCTATTTGGCGCAGTCGATGGGTAAGCGTGCGGTGCGCGTGAACGGCCTGTCGGCCGGGCCAATCAAAACCTTGGCCGCTTCGGGCATCAAGGATTTCGGCAAGCTGCTGACCCAGTTCGCTGCCAACACCCCCATCCGTCGCAATATCACGATCGAAGATGTAGGCAATGTTGCCGCCTTCCTCTTGTCTGACTTGGCGGCCGGCGTCAGCGCAGAAATCATGTACGTCGACGGCGGTTACAGCCATGTCGCACTGACAGACGAAGAGCAGGGTTAAGCAAGCCTCGCAAGCCCAAGGGCCAAAGCAAACGCTGCGGCCCGCGACCAAGAAAAAACGGGACCCACGGGTCCCGTTCCTTATTGGGCCAAGCCCAAACACCGAATCTCAGTCGCGCACGCAATCGACAAAGTAGCGCGAGCGACCATCTTCCCCTTTTTCTTCAACCAGGCCATGAACGTCGGTCGCAAAACCCGGGAACTTGGCGTTGAAGTCGCGAGTGAACTTCAGGTAATCAACGATCTTCTTGTTGAAGCGCTCACCAGGAATCAACAGAGGAATACCGGGCGGGTAAGGCGTTAGCAGCGAGGTGGTCACGCGCCCTTCCAGCTGGTCGATCTCGACTCGCTCGGTACGGCGATGCGCAATATGCGCAAACGCATCGCTGGGCTTCATCGCAGGCTCAAGGTCAGACAAATAGACATCGGTCGTCAAACGCGCAATGTCGCCCTTGGCATAGGCTTCGTGAATGCTCTGGCAAAGATCACGCAAGCCCATGCGCTCATAGCGGGGCTGCGCCGCACAGAACTCCGGCAAGATGCGCCACAGCGGCGCGTTCTTGTCGTAGTCATCCTTGAATTGCTGCAAGGCGGTCAGCAAGGTGTTCCAGCGACCCTTGGTGATGCCGATGGTGAACAAGATGAAGAAGGAGTACAGCCCCGTCTTCTCCACCACCACGCCGTGCTCAGCCAAAAACTTGGTGACGATAGAGGCGGGAATACCGGTCTCGGCAAACTTACCGCTCATGTCCATGCCGGGCGTGATGATGGTGGACTTGATCGGGTCCAGCATATTGAAGCCGGCCGCGATTTCACCAAAGCCGTGCCAGGACTCGTTGGCCCCCAACATCCAATCAGCAGGCTTGCCATAGCCCTCTTCCACCAATTGATCCGGCCCCCAGACCTTGAACCACCAATCCTGGTCGTATTCCTCATCCACCTTGCGCATGGCGCGGCGGAAGTCCAAGGCCTCGGAGATGCTCTCTTCCACCAAGGCCGTGCCACCCGGAGGCTCCATCATGGCCGCGGCCACATCGCAGCTGGCGATGATGGAGTATTGCGGACTGGTCGAGGTGTGCATCAAATAGGCCTCGTTGAACAAATGCTTGTCCAACTTGACGTCCTGCGAGTCTTGCACCAACACCTGAGAGGCCTGACTCAATCCAGCCAGCAATTTATGGGTGGACTGGGTGGCGTAAACCATGGCCGTCTTCGGGCGCGGGCGGTTCTTGCCCATGGCGTGGTAGGAGCCATAGAAATTGTGGAAGGCCGCATGCGGCAGCCACGCTTCGTCAAAGTGCAGCGTGTCGATCCAACCATCGAGCTTTTGCTTGATGGTCTCGGTGTTGTAGAGCACGCCGTCGTAAGTGCTTTGCGTCAGCGTCATGATGCGCGGCTTGACCGCTTCGGGGTCCACGCCACTGAGCAAGGGATTCTTGGCGATCTTCTTCTTGATGGTCTCTGGCGAGAACTCGCTTTCCGGAATCGGCCCAATGATGCCGTAGTGATTGCGCGTGGGCGTCATGAAGACCGGCACAGCGCCGGTCATGATGATGCTGTGCAAGATGCTCTTGTGGCAGTTGCGGTCCACCACCACCACATCGCCGGGCGCCACAGTGTGGTGCCAAACCATTTTGTTGGAGGTGCTGGTGCCGTTGGTGACAAAAAAGCAATGGTCGGCATTGAAGATGCGCGCGGCGTTCTTTTCAGACGCCGCCACGGGGCCGGTGTGATCCAGCAGTTGGCCGAGTTCTTCCACCGCATTGCAAACATCCGCGCGCAACATGTTCTCGCCAAAGAACTGGTGGAACATCTGGCCGACGGGACTCTTCAAAAAGGCAACGCCGCCCGAATGCCCTGGGCAGTGCCAGCTGTAAGAGCCGTCTTGCGCATAGTCCATCAGTGCCTTGAAGAAAGGGGGCGCCAAACCGTCAAGATAGCTTTTGGCCTCGCGGATGATGTGGCGAGCCACAAACTCGGGCGTGTCTTCAAACATATGGATGAAGCCATGCAGCTCGCGCAAGATGTCGTTGGGCAAATGCTGCGAGGTACGCGTTTCACCGTAGATGTAAATCGGGATGTCGGCGTTCTTGAAACGGATTTCTTCGATGAACTTGCGCAAGCTCAGCACGGCCGGGTCCAACTCTGGCCCCGGGGTGAACTCTTCGTCGTCGATAGACAAGATGAACGCACTGGCGCGGCTTTGCTGCTGAGCGAACTGGCTCAAGTCACCGTAACTGGTCGCACCCAGGACCTCAAAGCCCTCCTTCTGGATCGCATCGGCCAGGGCACGAATACCCAAACCCGAGGTGTTCTCGGAGCGATAGTCCTCGTCGATGATGACGATGGGAAAGCGAAAACGAAGCATCGTGAGCCTCCAGAGGCTGGGACAGAAAAAATGAAAGGCGCGAAGTGTAGGGCCAAGTTGAGCCTTGGCGCGCACTGGCGGCACCTTTTGGCGTAAACAGGACAAATCCCCCGCCGCAGAAGCACCCGAACAAGGCGTGTCGCGCAGCGATACACTGATTTGACAACATCATGAGCTATGGGGAGTAATATGGAAATGACTCAAGCCAACGCTTGGTGGATAGCCTGTGGCGTCCTGATCGCCATTGAACTGGCCAGCGGCACTTTTTATCTGCTGATGCTGGCCCTGGGTTGTGCGGCAGGCGCTTTGGCCGCCTATCTCGGCTTGGGCGGCGCCATGCAAATTGCCACGGCTGCGGTGCTGGGCGGAGCCGCGGTGCTCATCGGGCGCAAGCTGCGCAAGACCCGAGGGCCATCCATGCCTGCCGAGGCCAATGCCGATGTGCATATCGATATTGGACAAACCGTTCAGGTGGAATCTTGGGACGCGGCGGGTAGCGCCCTCGTCAAATACCGCGGCGCCCAGTGGCAAGCTCGGTTGCAAGCCGGCTCTGCGCAAACACCCCAGCCAGCCTCGCCGGGTCGATATGTGATTCGAGCCGTCGAAGGCAATTGCTTGGTGCTTGAACACGCCTAGGTCCACCCAAGCTTTCAAACTGATTCATCAAAAAACCCATCGACAGAGGGAGAAACACATGGAAATCGCCTTGGTGCTGCTGTTTGTGGCGGCCATCTTCATCATTCAATCGATCAAAGTCGTCCCGCAGCAAAACGCGTGGATCGTTGAGCGCCTGGGCAAGTACCACGGCACCTTGACGCCGGGCCTGAACTTTCTGGTGCCCTTCATCGACCGCCTGGCCTACAAGCACTCGCTGAAGGAAATACCGCTCGATGTCCCCAGCCAGGTTTGCATCACCAAGGACAACACCCAGCTGACCGTCGACGGCATCTTGTACTTTCAAGTGACGGACGCCATGCGGGCCAGCTACGGCTCCAGCAACTACATCGTGGCCATCACCCAGCTGGCCCAAACCACCTTGCGTAGCGTGATTGGCCGCATGGAGCTGGATCGCACTTTTGAAGAACGCGACGTCATCAACAGCTCAGTGGTGCAAGCCCTGGATGAAGCGGCGCTGAACTGGGGCGTGAAGGTGCTGCGCTACGAGATCAAAGACCTGACGCCGCCGCCCGCCATCCTGCATTCCATGCAAGCGCAAATCACGGCCGAGCGCGAAAAGCGCGCCTTGATTGCCGCTTCTGAGGGCCGCCGCCAAGAGCAAATCAATATCGCCACCGGGGAGCGTGAGGCCGCCATTGCCCGGTCCGAAGGCGAAAAGCAGGCCGAGATCAACAAAGCCCAAGGCGAAGCTGCCGCCATCACCGCCGTGGCCGATGCCACCTCAGACGCGATCCGCAAGATCGCCAGCGCCATCCAAGAGCCCGGCGGCGAGCAAGCCGTGCAACTGAAAGTGGCTGAAAAAGCGGTGGAGGCCTACGCCCAACTGGCCCAGAAGAACAACACCATGATCGTGCCGGGCAATATGAGCGAAGTCTCCGGCCTGATTGGCACCGCCATGGCCCTGCTGAAGGGCTCACCATCCAGCAAAGGCTGAACACTGGTGCTCGGTCACTGAATCGGTGACCGCAAAACCTGGCCCCAGAAATGAAAAACGGACCCGAGGGTCCGTTTTTGTTTTTTTGGCGGAGAGGGCGGGATTCGAACCCGCGGTGGGGATTAACCCACACACGCTTTCCAGGCGTGCGACTTAAACCGCTCATCCACCTCTCCGAAGCCCGCCATCATAGCGCAGTTTCAGCAGCAAAAACCAGATTTCGGCATGCAAGCCAAGAAAAACCTGATTCCCCCCTGAAGCAAGCGAGGACTCCGGGCCGCCCACCCCAAGGTCAACGCCACACATAGCCCAACGCAAACAAAAAGTCGTAGCGCGCCTGCCTTTGCACCAGGGGGCTGTTTTTGATGGGGCTTGAGAACACATCGGCCGCCGCAATACCTGCCAGCAGCCATTGCGGACTGAGTCGGTACGACACCACCAAGCTGGGCGCAAACGACCAAGCGTGCCCCACTCGATAAGCTGGACGGCCCGTCGCGGCTTCTGCCTCCGTCACGCCACCAAAATAATAGTTCGCCAAGCTGTCTTGGCGCCACAGCACCCCAAGGCTTGGCAGCACCAACCAACGATCGAAGATCAAAGGGGCAGCCCAATTCAGCAGCACTTCGCTTCCGCCGGTGCGGCCCGACACATCGCGGCTGAATCGCGCGCTCCATAGGCCGTAATCGGTCACTGCCACTGCACCCAAGCCCGCCTCGAGTTGCCCTTTTCTCGCTTGCAAGCCCGCCCATTCGGGGTGGTCTTCGGGCTGCAGATTCCCAAATCGAACACGGGCTCGCGCGAAATAGCTCACCGCACCTTGGCGCGCCAGGGTGTAGTCCAAACGGTCACCCAAGTACATCCAGTCTTTGCCAATGTAGATGCCACCAGGTATGAACATCGTGTTGCTCTGCCCGTGCTGGTACAGCGCAGTGCCGGTATAGGCCACGCCCCCCAGCGTCCACCCAAAAGGAACAGGAGAGCTATCGGTGTTGGAGAGCACCGCTTGGATGCCTTGCAATTCTTCGGTATGGGCAAGCACGGGACGGCTTGCAAAAGCGGCCGCCAGCAGCACCCACGCCACCATGGCATTGCCAGCCAGGCGACCTAAGACCTGACCAGGTCCAACCGAAAGAAACTGCTTCAAACCCAAGCTTTGTCTGTTCATTTCACCCTGCCCTCCACTGATGCTGGTTGCAAGCCCAAGGTTTCATCGCAAGCGAAGCAAGCGCGCTCAAACTGGCTGGTCTGCCAAGGGTTTCTTGTCTCTTGCTTTACTGCGCAGTCGGGCAAGGCTGCCCGGCGATACGCCACAACTGCGGCTCTCGATCACCCGGCAGCATCGCTTGCACTTGCTGCAGCAATCGCGGCGAAGCCTCCATCTCAGGTAAGGCCTTCAATGCCGCCTTGGAGCCCACCAGCCAAACCGCCGAAGAGTGGCACAGCAGACCTGATCGCCCCTTTTGCCACAGCACTTCGCGCCCCAGCTCGGGCTTGAACTTCGCCGCATCCAGCAACTCTTTGCGCCAGCTGTCGCGGCTGAGCAATTGAGTGTCGGCCCAGTCTTCGACCACGATCACCGGCCTGCGCAGATCGGCATAGAAGGCCAAATCAAAAGGATAGTTCTGCAAATAGGCAATGCGGTCACCAGGGCGCATCTCTTGCGCCAAAACCAGGCCCAGCGGGCGCGTCGACTTGGGCTGCTGCTGCGCCACAAACACAATGGCGGCCACACAGGCCAAGGCCATGAAAGCAAGCGCACCTTTCCAGAGCCTAGGGGCCACGAGCTTGGCGTTGCGCCCTTCGCCCGAGACACAGGTCAAAGCCATCAGCGCGATAAAGGGCACAAGCGCTGGCGCCACATAGCCGGGCAGCTTGGAATTCGGCAAAGAAAAGAAGCCGATGACGGCAACACACCACCACCCATACAGGCCGACGCGCTCAGCGCCCTGCCCCAGCTGGGCCCCGCCGCGCACGGACGACAAAGCCTGCCGCAACGCGGGCCAAAGCCGCAATGACCACGGCAAGGTCACGAGAGGAAAGAAGGCCAGATAAAACCACCAAGGCTGGGCGTTGTTGAAGCTATCACCCGCAAAGCGACGGAAGTGCTGGCCCACAATGAAGTAGTCAAAAAAGCCATCAAAGCGATGCTGCATCGCCAGCATCCAAGGCAAGGCCACGGCGGCAAAAACCAATAGTCCAAGCGGATGAAGCAGCCAGAAAATTTGGCGCCAACGGCCTTGCGCGAGCAGCCATGGTCCCAGAATCAATGCGGGCAAGACCACACCGATCAAGCCCTTGGCCAAGACGCCCAGGCCGCAAAACGCCCATCCCAAAGCCAAAAAGACCCAGGCCTGACGCCGCCCCACGCCAGCCTGGGCGCGCCGTGCGCGGTCATGAGCCAAAGCTTCATACAAGCACAGAACCGCAATCCCAATGCAGGACGCCACGCCCATATCGTGGTTGTTGAACTGCCCACCATAGAAAAACAAAGGCGTGGTCGCCAGCATGGCCAAGCCGACACGGGCCGTGAGCAGCCCATGCCAACGCCGCAAATGATAGAAAAACGCTGCGCCCAAGAGCCAAGCCATCAACGCCGGCGCCAATCGCAAAGCAAACTCACTGATACCGAACACGTGCATGCCCAAGATATCCAGCCAGTACAGCAGCACCGGCTTGTGGAAGTAAGGCATGCCATTGAGTGTGGGCAACATCCAGTCGCCACTGAGCAGCATTTCCCGCGCCACACCGCCATAGCGACCTTCATCGGGCACGGTCAGCGTGCGCAAGCCTAGGGTGCTGAGCAGCCACAGGGCGAGCAAGAACAACTCGCGTGCGCCCCCCAAACGCAGGCCGCTCGGCCCTGGGCTTGGGGCCACAGCTTCAGAAGAAAAAAGAAGTCGACTCATGAATGGGCTTCGACAAAACGGGGCAAAAGTACAGGAAGGAAATGAGCCAGTGGCGTCAGGCCAGGCCCACTCCATCCAGGGCCTTGCGCCCTCTGCAGACGAAGCCGGTTGTAGCCGAACTCAGGCCGGGCGGCTCAGCAACTTGAGCACCTTGACCACATCTGCGCCGCTGAGCACCCGGTGATCATAAGTGGCCCCCAAGATGCCGGTTTGCTCGTCGACCGCAGTGTGCGCAATCATCAAGCTGGTGAAGGGTGAAAGCACCGGAATATGGCGCCCGACCTTCCAGCGCGCCATGCTGGAAAAACTCAGTGTCGCTCCCGTGCACTGTTGCGGCGAGAGCTTGTGCCCCGAAGCCAAGCGCTGCAACTCGACCAACTCGCTGACCACTTGGCCCTTGCTCTTCTGTTCAGCCGCTTGAACCACGGTCAAATAAAGCACCTCGGCCACTTGCACCGTGAAGCCGAGATTGACCTGCGCGTAGTGGTAGCGGCCACCCTCCACCATGGTGGCGTTGATCTTGGGATGGTCCTTGGCGATCTCTACCAAACGTGCGCCCATCAAAGGCAACAATGGGCTGAACAAGGCGCCAGTTTCGGCCTGATGCGCTTTGGCGGCTTCCAGCCATGCAGCCTGTTCGTAGCTGATTTCAATATAGCCAGGCACAGCATGGTCACGATGCCAGGTCACCGTGGACAACATGCCTTTTTCATGGCTTGCCAGGGCTTGCACTTCGCCCGGCACCGACAAGCTGCTGGCGCTGACTTCGCGACGCACCGCAGGCACTGCCGCCGAGGCACTGCCATGCCCCCCTTGCGCGTCGAGATAACGCTGCACATCAGCGGCACTCAGCCGCTCACCGGAGGCCGGTACCTGTTCGGCACGCAAGCCATGCTGGCGCAGCAAGAGATTGGCCTTGGCCGTGGGGGCGGCGGCCCCAGTTGTGCCACCGGCCTGTGCGGCGCGGTCCTCACGGCTGATGCTCTTGGGAACCTCTTCATCCGCCGTTTCGCCCAGCCACAGCAGCACAGAGCCGACTCGCAGCTGCGTATCAATCTCGCCCAGCACGGCCAGCACATAGCCGTCTGCGTGAGCTTCAACCTCGACCACCGCTTTGTCGGTTTCAACCTCAGCGATCACATCGCCAGCAGCAACTCGGCTGCCGACCACGGCTGACAGTGATACCAGTTTGACCTCATCGTCGTTGTTATTGACGCGTGGAACGTTGATTGCAATGGCCATGGTGAAGAACTCTTAGAAAAATGGGGAGCAAAGCCTCGATGGGGCGGGCTTCAAAGCAGGTCGAGCACACTGGCCACAATGGTGGCGTCGTCGATCATTTGTGCGAACTCAAGGCTTCGCGCTGCGGCGATGGGCACCGGCGGCAGCCCCAGGCGGGCTACGGTCCCCTTGTAGCCGGCCTCCGCCAGCGATGCCAGCAACTCGGCACTGACACCGTACTCATGGTGCGACTCTTCCACCACCAAGATGCAGTCGCGCTCCAGCAGCAGGGGCAACAAGGTGTGGCGCGGCCACGGGGCCAACAAGCTGGGCGCAATGATCTCCACCTGCAACTCTTCTTCGGCCTGCAAGCGGGCCGCCGCGCGTTCGACATGCGGCAACATGCCCCCGAAGCTGAGCAAGGTGACATCCGGGGTGTCGCTGCCGCCAGCGCGCCGCAAGGTGGGGAACAGCGCAGCGCCCGGATCGGCCTCGTGCGCTGGCAACTCCACATAGTCCTTGGGATCTTGCGCCTCGGAATAAAGCAGCTTGTGCTCCATGAAGACGGTCGGGTTGGGCCAAGCGGTGACCGCATTGACCAGCAACTGACCAACGTTGTGTCGGTGGCTGCCGTACACCACACTCAGGCCTGGAATGGACACCAGGATGTTCTCCGGGCTCTGGCTGTGGGTGGGGCCATAACCGCGCCGTCCGCCCGCGGGAGCGCGCACCACGATGGGCACTTCGGTGTCGGGGAACATGCCGGGGAATTTGACCGCGTGGTTGTAGAGCTGATCTACCGTCAGCGTCAGGAAATCCGCAAACATGATTTCCACAACGGGCCGCATGCCGGCCAAAGCCAAACCGATGCCAGCGCCTGTGATGCCGGCCTCGCTGATCGGGGTGGAAAGCACGCGCCCCTCAAAGGCCGAGGACAGGCCTGCCGTCACCTTGAAGGCGCCGCCATAAGGTTCATGCAAATCCTCGCCCAAGACCACGACACGCGGGTCATGCTGCAGCAAGTCTCGCAAGGCCAGGTTGATGGCGGTCCGCACATTGGGCTGTTTGGCCTGTTGATGAGGTGCGGTGCTGACAACGGGCTCACGCAAACAATGTTCACGCAGACTCTCAAACTGCGCTTCCGGCGACGCCATGGCGCGAGCCTCAGCAGCCCCCACATGAGCCTTGATGGTGGCGTCCAAATGCTCGGCTTGGGTCGCATCCAATTGCCGACGCAAAGCCATCAAGGGATCACGGCGGGCGATGTGTTGCTTGAGCTCCTCGGGACGCAAATCATCGCCCTTGCTGTGCGGGCCAAGTCGTTGCGTATTGATGCACAGGAATCCCGCCCCTGGGCTGGTGCGCATCTCCTTCACCACCGCTTCGGCCTGAGCCAAGAAGTCAGGCGCCGCATCGTCCAACTCCCAGCTGCGCAAGCCAAAGGCCTGGCCACGTGCCAAGATGCTGCCGCCCATCGAGTAAGAGGTCTCGGTGGTTTGCGCAATGCCATTGTTTTCAACCACAAACAGCACCGGCAGCTTCCAAATGGAGGCCAGATTCATGCTCTCGTAGAGCAAGCCTTCTCCCAGCGTACCGTCACCGATCATCACCGCAACCAGCCCCTTGGAGCCGCGCTGCTGCAAGGCCATGGCCAGGCCCACGCCGATGCCGGTCATGCCCGCCTGCACGCCATTGCTGTGGAAATGCCGGTAAGCCATGTGTTGGCTGCCACCATAACCACCGCAAACGCCCGCCTCTCGCCCCATGACCTCGGCCAGGAGGCCGGTGACATTGCCGCTGTAGGTCAGAAAATGCCCGTGGTTGCGGTGATTGGACAAAACCACATCGTCCGCATGATCCAAGGCACGCACCACCGACATTTGGCACAACTCCTGCCCCAAACAGGTGTGCGTCGTGCCCGAGAGCAAACCGCGACCGAACAGGTCCAGCAAGGTGGTCTCGGTTTGGCGCAGCAACTGACCGTAGCTGTAAGCGGCTGCGGCGTCCAAGGCAATCTTCGGCTTGCCGTTCGCATCCAACTCAAAAGGGAACTCAGCGGTGGGGACGTTTTTCATGCGCGGGATTAGACCTCATAAGCAAGACGAGGCCGATGCAAACAACAGAAGATCGGCACTTCGACTTGGGAAAAATTAACTCTTTCAAGAGAATGCTGGCAACGCACGGGACCTGCACGCGGCTGATCATCCCGTGTCAAACTCCGCCGCGCGCTGCGTCAAACCAGGACTTCCACCACCGAGGCATGACCCAAAAAGGCCTGGGGACTGGCGCTGGCGCCGTAAGCCCCTGACTGGAAGACCACGGCCAAATCTCCAACTTGAGCCTGAGGGAGTTCCATGCGATCGGCCAGCAAATCAAGCGGCGTACACAGGGGCCCAACCACCGAGGCGACTTCGCGCTGCGCCGCATTCATGCGATTGCCAATCGTGACCGGATAGTTTTTGCGGATGACCTGACCAAAGTTGCCCGATGCCGACAAATGATGATTCAAACCACCGTCGGTGACCAAGAACACATGGCCGCGCGAAACCTTGCGATCCAAGATTCGAGTGACATAGATGCCGGCCTCGCCCACAAAATAGCGACCCAACTCAATCACCAGCTTGGCTTCAGGCATTTCTTGGCGCGCTCTCGCTTGCAAGGCGGCCAGGTTCTCCGCAATCGGCTGCAAGTCCAAACGCTGTTCGCCAGGGAAGTAGGGGATGCCAAATCCACCCCCTAAATTCAGAAAACGCACCGGAGCCGGCGCCTGCGCGGCCAAACGCAAGGCCAGTTCAAAAGACTTCTGCTGAGCCTCGCAAATCGCTTCGGCACGCAAGTTTTGTGAGCCCGCAAACAAATGGAAGCCTTCAAAGACCAAGTGGCGCCGCGACAGCTCAGCCATGAGTTCAGGAAGCTGTTCCACATCCACCCCGAACTGCTTGGGGCCGCCGCCCATCTTCATGCCCGAACCTTTGAGTTCGAAATCCGGATTGACGCGCAGCGCCACCCGCGCCGGCAGCCCAAGCTGCTCTGATATGTGACCGAGCAAATGCACTTCGCGCATTGACTCCACATTGATCAACACGCGCGAGGCCACTGCCTGGCGCAACTCCTGCTCACGCTTGCCGGGGCCGGCAAAGCTGATGTCATGAGCCACAGCACCTGCGTCCAAGGCCACTTTGAGCTCGCCTGCGGAAGCCACATCAATGCCGTCCACCAAGCCCGCCATCAGGGCGACGACGGCGGGCATGGGATTCGCCTTCATGGCGTAGTGCAACTCAATGCCCGCGGGCAATGCCTGACGCAAGCTCGCGACGCGGTCCTTCAAGAGTTGCCGGTCATAGGCATAAAACGGCGTTTGACCCACACGTTCAGCCAGCACCGACAAGCGCTCACCGCCAAGCACCAACTCGCCCTCGCGCACCGCGAACTGCTCCATGGTGACATGCTCTGGCGCTCGTTTGGGCAGGCTGGGTTCTTGAACCGACATGATTTGAATTTCCTCTTGAATTCTGTGAGTTGCGCTGCAAGGCTTACGGGGCACCGCAGGCCTCAGCCCTGCTGACGCTCCACCCAAGCGGTGGACAACAACTTGCGATCAATTTTGCCGTTAGGGTTTCGTGGCAAGGGCCCAGTCTGAACTTCGAAACCGGCCGGCACCATATACGCAGGCATGCGCTGCCGGCAATCCTGCTGCAAGGCCGCGATATCCACTCCGTCAGCCCCTGCGGGAGCCGTGACGATGACTTGAATGGCCTGCCCCAGGCTGGGGTGATCCACACCAAAGGCCACGCACTCACCCACGCGTTTGGTTGCATAGAGGATCTCTTCGACTTCGGTCGGGCTGACCCGGTAGCCCGAGGTCTTCATCATCTCGTCGCGCCGACCAATAAAGTACAAAAAGCCTTCGGCATCGCGGCGCACCGTGTCCCCGGAGAACACCGCGTACTCAGGCAACTGCAAACCACTGGCGCGGCCGGCTGTGCCTGCGGGCAGAAGCTTGTAGCGTTCTGCGGTCTTTTCCGCATCGTTCCAATAGCCCTGCCCCACCAAGGCCCCGCGGTGCACCAACTCGCCGGGCTCATCCACATCGCATGGACTGCCGTCTTCGCGCAAGACCAGAATTTCCGCATTCGGAATCGCCTTGCCGATCGAGTCGGGGCGGCGATCCACTTCGCTGGGCGGCAGATAGGTCGAGCGGAAGGCCTCCGTCAGCCCGTACATCAGGAAAGGCAGGCTGCGAGGTGCCCGCTGCCGCAGCAAGTCCAGGGTCTCCCGAGGCATACGGCCACCAGTGTTGGCGAAGTAGCGCAAATGCTCGGTGATGGAGGCGGGCCACTCCAGTTGAGAGAGCTGGATGTACAGCGGCGGCACCGCGGTCAGCCCCGTCACACGCTCGCGCTCCATGGCCTTGAGCACATCGCGCGGCAAGAGATAGTTCAGCAAGACGACTCTGGCGCCCACATGGAAGGCAGTCGTCAACTGGCTGAAACCGGCATCAAAAGACAGCGGCAGCGCTGCCAGCAAGGTGTCGTCGGCCTTGTTTTCCAGATACGAGGCCACGCTCTTGGCGCCGGCCACCATATTGCGATGCGACAGGACCACGCCCTTGGGCCGGCCGGTGCTGCCGGAGGTGTACAAGATGGCGCAGATATCGGTATCGATGACGCGATGCGGCTCACACAAAGGCGTCTCAAGCAAGCGGCTCCAGTCATGCAAGCGCACCCCTTCCGGCAAGGCCGGCGGCTGCGCCGCTGGCGAGGTCAAGATGATGTGCTTGATGCTGGGGCAAGAAGGCAACTGCTGCAGCAGCAAGTTGAGACGTTCCGGCGAAGTGAGCAGTACTTGAACATCGCAGTCTTGCGCAATGAATGCCACTTGCTCCGCCTTCAACAAGGGGTTCATCGGCACAAACACGCCGCCGGCGGCAGGCGCGGCAAAGCTGGCCACCACGGTCTCAAAGCGTTTTTCCAGGTAGATCGCTACCCGCTCGCCGCGCCCCAAGCCCAAGGCGTTCAAGGCCGCGGCCGCATGGGCCACCTGGGCCTGCAACTGGCCATAGCTGAGCGTCTGCCCGCCGTAGCTCAGGGCTGCAGCATCCGGTGTCCGCTTCGCACTCAAAGAAATCAATTCATGCAAGAGTGAGGAATCATTCATGGGCAGATGGGATCAGAAAAGTAGGCTTTGACGGGCCTAGCGGCAGCGCGGCTGCGCTCGCCACTAGAATCGCCGGAGTTTTTTTAGCTACCGACACAGAGGATTATTCATGGACACCAAGCAGGTGCTGCGCTCATTGCTGGATGAAACGTTAAATCTGGAGGGTCGAGCCAGTGCTTTCAATGAAGCCACCCCGCTGCTCGGCGCTTTGCCTGAGATGGATTCCATGGGCGTGGTCTCACTGCTGACTGCGTTTGAGGAAAAGCTGGGCTTTTCCGTGGACGATGATGAGATCGATGGTTCGGTATTCCAGACCTTCGGCACGCTGCTCAGCTTTGTGCAAGGCAAATTGGGGCAGTAATTCTCCCCCAGCAGTTTGAAGCCTGCGCCATGGTCTCAACGGCCATGGCCCAGACCCTCCAGCAAAGCGGCCAACTCAGCGGTACGGGCTCGCCGCGAGTTCGCTGAAGCCACTTCGGGGCGCACACCCAAAGCCTCGCCAGCGTGCAAACGCGTCAAGAAGCGCAGCAGGCCGGCCTCGATGTCATGTTCATCGGCAATGTTGACGATGTCATCGGCGCCACCACGCCGCAGCGCCTGCGCTGTGTTGCCTTGGGTGTCGGTCAGACTGAAGATGGGGCGGCCTGCGCGGAAGTATTCGTAAAGCTTGGCCGGCACCTGATGGTTGCACATGGCGGCTTGGAACAGCAGCAAGCCATCGGCACAAAGCATTTCACGCAAAGCGTCGCGATAGGCGATGGGCGGCGCCAACTCCACCAAGTCTTCGATGCCGTATTCGCGGAGCATCTCGCGATACGCGGGGTCGCTGCCCGTGGCCCGCAAGACGATGCGCAAACGATCGGCACTCACCTGCCCGGCCGCGCGCATCCGGCGCAGCGCCGAAAAAAACGGCCGAGGGTCGCGCTCCTGCGGGTAGAGAATACCGCTGTGAATCAGCGTTAGCTGCCCTTTGCGACCCAGGGGCTGAGGGTCAAAGTCGCGCTCCGCATCACGAAAGTTCTCTTCGTCGTAGCCGTTCTCGATGACGGACCACTTGCTGGCCGCTTGCTCTGGGTAGCGCTGCGCGTACATCTCGCGGGTGCCTTCGGTGGTAAACACCACCTTGGTGGCCCGCTTCACCATCTTCTGTTCCAAGCGCCGATTGCTGCGCCAGGTTTGGGGATCCGTTGGGTAGCCTGGCTCGGTGATGGAATCGCGGCAATCGGCCACCCAAGGCAGGCCGCTCAAACGAGCCAAGCTGTGCCCAATCATGTGGGCCGTGGTGATCGGGCAGGTGGAAAAAATCGCCGCAGGCTTGTGGCGACGAATCATTTGCATGCCCGTCCACACGCCGGCGGGCCACCAAGTGACCCAACGATCCGGCTGCGCCATCCAACCCAAATAGCGGCCCTTGAAGGAAAGATCACGCGCAGTGTTGAATGCAAAAGCCCGCTCCACCACCATGCCTGTGGGGATCTCGCCCATTTGATCGTCGCTGATCAACTCGTGCACGCTCGGCTTGACGGTCAAGATCAAGGGCTCCCAGCCATGATCTCGCAGGTAGTTGGAAAACTTCAGCGTGCGTTGAATCCCACTGCTGCCTTTCACCGGAGGATAGTGAAACGCCACCATGAGGATCTTCTTCTTGGATTCCATCGCAGTTTGCCTTCAAAGATCCAGGGCCATGGTTTCGGAGTACAGGTAGTCAATCTGCGCATCCCCCAGGCTTGGGCTGAGGTACACCTTGGGGTTGAATCCACTGCGCAATTTATGCAGACCCGGCACGACATCCAAAAAGCGCCGTTCCACATGGGTGCTCACCATGCCGCGCCACAAGAAATGCGCGCCCAGTTGCGCGAAATGCTTGCTGAACAGCTGGCGATCACTCAAATACAGTACATCTGCCGCGGGCAGGCCTTTGAAGCTGCGCCGCTTGTAAATGATGTGGCAACACTGCGAGCCCTTCTTCAAGAGCACATGCCTCAGCCAAGGAAAGCGCGCGTGGTCACGATAAATGCGCAGGGCCTCGCCCTGCAGACTCGATTCAATATCGGCCGCACCGCTGAGCACTTGAACGCCAAAACCCACGGAAGGCAGATTGAGGATCACGGCCACATGCTCATCCAGTTCTTTGAACTTGAAAAACTTCAAGGTGCTGCCCACCACCTTGGTCGGCGAAAAGTCGGTGAAATGCCAGCCCGGCTGACTTACTACGCTCATGGCCAAGCGCATGCTTTGCTGGCGAAATGCATCGAGCACACACCAGCTGGTGATGTTGCAAAAGCGCTCGGGCTTGCCATCAATCACACGGTCTGCGTAATAGGCCCCGATACCTCCGACGATCTTGCCCTCATTGCGAACTACAAAACCGTAATTGGGCTGATCGGCGCACCACTGCACCCGCAAACCCTGGGCCCATTGCTCGGCACTTCTAGAAGACTGCAAATGCTGGTGCAAGAATTCTGCAAACTCGGGCAAGCTCGCATCCGTCACCGCTTCGATAAGAGGTCTGGCCATATATCCCTGTTGTTTATCGTCTTTTCGTCAAGGCCGGGCCTTGAGCCACTCAAGGCCCCAAGCCACCACCTGATTGCGTTGCACGGCCGAAGAGAAGGTGTGGTCACCATCAGCCAGATCGTGTCGCGTCACCGACTTGGTGGCCATCAACTGGCGCCAACGCGGTTCGGACTCAATCAATTGCTCAAACTCCCGCGCAATCAAATCGCGTCCACTGAGCACCAACATCACCGGCCCAGCAAATCGGTTCCAACCCGAGAACAAGCGGTCCGGCAAACTGCCACTTTCCCGCGGCGTTTGGCCATCATCGCCCGCATGACTGCTGCCCTGCGCCGCACCTGCCCTGGCTTTTTGCATCAAACCCAAAGCTGACTTGATTGACGCGAAGGGGTTGAAGCGCAGGCTCAGCACCTTGCGCCAAAAGCTCGGCTCCAGCAAACGCTGCAGATAGTAAAAACGCAAAATGGCCTTGGCCTCACCCTCTTCGGTACGCACCCAAGGATTGAGCAGAACCAAGCCCTTCACCCTCGGGTCTCGATGCGCATAAAACAGAATCGCCGAAGAGGCATCGCACTCGCCCCACAGCACCACTTCCTGCAAGCCCGGCGAAATCGCAAAAAAATGGTCGAGCGCCGCCCGGATATCGTCCCCGACATCTTCAAACCCGCGGAAGCGACCATGCGCATCGCCCATGCCGCGGTAATCGAAACGAAACACCGGATAGCCTTCAGCGCACAAGCGCCTCGACCACAAGGTCAGTTGCCGGTGCCCGCCGGCCCGGTACTGCGGCCCGCCGCCAACCACAAACAGCACGCCACGACGATTCGGCGCCACATCAGGCTGGTGAAGAATGCCAACCAGCGGATCTGCACCACAAGAAAAAGAAAACGCGGTTTCACTCATGCCAGCCCCACCTCATGGGCGGCCCCACTCAACCAAGCGGTGGATTTTTCAATAAGATCGGGGGCCAGTGCCCGTTCATGCACCTGCCAGAAAGCGGGTCCCACAAACGCCTGCCCTTCAATGCGCACGCCAGCCTGCTGCCAGGCACTGAGCAAGCCTTGATTCGGCAATGACAACTCGGGTTTGTCAGCACTGGCCTGCTCCAGCAACAACACGCGAGCGCCAGGCGCCGGCGGATGGTTCGCCAGTTTCAATCCATCCAAGGCCCGCGTGAACTGGGGATGAAGCGCATAACCGCCAACTTCAACAGACTCTCCCTGAGCCAGCTGGGCACGCATCGATTGCGTGGTCTCTTTCGGTAAATCGGGCCTGTCCAACTGCGCCGCCATCCGCACCCGCAGGAATTGCGTCAAGTGCATTTTTCCGTCTAGCACCGGCTGCCAAAGCAACAACTGAGCATCGGGCAATTCGGACTTCATCTGAGCAGCCAAAATTGCTGCCAAGCGAATGCCCCACAGCGCCACCACAGGCACCTGCAGCTTGCCTTGCAAATGCTGCAGTGCCCGCTTCACATCGGCTTGCCAAAGCTCCCAACGGGCATCGTCGTGCTCACCTTCGCTGTCGCCCGTGCCAAACAAGTCCAGCACCAGCGTCGCCAAGCCTTGGCCAGCAAAAGCCTGTGCCTGAAGCGTGACCATGCTTCGGCAGCGATTCAACTCTTCATTGAAACCCTGCAAGCACAAGACCACGCCACGCAAAGCTGGCGCCCCTTCGCCAGGCCGATGCAAGACCGAAAACAGCCGCCCCGATGCACCCTCAATAAAACTCGGCTCGACCAAGATTGGCCCTACATGCTGCCGCACCGCCATTGATCAGCCCTGCGCCTTGCGACTCAGCAAATAATCAGCCATCAGATCCAGGCTGCCCAGCTTGTCGATGGTGAAGTCTTCACTGGGAATTCGGATGGCATAGGCCTGTTCAAACCATGCAATCAACTCCAGCAATCCAGCGGAGTCGATCAAGCCTGAAGCCGGCAAGATCTCATCCGACTGCAGATCGCTGGCGTCAAGATCCAAATCCGAAGCAATGCGAAGCACTTCGGCCTTGATGGCCGCAACAATGTCACTTTTATTCAGCGTCATTTTTATCTCGTCATTCGATAATTGTGAGAAGCCCAGCACTGCAGCGAAAAGCGGGGCCATCAAAAAGCCTGCTCTGACTTTCTCAAACTGGCGCGACACTATCCGCTGCAAAATCCGGGCAGATTCTCGCACCCCCACAGCGCCCCCTACACCGCGCACCACCGACTCCAGGGGTTGAATTCGCAACAAAGTTTGCGCAACATGAAAAATTCACAGGGCCCGCAGCTCGGAAGCCCTAAGCTGGCGCCCTGCTATCGCCGATACTTACCCGTCAGGCGCCACCGCCATACGCTGCACCCGTGAGGGCTTGGTGTCAGCGAGACCGCACTGTTTCGACCGCCCAAGCAATCGGTCTCTCCCGACAAAGAATCATGAATGCGCAACATCACTCCCTGAAACCCAGCGATCTAGCTCCGACCGCCTCCGTTCCGGCCTCTTTGCTCAGCGCTTCAAAATTGCTCGGATTCATCGCTTGCATGTGGCCACTGATGGCGAGCGCACAAACCTGCGGCTCTCTCAGCAATGCCTACGGGCCCTATAACTATCGCACTCAGTTCGAGCAACTGAAGGTTGTCGAAGCCTTTCACTTCAATTCAGATGTGGCCAATTTACGGCGAGGTATGACAGGCACGATCGGCTCCGACCTCGATTACACACTGCGAGCCAGCCCCAATCATATAAAAGCACTGATTGCCATGGTTCGACTTGGGGAGCTACACAAGACCGACACACCTTCAGGTTCTAGGTATTCAGTTGAATGCTGGCTGGAGCGCGGCGTTCGATTCAGCCCTGAGGACAATATGGTTCGAATGATTTTTGCGGACTACTTGGCAAAAAGAAACAGAAAAGCTGAAGCGCTGCAGCAGATTGATAAAGTCATCGAGAATGGGGTCGACAGCCCTTTGTCTCACTACAATCTCGGAATGCTTCTCGCGGATATCGGTGAATATGAGCGCGCATTGGAGCAAGCCCACATCGCCATTGAGTTGGGGGTGCAACAAACCAGTTTGCGTGAGAAGTTAAAGGCGGCCGGAAAATGGCAGGACTTCTCTCCGAACTCCGAAGCGACGCATCGGCAGTGAGCCCCATACAATCCGAAAAAATATTTGAGAAATTAGAAAAAACGCAACAAGCTCTACGTCAATCTACTTTTTTAGACCCGCTTGAGCTTTTTTCACGCCCCACGCTTCAGATTTCCCTGATCAATCCACACCCCTATTCCTTAAGCAATACACCAAATCAACGCACACACATGATTTAAATAAAGTAACTATACTTATCCATAATATTACCCCTCTGCATAAGCCACCACCCACCACGCCCTACAAAAGGCGAAGCGACTTTGACAAAAACAATTGAAACCACTCTTTGGGTTATCCCAATATGAGCACGAGGCGAGCACTTTTTTTCTCGCTAGCGGATCGATACAGCACACTCATCGTCAATATTCTTTCGTCGATGGCTATTGCCCGGCTGATTCAGCCCGACGAATTGGGAGTGTTCTCTGTAGCCATGGCTTTGCTGATGCTTGCCGGCTCCATCAGAGACATGGGCGCAGGACAATACGTCGTTCAAGTCAAAGAGTTGACTGCAGCACGAGTTCGAGCGGCCTGGACCTTGCAATTCGGCCTTGGCTGTGCCCTGGCTTTGTTGATTGCAGTGTTGGCCTATCCAGCCGGCTTGTTCTATAACGAGTCGCGCATCACACCGATCCTGTGGCTGATGGCCATTGCCTACGTTGTCAACCCAATGGGTTCGATTACCTACGCCCTTTTGATGCGCGAAATGCAGTTTGGCCGAGTCGCCATCATGCGCTTTGCCGCAGCAGCCAGCACAGCCCTGGTGTCGGTGGGACTCGCAGCACAAGACTTCGGTCCAATCAGCTTGGCATGGGGCAGCTTGACTGGCACTTGCGTCAACGCGCTCGTCTCACAGTTTTTCAGACCAGCAAATTTACCCTGGGGATTCAATATCAAAGGGGTCCCAGAGGTCCTGGGGTTCGGAGGGCGAATCGCCGGGTCAGGCCTGATTGGCACCTTGTCTAGCAGCGTCCCGGATTTTGTTCTCGGCAAATTACAAGGCATGCATGCAGCGGGCCTTTACTCGCGCTGCAACGGCTTGGTCGCCATGTTCTCTCGCTTGATTACAGATGCCGTTTTCAATGTGGCGATGGCCTTGTTTGCTCAACAACATCGCCAAGATCAAGATGTCGCAGCCAGTTTTTTAAGAGCCTTCAGCTACATCTCCATGCTGAGCAGCTCCTTCGCCCTTGGCCTGATCCTCCTTGCTCACCCAGTCGTAAGAGCGCTTTACGGAAATCAGTGGGACGAAACCATTTCCTTGACTCGATGGCTGGCGCTGGGAATCGCTTTTGGCGCCCCGTCCGCCATCTGTTCAGCGGCCTGCACGGGATTGGGGCGCGCAGATATCGTCCTCAGAGCGACAAGCATCACCGCGGCAGTTTGGGCGGCAGCCACTTTGGTGGGCGCCTCGATCAGCCTGAAAGCAATGGTGATGTTGGTGCCTTTTGAGGCACTCTTCTCGGCCTTCATTTGGCTTAGCAGCGTCAAGGCCCTGGTAGGCTTCAGTTGGTCCACACTGTTCAAAACGGCAATGCACAGCTATCTTGTCGCCTTGGGCGCGGCAAGCTCAGCGGTCGCCGTTGTCGCCTTTGCCGGGCTTGAACCCAGCCACCCTTGGTTCGCCATTCTGGCCTGCTTGGCCTTGAGCGCATTGACCGTGCCCGCAGCGATTGTGCTGGGGCGCCATCCTTTGAGGGATGAAATCAATCGGGTGCCCCTGCTCAAGAGGCTGACCTCATGAGTTCGCATGCTGAACCCACTGAATTCCACCCTTGTTCGCCTGGCATGAGTTCAAGCAACGAACCCCTGGTTTCTATTGTCCTGACCTGCTTCAACAGTGAGCGTTTCTTAGAAGAAACGCTCGCCTCTGTACGGGCTCAGACCTACCGGAATTGGGAGCTTCTTGCTGTCAATGACGGTTCGACTGACAAAACAGCGCAATTGCTTGAAGCCGCGGCGCAACTTGACTCCAGGATCAAACATATCCGACGCACAGAGCGTAGCGGCCAACCGGGTGCTGCAAGAAATACCGCGATACCCCTGATTCAAGGCAGTTTCGTGGCCTTTTTGGATCATGATGATCTATTTCTGCCAGAAAAATTGGAACGGCAAGTCGCGCTCTTGAAGGCGCATCCTGAATGCGTGGCTGCTTTTCATGATTTGGATTACATCGACGCGAACGGAAAAATAATTTCCCGCTATCTGCCAAATTTCTTAAAGGATGCCGAGGCTTACCTCAAAGAACTGAGCCCCGATGTTTACATCTGCTCCCGCCAATTTTATGAGTTCCAAGTCCTTCGATATGCAGGCATACACACCATTTCCTGCATGATCGCCAGAGACAGAATTAACGGTGACGACTTACTTTTCAATACCGAGTTCACAATATGTGAAGACACGGATATGTGGATTAGATTGGGCTTGCAGGGAAACCTTTTGTACGAGGATCGACCCCTATCCAGATACCGCCAACACGACAGCAGCATTACAAAAGACTTCGAAAAGCTGCACTACTTTGCCACGCGACTAGCTGAATACAATTTAGAACGTTTAGGCCATCGATTAAGCCATACTCAACGTCAAGCCTTGATCATGCGATTGGCATCCTCCCTCAAAGATCTAGGTTGGTCAATGCGGTGCAATGGCAAGGGCCGCTCAGCCGCAAAACAGTTTTTTCGCTCTTTTGTATTAGTGCCCCGCTGGTCAACTGCTGCAGCCATACTCAGCGCATGGCGATCAGTAAAAAGTCCGCATTGAATAGCGGCACGAGGCCAACAGCCCATGACCCAAAAGGCTCGACCAGCCGCTCATCCATGGAAGCGCACACGATGAAAATATTGGTAGGCATTCCAACCTTCAATCGCGCCGAGTCCTTAGCGAGGACTCTCGAAAGATTCGCAAATATCACTCGGCCTCGTCATGCAGAACTTTGCATGGTGGTGGTCAACAACAATTGCACTGACCATACCGATGAAGTCGTTCGCCAGTTCCAGTCGCGCCTACCTCTGCAATTGGTTCATGAACCCAGAGCGGGGGTGTCCTATGCACGCACCGCCATCATGGAATTTGCGGTCAAACAGTCAGCCGATTACATCGTTTTCGCAGACGATGACGTCCTGCCAGCCTTGAATTGGCTTCCAGCATACGAAGCCGCATTTCTGAAACATCCCGACTCTGCAGTATTTGGCGGATCCATTGAGCCTTGGTTTGAGGTCGATCCACCGACATGGCTCATCAACGCCTGGCCTGCCGTGCACTCTGCTTACGGCATTCATAATGATGGCAAAAACGAAGAGCCCCTGTTGCCAACGGGATCCAAAACACCGTTCGGAGCAAACTACGCCATTCGCACCAAAGAGCACGCGGCGCACCGGTATGACCCACTGCTAGGCATTCGAGGAAACACCAGGTTCGGAGGAGAAGAAACGGTCATGATTCGCCGTATCTTGTCGGAAGGATCCAGTGGGTGGTGGGTACCCGAAGCGACAGTCAAACACTTTATTCCCGCAGAAAAAATGGGCTTGGTCTTTTTGGCTCGCTATTTTCATGGCCAAGGTGCAAGCCAAGCGCGTGTGGAGGGTGTTTTGCTCAACTCGAAATGGGGCCGGCGCTGGGCAATCAAAGCAGCTTGCCTAAACCTGGCCAAATTCGCGTTCTACCGACTAACGGGAAAGCCGCTTCAGGCGATGCAGCATTTCACTGAAGCCTTTTCTGAAGTTGGACACTTCAACGCCTGAGTGGTGATTACCCCCACACAAATACAAAACGCTACGTCAACATCGCAATTGCCCCGTCACAGCTTTGTTTTCTATTGAGATGACTGTCGCATGATTGCCATCATTATTCCTTGGTCTGCACAATTGCCTGGCGGCGTCAGCGTGGTGGTGCGTCTGCTGAGTCGGCAATGGGGCTTGGATGGGATGTCTCACCGCATTGTCATTGACGACTGGCTGGACCCAGATGAAGTCCGCAACGCGGAAGAGGAGCATTTCCAATTCGGCATCGTCCCTGAAAGTCAAAACTGGGTGACATTGATCAAAGCCTTGTTTCGTTCGCCTGGCCGGTTGTGGGCCTGCCTGCAATGGATCAAGAACAACAATTGCGAGGGATTCAATTTCCACTACCCCACCCTGAGTGCATTCACCATCGCCTTGCTCAAGCGCAGTGGCTATTTTGATGGGCGACTTGTGCTGAGCTTTCACGGCACCGATGTGCGCCAACCCGTGGGCGCGCTGCAGCGATGGGCTTGGCGCTTCACGTTCAAACATTGCGACGCCATCACCACGTGTTCTGGCGCGCTAAGAGATCGACTGTTCGAGCTCATGCAGGCGCCGGCGGCCAAATGCCATGTGGTCTACAACGGCGTGGACTTGGAGGTTTTCCGAAAAGCCCGGGCAGATGATCCATCTGACCCAGCAGGCCTCCTCAACTTGCCCACAGCCCCCTATTTGGTGAGTATCGGCAGTTACACCCGAGGGAAAGGGCATGAATACTTGGTTCGGGCGTTTGCCCAGCTTCAGTCCAAGCATCCCTCTGTCCATCTTGTCATTGCTGGCGCGGAGGGACCTGAATACCCCAAACTCCACACGCTCACACGCGAGCTGGGGATGAGCGATCGAATCCACCTTCTGAAAGACTTGCCGCAGCAAAGCGTGGCTCTCGTCATGCGCAAGGCGACATTGGCGGTGCAGCCTTCTCTTGCCGAATCCTTCGGCTTGGCCGTCATTGAAGCGGCCGCGTCAGGTATTCCTGTCCTGGTTTCCGGTGTCGGCGGTCATCTAGAGATCGTAAAAGCTGGCCACAATGGGTGGATCTTTGAGGCCGCCCAAGTCGAAGATTGTGCAAAAGCGATCGATGATGCCTTGAGCCATCCCATCAAAGCCCAGCAGTTTGCTCAACGGCTAATGGATGAAGTGAAGCAACGATTCACCTGGCCTCAGCACGCTCAAAACCTGAAAACTTTAGTTCTAAGCGGGCCCACAGCCAAAACCACACGATGAACTCTTTTCACCCAACGACTCCAGTGAAACCTCTTTTGGCCGGTCGCCCTCGCTTTCCCTCCAACACGGTTCAAACACTGCAAGCAGCCACTGAACCGAACGCAGCACAAGACCACTGGACAAACTTTTTGTTCGGTACCGAGGGTGCCTCGCACGCGCACATTCAAGCGCAATTGAAGGAAGTCGGCGGCAGTTTCGCCATTGGACTGCACAACAGCGACGGCAGTGTGGTGCTGGCGGTCGACCGTTTTGCCATCGAAACCCTTTGCTACCGAATCGATGGGGGCCACATCCGTTTCGCACAAAGGGCAGACGAGCTGGCTGACGGTGAACAAGATATTGATCCTCAAGCCATCTTCGACTACCTGTACTTCCATTGCATCCCGTCACCGCGAACTATTTACAAAAATGTGTTTCGCTTGCCCCCGGGACATTTCGCTCTCTTTAAGCAGGGACAACTTCGGCTTGAGCCCTACTGGCGCCCCCACTTCGAAGCCAGTGCCAGCCTGAGTTTCAATCAGGCCCAAGAAGAATTCCTTGAACTGCTGAAGCTCTCCGTCGCAGATGAATTGGACGGCAGCAAGCCCGCATGTTTTTTGAGTGGTGGCACGGACAGCTCTACCGTCGCCGGGATGATTCGAGAAGCAAGCGGCAGACAGCCCGCCACCTACTCCATCGGTTTTGACGCTGCCGGCTATGACGAAATGGAGTTTGCTCGCATTGCCGCCAAGCATTTCGGCACCGAGCACCACGAGCTCTATTTCAGCCCGGAGGATTTGGCGGCCCGCATTCCTTCGGTCGCGACACATTACGACCAGCCGTTCGGCAATTCATCCGCTTTGCCTGCCTTTTATTGCGCAGAAATGGCTCGTCAAGATGGTGTGACCAAACTCTTGGCCGGTGATGGCGGCGATGAGCTTTTTGGCGGCAATAGCCGCTATGCCAAGCAACGTGTTTTTGGCTGGTGGCAGCATGTACCGGGCGCCCTGCGCAAGGGGCTGATGGAGCCTTTGCTGATGACAAACATGGCCGCAAAAACGCCACTGCTGAAAAAGGCCCATAGTTATGTCGAGCAGGCCATGGTGCCCATGCCTGCCCGCCTGCAGATGTACAACTTGCTGCTGCGTTTGGGCATCCAGAACATGCTCAGCCCAGAGTTCCTGAGCCAAGTCGACATTGGCGCCCCTGCTCAACATCAGCAGGCGGTCTGGGACTCAAATCGCCACGCCAGTGAACTCAATGCCACATTGGCTTTTGATTGGCGCTACACATTGGGTGAGAGTGACCTGCCAAAAGTGCGAGAAACAACCAAGCTTGCGGGCATCCATGTGGGCTTCCCCATGCTCAACACTGCGCTCCTGGACTTTTCTCTGAAACTCCCCGATAGCTACAAGCTTCGCGGTTTGAAGCTGCGCTGGTTCTTCAAGGAGGCGCTGCGCGGATTTCTCCCCGATGAAATTCTGAGTAAGAAAAAGCAAGGGTTTGGTCTTCCTTTTGGCGTATGGATGACGCAAAAGCCCGCACTGAAGGCGCTGGCTGAGGACTCTTTGCGAACCTTGGCTCAGCGAGGCATTGTGCGCCCCGATTTCATTGAGCAACTGCTGAACATCCGACTAAAAGAGCATCCAGGCTACTATGGAGAACAGGTCTGGATTTTCATGATGTTGGAGCAGTGGCTTAGAGCAAAGGCACCTTCCTTCGCCATTCGCGATGGTCGAGCGGCGTGATGCGAGTCATCCTGAGCTTTGATATCGAGGTCTGGTGCAATGGTTGGAATCAGTTGGACCAAAAGTTCCCCGCAGCGTTCGATCGATATGTCTATGGTCGGTCGAAAGCGGGTGAATATGCACTGCCAAGAACTCTTGAGACTCTGCAAAATAATCAATTAAAGGCCGTCTTCTTTATTGAGCCACTTTTTGCAGCCCGCTTCGGCATCAAGTACTTAGCACAGATTGTCAGCCTGATTCAATCAGCCGGACAAGATATTCAATTACACATTCATCCTGAATGGTGCGATGAACTCAATCCCTTGCCCTTTCCTGGTGCTCGGGTCAAAAGACAGCATCTGTGTTATTACGACTTAGACGAGCAAACCCAACTAATCGCTCTTGCTAAACAACTATTGGTCGAAGCAGGGGCGGACCAGCCCAGCGTCTTCAGAGCCGGGAGCTACGCGGCCGATACCAATACCTATCAGGCGCTGGCGGCCAACGGCATTTATCTCGATTCCAGCCTCAACGGCTGCTTTTCGATCAGCGGCCGGGATGTCGCTTTTGATAGGAAAAGCAATGCTGCCCTGCAGATTGGCGAGGTCCGCTGCGTGCCTGTGAGCAAGTACAGAGATGGCATGGGCTGCGTGCGCCCAGCACAAATCTCTGCGGCAGGTTTCGATGAGATGAGAGACGCACTGATCAGTGCCGAGGCCCTGGGACAAAAAGAGTTTGTCTGGGTTTCACATAACTTCGAGATGCTGAAAGCCAAGTCATCGCTACCAGACTGGGTGGTCGTCGATCGATTCGAAAAACTCTGCAGCTTTTTATCTAGCAATCCTGAGCGTTTTAACGTCGGATGTTTTGAGCCGCCCGTGCTTGGCTCCACAAAAGCCCCAGCGCTACCCCGCGCCTCCGGGATAGCGACAGTTCGCCGGCATATAGAACAATTGAAACGTCGCTTCTAAAAATCCAGCCTCCCCAATTCTTCAAGATCGAACGTGAAAGAGCCACACATGTTGCACAAGGAGAGCTTTCAACACCACATCCATGTATTTCGTGGTGTGGCCATCATCTTGATTGTATGCGCCCATACCCTTCCCTCTTTAGACTGGTCTGCACATCCAATCACGCATCGCTTACTCGACGCTGTGGCCAATGAATCGTCGATCTTCTTCTTCTTTATTGCCGGCTATCTTTTTCAACATCTCAGCGCCAGGTTCAAATTCAAGAACTATCTGAAGCAAAAACTCAAAACGGTCATCGTTCCGTACTTGATTCTTTCAATTCCGGCGCTTTTTATATTTACGCAACTTGTGCACCGGGAAGGTATGTGGTCTTGGTTTTACACCATCCCAGTTTGGCAGCAATTAAGCCTATTTTTGCTCACTGGCAAACACTTGACCCCCCTGTGGTTTGTTCCGACCATCACCCTCTTCTACTTGGTCGCGCCGCTGTTCATTGCATTGGATCGACGTGCCCCGGTGTTGTATTGGCTGATATTGCCACTTTGGCTGCTGTCCATTTATATCGGACGCGATGGTCCGCTGGGCCCCATCGACAAGGCCATTTATCTTTTACCCGCCTACATGATGGGCATGGCTTTTTCGCACTACCAGGAAAAGAGTGAGCAATTGACCCAAAAATTTTGGCTCCCGCTGCTTCTCTTGAGTATGGTTGGGATGGCTGGGCACACCTTGGATTGGCCTGTTCCTCCACACTACCTTATGTTGATGAAGCTACCGATGTCCTTGCTCATCACGATTGCGCTCCTGCGCTGGCATGGCAAGCTTGGCACCCGGCTTGACTATATTGCCCACGTCAGTTTTGGCATTTTCTTCGTGCATGCCTACTTTATTTCATTCATCAAAGTGGGCACCGTTTATTTGTTGCGTGGACAAATGTATGCAGGGCAAGGCAGCGGAGACCTGCCCGGCAATCTGTGGGTATTTGGCATCTATGCAGGTTTAGTGCTGCTGTTTTCAGTACTAATGATCAAGGCTGCACAAAAGATATTCGGCAAGAACAGCCGTATGTTCATTGGTGCGTAGCCATCATTTCGTCTGAATGCCGCATGCAAGAGTCACCGAAGCTTGCGGCCTTCACAGTGAGGCCTCCTGCGTTGGACCGGCCAGCGATATAGATCGCTGATGATTGCATCACCGTGCTCAAAGTGAACGCGGCGATCTGAGCAAAGAAATACAGGGGCGGCGGCAAATTGGGATCAGCGCAATGCCCAACATTGCCTCCCTGAATGCCTGCAATGACTGTTTAAGCCTTCAGCCGCCTCAACCAAGCCTTGACTCGCTTTTTCACGCCATAGCTCTCCAAGATCTCGCCAATGGCAGTACTGAGTTGGTTCATGAACCAATGGCCTGCCAGCAAGATACGGTTTTTCAATGTTGATCGCAAAAGATAGAGATCAACAAACTCCTGGCTGTGCGTTGCAAACAAGGATTTGTACTGTGCCTCTCCAGGGCCAAAATCCAAGATGCCATATTTGGCAGAAGCAAAGACGTCTTCGAGAATATGGTAGAGCAGTACCGAGCCCGGAGACAGGTTGCCAAATTCGGGCAAATAGCCAATCGTGTCGTAAATAAGGCTGTTTCCTTGCTGGCGACACCACGCAAATGCAATGACCTTCCCTTGATCTCTGAGCAAATAGCCCCGCGCCCGCCCGTCTTGCGCCAAGCGCTGTATGCCCTTCAGAAACTCAGGACCGCTAGGCAAGCCGGCATCTAGCAAACGGGTTTGATAGGTCTGCTTAGAAACTGCCACCGCCTCACGCAGGAATTCTTCCATTTCCTCTGCGGCCGTGTACACCTGCCACGAGGCCTTGCCGTCCTGCCGCTCGGCGAAACGCCGTACGGAGCGTTGTAGGTTCTGCCGAGGTTTCGGAGAGAACTGTGTCTTCAAATAGTCGCTGAAGCTCCCTTGCACCGAAACGTAGTGCAAGACATCTCGGTGCGACACGTAGCGCAACAAAGCACCGTAGCGCCCCAGTCCCGGTACACAGAACGCCGCCGGCACTTTGCGGCAAAGAAGTCCATCCAAGGCGCCCGTGAGCAAAGCGCTCAATTCCGCCTCGGAAGCTGGCCAAGCAGGCTGGTCAAAACTTGCGGGCTCCAAGACCAGCAGTTCTGGATGCCAAGCACCGAGCACCCACTCACCCAGTTGATACTTGAGGCGTACGGTCTGCTGCCGGCGAATGCTGAACTTGATTTGATCAAGCCCGGACTGCTTGGCTGTTGAGGACCCCGTTTGAATACCTGCCGCCATCAAACAGTCACCACGTTTTGTCGGTAAGCATTGCCCCACATGCGCAACATGAAGCGCCATTCACTGCGATCCCAAGGTGTGAATCGAGGCAATTGCATCAGGTCAGAGTTCCGAGAATCAGCGGCCCCCCAGGCGGTGGATACCGCTGCTTTGAAACCCAATGACCTCACAACGGTGGCTGTCTCAGGCGAATAGTCCTTGCCGGGTTGGCCATTGGGGTAAGCAAACAGGTCGATGGGTTCGCGCAGCAAGTCCTCCAAGTACTGCTTGCTTTGCAGGATTTCATCTCTTGCTGAAGCAGCATCCAACTTGGCCAGAATCGGGTGGGTGGATGTATGAGCACCGATTTGCATGCCCGCGGCGCGCATTGCTTGGACCTGGGTCGATGTCATCATCAAGTCGGTCGGCAACTGAACCTGCGCGCGCTCTGCGATGACTTCGGTCAAACGCAAACGAAGCGGCGGAGGCAGGTACTTGATGCCCAGCAGCACTTGGTCGATCGCAGCGCGTCTGAGCGCCGTTTGATGCAAAGCGAAGCGACCTAAACAAATTCCGCCGTCCAAGCCAGTCAGGTCAAGCTCCGTCAGCTTCGTGCGTCTGAAGGACTCGATGACCGAATCATTCCACATACGGCCGCCATCGAGATAGCCTGTTGAGATGAAGAAAGTGGCGGGCAGTCCGTAGGCGCGCAGAATTGGCATGGCCAAGTCATGATTGTCCGCATAACCATCGTCAAAGGTGATGCAGACGGCACGCGCAGGAAGTCGACCCGCGCGCAACAAATCCACCGCCTGGTCCAGCGGCAAGACTTGAAAGCTACGCTTCAACCAAGCGCAGATTTGCTCGAAACGATGGACATCGGCTTCATTCGGAAACAGCTCATCTTGCTGGGCCAGTACACGATGGAAGATCAGGGTTGACAGCTTGGCACGGGGCCCGCCCGGAAACAACGCTGACCCAAGGAAGCGCATCATTTCCTCCCTCCCGTCAGTGTTTGGACTTGTGGCGTTTGCGGCTTGTTGAACACACTCAGTGCACGCGGATACGCCTCTGGCTCTGAAAGCCAGGCCTTCCTTTGCACCCAAAGCCTGGTCACTGCCACCAGCAGCATGATTTCGTAGGGCAAATCAAAATAGGCCAAGCTCAAGAATGCGCCTCCAACGGCATACGCCACCAACGAGACTTGCGACATGACCGCCAAGTCATAACACCATTTTTGCTCTGACAAGTTGCGTGTCTGTTTCATGATCCACGAAGCGCTGCGCCAGGTAGAAATCCAGATTCCAAGAAAGATAAACAAACCCACAAAACCATGATTGCCGAGGACCTGGAAATAGATGCTGTGGGCAGCCCGCAAGTCCGAGGGGTCAGGCGCATAAGCCAAAGCCAACTCCGGTTGGATCGGGTTAAAGCCAACGCCAAACGGACGATGCGTCGCGATATTCCAAGCATGCCACCATGCATTGATACGCCCCAAGGCGGAGCCATCTTGCTCATAGGTTTTGATCGTATCCATGCGCTGACTCCACTCGTCAGGCATGAAGCCGATCATCAAACTGCCCACCACAACCAGCAAAATCCCCATCGATACCTTGTTTTTGCTGCCCAGCCACAAGAACAAGGCCATGGAGCAAATGGCCAACAGGGCCCCTCTGGAATGGCTGCCCAAGGCGGAAATAGCCACCAAGCCCATCGCCAGCACCAAGGCCCGACGCAGCGCTGCGGAATGCGATTGCAACTGAAGAAAACGAAGCAGCGGAATGGTCATCACCAAGGACAAAGCGAACTCATTGTTGTCCTCGATAAATGAGCCAGGTGGCCCCCATACCCTGTAACTGCCCCCATGTAGCAAAGTGAAGATCCCGCCCTTGATGCCCAAGATGGCCAAAGACGCCACCACCACGCACATGAGCGCCATGATCTGGACCTTGCTTCGAATCAGTGCCAGGCCGACGAGAAGCATCAGATTGATCTTCATCACTTTCTTCCACTGGTCAAAGTCGCCATCGACATCGAAGCCCAGCAGCCAAGTCAAAGTCATCCAGCAGCAAAAGACCACGAACCAAGTGACAGGAGCGTCCACCATCGGGCTGTGCTTGTCACGTGTGCTGACCAATCCAATCAATGTGCATGCAGCAGCCAATGCCGCCACGGGAAAGCTATAGGCAAAACCGAAGGTATAGCGATGGGGATTCATGATGCTCAGCCAAGTCCAGAGCAGCACGCCGATCCAGGGGCGTCGCAATGCCGCGAGCGAGCCCCAGATCACAAGACCAACAATCAGAACGTCACGCATCTGAGTTCGACCTCAAACTCATATTTAGGCATCCTTCAACTTGCATGGCTGATGATGTAGCGAAATTTGCCTGACTTCTCGAGCGCAATTTCATCCAAGACACGAACCTCGATGCGAACTTCTGCGCCTAAACGCAGTTTGAATTGATGGACGATGCGCTCGGTGGCCGTCACAGCATCAAAACCCGCCTCAGGCAACAATTGCACCTCCGTATGTGATCGGCTGTGTTGGATCACTTTGAAGGAACGCAGCCCCGCCAAGTCACGCAAGACATAGATCAATGCCAAGCCATGCATCACCGTGCCATCGGCGGCAATCACAAAGTCGGTACTCCGGCCCTGGATCTCTTTCAACATCGGCAGGCCGCGGCCGCATGCGCACAGCTTGTCATCCATCACGGCGATATCGCCAGTTTTGTAGCGGATAAAGGGAAAGTCTGAGGTGGCCAAATGGGTCACCACGATTTCCCCGGCCTGCCCCTTCGGGACCACTTGACCCTGGGGGTCGACCAATTCAACGATCACGTCTTCAGCCGTCAGGTGTATGCCCCCCGATGGACATTCGTGCGCGATGAAGCCGGCATCGCGGCCACCATAGCCATTGGCCACGGGGCAGCCAAACACCGTTGAAATCCGCTCGCGTTGCTCGTCATAGAGCCGCTCAGAGGTGACAAAGGCGACCTTGATGCCCAAGTCATCCATGCGAATGCCGCGCTCCTGCGCATGGCGGGCAATGTGCGAGAGTGCCGAAGGGTAGCCAAACAACATACGCGGGCGCCGCTTGCGAATGGCGGCGATGAAGCCGTCCAGTTTGGCGCTGGACATCTCGAAGGCTGGCAGCAATTCGGTACGCAAGAGACGGTCTCGAATGGCTTTGATGCGGTCTTGTTTGCCCAACTCAATCGGGGAGCCCCAGACCACCATCTCGGGGTCGCCAATATCGACATCCCACCAGCGTGTGGCACGCCACTTGGCGGCCACATCGTGGCTGACGCGCTCTTTGCCGATGAAAAAAATCAAAGGCTCACCCGAGGACCCGCCGGTGTTGAAGCGCGCCAGCCCACGTGCCCTGTCGCTCTTCATCGCTTCGGTATTGGCGCGAATCACCGCCTTCGTCAAGAACGGCAGCTTTTGCAAGTCCGCCAATGAGCTCAGTCCTTGCGCCGCAATGCCTTGCTCTTGCAAGAGCTGCCGATAAAAAGGCACATGGCTACGGACTTCGCTGAGCAAGGCATTCAGTCGACGCAATTGCAATTCAGCCAATTCCTGCGGACGAATCCACTGCGTTTTTTCTAACTCGCGGCGAATCTGAACGCTGCTGTGGCCCTTGAGTTTTTCATGCAAGGGGAAGGCCAAGGCCGAAACAAAAGAGGTGTAGATCGAGCTCATGGCAAAGCAATCTCTCGTTGAGCGCAAAAGACAGGCATCGGCATTTGGCCCGATTTCATGAGGATTTCGCACGTCCTGCCGCTGTGGCCTGCGAATGAATGCGACGAAATTCCTGCACGAGCACTTCAACACGCCGATCCCAGGTGTTGTTTTGCGCATAAGCCCGGATGGCTTGGCGGTCCCAATCACGGCGCAAGCCTCGCTCCAGGGCGGCGCAAAGGCGCTCATGATCCCCAAAGGGCAGCACTTCGCCGAGCGAGTCGTGATTGACCACTTCCGCATTGCCACCCACATTGGTGGTCACGACCGGCAAGCCGCACGCCATGGCTTCCAGAAAGACATTGGCCCAGCCCTCGTTGCGGGTCGACAGCACAAACAGATCCGCAGCACTCAGCAGCCCAGCCAGATCATCCGGCTTGACTGGCCCCATGAAGCGGACCCGCTCCGTCAAGCCCAAGGACTGAACCTGGGCCTTGAGCTTTTCTGTCCAATCGCCCTCCGGACTGGGACCACCCACCACGAGATAGGTCAAACCAGGGAACTGCTTCAAGAGCTCGGGCAGACAGTCAATGACGCGGTGGAATCCTTTGCGCTCAACCAAACCGCCCACCGTGATCAACACCGGCGCATTCGGGTCCAGTTGCAAACGCGCGCGCTGCTGCGCTTTGTCCAAAATTTGGAAGCGCTGCAGATCCACCCCGTTGCCCACAACCTTCACCTTGTCGGGCGCGGCCCCCAAGCTCAAGGCCAGCTGTCGCAAGGATTCAGACACTGAGAACACCTGCTGCGCTTGGCACAAGGCCGCTCGCAACTGCGGCCCTAGAAAGGGGTCTTGCGAATGACGCAATTCGGTGCCTCGCAGCGTGATGCACACCGGCACTTTCAGCCAGCGGCCCAGCTTGACCGCAGCGGCCCCATCGGGGTAGCCAAAGTGTGCATCCAGCACATCCAAGCGACCCGCGCGCTGCAAAGCCCTCAAGCGTGGGTAGGCCCCCAAGGCCATCATCCATGCATCCATGCGACGAAACAGCTTGGGGACCGATAGAAATTTAGGAAACCAGACCGTTTGCTGCTGCTGTTCATGGGCCGCCGTACGTGGCCGGCTCCCAAAGCCCCAGCGTGACAACACGCTCTGCCCCGGAAACCAAGCGCGTGGCGAGACCACGCTCAAGGGTAGCAACTTGGCGACCCTGAACATGCGCTCACGCACAAACAAGCCTGCCCCAGGCTGCGCCTCACTCGGGAACAAGCTGCTCAAAACCACCAGAGCCGGGCGGTCAGTCGGCTCCACGCTGGACTCGGGCGCCATCACCGCCCAGCCAACAGCCGTGTATAGGGCTGAACATAGTTGGCCACACTGGCCGCCCAGTTACGCTCGGTCTCCACAAAGTGGCGCCCTTGGGTCCGAATGTCGGCCCATTGCTGACTCTCACCCAGTACACGCAAGACGACCTGCTCCAAAGACTTCACCGAGTCCGCTTTGAACAAATAGCCGGTTTGCCCGTCACGAATCAACTCATGATGGCCGCCCACATCCGAGGCCACCAACACACGCCCTTGCGCCATGGCCTCCAGCGGCTTGAGTGGGGTCACCAACTCGGTCAGACGCATGGAGTGCCGCGGGTAGACCAACACGTCCACCAAGTCGTAGTAACGCGTCACTTCAGCGTGCGGCACTCGGCCGGTGAAGATCACTTTGTCTTGCACACCCAGGCGGGCCGCTTGCGCCTTCAAAGCGGCATCCTGCGGGCCACCGCCCACCAGCAAGACACGCACATCCGGGCGCTGCGCCAGAATTTGCGGCAATGCATCCAGCAAGAGGTCCAATCCCTCGTAGGCATAAAACGAGCCGATAAACCCCAAGACGGTGCAATCACTCAGACCCAGCTGAGCCTTCAAGGTGAGATCTGCCTGTCCGCCTGGCTCAAAGGAATCTATATCCACGGCGTTGGGAATCACCGTCACTTTGTCGGCGGCGATGCCGCGCGCCACGATGTCCTTGCGCAAGCCCTCGCAAATGGTGAACACATGGTCGACGCGCTTGAGTGCATGGGTTTCCATGGCCCGCGTCATGCGGTAGCGCAGACTGCCTTCATGGGTGGTCCCGTGGTCAACGGCAGCGTCCTCCCAAAATGCCCGGACTTCATAGACCACCGGAATGCCCAAGCGGCGCCCGACTTTCAATGCAGGCAATACGTTCAAGACCGGAGAGTGCGCGTGGATGATCTGCGGGCGCAATTGCTCGGCCACCGTTTGCAAGCGCGCCTCGAGTTGCTTCATCAAGCGCATCTCACCCAAACCCGGCAGCGTTTTTTTGCCCACAGGAACTGGTGTGCGATGGAAGTGCCAGCCATCGACAGTTTGCTCAAGATCGTCGGTCTTGTCCTTTGCCGCGAGGCCGTCGCCATGCTTGGGGCTGGTCAGGTGATGCGTTTCCCAACCCAGTTTGCGCTGCTCCCGCAACAGGGACAAGGTCCGAAAGGTGTAGCCGCTGTGCAAGGGGATGGAGTGATCCAGCACATGGAGAACCCGCACACTCATGGCGCCACCGCCTGTTCCATCGTCGGCGCAGCCGCTTGAGGCGCCAAGATCGACACCGAGCTGTCGCCCGCATCCACCACCTGACGCAAGAAGGCCTCAAACATCAACAGTGTCCAAATCGGCGCGCTGTAATCGCTGGCGCCACTTTGATGCGCATCCACCAAGTGACGCAAATAGGTGGGATTGAACCAGCCCGTCGACGCCAGCCGTTCCCCCAAGATGGCGTCACGCACCCGCTGCTTGAGCGGCCCACGGAACCAGCGCGCCAGCGGCACCGAAAAGCCCATCTTGGGGCGGTACAAAATATCGTCAGAAAGCATGGGCTCCATGGCCTTCTTCAACAAGTACTTGCCCTCTTGGCCCTTGACTTTGAGATTGGACGGCAAGGTGGCCAGCCACTCCACCAACTCATGGTCCATCAAGGGCTCACGCACTTCGAGTGAATGGGCCATGCTGGCACGATCCACCTTGGTGTTGATGTCGCCGACCAAATAGGTCTTCAAATCCAGATACTGAATCAAGGCCAGGGGGTCATCGGTTTGCGCCTGAGCCGCATGCTGGTCAAACACCTGCTGCGCACCATAACCCGCCAACTGGGACTTGAACTGAGCACTGAACAACTGCTCGCGCATCGGGCCCCGCAGAATCGACACCGAGTGGAAATAGGCCTCCACCGAGCTGCGCGCCATGCCTTCAAACGTGGTCTTGGCGCGGAAGACGCGTGGCGCCCAGTCGGCCTTGGGATACAGGCGGCCCAAGGTGCCAAAAATCGGCTTGCGCACGGATTCGGGCAGCGAGGAGCGCATGCGCTCTTCCATCAAGTGCATGCGATAGCGCCGGTAGCCGCCAAAGCTTTCATCGCCGCCGTCGCCGGACAAAGCCACCGTCACATGCTTGCGCGCCAATTGGCAAACACGGTAGGTCGGAATGGCCGAGCTGTCGGCATAGGGCTCGTCGTACAAGCGTGCCAACATATCGATCAAATCGAAGTCATCGCTCTTGACGATTTCGAGGCGATGGTTGGTTTTGTAGCGATCAGCCACGGTCTGCGCGAACGCCGACTCATTGAAGGACGGGTCGTCAAAACCGATTGAACAGGTGTTGACCGGGCCCTCGGACATGCCTGCCATGACCGCCACCACCGCGCTGGAATCGACGCCGCCAGACAAGAATGCGCCCAGCGGCACCTCGGCGATCATGCGCAGGCGCACCGATTCCTTCAAACGCTGCTGCAACTCGGCGCACGCATCGGCTTCGCTGATCGGGTTGTCGAGCGAGAAACGCACATCCCAGAACTGCTTGGGCTGAGGGATGGGCTGACCGCGGCGAATCAGCAGGCTGTGTCCGGGCGCCAGCTTTTGCGCTTGCTTGAAGATGCAGCGCGGCTCGGCCACATAGCCCAGAGCAAAGTACTCTTCAACCGCGCATGGGTCGATCTCGCGCTTCATTCCGCCATGGGTCAACAAGGACTTCAGCTCCGAGCCAAAAAGCAGCATGCCGTCGTCCAGCAATGACCAGTACATGGGTTTGACGCCTAAGCGGTCTCGCGCCATGAAAAAGACCTGCCGATTGCGGTCCCACAGCGCAAAGGCAAACATGCCGCGAAGGCGCTTCACACAGTCCTCACCCCAAGCTTCCCAGGCATGAACGATGACCTCGGTATCGCTCTTGGTCCGAAACACATGGCCCAAGGCCTCCAACTCAGGCACCAGGGACTGAAAGTTGTAGATCTCACCGTTGAACACGATGACCACGGAATGGTCTTCGTTAAACAAGGGCTGCTGACCCGTGGCAATGTCAATGATGGACAAACGACGATGGCCCAGGCCCACACCGGGCTCCAGATGCAGGCTGCCCTCATCGGGCCCGCGATGCAGCTGGGAGTCATTCATGCGCTGAAGAACTTCACGCGACAACTCACGCTGCCCTCGCGTGTCAAAGATTCCAGTGATTCCGCACATAGCGTCAGTGTTTGCCTTGGTTTGATTTCGCTGCGCCTCGCGGCATCGGCACAGGCCGAGGCGAATGCAAGCGCAATTGTTGGTCGTAAAGGTCTTGGTAGGTCTTGATCATGGCCGGCAAGCTGAAGTGCTCATCCACTCGCGACTTGCCGGCCGCGCCCATTGTCCTTGCCAAACCAGGGTTGCGGGCCAATTGGATGATCGCCTGCGCCATCAAATGAGGCTCGGCCGCAGGCACCAACAGCCCCGTCTCTTGCGCAAGCACCAACTCGGCATTGCCGCCCACATCGGTAGCCAGCACAGGCAAACCACTCGCCATCGCTTCAAGAATCGTGTTCGAAATGCCCTCGGCCAGCGAGGGCAAGACGTAGATATGCAAGGCCCGCATGATCTCGGGCACGTCCTGGCGTTCGCCCGGCAACCAGGCCAAGTCGGCACAGGCCGAGGCATCCAGCAAAGCTTGAGCCTCAGCACGCAAAGGCCCCTCTCCCACCATCACCAGCCGCAAAAACTGCCGGAGCTCGGGGGCTTGCTGTAGAGCCAAGACAAAGGCTTTGGCCAGCGTCAGTTGGTCTTTCACATGGGCCATGCGTCCCACTGTCCCAAGCAAGGTATGGACGTTGGGGTCAAAGGGACATCCGGCCAATCGCGAGGCTTGCTCGCCCGAAGGGAAAAAGCGCTGGGTGTTGACCCCATTGCAGGCCAGCGTCATGCGTGCAGGAGTCACATGCACCGCATTTTGCAAATAGGCCGCCAAATCCTGAGACAAGGCCACATAGTGATGGACGAAAGGCCGATACATCCGCCTGACGCGTTGCAGCTTCCTGTTGGAGCCGTCCAAATCACCGACATCGCGCCCATGTTCACCGTGGATTCGCACCGGCACGCCCGCAGCCCATGCCGGCAGCTGGACCTCCAATGCCGCCAGGTTGCGGGTATGCACAATGGCCGGGCGCAACTGTTTGAAAAGCTTGTACAGCCGGGGAAACAACCAAACGCCCTGACCCGGAGGCTTGTTCATGGCGATGCAAGTCACATCGTCTCGTTGAATGCGATGACGAAAGTCGGTCACTTCGGTCAAAGCCAAGACCGCATGACGGTAGGCATGCGCCGGCATGTGGTTGATCAAATTGACGACGCCATTCTCCAGTCCGCCCGTGTCAAAGCGGTACACCACATGGAGCACCAAAGGACGGTTATCAGGAAGCATGGCGGTTTTGAGTTCCAACAGAGTCAAACAAGTAGGAGGCCGCGATTTTCACCGAGCAGCAAGCCCGTTATGCGCTGATTCGCGTGCCTCGCTCAGCATCTTTGCCAAATCAGCCCAGTTATCGCGTAAGAATTCATCCAAGATCGCCTCGGTCTCGCCCTCCTGGGCTTGCACAGCAGACACAAAAACCGCTGCAGCGTCGTCACCGCGGCCCTTCAGCTGCTTGAATGCGCCATACAACTTGGCTTTGGCATCACTGCTCGTCAACTGACCATCGACCCAAAACAGATACTTCACGGTCAGTCGGGGTTCGAAGCCGAGGTCCGCCGAGCCCAACACAGGACCATGTCCTCGCAGTTCGGCCCAGCGCAGAGGCAAGGTCATCTCTTGAAGCGCCAATTCGCCACGACCTTGCTTGACCGAAACCCAGTCTCGGTCTTGTGAGCGCGTCAATTCATTGTTCGAACTGATCAACTTGCTTGAATAACTCTGGTCGCGGTAGTAGGCCACGTAAAGCGCGACTTGGCGTGGCTTTCCATCCGCACCAATCTTGCGCCAGCTGGCTTGCAAATCGGCCGATGCATTCGAGTAGCTAGGCAGCCAAGGGGGATTCACCGCGGATTCGAGTTCCCAGCCCTGCCGAGCCAGATCAGGCAGGCTCAGCTGAACAGGTGCTTTGCCATTGCGCGCATCCAATTGCTGCAAAGCGACAGGGGCCAAGCCCAGCAAACTCAAAAGAGCCAAGATGGGCCAGGCCTGCGCAAGCAGAGGCAAGGACTCAGCGGCCGGTGTGCGGACAATCGCTTCACTCTCGGGTTCAGGATCGCTCCACCGCGCACCAACCATGAACATGGCCAGCATGATGATGCCGAAGAAGACCCAACCGTAGACCAAGTGGTCAGCCCCAACCGCCAGCTTATTGCCCGAGTAATGGCCCAACATCACGATGAAGTAGGCGCGAAACCAGTTCGCCAACACGGGCAACAAAAAAGAAACAGCAACAAAGACCCAGCGCTTTTTCAAAGAGTGGAAGTTCAGGTAGGCAAACAAGGTGCCCACCATGACCGAGGCCATCAAATAGCGAATACCGCTGCAGGCCTCCACCACAGACCAGTTGCCGCTCGGTATCACAAAGTCCTGCCCTTCGCGATACACCGGAATTCCGCTGATTCGCAAGGCCGTCACCGTGAAATCTGCCGTCCACTCCATCAAGTATGGCGTCATGAATTCGCCAATGGGCACAGCAAAGAACAAGAAGCCCAATGGAAAAGCAATGACACGCGCGAGCGGCCAACCCAGCACCGTGGGCACCACAAAAACAAGCATGCCCACCAGAGCCAACTGCGTGATCGAGTTGGCCGACACCAGTTCACCCAAAAACCAAAGCGCGACAAAGCCCAGCACAGGGGCGGCAAACCACAGTGAAGGTTTGGGGCTCAAAGCGAAGAGCAGGTCTCGCTTTCGCCATATCAACCACATGGCAATGGGCGGAACCACAAATGCGTGGGCATAGGTTTCGGACCGATGCCAAATCATCACCATGGCCACGGCGGTTTCGCGATAAAGCAGCAAAACGGCCAACAGAGCAAATGCCAACGCAGGCAGCGCTTGGCGCCATGCCGGTGACAAAGACGTCCAGCCTCTCATGGCGATACCTCGCTCGCCGGGATTTCGGCCAAGTACTGATCGATCCCCGCCAAGTGGGCATCCCAGCTGTAATTGGCCAAAACGCAGGCGCGACCCGCCGCCCCGATTTGCTCTGCCCGCTCAACCGAGGCCAACAAGGCACTCACTTCACGCACATAGTCTTCGCTCGCCTGGGCTTGCAGCAAGTCCTGCCCGACTTTGGCGTCAATGGCTTGCACGCAACTGCTCGCTGCAACGACCGGCCGGCCCATGGCCATCGCTTCAAGAATCTTGTTTTGAATACCACGCGCCAAGCGCAAGGGCGCCACCACCACCGCGGCATGTTGGAGATAGGGCCGAACATCGGGCACCGTGCCGGTGACCGTCACGCCCTCGCCGGCCAACGCCTGTACAGCCGCTGTTGGGCTGCGACCGACGATATAGAAATGAAGGCTTGGCCATTGCTTACGCAACTCAGGCAAGATGTCTTGGACGAACCAGGTCACGGCATCGATATTGGGCCAATAGTCCATGGCGCCAGTGAAAACAAGCGGCATTTGCTGCGCTGGGAATGGCGAAGTGCGACCCGCCTCTGGCGAGAAGAACTCGGCGTCCACGCCATTGCACAAGGCATGCACCTTGGCCTGAAGACCTGGTGAGCGCGCGTGAAACAAAGCCACTTCTTTGTCGGTCACAAAAAAAGATGCACGCGCCTTCGCCGCCACCTCTTGCTCAAAGGCCAGCAGGGTGCGGCCTTCGCGGCGGTAAAGCCAAGACAGCGGCCAGACATGGTTGGGCGCATAGTCCGTCCATTTGGCCGAATCCAGATCGACAAAGTCCACCAACATGGGCACTTGGGGACATTGCATCGCGTACTGAGCCACGGGCGAAGAAAACACCACCGAGGCAGACAAATTTTCAGTCTGCACCAGCTTGTTCACCCAAGCCTGCATGCTTGCATCGCGATAAAACGGCAAACTCAGTGCTTCACCTGAGAGCAAGCCCCGCAGCGACGCCAACTTGGACCGTCGTGGGTCGATTTTCACCACATGCATATCGGCGCAGTAGCGGCGAACGGTATCCAGGTATTGAAGGTCTTCAGGGTCATCGACAAACGTCCCCAAGAAGACCCGATGCCGGGCCGCAAGATGCTTGAGCAAATGGAACGACCTGACCTTGTCGCCTTTGTTGGGCGGGTAAGGCAGACGATGTACCAAATAGAGAATATTGGCCACGCCGTTCAGCCCAGGTTACGCACGATGAAGGGCCCCAGCCAATTGACAAAGCCACGCGGCAAGCGCCGCCAAGTTTTGATCATCAGCTGATATTTGGCGTTAGACGGATTGTTCTGGGGCACGGCGTCACGCTTGTACAGGCGGTACTCGTAATGCAAGGGGGTCGGCTCAAAGCCCCAGTTCTTCTTGAATGCATAGGAGCCTGTGCCCTGCTTGCTGCGACCGTAGTCAAACACCTTGCAGCCCCGGGCGCAGGCTCGCCGCATCAAGTCCCAGTACTTGAAGTCATTGGCGGCCAGATCACGCGCGTCCTCATCGTCGCCAGCGTAATAAGGCAGCACCTCGTCGCGAAAGTAAAAACTCAACACCGAACTCAAGGGCCTGCCGGCGGTATCGGTCACGGTCAGCACTTCGGCGTCCGGCCCAAACTCATCCAACAGGGCGGCAAAGTAGCGCTTGGGCATGGCGGGCGTGCCATGGCGATGCGTGTTATCTGCATACAGCTGAAAAAAGCGATCGACATTCGCATCAAGATGTCCGACCAACTGGTTTTTGATGCCTTTGCGCACACTGGCTCGCGCCTTGCGAGGAATGGCCAACATATTGGCTTCTTCCTCGGGCAGGATCTCTTTGCGAAAGGTCACATAAAGATCTTGACGCGGCCAATCGGCATGGCGTGGCTGCACATTGCGGTATTCCAGATGCTCGACTCCGAGCTCTTTCGCGATACGCTCGGCCTCTTGTTCCAGCGCATGCGCCGCTTCTTCATTGACGGCAGCCACGCCCCCATACACAGCAAAAGGCAAGGCCACCAAGGAGTGGCCGAACAAAAGGCTCTTCACCTGAGCCAAAGGCAGCACGCCCTCGATCTGCCCCTGGCGCTGCGCACAAAGGAAAAAGCCTTGATGGCCAAACACCTGCTCGACCATGCGCAGCCAACCCGCACGATGAAAAAAGGTCGCTTGCGGGCAGGCCAAGACAAAGGCATCCCAACGTTGAGCCAAAGCGACGTCTTGCGCCCTCAGGCGCGTGATCTGAAAAGCAGTTGTCATGCGGGTTCAGGCAGAAATTGTTGCTGCAGCATGCTCGGACAGCGCCGAGTTTGGCCCCGCCTTTCGACCCAGAAAGATCTCGTCCATGCGGCCCCAGGAAAAGTCTTTCAGCAAGTGAGCAATGCGCGCATGGGTGCGCTCGATATTGACGTAATGCCTGAAGCGCGTTTTACCGTCGATGCCCGGTACACGGGGTTGCTCGGCATCGATCTCCCAAGGATGGAAATAGAAGACGGCTGACTCTTGGTCCTTCGTATTGACCTTGCGAATCATCCAGCGCGACAAAGCGTAGGGCAGCAAACGGAAATAGCCGCCGCCACTGGAGGGGAAGTTCTTGTTGAACATGCGCAAGGTAGTGACGGGCACTTCGAGCAAACCTTCACGCACGGGATAGGCGAAGCGCGGGGAGTCTGGCATGCCGTAGTGGTCATGTTGAATGGGGTAGACACTGGAGCTGTAGCGATAGCCAGCCTCAAGCAGGGTGTCGAAAGCCCACAGATTGGCATGCCCTATTGAAAAGCTGGGCGCCCGATAACCCAACACTTCATGCCCGCCCAAATCCTCCAGCAGGGCCTTGGTTCGCACGATGTCGTCGGCGAAGCTGGCGGGCGTCAGATCGCTGACCCGCTCATGTCCGAACCCATGGCTGGCCAACTCATGGCCTTGGGCCACGATGCGCTTCACCAAATGAGGGTAGCGCTCGGCAATCCAGCCCAGAGTGAAGAAGGTTGCTTTCGTTTGATGCTCGGCCAACAAAGCCAGAATGCGATCTACATTGCGCTCAACGCGGCATTCCCGACGGTCCCAATCAGCCCGATCAATATAGGGTGCGAAGGCCGAGACCTGGAAGTAGTCTTCCACATCAATGGTCATGGCATTGCGCACAGGAGCTGGCGAAGTAGGCATCAACATAGCTTTGGGTACAACAACAGTTTGAAGCGAAGAAGCACGGCCAAGTGATCGCTGGGCAAGCTCAAGAGCGAAGCCTCCTGCAACACCCGCACGCGCTCTTCGGCGCTTGCTCAGTCTTGCTTGATAGAGGCCACCAAGCGCTGCATCAACTGCAGCGTTTGCAAATTGATGCGTTCCAATCTCAGCAAACTGGCCTCTAAGCGTTGCAGACGATCGGACTGCTGCCCCTCACCCAGCTTTGCAAGTTCCGTCGACATGGCGGCGAGTTCATCAGCGCCAAGATTCACGCGAGACAGATCCAAGCGGCCACTCTCAGGCAATGCCGCCAAGGCATCGACGCCCTCGCCCGCCACAGACTTCGGCACTTCGATTTCTTGGGCGATATCGCGCAAAGCCTCTTCCACATCGGCCAATGCCAGATGGGTTTTGCTGCCCATAAAGCCGAGCAAAAGCAGACGATCACACAAAGAATTGATGCGCCGCGGGATGCCCTGGCTGGCTTTGAAAATGGCCGGGAAGGCGTCGGACGCAAAGGTCGGTTTGCCGGTGCTGCCGGCGCACTTCAAACGGTGTTCGATGTAGCGCTGCGTCTCGTCTTCGTCCAAGGGGCCGATGTGGCAGGTAGCGGCCACACGCTGCCGGAATTGCTCCATCTCGGGCCGCTGCAAAATGCCGCGGAACTCGGGTTGCCCGACCAAAAAAGTCTGCAGCAAGGATTGGTTGCTGAACTGGAAGTTCGACAACATGCGTAACTCTTCAACTGCACGGGCACTGAGATTCTGCGCCTCATCCACGATCAGCAGGCAGCGTTTGCCTTGGCTGGTCTGGCTGACGAAAAAGGCTTCCAAAGTCATCAAGACCTCGGACTTGGGCAGATCCTTGACGCGCACGCCAAACGCAGAGCCGACCATGCGCAAGGTGTCTTCCGCGTCGAGCTGGGTGGTCACCAAATTGCCGATCACCACATTGCTGCGATTCAGGCTGTCGAGCAGGCCGCGCAGCAAGGTGGTTTTGCCCGCGCCGATTTCGCCCGTGATGACGATAAAGCCATCATTGCGGAGCACGCCGTAATCAAGATAGGCCTTGGCACGCCGATGCTGCTTGCTCCCGAAGTAGAAGTTCGGGTCCGGGCTGAGCTGGAATGGCTTGCTGCTCAAGCCGTAGAACGCTTCGTACATTGATTAGAACTGGTGAACCAAGGTTGCAAACACGGCATTCTCCCGATAGGGAAGACTGCCATCAAACTTCGAATGCCGAGCGCCCAGATTCACAGAGCCTTTGGCGCCCAAACGGCCGGTCCAGTTCACATTGGCAGTGCGCAGCGTGCTGGATAGATTTGCTTGATCCCCCCGCGTTTGCTGCTCAGACAATGCCACACTGAGGGAACTCTCAGGCGTCAAACGATAGGAAAAACTCGCGCTGGCGCCGCGCTGCAAAACCATCGAGGACTTGGCCAAATCTCCTTGGTCTGGCAATTGCGTCCCGATCCGGCTGTTCTTGCTCTGATTCAACATGGCTGTTGCCGAGGCGCGAAGACCGTTCCAAGAGAACGACAACTCTTGTCGACGCTGCAAAGACGGCCCCGAAGACAAAAAGCCCGAGTTGGCGGGGGCGTTCGCGTTGAGGCCACTCTCTTGAAGGAATTGCCGAACCTTGGCATCACGAACCGCGGGGTCGGGATACAGGCTTTGGAACTGGAAGAAGTACAGCTCGTAATTGCTTTGCTGCCCCCCCGCCTTGCTGTCCAAGCCCTGGGCCACCGAACGGTTGTCCGAATACCGAATTGACGAGCGTTGGAATCGGTGATTCAGACTCAGGGAATGGCTGTCGCCATAGTCATGATGCTGATAGTCGCCTTGCAGCGATGTCCGAGGCGTTGGCGTCCACTGCGCATTGAAGCCTGCTGTGGGACCCGCTTGATTGTTACTGCCTGTTTGAAGATTGCTGCGTTCCAGGCCGGCACTAGCACCCATAGAAAAATCGACATCAACGCGGTAATTGGCGCCCGCGGTCAACGAAGACTTCGAGGCGCTATTGCCAACCTTGAAGTGCGAGCGCTGCGTGTTCCCCATGCTCCACCAAGACAGAGGACCTGTGGCAATGCCGTCGGCGCGCAAACTCAGCTCATGGATGCTGGAGTCCCCCAGCTCAGAGCCCTTGGCATTGGTCTCCGTTGCGCTCACCTTGGCTTCGACGCGGGCATAGTTTCCCAATCGCCCCCGCAACACCGGTGCAAGCATCAAGCTGGCCACATCGGTGCTGTTCGGATTGCGGCTTGCGTTCTCGGGCGATGTTTGTTGGCCGAAGGCAGAACTCTGTTGCTGGCCGTAACTGGCCCGCATATCGACAAACATCACCCGGTCCAACACCTCCAAGTTCGCATTCGCCGTCAAGGCATGCTGAACGGTGTTTTCTCGCTCCGACTTGGTGTAGACCAAGCCGTTCAAAGCGTAGTCCAAAGTGCCGCGCAATCGTCCACTTGTGCTGCTGATCGAGATACCGGGAGCCACGATGGTGATCAAGGCCTTGTCTGGTGCTCGCTCTTGCAAATTCAGATTGTCGGTCCAGGTTTGGGTCACACTGATGCGCGACTGAGCGCGAAATCCCAGACTGCCAATCCGAACACCCGCGCCGGAGGTCGCGCCATTGCCTTGCTCAGAAACCAAGGACGTGCTCGAGTTGCTCATCTGAGCCATGCTCAGCTGTGGTGCCGCCATCGCAAAGGCCAGCACGGTGAGCACCCGACCTGACCCCGCTGTTGAAGACTTCCTCAAAGCGAAAGCACGACCCGCACCGGCCCCAGGCAAACCGGCGCCACGCAAACCACGCTCAGCTTTTGGCTGCGTCACCGCTGTCACCATATCCATAGCCGTAGCCGTAACCATAGCCGGTACCGTAGCTGCCGCTGGCATCGTTCGAAGCCTGGTTCAACAACATCATTTTCAAAGGGCAAGTCTCAATCGTGGCCAGCGCTTGCATAACCGCACTTTGCGCGGTGCTTTCCGCCCGAACCACCACCACGATCTGCCCCATATGCGAGGCGAGCACGCGCGACTCCGTGGTCAGCAAAAGCGGCGGCGAATCAAAAATAATGATCCGGTCGGGATAGCGTTTGGCCATATCGTCCAGCAGATTGCTCATGGCATCGCTGGCCAGAATTTCCGTCGCGCGCTGATGTGGGGTGCCGCTGGGCAGCAAGGTGAGCTTGTCCACATTGGTACGCATCATGACTTCAGCCATGTCGTAACGCTGTTCCAACACGTCCAACAAGCCTGGCCCCTGAGGCAGCCCCAGCATGCGCAACATCGAAGGGCGGGCCACATCCGCATCCACCAACATCACCGTGTTGTCCAGTTCGGCCGCAATACTCAGCGCCAGATTCAAGGAAGTGAAGCTCTTCCCTTCCCCCGCCAATGCACTGGTGACCATGATCAGATTGGCATGGTTCAGCGTTGCCGCGCCTTTGCCCATGGCGTTCTTGATCAATGGCCGCTTGATCACACGGTACTGGTCCGCCAACTGGGTGCGCCCGGCGTTGGGCGTCACAAAACCTTGCGCAGCCAACGCATCCAGGTCCAACTCAACCCGTCTAGAAATCGCGTTAGCCTGCGCAGCATTCGTCGACGCATTGGAGGCCTCCGCGGCGTCGCTCTGTTCTTGCGCGGCCAAGGCCGCCTCTACTGAGGCAACAGATTTCTCCAGTGGAGTCGTCACCGCTGGAGCGGCAGTCGCGGACTCTTCAGGAAGCACCACACCTGCTTGACGCAGTTGTTCCAGCCGACGTGCAGCTTGTTCGATCAGGCTCGTCATATCAGGCCACCGCCCTTGTCATCAAAAACGCCATCGTCGAAAGTCCAAACACAAACAAGGCCAACAAGCTCCCGGCCGCTGCGCCGAAACGCATCAAATCCTGGCGCTTGCGCTTGATATCAGCTGCCGAAGTGAGGCGAGTCACCACTCCCAAAATGGGCAGATCGATGCGGGACCGCAGTTCAAGCTCATCGTGAAAGACCGGGCGAAGCTGGCTCACCAAAAATGCCGTGACCAAGCCCGCAGCAAATGCGGCCCCCATCACCCCAGCCAACAACAGCAAGCGGTTGGGCGCTACGGGTTTGGGCGAAACCCGCGGCGGATCAATCAATCTGAAATCAACAACGCCTGCCGCCAGATCCAATTCACCCGACATCGAAGCCGATTCGCGCCGTGAAACCAACTCTTCGTAGTTCTTCTTGTGAATCGCATAATCGCGATTCAATTGAGCCGCCTCCGCCTCCAATTGAGGCGCAGTTCGTACCCCCGCCAGAGCCTTGGCATAGCGAGCGGAGTACTCATCCACCCGCGCCCTCAAGGTCGCCACTTGCACCTCAGCAGAAGCAAGCAAGCGGCTCATTTCTTGTGCAGTCGCACTACCGCCGCCATTGGCTCCGGTCGCTGAAGGCGACGCCAGGGCGGCCTTGCGCAGTTCTTTCATCTTGGCACGCTTTTCTTCCTCGATGTCGGCGATCGATTTGCGAGCACTGATCACATCCGGGTGCTGTTCTGTATAGCGCTGCAAAAGCGAATCCAAATTGCGCTTTTGCGCGTCCAGCCGGGCATCCAACTCAGGCGTTGAAATATTCAGGTTGGACTCTTGCAACAGGCTTTGGGTGGTGCTGATCGCCCCTTTACGCTCGGCTTCCAATTGCTGTCTGGCAGCATCACGGCCATTGACGGCCTCGCGGTACTCCAAGCGCGCGCGCTCCAGTTCAGCACTCATTTCACGCAAACGGGAGGCCGAGTCCTTGCCATCCGCATCCATATTCTGCAAATTGCGCAGTCTGAACTCTTTCAGTCGGCTTTCCGCTTCCTCGAGCTTCGCTTCGTAATTCTTGATTTGCTCATTGATGAAGGTCGCAGCGGTGGCCGAGTCTTTGCGGTTGGAACCCAAACTCGACTCGACGAAGATCGACACGAACGACTGAACCACCCGCTTGGCGCTTTCTTTGTCGGAGTCCCGATAGGCCAGCGTGTAAAGATTGTCGCGAGCCGTGCTCTGGATCGACAAGTTCTTCATCACGCTTTCAATCAAGGCTTCTTGCTGCGCTTTGGACTGGTTTTTCAGGTCCAAATCGGCCATGCGAATCAGCTTCTCCACATTGGGACGGCTGATCAGCGTGCGGCTCAACATCACCACTTGCTGCTCGATATTGGGCTGAATCGCCAAGCCTGACATCAATGGCTTCAGGATGGACTCCGTGTCCACATAAATGCGCGCGCTCGCCTCATAGCGGTCAGGCATCATCATGACGAACACAGAGCCAGCAATCCCCACCAGCCAAGCCACAACCAAACCCGGCCAGCGGTACTTCCAGCTTCGCTTGACGATAGCAATAACCTGGGCAATCAATAAATCCATCGGCGGATGATCTCTAGAAGGAAGAGCCACATGCATGGCTCATGGATCGGGACTTGAACCGCACAAGCTGCGATTCGGAGCGACAGCCCCTAAAAAATTAGAAGAAGCTCTGAGGAATGATCAGCACGTCGCCAGGACGCATTTCAACGTTGGCAGAGACATCGCCTCGCTTGATCAAATCCTTCAAACGCACCGAGTACTGCTTGCCACCGTCGGACGAGCGCAGAATCGTGGCTTCATTGCCGGCAGCAAAATCAGTCAAGCCGCCAACCGCAATCATGACGTCCAGTACGGTCATTTTTTGCTTGTAGGGCAAGGCTTGCGGTCTGGCCGCTTCGCCAATCACGCGAATTTGCTCACTGTAGGGGCCAACAAAGCCCGTCACGATCACCGTCACCACAGGGTCGCGAACGTACTTGCTGAGTTGCTTTTCAATCTCTCGGGCCAACTCGATCGGGTTTTTGCCCTGAGCCACCAATTCGTCGATCAGCGGCGTTGCGATCTTGCCGTCCGGCCGGACGGGCACAGCCATTGAGAGCTCTGGATTGCGCCAGACAATGATGTTGATGTTGTCGCCTGCGCCAACGATGTAGCTGTAATCAGATACTGCAGCAGAAACAGGCGCAGGTGGATGGGCGCCCGATGAACTGGCGCAAGCCTGCAACAAGGCCAAAGCCGCCGCACAAAGAGCAAGGCCGAGCCTGCGCGAGGTGAATTGAATGCTCTGGATCATGGCAAGTCCTCAAATATCAAAAAATTATTGCTTCCGGCCCAAGGCAAGCCGCTGTTTTCTCAGCCCTCGAAGCGCGCCGGGATCATCCCACAAAGATTCGTCATGTCACCCGCCCGAATAAAGGGAAATGACCACAAAACCAGTCAAGAACCAGTGTCTTGGCAAATCAGTCACACAAGGCCCATGTCTTGTTTGGATCAACGAGCACAGGGCGGGCGAATCTAGCCCTTCAACAATGGGCGGATGAGCATCAACAGCAGCTTCTGCAGCGGGTTCGAATTCCCAAATGGGCGCCAAGTAAAACTGAGCTTTTGCTTGTACGCATCAAACTGCATGGCCCAAGGCGCAGCTTTCAGGGGGCCGCGGCCTAACAACACCTTCAGCACCGAGGTCGCCATCACCCCGGCGCACAGATCACAGGCCATCATCGTCGAGGGGCCGCGCTTTTCCTTGAAGTTCACGGCCTCCATATCCGCCAAATAGCCGCGTTGCAGCATGGCGGGGGACAAGCCAGCAATGAACCTAGCGTACTTCTCGTTCTCCTGGCAGCCTTCAACTTTGAAATAGTCTTCAAAACTCATGCTCCCGGGTTTGAAATACAGCAATGCAACGCCCATGCCCAAAGGCGCGGCGGTCAGCGCCGGAATGCCTCGCTCATAGCAAGCCTTGAAGAGCATCCGCCTCGCCTCAATCGCAAAGAAATCCAAGCTGTCGACATAGACATCCACATCTCGCAAGAATTCATCCAAGTTCGCCGCGACGACCCCTTCATCCCACCGGCGAACCTTGGCCTCAGGGTTGATGTCCAGCACCTGCTCATGAAGCACCTCCGCCTTGGGTCGCCCCAGGGTCGACATCAAAGCGCCAACCTGCCGATTGAAGTTGTGCACTTCAAACTGGTCAAAGTCCGCAATATTGAAGGCCCCGACACCCAAGCGCGCCAAGGTCAAGAGATGAGCCCCTCCTACACCGCCAAGACCGGCGATCGCAATCCTTGAACCGCGCAAGAGCTCCTGTTCTTTGCGAGTGACCCATCCAATATTTCTTGAGAACGCGCGGTCGTAGTCGAAAACTAGGTTTGTTTCCAAGAGCACACCTCCAAACAACTGAGCACAATGAAGCCAAACCCCTTGGCAGGCACTCAGTCTCGCAGCACTGAGGCACAACTCAAAGCTTGAACAAAGCCCAATTTTGAGCAGCGCCAATCTTTTCCAACAATGACAGGCCACCGCACCATGATTTCAGACGAAAAGCTCCGCCGCATTCTGGACTTGGGACGCTGGGCACCCAGCGGCGACAACACGCAACCTTGGCGCTTTGAAATACGCTCCCCGACACAAGCATTGGTGCACGGCTTTGACACCCGTGATCATTGCGTTTATGACCTGGACGGACATCCCAGCCAAATCGCCATGGGCGCCCTGCTGGAAACCCTCGCGATCGCTGCCAGCCAGTTTGGCTGGCGTCTATTGACCCATCGACGGCCGGATTCACCCGAGCATCGTCCTGTTTTTGAGCTGGAATTCGAGGCCAGCGCAAACGTCCAACTCGATCCCTTGCTTGCCAGCATCGAAACACGCGCGGTACAGCGCCGAGCCATGAGCACCCGGCCACTGAATGCCGAGCATTTACAAGCACTGGCCCAAGCCATTGGCCCCAATTACAGCTTGGTATGGAAGCAAGGGTTCCAAGAAAAGCTGGCCACCGCCCTGCTTTTGTTCAAGTCGGCCAAGCTGCGCCTGACCTTGCCAGAAGCCTTCGAAGTTCACCGCAGTGTGATTGAATGGAACGCCCAGTTCAGCATCGACAAAATCCCTGACCAAGCGCTGGGCTCCGACCCCATGACCACGCGCGTGATGCGCTTCGCCATGCACAGCTGGGAGCGGGTGCACTTTCTCAATCGCTTTTTAGCTGGAACCTGGGCGCCTCGATTGCAGTTGGACCTGCTCCCCGGTATTGCCTGCGCCGCCCATTTTTTGATGGTCGCCCGGCAAACACCGACAACCATGGACGACTACATTGCAGCGGGTCGCGCCATGCAAAGGCTTTGGCTCACGGTCACGCAGCTGGGCCTGTGCATGCAACCCGAAATCACACCACTGGTGTTCTCCCGCTACGCCCGAGAAAGGCGCGACTTCAGCCGCGAGAGCTTCGCCATGCCTTCGGCTCAAAAGATTCATCGCGCCATGCAAGAACTGATGGGGGCAGAAAACTGCGACCAAGCCGTTTTCATGGGCCGAATCGGCCATGGGCCGGCAGCAGTCGCCCGGTCTTTGCGCCGCCCATTAGAAGAACTGTTGATCACCAGCCCAGGTTCGGCTTCAGCCCCCCGCGAAAAGGCTTGACCCCCATGGACGTTGTTCTGACCACACTTGCGGCCACGCTTTTCATTCAACTGGGCTACTTTCTCTGGAAACTGTCCGCCGACAAACACCAGGCAGCTGAACAACTGAAATTGCCCGAGCGGCCCAATGCCTTGCGCCACCATCTGAGCGACTGGCGCTGGCTCAGCGGGCTTTTGGCCACCAGCTTGGGATGGGTCTTTTTCGTCAAGGCCACCGCGATCGGCGACATCAGCCTTGTTCAACCACTGATGTCCGCCGGCGACTTGCTGCTGGTTTTTCTCGCGGTCATCTTCTTGAAAGAGCGGCTGCGGCCCTTGGAATGGTTGGGCGTCTTGATCATCGTGCTCGGCGCAGCCCTTCTTTCTTGGAACAGCACAAGCACAGCCGCCAGTGGATTGAATGCACTGAAGTTGACTGCATTCATCGCCGGACAACTCGTTGCCGCCGCTTGCTTGCTGCTGGCCCTGAAGATGGGGCACAAAGCAGAATTGCTGCTCGCCCTCTTGGTCGGGCTTTCCTTCGGGGCGGGCGCCATTTTGACCAAGGCCTTGACCGCTGACTCACCAAGCTTGAGCCTTCAACTACTGAGCAACCCATTGCTATTGGCTGTCATTGGCGCGAATGTCATTGGCCTCGTCTCGCTGCAAATTGCCTTTCACCGCGGTCGCGCCAGCGTCATCGTGCCCGTTCAGCTGGCCATCGCCAGCGGATCTGCCGCACTGGCCGGCGCCTGGGTCTTCGGTGAACAGATCAGCGGCCTGCGCATCCTGGGCATCGCCGCCACTGTTTTGGGCACAGGCCTTTTGAAAGCCGAAAAACAAAACTGAAACACCTGCCGGCAAACAGACTTTGCCGCGCGATAAAAAAAGGGACCCGAAGGTCCCTTCCTGACACTTTCAAAGGCCCGCAATTCAACGAGGCCTTCAGTGCTATCTGATTACTTGGCAGCCTTTTGGCGGCGGGCCACACCCAGACCCACCAGGGCCAGGCCAACCAGGGCCAGGGAAGCTGGCTCAGGCACGGTACCGGCAGCGTCGATCTGCAGGTCGATCTGACCCTTGAAAGCCGAAGTCGGGTTCACGATGGCCTGCAAAGCACCCAGGCTGGAGAAGTCCACAGAACCACCAGTACCGGTCGACAGCAGAGCGCCGGTCGGCAGAACTTGATTGGTCAGGCCAGCGGCGCCAATGAAGTCAGCAAAGGTGATGGTGTAGGTGCCAGTGCCCATCGAAGCGAACAGGGTCAGGCTAGACCACTGAGTCGCGCTGGTGAAGGCCTGGATGGTGAAGGGGAAGCCCAGGTCCGAGTCGATCACGCTGATCTTGAACTGAACGCCTTGAGCAGCCAAGTTGAAGCCGCCCAGGCCATTCACTTGCAACTGGCTCTTGTAATTGGCTTCAGAGATCGCGGTAGCACCTGCAGCGGCGCTGCCGTCCCAGCGGATATAGCTCAGACCGACAGCCTTCGAGCCAGTGCTGTAGCCGTAAGTACCACCGTCAACACCGGCAGAGATAGCCGAGTTCACGCCAGCATTGTCACCACCGATACCACCAGTGCGCTCGACGTACAAAGAACGCGAACCGCCCAGGATGCCAGCGCCTGTCACGGTGCTGTACACGCCCAAACCGTCGGACTTGTTTTGGTCGGAGATTTCGGTTTGATTGACGCTGAAATCGTCGATCGTGAATTCCGCGTGAGCGGCAAAGCTGGCCACAGCCGCTGCCAGAACCACTGCGAGCTTGTTGAATTTACTCATGTTCGTTCCTCTAAACAAGATTCAAAAAAGGCTGCTTTGAAATCCCAGCCCACCACACTTGCGGTGAACTATAAGCAGTTGCCGTGCCAAGTTTTTTATTTCATTACGAATCAACAACTTAGCAATCATCAACGCAAAATCATCGAGGGCAGCGCGTGCAACTGTAAAGAAAACCGACACGACTCAAGCCTACTTGAGGGCCCGCGACCGACTCAGTACTTGGCGGTAGGCGTCCACCAAGGCCTCCATCACTCGTCCCGCTTCAAAGCGCTCAGATCGGCGCTGCCCTGCCGCCCCCATCTGGGCGCGCAACTGAGGGTCGCTGGACAAGAAAATGAGCCGCTCTGCCAATTCTTGGTCTTGATCGGCGCGCACGACGTAGCCATTCAAGCCATGCTCAACCAATTCGGTCGCAGAAACCACCGAGTCCGCCACGATCACAGCTTTGCCAAACCACATGGCCTCCATCGCCACCAAACCCTGGGTTTCGACCCAAGAAGGCAACACAAAGACATCACAGGCCTTGTAATACCGAGCCAAATCCGAATGACCCAGAAAACCCAAGAATCGGACTGAATCGCCTAATCCAAGGGAGTCACATTGACGTTGCAATGACTCTTTGTCCGCACCTGAGCCCGCAAGCCATAGTTGCGCATCGGGAACGCGTTGACGCAGCAGCGCAAAGCCGCGCAGCAAAAAGGGAATGTTCTTCTCTGGGTTCAGCCGTCCCGCAAACATCACAGCAAAGCCCGCGCTTCTGTCTTGGGGCTCCACCTCATCAGCGGCCACAAAATCCACGGGATTGCTGATGAAGCGCACCGGTGTATGGATGCCCTTACCCGGCAGCGTTGCCGCCAAATTGTCTGAAACAGAAATCACCAAATCCACAGAATTGCATATTTCGACAATCTTGCGCACGATCAAACGCCGAAACGGCCGCATAGGCAGCGGTTGGGTCAGATGGTCTTCGGTCATGTGATAGGTGTACACCACCGGCAATGAACGACGAGCACACAGCGGCAGTGTGCGCAACAGCATCCAACCCAGGTAATGAAAGTGAACCAGATCGGGCTGAATATCGTCCAACAAGCTTTCAAGCGTCTGGACCGAAGGGATGGCTTGATAGAAGCCGAAAGCCTTGACCGTTTTGACGCGGTACACCCGCACTCCATGCCATTCTTCAAACTCAGGCTCAGAGGGGCGGCGTGTGGTGATGATGGAGACCCGATGTCCCAGTGCCTGCAAACGTCGACAGACCACTTGCAAATGACTTCCCACGCCGGTTGCTCCGGGCAAAAAATCATCTGACAGCATGCAAATTGACAAAGCATCTGCGGACATAAGGGCACACTCCAACTGTTTTGCTTTTCTTGGGGCCAGTATCCCCTAAAGCAGCCCGCTATGAAGTTCAGCGCTTGTTGTCTTGCAACAGGGCGGACACTTGTGCAGCAGGAATGGCATAACTGATGCCACTCGGGTGTGTCAGGGCCGTTTCACGTGCGCCCTTGATCAAAACGCTGTTGATCACGGCGAGCAATTCGCCGGTTTCAGGGTCAAACACCGGCCCCCCGCTGTTGCCGGGATAAGCCGTCGCATCGAGCTGATAGATTTGAAAATTGCCGCGTCGCAACTGAGCCACGGATTTTTCGGTCAAAAACTGAGAGGTCGGCGGCGGCAGCACCAAGGCGGCAATTGAAGAAATCAAGCCTCGATGGGTGACATGGGAATACCCCAAAGCGCCACCAATTGGAAAACCCATGAATGCAACGCTCTGTCCTTCTTGCGCAGGAGCCTCTGAAATTTTCAAGGGCGGGATGGGCGGCCCCTCCATGCGCAACAAAGCCAGATCGCTTGCCCGATCTAGTGCGAGCAAACTGGCCTTGCGATGCAGCCACTGCCCCGCCCCCGACCAAGTCATCACCGCCAACTGGCGTTCCGGGCCAGTGGGTAAAGTCTCCGGCAAGACATGTGCATTGGTCACGAGCTCAAGCCCAGATGACACCGCAAACCCTGTACCCCTGAAGGTAAATCGAGGATTGTCTGTCGCACCAAAAATCCCAACCAGGACTACCGATGGTTTCAATTTGGCAATGGTCGCAGGCAGATCTGCACGACTCGCAGACACGCAAACGCAAGCGCAGAGAGCGAAAAAAACCCTGCGCATGAATCTTCTGGTCGAACAACTCAATCTATTCAAGAAAAACCTGTCATGTCGACACAAGTCGCTCAATGCAATAAATCCCCAGAAGTGACCCCCACCTCGAGGGCTGCAACGCAATCACGCCAGCAGGGATCCGGCTCATCCAATTTGAAACCGTAAAACAGATTGCCGTCAACGTCCTTACGGCGAACCACCTTCACCGCCACAATCGACCTCTCGGAACGCCCCAGATCAATTTCGGCGTAACCGCTGGCATTGACCGGAATTTCTAATTTGCATTCGGCCTGGAAACCACCCAGCGACACCTCAATCACGTGTAAAACAAAGGCCCGCTCCAACTCGGACTCACTGGTTTTCAATTTCACAACGCCAGGGCAGCGAATCGAATACCGCTGGTGTTGCCGCAGTGGATGTGTGAGCACCGGGTTGCCAGCCAGCATCGGCAACACCGAACGATACTCAGCCATATTGTAAATCTGCCAAAGCAAAGCTTTATTTCGATCATCCAACTCTTCAAAGACTTTACTTTTGCGATTGAAGAAATGATCCAGCAACTCCGGCGTCATGACCGGATCGTTGGTCGTGTGATAGCGTCGTTGCGGTAATTGAATATTGGGCAGACCTTGCAAGAAGAAGTATCTGTGCATATTTTTGCGCGGCGGGCGACCCTTATACCCTACTTTAAAGAGTTCAGCGGCATGGTACAAATCGAGCGTGGCACCGACCGCAGGGGCGCCATTGGCAAAATCATACTTATCAACAGGCATCTCCTGCAGACGCTCGAAAAATAGAAGTGCCTCGTACAACTCAATTTTGTCTGGATTGACCGCAATAACCAGATGCCGGGTGTCAAAAAACTCACTGCAATACTGATGCATAAATTTCATCAGCGGAAATAGTATTGCACCACCCGTCTTCCGCATATCAGGATGAACAGCCAAAGCCGAGATTTCAGCAATCTGCCCACCCTTCGCCCGCACAGCTTCCAGATCAAAGATACGCTGCAAGGGAAACCCGAATACACCCTCGCGAATCATTGACATGGTGCCAACGACTTTGCCATCATATTTTGCACACAGCGTCGTCGTGGTCGGCAAAGCGTGATACGGGGTGATACGCATACCCGATGGATCTGGCTTCATAAAACCACTGGCCACATAAGCGTCATGCAAGATTCGGAAACAGTCCTCCAACTCCGACTTGGTATTCGCGATCTTCAATTCCAATCGACTTGACGGTTCCGGATCACAATCAACCATTGAACGGTAGAACGAAAACCGAATCGTACTGGGTAAAGCACTCAGTGCGCGCCGCAGCAATTGGTGAAAAGTCTTTTTGAGCCCCGACCTGCGTACAGACTTCATCGCAAAGACCCCTTTGAATCAAGCTCGCAAACTATTCGCGACACTCGCATGAACACAGCCAAGCACAACAATATTCGAGCCCTTAAATTTTACAATTTAGCTTGCAACGCCTTTACTTCTGCTTGGCCAGAGAATTTATCCCCCAAAGCCGCCAAGCTTGCCAATTCTTGTGAGGCTTTCGCACGATCCCCCGCCGCAAGATAGTACTTGGCTAAATGCAAGCGATACCAGGGGCGATCTGGCGCCGCAGCCAAGGCCGCACTTTGGGTCTCAATTGCCTTCGCCACATTGCCATTGTCAAAGTAAATCTCGGCCAATGAATCCTTGTAGGATGCATTACCCGGATCCAGCTGGGTCGCTTTCAAAGCCAAATCCAAGCCCGAGCCCTTCTTCTTACGATTTTGAATCAAGGCAAGATTGTTGAGAATCGAAGGACTTTCCGGACTCATGGCCAACAGGCTTTGATAGTGCAGCAATGCAGAGTCCCAATCTTCCTTGAGAACGGCCCTGTCACCCAAATAGGTTCTAAACACACCATCTTTTGGATACTTGCCGATCCACTGTTGGCTAAATTTATCCGCATCGGTGACACCACCACTGGCTTGCAAAGCTTTATGAAGCTTGATTGCCAGCTCGGTGGAATTTTGCCGATCGAGACCCGAGCGATAAGCCCTTGCTGCGCCGGGCCAGTCTTTTTGCGTTGCAGCGATATCACCTTCAAATGCATAACCCAACGACTCGGCAGGGCGGCTCTTCTGTACCGACTTCGCAAGCGCCAAGGCCTCTGACTTCTTGCCCATCGCCAGTTCCAGCCCAATCAAACCCCGCAAAGCCGGCAGGTAGTCCCCTTTGACGGACAGCGCTTTTCTCAAGCTCTGGGCTGCTGCTGCTTGGTCTTTCCGCTCTAAATGAATCTGCGCCAGACGGAAATGCGGCTCTGGCTGGCCTGGTTGAAGCACCGCCATTTTGTTGTAGGTGGATATGGCTTGATTCAACTCGCCGAGTTTGAATTGCGATTTGCCAAGTGCATCCAACAACTCTGCATTGTCAGGAATCTGAGCCAAACCTTGCTGCGCACTGGCCAAAGCCTGCTTAGGCTCGTCGGCCTGCAAGTACAAGTCAACCAAAGCGAGGCGCGGCGCCACCGAAGCGGCGTTATTCTTGATCGTTTTCTGCAGCAAAGCGACCAGTTCATCCTTGCCCGCCCCCAATTTGGCCCGCAGTACACTCAAGGCCATGGCGACGCGCACATTTTGAGGGTTTGCTTCAACAAACTTTTCGAGCCGCGTTTGCGCCAAAGCAGCTTTACCACTTTGTTCGTCCAGGCTTGCCAAAGCCAACACCGAGGGCACAAAACCCGGGTCAATCTTCAGCGTCGCTTCAAAAGCCTGTCTTGCGGCATCGTTTTGCCCCCGTTGCAACTCAATCTGCCCGCGCAAATTGCTCACAATCGGCGAATTGGGCTGCTTTTTTTTCATTTGCTCAACGGCAAGCAGCGCGGCATCGTAATCTTTCTTGCGCAGATAAACGCCGATCAATGCGAGATCACTGGTTACGCCTGATTCACTCAATGTCAAAGCACTGAGTTTACTCAGACCTTGCTCTGCACGCCCTTTATCAAATTGGGCCAAGGCCAAAGCAGTTCGGCTATTGAAATCGGTGGAGTTGAGATTCGCAGCAATCTCATAAAAAGCTTCAGCCTTTGCCAAATCCCCTTGCATCATATGAGCCTGGGCGATCAGCACGGCCGCCTCCCAATTGGGCTTGCCATTATTCGATAATGGCGAAAGCGCCTTCAAAGCCTTGGCGGGATCTCCCATATTCAGGTAAGTTTGGGCCAAAGCCAAACGTACCTGAACGTTCTCAGGCATCATTTGTACAGCGCGACCCAATTTAGCTTCGGCACGGACAAAAGCGCCAGCCTTTAAATCAATGATGCCACCTAGATGCAGGACCTGAGGATTATCTGGCGCAATTTTCAACAATTGCTGAGACAATTCTCCAGCCGACTTGAAATCCTCTCGTTCCACGGCCAGCAAGGCACCAAACCATTTGACATCAGGCCTCGAGGGTTCCGCGGCTTTGAATTCCGCCAATTGCTTATCCGCCGCCTTCAGGTCTTTTTCTTGCAAATAGAGATTCAAAATTGCGGTGTGAGCGCCATAATTCCGCCGATTGAACTTGATGGCCGCCTTATAGGCTTCTGCGGCCTCCTGACGCTGGCCCGCAAGCAAGAACAAATCACCTCTGAGGCGATGGGCCTCGCTGTCATTGGGTTGGCTCTTCAGCACTTCCGTCAGCAATTTCGAGGCGCCTTCAAAGTCTTTTGAGCTGGCCAGCAATCTGACTTGCGCCAGTTGGGCTGCTGACGACTTGGCGTCAGCGCTCAACGCCGCCTCCACGTTTTTCTTCGCATCAGCTGTGTGCCCAGCCGACAATTGAGCGGCGGCCACAATCGACAGGATTTCAGCTTGCGCGGCAGCTTCACTCAATTTGACTGAGGAAAACTGCTCAATCACCTTTTCTGGAGGGCCTTTGGCATACATCGCTTTTGCAAGCAGTGGCAGAACCTGCTCAGGCGCGTAGCCAAGTTCTTGGGCCTTTTGCAATTCGACCACTGCGCCCACATAGTCACCGCTATCGAACAGCAACTCGCCCAACAAAAACCGGGCCTCAGCCAATCCCGGACTTTTTTGCAAAGCGCTTTTCAATTCGATAAGCGCCGCTTTCTTATCGTTCGCCTGCACATGCTTGCGTGCTGAAACGACCAGGTCCCCGGCACTCCCTCCAAAACAAGCACTCAGCAGCACGCTTGTGCCAATTGCCAAAACAAGAGACGAAAACTTGGCCACTGGAAATGGCGAGCTGGCGGAGCGCAATACACCTTGAGTCATTTAATTTCCAATTTGTTCATCAAATCATACAAAGTGGGTCGACTGACACCCAGCAATTCCGCCGCTTTGGCAACATTGCCATCAGCACGCGACATGGCCGTCAATACGGCTTGTCGCTCTGCACGTTCACGAACCACACGCAAGTCCAAAACTTCTTCGTCAACCTCAGTCGCACGGCTGGGATCAGCGAGACCCAGATCGCTGCTGGTCAATCGCTCGCCATCTGCCATGATGAAGGCCCGCTTGATGCGATTTTGCAGTTCTCGCACATTGCCCGGCCAGTTGTAAGCTTCCAGCGCCCGCAAGGCGTCTGGGCTGAAGCCCAGGGGACGCCGCCTTTGCTCACTGGCCAGTTGTTTGACGAACGCATTCGCAAGCAGCACAGGATCACCCACACGGTCACGCAATGGCGGGATATCGATCACGATTTCAGCCAATCGGAAATACAAATCCTCTCGGAAGCCCCCCGCAGCAATTTGCTCCTGCAGATCGCGGTGCGTTGCCCCAACGACGCGAACGTCGACCGGTATCTCTTGCCGCCCACCAACTCTCTCAATCACCCGTTCCTGCAAAAAACGAAGCAATTTTGCTTGCAATGGCAAGGGCAAATCACCGATTTCATCGAGCATCAAGGTGCCGCCATCGGCCACTTCCAGACGACCAACAGTCGTCTTTGAGGCGCCTGTAAAAGCCCCTTTTTCGTAGCCGAACAATTCGCTTTCGAGCAAGTTTTCCGGAATCGCCGCGCAGTTGATCGCAACAAAACGTCCCTTTCGCTTGGAGGCCGTGTGCAAGCCCTGCGCCAAAACCTCTTTGCCGGTGCCGCTCTCCCCCAGCAGCAACACCGTCAAATCGCTGCTTGCAACACGCTCGATGGTTCTGCAGATCTTTTGCATGCCCATGTCTCGCGTGATCAAACCGCCCAGCGCATCTTGACGATTGGCGTTCAAAAGGCGCTGATTCTCTTCCTGCAACTCGTACAAACGGAATGCCCGTTCCACCGTCAAGGCGAGTAAGTCGGGATCCACTGGCTTGGCCAGAAAATCATACGCACCCATTTGAATAGCACGCAGGGCATTCTCATGGTCATTTTGGCCGGTCAGCACAATGACTTTTGCTGCCGGATTCAACTCCAGCAATTTCTCCAAACACTTGAAACCTTCCGTGACCGAATCTTGGTCCGGTGGAAGGCCTAAATCCATGGTGACCACAACCGGATTGTGCTTGCGAAACTGCTGTACGGCGCTGCTGACATCTTCGGCAAGGACGGAATCAAATCGATCCAAAGACCACTTCAACTGCTTCTGAAGCGCCAGATCGTCCTCAACAATCAGCATCATTTGCCGCTGATCCTGCGGCTTTTCATTGTTTGAGATCGCCATTTATATTTATCAGTTCATCGCATGGAAAAGAGGCAACAATATGGTCACGGTGGTACCTATATTGGGTTGGCTTTCAACCTTGATATTTCCCCCAAGCTCTTTCAAGTACTGGTAACTTTCATAAGCACCAATCCCCATTCCCGCCTGCTTTGTTGTTTGAAAGGGCCTGAACAGTTTCTGGCGAATGAACTCATCCGTCATGCCACATCCCTGATCTGCTATCACCACCCGAGCCGAGCTGCCAAGTTGGTCCAGCTTCAACACCACAGCATCGTCGTGATTCGAAGCATCGAAAGCGTTTTGCACGACATGACCCAGTACTCGCTCCACACGCTCTTCATGTCCGCGAGTACTGACCTTGGAGTCAATTTCCAGCGCCAGTGTCCGCCCCTTGCTTGAAGCAGCAGCCGCCAACCTTTTGACAATCGCCTCCAGGTCAACGCCGCTGGAGACTCCATGAGGCTTTTCACCCTCGCGCAGTTGCAGCATGAGCTGTCGCATCTTTTCCAGAGAATTCTCAACAGTATCGAGCATATCCTGCTGAAATTCAGGGTTATCTTTCAAACGCTTGGCATTCTTCATCATCAATGAGAGCTGCGTCACGATGTTTTTCAGATCGTGGACCACAAAGGCCGACATTCGATTGAAAGCGTCGAATTTTTTCGACTCCAGCAGGGCTTCTGTCGCCTGCATTTGAGCCAGATAGCTGGAAGCCTGCCGACTCGCCGTCTTCAGCAAATCACGCACCTCCCAATCCAATTCAAGCGTCGCCCTCGGTTGCCCCAAGAGGACAAAGCCGAGCAGCTTTTCCCCAAACATCAAAGGCACCAACCAGCAGTAGCGAGCATCGGCCAACAACCACTCCGGGGCACGCAGTCCTTCATACTCGGTGGCTCCATGGCGGAGTCGGTCCACGTCAACAATCCAGGCTCGCGTCAACAGAAATTGAGAAAACTCGGAGCCGGTGGCAACACGCTCGTCTACGAAGGGGGAATTCCAACGTGCGGTTTGACTGAACTCTTCTGCCTCGCCTTGCTGCAACCACAAAGCCCCTGACGGGCTTTCAACCAAATTGGCCAATGCGCGAATCACCGTTTCACCCATCAGTTGAGGCGAATCGCTCGAGGACAGAGTTGCCGTGAATCGAAGCCACTCCTCCCGGTAATCGTAGCGGTAGCTGAAAAAATTCTTGCCGATATAGACCTTCAGTTGCGAGCGCAATGCGCCAGACAAAACCAGAATCGCTAAACCAAGGAGTGCAACAAACACCAAGGCGAGTTGCAATGCCCGGCCCCATTGCCCGCCCGTGTATCGAACGTAGTAGCCAATGGCTGAAACCAAGAGGAGATACAAACCCACCAGCAGCAAAGTCGCCGAATGGAACACCGCTGCGCGCGAGACGTGGAGTTTTTCAAGCCAGTCGGCTCGGCGGCGGGAAGCCAAAAACAACAAAGGAAGCGCGGAACAATGAGCCAGAGAACGCACGCTAAGTGCATCGCCATCAAATTCGCGGAACAAAGCGGCTTGCGAAAAAACAAACAGATCGAAGGCGAACAAAGCGCCCAAACCAAGGCAGACGGGCTTGGCGTTCCAACGTGTGTCCGAGCTTGAGTTCCTGAGCAACTGCTCGACCAAGATCAAGCCCACGATGGCCAGTCCGAGTGCCGTGAAGGCCGAGGGTCGGAGCAAGTCGGTCCCCATTTCCGACTGGGTGGCACGAAGCACAAGCATCAACAGCGCGCTTCCCAGCGACACATAAGCCATATCCGCAAATCGGGGGGGAGCCACCGGGGCTTTTACCTGCTGCTGATCAGGACGCAGCAGCAGCAATATGAAGCCGAACCACAAGGCGTAGCGCAGTAAATCTGCCGCCGGAATCATCCAGGCCAAAGTGCCAGAGGCAAGCCACCGCATGCCCGCAGCAACGCCCAAACCCGCCCAGGCGGCACTGGCAATCAGCGCCGCGGCAAAAACATAGGACAAGCCATTGGCGGGCGAGGATCGTACCCACCAAACCCTGTAACCAAAATACAGGGCGAAAGCCGTATACAGCGCCAACGCAAGGCAATCACCCAACCATGCAAGATTCAAAACTCCAAATTCCATGGTGTATTGAACCATGCCATGCATGGCGACAGAATCGGCAATTGCGCCGATTCAACTGCCGATTTTATCGAGCACCCTTACCGGTCAAAACCACGGCCACGGTCTCCAACATGATCAACATGTCAAGGAACAGGGAGTTGTTCTTCACGTAATAGAGGTCGTACTGCAGTTTTTCGATGGAGTCCTCCACCGTTGAGCCGTACTCGTAGCGCACCTGCGCCCAACCCGTCACACCAGGCTTGACGCTGTGACGAACCGCGAAATAGGGAATCTTGCCAATCAAGTCGTCAACAAAAAACTGACGCTCAGGACGCGGGCCCACCAAGCTCATTTCGCCGCGAAGCACGTTCAGCAACTGCGGCAATTCATCGATCCGAACCTTGCGAATGAAACGCCCCACGCGAGTGACGCGATCATCATTCACTGTGGCCCAGCGCGGCTTGCCGTCCTTTTCTGCATCGGTCCGCATACTGCGGAACTTGATCACCTTGAACGGCGCGCCATTCAAACCGACACGCTCCTGGCGATAGAAGACCGGGCCAGCAGATTCCAACTTGATCATCACTGCGGTGACGAGCATGACCGGCAAAGTCGCAATGAAAATCGCCGCGGAGAACACGATGTCAAACAGACGCTTGAATGCGGTGCGCACCACACCTTGGTTGAAACCATCGCCAAACACCAGCCAACCTGCGTTGACATGGCTGATCTTGATCTGCGCCAGAGTCTTTTCAAAATGCGTGGCGATATCAACGACGCGAATGCCATACAACTTGCAGTCAAGCAACTGACGCAAGGGCATGCTCCCTCCACGGCGTTCCGACAGGGCCACCACAATCTCATCCACACCCAGGCTTTTCGCTGTTTCAGTCAAAGTGCCGCGGGAGGCAATGATTTCTGCCTGAGGGACTTCTTGCTGCTCTTCATTCGGACCAGGCAAATAACCCACGATCAAGGCATGGGGGTCTGCCGCGCGCAGGGTCTCACCCACCGTCTTGGCCACAGAGCCTGAACCAAAAATCAAAATTCGGGTCCGAAGGCGCGACTGCGCGCCCGAATGGGCCGCATAAACCCGGTGAACCATCACAGCAGCCACCGCAGCCATCGCCACCATGGTGATCAGCTCACGATGATTGGCATTGACAGGCATCAAACTGAAAATCGCATAGGCCAAAGGCAGGCCAAACAACAAGCCCAGCAACGCACGCGCGCAAGACTCAGTGATGGACCGGTTGTGGACATGCTGGTACAGGCCGCTGGCCGAGTTGATCACAAACATACAGCCTGCCAACGAAAGCCCATGCGATGCCACAAAAGGCATCACCGAAGAAGCGGACTCCCCCTGACTCAGGACCACTGCGACAACCGCAAACAGAATCAAGCCCAAGTCAAACAAGACATGGAGCAAGGTCTGCTTATGCAAATAGTGACTGAAAATTCGGACCATTTTTTTCCCGATCGCTAAGACTTAGTTCACTGCACAAAAGTGAATTGAGTCGCGCTCTGATGCCTGTATGAGTCCTTTGGCCGCAAGCTCCAAGACCCATATCCACTGACACCGTCGACTTCAACCAACCTCTGCCTCACTCATCTTGATCGCGGCCCGATGATGCCTGCAGCCACCGGACTTGAAAGCCCCCCGTTTGAAGGGGGCGGCAAGCTTGAGAAAACAGAGGCCCTCACCAGTTCGAGCCCACTTGCTTTGAAATGAAAGAACAGGCGAGAGTAGAACTGATGGCGCAGCATCTCAGACATATTTCCAGTCACCCAATCGTGCGTTTTCCACAGCAGGCTGCGGGTTTGAATCCATCCATGGCTGCAATGCCACGCACGGCAGGCGTCTATGTGCCCTGATCAAGGCGAATCGAGCCAAAAAAAAAGCCCGCGACTGCGGGCTTTCGATTCTAAAGGCAGAGCTCGTGGATCAACGAACCACAGCGATTTGCGAGCGAGCGCCACCCTTGTAGGTGAACATCGTCAAAGCGCCGTTTTTGATATCACCCTTGTTGTCAAAGGTAATAGTGCCCGTAACGCCCTTGTAGCCTTCGGTCTTCGCCAACACAGGCAGATACTTGGCCGGGTCAGCAGAGCCTGCCTTTTCCATGGCCGCCACCATCACTTTGACAGCGTCATAGACGTAAGGCGCATAAATCTGCACGTCAACCTTGTACTGCTCCTTGAATTTAGCCTTGAAGGCTTCCAAAGACGCTTTGGATTCACCTTCAACACCGCCAGCTTCGGCGCAATAGACTTGGTTGTCGCCCATGGTGCCCGCAGCCAGCTTCGGCAATTCGCCGGTGCAAATGCCATCGCCGCCCACAAACTTGGCTTCAATGCCCAGTTGCTTCATCTGGCGCAGCATTGGGCCGGCCACAGCGTCCATACCGCCGAAGAAGACCACATCGGGCTTCTTGGACTTCAAAGAGGTCAGGATAGCGGTGAAGTCCGTGGCTTTGTCATTAGTGAACTCACGGCCCACAATCTTGCCGCCAGCGGCCTTGACGCCTTTTTCGAACTCGTCAGCCACGCCTTGACCGTAAGCAGTACGGTCGTCGATCACGGCGATCGACTGGCCCTTCAGTTCCTTGACCGAGTACTTGCCCAGGGTGCCGCCCAGATGGACGTCATCAGCCACCACGCGGAAGGTGGTCTTGTAGCCGTTACGGGTGTACTTGGGATTGGTGGCCGAAGGCGAGATTTGGGGAACGCCCGCATCGCTGTAGACCTTGGAAGCCGGGATCGTGGTTCCCGAATTCAAGTGGCCGATCACGCCATTGACCTTGGAGTCGACCAGCTTTTGTGCGGCCGCAGTGCCTTGCTTTGGATCGCCAGCATCATCTTCCGCCAGCAGTTCAAACTTAGCCTTCTTGCCACCAATCATCACGCCCTTGGCGTTCAGTTCGGAGATGGCCATACGGGCACCCAACTCGTTGTCTTTACCCAGGTGGGCAATTGCGCCACTGGTTGGGCCGACGTGACCGATTTTGACAACCAGATCCTGAGACATGGCTGTACCGCTCATCAACAGCGCAACAGCGCCGACGACAACATTCAACTTAACTTGCATGAATTACCTCCGAGTTGGAAGAAGGAGAGCTTTTGGCTGTTGAAATCTCAACCCATCAAACATAACTCAAAAATCAGGCTCCCCTACATGGGGAAAGCATGGAAAACCGATGAGTTATTGCAAGCGTTGTCGTGTGTTGCCATCAGTCGCGATGAAGCGCGACTGGGAAGTGCTGAACTATGAGCGCTGATGCAGGTCTTGCGCCTGCTGTTCAGCAACAGCTTGACGGACCACGGATTCAAGTCGCATCAGCAAGCTCTCGCGCAAATCGGCCAGCGCCGCGTCCACGGCCTGGACCATCAAAGACTGCAAGGCCGCACTCAACTGCAGCGCGTCTGAGTCGACGGCGCTCTTTGACTGAGAGGGATGAAGAGGCAACGCCGCCGACATCGCTTGCGCAACAAAACCTTCAGCATCCTGAGCCCCCCGCGCCTCCAACTGGTCTTGGCCTAAACCTTGGTCTAGCCCAGGGTCAAGTTCTCGGGCTTGCTGGAATGGGCTTGCATCGTCCAATGCAAGGTCCAAGGCTGTGTCAAGGCTGGATTCAACGGGCCTCAAGTCAAGATCAAAGTCGCCAGAGAGGTCCAACTCGATCTCACTGCCAGGGCTTGGTACGGCTATCTCAGCCTCATGGCCCAAGACCTGCGCCACCATGGGGGCGGCGTTCAGTCCCTGATCAGAGTCCAGCGATATGTCCTCATCCAAATCCAAATCCAGCAAAGGCGCTGAAGTCTTTGCGGAGTTGAGGCTGAGTTGCGACTCATCCAGTACCTCGGTCAAGGTCGGCACGACCCGGTGCGGTTTGTTCATCGCCGGCATATTCAGGGGCTCACCTTGTGATGCTTGACCACGTGGCCCAAAGCTTCGTACTGTTTGTAGCGCCGCCGTCCGGCTTGCACCTGCTCAGGCTCTGTCGACACCACCTCCAGCACGCGCTCGAACTCGGCATAGTCGGGCGGGATCTCCCCCCCCAAATTCAAAAGCACCTCACGGTGCGGCAAGGCAGCACTGTCGGTCACCAACAGAATCGGCGTGGCCTGTACAAGCTCGGACGCCACCAGCTCTTCGGTCAGCAAGAGATGGGGCACAAACTCAGCAGGCTCAAAGGACCACAGGGCTGCATCCAAGCGCTGCAATACTGACAGAGGGCCCAGTACCCCCATGCGGGCGCCCGACTGCTGAGCTTTTCTCAGCAGTCGGCACAAATAGGCCAAACGATCGGGGACTCCGGTGTAAAAAGAAACCTCGGTCATGTTCGCAAGGCCTGTTGCGGCAGCATCACTTGGCCTGCGACAAGACGAAATGCGTCAGCAAGCCGACCGGCCGACCGGTACCGCCTTTGGCCGCCCCGCCCTTCCATGCGGTGCCGGCGATGTCCAAATGCGCCCAACGGTACTTGCTCGCAAAGCGCTGCAAGAATTTGGCCGCCGTGATCGAGCCGCCAGCGCGCGAGCCAACATTGGCCACATCCGCGAAGTTGGTTTTCAAGCCCTCTTCGTACTCTTCGTCCAGCGGCAAACGCCAGCAAGGATCCAGAGCTGCGTCACCGGCTGCCGACAAGGAAGCGGCCAACTCATCATCGCTGGCATACATGCCACTGCGCACACCACCCAAGGCGATCACACAAGCCCCGGTCAGGGTGGCCACATCCACCACCACCGCCGGCTTGAAACGCTCGGCATAGGTCAAGGCATCACATAGCACCAACCGGCCTTCGGCATCGGTGTTCAGAATCTCAATGGTCTGGCCAGACATGGAGGTCACCACATCACCGGGCTTCAGAGCTCGACCGCTGGGCATGTTTTCACATGCAGCCACCAAGACCACCAAGTTCAGCTTGGGCTTGAGTTCGGCCACGGCACGCAAAGTCCCGATGACACTGGCCGCGCCACCCATATCGAACTTCATTTCGTCCATTTCGGCGCCAGGCTTCAAAGAGATGCCGCCCGAATCGAAGGTGATGCCTTTGCCCACAAGCACCACGGGCGCTTGCGATTTGGGCGCGCCGTCATAGCGCGCCACGATGAAACGCAAAGGCTCATCCGAGCCCTGGGCCACCGAAAGGAAGGACCCCATGCCGAGTTTTTCTACCGCCTTGCGGTCCAGAATTTCGACCTTCAAACCGTGGCTGTTGCCCATCGCTTTGACCTGTTCACCCAAGTACGTGGGCGTCGCATAGTTGCCAGGACGATTGGCGCATTCGCGAGCCAATTCAATGCCCGCACCAATCGCTTGACCACGCGCCAAACCCAGCTTGGCGACTTTTGCTGCGCCTTCGTCCGCCTTGTTCAACAGCAGACTCAGCTTGTCCAACTTGCCCGGGGCCGGTGCGCTGGGTTTGGTGTGGCGATACACATAAATGGCATCGTTTGCGGCCAAAACGAACTGCTCGGCCAAGCCTTCGGTCATGGCATCGAAGCCCACAAAGGCAGTCGCCGCATGCGCTGCGCCACGACCTTTCAACTGCCCAAGTGCTGCCTGAAACGCGGCACGAGCGCTCTTCAACGAGGCCTTGCCCGCTGCAGCCAAGACCAGCCGAGGCGCCTTCACACCCGCTGCCCGCTGCAAACTCAAAACCTTGCCGGACTTGAGCTCAAAATCACCCAGCTTGATGGCGTCTTTGACCAGCGCGGCCAGCGCGGGATCAAGCCCGGCGGGCAACTCTTCGCCGCCCAAAACCAGAATCAAAGCGTCGGCATTGATGCCGGCCAATGCGTCAAAAGACGCAGACTGTGTACGGAAGTCCATAATGTCGCCGAATAAATAAAGTGCCCGGATGTTATTCGATTCCTCTGTACGTTCCGAACTGACGCGCAGCTTCGGTGTGACCCTGGTGGTCATCCTGACCATTGTGCTGACGATGATGTTGATCAACACCCTGGGTCAGGCGGCCGGGGGCAATGTCGCACCCCAAGACGTGCTGCTGCTGATGGGCTACGCCTCGCTGGCGCAGTTGCCCACCATGCTCGCGCTGTCCTTGTTCATCAGCATCGTGGCTTCGCTCGGGCGCATGTACCGCGAATCGGAAATGACCATTTGGTTCGCCAGCGGCATTGGCCTGCGCCGGTTCATCAAGCCCGTCCTTCAACTGGCGATGCCGGTCTTGCTGGCGGTCATTGTTCTGGAACTCTTGCTCTGGCCCTGGGGTAACGAGAACAGTGCGCAGTTGCGCGAGCAGTACCAAAAGCGCGGCGACCTGTCGCGCGTGGCCCCCGGCCAGTTTCAGTCATCGCGAGACGGCAGCAGCGTGTTTTTCATCGATCGCGACAGCGCAGATGGTCGAACCGGGCGCAATGTCTTCATCCTCACCCATCAAGGCAAAACCGAGGCCGTCACCACCTCAGCCAAAGGCCATATTGAGCTGACCGACACCGAGCGCTTCTTGGTCCTGGACCGCGGGCAACGCAATGAAAGCAATCCAGAGACGGGTGAAAAGTCCTTGGCCCGGTTTGAGCAATACAAAATCCTTGCAGACAGTCAAGTGCTGCGCAGCGCCGAGAAACCCCCACCCAAAGCGACCGGCACGCTCGAATTGCTGCGCGATCCCAACCCGCGCAATGACGGTGAACTGGCTTGGCGCTTCGGCATGATTCTGGCCTGCCTCAATATGGCGCTGCTTGGCCTGAGCATGGCGGCCACCAATCCCCGACGAGCCAATAGCTGGAACTTGCTCTTTGCCCTGCTGAGTTTCGTGGTCTATTTCAATCTGCTCAGCCTCAGTCAATCTTGGGTGGGGACGGGCCAGATGAGTTTGAGCGAAGGCTTGCTGAAAGTGCACGGCAGCGTGTTTGTGCTCGCACTGAGCTTGTTGTATTTGCGCGAGCAAGGCAATCGCATGCGTCTACCTTGGCGGCGCAGCCCTTCCAAGCCTGAGACCACGCCAGGAGCGGCCCAGGCATGAAGACCGTTCGACGACTGCTGTATCGCGACCTCATTGGCTCCATTTTGTTTGTGTCGGCGGCCTTTCTGGCGCTGTTCTATTTCATCGACTTTGTCGAAGAACTGGAGCGCATGAACCGGGTGGGCGCGGGTGCGGCCAAAGCCGCCTTGCTTGCTTTACTCAAGCTCCCCGGCCACGCCTACCAACTCTTGCCCATCAGCACCTTGATTGGCAGCATTTTTTCACTGGCCCGTATGGCCCAGTCCAGTGAGTTCACGATTTTGCGCACCGGTGGCCTGGGGCCGCGCCGTGCCCTGGGCCTTCTGGCCAGCTTGGCGGCGGTGTTGGCTGCATTGACGTTTTTGATCGGCGACTTCGCAGCCCCCTACTTCGATGCACAGACCGACCTGATGCGCAGCCGCTTCACCGGCGATCCCAGCGCAGCCCAACGCGGCGCGTGGTTGAAAGACCACCAAGTGGTGGACGGGCAAGACCGCAGCTATTCCATCAACGTCAGCCAAGCGAATGCGCGAGGGCATCTCTTGGGCGTGCGCATTTTTGAATTCGATATCTACGGCGGACTGAAAGCCCGCATCGAAGCCCAATCGGCCACGGTGGACAGCCAAGGCTTATGGCGCTTGGAGCAAGTTCAGATCTCAGAGTGGCAGCACATCCCCCCAGCGGGGAGCCAATCCTTGCAGACCGAGCGAGAGCAACGGCAAGTGGTCAAAGAAAGTCATCTGCCAAGCTTGAATTGGCAAAGCTCATTGCATGCCGGCGTGATTGCAGCGGCCGTGCTGCCTGCGGATTCCATGTCCACCATCGAGTTGTACCGCTACACCCAACATCTGTCCGCTCAAGAACAATCGGCACAAGCCCATAACATTCAGTTTTGGCGCAAAGCTTTTTATCCCTTTGCCTGTTTCGTGATGGTGGCTTTGGCCCTGCCCTTTGCCTATCTGCACGGGCGATCCGGTGGTATCAGCTTGAAGGTGTTTGGCGGCATCATGCTGGGCATCAGCTTTGTCTTGCTCAACAATGTGGCCGGCCATATCGGTGTGCTGAAAAACTGGACGCCCTGGATGGTTTCTGCAGCGCCCAGCCTGGCTTATCTTGGCCTGTCCATGGCTGCATTTGCATGGCTGGTTCGTTACCGCTGATGCCCCTTCCCTTTTGCGCTGGAATCCCGAATGAACGCAATGCTGCTTTTTGCCCACGGCGCACGCGACCCCGACTGGGCCCGCCCCTTCCAAGAAGTGGCGCGGCGAATTCGCCTTGATCGCCCCGAAATGCCACTGACCTTGGCCTTTCTAGAGTTCATGCAACCCAGTTTGGAGGAGGCCGCCCACCAACTCGTAGCGCAGGGCTGCCGTCGCATCCACATCGTGCCCATGTTTTTAGGCACCGGCGGCCATGTACGGCGCGACATCCCTCCGCTGCTCGAACGCCTGCGCGCGCAGTATGGCGATGCCGTGGAATGGTTGCTTCATCCAGCCATTGGTGAGCAAGAACGCGTGGTTCAAGCCATGACCGAGGCCAGCTTGTCCTGGCTGACCACAGGCGCAACAACGCTCGACGCACAAAAGGCCCCGCCCCCATGAATCTGCACCAATTTCGCTTTGTGCAGGAGGCCGCCCGGCGCAACCTCAATTTGACCGAGACCGCCAAAGCGCTCTTCACCTCCCAGCCCGGTGTTTCCAAAGCCATTTTGGAGTTGGAAGAAGAACTGGGCATCGACATCTTCTCGCGCCACGGCAAGCGCTTGCGACGCATCACCGAACCCGGCCAGCAGGTCTTGGCGGCGATTGAGATCATCATGCGCGAGGTCGGCAACCTCAAGCGCATTGGCGAGGAATACTCCAAACAAGACAACGGCACGCTATCGATCGCCACCACCCACACCCAGGCCCGCTATGTGCTGCCGGGACCGGTGGCCCAGTTACGAAGGCAATTGCCCTTGGTCCGTGTGAGCCTCCACCAGGGCACACCGGATCAAGTGGTTCGCATGCTACTGGACGACAGCGCCGATGTTGGCTTGGCCACGGAGTCCCTGGCCCAAATCGAGGATTTGGTCAGCCTGCCCTGCTATGAATGGCAGCATGTGCTGGTGGTGCCAGCCGAACATCCGCTCGCGCAGGTCGAGCGCCCCACGCTCGACCAACTGGCAGCAGAACCCTTGGTGTCCTATCACCCCAGCTTCACAGGCCGAACCCGCATTGACAAGGCTTTTGCAGCCCGTCACTTACACCCCAACATCGTCTTGGAAGCCATCGATTCGGATGTGATCAAAACCTATGTTCGGCTGGGCATGGGCGTGGGCATCGTGGCGGAAATGGCGGTTCGAGATGACCCACCCGGGGGCGATTTGGTGTCTCGCCCATTGGGTCATTTGTTCGGCCAAAATGTGACTCGCATCGCCTTCAAGCGTGGCGCTTATCTGCGCAATTATGTTTACAGCTTCGCGGAACTGCTGTCCGACCGACTGAACAGACATTTGCTGGAGCGCGCCATGAACGGCGACTCCAGCGACTACAGCCTTTGATTGATTCCGCCCCCGATGTTCAAAGCTTCCCCATCTCAGCCAGCGCCATCTTCGCCCGCACCTGAAAGCCCTCAGCTGCGCAGCCGCTTGCCGCAGGTCGGCAATACAATTTTCAGCACCATGTCGGCCCTGGCCCAAAAGCATGGGGCGGTCAATTTAGGTCAGGGCTTTCCGGATTTTGGCTGCGACCCCCAATTGCCTGCTGCAGTGACGGCAGCCATGCAAGCGCAACACAACCAGTATGCGCCAATGCCCGGTGTCGCCGTTTTACGCGCAGCCATCGCGCAAAAAATGCAGGCACTGTATGGCCACGCCTACGAGCCTGACAGCGAAATCACGGTCAGTGCAGGCGCCACCCAAGCCATCTTGACCGCCTTGTTGGCGGTGGTCCACCCCGGTGATGAGGTCATCGTGCTGGAGCCCTGTTACGACAGCTACCTGCCGAATATTGAACTGGCCGGTGGCATTGCGATTCCTGTGCCTCTAACGCCCACGAGCTTTCGGCCCGACTTTGAAAAGATTGCCGCGGCCATCACCCCGCGAACCCGGGCCTTGATCATCAACACCCCGCACAACCCGAGCGCAACGGTCTGGACCGACGCAGAGATGCGCGCCTTGGCGGACTTGCTCAAGGGCAGCGACATCTTGCTGATCAGCGATGAGGTGTATGAACACATGGTGTTCGATGGGCAAACGCATCAAAGTGTCGCCCGCTACCCGGAATTGTGTTGCCGCAGTTTCATCGTTTCCAGCTTTGGCAAAACCTACCATGTCACCGGCTGGAAAGTGGGTTATGTGGCGGCGCCCGCGAACCTGATGCATGAGTTCCGCAAGGTGCATCAATACAACGTCTTCAGCGTCAACACGCCGATGCAAGTCGGCTTGGCCAGCTATATGGCGAACGCCGCGCCGTACTTGGAACTCCCCAGCTTCTACCAAGCCAAACGAGACCGCTTCCGAGCCGGCTTACAAGGCAGCAAGCTCAAGCTCTTGCCCTGTCAAGGCAGTTACTTCCAATGCGTGGACTACAGCGCTTTGAGCTCGATGAAAGACCGAGAATTCTGCGAATGGTTGACCCGAGAAATTGGCGTGGCCGCCATCCCTCTGTCGGCCTTTTATGCACAAGGCAGCGAACAAACCATCATCCGGTTTTGCTTCGCCAAACAAGAGCAAACGCTAGATCGAGCGCTCCAACTGCTGCAAAGGCTTTAGCCAGCGCTAGCGGCCAAGCGCCTTAGGTGCGGGACGCTGCCCAATCATCCAAGACGATGTCGACATCGACCGCTTGCGGCGCTGTCGGCTCCCCCAAAGAGGGCTTGCGCGCCAGCTTTTCGGCCGCCAATCCAAAGCCGGTCTGACTGCTGAGGTCCGACTCCAGCGGCAAGAACAGATCGATCTCCTGGCCGGGTTCTTCATGCTCCGAACGATCTCTCGCCACGCTGTACAGCAGCAGCAAATCGCGCAGCGCGGGCAAGTCCAAGTGAGTGCCACGCAAACCTCGGTTGGACAAGAGTCTTTGCAACAAAATCATGCTGGCCGCGCTGTCCGTCCAAAGCTCTTGGAGCTCACGCAAGACCTCGGGATAAGCCTCCAAGTCTCGGCCCTGACTCAAGTCCTGATCCCAGCTCGGAGCAATGGCATCAAAGCGTAAGGAATAGCGTCCGGCAAGATCAGCAAATGCCAGCGCCTCACCACGCTTCTGGCAAATTTCCATCAGCTTCAAATAGGGCAAGGCACTTTCGATCTGACCATTGATGCACTCTTGCAGCAAATCGACGGCAGCATCCTCTTGACCCAAGACCACAAAGAAGTCGGTCTGTTGTTCCAAATCGATCAGAGACTCAACGCTGACCAGTCCCTTTGAAGGCTGAGCGCCAGGCCCACCGGCTTTGACAAGTGCCGCCCCCGGCTGCGCAAAAAAGGCCAGATCCAAGAACTGCACACTGAGCGGCTCCGCCGAAACAGACTCCTGACCCCATTGCGCGCCGCCCTTGTTGAAATGGGGTTCGGCTTCAGCAGCCCCCGTCGAAAAGTCATGACGCGAAACTTCGGGCAACTCTGACAAGGCGCCAGGCACCGTTGGGCCGGGATGCGCGAAATCCAGCATCGGATCGGCTTCGCTCAATTTGGCCAGTGAAATCGTGCGCTCCTCATCGCGATGAGGAGGCTCCGCTCGCCGCGAAGCCCCCCCCTCAACGACCGAGGCGGGGGCGGACGTCGCAGAGCTTGTCGCGAGCTGCTGTGGGGCGATGGTCAGCTCGCTTGAAGCAGCGCTCAGCGAGGTAGCATTCGATTGATCCAGCCCTGCAGATCCTTGCCGTGGCCGATGTGAGGCTGCCGGGTCAACGCGGCCCAAACCCGCCACATCCCACCAATGGGCGGCACTTCGCTTTGACGGGCTCTGACCCCGTTTCCACAGCCATGCGCCAATGCCGCCGCCCGCGCCTAGCACCGCGAGCAAAGCCCAAGGCCACATCGCCGCCACGCCCGAGTCTGCTTGGAGCGCTGCATCGCTGCCTTGGGCCTCCAAGCGCGAGCGCATCTCTTGCAGCCTCAGCTCAGACGCCCGTTTTTCTTCACGCAGCTTGCCAAGGCCGGCCTCCAAATTCTGCAGCCTTTGCATCGCGGCATCTGCTTGCGCCGCACTGGCCGCCACCTGAGCCTCCGCAGCAGCGGAGACCACCGAACCCAAAGGCTCCAAACGCAACTTCGGTGCATTGCCAAAGCGCTCGCGTGACCCCACTTTGGCCTGCACTTCAGCGACCACGGCTGGCGTGATCAGTTGAGGCTTTGCATCGGTTTGAGTCGCGGCGGTTTGCGGCCGTTTGCTTTTTGCTTTGGCAGGATCACTCGGAGAGCGGCTCGCCGCCGACTTTGGTGCTTGCACTTGGCTCGCACTGACCTGCTCAGCCGCCGAAACTTCAGTTTCTGCCCGCGCCAGAAGCTCATGCGGTTTGGCGCCGGTCGTTGCCAACGCTGCCCGCAAAGCGGGCGTGTACCGCGGCGGCTCAGCCTGCTGGGGCAATTCAAGCATGGACGAACTGGCTGCTACGCCATGGGCACGCGGCGGATCCAGCAAAGCACTGTACTGTCGCGTCAAGCGGGCGGGACAACCCAGGCTCAATGTCACCGAGACAATGGGCTCTTCGATCTTGACCTTGCTCAGCACCCGAATCGCCCGCACCGAGGTCTCACTCGATCCTTGCAATTGCACACGAACTGCGGCGGCGGGAAGCCGGCTGGTCCCAGCCACCACTTCAGCACTGACGCAGTCTGAAGAAAGCGACTCCCCAGCGCTGAGGCTGAGCGGAAACTCGAGTTGGAGCGCCTGCCCCAGCGCGGTTTGCATTTGGGGAGGCCCTAAGCCCAACGCCCAAGCCTTGCCGGTCCAGCCCAAGGCCAGACCGCACAGCAACAGGGAAGCCACAGAAGTGGTGCGCAAAACAGGCAAAGGCGCTGCAGTATCTCGGTACATGCCGGGGCGATTGTTAATTCGCACACTCTAGCATGGCAGGCCGCCCCGCAATCCCAGGGATCTCACGACCTTGTGCGGGCTTGAGCAGCATTTCTCGCCTCCGGCAAGCAGCAACGCCAACAAAACCTGAGTTTGCCCGCCAGGCGATAGCAGATGGGCTCATGGACAATGCGCTTCACACAGCAGCGCCTTGCTGTCACATCAGCGACAAAGCATGAACAGTCCGGTTCTTACACTGCCTGAACGAAACAATATCGAATCAGGCTCATGGTTCTCCAAGCTCTCTGCACCGCTGCGCGCCGACATCCTCTCGCGGGCTACTGTGCGTCGCTTGAGCGACGGCGCCTTGCTCACCTGCCGAGGCGAGGCAGCCGAGGAATGGGTGGGCGTCGCACTCGGCGCGGTGCGCATCAGCTCGGTTTCGCTGGCGGGCAAACAAATTGCCTTGACCTATGTCGAACCCGGCACTTGGTTCGGCGACATTGCTTTGTTCGATGGCCTGCCTCGCACGCACGACGCCTATACCCATGGCAACACAACCCTGTTGGTGGTGCGCAAGCCCGATTTTCGCGCGCTATTGCACAGCCACACCGAGCTCTACGAAGCGCTGCTACGCCTGAACTGTCGGCGTTTGCGGCTGATGTTCAATGTGGTGGAAGACCTCAACACCTTGCCGCTAGCCTCGCGCCTGGCCAAACAAATCTTGCTCTTGGCCCGCTCCTACGGCGTTCAGCAGGGCGAAGAAATCCGCATCGGCCTGCAACTGGCTCAAGAGGATTTGGCGCAGCTCTTGGGCGCATCGCGTCAACGGGTCAACCAAGAACTGAAAAGCTTCGAGCGGGATGGGGCGGTACGGGTCGAACCGACACGTCTGGTGGTACTGAGCAAAGAGAAGCTGCTGAGCATCGCCAGTGGTTGACGAACGCTGCAGCACCAGGGTTGCGCAAGCGGCCTGCGGCCCACTGATAAGGCCCTCAGCGCATGGAAGCATTTACCGGCACCATCAGCCCCAGCCAAACCCTGGACGAAGCCGCCCTGAGCACCTGGCTCCGCGCGCACCTGGCCTCTTTCGAGGGGCCGCTGCGAATCGAACAATTCAAAGGCGGTCAATCCAATCCGACCTACAAGCTGATCACCCCGGCCCGCAGCTATGTGATGCGCACCAAGCCTGGCCCTGCCGCCAAGCTGCTGCCCTCAGCCCATGCGATTGAGCGCGAATTCACGGTCATGCGGGCGCTCGCCGGCAGCACTGTGCCGGTGCCGCACATGCTGGCCCTGTGTGAAGACGAATCCATCATTGGGCGCGCGTTTTACCTCATGGAATTCATGGAGGGTCGCATACTTTGGGACCCAGCCCTACCCGGCATGACGCCTCACGGTCGTGGCGAGGTTTTCGATGCCATGAACCAAGTGATCGCGGCCCTGCATCACATCGATCCCGCAACGATTGGCCTGGCCGATTACGGCCGGCCGGGCAATTACTTTGAGCGCCAAATCGCCCGCTGGAGCAAGCAGTACATCGCTTCGATCACACAGCCCATCGCGGCCATGGAACGGCTGATGGAATGGCTGCCCAAGCACATGCCGCAATCCGCTCGCGATGAAAGCGAAGTTGCTGTCGTGCATGGCGACTTCCGAATTGACAATTTGATGTTCCACCCAAGCGAGCCGAGGGTGATTGCCGTGCTGGATTGGGAGTTGTCAACGCTGGGCCACCCCTTGGCTGACTTCAGCTACCACTGCATGAGTTGGCACATCAAGACCAGCAGCGCGGCAAGAGGTTTGGCCGGACTGGACCTCCGATCGCTGGGTATTCCTTCAGAGTTGGACTATGTGCGCCGCTATTGCGAGCGCAGCGGACGCGGCGATGCCGAAACGCTGATGCGCGACTGGAACTTCTACCTGGCCTACAACCTCTTTCGCATTGCCGCAATTCTGCAAGGCATCGCCAAGCGCATCGACGAAGGCACGGCCTCGAGCGCACAAGCACGCGACGCCGCAGCAGGCGCCGCCCCACTGGCGACACTCGGATGGCAATTTGCACAGCGCGCCAAGACTTGAACTGAACAACTCCAGCCAGAGCCAATCCATTGGCCCCGCCATCAAGGGCATCGATCAGGCCGGGGCCTGATCTTCCTCTGGCCGAGAACTCTGCCACGCCACCGAGGTTGTGGTGGGCCAAGCCCCGCGATCCGACAGGCGAGCATTCACCGCCTGCGCCTCTTTGCAAGCCACCTCCAGCACTTTGACCAAGGCCTGAATCTTGCTCAAGGAGGGCTCAGCCATCGCGGTGCGCAAATAGACATTGCCTCGCATGGTCATCAAAACAAAAGCCTGCCCTTCCGGCAAAAGATCCATGCTCGCCTGCGCAAGCGCTGTGCTCAATTCACCCTCGACCCATGCCGCCGTCAGTTCCTTGTTCACCCCCAAGGCGCCGAAGCGTTGACGCACCAGCTTTGAGCTGATTTGGTTGAACTTGGGAAACATCACCAACCAGCGCATCTCTTCCGGCGTGTCGGTATCGACGCGGGTTTTAAGCGTGTCGGTGTAGGCCTCAAACACCGAGGCCTCCAAGGTTTCCATCAACTGCCGGCACAAAACCAAAAGCTGGAGATCGCTGTGCAGCCTCAGTTCACAGCGCATGCGCAACTCATGGCCTTCGATATAGGCTCTTTGAGAGCGCCCCCATTCGATGCGCAGGCTCCCCGGCAAAGCCTTGGGTTGCTCGATCAAAAAGCCTTGACCATCGCGTGCCATGCGGAAGTGGCCGTTGCGGGCTTCCGCCCAATCATGGATGGGGCGCCAGCGCGCGGCATTCGCACGCGCCACAAACCAGTGTTTTACTTGCTTAAAAAACATGAGCTAGGAGAATGCACTGAACGGGTGCGGCGTGAACCGCAGGCCTTGATCGAGAGGACACAAAATGATCGAAGTGTATTCATGGCCTACACCCAACGGCCACAAGGTTCACATCATGTTGGAAGAATGCGGCCTTCCGTATCGGGTGATCCCCGTGGACATCGGCAGTGGCGCGCAATTCGACCCCCAATTCTTGAGCATCAGCCCCAACAACAAAATTCCCGCCCTCATCGACCCAGAGGGGCCTGAAGGCCAAGCCATCTCTTTGTTTGAGTCCGGCGCCATTCTGCTTTATCTCGCAAGCAAAGCTTCGCAACTCCTGCCCACAGGGACGGCTGGCAAATACGAAGTGTTGCAGTGGCTGATGTTTCAAGTTGGCAGTGTGGGCCCCATGCTGGGCCAAGCCCACCATTTCCGGATTTATGCCCCGCAGAAAATTCCGTATGCCATCGATCGGTACAGCAGTGAAGCACGCCGTCTTTACACCGTGATGAACAAACGACTGGCTGCCTCGACCTATTTGGGAGGCCGCGAATACAGCATCGCAGATATCGCCGTCTTCCCCTGGCTGAGGTCCTGGAAAAACCAGGGCGTGGACTTGGCCGACTATCCACACCTGAAGGGCTGGTTTGACGAGATCGCCGCGCGACCTGCCGTGAAGCGAGGTTTGGATGTTCTGTCAGATCGTCGAAAACCCCTCACCAACGACGCTGCCCGAGAAAACTTGTTTGGCAACCCACAGTACGCACGCGCTGCGCATCGGTGATGCCTGATGATGCGTCGATGGTGCAGCCATCGAACACCGACCTTGGTGCACTCGTGACCAAGGTGCGCAAACCTGAATGTCAACCGCGCCCCTCAACAGGCGCGTGTTTGTGCAAAACAAAGGCCAAAAGCGGAAGGTGGCCCGACCAGCAAGAATCGAACTTGCAACCGCCCGCTTAGAAGGCGGGTGCTCTATCCAGTTGAGCTATGGTCGGTCAGCGAACCCAAGATCTTGACACCCAAGACCTTGGCAGGGGCCGCATTGTGACATGAGACGAGAACCATCTCGGCGCGCCCAAGCGGCACAGCGGCCCCCTCGGGCCTTAAGGGGCATTGAGGGGCATTCAGTTCATCAGCCAATCACGACGTTGACGATGGCATTGCCAATGCCCATCAAGGCCGCGCCAGAAATCAGGCCCGCGCAAATCGGCTCACAACCCTCAACCCACAAGCGATGTCCTGCGGTCCCGGGCGTCTTGTTCTTACGGCCCATCACAGCGAACAACAAGGCTCCCACCCACATCGCAAACACCGACTCGGGCGGCAACACAACACCCAATCCAATCGACACCGCCGACAGAGGGAAACGACCTTTGGTCACAATGCGCGCCACCTCAATCGCTACGGCACACACCGCCGCCACAGCCATGGCAAGCAGCGCCGAACTGGGCAGCTCTTTCAAGCCCTTGGCAATCAACTCGGCCACGCCCTTCCACTGCAAGGCGCCAGGCATCGCGAACTGCTCAGAAACCAATGTGGCGGTGGAGCGCACGCCGTTGGCGTCAGCAGGCAGGAAGAGCAAGAAGTACAAAGGCACACAGGCCATCACACCCGCAAAAATACCAATCACATGGCCAATGGCCTGATGACGCGGCTTGCCGCCCAACATATAACCTGGCTTGATGTCCGAGAGCAAATTGGCCGCATTGGACGCAATCTCCGAGGTCATGCCAGCCGGCAGCAAATTGCTGGCCGGATTGCTGCGATCAATCGCACCCATGGTGAACTGAGTGATCTTGGACAAAGCACCCGTAGGTGTCCAGGATGTCAGCGCCATGGCATTGGTGCAGATCACTGTCAGAATGAAGATCAAGGGGAGCGAGACCAGGGCCAAAAACATAGGGACGCCAAAAAACGCATGCGTCACCCATGCCGCCAAGAGGCTGAACACCGGCACACCCACATAAGAAATCCAGAGCGGCACTTCAATGCCCGCGAGCAAGTCCGGGCCTGTTGACGCGACATCCTTCTTCTTGCCAAAGGCTTTGAACATGCTGGTGAACAGTTCCGGCTTGGCCAACAAGCCCACCAGAGAGCCCACCACCATCATGGCCACACCCCACCACAAGGACCATTGATTGACGATTTCAGCGCGCGAGATGGGCACGACCGCCCCGGCCGGCGACACGCGCTGAGCGATATCACCCGCATTGATCATGATGGGCGCCAAGATCACAAAGTTGACGAAAGAGCCCAACATGCAGCTGGTGGCCACGGCAATCCCCATCAAGCCCCCCACGCCCAACATCGCGGCATCCAAGGTCAAGCGCAGGCCCAGCACGCGGAAATCAACGCCCATGATTTTGGGAATCCACAGCTCGGCTTTGGCAGCTGCTTGATAGTAGTAACTGTCAAGCCTCTCTTGAATGTGCCAAGCCTCCTTCAAGCTTGCCCACTGATCCATGCGCAAGACTTTGAACTGCAGCAGCTTCATCCAGCCATCGCTGACCACCGCCTGATACAGGGCAGTGAAGATCGCGACTCGACCCAGCAGGCGAGCCTTGTAGACGCCCTCACCCGCATCGCCGGTGTAGAGCGAATCCAACACCACACCGCTGGCGCGCCCCTCCGGAAAAGGCAGTTGCTCTTCATTGATGAAGCGGCGCTTCATCGGGAAGGCCACCAGGACCCCAAGGATTGAAATCACCGCCATCCAGATGATCATTTGCCACCAGGGAATGATGCGGCCCGTGATCAGCATGTAAGCCGCCAAACTGGAGTAAAGCGGCGCCACTACATAGCCCGCAGCCGTGGCGATCGACTGCGTGCAGTTGTTTTCCAAAATGGTGTAGTCGGCGGCCAGCCCGGCCCCATGCAAAGCGCGAAACAGCGCAAAAGACATGATCACAGAGGTCAAGCCAACACCGATGCCAATGCCCGTTTTGCCGCCGATGTAAAGCGATGTCGCCGCCAATACCGCGCCGAGCAAGAAGCCCGTTAGGGCCGACCGCAAGGTGAGTTGCGGCATGTCACCCCGATACACATTCTTGAACCACCACTCGTCTTTTTGCGCCCGGGTCCAGGTACGAATCTGCTCGTCGGTCAGTGATTGAATAGCCATGAGAGAAAGGGAAAAGAGTTGAGAGCTGGGTAAGCCCGTTGAGCGCGATGTTCGACAACATGCTGCGTTTGGCAGCCCAATGCATCGCCCATCACTCACCCGTGAAGAGACAGCAAAGCTGATTCTCTACGCCCGCACTTCGAGCGGTAGCCGAGGATACCCAGGGCAACAACACAAAGCTCGGGCGTTTTTTTTCACAAGCCTTTACCCTTGGCTGACTGAGCGCCCAGCGCCTACGACGGCTCTAGCACGCAACTCAACACTGAGCACAAAAGTCAAAAGGCATGAAAAAACCCGCTGCAAGCTCAGGCTTACAGCGGGTTGCTCAATTGGGTCTTGGTCGGGGCGGCGGGATTCGAACTCGCGACCCTCTGCTCCCAAAGCAGATGCGCTACCAGGCTGCGCTACGCCCCGACGAAGACCGCTATTCTAGCCCGGTTTTTCGTGTCTCGTAAAGAGCTTTAAAAAATTAATGAATATATTTCGCGACCGCTGGAATGACACCGGTCGGCGCATCGACACACACCCCACCACATGCACACGCCAAACCTTGCGCTGTCTTTGTGTCAAAATCATTCGGCACCAATGCCAGTCATGACTGGCGCCCTGCCGGCTCCGTAGCCGGCTCGCCCAAGGACACTCCATGAGTAGCGAACTGATAAAACACATTTCCGATGCGTCTTTCGAATCCGATGTCATTCAGGCGGCCAAGCCCGTGCTGGTGGACTACTGGGCCGAGTGGTGCGGCCCCTGCAAGATGATCGCCCCTATCCTTGATGAAGTGTCCAAGGACTATGGCGAACGGCTGCAAATCACCAAGATGAACGTCGATGAAAACCGCGAAGTCCCCGCCAAATACGGCATTCGCGGCATTCCGACCCTGATGCTTTTCAAAGACGGCCAGTTGGCCGCCACCAAAGTTGGCGCACTCTCCAAAGCCCAGTTGACGGCCTTCCTGGACGCCAACCTATAATCAACGCAGATTGCTGCAGCAGGACGCACGTCTCAAGCACTTGCGCCCTACTGCAGCAGCGTTTTTGCCAACACGCCCCAGGCCCCTCAGACGGCCACGAAGCGTGGACTCGGCGCTCAAGCTCCCGCATTGTTTCTTGCTCCGCTTCAACGCCCGCCTTCACCGGCTAGGCGTCAGCGCCCATCATCAGCGGATGAGCCGGCCGCCGAAGTATCCGTCCCCGGTCCTTGGCAGGACCTTTGACGATCTACCGGGTGTTCACCCATGCATCTTTCAGAACTGAAAGCACTCCACGTTTCCGAGCTCATCAAAATGGGCGAGGCCTTGGAAATCGACAACGTCGCTCGCATGCGCAAGCAGGAGCTGATGTTTGCCATCATGAAAAAGCGCGCCAAGGGCGGCGAACAAGTGTTCGGCGACGGCGTGCTCGAAGTGCTGCCTGACGGCTTCGGCTTCTTGCGCTCTATCGATGACAGCTATATGGCGTCCACCGACGACATCTATCTGAGCCCAAGCCAGATTCGCCGCTTCAATCTGCACACCGGCGACATGATCGAAGGCGAAGTGCGCGTCCCCAAAGACGGCGAGCGCTATTTCGCCCTGGTCAAGGTTGACCGCGTCAACCAGCTCACGCCCGAGGAGAGCAAGCACAAGATCATGTTCGAGAACTTGACACCACTGTTCCCGCGCGAACAGTTCAAGCTCGAACGCGACAACTTCAAGGGCGAAGAAAACGTCACCGGCCGCATCATTGATTTGATTGCTCCCATCGGCAAAGGCCAACGCGCCCTGATCGTGGCCCAGCCCAAGACCGGCAAGACCGAGATGATGAAGAGCATCGCGCATGCGCTGGTGGCCAATCATCCCGACTCTCACCTGATCGTGCTGCTGGTGGACGAGCGCCCCGAAGAAGTGACCGAGATGATCCGCACCGTACGCGGCGAAGTGATCAGCTCCACTTTCGACGAGCCAGCCGCCCGCCATGTGCAGGTGGCCGAAATGGTGATCGAGCGCGCCAAGCGCTTGGTCGAACTCAAGAAGGACGTGATCATCCTGCTGGACTCGATCACCCGCCTGGCCCGCGCCTACAACAATGTGCTGCCCTCCTCCGGCAAGGTCTTGACCGGCGGCGTGGATGCCAATGCCCTGCAGCGCCCCAAGCGCTTCTTTGGCGCCGCCCGCAAGGTCGAAGAAGGCGGCTCGCTGACCATCATCGGCACCGCGCTGATCGACACCGGCAGCCGCATGGACGAAGTGATCTACGAAGAGTTCAAGGGCACCGGCAACTGCGAAATCCATCTGGATCGCCGCATGGCTGAAAAGCGCGTTTACCCTTCGATCTTGATCAACAAGTCCGGCACCCGCCGCGAAGAGTTGTTGCTCAAGCCCGAAATCCTGCAAAAGAGCTGGATTCTGCGCAAGCTGCTCTACAACATGGACGAAATCGAAGCGATGGAGTTCGTGCTGGACAAAATGAAGTCCACCAAAAACAACCTGGATTTCTTCGACATGATGCGTCGAGGCGGTTGATTTTTGCGGACTTCAGCGCGCCCAAGTCCTTGCATTTGGGCGCGCCACGAGGGCTTGGCTAGGCAAGCTCTCGTTTCCTGGCTATAATCCGCGTTTTTGTCGCTGTCGGAAAGTGCGTCACATGGTGTGGCGAGAAGCTGCCGGCACGTCAGCGCAAATCGAGCGAGAGGTTTCTCATGAAAGACGGCATTCACCCCAACTACCGCGAAGTCTGCTTCGTGGATCAATCCAACGGCTTCAAGTTTGTGACTCGCTCTACCATGAGCAGCAAAGAGTCCATCACGTTGGAAGACGGCCGCGAAATGCCGCTGGTCAAGTTGGAAACCACCAGCGAATCGCACCCCTTCTACACCGGCCAGCAAAAGAGCATCGACAATCTGGGCGGTCGCGTCGAGAAGTTCCGGAACAAGTTTGCCGGCTTCTCCAAGAAGTAAGCCGTTCTCGGCTGAAGATCAAAAAGGCAGCTTCGGCTGCCCTTTTTTTTGGGCGCCAACAAACTTGAACTCAGCCCCGCAGAAGCTGTGTTTTCTGCGGCATGATGGCTGACCGAGACGAAGCCACTGTCTATCGCCAGCGTGAATCTACCCAGCCCCGCCATCGTCGCCGTTCGAGGCGCACAACGCCTGCCGCGCCTCCCTCTCTTGCTGCTGTGCGCCGCCTATGTGCTGCCCGGGCTGTTTGGCCGGGACCCTTGGCGCAATGCCGATCTGAGCACCTTTGGCTTCATCGCCAGCATCGCCCAAGGCCATGCCACTTGGTGGGAACCTGCCATCGCCGGCATCCCGGCCACCGAAGGGCCGCTGCCCTATTGGCTGGGTGCACTGGCCGTCAAAGCACTGCCGTTCCTTGAACCGGCCTTGGCGGCTCGTCTGCCGTTTGCAGCAATCTTGGTGGGCGTGTTGATGCTGGTTTGGTACAGCAGTTTCCATTTGGCTTGCACCAGGGCGGCCCAGCCTGTGGCGTTTGCCTTTGGCGGCGAAGCGCATTCCATTGATTACGCCAGAGCACTGGCCGATGGAGCCTTGCTGGCCTTGATCGCTTCACTCGGCTTGCTGCAACTGGGGCATGAAACCACCCCTGAGATGCTGCAACTGGGTGCGGTGTCGCTGTATCTCTATGCCCTGGCTGCAGCCCCCTTCAGACCCCTCAAAGCCCGCTGGGCCGCCCTGCTTTCCTTGCCGACGCTGGCCGCGAGCGGCGCACCCGCGGTCGCGCTCGGACTGGCTTTGGTGGGTGCCGTGTTGTGCCGGCGCTCGAGCTTTCAAGAGGTTCGCACACTCGCTGGCTGGTGTCTTGCAGCCGGGCTATTGGCCGCGGCCAGCGCCTGGGGCTTCAATGCTTGGGCCTGGCGAGTCCGCGCCGAAGCCGATTGGGAATTGGGCTTGTCCATGTTGAGTTTGGTCGGCTGGTTTTGTTGGCCCACCTGGCCATTGGCGCTGTGGACCTTGTGGCGCTGGCGGATTCATTGGCAACGGCGCCACATCTTGGTGCCCTTGTCTTGTGCCCTGGTGTCTTTGATCACCTGCGCGCTGATGGGAGCTTCGGACCGTGCCTTGCTGTTGAGCCTGCCCGTTTTGGCTCCGCTGGCAGCCTTTGCTTTGCCGACATTGCAACGAGGCCTTGCAGCAGCCATGGACTGGTTCTCGGTCTTCTTCTTCAGTGCTGCTGCCTTGTTTTTCTGGGTCTATTACTGCTCCATGCAAACCGGCTGGCCGGCGACGCCGCTGGCCAATATGCGCCAATTGGCAAATGGTTTTGAACCCAGCTTCAATGCCTTCACTTTGGTGTTGGCGGTGCTGGCAACGCTGGCCTGGCTGGCCCTGGTGCGTTGGCGCACAGCGCGTCATCAGGCGGCTCTATGGAAGAGTTTGGTGCTGCCTGCCAGCGGTGTGGCTTTGAATTGGCTGCTGGCCATGAGCTTGACGCTAGCGCCCTTGGACTATGCCCGCAGCGATCGCCCGCTGATTGAGCGTTTGCGAAGCCATGTGCCGCGTGACATCAATTGTCTTTCAGCCCCCAACCACGCCTTGCCCACCTTGGCTGCGCTTGAGTTTCAAGGAGGCTGGCGCGTGGATGGGCGGCAGGCTCTGCAAGCCAGCCCATGCCAATACGCCCTGCTCCATGGCCCTATCAAAGAAATGCCGGACGGCTGGACGCAAATCGCGCAAGTGCGCCGCCCGACTGAGAGAGCCTATGGTTTTGCAGTGCTCAAGCGTCAATGAGCCAAGGCTAGGGGGGTGAACAGCCATCCCCGCGTTGGCAGGTACATCCTTCAGTGTGACGCCGAAGACGACACAGCAGCTTCAACGCCGAGCGGTGTCTCGCCCACTGAACGCACCCGAACCGCCGGGAACACCAGTTTGAACTTGGAGCCTTTGCCTGGCTCGCTGGCGATCTGCAACTCGCCACCATGACGTTGCAAGACATGCTTCACGATGGACAGGCCAAGCCCGGTACCACCGGTTTCCCGAGAACGGCTACCGTCCACCCGATAGAAGCGCTCGGTCAGGCGCGGCAAATGTTCGCGTGAAATGCCTGGGCCCGTGTCACTGACGCAGAGCTCGCCTGAGCCGTCCGCCAGCAGTCGCCAACTCACTTGCACATCGCCTCCCTCGGGGGTGTAGCGCACCGCATTGGTCGCCAAATTGGCAGCGGCACTGAGCAGTTCGGACTCCACCCCAGCCAATTCGATATGCGTATTGACCTGCACCTCGATGCGATGGCGCCCTGCTGACAAGGCCAAAACATCCGACTTGACCCGGGTCAACAAGCCATCGAGTGCCACCCAACGATCTGGCGCGGGCCGCGGGCTGCCCTCCAACTGAGCCAAAGTCAACAAGTCACTGACCAAGCCTTGCATGCGTTGAGTTTGCTGACCCATCAAGGAGAGCACGCGACGCCGCTCGGCCTCGGTCAAGGGCAAGGAACTCATAGTCTCGATAAAGCCTGACAGCACCGTCAAGGGCGTACGAATCTCGTGCGAAACATTGGCCACGAAATCGCGCCGCATCGCGTCGGCTCGTTCGCGCTCAGTGATGTCTTGTGAGAGCACCAGCGTCATGCCCTCACCATAACGACGAACCACGACTGACAAGGTGCCAAAGCCCCGAACATTGTTGAGAATCAAGACCTTGTCAAATTGCCCCGCTTGCAGATACGCCACAAATGCTGGGGAGCGAACCAAGTTGGTCACGCGCTGACGCAAGTCGCGCTGCGGATCCAATGAAAAGTGATCCGCTGCGACGCGGTTGCACCAGTGGATCTGGTCCAACTCATCCAGCATCATCACGCCATTGGGCGAAGCTTCGATGGCCGATAAAAACTGATCCAACTGCATGCGCTCACGCGCAATGGTCTTGTCTCGATCTCGCACGGCACGCTCGATTCGATAGGCCAGCTCGCCCCAAAGACCGGTATCGCGTGGCGCAGTCTCCAACTGCGAGCCTCGCAACCATTGCAGCAAGCGATGGCCACGAATCGCGTCGACAAGAACCAAGGCCGCCACTGCAATGGCCGCGCTGAGCAACTCTGACAAGATGGATAGCTTCAGCCAGTGCTCGGTCCACACGCCAATGGCAGCACCCAAAAGCACCGCCAAGGCGGCCATGACAAAACGAGGCAGCAACCAGGTCACACCCACTCCCGACGATCGGAACGACGCGTTTTCTGGCTCATGCAGGCAGGGCTGCGACCTGTTGGGTCAAACGATAGCCCGCGCCACGAACGGTCTCAATCATGCGCGCGCATTGCACCCGCTCGAGTGCTTCACGCAGACGCTTGACATGCACGTCAACCGTGCGCTCTTCGATGAAGACATGGTCGCCCCACACGCGATCCAACAACTGGGAGCGGCTGTGCACGCGCTCGGGATGGGTCATGAAGAAATGCAGCAGGCGGAACTCGGTGGGGCCCAACTTGACTTCGGCGCCATCACGACTCACACGCCGGGTCCCGGGATCAAGACTCAAGCCGCCCACTTCCACCAAGGAGTCCAAAGCCTCTGGCGCCTTGCGACGCAGCACCGCTCGAATACGGGCCAACAACTCATTGGTTGAAAAAGGCTTGGTCAGGTAGTCATCTGCGCCGGCATCCAAACCCGAAACCTTGTCCGTCTCTTCCGCCCTGGCGGTCAACATGATGATGGGCAGTTCCTTGGTACGGCTGACGCCGCGCCACTGGCGAGCCAGAGCCAAACCCGACTGCCCAGGCAGCATCCAATCCAGCACCACCAAATCCGGCAAGACGCGATCAACTTCATATTGAGCTTGATCGGCGCTCGAAGCCAGGGTGACTTCAAACCCAGCGTGACGCAAATTAATGGAGATCAACTCTGCGATTGCAGATTCATCTTCCACCACAAGAACTCGACTCATGCGCTTGCTCCTCAGCTCAGCGAACCAAGGCGCAAGCCGCCTTGGCGAAAACATTAGGGACAGTTAGAAACAAAAAACGGATCGCCTCAGCGCACCATGGTCTCGACGGCCTCAGGCGTGTTGTGGCGCACGTCCGTGCCCTTGACCACATAAATGATCACTTCGGCCAAATTCTTCGCGTGGTCGCCCACTCGTTCGATGGCCTTCGCAACAAACACCAAGTCGATCGACGAAGAAATCGTGCGCGGGTCTTCCATCATGTAAGTGATGAGCTTGCGCATCAGTCCGTCGAACTCTTTGTCGATCTGGTCATCTTGCTTGAGCACTTCAACGGCCTTTTCGACGTCCAAGCGAGCAAAGGCATCCAAGGCCTTGCGCAGCAAGGCGGTCGCCAACTCGGCCTCGAAGGCCAAATCCGACATGGGCAGACGCAAGCGACTGGACACCCCCGAATTGATCAGCCGCTGCACCGTGCGCGCAATGCGGGCTGCCTCGTCACCCACGCGCTCCAAGTTCGCAATGGTCTTGGAGATGGCAATCAGCAAACGCAGATCGCGCGCAGTCGGTTGGCGACGAGCGATGATGCCGGAGAGGTCGCGGTCAATCTCGACCTCCATGGCATTGACCTGCTCCTCTTGCTTCAACACGGCACTGGCCACGTCGCCGCTGAAAGAGGTCAAGGCCAGAACGGCTTGAGCCACCTGGGATTCGACCAAGCCGCCCATTTCCAGCACTCGCGTGGAGATGCCGCTCAGTTCGGTGTCGAATTGCGTGGAAAGATGTTTGTCACCCATGGCTTGATCCTGATATCCCGTTGAAGCGGCCCATTGCTCGGCGCTGCTTCGTTGAAAAAGGTACTGCTCGTCTTGTTATGTGGCGATGAAGACCGTCCAACCGATTTGCACCGATTTGACGTCGCGGCTTCAGCCAAAGCGACCGGTGATGTAGTCTTCGGTGTCTTTGCGCTTGGGCTTCATGAACAACTCGGTGGTCGGACCAAACTCAATCAGGTCGCCCAGGTACATGTAGGCGGTGTAGTCCGAGCAACGTGCAGCTTGCTGCATGTTGTGCGTCACGATGGCCACCGTGTAATCATTCTTCAGCTCGTGAATCAGCTCTTCAATCTTGCCCGTGGAAATCGGGTCCAAGGCAGAGCAAGGCTCGTCGAGCAGCAAGACTTCCGGCTTGATGGCGATGCCACGTGCAATGCAAAGACGCTGTTGCTGGCCGCCTGAAAGGCCAGATCCGCTTTGATTCAGCTTGTCTTTGACCTCGGTCCACAGCGCCGCCTTCTTCAAGGCCCATTCGACGCGCTCATCCATCTCCACGCGCGGCAGCGTTTCGAAAAGACGCACGCCGAAGGCAATGTTGTCGTAGATCGACATTGGGAAGGGCGTGGGCTTTTGAAAAACCATGCCGATCTTGGCGCGAATCAAAGACACGTCTTCTTTGCTGGTGAGGATGTCCTGGCCGTCGAGCAAGATCTGGCCTTCAGCGCGCTGCTCCGGGTAAAGCTGGAACATGCGATTCAAGGTGCGCAACAAAGTCGACTTGCCGCAACCCGAGGGGCCGATAAAAGCGGTGACCTTGTTCTCTGGGATGTCCAGATTGATGTTCTTCAGGGCAAGAAAGTTGCCGTAGTAGAAGTTCAGGTTGCGAACCGAGAGCTTTGCCCGCTCGGTGACAGGCATATCAACTTTTGCGTCCATGGTGAGCTCCGCTCTATCAATGCTTATTCTTGAAAAGTACGCGCGCCAAGATGTTCAAGGCCAACACCCCAAGGGTGATGATGAACACACCAGCCCAAGCCAGCTTCTGCCAGTTTTCATAGGGGCTCATGGCGAACTTGAAAATGGTGACCGGCAAACTTGCCATGGGCTGGCTGAGATCCGATGTCCAGAATTGGTTGGACAAAGCGGTGAACAGCAAGGGAGCCGTCTCGCCCGAAATACGTGCCAAAGCCAACAAAATCCCGGTCAGAACACCGGCACGCGCAGACTTGAGGGTGACCGACAAAATAACTTTCCACTTCGGCGTGCCCAAGGCATAGGCAGCTTCACGCAGGGCATTGGGAATCAAGCTGAGCATGTTCTCGGTGGTGCGAATCACCACGGGAATCACAATCAAGGCCAGCGCCAAAACACCGGCAAAGCCTGAAAAGCTGTGCATGCGCGCTACCACCAGACCGTAAATGAACAAACCCACCACGATCGAAGGAGCCGACAACAAAATATCGTTGATGAAGCGCACGGTGGAGCCCAACCAAGTCTTTTGGCCATATTCAGCCAAGTAGATGCCGGCCATGACGCCAATCGGTGTGCCCAGGGCGGTAGCCAAACCCACCATCACCAGCGACCCGAAAATGGCATTGGCCAGCCCTCCGGTCTCAGCCATGGGAGGGGGCGTCATCTCGGTCAGAGTGGCCAAGTTCAAGCCACCGAAGCCGAGGCGAACCGTCTCAAAAAGAATCCACATCAGCCAAAACAAGCCAAAGGCCATGGCCCCCAGCGAAAGCGTCAAAGCGACTGCATTCACGCGCTTGCGCTTTTGATGCATGGCCAAGCGCTTGGCGTTCAGGCCTGCATCACGAATCATTGCGCCGCCGCTCATGAACGTGCTCCTTCATTCTTCTTCAATCGCGACAACAAGACCTTGGAACATGCCAAGACCACAAAGGTGATGAAGAACAGTACCAGGCCCAGATAGATCAAGGAGGCCTGATGCAAGCCTTCACCGGCTTCAGCAAACTCATTGGCCAAGGCCGAGGTGATGCTGTTGGCCGCCTCGAACACCGACAAAGAGTTCAACTGATTCATATTGCCGATGACAAAGGTCACTGCCATGGTCTCACCCAAGGCGCGGCCAAGGCCCAGCATGATGCCGCCCACCACACCGGTCTTGGTGTAAGGCAGAACCACCCGGGACACCACCTCCCACGTGGTGGAGCCCAAGCCGTAAGCTGACTCTTTCAACATGGCTGGCGTGACTTCAAACACATCTCGCATCACCGAAGCGATGAATGGAATGATCATGATGGCCAAGATGATGCCGGCGGACAAAATACCGATGCCCACGGGTGGACCCGACACCAATGTGCCGAGAAATGGCACATCGCCCAGCAGTCGCTGCAAAGGCTGCTGAACATAAGTCGACAAAATGGGGCCAAACACCAGCAAGCCCCACATGCCGTAAACAATTGACGGCACCGCAGCCAAGAGCTCAACCGCCACACCCAGCGGGCGCTTCAGCCAACTCGGGGACAACTCGGTCAAGAACAGGGCAATACCAAAACTCACCGGTACAGCGATGACCAAGGCGATGAACGAGGTCATCAAGGTGCCGTAGATCATCACCAGACCGCCGAACTTCTCCTGAACCGGATCCCATTCACTGGTCCACAGAAAGCTCAAGCCAAACTGCTTGATGGCGGGCGCAGCGCCGATCACCAGCGAGACGATGATCCCCACCAGCAAGGCCAAGGTCAGCCAAGCGGCTGCATGAGCCAAGAATGAAAACAGCCTATCGGCCCAAGGCGCAACCGCACGGCGCGCAGGCGGGCTGGCCATGGGTTGCACTCGGGCACCCGGCTGCCCGGAATCGTAGGAATTCGCTGGAAGTATTGCGGCCACAGGGCCTCCGCTTGGTCGGCGTTGAAGAAGAAAAAACTGAGGCGGCTGCTTTGACAACAGCCCAGCAAGCTTCGTGAGCCGCTGGGCTGCCGAGCATCAAGTCAGCTCAATCTCACTTGTAACTGATGGCCTTGCCCGAAGCGTCTTTCACGTTGTCGGCCCACTGCTTGCGCACCAAGTCTTTGACGACGGCAGGCAGCGCGACATAGTCCAACTCATCAGCGCTCTTGTCACCGTTGTTGAAGGCCCAGTCAAAGAACTTCAGCGCATTGGCTGCATTCACGGGCTTGTCTTGGGTCTTGTACATCAGGATGTACGTCGGATTGGCCAGCGGCCAAGCATCCTTGCCGGGCTGCTCGGTGGTGATTTGATAGAAGGTCTTCTTCCAATCAGCACCGGCCGCCGCTGCCTTGAACCCATCTTCGCTGGGCGCCACAAAATGGCCGTCCTTGTTGCGCAACAAGGTGTAGGTCATCTTGTTTTGCTTCACATAGGCATACTCAACATAGCCGATCGAATTGGGCAAACGCTGCACAAAGGCAGCAACGCCTTCATTGCCCTTGCCACCAGCGCCGGTCGGCCAGTTCACGGCAGTACCCTCGCCCACCTTGCTCTTCCACTCTTCATTCACCTTGGACAGATAGTTGGTGAAGATGAAGGAAGTGCCCGAACCGTCAGCGCGGCGAACCACAGAGATGGCTGCGTCAGGCAATGGCACACCAGGATTCAAAGCGGTCAAGGCAGCGTCATTCCACTTGCTGATCTTGCCCAGATAGATGTCGCCCAGCACTTGACCGGTCAATTTGATTTGGCCGGGAGCGATGCCCTTGATGTTGACAACCGGCACCACACCACCGATCACCGTGGGGAACTGGATCATGCCGTCTTTGGCCAACTCATCGTCCTTGAGCGGCATATCGCTGGCACCGAAATCGACGGTCTTGGCCTTGATTTGGCGAATGCCCGCACCCGAGCCCACCGATTGATAGTTGATACGAGCACCCGAAGCCTTGTTGTAGGCGTCGGCCCATTTGGCATACAAGGGAGCAGGGAATGTTGCGCCTGCGCCTGTCACGTCTTGAGCTTGAGCCAAAGGCAGAACAGCCAAACCGGCCACGAAGAAAAATCCAGTGCGGGGCAAATTGAATTTCATGAGCGTCCTATCGGTGCTTGAAGTGTCAAGAGCCGCCATGTTATGACTTGAATGTGACATGACGGTGACGATGCTTTTGAGACAAAAAGCGCCAACGGATCATGTCACAAAGGCGCTTTTTGCAATACAGGCTTCATGGAAACGTCATATTGCCTGCTTAAGCTCCACAGCCACCCCTCATCTGCGGAGATTACTGACATGAACAAGATTCGACGCGCGCTCAGCGTCTCTGGACTGCTTGCCGCCAGTTTGGCCTTGAGCGCTTGCGCAACAAGCCCTGCCCCCGCCAACCTGGCTGAGACCCTGGCCCGCAACCCGCAACTCAGCACATTCAACCGTTTGATCGAGCAAGCGGGCATGAAAGACTCGCTCCAAGCCGCCGGCCCTCTGACCGTGTTCGCCCCCAGCGACGAGGCTTTCAAAGCCGTGCCCGCCAAAACATTGGAAGCCCTGGCCGCCGACAAGACTCAGTTGCAAGCCGTGTTGAGCTTCCATGTGGTGTCGGGCAAGTTGAGCGCTGCCGAGGTGAAAAACGGCAACGTCAAAACCCTCCAGGGCGCCAATCTGGCTTTGAGCCGCGCCGGTGATTTTGTGACGGTAGAAGATGGCATGGTTCAGCAGGCCGACATTAGCGCCACCAACGGCGTGGCCCATGTGATCGACCGCGTGCTGACGCCTCCGAAAAAGTAAGAAGCCAAGACGAGCTCGCTTCGGGGTCTTGAACGCCCATCGCGAGAGAAGAAAAGGCCCGCGGCATGCTCCATCGCCGCGGGCCTTTTCAATTCCAGCTCAGAACACTCAAGCCGGCAGCTTCACCGCATCCGCCAAGCGCTGCGCACAGCGTTGCGCCAAGCCGGCATCGCTGGCCTCCACCATCAAGCGCAACAAAGGCTCGGTGCCCGAAGCCCGGATCAACACACGCCCCCGGTTGCCCAGCTCGGCCGTGACTTCCGCTTGCTCCCGGGCCAGGTGCGAATTGCTCTTCCAGTCTTGGCCAGCCTGCAAACGCACATTGATCAAGGATTGCGGGAACAGGCTCACGTCAGACAGTTGCTCGGCCAAGCTGCGGCCAGTGCGGCACACCGATTGCAAGATCAACAAAGCGCTGACGATGCCGTCACCCGTGGTGTGCTTGTCGAGCGCCAACAAGTGGCCCGAACCTTCGCCACCCAACTGCCAGCCGCGAGCACTCAGTTCTTCCAAGACATACCGATCGCCAACCTTGGCGCGCACAAAGTCCACGTCCAAAGACTTCAGGGCGAGTTCAACCGCCATATTGGTCATCAAGGTGCCCACGGCGCCCGCAACGCGCTGGCCTTGGCCAAGGCGATCCGCCACCATCACATAGAGCAATTCATCGCCGTTGTAGAGGCGGCCTTGAGCGTCCACCAATTGCAATCGGTCAGCGTCGCCGTCCAAGGCTACGCCATAGTGCGCACCGTGCTCCTGCACCGCCTTGACCAGGGCCGCAGGCGAGGTGGCACCAAAACCCGCATTGATATTGAAGCCATCCGGGCTGCAACCAATCGAGATGACTTCCGCGCCCAACTCATGGAACACGTCTGGCGCCACATGGTATGCAGCACCGTTCGCCGCATCGACGACGATCTTCAATCCCTTGAGGGTCAGGTCAGAACCAAAGCTGTTCTTGCAGAACTCGATGTACCGACCGCGGGCATCGCTGATGCGCTTGGCACGCCCCAGATTCGCGGAATCAATCCAAGTGGGCGGCTCTTCCAATGCCGCTTCGACCGACTGTTCCCAATGGTCAGGCAGCTTTTCACCCTTGGCCGAGAAGAACTTGATGCCGTTGTCGGCAAAAGGATTGTGGGAAGCGCTGATCACCACCCCCAGATCCTGGCGCAAGGCGCGGGTCAAATAGGCCACGCCCGGCGTCGGCAAAGGCCCGGTCAGCAAAACATCAACGCCAGCAGAAGCAAAACCAGCCTCCAGCGCAGATTCGATCATGTAGCCAGAAATCCGCGTGTCTTTGCCAATCAACACGCTGGGCCGCAAGCTTGATTTGCGCAAGACCTGGCCGACCGCATGGCCCAGCCTGAGCATGAAATCCGGTGTGATGGGCGCTTGCCCAACCGTGCCACGAATACCATCAGTCCCGAAATACTTACGGCTCATACCGAGCACCCTCCTGATTAACTATGGGATGATTGTCCCTCAGCCAAGTGACGATTCAAGCGAACGGGTGCCCACCGCACACCAAACCTTGACTGCATCCACGCTTGCCGCGACATCGTGCACACGCAAGATCTTGGCCCCTTGGTTCAATGCAAGCACGGCAGCGGTCAAGCTTGCCGCCAAGCGCTGGTCGACCGCCCGGCCGGTCACGTCACCCAAGGACCGCTTGCGGGACCAGCCCACCAATATTGGAAAACCCAGCGGCAACAGCTCTGATTGACGCGCGAGCAACTCCAAGTTCTGCGGCGTTGTCTTGGCGAAGCCATAGCCCGGGTCCAAGACAATGCGATTGGCCGCAATGCCAGCAGCCATGGCACAAGTTGCTCGCTCTTGCAAAAAGCCGGCCACGTCGCTCACCACGTCGTCGTAGTCACACAAAGACTGCATGGTGCTGGACACGCCTCGCATATGCATCAAGCACACCCCGGCCGTGGGATGCGCCTGCAGCAAAGACAGCGCCCCGTCTGCACGCAAGGCTTGGATGTCGTTGATGATGTCGGCACCTTGATCCAATGCGCGCGCCATCACATCGGTTTTGCAGGTGTCCACCGAGACAGGAACATTCAGTTTCAGCGCCTCTTCAAGTACCGGCGCAATGCGGGCCCACTCCTCCTCCGAACTCAGGCCCTGCGAACCCGGCCGACTGGACTCGCCGCCAATATCCAAGATGTCGGCGCCCTCCTCCAACAATCGCTGGCAATGCGCGATGGCTTGCGCTGCACTTGCGTGCTGCCCTCCATCGGAAAAGGAATCGGGCGTGACATTGACGATGCCCATGACCAGCGGACGACTCAGGTCCAACGCATACCGGCGGGTCTGCCAACTCAAGACTTTCGCAGATTCGTGCTTGTTGAAGTTCATGCCATGACCCATGAAAAAAGGGCCAGTCTGAAGAGACGGGCCCCTTGGCGAAGCAATGCTTCTATGCGATTCAAAGCCAGGATTGCGCTGGCTCAGTCAGAGGTGCAAGCAAGCCACCTCATCTAGCCCAACTGGCCTCAGACTACGGCAGCTGCGCCGTCCGTCGACACCGGAGGTGTTCCTCCGCCATCCGACTTGCTGCCAGGCGACGGCGTCCAGTCCTTGGGTGGCCGCGCGGGCTTGCCACTCATGATGTCTTCGATCTGGTCTGCATCGATGGTCTCGAACTCCAACAAGGCCGTTGCCATGGCATGCATCTTGTCCTTGTTTTCCTCGATCAAGCGGCGGGCGATACCGTACTGCTCATCAATGATGCGGCGAATGACGGTGTCGACCTTGCGCATGGTTTCTTCCGACATATTGGTCGTCTTGGTCACCGAGCGGCCCAAGAACACTTCACCTTCGTTGTCGGAATACACCATGGGGCCCAGTTCATCGGTCATGCCGTAGCGCATCACCATGTCACGCGCAATAGCGGTCGCACGCTCAAAGTCATTGGAGGCGCCGGTGGTCATTTGATTCATGAACACTTCTTCAGCAATCCGACCACCGAACAGCACCGAGATGGTGGAGAGCATGCGCTCCTTGTCCATGCTGTAGCGATCGGTCTCCGGCAACTGCATGGTCACGCCCAGGGCCCGGCCACGCGGAATCACGGTCACTTTGTGCACGGGGTCGGTCTTGGGCATCAGGCGCGCCACCAAAGCATGCCCAGCCTCGTGGTAAGCGGTATTGCGACGCTCTTCCTCGGGCATGATCATGGACTTGCGCTCGGGGCCCATCATGATCTTGTCCTTGGCCTTCTCGAAGTCGACCATTTCAACCACGCGGCCATTGCGACGTGCAGCGAACAAGGCCGCTTCATTGACCAGATTCGCCAAGTCAGCACCAGAAAAACCCGGGGTGCCACGCGCCAAAATATCGGCACGAATGTCTTGACCCACTGGCACTTTGCGCATGTGAACGTTGAGGATTTGCTCACGGCCCCGCACATCGGGCAAGGTCACATAGACCTGACGGTCGAAGCGACCGGGGCGCAGCAGCGCAGGGTCCAGAATGTCAGGGCGATTGGTGGCAGCCATCACAATGACGCCGAGATTGGTCTCAAAACCATCCATCTCGACCAACATCTGATTCAGCGTTTGTTCACGCTCATCGTTACCGCCGCCCAAACCCGCGCCGCGGTGACGCCCCACGGCATCGATCTCATCCACGAAAATGATGCATGGCGCACTCTTTTTGGCCTGCTCAAACATGTCGCGAACGCGAGCGGCACCGACGCCAACAAACATCTCAACAAAGTCAGAGCCCGAGATTGCGAAGAACGGCACCTTGGCCTCACCTGCAATCGCCTTGGCCAGCAAAGTTTTACCGGTACCCGGAGGGCCCACCAGCAAAACGCCGCGAGGGATGCGCCCACCCAGCTTTTGAAACTTTTGCGGGTCTTTCAGGAAGTCCACCAACTCTTTGACTTCCTCTTTGGCCTCGTCGCAACCGGCCACATCGGCAAAAGTGGTGGTGTTATTGGCCTCATCGAGCATGCGCGCCTTGGACTTGCCAAAGCTGAATGCACCGCCCTTGCCGCCGCCTTGCATCTGGCGCATGAAATACACCCAGACGCCAATCAACAACAGCATCGGCCCCCAGCTGATCAGCATATTGATCAGGAAGGACGGCTCTTCACGCGGCTTGACATCGAACTTAACGCCGTTGTTGCGCAGATCACCAATCAGACCGCGGTCCAGATAGGTGGCAGCGACACGCAGCTTTTTGCCCTCGTTGGTCTCGGCCAGGATATCGGTCCCAGCTCCACCTTCTTGCAAAGTGACCTGCTTGATGCGGTGCGCTTGAACTTCGTCCAAAAACTCTGAGTAACCGATCTGGTTCCCCTGGGATGCACCTCGGTCGAACTGCTTGAAGACAGTGAACAGCACCAAAGCGATCACTACCCAAACAGCCACCTTCGAGAACCACTGATTGTTCACCGCGACTCCTTCATTCAATTCGCCCGACCGCACCAATGGCGGTCCTGTGCACGGCATATGGGGTTGATTCTATTGCAGTCAAGAGGGGCAACTGCTTTTGTAAAGCCCCAGGATCCCGCGGACATTGCCAGACATTACCGGCTTCGCCGCCCAAGCGCATATTTCCGAGCGCAACTCACCGCGACTTGACGGGAGACTTCAGGCCAATGCCCACCAAAAATGTTTCCGAGGAGCGGTCGCGAGACGCTTTGGGCTTGATGGCCTTGACCTTTTTGAAGGTGGCCTTGAACAGCTCCACCAATTGGCTGTAGCCACTGCCGTGAAAGACTTTGGCCACCAAAGCCCCATCCGGCTTCAAGTGTTGAACCGAAAAGTCGATGGCCAACTCAATCAGACCAGCGATTCGGGCGGCATCCACGCCTTCAATGCCAGACAGATTCGGCGCCATATCCGAGACCACCACATCGACCGGCCGCCCGGCCAGCGCCTGCTCGAGCTGCGTCAGCACGGCTTCTTCTTGAAAGTCCCCCTGGATGAAATGCACCCCTTCAATCGGCTCAAAAGGCAGCAAGTCCAGAGAGATGATGGTGCCATTGAGTGCACCGACAGCGGCACCGCCAACTCCGGCTTCCTTAGGCGCAAAGCAACGCCGCAAGTACTGACTCCAGGCGCCGGGCGCTGCCCCCAAATCCACCACCACTTGTCCGGGGCGAATCAGCTTGAGCTCTTCGTCGATTTCCTTCAATTTGTATGCTGCGCGAGCACGATAGCCTTCGCGCTGGGCGAGTTTGACGTAAGGGTCGTTGATGTGATCATGCAACCACGCCTTATTAAGTTTCTTGCTTTTTGTTGTGAACTTCATGTTGCACGGATAATACGCGTATGCCTGCGATTCAATTGACCCCTGCCCAGCGCAAGGAAAAACGTTCCGAAGCTCATCATCTTGACCCTGTCGTGATGATTGGCGCGGATGGACTCACCCCTGCCGTCGTCAAAGAGACCGACGCCGCTTTGAATGCCCACGGGCTGATCAAGGTGCGCATCTTCTCAGATGACCGCGCCAACCGAGAGAGCATCTTTGCTTCTTTGTGCGGCGAACTGAATGCCGCGCCGATTCAGCACATCGGCAAGCTGTTGATCATTTGGCGCCCCATGCCGGAAAAAATCGAAGCCGAACGCGAAGACGGTAAAGCTGGCCCGCGTGTGGTGAAGATCGTCAAGTTTTCCAAGAGCGGCAACCATCGCCCTCAGGTGAAGAAGCTTCGCGTGCTGGGCAACGAGCGTGTCGCCCAAGGCGGCGAGATCAAACGCGCCAAGCGCCGCCTGACCAGCGTTAAAAAGATCGCTCAGGATCAGTGATCTGAATGACTGGCTTTTGCTGCCGTGCTGCGCCAAGCCAGGGCCAGCACCAGCAAAAGCTTGACCCCGTAAAAGGCCAAAGAAACGCCATGCAGGGCGCCAAAGCTCCAAGGCCCCTGCCCGCTCTTGGCTGCCGCCAACATGGGCTGTAAAGCGTAATAGCCAGCCACGGTGCAAAACACCGCGCCCGCGGGCAGCAAAAATTCCGATGAGAGGGCGGGCAAGCCCTGTTCACGCGCCAAACGCCGCGCCATCAACATCAAGAGCAGGCCAGCCGCCAACGACAGCTGCGCCTCCAGAGAAAACAAGCGCGCCACCAACAAACCAGCCTGAGCGCGCTCAAGGACCGCAAAAGCCGAGGGCGCAGCCACCCAGGCCACTGACAGCAAAAGGCCGCCCCAAAGGGCGGCCAGCAAGGTTCTGAACCGAATCAACATGCCGAAGGCTTGTGCAGTCCGTTTGGTTTAAACGTAACGCACTTCGACCACTTCGTAGCGCTTCACACCACCCGGCGCTTGCACCTCGGCCACATCACCGGCCTCTTTGCCAATCAAGGCGCGCGCAATGGGCGAGCTGATGGAAATCAATCCCAGTTTCAGATCCGCTTCGTCATCGCCGACGATTTGGTAGGTCACCTCAGCACCGCTGGACTCTTCTTCCAAATCCACTGTGGTGCCAAACACAATGCGCCCACCGGCATCAACTTCAGCGGGGTCGATCACCTGAGCGGCCGCCAGCTTGCCTTCGATCTCCAGGATCCGACCTTCAATGAAGCCCTGCTTGTCCTTGGCCGCCTCGTACTCAGCGTTTTCGGACAAATCACCTTGCGCGCGCGCCTCTGCAATCGCATTGATCACTGCATGCCGCTCGACGCTTTTGAGGCGATGCAGTTCTTCTTTGAGCTTTTCAGCACCGCGCTTGGTCAATGGAATCGTGGCCATGATTTGTTTTGTAAACCTTCAAAGACAAAATGAATCCGCCGCTGCGGCCCGGAGCAAACCGAGGCGCGGCGGCGGAATTCTTGAAGCGGGAGTTTAGTGCAGTTCGGCGTGCAGTTCTTGCAGGGATTGCACCAGCAAGCCGTTCTGATGCTTCATTCCTTCCACAGCGGCTTCACAACCGGCCATGGTGGTGTAGTAGGTCACTCGGGCCGCCAGGGCCGCTTGACGAATATGGCGGCTGTCTGCAATTGCGGTACGGGTTTCATCCACGGTGGTGAACACCAACTGGATTTCGCCGCCCTTGATCATGTCAACAATGTGCGGACGACCGTCCTTGACCTTGTTGACCACGCGTACCGGCACACCGACTTCAGCAATGGCAGCTGCGGTCCCCTTGGTGGCCACCACGCCAAAGCCCAAGGCATGCAAGTCCTTGGCCACAGCCACGGCGCGAGCCTTATCGCCGTTTTTGACGGTGATCAGGATATTGCCCTGACGCGGCAGACGCGAACCCGCGCCCAACTGGCTCTTCAGCATGGCCTCGCCAAAGGTTTTGGCGGCACCCATGACTTCACCGGTCGAACGCATTTCCGGGCTCAGAATCGGATCCACGCCGGGGAATTTGTTGAAGGGGAAGACCGCCTCTTTGACACTGAAGTAAGGCGGAATCACCTCGCTTGGCGCACGGCCCTTGCGATCCTTCTGGTCCTTCAGCTTTTGGCCGGCCATGCAGCGCGCTGCGATCTTGGCCAATTGTTGGCCCGTGGCCTTGGACACAAAAGGCACGGTACGCGAAGCGCGCGGATTCACCTCCAGCACATAAACAGTGGCTCCATCAACGCCACCGGTCACATTGCCTTGGATGGCAAACTGAACGTTCATCAGGCCCACCACATTCAGGCCACGTGCCATCGCTGCAGTTTGCTTGCGCAACTCTTCCTGCAAGGCCGCAGACAAGGTGTAAGGCGGCAAGGAACAGGCCGAGTCCCCGGAATGGATACCGGCCGCCTCCACGTGCTCCATGATGCCGCCGATCATCACATCGACGCCATCACTGATGCAATCGACGTCGACTTCCAGCGCATCTTCCAAGAAGCGATCCAACAGCACCGGCGACTTGTCGGAGACGCGCACGGCTTCGCGCATATAGCGCTCCAGGTCTTTGTCGCCATGTACGATTTCCATGGCGCGGCCGCCCAACACATAGCTTGGGCGCACCACCAAGGGGTACCCGATCTCACGCGCCAACTCCAGCGCCGCTTCTTCAGTTCGGGCCGTGCGATTCGGCGGCTGCTTGAGACCCAGGTCGTGCAGCAACTTTTGGAAGCGCTCGCGGTCTTCGGCAATGTCGATGCTCTCGGGCGTGGTGCCGATGATGGGCACGCCATTGGCCTCCAGGTCCAGCGCCAATTTCAGCGGCGTCTGGCCACCGTACTGGACGATCACGCCGACCGGCTTTTCCTTGTCGACGATTTCCAGCACGTCTTCCAAGGTGACCGGCTCGAAGTACAAGCGATCCGAGGTGTCGTAGTCGGTCGAAACGGTTTCAGGGTTGCAGTTGACCATGATGGTTTCATAGCCGTCTTCGCGCATCGCAAGGGCCGCATGAACGCAGCAATAGTCGAACTCGATCCCCTGACCGATCCGGTTCGGACCGCCGCCCAAGACCATGATCTTCTTTTTATCGCTGGGTGCGGCTTCGCACTCTTCCTCATAGGTCGAGTACATGTAAGCGGTTTGGGTTTCAAACTCGGCCGCGCAGGTATCGACGCGCTTGTAGACCGGGCGAACACCCAGATCATGGCGCGCACGCCGCACATCATGCTGGTTAGAGTTCAACAGCTTGCCCAGACGCTTGTCCGAGAACCCCTTCTTCTTCAACAGGCGCAATTCATCAGCACTCAAGGAAGCCAGGGTTCGGCCCGCCAACGACAATTCGATCTTGACCAGTTGCTCGATCTGGGCCAGGAACCAGGGATCGATGGCCGTTTCTTCGTACACCTCGGCCAAGCTCATGCCAATGCGGAACGCATCGGCCACATAAAGCACGCGCTCCGGGCCGGGCTCACCAATTTCTTGGATGATTTCTTCGCGGTCGTCCGAACGCTCGCTCAGGCCATCAATGCCAGTCTCCAAGCCGCGCAAGGCCTTTTGGAAGCTCTCTTGGAAGCTGCGACCCATGGCCATCACCTCGCCCACCGACTTCATCTGCGTGGTCAAACGTGAATCCGCCATCGGGAACTTCTCGAAGGCAAAGCGGGGAATCTTGGTGACGACGTAATCGATGCTGGGCTCAAACGAGGCCGGCGTGGCACCGCCGGTGATGTCGTTGCGCAGCTCGTCCAGGGTGTAACCCACCGCCAGCTTGGCCGCGATCTTGGCGATCGGAAAACCCGTGGCCTTTGAAGCCAGAGCCGAGGAGCGCGACACACGCGGGTTCATCTCGATCACCACCATGCGACCATCGCGTGGGTTGATGGAGAACTGCACGTTCGACCCCCCGGTGTCCACACCAATCTCGCGCAAGATCGCAATCGAAGCATTGCGCAGCAGTTGGTACTCTTTGTCGGTCAGGGTCTGAGCCGGAGCCACAGTGATGGAGTCACCGGTGTGCACACCCATCGGGTCCAAGTTCTCGATGGAGCAGACGATGATGCAGTTGTCGCGGCTGTCACGCACCACTTCCATCTCGTACTCTTTCCACCCGATCAGCGATTCTTCGATCAGCAACTCATTGGTCGGCGACAAGTCCAGGCCGCGCTTGCAGATCTCTTCAAATTCTTGCGGGTTGTAGGCAATGCCGCCGCCTGTGCCCCCCAGGGTGAAGCTGGGGCGGATGACCATGGGGAAGCCCGTGCCGCCGATCTCGTCCTTGATGCGCTTTTGCACGGCCAGCGCTTCTTCCATCGAATGCGCGATGCCGGACTTGGCGGAATCGAGACCAATCTTGGTCATCGCATCCTTGAACTTCAAACGGTCTTCGGCCTTGTCGATCGCCTTCTCGTTGGCGCCGATCATTTCGACGTTGTACTTGGCCAGCACACCATGTTTGTGCAGATCCAGGGCGCAGTTCAAGGCCGTCTGCCCACCCATTGTTGGCAGCACCGCATCCGGCCGCTCCTTGGCAATGATCTTCTCGACCACTTGCCAAGTGATGGGTTCGATATAGGTGACGTCGGCGGTGTCCGGGTCCGTCATGATGGTGGCCGGATTGCTGTTCACCAAGATGACTTTGTAGCCCTCTTCGCGCAGCGCCTTGCAGGCCTGCGCGCCCGAATAATCGAACTCGCAAGCTTGGCCGATGATGATGGGGCCGGCCCCAATGATCAGAATGCTTTGAATGTCAGAACGTTTTGGCATGTCTTTACTCCATCAGGCCTTGATCAGGACTTGGCCATCAGACCGATGAAGCGGTCAAACAGGTAAGCGATATCGTGAGGACCGGGGCTTGCTTCGGGGTGGCCCTGGAAGCAAAAAGCGGGCTTGTCGGTGCGGGCCAGACCTTGGATCGTGCCGTCAAACAGGCTGGTGTGCGTCACGCGCAGATTTGCAGGCAAGCTACCAGGCTCTACAGCGAAGCCATGGTTCTGGCTGGTGATGCTGACGCGCTGGTTGTCGTGATCCTTGACCGGGTGATTGGCGCCGTGGTGACCGAACTTCATCTTGAAGGTCTTGGCTCCCGAAGCGAGGGCCATGATCTGATGCCCCAGGCAAATACCAAAAGTGGGGATGCCGGCCTCAATCAGCGTCGCGGCAGCGGCAATGGCGTAGTCACAGGGTTGCGGGTCACCGGGGCCGTTGGAGAGGAAGACGCCGTCCGGTTCCAAGTCAAACACGGCAGAAGCAGGCGTTTGCGCAGGCACCACTGTGATCTTGCAACCCCGCGAGGCCAGCATGCGCAAGATATTGCTCTTGACGCCAAAGTCGTAAGCCACCACATGGAAACGTGGTTGGGTTTGCTTGCCATAACCCTTGCCCAAAGCCCACTCAGTCTCGGTCCAACTGTGGCGCTCCGTGGTGCTGACCACCTTGGCCAAATCCAAGCCCGCCATGCTGGGCGCGGCCTGAGCCTTGGCCACGGCCTCAGCGATCAAGTCATCGGTGATGGCTTGCCCTTGAGGCAAGGCCATGATGCAACCGTTTTGAGCGCCCGTGGTGCGCAGCACTCGCGTCAGGCGACGGGTATCGATGTCGGCAATCGCCACCGTCCCTTCGTCCTTCAGATACTGCGCCAGACTGCGCGTCTTGCGAAAGTTGGAATCAAGGATGGGCAACTCCTTGATGATCAGACCTGCGGCATGAATCTTCTGCGCCTCGACGTCCTCCTCGTTGACACCATAGTTGCCAATGTGCGGATACGTGAGGGTCACGATCTGACGGCAGTAGCTGGGGTCGGTGAGGATTTCTTGGTAACCGGTGAGCGCGGTGTTGAACACCACTTCGCCGACCGTGTGGCCAGCAGCACCGATGGAGGAGCCTTTGAAGACCGTGCCGTCTGCCAGGGCAAGAATCGCTTTGGGGGAATTGAGCAGATCGGGCAGCACGGGAAACTCCAATGTGTGCGCGCCCAGCTCTGCTGCAAAACCTGGCGGGGAGAAGCCAGGATGCCTGAGTCCGGATGGGGGAAACTGGTTTGAGTTTCGCTGGGGGCGTTGGGTAGCGGATAAACCTGCTAAGTATAACCGAGCAGGGTTATCACTGAGGCCACTTCTCGCATTTATTTGACAACTTGATGTCAGCCGAAACTTCCCGTCAGGGCATGCCCATCGCCAAATGAGCGCTCAGCGCCATGGCTGCAATGTTTCAACCCAGCGCAGCAATGCCCGCACGTGCAATCTGCGCGTCTTCTGAAGACTTGACTCCGCTGACGCCCACCGCACCCACACAAAACCCATCTTGCAGAATTGGCACGCCCCCTTCCAGCAGGCCATTCAGACCCGGCGCACTCAAGAAGGACACGCGCCCCTGGTTGATGATGTCTTCGTAGACCTTGGACTCACGGCGCCCCAGGGCCGCGGTATGGGCTTTGGCCGGCGCGATTTGGGCTGAGATTGCCGCAGCACCATCCAGGCGCTGCAGCCACAACAAATGCCCGCCGTCGTCCACGATGGCAATCGAAACCGCCCACTGATTGGCCAGCGCTTCCGCTTCTGCGGCCGCAGCAATCCGCTTGACTTCGTCCAAACTCAAGAATGGCTTTTGCTTCATGGCATTGAAATCCTAAAGAAAGCCCGCACTTTAATCCGAGCCGGGGTGATGCCGCTCGATCTGCACCGCAAAGGCTGGCCTGTGGCACGAAGCGCGGCGGGCCTCGAACGCAGCAGCCGAACTCGCGCTACAGTTCGCCCCTGAGGTGCTGCCAGCCCATTGACGAGGCCGCACCCATCTTTGTTAGGAGGATTGACGATGAACGAAACCCTGCAAACCCAATACGGCAGCGCCTTGAACGGCGGCTTGGCCGCTGATCGCCAGCGTGTCTTGCGCAACACCTATTGGCTGCTCGCCTTGTCGATGGTGCCAACCGTGCTCGGCGCCTGGGTTGGTGTGAGCACCGGCATCATGGCCGCCATGGGCACCGGCATGAGCATGATGGTGTTCTTCGCTGGCGCCTTCGGCCTGATGTTTGTGATTGAAAAAACCAAGGACTCCAGCACCGGCGTCTATGCCTTGCTTGGTTTCACTTTCTTCATGGGCCTGATGCTGTCGCGCCTGCTGGCCGGCATCCTCGGATTCCGCAATGGCAGCAGCCTGATCATGCTGGCTTTTGGCGGCACCGGCGCCGTGTTTTTTGCTATGGCCTCTTTGGCCACCGTCATCAAACGCGACCTGAGCTCGATGGGCAAGTTCTTGTTTGTTGGTGCCATCATCTTGCTGGTGGTCGGCTTGGCCAATATTTTCATTCAGTCTTCCGCGCTGATGTTGACCCTGATGACACTGTCCATGGTGGTGTTCTCGGCCTTCATGCTGTATGACATCAAGCGCGTGATCGATGGCGGTGAAACCAACTACATCAGCGCCACGCTGGCCATTTACCTGGACATCTACAACGTCTTCCAGAGCCTGCTGTCGCTGTTGGGCATCTTCGGTGGCGAGCGCGACTAAAGCACCCAAGCCTTCGCCGCTCATCAGAACCGCCAAGCAGTCTGAAGCTTCAACGAAAACGGGACCCTCGGGTCCCGTTTTTTATCGGCGAACGTTGCGCCAGCCTGCCTCAGTCCCGCTCAAAGACCGCAATGCTCTCCACATGCGAGGTGTGCGGAAACATATTCACTGCGCTGGCTGCAGTGCATCGGTAAGCCGCTTGGTTGACCAAGATGCCTGCGTCGCGAGCCAAAGTCGCAGGGTTGCAACTCACATACACAATGCGCTTAGGCGGCTGCCAGCCCGGAGCAAGGCTGGGATCAAGAATCAAGTCCGCCAAAGCTTGCGACAAAGCATGGGCCCCATCGCGCGGCGGGTCCACCAACCATTTGTCTGCCGACCCATCTGCAGCCAAGACTGCCGGGGTCATCTCAAACAGATTGCGGGCCACAAACGCAGTCTTGTCAGCAAGACCGTTGAAGCGTGCATTCTCACGGGAACGCTGCACCAAGGCTTCACTGCCTTCGATGCCCAAGACCTCTCGAGCCCGCGTCGCCAGCGGCAGGGTGAAGTTACCCAAACCGCAAAACCAGTCAATCACGCGCTCATCCGGCTTCACATCCAGCAAACGCAAAGCACGCCCCACCAAGCTGGTGTTGATATGCGGATTGACCTGCGTGAAGTCCGTGGGTTTGAAGGGCATGACCACACCGAACTCGGGCAAGCTGTAGGACAGCATCTCGCCCCCCTCATCCAGCAAATGAACCGTGTCCGGCCCTTTGGGCTGCAACCACCACTGCACGCCATGCAAGGCCGCGAACTCCCGCAGCTTGGTTTTGTCCGAATCCGGCAAAGGCGCCAAATTGCGCAGCACCAAAGCAACGACGGAGTCGCCCATGGCCAACTCGATCTGCGGCAAGCGATCGCGCTCTGCCATGCCAGCAATCAAGTCGCGCAGCGGCATCAACAAATCGCTGACTTTCTGTGGCACCACTTTGCAGACCTGCATATCAGCCACGTAGCGGCTTTTGCGCTCATGAAAGCCAATCAAGACCTGCGCTTTTTTGGGCACATAGCGCACGGAAAAACGGGCGCGGTAGCGATAGCCCCAAGTCGGCCCCTCGATCGGACGCAAAAGCATCTCGGGCTTGACCTTGCCCAGATGCCAGAGGTTGTCCTCCATCACCCGCTGCTTGACCGCGACTTGGGCTGCGGCGTGCAAATGCTGCATCTTGCAGCCACCACATGAACCCGCGTGCAAACCAAAGTGAGGGCATCCGGGGCTCACCCGCTGCGCGCTCTCGCGTCTTACCGCGGTCACGCTCGCTTGCTCCCAGCTGCTTTTCTTGCGGCCGACCTGCACTTGCACTTCTTCGCCCGGCAAAGCGCCTTCAATAAAAACAACTTTGCCTTCGGTGTTGTGGGCAACGCCCTGCGCTTCCAAGTCGAGGGATTCGACTTTGAGCCATTCTGAAACTTGAGTCATGGCCGGATTATCCCAGCCCCGAGCAAGCCGAGGCCCATGGCTCGATATTGGCCTAAAAAATCGAGTCCCGATTGACGCCGTGACGCATCATGTTGCGCTTCAATTTGGCGAGTGCTTCGATCTGTATTTGCCGAATTCTTTCGCGGGTCAAATGAAGTCGTTGCGCCAATACGTCCAGCGTTTCAGGCTCCCGATCGGCCAAGCCGAAGCGCCCGGCCAAGACCTCTCGTTCACGCTCGTTCAGCGCCGCGAGCCCGTGATCCAGCAAGGCGTCCATCTCATGGCTGAGCCGCAAGCCCAAAGGATCCACGGCGTGATCATCTGCCACCAAATCGACCACCGATTCACCCCCTTCGGCAGTCCGGTCGGCCGGTGAGTCCAAAGAACTTGGCAACTCCGCGTAAGACAAAAGCTCAGCCACCTCAGACAAGGGGCGCCCTAGCGCAGCGGCGATGTCCTCCGCTTTCACTTTGGCTTCACCCCCCTGCTGACTTTGCACAGCCTCCAGCGCACGACGCGCCTTCAGCACATGATTCAACTCACGCACGATATGAACCGGCAAGCGCACCAATCGCGCTTGATGCATCAGGGCACTTTCGATGTTTTGCCGTATCCACCAACTGGCGTAGGTCGAGAAGCGAAAGCCTCGCTCGGGCTCAAATTTGCCAATCGCGTGCATCAAGCCCAAATTGCCTTCTTCGATCAGGTCGCTCATTGGCAAGCCTCGACCCAAGTAATTCTTGGCGATGCTGACCACCAAACGCAGGTTGTGCTCAATCATCGATTGACGCGCCTCAAAGCTCCCGGCCCGTGCTCGAACGGCGGTATCAAATTCCTCTTGAGGCGTCAGCAAGGGGGTGCGACGGATGTCGCGCAAATAGGCTTGCAAAGCATTGCCGAGCTCAACATCCCCTTGCTCAAACAGAGCCGACGGCGGCGCCTGCACTTCGTCAGAGTCGAGTGGCGAAGACGAGGCTATCGATGCATGACCCGACCTGTTCGGGTCAGACAAAGACTCATGATGCGGCGCAGGATTCTTCATAAGCTCAATCAGGCTGCGCCGATCGGACTCTAGCGACTGGGGAGCAGCTTGGCCGGGTCAACCGGCTTGCCCTGCTTGCGCACTTCAAAGTGCAGCTTCACTTGGTCAGCGTCACTGGAACCCATCTCAGCGATCTTTTGGCCTTTGCGCACCGCCTGGTCTTCTTTGACCAACAAAGCCTGATTGTGCGCGTAAGCGGTGAGGTAAGTCGCGTTGTGCTTGATGATGACCAGATTGCCGTATCCGCGCAAGCCCGAACCCGCGTAAACCACCCGGCCATCCGCCGCAGCCATGACAGGATCACCCGCCTTACCCGCAAACGCCAGCCCTTTGTTGCGCTGTTCATCAAAGCCAGCACTGACCGCGCTGCTCACCGGCCATGCCCACACCGGGTCTTCTTCGCTGTCGCGTGCTGCAGTCGAGGCCGCCGCTGCAGCACCGGACCCTGTTGTGCCGGCAGCGCTCGCCGCTGAGCCGGCAGAGGCCACAGGCTGAGTTGCTGCAGCAGTGCTCGCGACCGAGTTAGACGGCTTGCTGTCCAAAGGACGCGTCTCGACTTTGGCCGAGGCGACCGATTTAGTGGTCACTGCAGACGCATCAATGCCCGGCGCAATCACACGCAAAACCTGACCCTTTTCGATCAGATTGGGATTCTCCAAGCCATTCCACTTGGCAACATCCCGCCAATTTTGGCCGTTATCCAAAGCGATACGAATCAAGGTATCGCCAGGCTTGACCGTGTAGTAGCCGGGCTTGCCAGCATTCTCAGCACCAGGCAGGGGCTTGGCCTCGGGTGCGGGAGCTGGGCTCAGCGGCGCACTGCTGGCAGGCGCTGGCGCGGGCTTGCTGGCAGCACCAACTTTGCGATCCTCGATCGGCGCCCGGTTCGGCGTCGAGCTGCAAGCCACCAAACTCAACACAACACTTGAGCTCAGGATGGCCTTGGAAAAACTAACAAGATTCTTTTGCATGCGTCGCTATGACTGGAATGACAGGCGGGTGCAAGAAACTCAGGCGAGAGTTTGCTGCGAAATTTTGGCCGATTGTTGCCGTGAAAGCGCATCTCTGGGCTGCACTGTACAGGCGATACGCGGGCTCACATCACGCCCGATTTTAGAGGCACGAACAAGACGGCCTCATGTTCGCTGCGGACGAAGCGGCTGACCCCCGACTCCAACAAATGATCAATCACCACCAAGATTTGACCTCGGTTGCCTGCAGACACCATCGGGGCGATCAAACGCCCCCCCACCGCAAGCTGGGCCAGCCATGCGGGCGGCAAATCCTCGCCGCCGGCTGCAGCGATGATGCTGTCGTAGGGAGCGGCCTGCGCATAGCCCAAGCAACCATCACCATAAATCAAACGAATCTGCGCCGAAGAACGCAGCTTGCCTAAATTGAGCTTGGCTTTCTCATGCAGCGGCCGCAGTCGCTCGATTGAAACCACTTGTCGCGACAGTTCAGCCAGCACCGCGGCTTGATACCCACAACCGGTGCCAATCTCAAGCACTCGACCCAAACGCCCCTGCTGGCGCGCCGTTGCGCCGCCCATCAACATGGCAATCATTCGGCCCACCACTGAGGGCTTGGAGATGGTTTGCCCATGCCCTATCGGCAGGCTGGTGTCTTCATAAGCTTGAATGGCCAATGCACTGTCAACAAATTCATGGCGCGGCACCAAGGACAAAGCCTGCAACACACGCTCGTCACTCAAACCCTCGAGCTGCAAGCGCTGCACCATACGGCGTCGCACCATGTCTGAATCCAAGCCGAGCCCACGGGGCGCAGACTGACGGGCCGCGTCTGCAGCGGCTTCCCGCAAATGCCGCTGCGGCATCAAAACTTCTCGCTGGCCGGCACCGGACGCATTGGAAACAGAGCCCTTCACAAGCTTGCCCAAGGGCAGCGGGAAGCGCGCAGGCCGCTCTGGAGACTGGCTCATGCATGCCCCTCCAGTCTTTGCGCCCAAGCCCCCAGCGCCGCATGATGGGTCAGATCGACTTGCAAGGGAGTGATGGAAACTTCACCGCCAGCCGTTGCATGGAAATCGGTCCCTTCACCCGCCTCGCGAGCATCACCGGCAGGACCAATCCAGTAAATCGTCTCACCGCGCGGACTCTGCTGCCGAATGACCGGCTCACTGGCATGTCGCCTGCCCAGCCGGGTCACCCGCCAAGGCAGGCTTGTGGCATCGGCGCGGTTGGGGATATTGACGTTCAACAAAAAGGGCTGCCCCAGCCCGCCAGCGATCACGCTTTCAACCAATTGACGCGCCACTGCCGCAGCGGCGTCCAAATGCCCCCAAGCTTTTTCTACTTGAGAAAACGCAATCGACGGAATGCCGAACAAATAGCCCTCGGTAGCCGCCGCCACAGTGCCCGAGTACAGCGTGTCGTCACCCATATTGGCCCCATTGTTGATGCCTGAAAGCACCAAATCTGGCCGATAGCCCAACAAACCGGTGAGCGCCACATGCACGCAATCGGACGGCGTTCCATTCACATACCGAAACCCATTGCCGGCCGTAAAAACCGACAAAGGACGCCCTAGCGTCAAAGAATTGGACGTTCCACTGGCGTTTTGCTCAGGCGCGATCACTTCGATCTGCCCCAATCCTTCACACGCCTTGACCAAGGCCTGCAGTCCGGGTGCCAAATACCCATCATCATTGGCTATCAATATGCGCATGCCTGCATTGTAGGCATCGGCGACGCCCTCGCCTCCATGCTTGTACCCACCCCAGCACCAATGCGCACAACTGGATGCAGGCTTTGGACTCGCACTAGAAAATTTGCGAGGTTGCACACGAAATTTCCTGGTGAAAAATCCCCTCTAAGGAGCGCAAATTGCCTTCTCTGGACACGGCAATGACACCCAAACCGAGCGCAAGCTTTGGCGGCGCGAGCTATATCTGCAATCAGGGCCAAAGCCGATGACGCCAAGCCAAACCCTCCCCTCACCCTGAATTGAAAGCCCAACACGCACCCCGCCTAACTCAGAGCTAACGCGGTCACTTCATGAACAAGCTTCAGGGATCGGCCCTAGGCTCAGATCCGCCTACAAGGGGACTTTGTGCGCTAGGATGGAAGCTGTCTGGAACTCCATGCTATGGCCGTAAAAGTACTGATCATTGAAGACAACCCTGTCGCCCGAAGCTTCTTGTGCCGCGTCGTACGGGAGAGTTTCAGTGATGCCATGGAAATCACTGAGGCAGGGGACCTTGAGGGAGCGCGCCGTCAGGTTGCCAAACTCGCCGAGACCTCGCCGGACACCGGCTTCAAACTGATTCTTGTCGACCTCGAATTGCCTGATGGCAACGGCATGGAATTCCTGGCCGAGTTGGCTGGCACACCTGCTCTGAAGATCGTCACCACGCTGTACTCGGATGACGACCACCTCTTCCCCGCCTTGCAATGCGGCGCAGATGGCTACCTGCTGAAGGAAGACCGGTTTGAAGTTCTGGTCGAAGAATTGCAGCGCATTGTGCGTGGCCAGCCCCCTCTTTCGCCAGCCATTGCGCGCCGTTTGTTGTCGCATTTCCGACCCGCATCCAGCGGTGACTCTGGTCCTATGGCCTTGAACTCGGGCTTCGGCAGCCTTTCTTCGTCCGCTAACTTCAATGCTGGGCGAGGCGTTGTTTTGGATCCGCCACCCGAATGGGAGCGTCTAACACCTCGAGAAAGCGAAGTGCTGACCTACCTCAGCAAGGGCTTCACCATCAAGGAAATTGCCAATCTGATGGGCATCAAGTGGTTCACGGTCAATGACCACATCAAAAGCATCTACAAAAAGCTCAATGTATCCAGCCGCGCAGAAGCTGCGGTGCTGGCCAGCAAACAAGGCCTTGTGTAAGGGCTGACGAAACACCGGCCCTGACTCGACTTGAGGCACTTCGTGCCAAGCCCAATCCTAAGCCCGCCCCTGCGGGCTTTTTTGCACTCGCTGTGAGCGGCAACAACTGCAGCCGCAACGAGTTCTGCGCTGCCCTCGCACTGCCCTCACTTTGCACTACACAGACTGGGCTTGAGTATTTGCCTTGAACGCAAGGCCGGATCGTAGGGCCGGATTGCAAGGCCTGATCACAAGACCTAAACGCAAACCAAAATCCAAACCCGAAAATGAAAAAGCCTTAGAGGCTCCCACCTCTAAGGCTTTTTATATTTTGGGGTGGCTGATGGGACTCGAACCCACGACAACAGGAATCACAATCCTGGACTCTACCAACTGAGCTACAACCACCGCAGAGCTTTAGATTATAGAACGGTATTTCTTTCCAAAGCAAGTCTTTCTTCAATTCTTTTTTGCGAGCCGCCTCTATTGCAGGGGCGGCCTGTTGCACTGGGCAAAGGCCAAAGGCATTGCCCTGCCTCTGCGATCAGAGCGAGGCGCTGGCTGCGCGTGATGGCGCCTTTACCGTGGTCTTGAAACGCGCCTTCAAAGCGCCCATAAAGGCCTCCGCCTCTGCGCCATTCCACGCCTGCGCATATTGCTGAGCGGCACGCTTGGCATCCACCACGGCGGGGTCGCGCGGCAACACTTTGCTCAGTCGAGCCACAACGTAGACGCCGTCTCCCGCATCAAGGCCGATCACTGCAGGCAGTTTGCTGGCGTCAGCCACCAAGATCGCGTCCAACACTTTGCGCGGCAGATCACGAGTCGCGGCACGTGAGACCACTGTTGGAGCCGACAAGCCAGCCTCGTCCCCACCTTTTTGGAGTGCCGCCAGTCGCGCCTGACCGGCCTTGACCGCTTCGGCCGAAGCCAGCTGGCGCAGCAATTGAGCGCGCACCTTGTCATGCGCCTCCGGCAAGGGTTGCAAATGCGAAGGCTTGTGTTCGACAACACGGGCTGCCGTCATTTGGCTGGGCCCAGTCTCAATGGCCTCGGTATTGCGCTTGTTGCGCAGCGACTCATTGCTAAATACCGCATCCAGCAACTTCGCCGAGGCCAAAGGACCCACTTGCCCGGCTTGCGGCGTGCGCAGCACAGTTGCGGTTTGCAGAGTCAGCTTCAACTTGTCAGCGGCGGGCTGCAGGCTGTCCGACTGCTCATAAACCAAATTGCTGAACTGCTCTGCCACCTCAGAATAACGACGCTGCGCCAACTGCTTGCGAACCTCGGCCTCGATTTCAGGGCGCACTGCCTCAAAACTCTTCTTGTCGCCGCCACGAACACCGGTCAATTGAATGACGTGATAGCCGTACTCCGACTCCACAACTTGGCTGATCTCACCTTGCTTGAGCGCGAACACCGCATCTTCAAACACCTTGGTCATCGCACCGCGGCCGAAGTAGTCCAGGTCCCCGCCATTGCTTGCTGAACCCTCGTCCTGCGAGTTCTTGCGCGCCAATTCCGCGAAGGAGTCAGGCATCTTGCGCGCTTGAGCCAACAACTCTTCTGCGCGGGCCTTGGCCTTGCTGCGAGCCTCTTGCGACGCCGATTTCTCGGCCTTGATCAAGATATGGCTGGCACGACGCTCCTCAGCCACCGAGTAGCGCGAAGCATTTTCCGCGTAGTACTTGCGCAAATCTTCTTCGCTGAAGCTCACACCAGCTTTCAAGGCTTCCAAGTCCAGCACCACATACTGGATTTGAGCCGACTCCGGCTTTTGGAACTGAGCGGCATTGGCGCTGTCTTTGTAGAAGGCTTCAATCTGAGCTTCCGTGGGCTGGATGCTGGCCATGAAGTCCTTGGCATCAAAACGTTGCAACTGCACTTCACGCTGCTGCAGCAGCGCATCAAACGCCACCGCCGAGTTCGCCGAGGACTCAATAACCGAACCCGCCACTCCGGCCGTCACCTGCCGCAGGGTCAGGTCTTGCCTCAGGCGCTCCAAAAACATCTGAGAGTTCATGCCCTGGGCAGCGATGACGCCCTTGTTGAGGGTGCCATCGGGGTTGCGCAAGAACGCGAACTGGGGGTCATTGCGGAAGATAAGGTTCAAGCGCTCATCGCTAACCGTCAAGTGCTGCTCCGCTGCGGCCGCTTGCATGACACGTTCGCGCACCAAACCATCCAAAGCCTCGCGCCGCATTTCGGGCGAATCAAAGAGCTTGGCATCGAGGTTGGGCATTTGCTGACGCATGCGCTCCACTTGCTGGCGATGAGCCGCGTCCCATTCGTTCTGCGTGATCTTGCGACCATTGACACTTGCGACGCCTGCATTGGACGAGTCCATGAAGCTGGTGTAGCCCTGCATACCAACCAGTGCGAAGGAGGGCAGGATCAAAATCAACAGAATGAGCTGAAACAGTCGATTGTGCTTGCGAACAAATTCAAACATCTTCAAAAACCTCAGACGGGCAGACACGACAAAGGCGAACCGAGGTTCGCCTTTGCGTGGGGTGGCTCTAGGGCCAAAGCCCACGTCCAATCAAGCTTGGACTAGGGCAAATAATCTGGTGGGTGCTGACGGGCTCGAACCGCCGACCTGCGCCGTGTAAAGGCGACGCTCTACCAACTGAGCTAAGCACCCGGATCAACCGGTATTTCAATAACAAGACGTAGTTTAATTCACTGCGTCCTTCAAAGCCTTACCGGGGCGGAATTTTGGCACCTTGGCTGCCTTGATTTTGATGGTGTCACCGGTGCGGGGATTGCGACCCGAACGTGCGGCGCGCTTGCTCACACTGAAAGTGCCGAAGCCTACCAGAGAAACTGAGCCGTTCTTTTTGAGCGTGGTCTTCACGCCACCGATCAAGGCCTCCAACGCACGAGTTGCTGCGGCCTTGGAAATGTCAGCCTGCGTTGCGATGTGCTCGATCAGTTCGGACTTGTTCACTTCGATACCTCTCAAAAAGACTCGCCGGCATGCGCCGGACTTCGCCACTGAATTTGGTCCCTTTCAGCGCTCGCTTGATGCACCTTGTTTGGACAAAAGCTGCGACCCGACATGCAAAGGGAAGCGCATTCTAAGCGCATTCATTTGCGGCCATGAGCAGGTGAAAGCCCGATATTTTTTGAAGGCTGCGGTGCCCCAAAAAGACGAGCAAGGGGCCAAGCTTTGGCGCGGCGACAAAGCCCAGCACCAAGGCTTAACGTGCCTTGGCGCGGATCTCAGGCAAGGCCTTTTGCAAGTAATAGACCATGGACCAAATGGTCAACACCACGGCCGCCAGCAACAAACAAGTGCCCCAGAACCGCGTGTTGATCGCGCCAAACAACACACCATCAAACAGCAAGAAAGGAATGGCAATCATCTGCGCCGTGGTCTTCAACTTGCCGACCATGTGCACAGCCACACTGCCTGAAGCGCCAATTTGCGCCATCCACTCGCGCAGCGCGGAAATCGCGATTTCGCGCCCCACAATCACCAATGCCAACAAGGCATTGACCCGCCCCAATTCCAACAACACCAACAAGGCAGCGCAGACGAGAATTTTGTCTGCCACCGGATCCAGAAAGGCGCCAAAAGCCGAAGTTTGATTCAGCTTGCGCGCCAAATAACCATCGAGCCAATCGGTCAGCGCGATCACGACAAACAAGCTGGTCGCAAACAGGTTTTGCGTTTGTTGATCCAGGTTCAGATAGAACACCCCAACAATCAGTGGGATGGCCACGATGCGGGCCCAGGTGAACAGCGTTGGCAGATTGAAGAACATAAGGGGCATTGTGCCCAACAATGGGGCGGCACCTGTTCATCGCGGCAAACAATGTCGCATTAATGTCGCAGCCAAGTGGGCTTGGCTCGAAGGCCTGGCTCAGACCTCAGTCCAAGGTGCGTGGCTTGAAGCGCTTTTGATCGTTGAACAAAAAGGTCTCGCTGAACTTCCACGGCTCAGGCAGGCGTGACACATTGCCAAAAGGCGCCGCGCGATGCACCGCATCAATCGCCATTTGCAATGTCTCCGGCGCTTGACCAGGGCGGCGCAGAACATGGATGTTTTTGATGCTGCCGTCGTAACGCAACTCCACCTCCAAGACCGGAATGGCCAACAGAATCGAGGGCACCTCCCCCATATACGTCAAGTCAGGATTGGCCTCCACCAAGCGTTGCGCCGCTTGCACGCGCAGCTCTGCATGGTTTTTGGGCTGTTTGGGGGGTGCTAGACCGGCAGCCTTGGGAGCGGGCGGAGCTGGCGGCGCTGCCGGGCCGCTGCCGCGATTGGAGGGCGCCGTCTCCGGCTTGACCGGCGCAGGCGCAACGGGCGCAACTCCCGGCTTGCTCAAACTGGGTGAATTGGAACACCCCCCCAGCAGTGCGGCCAAGCCCACCCCCACAAACAATGCCCAATGCGGCAGACGATTGCCCGCCTTTTGACAAGCCGTCGCACGATCAATGCAAGACACGATAGATCTCCTCTGCCAGCTCTTTCGAAATGCCTTTGACACTTGCAATCTCCTCCACACTGGCCTGCTCCACGCCGCGTACACCGCCGAATCGTTGCAATAGTTGCGCACGCTTTTTCGGGCCAATGCCATCGATGTCTTCCAGGCGCGAACCGCCCGTGCGCACAGCCGCGCGTTTGGCTCGCATGCCGGTGATGGCGAATCGGTGCGCCTCATCACGGATCTGCGCGACCAACATCAGTGCCGCCGAGTCGCGGCCCAAATAGACCTTGGGGCGGCCATCGGCAAACACCAACTCTTCAAGCCCTACTTTTCGACCTTCACCCTTCTCCACCCCAACGATCAGACTCAGATCCAGCCCCAACTCTTCAAAGACTTCGCGCGCCATGGCCACTTGCCCACGCCCACCATCCACCAAGACCAGGTCAGGCAGCCGCCCGTTACCCAACTGCGCCGCTTCCGCCATCTTGCTATAGCGCCGCGTCAAGACCTGCCGCATGGCCGCATAGTCGTCGCCACCGGTGATGCCTTCGATGTTGTAGCGCCGGTACTGAGCACTTTGCATTTGATGCGCTTCGAACACCACGCAAGACGCCATCGTCGCCTCGCCTGCGGTATGGCTGATATCAAAGCACTCAATTCGGAATGCATCAAGCTCAGGCACCGACAAATCCAGCGCTTCGAGCAGGGCCCGGGTGCGGGCTTGCTGCGAACCCTCTTCCGACAACAGCCGGGCCAAGGCCAGCTCGGCCCCCTTCACACACATGTCTTGCCAAATGCGCCGCTGCCCCCGCGGTTGGGCTTGCGTCGAGACTTTGAAGCCCGCCTGCTCACTCAGCGCTTGGCACAAAGACTCATCCACCGCTTCACTCAGCACGATCAACGAAGGCACTTGCGCGTCCAGGTAGTGCTGGGCAATGAAGGCTTCCAAAACCTGCCGCTCAGGTGAGCTGATGGGCTGCTGCGCCCCTTCCTCTTCGCCCTCGGCATCGCCAAGCGCCAAGGCCGTGGCTTCCTCCACATGCTTGGGAAAGAACGCTCGATCGCCCAGATGGCGCCCACCTCGGACCATCGCCAAATTCACGCAAGCCCGGCCACCTTGCACCTTGGCCGCAATGATGTCGACATCGCGGTCGCGGCCGGTGGCGCTGTTTTCGTCCATCGATTGCTGTTGCAGCACCCGGGCCAAGGCGCTGATCTGGTTGCGCACTTCAGCCGCCAACTCAAACTGCAGTTTGTCGGCATAGGCCATCATCTGCGCCTGCAGGCCCTCCATCACCGCCTCGGTTTCGCCCAGCAAAAAGCGCTCCGCATTGCTGACGTTGCGAGCGTAGTCCTCGCCCTGCCCTTCAGGCACACAAGGGCCCGAGCAACGCCGAATTTGATACAAGAGGCAGGGGCGGCTGCGATTGTTGAACACCGTGTCCTCACAGGTGCGCAGCTTGAAAACTTTTTGAATCAGCTGAATCGATTCCTTGACGGCCCAGGCGCTCGGAAAAGGGCCGAAGAAACGATGCCGCCGGTCCACCGCACCGCGGTAATAGCTGATGCGCGGAAACTCATGACCGCTGAGCTTCAGATAGGGGTAGCTCTTATCGTCGCGAAACAAGATGTTGAACTTGGGGTTCAGCGTCTTGATCAGATTGTTTTCCAGCAGCAGGGCTTCCGACTCGGTGCGCACCACCGTTGTTTCCAGGCGCGCAATGCGGGCCACCATCATGCCGATACGGGTGCCCCCATGGTCTTTTTGAAAATAGCTGGAGACCCGCTTCTTCAGATGCTTGGCCTTGCCCACATACAAGACCTGATCCTGGGCATCAAAGTAGCGGTAAACGCCGGGCAAACCCGGCAGCGCAGCCACTTCTTGCAAGAGTCGCTCGCGCCGCAGTTGAGCCACCGCCTCCACCTCGGCCACACGCGCAGCCTCGGCCGCCTCAAGCACTTGGCGCTCGCTGGCCCATTCGGCCTGCTTCTGGGCGCCGAGTTCCGCAGCGTTGCGCTCGGCCTGTGGCTCGCTGGCTGGCTCGGGCTTGGCGGCCTTGGGCGCTTTCAGTGATTTGCTGGCATCAGACTCTTGCATGGTGCGCGATTGTGCCGTGAGGCGGCATCGATAATCCCGGTTTGTGAACTGGCACAGGACAAGGCGTGGCACTGAAGTGGGATCTTTTTTGTCAAGTCATTGACAACTTTGGCGATGTGGGCGTCGCCTGGCGCTTGGCATCGGACTTAGCTGCGCGCGGCGAGCACGTGCGGCTTTGGATCGATGACCCGAGTGCCTTGCAATGGATGGCGCCAGGCGCACTCCCCCCGCGTCTAGAGCTTCGCCACTGGTCAGACAGCTTGAACGAAACCACGGTGGCCGATGTGGTGATCGAGACCTTTGGCTGCGATCTCCCACAAGCCTTTGTGGCCAGGATGGCAGCTCGCCAACCAAGCCCACCGCTGTGGCTGAACCTGGAATACCTCAGCGCAGAGTCGTATGTCGAACGCAGCCATGGCCTGAATTCGCCGCAATTCAGTGGCGCAGGCGCCGGCCTGAACAAGCAATTTTTCTACCCCGGCTTCACACCGCGCACGGGCGGCCTGCTGCGCGAGCCCCACTTGCTGCGCGACCTTGCCGACTTTGACGCCCAAGCCTGGTTGGCCAGCCAAGGATTGCAGCGCCGCAGCGCTGAGCGCATCGTCAGCCTTTTTGCCTACCCCAATCCGCGCCTGGATGATTTGTTGCAGGCCCTGGAGGATCGCCCCACTCTGTTGTTGCTGTGCCCCGGCGATGCGCAACAAAGAGTTCCAGAGCTATTGCGCCAACAAGCTCAAACAAATCTACGCTGCCACGCCTTGCCCTATCTCAGTCAAAGTGAATTTGACCGGCTGCTTTGGGCTTGCGACCTGAATTTTGTGCGCGGCGAAGACTCGTTTGTGCGTGCGCAATGGGCCGGCAAGCCTTTTGTCTGGCAAATCTACCCTCAAGCCGACGGCGCACATGGCCCCAAATTGGAGGCCTTTATGGATTTGTGGCTGGCGCAAACCTCGGCGGAGCAAGCTTCGCTTTGGCGCACGCTGTGGCGGACTTGGAACGGCCTGCAAGCAGGGCCGTTGGCGCTGCCGGACCTCCCGCAAGCGCAAAACCACGCCCTCTTCTGGCGTGAGCATTTGGGTTCTGCTGCGGATTTAAGCAGCCAACTGCTCAGCCTGAGCCGCAAAACAAGCTAAAATCCAGAGCTTTGCTGCGCCACGGAAGCGTTTGGCGTGAGCTTGCAACGTCATTTGGACAGGCTAGCGATCCAGGCACGCTGAGTTTTTTGAATTCGCGGCCCTGAGTTCCTCGGTCTGCGCCGGCTTGATCGAATTCCAAGCTTTCAAGCGAAAACACTCGGTGCGCCAGATGATTTAACGGTTTGAACTGGCCGCCCCAAACAACCTTTTTTCCAAAACGGAACACTCATGAAGATCGCTCAAGAAATCCGCGCAGGCAACGTGATCATGCACGGCAAGGACCCCATGGTCGTGCTGAAGACCGAATACAGCCGCGGTGGCCGCAATGCTGCGACCGTGCGCATGAAGCTCAAGAGCTTGCTGAACAACTCCGGCACCGAAGTCGTGTTCAAGGCTGACGACAAGATGGACCAAATCATCTTGGAAAAGAAAGAGTGCACCTACACCTACTTCGCTGACCCGATGTATGTGTTCATGGACACCGAGTACAACCAGTTCGAAGTGGAAGCCGAGAACATGGGCGACGCTCTGTCCTACTTGGAAGACTCCATGCCCGTGGAAGTGGTGTTCTACGACGGCAAGGCCATCTCTGTCGAACTGCCCACTTCGCTGGTGCGCGAAGTCACCTGGACCGAGCCTGCCGTCAAGGGCGACACCTCGGGCAAGGTCTTGAAGCCTGCCAAGATTTCCACCGGCTTTGAAATCCAAGTGCCGATCTTCGTGGCCCAAGGCGACAAGATCGAAATCGACACCCGTACCCACGAGTACCGCAAGCGCGTCTAATCACGCCGAGCACGCTCCGCAAAGGCACCCATGGGTGCCTTTTTTTTCGCGGCGCTAGCTCTTTGAAGCCCGGCCGCCCCTGCAGACCAAAGCAAGCCATGAGCACCAGCCCAGAGCAACTCTTTGAAGCATTTCGCCTCGACCGGCAGGACTTGGCCCTTGACGGCTATGAACTGGAATGCCTGCCGCATCTGCGGCGCCACACCGCGCCCGCCGGCAAGGGCGGTGAATCCTTGCTGTGCTTTTCGCGCTTGGATGCTGGCCAAGAGCGCGCCCAAATTCGGGAACAGATTGAACATTTCCGCCGTCGCTAGCAAAACTTCGAGTGGAAGCTGTACGGGCTTGAACAACCCAGCACCTTGAAGGCCCTGCTGGAAGCCGAAGGCTTTGTCGCCGATGACGTCGAGCAGTTCATGCTCTACCCCTTGCAAAGCAAAGCGTCCAAGCCTCGATGCCCCAACAGCACATTGCCGCCCGGCGTCGAGTTGCGCCAGATTGAACAGCCCGAGGACTTGGATGATGTACTCGCCGTTCAGGCGCAAATCTGGGGCCGCGACTTCGAGTGGCTGCGCGATAAGCTGGCCTAATCCCTGAGCCACCCCGATTCCATCAGCATGTTTTGCGCCTACGCGGGCCAGCAAGCCATCGGTACAGGCTGGACCGACTATCCGGCCCACTCCCGCTTTCCGGAACTGCATGGCGGCGCCGTGTTGCCCGAGTGGCGAGGCCGCGGCGTCTATGCCGCCCTGTTTGAACGCCGCTTTGCGCAGGCGCGGGCGCGTGGCTTTGAATGGATGGCGGTGGATGCCTCACCCATGAGTCGGCCCATCTTGGAATCCATGGGCTTTATGCCTGTTTGCGAGACTTGGCCGATGCGCTATCGCTTCTAGTCACCGATTGAAAGCGGATCAATCGGCCAGTCAAAGAATATCAGTCCGAAGCGTCGTGAAAGACCCGGTTCTTGCCCAGCCACACCTCCTGATGGCCGGCACCGGCTGGGATCATCGGAAAGCAGTTTTCCTCCGCCTGCACTTGAACGTCGAGGAAGAAGGGCCCCGGCGTTTGCAGGCACTCTTGCAGCGCCGCAGGCAAGTCTTCCTGTCGCTCGACCCGCTTGGCCTGCCAGCCAAAAGCCCGGGCCAGCGCCACAAAGTCGGGCAAAGCTTCGGTGTAGCTGTGGCTGTAGCGCCCGCCGTGAATCAGTTCCTGCCATTGGCGCACCATGCCCATGCGGCCGTTATTGCACAGCACTAACTTCACCGCTGTACGGTGCTGTATCGCGGTCGACAGCTCTTGTATGTTCATCAACACCGAGGCGTCACCGCTGACGCACACCACCAGCTTCCCCGGGTGCGCGATTTGCGCGCCAATGGCAGCAGGCAAGCCATAGCCCATGGTGCCGGCCCCGCCCGAACTCAGCCAACGGCGCGGTCGCTCCAACCGCAGGTGCTGCGCGGCCCACATTTGATGCTGCCCCACGTCGGTGGCAATGATGGCATCGCGCCCCGCAATGGCGGCCTGTACGCTGCGCATCAGCGCTTGCGGCAAGATTGCCCCATCCGTTCCGGCTTGAAAAGCCAAGCAGTCTTGAGCGCGCCAATGGTCGATGCGCCGCCACCAGTCGCGCAGGTCCGCCGCCTGAGTCGCCCGCTCGGCCCAGACACGCTCCAAGGCCAACAGGCTGTCCGCACAGTCCCCCACCAAGCCGATCTCGGTCGGCACCACCTTGCCAATCGAGCGGGGATCGACATCCAGATGTATGACCTTGGCTGCAGGGCAAAAGCTGTCCAGTCGGCCCGTCACGCGGTCATCAAATCGCGCCCCAACGCAGATCACCAAATCCGCATGGTGCATGGCCAAATTGGCCTCCAGCGTGCCATGCATGCCCAACATGCCCAGGTACTGCGGGTCAGATGCGGGAAATGCGCCCAAACCCATCAAGGTCAAGGTGCAGGGCGCAGCGCTCAAATGGACGAGGCGCTTGAATGCCGCGCACGCCAAGTCGCCCGCGTTGATCAAGCCGCCACCGCCATAAAACACCGGCCGCCGCGCTTGGCTGAGCAGTTCAACGGCCCGGGCCAGCAATTCATCGCGCCCGACTGGATTTGCCCCATGCGGCCCCTGCAGAAGCGGCCCAGGTCGCGCGGGCACCATCGTTGCTGCCACCAACTTCGCGGCGTCAATCCTTGTGATCCCGCACGCAGATTCCGCGACCTGCGCCAGCTGCAAGTCCTTGGGGAAATCCACCAAGACCGGACCGGGCCGACCGCCCACTGCTCGGGCATGGGCTTGCACCACCGTCGAAGCAATGTGCTCAGCACAGCGGATTTGCACATTCCATTTGGTGACCGGCTTGGAGATGCCCAAGGCATCGCATTCCTGGAAGGCATCGGTGCCGATCGCGGTGGTCGCCACTTGCCCGCTGATGCACAGCACAGGCACCGAGTCACACAAAGCATCCAACAAGCCGGTGGTGGTGTTGCTCATGCCAGGACCCGAGGTCACAAACACCACACCCACCTTGCCCGAACTGCGCGCATAACCTTCCGCCGCATGGACAGCCGCTTGCTCATGCCGCACCAAAACATGGCGCAGCCGCGGTTCGGCATGCAAGGCGTCGTACAGCGGCAATACCGCCCCGCCGGGATAGCCAAACACGGTGTCTACCCCCAGGCTGAGCAAGGTGGCAATCAAGACCTGAGCGCCATTGAGCGGCTCTTGCTTGGGCCGGGGCTGGGAAACTTCGCTGGACAAAAGCTCGGGGGCAAACAATTCGTTCATGGCATCACTGTGCCCAAACCCGAGCAGCAAAGGCTGCTGAATTTTCCTTACACTCAAGAAAATTCAGAAGAATTTACTGCAATTCAAATCACTTACAGAATGAAGCTCGACAAACTGGATTTCGCCATCTTGCATGCCCTGCAGCAAGACGCCCGCATCAGCTTGCAAGACATCAGCCAACAAGTGGGTTTGACCAGCTCACCCTGTTGGAGCCGCATCAAGCGCATGGAAGAAGCAGGCGTGATCGAAGGCTACTCGGTGCGCGTCAATGCCGCCAAGATCGGCCTGGCCGATACCGTGATCGTGCAAGTCACGCTGGACAATCATTCGGACCAGGCCTTGTTCGAATTCGGTCAGGCCCTAGAGCAGATTCCCGAAGTGTTGGAAGCTTTTTTGGTCTCAGGCGACTACGACTACTACGTGCGCATTGCGGTGGCGGACACCCGCGACTATGAGCGTCTGCTGCGTGAGAGGCTCTACAAGATTCCCGGCATTCGTCACAGCAAATCCAGCTTTGTGCTGCGGCAACTCAAGCAAAGTCAGTTGCCACTGCGCCGCTGAGGGCCACTTGCGCCGCCAACTCAGCACATGGCCTTGCGGCGGGGGCTCAAACAAAAACGCCCTCGCGCAGCCATTTGGTGGCCACCCATTTTTCACCCTCCCGGACTGGCGCGCCGCCATGCAGGGTGAGCGTCGAAGGGTCGGGGCGCTCATAGCTGAAAAAGACCGCATTGCCCTTGATGGGCAAGACATCGAGTTTGACGTCCGGAAAAATGGTCGCCCCGCCCGCCGTTGGCGTGTTGAGGTACATGACCAAGGTGGCCACCCGTTGCCCCCCTCGCTGCAAAATGGCGGCCGAACCCGCCATGGCCGGATCGAAATAGTCGTAATGCGGCAAGTACTCGGCACCTGGCCGGTAACGCAAAACCTGCAGGCCTTCGCCGTGATCCACCGGCCAGTTCATCAAACGCGCCAGGCGAGCTTCCACACGCTGGATCAGTTCACTTTCGCCGCGTTCAAAAAACATGCCATCGCTGGTGCGCGCAGCATTCACTTCGCTGCCCTCCGGCGTGGCCGCCACGGTCTCAGAGCGCGCCAAGCGCGCCTGAGCCGCCGCCACCATGGCATCGCATTCTTCCGCCGAGAGCAAGCCCCCCAACAAAACGACTCGCGGATGCCCCAAGCTCAACAACACATGAACCCAGCGATCGCCCAACCACAAACTCGGCGTTCCTGCGCTCAGGTCAATGGTGGGAAAGGCCTTGGCCGCCAGCGGCAAGGGCGAAGACGCTTCCGCGCCCTGCTTCGCAGCGCGGACCTCATCCAAGGCCTGCGCCGCCACCACGGCCTGCCAGCCGCTGCTGATCATGGCCACCAAGATCTGCTCATGGCTGAAGCCCTCCTTGATTTGGGCCTCGATCCATAACCTCAAGTCTGCGGTGATTTGCTGTTGTCCACTCATGCGCTTATTTTGCTTGATCGGGTCCGCAGCGAATCAAGCCATGCGTCGTCGGAACAACAAACGCTCCGGCGTCGACAGGCTGGCCTCGAAGCCATAGCCCTCGGCCTTGAAATCATGCAAACCGGCCGGCGTATCGATACGCTCCGTGATCGCATAGCGCGCCATCAAGCCGCGCGCCCGCTTGGCAAAAAAGCTGATGATCTTGTACTGGCCGTTCTTCCAGTCTTCAAACACGCACTCGATCACCCGCGGCTTCAAGCTCGGGCGGTCAGCGGCTTTGAAATACTCCTGCGATGCCAGATTCACAATCACGGGCACCTGGGCCGCCGCTGCCTGTGCATTCAAATGCTCGGCCAGCCGATCGGCCCAAAATTTGTACAGGGTGCTGCCCGCGGGGTTGGCCAAGCGACTGCCCATTTCCAGGCGATAGGGTTGAATCAAATCCAAGGGACGCAGAACGCCGTAAAGCCCCGACAAGATGGCCAGATGTTGTTGCGCCCATTGCATCTGCTCCAGACTCAGGCTGGCTGCGTCCAGCCCCTCATACACATCGCCATTGAAGGCCAGCACCGCGGGCTTGCTGTTGTGGTGAGTGAACTCGGGCCGCCAGGCCTGAAAGCGCGCCACATTCAAGTCAGCCAGCGCATCGGACAAACTCATCATGGCAGCAATCTCTGCCGATGATTTGCTTTTCAAGAGCTTGATCAATTGCTGCGACTGAGGCACGAACTGAGGCTGGGTGCTCAGTTCCTTGAGTACGGCCGGGGTCGGCGTTTCGTAATCGAGAGACTTGGCGGGAGAAATCAAATAAAGCATGCGCCCTATTCTCGCCGCACCGCCTAGCTCGAGAGGGCTGCAGGGCCAATGCACCCGGCTGAAAAAAGCACAAAGCCCGCAGCAAGCGGGCCTTGTGCCGTGAAGCAATCAGCTCAAACTCATCACTTGGCCAGCAACTGATTGGTTGCAGCCACATCTTCGGGCTTCAAGACACCGGCCGCCTGACGCAGCTTCAGGTTCAGCAGCACCGCCTCGTGGCGAGCCTTGGAAAGATCGCGCTGGGTGGTGAACAACTGGGTCTGGGCATTCAAGACATCCAGATTGACGCGCACACCGACCTTGTAGCCCAGTTGTGTCGCATCCAAGGCGAGCTTGGTGGACGCCTCAGCGGCCTCCAGCGCCTTCACCTGCGCCGCTTGAGAGACCAGGCCGAAGAAATAACTGCGTGTTCCTTCGGACACCCCGCGACGTGCATTGGCCAGATCTTGGCGGGCTTTCTCTTCCAGCACCAAGGCCTCTTTGACCTTGTTCTGGCTGGCACCACCGGTGTAGAGCGGCAGGGTCACCGACAAGCCCAAGCTGCCGCTGGATGTGGTGCCTGTGCTGCCGGCCAGATCGGCACCTGCGCCTCGCGAGTTGACGGCACCCAGCTTGCCGGTAAGGTCCACCGTCAGGCCATCGGAGGCACGCGCCTTGCCGGTGTCCAGCACCGAAGAATCAACACCGGTCTTGGCCTTGCGGATCTGGGGGTGCTGCTCCTCTGCCAAATTCACCCAAGGTTCCACGCTGGCAGGCACCACGGCCGGCAGGGCCACAGGCACGGCCAAAGCCTTGGGCTCCGCCGCCTTGCCCACCAAGTGATTCAGCTTCAAACGTTTGACCTGCAAATCGTTTTCTGCGGCGATCTCGCCCGCCACCGCCAAGTCGAACTTGGCTTGCGCCTCGCGCGTGTCGGTGATGGTGGAGGTGCCCACCTCGAAGTTGCGCTTGGCTGAGGCCAGTTGCTCGGCAAACGCGGCTTTGGCAGCGCGTGTGGTGGTCAAGGCGTCCTTGGCAGACAAGACATCAAAATAGGCTTGCGCCAAGCGCACGATCAAGTCTTGTTCGGCCAACTCCAAATCGGCCGCGGCCAGATCCAGGCCCAAACGCGCTTGCTCCACGGTGAGGCGGCTGCTCTTGTTGTAGACGCTGTAGGTGCCACTCAGGCCCGCTTGCAAAGAGTCCGTGCCGGTCCAGCCGAATTTCTTCATATCGACCTGGCTGGTCGTGGCACTGGCGCCCAAGCCCAAAGTTGGCTTGAGCAGCGCTTCGGCCTGACCCAAGCGGTATTGCGCGGTTTCGGCTTGAGCGCGCGCAGACAAATACGTGGGGTCAAATGCCCGCGCGGTGTCATAGAGCTCCAGCAGACTTTGCGCGCGCGCCACACCGGCGGCACCGAAGGCCATCAGCAGCGCCAAACCAACTTGGGACAAGGGGCGGCGCAATTGTTTTGCTTGATGGACTGGCATGAGCTTCCTCATTTGGAATTGGGTTTTAAATGTTGACGATCTCAGGGCGTTGGGTGCTTTTGAGCTTCAAACAGAGTCAGCCTGGGCACCCAGCGCTTTTTCATTCATTCAGGGCTTCAATATCTTGGCACCGCGGGGTCGACCTCCGTCGACCATGCATCAATGCCGCCGGCGAGGTTATAGACGCTTTCGAAACCCGCGCGCTGCAAAAATGCGACGACCTGCAGACTTCTCACCCCATGATGGCAATAACAGACGATGGGCTGCGAGGCCTCCAAAGTTTCAAACTGGGCTGGAACTTGGCCCATTGGCATCAGTTGGCTGCGCACCCCCGGCACTTGAAGGGATGCCAATTGCGCCTCCCAGGGCTCCCGCACATCCAATAACAGCACAGGTCGGGCCCAAGACCTGCAGAACTCCTGCAAGTCCGCCCCATTGATTTGAACTGGCATAGCGATGTGCGAAATCCGAACCCAGCTCAGAAGCTGAAGGCCGAAGCGCTTGCAAAACCCTGCAGACGAGGCGCCACCGTGTCAAACAGATTGACGCTGCGGTAGTCCTTCTCGCTCACCCGCGTGAACAACTGCGCTTGCATCACCGGCTCAGCACCGACAATCGCCGCCAGACGGCCGCCGACCTTGAGTTGCGCCAACAATGCCTGCGGCACTTCGTGCACCGAGCCCGACAGCACGATCACGTCAAACGGGCCCTCTGCCGCGAGGCCGGCAGCGCCGTCCTGCTCGCGTACGGTGACATTGGTCACCCCGGCCCGCTTCAGATTGGCGGCGGCAAAGGCCGCAAGTTCCGAATTGATTTCCAGCGAGAACACTTTCTGTGCGCGATGGCCCAGCAATGCCGCCATAAAGCCGCTGCCGGCGCCGATTTCCAGCACCTTCTCGTGGCGCGCCACTTTCAGCTCTTGCAAAAGGCGCGCCTCCACACGCGGTGCCAGCATCTTCTGGCCACCCGGCAAGGGCACTTCGGTATCCATGAAGGCCAAGCCCCGGTAGGCGCTGGGCACAAAATCCTCACGCTTGACCACGGCCAGCAGCTCCAGCACGCCGGCATCCAGCACGTCCCAAGGACGAATCTGCTGTTCGATCATATTGAAGCGGGCTTGTTCGATATTCATCTTGTCGGTTTCCTTGGCACTCAGCGGCGCAGTCGGCGCCGTTGTTCATTCCATCATTCTGCGGCGATTCTATTTCCAGACCAGCGGCGCTTGGCCCAAGCGGCAAGATCGTCAAGATAGCAATAGATCACCGGCACCACCACCAGGGTCAACAAAGACGAGGTGATCACGCCGCCAATCACCGCCTGCCCCATGGGGGCGCGCTGCTCCGAGCCTTCGCTGAGCGCAAAGGCCAAGGGCACCATGCCAAAAACCATGGCCAGGGTGGTCATCAAGATCGGGCGCAGTCGCACTTTGGCCGCATGCAACAAGGCCTGCTCGCGGCCCATGGGCTCAGCATCCACCCCATGGGCATGCTCACCTTGACGGGAGCGTATGGCGAAATCAATCAGCAAGATCGCGTTCTTGGTGACCAAGCCCATCAGCATGACGATGCCAATGATGCTGAACATATTCAGCGTGGAGCGGAACATCAACAAGGCCAAGATCACGCCGATCAAGGTCAAGGGCAATGAACTCATCAAGGCCAGGGGCTGCAAAAAGCTCTTGAATTGGCTGGCCAAAATCATGTAAATGAACACCACGGCCAGAGCCAGCGCGCCCACTGCATACTGGAAGGACTCGTTCATATTCTTGGTCGAACCGCCAAAGGTGTAGCGGTAGCCGGGTGGGAAGGCAATGCCGTCCAAAACCGCTTTGATGTCGGCCGAGATCTCACCCGAGCTGCGTCCCAAGGCATTCGCGTCAATGGTGATCTCACGACTCATATCGCGGCGATTGATCTGGTTGGGGCCGGTTGAAGCCTGCACATCGGCCACTTGCGACAAGCGCACCACCCTTGCCGAACCATCGGCCGCCGGCGCCACGTTCAGGGGCAAATGCTGCAAGTCGGACAAGCTCTGGCGTCCCTGGGGCCCCAGCCGCACCACCACGTCATAGTTCTCGCCATCCGGCGCCCGCCAGTTGCCCACCGTGGTGCCCGCAAACAAGGTGCGCAACGAACCCGCCAGCGCTTTGACGTTCAAGCCCACATCCGCCGCAGCATCGCGCTTGACCTCGATGGAGACGGTGGGTTTGTTCGGTTTGAGCGTGGTGTCCAGGTCGACCAAGCCAGGGATCTTGAGCAGCTCAGCCTGCACCTGCTTGGACAAACGCTCCAACTCCCCCAAGTCCGCGCCCTGGATGGAGAACTGCAAGCTTTTGCTGCCGCCCAAATCCGTCTGCCCGATATTGGTGACGGTGATGCCGGGCACGCTGGCGAGCTTTTCGCGGATTGGCTGCGCCAAATCGGCCACGGAGCGCTTTCTATCCTTGCGGTCCAACAAGCGCACATAGACCGCGCCGTAGATCTTGCCCGCCGCGAATCCGCTGTTGATGGTGGTGACGGTATAGCGCACCTCGGGCAACTCGCGCAGCAACTGATCAATTTGCTTGGCGCGGGCCTCGGTCACCTCCAGGCTGGAGCCCACCGGGGTGTAGAAATTGACTTGGGTTTCTGACAGATCGGCCTTGGGCACGAACTCCTTGCCCACCCCGCCCAGCAAAACAAAGCTGAACAGAAAACTCGCCAAGGCGATGCCCAAGGTCGCCGCCTTGTGACGCAAAGACCAAGCCAAGATTCTTTGATACGCCGCGGAAAGCCACTCGGTGAAGTCGTCGAACTTCAAGGTGATGCGGCCCAGGGTTTTGTCGTACAGCGTCACCGGGGCGCCGCGATGCACGCCGTGAGCCTGCGGGTCGTGCCAAACACTGCTCAGCATCGGGTCCAAGGTGAAGCTGACAAACATCGAGATCAGCACCGCGGCCACGATGGTGATGCCGAACTCATGGAAAAACTTGCCGACGATGCCGCCCATAAAACCAATCGGCAAAAACACGGCCACGATGGACAAGGTGGTCGCCAGCACCGCCAGGCCGATTTCGGCCGTGCCATCCAAGGCAGCCTGCCAGGGGCTGGCACCCATGGCCACATGGCGCACGATGTTCTCCCGCACCACAATGGCGTCATCAATCAACAAACCCACACAAAGGCTCAGGGCCATCATGGTGATGTTGTTGATGGTGAAGCCGAAGATGTACATGAAGAGAAAAGTGCCGATCAAAGCGATGGGCAAGGTCAAACCGGTGATGACGGTGGAGCGCCAAGAGTTCAGAAACAAGAACACGATCAACACCGTCAGCGCTGCGCCCTCAAACAAGGTGCGCTGCACATTCGCCACCGAAACCCGAATGGCCCGAGAGTTGTCGCGATTGACTTCGGTCTTGATGCCTTTGGGTGTGAGGGCTGCAGCCTCTTTCAGCGCGCGCATCAAACCGTCCACCACCTCAATGGTGTTCTCACCCTGGCTCTTTTGCACGCTCAAAAGCACGGTGCGCTGGCCGTTGTAAAGCGCCAGGCTTTCCACCTCTTGCGGGCCGTCCACCACGTCGGCAATTTGCCAGAGCTTGACCGACTGACCGGCCTTGCGGGCCACCACGATGTCGCGAAAGTCCTGCGGCGTTTTCAAGCGCGCGTTGATTTGCACCACGCGCTCTTGCTCGGCGGAGCGAATCGTGCCCAGCGGCAGTTCCTGGTTCTCGCTCTTCACTGCCGCTAACACTTGGTCCACACTGACACCCAAGGACTCCATGGCCTGAGGGCGCAAGCGCAGCTGGACCTGACGCTGCAAGCCGCCCACCACACTGACCGAGCCGACCCCGCGCACATTTTCCAGCCGCTTTTGCAAGACTTGAGTGGCCCAGGTGGTCAGCTCCTGCGTGCTGCGCTGACCGTCTTCCGAGAGCACCGCCACATTGAAGATGGGCGTGCTTTGCGGGTCAAAGCGGGAGATGCGCGGGTCTTTCACCTCGTCACGCAGAGTCGGGCGGATCAAGGCCACTTTTTCGCGCACGTCCTCAGCGGCTTTTCGGCCATCAATATCGAGATTGAACTCGACAATGACCACCGCTGAGCCTTCATAGGACCGCGAAGTCAGGGTGTTGATGCCGGCCACGGTGTTGACGGCCTCTTCAATCTTTTTGGTGACTTCGCTCTCGACGATCTCGGGCGATGCGCCAGGATAGTCCAGCTGTACCACCACCGTGGGGAAATCGATATTGGGAAATTGGTCCACCGACAGCCGTTGATAGCTGAACAGGCCCAAGACCACAAAGGCCAGCATGACCATCACGGCCATGACGGGGTTTTGAATAGAAACGCGGGTGAACCACATGGCCTGTGCCCTCGTTTCAGCGCGATGCTGCAGACGCTGGGGCAGCCACAGCAGCGGCCGGCACCTTCACCCAAGTGCCGTCAGCCACTTGGCCGGCTGTCCCCGAGAGCAACAAATCCCCTTCGACCACCCCGGAGCGCAACTCCACCACGGCACGCCCCGCCACTTCGCCGCTGCGCCCCAGGCTCACCGCTTGCGAGCGCGCCTTGCCCTCCACGATTTGCAGCACATAGGGGCGTGCTTTTTCAAGCCGCACGGCACTGCTAGGCACCACCAGTCCTTCGGCTTCATCCAGCAAAATTCGGCCCCGAGCAAACATGCCGTGTCGCAAGCCGGGCTGCCCCGGAACCTTCAGATACACCAGCACCGCACGCGAGCCGGCCTGGGCCGCCGGATTGATGCGAGCCAGCTCCGCAGGCACCTCGGTCGCCAGCCCCTCCACCGACAGCAGCGCCTTGGCGCCCGGCCTCAAGCCGGCCGCCACCTCAGCGGGAATCGCGGCCTCCAACTCCATGTGAGCCAGATTGACGATCTCCAACACACGTCCATCAACCGCCACACGCTCTCCCGGCTGAGCCAATCGCTGCGACACCTGACCCGAGATCGGTGCGATCAAGGCGGCATCGGCCTGCGCTTTGCGGGCCAACTCCACCGCTGCCTTGGCCGCCAAATAGCTGGCTTCGGCGCCGGCCGCACCGGCCACCGCGTTATCCAGAGCGGTGGCTGAAATAAAGCCTTGCGACACCAGAGCGCGGTTGTTGTCCAAGGTGCGCCGAGCAATATCGACTTGCGACTTGGCCGCGCCGGCGTTTTGCTCGGCTTGCTTCAAGCGCCAATCCAGCTCCGAGGTTTCCAAGCGCCCCAGCAATTGCCCGGCCCGCACCGCATCACCCTCGCGCACACTCAGCTGCGCCAACTCCGCCGCCACCTTGGCCTTGATCATCGCGGTCTCGGTCGCGCGCAGATTGCCCGAGATGTCCAAGGTGCCCGCAAATCGTTGCCGCTGCACCCGCAGCACATCCATGTCGGCCAACACCAAGCCTGCAGGCGCCTTGCTCACCACCGGCGCTGAAACCTGACGGGCTTTCACCCATTTCAGCGTCACGCCTGCCAGCACTGCCACAGCCAGCACGGCCAGCGTCACTTTCAACCAAGGCTTCATCGCAGAGCTACTTTCAAAATTTCAAGGGATACGGATCAAAGCCCAGTGGGCTGAGCCAACAAGCCGCGCAGGATCAAGTCCATTTGCACCGCCAGCACGGCGGGCGCATTGATGCTGGGGCCGCCGTGCAAACGGCAGGCGCCCAATGAATGTTCATAAAGAATCATGTGCAGCATGGGCCCGATCAAGACATGCACCGTCTCGACCGGCGGCACCTCACGGAACTCGCCGCTGCGAATGCCGCGCTCGATCAAACCCGCCAGCAATTGGTGGATAGGCAGCACCACCTCGTCCACATAAAAACGCGCCAAATCGGGGAAGTTGCGCGCCTCGGCCATCATGATCTTGGTGATGCCGCCCGCAGGCCCGAGCCCGACCTGCTCCCACCACGTCTTCATCACATGGCTCAACAAATCGCTCATCGAGCCCTGATGCTGAGCGGCCAAGGCCACGGCTGCGGCGATCCGTGTTGACAGGTTCTCCCGCACCACCGCCTTGAACAGCTCTTCTTTGCTCGGGTAGTACAGATACAGCGTGCCCTTGGAGACGCCAGCACGGGCCGCGACTTCCTCGGAGCGGGTCGCCGCAAAGCCCTTTTCGACAAACAAATCCAGTGCCGCCGCCAGCAACTCTTGCGGGCGGGCTTGCTTGCGTCGTTGGCGGGGTGCGGTATTCAAAAGCTGCGTGGCGCAGTGGCGTTAATGACCAATGGGTCAGTAATGTATTCGCCGCAAGCCGAGCCGGTCAAGCCAGTGCAAACGCCAGCCGCCGACGGAAGGAAACGCCTGCCAAAGCGGGCCGGAAACAGGCGGGGTCACAAGTCCGGTCACAGGTGGCGGCTATCATCGCGGCCATTCTTTTTGAGGGAGTCGCGTTTGGACGCCATTTTGCTGATCAAGGCCGCCATCATGGGCATCGTCGAAGGCCTGACCGAGTTTTTGCCGATTTCCAGCACCGGCCATTTGATTCTTGCCGGTTCTTTGCTGGGCTTTGATGATGCCAAGAGCAAGGTGTTCGACATTGCCATCCAAACCGGCGCCATTTTTGCCGTCATCCTGGTTTACAGCCAGCGCCTGCGTGAAGTGGCTGCGGGCCTGGGTTCGGACGCACGCGCCCGCCGCTTTGTGATCAATGTCGCCATTGGCTTTTTTCCGGCCGTGGTGCTGGGCCTGCTGTTCGGCAAGGCAATCAAAGCGCATTTGTTCACCCCCACTGTGGTGGCGACCACCTTCATCCTGGGTGGCTTCATCATTTTGTGGGCCGAGCGCCGTCAGCAGGCCGTCGTTCGCATCCAAACCGTCGACGATATGAGCCCTTTGGACGCACTCAAGGTCGGCGTCATTCAATGTCTGGCCATGGTGCCGGGCACCAGCCGATCGGGTTCCACCATCATCGGCGGCATGCTGATGGGCTTGTCGCGCAAGGCCGCCACCGATTTTTCATTCTTCCTGGCCATCCCGACTCTGATCGGCGCCGGCGCTTACAGCCTCTACAAAGAGCGCGCATTGCTGAGCAGCGCGGACATCCCGATGTTCGGCGTCGGCCTGTTGTTCTCCTTCATCAGCGCCTGGATCTGCGTGCGCTGGCTGTTGCGTTACATCTCCAGCCACAGCTTTGTGCCCTTTGCTTACTACCGCATCGCTTTCGGCCTCGTGGTGCTGGGTACCGCCTGGAGCGGCTTGGTGGTCTGGGCCGATTGAGCCTGCCGGCGCGTAAGCTCCCTTGGCCAGGGATCGTCAAGATGCCCTGGTCGGCCGGGCGGCTTCAGCTGCAAAGCTAAAATGACCGCATGACGATCACGATCAAGACTGGCGCCGACATTGAGGCGCTGCGCATAGCCGGCCGCTTGGCCTCCGAGGTTCTCGACATGCTGACCCCGCATGTGAAGCCCGGCATCACCACCGAAGCCCTCGACAAGCTCGCGCATGACTACATCGTCAATGTGCAAGGTGCGATTCCAGCGCCGCTGAATTACCAGCCACCCGGCTACACGCCCTACCCCAAATCCATCTGCACTTCGGTCAATGATGTGATCTGCCACGGCATCCCCGATGGCCGCGCGCTGAAGAACGGCGACATCGTCAATATCGACGTCACCGTCATCAAAGACGGCTGGCATGGCGACACCAGCCGCATGTTTGTGGTGGGTGAAGGCTCCATTGCCGCCAAGCGCCTGTGCGCCCTCACCTATGAGGCCATGTGGAAGGGCATTGCCAAGGTCAAGCCCGGCGCGCACCTGGGGGATATCGGCCATGCGATCCAAACCTTTGTCGAGAACGCCGGCTATTCCGTCGTTCGCGAATTCTGTGGTCATGGCATTGGTCAAGTGTTCCATGAAGAGCCGCAAGTGCTGCACTACGGTCGGCCCGGCACCTTGGACGTTTTGGTGCCCGGCATGGTCTTCACCATTGAACCCATGGTCAACGCCGGCCAGCGCCATATGCGCGAGCACAACGATGGTTGGACCATCAAGACCAAAGATCGCTCGCTGTCGGCCCAGTGGGAACACACCCTGGTGGTGACGGAAACCGGCTACGAGGTCTTCACCTTGTCCGCGGGCAGTCCGCCCCCGCCCGACTTCATCAAAGCCTGATTTCATGGGCAGCTTGGCCTTGCCGAACTCCGCTCCTCCTGCCGACTTGGCCAGCCTTGCGGACCTGAGGCGGGATTTCAAAGCCGGCAAGTTGGCCTTGATCACGGCCTTTCGCGAGGGCCCACCCACGCAGTTAGCAGCAGCACGCTTGCTGCGTCAATTGGCCCGCCATGTCGATCAGACGCTGCAGCAACTGTGGGCTCGTGCCCAGATGCCCGAGGGCGCGTGTTTGGTCGCGGTAGGGGGCTACGGGCGGGCCGAATTGTTCCCTCACTCTGATGTGGACGTGCTGGTCTTGCTGCCCGATGGCGTGGAAGCGCACACCCAGTGTCCGGTCAAGACCGCCATCGAAGCCTTCATCACCTCCTGCTGGGACATCGGCCTGGAGATCGGTTCATCGGTGCGCACCCTGGGCGAGTGTGTGCAAGAAGCAGCCGCCGACGTCACCGTTCAAACCGCCCTGCTGGAAGCGCGGCTGCTGGCGGGCAAGCGCGCCCAGTTCAAGCTGATGGAGCAGGCGCTGATGGGCGCCATGGACGCCAGCGCCTTCTTGCGCGCCAAGACGCTGGAGGCGCAGCAACGTCATACCAAGTACGACGACACGCCTTACTCGCTGGAGCCCAATTGCAAAGAAAGCCCGGGCGGACTGCGGGATCTGCAAGTCTTGATCTGGATTGCCCGTGCCGCCGGGCTGGGCAAGACCTGGAAGGCGTTGGCGGACCGCGGCCTGATCACGGCGTTTGAAAGCCGTCAACTGCAGCGCAACGAAGGCTTGCTGAAGCTGATCCGCGCGCGCCTGCACAGCGTGGCCGGTCGGCGCGAAGACCGCCTGGTGTTTGACTTGCAAAACGCGGTCGCTGAGAGCTTTGGTTACCAGGCCAGCCAGGGGCAGCGCGCCTCCGAGGTCTTGATGCGGCGCTATTACTGGGCCGCCAAGGCGGTGACCCAGTTGCACCAGATCTTGTTGTTGAACCTGGAAGAGCAGGTCAATGGATCACAGCAACAGTTGATGCGGCGGATCGATCCCCACTTTCTGGACCGTGCCGGCATGCTGGAAGTTGCCAGCGATGACCTGTATCAACGCGAGCCTCACGCCATCCTGCGCACCTTTTTGGTCTATCAGCAAACGCCCGGCATCAAAGGATTGTCGGCTCGCACCCTGCGCGCGCTTTACAACGCCCGCGAGTTGATGAACAGCGCCTTCCGGCGCGACCCCGCCAACCGCGCCACCTTCATGCAGATCCTGCGTCAGCCCGAAGGGCAAACGCATGCGATGCGCTTGATGAACCAAACCTCGGTGCTGGGGCGCTATTTGTGGGTGTTCCGAGGCATCGTGGGGCAGATGCAGCACGATCTGTTCCATGTGTACACGGTCGATCAGCACATCTTGATGGTGCTGCGCAATGTGCGGCGCTTCTTCATCCCTGAACACGCGCACGAATACCCGTTTTGCTCGCAGCTGGCGGCTCAGTGGGACAAGCCGGAGCTGCTCTATATCGCAGCGCTCTTCCATGATGTGGCCAAGGGCCGGGGTGGCGATCACTCCGACTTGGGCGCCGTGGAGGCGCGCCGCTTTTGCCGCGATCACGGCTTGAGCAAAGAAGACACCGAACTGGCCGTCTTCCTAGTGCAGCACCACTTGACGCTGTCTCGAGTCGCGCAAAAAGAAGACCTCTCCGACCCCGATGTGATCCAGCGCTTCACCCAAAAAATGGGCGACGCGCGCCATCTCACCGCGCTGTATCTGCTGACGGTGGCCGATATCCGCGGCACCAGTCCCAAGGTCTGGAATGCCTGGAAGAGCAAGCTGCTGGAGGACCTTTACCGCATCAGCCTGCGCGCCTTGGGCGGCGCGCAACCCAATCTGACGGCCGATATCGAGGCACGCAAACAAGAGGCCCGACAAGCGCTGGCCTTGCATTCCATGCTGCCCGGCACCGAGGCCGAACTCTGGGAGACCCTGGAGCTGAGCTACTTTGCCCGCCACGAAGCCAGCGATTTGGCTTGGCATGCGCGATCACTGTGGCGGCATGTGCAGACCGACAAGCCCATCGTGCGTGCACGTCCTTCCCCCATCGGCGAGGGCTTGCAAGTGCTGGTGTACTCGCCTGATGCGCAAGACCTGTTTGCGCGCATCTGCGGCTACTTTGACAGCGCGGGCTTCAATATTTTGGATGCCAAGGTGCACACCACCCGCCACGGCTTTGCCCTCGACACCTTCCAGGTGCTGAGCCCCGATGTCGATTTGCATCACCGCGACTTGGTCTCGCTGGTTGAGGCCAAGCTGACCCAGGCCCTGATGACGGAAGGCCCCTTGCCCGAACCGCGACGAGGCCGCCTCTCGCGTCGCGTCAAATCCTTCCCCTACACCCCGCGCATTGCACTGCGGCCCGACGAACGCGCGCAACATTGGCTCTTATCCATCAGCACCAGCGACCGCGCCGGTCTGCTCTATGCAATTGCCCGGGTGTTGGCACGCCACGGCATCAATTTGCAACTCGCCAAAATCTCCACCTTGGGCGAGCGGGTGGAAGACACCTTCTTGGTCGATGGCGCCGCGCTGCAGCAAAACAAGGCGCAGTTGCAAATTGAGAGCGAATTGCTGGACGCGGTCTCCTTACCGCTATGAAGCCGCCCTCCATCCTGATTGATGTGGAGCAAGCGCTGGCGCAGCTGAGCGACTTCGACGCCATCATCGATGTGCGCTCGCCAGCCGAGTTCGCCGAAGACCATATGCCCGGAGCGCTCAACTGGCCGGTGCTGGACAACGAAGAGCGCCACCGTGTCGGCCTGCTCTACAAGACCTCCCCCTTCGAGGCGCGCAAGATTGGCGCCGCCCTGGTGGCGCGCAATATCGCTCGCCATCTGGACGAATTCGCCCCGCCCTTGGCGCGCGGCTGGCGGCCCCTGGTGTACTGCTGGCGCGGCGGCCAGCGTTCCGGCGCCATGACTTGGTTCCTCGGGCAAATCGGCTTCAAAGCGCGCCAGCTGCAAGGCGGCTACAAAGCCTACCGGGCGCAGGTGCGCGAGACCCTGGAGACCCAACCCCAAGCCCTGCAATTCCATGTCTTGTGCGGCCGCACCGGCAGCGGCAAGACGCGGCTCTTGCACGCGCTGGAGCGCCTGGGCGCGCAAGTGTTGGATCTGGAAGGCATGGCCCTGCATCGCGGCTCGGTGCTGGGCGCCTTGCCACAGCAAGCCCAGCCGAGCCAGAAGCGCTTTGACAGCTTGCTCTGGCAACGCTTTCTCAGCTTTGACCCAAGCCGCCCGGTGTTTGTGGAAAGCGAGAGCCGCAAGATCGGCCAGCTGCGCATGCCGGCGGCCCTGTACGAAGCCTTGCGCAACAGCCGGCACCTCTATTGGCTGCAGATGGACGACGAGGCGCGCGTGCAGTTGCTGCTGCAAGACTATGCGCACTTCATGGCCCAGCCCGAGCAATTCTGTGCGAGGCTTGAGGCCTTGATTCCGGTGCGAGGGCATGAGCGTGTCAAACGCTGGCAAACGCAAGCCCGCAGTGGCGATTGGGCCAGCGCGTTTCGTGAACTGATGCTGGAGCATTACGACCCCGGCTATGAGCGCTCCTTGGCCAACCATTACCCGCAACTGGCCCAGGCCCAGCGCCTGCAGCTCGACCATGCGGGTGAATCGGCCTTGCTGACCTGCGCGCGTCAAATGCTCAGCGTCCTTGACGCAAGCGCGTCGCCCGCATCAGGGCAAGACTGAGGCAAACAGGTGTTTGTCTTGATGCCCATCAAGGCCCGGCTCATGCGAGCATGAGAGCATCTGTGTTGAGACTCGAATCCCCATGCAATTTCTACAGACCGAGAAGGCCCTTCAGCAATCGCGCCAGTTTGGCGTGAAGCCGATCCCATTGCTGCGCCCCTTGGGTTGGCTGGCCCGTGGCTGGAGCGATCTGCTGCGCTGCCCTGGGCCATCGTTGGCGCATGGCCTGATCTTGGCTTTGATCGGCGCCGTGATCTTCATGCTCGCCCGGCATCGCTTTTGGCTGCTGGCGGGCGCCTTCAGTGGCTTCTTGCTGGTGGCTCCGATTTTGGCCACCGGCCTGTATGTCATCAGCCGCGACTTGGAGCGCGGCCTGAAACCCAATTTCTCGACGGTGCTGCGCGCCTGGCGCCCCCGCGATGGGCGTTTGGTCGTGTTCGGCGTGCTGCTGGCGTTTGCGGGCACCGGTTGGGTCATGACCTCAGCCTCTTTGGTGACCGGCTTCACCAGCACCCCCATCCATGAGCCGATGGACTTTTTGCGCCATGTGGTGCTGAACGAAGAATCGCATTTGTTCGAGGCCTGGCTGGCCCTGGGCGCGCTGCTGGCGGCGCCGATGTTTGCCTCCACCATGATTGCTGTGCCGCTGCTGCTGGATCGGCAAATTGGGGTATTGGGCGCCGTGTTCACCAGTTGGCGCGTCGTGATGGAGTACCCCGCGCCCGTAGCGCTATGGGCGGCCTTGATCATGCTGCTGACCCTGGCGGGCATGGCCTCTTTGATGCTGGGCTTCGTCGTTGTGATGCCCTGGCTGGGGCACGCCAGCTGGCACGCCTATCGTGACCTGGTCTCCACCCGAGACTGAATCAAACGCCCATAAAAACCACGAGAAGTAGCAGGATGTTTGGATACAGCGAACAAGAAATCGCCCAGATGGGGCTGACTTGGGGCGTCGGCGCCTTCATGCTGTACATGGTGTTCATCATCTTGCAGCTGGCGCGCGAATCCAAGGCAGGCCGCTTCGGCACTTTCATCTTGCTGCTGGGTCTGGGCTTCGGTCTGGTGGGCTTTTTGGCCAAAGGCGTGATCAAGTGGTTCATGGCGGGCCTGGGCTCATGAGCATTCGCAAAACCGCCACACGCACCTTTCGGCACTCCTGGCTGGAAGATGCGCAGGCCGTGCTCACCGGCACCTTGTTTGTGGCCCTGGGCGTTGCGCTGTTCAAGCAAGCAGGCCTGTTGACCGGCGGCACCGTCGGCATCGCTTTTCTGGTTCATTACGCCTCGGGCTTGCCCTTTGGCGCCTTGTTCTTTGCCATCAACCTGCCCTTTTACTGGCTGGCCTACCGGCGCATGGGGCTGCCCTTCACCTTGAAGACCATCTGCGCGGTCAGCCTGATGGCCGCCCTGGCCGAGGTCTTGCCGCGATGGCTGCAATTCGCGCAGCTCAACATTTGGTTTGCCGCCATCGCCGGCGGCCTCTTGATTGGCGCCGGCATGCTGATTTTGTTCCGGCATCGCGCCTCATTGGGTGGGCTCAATGTGCTGGTGATGCTCTTGCAAGAAAAGCGCGGCTGGCGAGCCGGCTATGTGCAGGCTGCCCTGGACGGCGTGATTCTGCTCAGCGCCCTGGCCTTTGTGCCCGCTGAGAAAGTGGGCATGTCCTTGCTGGGCATGCTGGCCATCAACGCCGCGCTGGCGGTGAACCATAGGCCCGGCCGTTACTTGGCAGTCTGAATTGCCCCGCCAACCTGGCGCGCCCTCAGCGCTTGGTGGCGGGGTCCCAATGCTCAACGATCTTGCCGCCCTCAACGCGGAACATGTCAAACCACGTGCTGGTGTAGCTCTTGCCGGCGTCCTTGGGCTCGGGCAGGGTTTGCACAAAGGCCAACACCACCTTGTCACCTTCAGCGACCACAGCCACCAAGGGCGCTTTCACCCGCACTTCGATCGGCTTGGGTTTGCTGAATTGCGCAAAGAATTTGACAAAGCCCTCGCGCCCGGTGGGCACGCTGGGGTTGTGCTGGATATAGCCTTCGGCCAAATACTTGTCGGCCAAGTCCAGATGCCCAGCCTCAAAGACTTCGCGCCAGAAGTCGTAGACCAACCGTTTGTTGGCTGCCGCAAGCGGGTCTGCTGCCGCAAGCATCTGCGCATGATCGGCATTGGCCTGCACCGCCACTTGCGCCTGAGCCTGGGGCCAAGACAAAGCCAAGCCCAAACAAGCGCTGACAAAACCGAGTGATGAAATTTTCATAGAAGGGCTCAGACCGGCGGCAAACTGCCGCCGCGGGTTTGACATGCAGGGATTCTCTGGCCCGAGTCACAGCGCGATCAAGTGCCGGTCTTCACCCGGAAAAACCCGCTCAAAGCAAGGCGCTGTACCAGCGCAACTCCAACAGCTTGCGTGCCAAACGATGCGTCCGCCCTTCCGGGTCCGCCAAGTCATGCAAAACATCGAAGTGATTGAAGCCCGGGATCTCTTCGCAGACAGGCACCGCGCGTGCCCCCCAGGCCTGCCTGAGCAGCTGCGTCTGACGCTTGAACTCCTCACTCTCGTCGCCACCCACCACGGCATAGACCGGAGCCTCGGGTGCCGGAAAGTGCACAGGGCTTAGGCGCTTCACCGCCTCGGCATCCAAATTCAAGTCCTGCTGCAAAAAAGGCGCTTGCCGGATTGGCGCCAAATCATGAACACCGGAGACTGATAAAACACCTTTGACCAAGTGGTGCGGCAAGTCCGGCGCCACAGACTTCCAATCACAGCAGCTGAGCATGGTGGCCAAATGCCCGCCAGCCGAGTGCCCGGCCAAGACGATGCGATTCGGGTCCCCACCATGAGCGGCCGCATGACGCCACACCCAGGCCAAGGCTTGCACCAATTGCAGCGCCATGCGATCAATGCCAGCTTCCGGACAAAGAGAGTAATTGGGCACGATCACCATCGCCCCTTCGTCGCTGAACGAACTCGCCAAGAAGGAGTAATCCGACTTGTCCAATGCTCGCCAATAGCCCCCATGGATCACCACCAAGACTGGCGCCTTCGGCACATCGGTGGGGAACAAATCCAGCCGCTCCATCGGCCCTTCACCATAGGCCAGATTGAGCTTGCAAAACATCTTCTCGCGCACCAACTGCGAAGCCCGCACCCACCGATCCAACAAGACCTCGCTATTGCTCACCCGAAGTCGGTTGTTGTATTGAGCATCGAACCAGTCGGGGCTGTGGCGGACCATACGCTTTCCTTTACTCCTGAACCCAGATTGCCTTGCCAGTGGCTTGCGGTCCCACGCGAGTTCGTCTTGTGCGATTGCCAAAGAAAGAACTCGCGCGATCGCCGAGAGAATAACCGCTCGCCGCACCGGCCACCTCTGAAACGCGGCTCACAATCCCGGCATACTATCCGCCGCACCCGACCTCGACTCTCTGCAGTAGGCGCAAACCCTTGTTTTCAACTGACCGCATGCCCTCCTCCATGCCCTCCCCAAGCAAAAACTCCACGCCCACAAGCCTGGCGCAACAGGTTCAACGCAGCTATGCGGCCTTGCAAAGTGGACAACTGGCGGACGCACTGCAGAGTTTTGAAAGCCTGCTTCAAACCCATCCAGAAGACCGCGCCAGCTGGATTGGCCTGGCCATGACGTGCATGCAATTGGCTCACTGGGCGCGAGCCGACCAGGCGCTTGAAGAAGTCCTTCGCACTGAGCCTCGTCATCTTCAGGCACTGATTCTCAAGGGCGACCTTTTGCACCAACAAGGCGAATTCCGAGGCGCCCTCACCTATTACCAGGCGGCCTTGCGCTTTGCAGCTGGCGGTGGGCAATTGCCTGCGGGTCTGCGCAGCGAGTTGCAAAGAGCACAGGTGCAATGTGCTCGCTATCAAGAGCAATTTGAAGTTCAGTTGCGGCAACAGTTGGCCGCCAAAGACATTGCGGCAGGAGAAACCTCAAGCCGCTTCAATGAGTCGCTGGACTTGCTCACCGGGCGCAAGACCCTTTATCTCCAACAACCCAAAATCTACTATTTCCCGGGGCTTCCACAGATCCAGTTTTACGACAACAAAGTCTTTCCTTGGATCTCAGAACTAGAAGCGGCATTCGATGAAATCCGCATCGAACTGCAAGCCTTGATGGCAGAACGCGCAGAGTTTGAGCCCTATGTCAAAGACATGCCCAACCGCCCCAAAAATGTGGCGGGCCCCATGCTGAACAACCCCGACTGGAGCGCATTCCACTTGATCAGCCATGGCAAGGTTCATGCTGAAAATGCAGCGCGCTGCCCACGCACCATGAAAGCACTCGAGGGCCTGCCACTGACCACCATGAAGAACCGCTCGCCATCGGCGATGTTCTCTTTGCTACGCCCGGGCACTCGCATCCCCCCTCACAACGGCTTGGTCAATACGCGGCTGATCTGTCACCTGCCTTTGATCGTGCCAGCGCAATGCGGATTGCGAGTCGGCAACGACACCCGAGAACCCGTCGAAGGCAAAGCCTGGGTGTTTGACGACAGCATTGAACATGAAGCGTGGAACCTGAGTGATCAAGTTCGCGTCATTCTGCTGTTTGAAATTTGGCGCCCGGAACTCAGTGCCCATGAGCGGGCGCAGGTGAGCGCGATGTTTGAGGCCATTGAAGATCACCAAGGCGGTGTGGGCGAATGGAACATTTGACGCCAGCAATGCGCTGGATTGGTACCGCACCGCAAGGGCAAACAAAAAAGCCCTTCAGCGAGAGCTGAAGGGCTTGATTTGGTGGGCGGTGCAGGGTTCGAACCTGCGACCCCTGCCGTGTGAAGGCAGTGCTC
>CAMFGY010000005.1 GCA_945952065.1 uncultured Burkholderiales bacterium | reverse complement strand
GCGCAAATTGTACGGCTTAGAAGCTAGTCGAGGTGGGGACTTTTTCAACAGAATAAGCCTATTGCCGAAGTTCGCATGACCTTTCTTGATGCCACCAAGCGAACGCAAGTGCTTTACCGCCAAGCCCTGATGCATAGATGCGAACTTAGCGAACATTGCGAACTTAGTTTCGTATCAAGCACTTAGCCGCAATACCTGCGATGCGAACTAATTTGGCATGTGGGGGCGAACCAGCCGGTAAATGGTCGACGGCCTGCCAGGTCCAGCTCGCGACCGTGACTGCACTTCAATTTGAACCGTGCCAGGCGCGCTTTCCATGAGGTGAGTGATCGCAGCGTCAACGACAGTGGCTGGCTGATGACGACCAAAGCAGTTCACCACCAAATCTCTGCGCGATGCAAATCCCTTGGCTGCCAAGAAGGCGGATATTCGGCCTGCAGCCCATTCGACCTGAGACCGTGATGGCGAATTGTTGCCACCCGTCAGCACGAAGCCAGCTGAGTCGGTTGCATACCTGACCCAGGCCATCGCCGCATGAATGTGCTCCTCTTCGATATGCCAGGTGCGATCGGTCAGCGCGAACAACCCTGGTTGCATCTCAAGCAACGACAAGGCGATGAGTGGGACCAGCCACACGGCAGTGACGATTTGCAGTGCCACCTGATGGTGCAATGCATGGAGGCTTGGATACTTGCCGATCGTGAGACGCTGAAAGCGTTCTTTGGCCAGGGCTTCAAGGAAAGTTCCTTGCCTGCACCGGCCCACCGGGTCGAGGACATTGGCAAACAGCAGATCTACGACGCTCTGGCCAAGGCCAGCCGAGACTGCAAGACCAAGAGCAGCTAACCGTGTCATCACCGCCGGTCATCGTACACACCGTATCAAGAAACGCTGATTACGCAACACCTTTGCATCTAGGAATGAAAATTCAACTCACCTATATAAATCAAATGCCTTCGCATGGTCGAGTTTCTTGCACCATGTGCTTTGGCGACGATTCTGTTGAATTCGATCGCACACAATTACAAAGAGGGGAATGGCGCATAACTTCGAATCCGCTGGCGTGGGGCAGCACGACGCCCGAAATCATCGTCCTTGGATTCTCCAAAGGCCCAACGCAAAAAGGAGCGTTGGCATCGGTGCCGCACGATCAAATTGCATACAAAGGTTCGCGCAAGAATGTTGGAAAGATCCTTGCGCACATCGGGCTAATTCCATCGGTCAAACCCGATGAGCTAGTGCAAATGGTGGATCGCATCATCGCCGAGAGAAACGGTCGATTTCACTTTGCCTCATTTGTTCGATGCACTGTTGAACGCTTTGATGCCAAGTCACATTCGTGGAAGGGCTCAGGAGGAGGCATGCTCGAAAGATTCCTCGAGTCAGAGCTTGGTCGCACGGTTACGCACAACTGTTGTAGCAAGTTCTTGCGCGACCCTCCTTCCTCTGTTCGCCTAATTGTCATGTTCGGCTTAGGGGCGAATTTGAGTTATGTGGATTCTGCGCTCTCGGCCTACAAGCAAGCGAGACCCGGACCGTGGAGGAAGATCAACAAAGTCGCATACACAGACGAACGAATAACCGTAGTTCATGTCGAACATTTCGCTTCTCAGGGTGCGCTGATCCCCAATTGGCTTGGCATCACCAACCATGTCCGCTCCGAGCTTGGTCGGCAAGCCCGGGATGCGGTTGCAGGCGCGCTAAGGTACGGCATAACTTAACCCTATCAGGCAGTTTTGCACCAGACCGGCCTGAGCTCCAATGCTCCCCCCCTCCAGGTCAAGGAAGTAGATATTTGTCATCATAAACATCTAACCTGCGAGTGCGAAATCAATTCATGGTCAGATTCGCTTGAATATTGACGGTATTATGCTCTTCCTACACACATGGTTCGTTAATAGCTTCCAGTTGTCTCTGGACTAAATCTTACCCAGCTAAGCTTGTCTTTCGCAAAACATAGAATACCAATATATGCAGATCTCACCACACGAAAGAGCGTTTGAAATATTTCAAGCCGCAACCCCAGTCATCCGCATTGATTCCATTGGTGGTCGTCGTTGGAGGCGCAACGTAGCCTCAGGTGGTCGGATTGGGCCTTGGCTACAAGCACAGTATGAAATTTTGAATAATCGAGTGTGGGCGGCCAAGATCCCGTGTATGTATATGGTTGCAGGATCCGACGGGGTTATTCGATATGTTGGTATATCACGCAACCGCATGAAAGATCGCTGGCGTGAATCCCCCGCACTTGATGCTGAGACGTTGGAGCCTTGGCCCCAAAAGCAACTTTTCCATAGTCAATGTTGGAGGCAGATTGAACGAGAAAATGTTATCAATCCATTCATGACATACGAAGTTCGATGCATTGACGCTGATAAATTGCTCCCACTACTTGAGCGGCAGGGGCCACCCCTTTCAGCATTTGCCGCGCTTCGGGGTGACGGAGAGGGAATAGTTGCTGCAGTTGAACGTTGGCTTTGCAATAACAAGAGCGAAAAACTTGTTTCATGGAACATCGCAATGACAGGTAAGTGATGCTCTCGCGTAGACGTTGCAATAGACTGAAACTGACGTATCGAATAGACAATAAGTACTCAATATTGTGAAATACAAGGAATTCATGGAAGAGCAAAGAACAACACCGGCAATTAGCAGCGTCGCAGCCTTTATCGATCAACAGATTGAGTGGACAGAAAAGTCTCTCGTACAGATCGCCGAAGAGGTGGGCTTTGCAAAGCCAAACATTATTTCAATGATTCGCAAGGGGAACACGAAACTTCCTACCGGTAAGGTTCGAAAAATGGCACTTGCATTAGAGGTCGATCCTGTTTTCATGCTTCAGATGGTTATGATGGAGTACGACCCTGAAACGTGGGAAGTAATCCAAGAGATCATCAAGAAACCAGCCATAACTGGTATGAATTAAAGGTCGCTGAAGTCGTACGTGAGTCCAAATTGGCGTCTGTGCCATCCCTTACTGACGCGCAGCGTGCAAGGCTCTTGAAGTATATCGACGGGCTTTAAGTTGTGGGCTGTAGCCCATTTCGTAGAAACTGAGCTAAAGGTGGTTGTCATCTTTGGGTAGGCCGCGCCGCCTGGGCCTTGCACGCAGCGCCTGCTGCTGCATGAGTTTCTCGATCAGGTGCAGCCCACAGCTCACGCCACTGGCCAGCACGTCGCGCCAAACCCGGCGGGCGCCATAGGTGCGGTCACTGTTCAAAAAGCTCTGCTTGACCTGCTCGCCGATGCGCTCATGGCGCAGGCTGCGTTGGCTTCGCGGCCTGTTCAGCCAGGCATAAAAGCCGCTGCGCGAGACACCGAGCGCCCCGCAAATCACCACCGCCGGCCAGACCCCTCGGTGCTTTGCCACGAACTCGAACTTCACAGTGAGTCCTTCGCAAAGTAGGCCGCGGCTTTTTTCAAGATGTCGCGCTCCATCTTGAGCTTGGCCACTTCTTTCTTCAGCCGCTCAATTTCGGCCTGCTCAGGCTTCATCACGCCTTTACCTGGAAATGCCTGCTGCGAATCAGCCGCAATCTCACGTATCCAAGCCCGCAGCATCGTCTGGTGAATGTCCAAGTCCCGCGCTGCCTGCGTGATCGACACGCCGCGCTCTTTGACCAGCTTCACCGCCTCAACTTTGAACTCCCGGCTGAATTGCCGTCTTGTTCCCATAACCAACCTCCGATTTCACTTCACACCTAACAAGGTGTTCATGAAACCGGCAGCAGCCCACACATCCTCTCAGCGAAGAAGAGCTGGCGGGTCAGGCGCTGGCCCATGGCGGTGCCGACAACGACCCGGCGACACCTGAGTAGGGCGCTAGACTGCCCATGATGCTAGCGTCAAACGATGCGGCTTTCGCGCTTGCTGAGGTAAAGCGCCTTTTCGCTACCTGTTGTTCTACCGCTGTGGTTCCTGCGAACGCTGTGTCGCTTTGGCGACCAGGTGCGGGCGTCTGACTGAGATAACCTTGCCGCTTAGATCGTGATAAAGGGCTGTTTACTGGTACGGCCGCTTACTTATGGTCTAGGCCGGTTGCGGTCCTACGAATTTCACAACTCGATGCCTGAAAGCGGCCGGTCTCCTCAATCTTCAGGAGACCCGTGTAGAAGGATTCACACCTTCTATGGCAATCCCGAATACGCTTGATGGGCTCGCATCGTTTCGGGAGGACAAGCATGACGCAGAAAAGTAAGCGCCTCGTCAAAACGCGGTTGCTCTATTGGCCGATCGACGTTGCCGTCAAGCGCATGGTCGACTTTGACCTAAGGTCGCGGGACGAGGCACCGTTTTTTTTCCCGGAGTTTGCGGATGTCAGCCCGTCAAGGGCGAAGGACCTCTGCGCAGAGGCGCGGGATGGGTTCCTTGCAGACCTCATCGCGTCACCCAAGGGCGAGCGCCTCACCAAGGGCAATGCAGTGATTCATATGGCGGCGCTGCGAAGATCCATTCAAGGCCTCGATAGCGCCTTCTTCACATCGCTGGGGCTTTCCAAGTACGAGGGTGACAGGGCTGGCTACAAGGCCGGCATGGATGTGCTCCAGCACGTCGGCCCGATCCAGAGCCTGGCCGGTGATAGTTCGTTTGGCCTCATCTACGACTTCCAAGACGAGCAGCTTAAGCCAATGTCCTTACGGGGCATGAACGCGCTGATCGGCGATCCAATGGTGGCGGCCCCTGGCCTGGAGCTAAGGCCCGGCCGCGACTTTGGAAACGCGGTCGACACTGCGAGCGCACGCTACGCCATAGATTCAGCAGACGCAGACGAATGTGAGGGTACGGCAAAGAAGATTGGTCATTGGGTGGGGGCAGGTGTTGGCGGATTTGTTGGCGGGCTAGGCGGCAAGGTCGTCGGCGAATCGGTTGGAGGAACGGTCGGCTGGATTGCCGGGGGGCCTTTCGGCGCGGCACCCGGAGCGGTTGTGGGATCTGGTATCGGTGCAGCCATCGGCGGGACCATTGGCGGCGAATTCGGTACCGACGCAGGCGAGGTGGTTGGTAGTTGGCTGGGCGGAGTGGTTTGCGGAGGCGGTTCAGATCCCGTGCCCTCGAAGCCAGGCGACGTCACTGGGGACGATGGGTCTGATCCCGCATCGCCGGGGTCAACACCAGAGACGGGAGCGGGAAATTCGCCGTCACCCTCGCCAGCCCCCAGCCCCGCACCGTCGTCAGACAGTGGCTCCAGCCCGACACCATCTCCTGCACCCGAGCCAGACGACGGCGGCAATGATGGGGGCGACGACGACGACGATGAGTCCATGATCAATCCCAATTGGGATGATGGGTCGAGCTCAGGTGGGGGTGAGGGGGAGCGAGACCCTTCGTTGGGGCGGAAGTTTGGTGCGCGCGTCGTACTCTCTCGATGGTTCAACCCCGCGATTACAGACCCGGTGAACCCAATGCTTGGCGATGACGGTAGGACGATCGCCTTCGACATGGCCAAGCTGCCGCAAGCAACCAAGCTTGAGAAAGGGTATGCCGTCAACTTGAACGGGTTCTCTGGAGCGTTTAGGGCGCTGGCGAAGGATGCCGTTAGCGCTGCAGGACTCGCACGGCCAGGGATATCGGACGCTGTCTCCAAGTTCGGCAAGGGCGACCTAGGTAACTTGGCCGCAGCGGGGCCGAGGGCAATAGGCGGCGTCCTTGGCAATGTAAGGCTGTTCGCGGCTTCCGTGGCGCCGGCTGAAGGTGCAGGGCTGGATGCTGAGGAATCACTGCGGCTGATCGGTGAAGGTCTTGCGCGGTACATGCAGCGAAATTGAGTCGCGAGCGGTGGGCGCGTGTGACGCGCGGTACGACGCTCACATCCAGGCCATGGCCAGCGGCGACACATGGGCCCAGCAGTTGGCGCAACTCGACGGGGTAGGCCCGACTACTGCCATTTGCGTGTAACGGGCGCGATTTGGACTGCGGACGCCAGTTCCTTGCCTGATTGGGCCTGAGGCCCGGCAAATACAGCTCGGCGGCAAGGCCATCCTTCCAGTTGCCTGGCCTGTGATGCCTCGCATGCAAATTCGAGCGCGCCACCCCCAGCGCCGAGCAGACCGACTTCATTGGTCGTCCCCCGGCAACAAGGGCGAGCGCGCAATCCACTTTTTTGAGGCGGCGATCTCCACAGCTTCCTTGAGGATCTCGTTCTCCAAGGTCTTCTTACCCAGTACGCGCTGCAGCTTGGCGATCTCGGCCCGTGCTGCGGCCAGCTCCGACGCCGGCACAACAGCCTCTCCAGCGCCAACCGCCACCAACGCGCCGTCGCGATCTAGCTTGCGCCAAGTGAACAGCAGGCTGGCCGCCACGCCTTCCTGGCGGGCTACGAGCGACACGCTCATGCCCGGTTCATACGTCTTACGAACCAAAGCTGCCTTCTCGGCAACCGACCAGCGCCGCCTACGCTGGTCTCGGGTGATGACTTCAATCGTCTCTGTATGCCTAGTCATATGCACAGTCCTATGCCTATCTGGAAGATAAGCGATAGACCGTGTCCGGAGATTCAGGGGGCTATTTCAATCCAGCGCCCCGCTCGCTCAACATCAAACATTGGACTGAAGCAAGTGCAGCCTTAGCGCATGCAGGGCAAATACGTTCTTGGCGAAGTCGAAAGAAACAAACAGAATGGCCATCTGTTACCCTTCCGAGTAAGTTGATGGGCTACCTTACTTCCCATCGTGGCACACTGTTGCCCAGTACCTCAACTTGATTAAGTTTTGACGGGGCCGTGCCTTTCATTCGTTGGGTGTATCGCTGAAACAGATCAATGGCCCTTGTATTTGTTCGTCTCAAGGAGATTTAGATGAAGTACATCGTGTTGATTGGATCTTTAGCACTTGCAGCATGTGCGACTGGCTACCATCCATATAACTATGCGGCTGGTGGTTTTCGGAGTACACAGCTTGACGTTGATGTTTTCAAGATTGAATTCTTAGGAAACGAATTTACTGACTCGTCCATCGCCGGTGATTATGGGCTTTTAAGAAGCGCCGAGGTGTGTCTCGAAAATCACTATCCATACTACAAGCTCTTGAGCGGTGAGCAAGTAGAAAACCAAAAAGGAGTTGGTTTGACTCAGGGTCGAGGTATTTATACTGTAAAGTGCCTTAAAGAGAAGTCAGATGGGCTAGCGAGAGATGCGTCAATTACAAAGAACAGTCTTAGAAAGAAATATGATCTTCATTGACTAGGCCCACAAAATAATTGGCAGATCCAAGCGCATCCCCGCGCTTGTTGACGACTATGCCGAGGACCAGTCATCCGTGAATCGCCCGGCCTTGCGCCGTGCGCTGTTTGCTGAATTCAGGGCCGCTGCGGTTCGAGACCTGAGCGTGCCGGCACCGAACTTGCCTCTTTTGGCCAGTTGAGAGGCTTGCGCACACCCCAAAATGAACTGGCCAGATTGGGTCGGATTCGGCCAACCACTTGCAGACTTGCGCCCATAATTCTCGTTAGGCAAATCCAGGGGGGTTTGCCAGAGAACATCTGGGATCATAAGAATGCAACCATCCTGTATTTCAATCTCCGCGCTCAGCCAGATCTCTGGCGGGAAGGCCAATGACGACTTGTTCATCAAGGAGTTCATTCACGATGCTGAAGATCTCGTCGATCAAAATGCAGCCAAGCTGGCTGAACTTGTCGACAGGCCTCTAAACGAATTGCTTTCTTGCGAGGCGATTTTGGAGCGAGCCCGGATGAGCTATGCGAACCTTCAGTTCGGCATGTACGCCTTGGAGTCTGGTCTGAAGCAGTTCAAGGGTGGTGCTGGCAAAGAAGCGATTGCTAAGCGTTTCGAGGACAGCCACTTGGCCCGCGTGACACCAGCCGCCCTTGCTCGTGCCAACCTGCTTCGCTTGCGATCATTCTTCTATGAAGAGTCGCCGGTCTAGTCGCTATCAAACTCGGTTGGCAATTCCTTGTTGACCGTTTTTGTAGTCAGGGGGCTTTCACATGATCTTCGTCTATTCCCTCTCGGTACTGGCTACCAAGTCTGGCGACAAGCCAGAAGACGCAAAGTAAATCGACGACTTCCTCGCTCACACCGAGAAGCTGATCCAGGAAAACGCTGCGGCGTTGACGATGCTCTTGAGTTCACCTCCCGGCGACGGCCGCTCCTGCGAGGAGCTGATGGACATCGCTCGCCTCAACCGGGCGCGAGTCCGGTTTGGCGGGCTGGCCCTTTCATTCGGCGAGCAAAAGTTTGCTCAGTTCCCCGCTATCGCCTCACGGTTCAGATCTGCAAAATATGCTCTCGCTTTGGTTGGCGAGCGCTCCGAGATGGATTACAGATCCTTTGCGAGCTTGTTTGATGCGGTGCCACCGGCTGATTCGATTTTGGGCGGCTGAAGCCCTTTGCTCTAGCCGCTGCGATTTCAATCCGATATTTAAGAAACAGGAATCACCATGTCTATTGCGATGACCCGAGAAGAGCGTGAGGCCACTGCCGCAATTCAAGCGGCTGCACAAGCCTTGCTGCGTGCCATTGAACTCTCCGAGCGTGCGGACTATGGCACGCAGATCATGCAGTCATTGGCCGAAGCCCAAAAGGGAGTCGTGTTCGCACTGGATACTGCATGCGGTCGCAACTGAACAGGAAACTGTCTTCATGAATGAGATTACTGAGCTTCATTTCAGCTGCGAGGATGCGCTGCAAGATACAGGCTGGCATACCGATGGCGAGCCTTGTCAGTCAAGCTCGCCGACGAGGTGAAGAAACTCGGACGGCATGGCTGGCTGATGCGCCACCTTGGGCTCGTGGTAGAGATCGAGGTCGACATGAAAGCCCTATCTTCTGGCACAGACCTACCCATAACGCACAGTCCATTGGTACGTCTTCATCGGTAGGTTGGGCGTACTCGCAGGCGAGCCTGTTCGACGGGGGGCACAACGTTAGCCTATTGAGCTTTTCGCAACCTAATCCCAGTCAAAGGTCGGCGCCATTCAAACGGACCTGACACCAACTGATGCCATAGCCTCCTCCGCTTAGATAGGCAAGGTGCCATATCATCCAAATGGGAGGCTTATATGAACCTTGTGTCTAAATTCCGCATGCCGTTTGGAGGGGAGCTTGAATCGGAGTGCGTTCTTCGTAAGAGCGATGATCGAGATCCAGTATTCACGATACTCATCGGCGAGAACGGCACTCGGAAAAGTTACCTGTTACGCCAGATTCTCGACGCTGCCCTGATCTCGCGCAAGTCTTCTCAAACACAGCACGACGTGGAGTTTACCCGGCAGCCAGAAAAGGTCGTCGCAGTCTCTGCATTTGCGTCAGACAGGTTCCCAACTAGTCCAACGGTTGGTGATTTTATGTACATGGGCCGATACAGAGACGGCTATGCATATATTGGGCCTCGCACTTCCAGAAACCTAATTAGCAGACAGCACAACAGTCGGCAACTGATACTTGCTTTGCTTCAGTACCCAGAACGATTGGAAAAGTTGAGAAAACTGTCGCAACATCTTCGGGCCACGCTGAAAGTACCACCAAACTGCATGGTAGGTTTGAATGTTGAGATTGGAAGCCTTGCCAGAGGCAGTCGGCTCACCCTGGAGGAATATGTTGAACGTTCGGTAAATGCTCGTCCAACTAGTCGATTTGCAAGTGACCTTAAGGGCTTTGGAGACTTAGCATCTGCATCTCAACAACTCGCCCGAGCGCTAAGGAATCGGGAGCCCTCATCGACAACAAGGCGACCATCAGTAAGCGATTCTCAGATTCAACTTCATTTCAATTGGGCGGAAGGTGACTTCGACGGCAGCAGCATTTCCGCTGAAGCGTTGAAGCTTGGCCTCAGGACTGGCTACTTGCGACCCACGCCATTGACCTTCGGAGGGCTTGAAGATGATGCACTGAGTTCCGGTCAATGGGCACTCTTTTGTGGAACCTACATCCTTGGGTTGACCGCTTGCGACAAGACGCTTGTCTTGATCGATGAGCCCGAATGCGGGCTGCATCCCCAATGGCAGCGCAACTACATGGAATTGACGGATATGGCGCTTTGCGGCTTGGCTGATTGCCATGTGGTTGTTGCCACTCACTCGTCTCTATTGCTTTCGTCCTTGCCCGCCGCTCGCTCCGAGGTGGTTGCTCTGGAGCGTCATGACAACAAAGTTGTCGCCCAACACATTGAGGTTCCCACTGGATGGGACGCGACCGATGTCATTCAGGAAGTCTTCGGGGCAGATTCCGCCCGTGGCCCGGAAATCACTAGGGCCTTCCGTCATTTGCTGTCGCTAGTCGCTGGTGGTCGCCCATTACGCACAGAGTTCAAAGCAGAGGTGAAGCGGGTTGGACCAATGGTCGAGCGCTTGCCTGCAGATGATCCACTACGGGTGACATTTGCCGCCCTCAAGGACGCGGCTTCGGGACGGTAGTGGTTATGAGCATTGGCTACAGAAAACTTCGTCCTGTATCGTGGACTGCTGCCGAGGCAGCGCGCCTTGAAAAGCTATTCACTGGGTTGGCCTCCGAATGGCAGAAGAAAAGCCTGCAGAAACTGAGAGCCGACTTGCGAGAGCATTTGTTTGCGAAGCAAAATCGACGCTGCGCCTATTGCAGGCTGCCGATTTCAGAGAATCTCGGCAATGCGGAAATCGACCACATTATTCCTAAGGAACTGGCCCCGCAATTCTCTTATTGCAAATTCAACTTGGTGTTGACCTGCAAACGCTGCAATCATCGAAAGCACAATCACAATCCGACCAATCGCTCCGAGTGGGCGCTTCACTTTCTGTCAACCTGCCCGCTCGAATCCAGTTCGTACCGGTGGGTACATCCGTTTATCCACAAGTATGACGAACACATCAAGGTCTCAGCAGCTTGGGTCTATCGACCCGTGCATGGATCGATCAAGGCAAAGGCTGTCATTGATGTATGTAAGTTGGCTGAGACTAAAGATGTGGTGGCTCGGACAAGGTTTTCGGAGGCATTGGCTTCGCACGATGACTGGCGGGCAATTCTTTATCTGATCTCCCGACACGACCGGCACGTCTCAGATCAATTTATCGCAGAAGAGTTTTTTCGATGCATGCCTAAAACAAAGAAGAAAATGCCCTGGGTGATCAATGAGATCGTGCGCGTGCGTCATGGCGAAGTAAAACTCTAAGGCCAAGGCACAAGATATGGCAGCAGCCTATTCGTCCACCAAAAGCGAATGCCCGCTGCCAGCCTATTGCTGAAGCTCAACAAAGTACAACTTCTGGTACCGGCCTACCCAGAACGCTCTGTCCATTGGTATGTCCTCATCGGTAGTTTGAGCCTACTCGCAGGCGAGCCTGTTCGACGGCTGAAGGCTATCGAGTTGTTTTGCCAGCCTAAAGAGCTCGACTACTTGAAAAACCCCACGCCTTAACTTGCGTAACCATTCCCAGTTCAACCATGCAACGGTGACTGCCTCTACGTCACGCCCTGAAGCATGGCTGCGAACTTAGTGTCGTATCAAGCACTTAGCCGCGATGCCTCTGATGCGAACTAATTTGGCATGTGGGGGCGAACCAGCCGGTAAATGGTCGACGGCCTGCCAGGTCCAGCTCGCGACCGTGACTGCACTTCAATTTGAACCGTGCCAGGCGCGCTTTCCATGAGGTGAGTGATCGCAGCGTCAACGACAGTGGCTGGCTGATGACGACCAAAGCAGTCCACCACCAAATCTCTGCGCGACGCAGAACCCTTGGCTGCTAAGAAGGCGGAGATTCGGCCTGCTGCCCATTCGACCTGAGACCGTGATGGCGAACTGTTGCCCCCAGTCAGCACGAAGCCAACCGAGTCGGTCGCATACCTAACCCAGGCCATCGCCGCGTCAATGTGCTCCTCTTCGATCTGCCAGGTGCGATCGGTCAGCGCGAACACCATCGCCAGTCTCAGGAGCATGGGCGCTCGCCTCTCCAGCAGGCTGTCGATCAAGGTGCTCCCGAGGTCTTCATTGAGTTCTCTTTGGTACAGGCTGGCATAGCGTTGACGAGCCTTGTCAGTCATCGTCATCTGCACAGCCTCTCCTCCGACCTCGCCCTTGGACCTCGTGAAGTCGAGGATTTCGACCACCTCCGCAGCGAGAGCCTCCACACGCGCTTGCGGAGTCCGACGTGGAAACGCCTCGACCTGTGTGCGCTCGCCCCAGACCATCAGGAAACGATTCACAAAGCCGTTGAGTAAATCTCGTCGCTGAACCAGTGCAAGGAGTTCGCTGGGAGTGATCGCTCCGCTGAGGCAAACATGAGGCTCACTTGCGTGGACCCTAAAAGTCTTGGTCGCCGGCTTCAGATCGACGCCGTCCCAGCAATCACGCAGCGCAGCCGACAGCGTGTTGCCACCGCGCCGGCTCTGCTGCAGGACGTTGGCAAACTCGGACTCGATGACCCAAAGGCGCTTGTCGGTGATCGCCGGGACTTGTTGTTGACCCACTTGGTAGCCGTCGTGGATCAAGGCAGCCAGACCCTCCCGCGTTGACAAGCCGCCACGGTGAATCTGCGGCGCCAATCCAGGGCTCAGCAGCCGAACAGCCTCGTCAATGCGCCCCACCAACGAGACCGCATCTCCCTTGCGGCCGCGACCGGAGCGCCCGACATGCAAGAAGAACAGCCGTGCGTGGTGGTTGGTGTTGCCGACGGCCAGGTAAGGCGTGCGTCCGATGGCGCAAGACAGGTAGGCGATGAAGTTCCCAGCGATGGCAATGGGATTGGTTTCAGTGCCGTCGCTGCCTTCTTGCGCGACCGTGCCGACCAGTCCGTACAAACAGGCCAGATCGGGGATCGGCGGTGGCCGTGTTGATTCGGCCCCATCTGACCATCGGAACAGAGCATCTGCCTGCGCTGTGCTCATCGTCCTGCGGTGCGACCCTTCCATCACTTTTCCAGCGCATCAACCTCGACGAGACTAGAGAACTCCCTGAGCACCTCAGGCTGCCGCATGGAAAGGAACCGAAACACCGCCTGGTTGTCGAGCAGGTTTTTCAGGTAGCCCTTGGCCAAGACCAGGTTCAGGACGTCTTGGCCGTAGGTGTGTTCGATGGACTTGTACTGCCCTTGTAGATTGCCCATCTCCTTTTCCATCTTGGCCATCTGCTCGGCGCTGATGCCGGCGAGTTTTTTGGGCTTGCGCTCGGTCACGAGCATCTCCGCAGGTGTTGCGGCCAAGAGGGCATTGGCGTAGGCCGCTGTCACGTTGTTGGCCGCCACCATCAACTCCACGCATTCGATTTGACGCGTGGGCTTCATCTTGCGGATCACCGCGCCAAGGTTTGGAGAAAACCGCTGGTCCTTGAGCAGCCCCGCCGCCTCGGCACAGATGCCGTCCAAGAGATTGAGCTTCTTGTGAATGTGGCTGACATCGACCTTGAGGTCTCGCGCAATGCGCTCCGGGGTGACGCCGCGCTCGACCGCCCGCCGGATCATCATGTGTTCCTGTATGGTCGAGAGGCGATTGACCCGGTTGTTGTAGGTGTAGCTCTCGTCATCCAGCGCTACCAAGCAGGGGGCGTCTTGGAAGCCGAGTTCTTTCATCGCTTGAACGCGAATGTGCCCGTCCCGGAGCACATGAGTGCCCGTGACCTTGTCGACGGCGCCAATGTTCAAAGGCTCAATGAGCCCGATCGCCTCGATGGATGCTTTGATCTGCAAGTACTTCCTCGAGGTACTCAGCCCCATGGGAAGCTTGTGTGAGGGCAGCAGCTTCTCAAACGGCAGGATCAGCGGATCCGGCACGAAGCCCAGCAGTGGCTTGCTCATGCGGCTCTCCCCAGCGGCCAGACCCTGTCATTCAGATATTTGGGCAGGGTATCCAGACCCTCCGCCCGCAGGAGGTTGGTGAAGTTCTCGTCGGTGAGCAATTGACGGAGCGCCTCCGTGACGAAGAGCAAGCGCTGTTGCACGAGTTCGGCCTTGCGCACCATGAGTCGTTGGCGGTCGACTTCTTGTTGGTAGGTCCGAATCAAGCTGGCTGAGGTGACATTGGTCTCCTTGCGTGGAGAACTCCTGGCCACCGAGCGACCCAGCGTGCGGCGCCGTTCGATGATCCGGCGGGCATGCAGCAATTGGTTGCCGCGCAGATTGCCGCTTTCATAGGCGTCCTGCAGTGCCGCCTGAATGTCTTTGTCATTTGAGCCGGCGCCAACAATCGAGAGCGCGGCATTCAGCGGAATCTGGCCGCGCTCGACGGCGACCAGCAAGCGCTCCTCCCCGTTTTCCAATAGCTGCAAGATGCCGTGAATGTAGTCATGGCTCAGCCCGGTCTTCCTTGCAATCTCACGTCGGTCGTAGCCCTGCCTTTTCAGCTGGTCGATGCCGGCCAGCAACTCCAGCGGCCTTCCCTGGCGCCGGGCAAAGTTCTCCGCAAGACTCATGATGAAGGCGTCCTCGTCGCCCACATGTACCACCATGGCCGGGATCTCGGACTGCTTGAGCGCCTTGAAGGCCTTGAGTCTTCCTTCCCCGCAGATCAGCAGAAAGTACGGGCCGCTGGCATCCGTGCGCGGCGTGACGGTCACTGGCTTCTTGAGCCCCAGTGCCTTGATGTTGTCGACGATTTCCTCGAAGACCTGGCTGTTGCGGTCTCGGGGATTGAGCACCCGAATTCGGTCGATGGGCACCATTTGCAACTCGCCCGGCGGATGCTCTCGTGTCATGCAACCCTCCTGAGGCGTGCTCTCGCCGCCATCCGGTGCAGATAGTCCAGCGTGTCGAAGCGATAGCTCTCAAATTCAATGCCGTTGTGTTCGGCCAGGCTGATCCGAGGCAGCCCAAAGTCCAGCCTCGGCAAGAGGTAGTAATCGTGGATGGACTGGTTGTCTGGCGCGAGACGCACGGCCACCGTGATGTCTGGCGCCAGGCTGGTGTCGAATCGGACTTTCCAGCGCCGTCGCCCATCGTCGTGGCTCTGGCATCTCGCCAACACGATGGATACGGTGAACTCGCGGTTCACCTCGAGGAGGTCTGTGGCTGGATCTCGCCGGAGTGTCCCGCCGAGGCTCAAGATCTCGCGCTCGGTCGTCGTCACGATCTCCGGGTGCATGCGGCGAAGGAACTTGTTGACTTCCAGGAACTGGTAGTCCCGGTCGGGTGTGAAGCCCACTGTTTTGTAGGCGCGAATGAGGCTCCCGAAACGATGGATGTAGGCGGCTGCTGAGGGCATGCCTTCGGCCTCATCGATGATCAGGCTCGACAAAAAGCCGCGGCGCTCGTACAGACCACGGAGTTTCTCGATGAGCTCCTCGTCACTGAAGCGACGGGCCCGCGCGCGAATGATCCCTTGCGCTGTGTAAAAGGCCTCTTGCGACACGATGGGGTCGAAGGCGCTGTCTTTGCGGATCCACATATCAGGGCCGTTGATGACACGCAGCTTCTTGAGCTTGTACGAGATCCGGTTGTAGACGTTGTTGCCGATGTACTTCTCGTTGGTCAGGATCTCGCGCACTGTGGCTCGGGTCCAGGCTCGGCCCAGGTCAGTCACGATGCCGCGATCGTTCAGCCTTTTGGCAATCTCGATCTCGTGCAGGCCCTCGTCGTTGAACCAACGATAGATGTCCCGGACGATAAAGACTTCAGTGTCTGGCCCAGGCGTGAGGATGACGCGGTCCGTTTGCAAGCTCTTGTGCTCTCCTCGAGAGAGTTCGCCCTTCACGTTGCCTGCTAGATCCACGAGGACGCGACGCAGTCCATAGCCGGCTGGACCGCCCTGCCGGAAGCCCAACTCGATCAGTCGGCATTGGCCTGCGAAGACCTTTGCCGACAACTCGCGGCTGTACTCACCCGCCATGGCCCGCTTGACGCCTTTGACAATGGTCGAGACGGGTGAGCCATCATTCTCAAATTGCTCAGCGCAGTAGCAAACTTGGATTCCAGCGCGTCGGCAGATGTACTCGTAGTAAGCGCTTTCATCCGCGTCCTGGAACCGGCCCCATCGGCTGACGTCGTAGACCAGGATGGTGTTGAAGTCCGCCTGGCCTGTCTCGACATCTCGCAGCAGGCGCTGCAGGGCCTCCCGGCCATCGATGCGCAAGCCGCTCTTGCCTTCATCGGCATAGGTCCGAATGATCTGGATGCCGCGTTTGGCGGCGTACTCGCGGATCTTGTCGGCCTGGTTCTCGGTCGAGTATTGCTGGTGCTCGGTGGACATGCGAACGTACTCGGCAGCTCGAAACGTGCTGCTGCGCTCTTCTGCCGCTTGTTGGTCTTCTGGCTGCATGACCGGCTCCGCTCATTCGGCGACTTGGATGCACGCGCTTTGAACCTTGTGAGACAGATCAAGCTCCTGCCGACAACTCAGCGAGATGCAAGGCCGTGCTGCCTGACATTAGGTGGCGGCGAGGAAATCGGCCACGAGTCCTCTATTTGCACACGTCCATGTTTGCAAACCGCCTAGGAGTTCAACGTCAACTCCACCCGGACAGTCTGAGGAGCACCGCCCGGCCCCGAGGTACGGATCTCCATCCACCACCGCCCACCGAATTGGTCCGCCCCAAAAATTGACGCGTCACTTGTTGCAGATTTCGTGGGTGAGGGGCTAGGTGGCGGTTCATTGGACTGTCTGCGGCGATACGTTTGCCAGTACTCTGGATGCCGGGCGTGCCAAGCGCGCTGGGCTGCCAGCTGGTTGGCTCGGTAGTCGGGGTCCTCTTTAAGCTTGGCTTGGGCCCAGCGTCGGCGGCGCTCCCGCTGGCAATCGCTGCCCGGGCAGAAGGTTTGTTTGGGTGATTGAGGGCGGACCAAGAATTCTTGGCCGCATGAGACGCAGACCGATCGAGTCATGACAACTCCCGACGCGTGACGCAAAGTTGGTCGTACCAACAGGCGATCGGCCGGCAAGTCGTTGCTGCCCGGCTTCTTGAAGCAGAGGCGCACCCGTTTCAATCTTCAAGAGATTGACCCAAACCTATGCGTTGCTATCGCCTTGAAGGCCGCATTCAAGCAAAAGCAAATGGCGAGGCCCAAGAGCCTCGCTTGAAATGCTGACATACCTTAGAGCGTCGACTAACAAGAAGTTCGGCCCCGCCCAAGATCCGTGCCCGCCTTCTGTTGGCTCGACTCCGATGCCCGTGCAACAACTTTGGCGCGGCCGTAGGCCAGTCGCACTAACTGCGGCACGACCTACGTAGAGGCCGTGGCGCCAGGACCGCTAAGTCCTTGATTTATCATGCGCGCCAGAGCAATTACTTTGACACCCTACGCCAGAGGCATAAGGCCTGAAAAATCACCCCATAAGTTGAGGAAACTATGGGGACACGAAATCCAATCGCTCGTGATTGTTTTTCAGTGATTGAGGTTGACCGCTCGTCTATGGGTCGTATAGCGAAGGCGATAGATTTACTGAAGTTCTGATTGGTGCGGTCAGAGCGGTGAGTGGTTTTCGGATCTGGGAACTGTAGTACTCAAAAAACGGTGAGCCTTCCCGTCAGCTGAAATCACAGTACCAACCCTACACCGCGTTGTGCCCAGGTGGGCACAGCCTTCCATGCATCGCGCATCCGACCGTGCAGTGAGTCCGCTGCTGGCTCGAAATGCCGCAATTGCATCCAGAACCGCTCCGAATGATTGGGCTCGAGCAGATGACAAAGCTCGTGCCAGATTACGTACCGCACCAGATCGCGCGGCAAAAATAGCAGCAGCAGCACCTCGCGCTCGTCGGGCCGGTATTCCTTCAATGATTCACGCGAGCGCCAGGTCCAGCCCAGCTTGCCCGCCTTCAGGTGCTCGATGATCTCGCGCTCAACGGTGGTCTCCTCGTTGAACAAGGTGCGTACCGTATAGGGGACCGGCCCCTCCATTGCCTCAGGCATGAATGGCTCCCTCTGGAATTCTGATCTTTCCGGTGAGCAGGTTTTGCAGCAGGGAGCGCTTCAGCTCCAAGAGCGTGGCGACTCGATCCTGAATCGCGCAGATTGCACTGTCTGCAGCTTTCAATACTTTGACGATTTCGATTTGCTCGTCATGATTTGGAAGTGCAATTTGCAGATTCTTCAGCAGATATCTACGTAACGTGGCAGGTTCAGGTTGAACTCGTTCTCAACAACCTCTTCCTGTCCGACCAGGGTGAAGTAGCGACGTGCTTCGTCTTCGCTGCTGCAAATGCGCAGCAGGTCGGCGGACGCCTCTCGGAGGTGCGCGATCTCACGCTCAGCGGCCAGCTTAACTTCCTGCTCGCGGGCATCCCGCTCTTCCTGCAGCTTGCCCAAATCTTTGACCGCTCGGGCCACCTGTTTGTGGCGGGCCTTGATGGCGTCAATCAGTTTCTTGCGGGCGACATCGAATTTCGCCTTGGGGGAGATCAACTGGGTTTTCAGCGCCGCCTTGTCGCCACGCCCGGCAGCGGCGATCTCCCCTTCGATGCGTTCGACATCCGCCTGTAGCGGAGCCAGGGGATGGAAATAGGGATGCTCGGGCGTGATGGCATCCTTGACGGCTTGCTGCTTCAAGTCCAATGCGTCCAGCGTGGCCAGCTCGGCTTGCAGGCGTGACAGCGGCTCCAGCACCGGGCCATAGGCGTCCTCGATGTCGGCCAGGCGGGCATCACGCTGCTCCTCAACTTCGCGGATCAGTTGCGCCTCGTGCTCTGGAACCAGCCGCTGGGCGTTGGCCAAATCGCCGAAGGCGCGCCACGGCACCAGGATGCGCATCAGGTCTGACGGACGCAGCAAGTTTTGCGGGTTGCCCTTCTGGAAATGACGCGAGGCCCAAATCATCAAGATCTTGTCCTTGCGATCGGCGGGCTTGGCCTTGTTGAGCAGCACCAGGCAGCCGGGCACGTTGTTGCCATAGAACAGCTTGCCCGGCAGCACTACGATGGCCTCGATCAAGTCGGCTTCGATGAAGCTGCGGCGGATCACGTACTCGGCGTCGGCCTTCTGGTTCTGCCCGTCTTCTTCTTCGGTTTGTTCAGGCTGGCCACGAAAGAGCACGCCCTGGGACATCACCACCATGCCCTGGCCGCCTGTGCCAGCGTCTGGATCGGCATCTTTGAGGGATTTGACGATCTGCTGCATCCAGGCCCAGTCGCCATTGCTGGCCGGGGGCATGCCATGGGACAGGCGGCCAAACTTGTCGCCCGCTGCCACGGTGTCGTAACCCCAATCCTCCAGTGAGAAGGGCGGGTTCATGATGATGCGGTCAAATTGCTTGAGACGGTTGTCGTTCGTGACGTGGCGCGGGTCGCGCAGGCTGTCGCCCTGCTTGTGCTCCCAAACCGGGATACCGTGCAGGATCATGTTGATGCGCGAGATGTTGTAAGTGGCAACGTTGGATTCCTGTCCGTGCAATTGCAACTGGCGTACATCGCCTCCATGCTTTTTGACGTAGCGGATGCACTGCAGCAACAGGCCACCCGAACCACTGGCCCAGTCGCAAATGGACATGCCAGCCTTGGGCTGCAGCACCTCGGCCATCAGGAAGCCGACCTCGGCCGGGGTGTAAAACTCTCCGCTCGACTTGCCGGCCTTGCTGGCGAAGTTGCGAATCAGGTATTCGTAGGCGTTGCCGAACAGGTCGTCAGAGACATGCGAGCGGTCGAAGGTCTGGCTGCTGAAGTGGTTGATCAGGTTGACCAGCTTGTCGCGCGGCAGCTCGTCCTGCTTGTTGAAGTCGATCTTGCCGGTGAGGATGCCGTCGAAGTTGTTCTGGCGGTGCGCATTGGCCCGTTCGATGGCGAGCATGGCGTCATTCAGCGCTTGGCCGAGCTGGGCCTTGGCGGTACGCGCTACGGTGGTCCAATTGGCCGCCTCAGGAACGATGAAGTGGTGATTCTGTGGGTCTCGCGCCAACAATAGGGCCTGATCCTGAGGCACGCCCGCCTTGGTCAGGGTAGCGACCTGGGTGCGGACTTCCTCGTCGAAACAGTCGCTGATGCGCTTGTAGAACAGCAGCGCGAACACATAGCCGCGAAATTCGGAGTGGTCAGCGTTGCCGCGCAGGATGTCGGCGGCCTTGTCGAGATAGCTTTCCAGCTCGCCTTGGGTCATCCGACGCGTAGGGCGGATGACGATGGGCGATTCGAGGGAGCTGAGGAGTTCTTCGAGGTTCATGGCTGGTGTGTCGGCCACAGCCGAGCAAAATCAAACGAAAGCTGTCGATGGTGGCGAATGGACAGCAGGTAGACGGTCTTCACGGCGTCCATGGCTGTGTAGAGCAAGAGGTAGTCGCCATGCAGGTACTCGCGCAGGCGGTCTGCCGCGCCGGCGGGCAGCGAGGCGAGTTGGGCGAGGGCCTCGGCGGATTGGGGCGGCTTGTCCAGGTAACGCCGGCCGATGCGGGGGAAGCGGGCGAGGTTGGGAATGACGGTGGCGCGCAGCTCGGCCAGCAGGTCGTCGAAGGCGAATGCGGCATCTGCTTCGGTCAGGAATGCTTCGATGGCGTCCAGCCGTTCCAGGAAGCTCTCGGTCAGTTCGACCCGGTACAGCGGTTGCTCAGCCACGTTTTTTGGCGGCCTTGTTGTTGTTGCCGGCCTTTGCGGCGGCGCGGCGCTGTTGCAGTTGGGCGATGGCATTGTCCGCGCCCTGGGTGCGGCCGGCTTCGATGTCGGCCAAGCCGCGCTTGACGTCTTCGATCAAGAGCAGGTGAATGCGTTCTTGCTCCAGGCGGTGGTAGTAGTCCAAGCGTTCGGCGTCGATCAAGGCGACGTAGCTCTCACCGTTCTTGGTGATGATTTTTTCGGCGCCGGCCTTGGCTTGCTCGGCCAGTTCGGACAGATTGGCTCGCGCCTGAGTGAAGGGCACGACATCTCTGGCTGTAAAACCCATGATTTGCTTGCCTCTTGAGTGCCGAGTTGCAGAATTCTGTGCAGTTTACTTCACAGTCGGCTATCAGGGCTGTGCTCTGCCCTATCCAAAGCCCGCCTGATGCTCCCGGCAGTATTGCAAGCCCTTGAATCGCCGTTCTTGGTTCCAGCAGAACTTTCCTTCCGGGTAGCTGATCTTGGCTTGGCAGCTTGCGCAAATTAGCTTGCGGTAGAGCGGGTGATTTGACGCATCCGTGGTTTCAATCGCAGGTGTTTGTGTCATCGAACGGGCAGAGACAGAAGCGCTTTCAGTGCCGGCAGCTTTTGACAGATGGGTCGATTGGGCGCTCAGCTTGGGCTTCATGAACTCAGGCAGTTCCAGCGGGTTCGCGGGTTGATGTTCGCCCGCCAACTTTTCCGCCCGATCTTTGAGGCTGCCTTCGCTGTGTAAGTTCAGAAGGTTGCCCAATACCTGGACGGCGTTCAGGCCCTCGACGTACTCCTCGTGCCAGCGGGCAATCATGTCTGCCTTGATCACGTTGCTCGTATCAAAGCGCCTGGCGCTCGGTCGATGAATGACGGCCTTTGGATGCACGAGGACGATATGGTGAAAGCTGAAGGTGCTACCCGCGCGAGCGTTGATGCCCAAACGATCCAACACCTTGCTCAAGATCCGTTCGTGGCGGCGGCTCTGCTCCAAAGGTGATGGCACGCCAAACACACGTTCACCGGGATACGCGACGGAAAACTCCCCCTGCTCGTTGATGTGCAGTTGGCCGTTGAAGCACTTCGTCTCAAACAGGTAAAAGCGTTGCGTGCGACTGATCACCAGATGATCGATCTGGGCAGTTTCGCCATCGGCCATCAAGCGCAAATCATGCAGAACGGCGTGGGTGTCGCTGTCTTTCTTCCACGCATCGATATAGAACGCAGCGTCTCGTTCCCCCTGCCAGCCCCGTTGTTGGCGCAGCAATTCAGACTTCAGCCAGTTCCTTTGAAATGCATCGAGCAGGGACGACTGTTGCAGCTCAGTCAAGAGCTTGAGTCGTGAGGATTTGTCGTCGGCGGACTTGATCAACATGGCTGTGGCTGACGGTTTACTTGTGCGGAATTCTGCCCTTGTTCACCTGGGGTGATTTATTGGCTCATCTGGCGAGCTAGCCCCTGACTACGATCTCCTCCGCATCGAAGCCCGGTGCATGAAAACAGGGAAATCAAGATGAGTGACAAAAACAAGCACACAAGCATCGCCCCACCAGGCAAATACGAGCACCTCGCCGGTGAACTGGCTTCGCGCCTGGAAGCGGAGTTCACGTTGCTGTGCGTGCTGGGCGGCAATCAGGGCAACGGTCTGTGTGTGCAGCACACTTACTCCGACTCGGACAAGCCCGAGAAGATGCGGCGCTTGGCCACGATGTTTGATTTCCTGGCGGATTGGGCGCGGCGGGAAGCGGGCGATGTCACAGCGCATTGAGTCCCCTCAAGCGGCGATCCGGCCGAAGGGCTATTTCATACCGATTGCATGAGTTTGGGAGGCCCCATGGAACAGACCCCCACTGAAAAACAGCGCTGCCCGGACTGCGGCGAGCGCGCGGGCGTGGAGATTTTGTACGGCCTGCCTTCGCCTGAAGCCATGGAGGCCGAGGCTCGCGGAGAGCTGGCCCTGGGCGGTTGCATGATGCCCTGGCGACCCAGAAGGCCCCCTGAGGGCCGTGCCACCCCGGGATAATGGCGCTGTTCATACACCACCCCCGCACCAGCCTCAACCATCATGAGCGACACGCCCCTCCCCGACCGCATCCAAACCCTGCTCGACGAACGCGTGTTCAACTTCGCCCAGGCCGCGCAGCGGCATTTCAAGACCAATGACTTGGTGGTGGTGTTGGACTTCAGGGATGACACGCCGGGCTTGGAGGCGGTGCCGCGTCAAGCCTTGGCGGAGGCGGAAGAGTTGTCGCTGGAGGTCAAGCTCAAGCTGGCGCGGCCGGCGTCTGCATTGAACCCGGAGCTGGGCGCGCCCGAGCAGGCGTTTTGGTTTTTGGTGATTGACGCGGATGAAGAGGCGCATTGCGGCGCCATCAGTGCGGCGGTTGAGGGTGCGGCGTTTGCAGGCAAGCGTTTGCCCGGCGCTTGAGTACTTCAAGCGATCAATCAGCCGGTCAGCGTTTCTATTCAATTCAAATCAAGCCAGGCCCATGAAGCCCTCGCCTTTGCGCCGTCTTCTTGCACAGCGTGCCGCCGCCGCGTCCGCTTCCAGTGCTGACGGTGCTAACCCAGAATATGCACGGGCTCGTGCGCTGATTGCGGCGATTGATGCGGGCGGCATTCCCTTGAGCCCGGCCAAGGTGAACCAGATTGCGCGGGAGATGGGGCTGGAGGTCTCGCGCGAGGCGCCGGTGGCGGCCACCGTGGCGCGGATTCGCGCGCTCTTGTCGCGGGCTTGAGCGGCCCGCAGGCCGCCCCATGTTTTGGCGCGGCCTGGGGCGGGCGCGGCGTCAGCCTTTTTCTTTTATGTTGGCTTCAGCCAAGGCTGCGCCGCCCGAGGCTCAGGGCTTGGCGCGGCCGTACTTGGCCGTGAAGCTGGCCTTGCCCAAGGCGTTGGCGTTGATCATGTAGCCGGCCAGGGCGGCGGTGGCGTCGGCGGGGATCTCGAGCTTTTCGACCTTGAGCGCGTGCACGGTGAAAATGTAGCGGTGCGGCTTGTCGCCTTGCGGGGGGCAAAGGCCGCCCCAGCCGGCCACGCCGTAGTCAATGCGCACATGGCTGGCGCCCTTGGGCAGGTTGGCGCCGCCCACGGCCCCGGCGTCGGCGGCCAGTTCGTTCACATCGGCGGGCACATTGATGACGCTCCAATGCCACCAGCCGGAGCCGGTGGGCGCGTCGGGGTCATACACCGTCACGGCAAAAGACTTGGTGCCGGCCGGCGCGCCGCTCCACTTCAAGGCGGGCGATTTGTTCTCGCCTTTGCAGCCGAAGCCGTTGAACTCCAGCTTGGCGTCCATCAGGCTGCCCGGCTTGATTTCGGGGCTGCTGAGTTGAAAGCCGCCGGCTTGGGCGATTGAGGCGGCGCCCAACAGGGCGCTGGCGATCAGGGTGTGGGAAAAAGCCTTCATGCGTGACCTTGCTTCCTTGACGAGTGAAAGAGACAAAAAAAGAAAAACTCCAAGCCGCAATGGTGCGCTGGCTTTCATCCAGCCGCTAGCCCCAAGGCTTCAAAAGCTGTGCGCCAGACCGCGCCCGCCTCAGGGGCGCAGGTGCGAGGGCGCAAAGCCAAAGCGCTCGCGGAAGGCGGCCGAGAAGCGGCTGTGCGAGTCATAGCCGCAGCGCGCCGCCACTTCGGAGATCTGCAGGGCCGAGTCTTGCAGCAAGGCCATGGCCGTCTCCAGCCTGACCTCGCGCATGCACTGACTGAAGCTGGCTGACTCTTCTGCCAGCCGGCGTTGCAGGCTGCTGGCGCTGAGGTGAAAGGCCGCGGCCACTTGCGCCAGCGTCCAAGGCGCTTGCGGGCGCTGGCTCAGCAGGCGGCGCACCCGGTCGGCCCAGGCCAGTTCGCGGCTGGCGGCGAACACCAAGCCGCGCTCGGCCAAGAGCAGCAAGACTTCCAGCGCGCGGTGCTCACGCAAGGCGTGTGAGGCCTCGGGGTTTTGCAGCGCGGCCAGGGCGTGGCTGAAGCTGGCGCAAAAGTCTTCGTCCGCCTCGGAGCTGGTGCTGGCCTGCAAGGGCGGCTGCGCGGCAAACTGGCCAAAGCGTTGGTGAAAGCGTTCGATCAGCGTGGGTGCAAAGCCGATCACCCGCGCCTCGTAGCGCCCGCCCGCGGCGGGCTCGTTGATCATGTCCCACTGCGTCTGGCGCGCAATCAAGAACACCTGGCCGGCGCGGAACTGCATCTCGCCGCCGGGCGTGACCAAGCGCTTGTGCCCACGCTGCACCCAGCCCACCAAATCGTCGCGTACGGTGGCGGTGCGCACCTGGTGCGCCACCGGGGTGGAAATGATCTGGGCGATGGCTTCGGTGAAGCGGCCCTCGTTGGATTCAAAAGAGCTGGCCATGGGCGCCATTGTGCGTTGCCTGAGGAGTGAGTGGTCTTCAGCCCTCGGCCTCGGCACGCGCCGATTCATGCAGACTTGCTTAGAGCGCTGTGAAAAACGGCGCGATGGTCTCGAGCAAGTGCGCGGCCGGGCGGCGCAAAAAGCTCTGGCGCAGGTGCTTGGCCTGTTCGATGCGGTCCAGCCGAAAGCAGCGGGGGGCCTGCTTGGCCAGGTCCCAGCCCAGCACATACCAAACCGGCGCGTTGATCAACAAATAATGCGGCTCGATCTCGCGCTGGCTGATTTGCGCTTGCCCGTCGCGGTAGCGCATGAGCAGGCATTGTTGGGCGAAGAAGGCCTCTTGCACGGCAGCCAGGGCAGCGGGCCGCGGGGCTTGCCAATCGGCGCGCACGGCTTCCGAGGCGGCAGCCCCCAGCAAGACGCGCTGGCGCAATTGCTGCTGAACGCTGCGCTCGCTGCCGCCCAGCGCCAGGCCCAGCTTGCGCCGAAGTGAGCGCAACTCGGTCGCCAGCAGGGGCGCGCCATAACTTTCAGCCACGGCCAAGCCCATCAATAGCGTCATGACTTCGCGCTGCGACCAAGCCATGCGCGGCAAACCGCTGCGCCGCGCCAAGCGCACACCGCCGCCGCGGCCGGGCTCGCTGTCCAGGGTGACGCCCTCGGCCTGCAGCTGAGCCAAGCCGCGCCGCACGCTGCGCAGGCTCATGCCGGCGTGCTGCGCCAGTGTGGCGCCGGTCCAGAGCTGGCCGTCGGCCAGCAGCTCAAGGACTCGATCCGATGCGCGTTGTGCCATGTGCTCCATGGTCGCATAAAAGGTGCCAGCTTTTGGCACCTTGGTTTGAAGAATGCATGCCAGACAAATCGCTGTTTGTGGCGCCCTCGCCGCCCCGATTTGTTGGTATTTATTGCACAAGGAGTCAAGACCCATGAAATTTGATGCCACGTTGGCCGCAGCGGCCACGACCCAGAGCTTTGGCGGCTTGGAGTTCTCTAGCTTTCGGCTCAGGCCAGGGGTGAGTGAGGCGCAGCTTCAGGCGGCGGCCCTGCGCGCCCGCGAGGGCTTGATGGCCCAGCAAGCTGGGTTTTTGGGTCATGCCGTGCTGCGCGCTGCAGATGGGAGTTATGTGGATCTGTTGTGGGCCGAGTCCATGGCGCGCGCGCAAGAGATCTGCGGGCTGTGGGTGGGTCACCCCGATTGCGCGGACTACCTCGCGCTCTTGGAGCCCGATTCAGCCCGGCTGGCTTTTTATGAACGTGTGGCCTGAGCGCACTTGGGAGCCCTCAATATGTTGAACAAGCCCGTCATTGAAGTGGTCCTGTTTGAAGGTCTGAGTGGCGTGAGCCCCCAGACGATGCGGATGGCCGCCGAGGCCGTAACGCCACAGCTGCGCGGCTATGCGGGTTTTGTCTCGCGCAGCTTTGGCGTGGGCGCCGATGGGCGCTACATCGATATCGTGCATTGGCAAGACAGGGCCACGGCGCAAAGTGCCGCGGCTCAAGTCATGGTTGACCCCGGATTCCGCGAGTTCTTTGCCCTCATTGACGCGGGGTCGGTGCAGATGATGCATTTCGAGTCGGCCTGAGGCTGTCCTTTCCCTCGGGTCCCCTCAAGGCTGCGCCATCGTCACCGCCGCCAACAGCAGCCAGGTGCTGTGCGGCAGCCATTGCTCGTTCCAGCGCCATTGCGCATCGGTCGGGCCGTTGGCGAAGGCGAGGCCCTCGCCGGCATCGCTGTCGGGTGCGCCGGTGATGCCGTTGGAGACGCCGCCGCGCAGCATCAGGCCGGCGCTGCTGGGCGCGGCCGGGGGGTTGATGGCGCCAAAGCCGTAAAGCATGGAGATGCCGTAGGGGTTGCGGCCCAGGGTCCAGTCCAGCTGCGCTTGGGCGCTTTGCGCCAGGGCGGGGCTGACGCCGAAGTTAGCCGCCACCGGGCCCGTGGGGCTTGTTGGGCTCGCGGGGTTCGCTGGGTTGAGGCTACGCCCGCCCAGCAGCGCCGCCACGCTCAGCGAGGCCAGCCTTGCGCTCTCGCCCTGCCACCAATAGCCGGTCTCGTTGCGGTGCGGCATGAAAAAGCCGCTCTGCACCGGGCCGGGTTCGGCGCCGGGTGCTGCCAAGCGGAAGCGCTGCCGGGGGTAGCCGTAGGGGTTGACCACGGCTTGGTCGAGGCGCTGCTGTGCCTCCAGCGCCCGGGCAATGGCCTGGCGCACCTGGGCTTGCTGTGCGGGCGCGCTCTCGATGCTGAGGTAGTGGCTCAGGCTGATCACCGGCAGGCCGGCTTCCACTGCGTGGTAGTAGGGCCGCTGGCCGACGGCATCGCTGTAGAACTGCCCTTGCGCATCTTGGCGTTGCAGCATCTGCGCGGCTCGCTCGCGCGCGGCCTGCAGGTATTCGGCGGCGCCGGTGGCGCGGTGCAGCTCCACGGCGGCCAGCAGGGCGGTGTAGTCGTCGATCAGGTTCTCTTGGCCGTTGGCGCAGTAGCGGCGGTTGTGCGTTTGCAGATGGGCAAAAGCGCGGCGGGCGTCTGCCAGATAGGTGTCGCCCGAGAACTCGCCTTGCCGCCCCGAGCTTTGGCTCAACAGTGCGGCGCGGGCCAGCGCGGCAATCGCCATGCCGCCGCCGGCGCGAAAGGCGCTGCGGTAGGCCGTGGTGTAGACGCCTTCTTCGCCCTCATAGCCCACCACCATGCGCTCGGCCCCCTCGGCGCCCCAGCGGTCGAAGACGGTGGTGTAGAAATAGCCTTCGGGGTCGAGCACGCGGTGCAGATAGTCGGCGCCCCAGAAGGCTTCATCCTGCGCCTGGCGCAGCAGGCCGGCGCGCGCATACAGGCCGGCCGCTTCATGGGCGCTGTGGGCCAGCACCCAGGCGGCCATGGGCGCTTGTTGGGGGTTGAAGTGGTTGGCGTAGCCGAGGTGGGAGAGGTATTTGCCGGTGTCGCCGCCGGCATCGCGCCAGCCGCCCCACACATCCACATAGCGCTGGGTGTCGAAGACGCGGCGGCGGCGGTCGCCCTCGTCGAGGTGGCGCGACTGGCGGAAGTAGTCGAGCAGCGCGCCAGCGGTGCGCCGGAACAAGGCCTGGTCTTGCACCTCCACCGCCGGCGAGCGGGCCCGCTGCTGGCCCACCCACACCTCGACCTGATAGCGCCCGGCTTCGGTGAGCTGCGAAAAATCGACCTCAAAGTGTTGGCGCCCCGGCGTCCAGGCCTCAAAAGCGGGCAGCGCGGTCAGCGCACCCTCGGCCTGCACCCGGCCGTTGCGCAGCACCCGGTAGCGGCCGCTGGGGGCCTCGCCCTTGGCGCTGCGTGTTGAGGCGGTTGCGGCTGCCAGCACCACCACTGCGCGCTTGGGCCCTAAGCGTTCCAGCGCCACCTGGTTCAGATGCACTTGCAGGGCGGCGTTGGGCAGGCGGACCAAGCCCTCCACATTGTCGGTTTGCTCTGGTGTTGCGGCCAGGGTCACCAGTGGCAGCAGCGACAGCAAGGCGCTTGGCCAAGCCAGGCACAAGCTGCGGCGGGCGGGAGTGACCTTGAGGTCGGCAGCGGCGGCGTTGAAAGAAAGCGGGGGCATCAAAGGCTTTCGCAAAGCAGTTGGGTGGCCACGGCAGGGCGCACACGGGGGCCGACCATAGCCAGCTGTCACCGAAACGTCAATACATACATCCACTAGAAGTAATAAAATCTTTGGCAAGCCACCCGGGCCTTGGCCGGCCGGGGCGGCGGCGGCCCTGGCTTATCATTTCGGCGATCAAACGAGGACTCCCACCCATGCGAACCATTGGCCGCGGCGCCACCCAGCAATCCAGCGCACCTTATAACCGGCGGGTGGTCTTGGATTTCATCCGCCAGCAGGGCGCGGCTTCGCGCAAAGACATCACCGATATGGTGTCTTTGAGCCCGCAGACGGTGGCCAATATCACCAATGATCTGGAGTCGATTGGCCTGATCGTGTCGCGCCGGCAAAAGCAAGACAAATCACGCGGCCAGCCCCCCATTGCTTTTGAGCTGAACCCCGAGGGCGGCCATGCCATCGGCGTGAGCCTGGAGCCGGGCCGGGTGTCGGCGGCGCGGGTGAATCTGGTGGGCGATGTCTTGGAGCGCACCGAGGTCGAGGTGGACACCAGCCAGCGCCAAAGCCTGCTGGCGGCCATGCTGGCCCAGGTGATGCAGCTGCGCAAAGGCGCGCGCGAGCGGCTTTGGGGCGTGGGCGTGGCCCTGCCCGGGCCCTTGGGCAAGACCGACATCAGCTTCGTCGGCCCCACCGCCATGGAGGGCTGGGCCGATCTCTCGCTGCTGGACGAGCTGCGCGAGGCGGCTCGCCTGCCCTTGTTCTACAGCGTGGACAGCGTGGCCGGCGCCCTGGGCGAAACCCTGTTTGGCGTGGCCAAGTCGCTGGACAATTTTTTCTACCTGCACCTCGGCCTGGGCCTGGGCGGCGCCTTGGTCACCCAGCGCAGCGCCTACCGGGGCGCCAATGGCAATGCCACCGAGATCGGCCATGTGCCGGTGGTGCCGGGCGGCTTGGCCTGCTACTGCGGCAACTCGGGCTGCTTGGAGCGCTATGTCTCGCTGCATGCGCTGGCCGAGGCGCTGGGTTTGCGCGATGTGCAGCTGCGCTCGCCGGCACTGCTGGCGCGGCTGGAAGACCCCCATGACGAAGCCATCAACGCCTGGTGCCGCCAGGCCGGCGAGCGGCTGCGCGATGCCATCTGCATGATCGAAAACATGCTGGACCCGCGCGCCATCGTCATCGGCGGCGGGGCGCCCAAGGCCTTGGTCGAGCGGCTGTTGGCGGCAGCGCAACCGCTGCGTCGCTCGGTGCGCGGCGGGGTGGCCGACCCGGAGCAGCGCCTGCTGCTGTCGGAGCGCCAGGGTGACAGCTCGATTCTGGGCGCGGCGGTGCTGCCGATTTACGAAATGTTGTCGCCGCGCCTTGAGACCGTGCAGCAAGACCGCCGCCCCGATGCCGATGTGGCCGAACTGTTGGGCCACCGCAGCGGCGGCCGTTGGGGCGCTTGAATAATAAACACACCCATTGGATTTAATTATTGACGAGCCGATGGTGACCGACCTATAGTCGGCGCCATGGACAGCAACACCCCTTTTATTTGTGCGCTCGGCGACCTTGGCGTGGACCTGGTCATGGGCGTGCTGGAGCAATGGCCGCAGATCGGCACCGAGCTGGTGTTGCCGCGCAGCGAGCTGCGCGCCGGCTGCTCAGCGGGCAATACCGCGCTGGCGCTGCGCCACCTGGGCGTGCCCGCGCATCTGGTGTCGGCCGTTGGCCAGGATGACTTCGGCGTCTGGCTGCGTGGGCAGTTCCATGGCGTGCAGGCCCATCTGGCGGTGTGCGCTTGCCCTACCACCGTGTCGGTGGGGCTGATGCACCGCTGCAGCGAACGCAATTTCTTCACCACCGAAGGCCACCTTGCCGCCTTCACCTTGGCGCAGGCCCTGGCCGGCGTGCCCGAGGCGGTGCCGGGCAGCTTGCTGCTGCTGTCGGGCGTGTTCTTGCTGCCGCGCCTGCGGGCGCAGTACCCGGCGCTGATGGCCGAGCTGCGCCAGCGCGGCTATCAGATCGCGCTGGACACCGGCTGGCCCACCGAGGGTTGGAGCGATGCGCTGCGCGCCGAAGTGCGCGGCTGGTTGCCCAACTGCGATCACCTCTTGCTCAATGAACTGGAAGCCTGCGAGCTGGCCGCGACCGAAACGGTGGCGCAGGCCATGCCCAAGATCCAGAGCTGGCTGCGCCCCGGCGCAACCCTGGTCGTGAAGGCCGGTGCGCGCGGCGCCCTGGCCTGCCAGGGCTCGCTGCAACTAAGCCAAGCCGCCGAGGCGGCCGAGGTGTTTGACACCATAGGCGCGGGCGACAGCTTCAATGCCGGCTATCTGGCGGCGCTGCTGCGCGGCGCCAGCTTGCAAGAGGCGCTGGCCAGCGCCTGCCGGGTGGCCACGGCGGTGCTCACGCGCTTCCCGCGCCAGGGCATTCAGCCCGGTGAATTCAGTCAATTGCTGGCGCAGCCGGCGTGAAGGAGGGCGCAGCCATGCCGCAGCGTTATGGAGTCGTGATCTACATCTTGGTCATCTGGTTCGCGATCTCCTTCGTGACCAACTTGATCGGGCCGCTGATGCCGGTGCTGATCCAGGACTTTCAGCTCAGCCTGGGCATGGCGGGCTTTTTGCCGTTCTCCTTCTTTTTGGCCTACGGCCTGGTGTCCATCCCCGGCGGCATTTTGGTGGAGCGGCGCGGCGCGCGCTTCACGCTGGCGCTGGCCTTTTTGCTGAACCTGGCGGGGGCGCTGGCGATTGCCTTGCAGCCGGTGTTTGCGGTGGTGATCGGCGGCCTTTTTGTGATCGGCCTGGGCATGGCGCTTTTGCAAGTGGTGATCAACCCGCTGATGCGCACGGCCGGGGGTGAAGCCCATTTCGCCTTCTTCTCGGTGATGGGCCAGCTGGTGTTTGGCCTGGCCTCGTTTGTCAGCCCCTGGGTCTTTCAGTGGCTGATGGCGCGCCCCTTGCCGCGCCCGGGGGCGCTGGTGTGGGTCGACTTCTACTGGGCTTTTGTGCTGGGCTTTGTCGCCTTGCTGCTGCTCAACCACCGCCTCGCCTTGCCGCAGGTGGAGCTCAAAGACGAGGAGCGCATGGGTGGGCTGCAGGCCTATCGCGAGCTGCTGGCACGCGTCGACGTGTGGTGTTACTTCCTCGCCATCGTGGCCTATGTGGGCACCGAGCAGACCCTGGCCAATTGGATGTCGCAGTTCCTCAGCAGCCAGCATGGCTTGTCGGCCACGGCCGAGGGCGCCGATGCGGTCGGCCAGTTCTGGGGCCTGATGTCGCTGGGCTGCCTGCTGGGCCTGCTGCTGCTCAAGCTGATGGACTCGCGCCGCGTGCTGATGCTGTTTGTGCTGGCCGCCATGGCTTGTGTGGCGGTTGCCTTGTATGGCAGCGCGGCGCTGGCGCTGATGGCCTTTCCGGCAGCGGGTTTTTGCCTGTCGGTGATGTTCTCGGTGATTTTTTCGCTGGCGCTCAATTCGGTGCCCATGCACCACGGCGCTTTCTCGGGCATTTTGTGCACCGGCATTTTGGGCGGCGCGGTGTTGCCCATGCTGGTCGGCCAACTGGCGGAAGTGCTGGGCCTGCGCATGGCCATGAACAGCGTCTTCATCACCCTGGCCTACATCCTCAGCGTGGCTTTTTGGGCCCGGCCGCTGGTGCCCAACGAAACCCTGCGCTTGTCTGAGCTGCTGAGCCGCAGCAAGCGCGGCCAGGCCGCGTCCTCCGCCCAACCCTGAGCCCTGTTTTCCCCACCGTATGCCGCTTCGGCATGACCGCTTTCGCCTGTTCAACCCCTTCGATACTTTTCAGGAGCCTTGAATGAAGATGAGTCACCCCTCCCGCCTGGCCTTGACGGCCTTGGCCGCAGCGGCCTTGAGCTGCGTGGCCCAGCAGGCGAACGCGCAAGACAGCGCCGCCGCTGCCGCCGCCCCGGCGCGCGCGGCAGACAAAGACAAAGCCCCTGAAAAGAACGAGCTGCCCACGGTGATGGTGACGGCCACGCGCGTCAGCTCCAGCCTGCTGCAAACGCCGGTGGCGGTGACGGCGGTGACGCAAGACAAGCTCACCCGCGAAGGCGTGACCGATGTGCGCGGCCTGTCGGGCTCGGTGCCGAATATGCAAATCTCCACCGGCGCCGACTCCGGCGTGCAGGTCAGCATCCGCGGCGTGAGTTCCAACAACTTCACTGAAATTGGCGACCCGGCGGTGGGTCTGCATGTGGGCGGCCTGTACTCGCCGCGCCCGCAGGGCGCCATGGCGTTGATGTTCGACCTGGAGCAGGTGGAAGTGCTGCGCGGCCCGCAGGGCACGCTGTTTGGCCGCAACTCCACGGCCGGCAGCATCAACATCATCCCGGCCAAACCCGAGTTTGGCGAGACCTATGGCTTCACCGAGCTCGACCTCGGCAACTACAACAAGCGTCAGCTCAATGTGGTGCAAAACATCGGCCTGAGCGATAACTTCGCGCTGCGCGCCACCTTCAGCAAGATCACCCGCGACGGCTGGATCAACCAGAGCCAGGACTTCACCGACGTCTATGACCCGGTGCACGGCCTGCAGCCTGACGGCATCCCCGATGTGGACCAGCGCCGCAACAGCAAGGTCGACAAAAAGAACTTCTATTACAACAAGGACCAATGGGCCGGCCGCATCAGCGCACGCGCCAAATTCAGCCCTGACATCGAAGCCTCGCTGTCCTATGAGAAGTTCCAGAACTCCGGCGCCGGCGAGCTGATGATGAAGGACTGCGACCAGGCCGCAGGCACGGCCTACGCCTGCCCCGGCGGCAAGTGGGACGCCAAGATCAATGTGCCCGGCAAGATCGATATGTCCATCGACACGGTGCGCGGCGGCTTGATCTGGAATCTGAACAAGACCTCGACGCTGGAATACAACTTCGCCTATGCGGATCAGCGTCGCTCGCAGCAGACCGATGATGATGGCGGTTATCACCCGCTGCCCAGCCAGATCACCGCCGAGGTGCCGAACCACTCTGGCGAAGAGAGCTGGGGCATCTATCCCTTCAAGGATGACTCGTCGAACACCATCGACTCCAAGTACATCTCCACTGTGCACGAGCTGCAGTTCAAGCAAAAGACGGACACGCTGCAATACGTCTTGGGCGCTTTCTGGATGCACGAGAAGAACCAGATCAATTACGCCCAAGACATGCTGATGAGCGGCCCCTACGGCCTGCCCACCAGCGCCTACTTCGCCCAGCCGAACCGCACCGTGGACTCCAAGGCCTTGTTCGCGCAGGCCGACTGGAAGTTCGCCCCGACCTGGACCGCCACCCTGGGCGGCCGCTACAGCTGGGACAGCAAGGGCGATGTGGGCGGCCGCAACTACGGCTCCTATGGCGCCTCCGACGGCGCCTATTACAACGGCCACTACGACGCCGGCCTGCCCGGGCATGAGGGCTTCCGCCCCCACACCAGCAAAGACCTGACCGCCGACATGGGCGCATTCGCCGGCGTGGGGGCCTATGCCGGCTATGGCGAACCGGCGCACAACGACCACAGCGAAACCTGGAAGAAGTTCACCTACCGCCTGGGCCTGATGAAGCAGCTCACGCCCAAGGACATGGTCTACGGCTCGCTGGCCACCGGCTACAAGGCCGGCGGTTTTGGCGACAAAGACACCTTCTGCATGGAGCACGAGTGCATTGGGCCCTATGCCGGCAAGACCACCTTCTTGCCCTACAAGCCCGAAACCGTCACCAATCTGGAGCTGGGCTACAAGGGCTTGATGCTGGAAAACCGCCTGAGCCTGTCGGCCACCGCCTTCTTCAGCAAGTACAAAGACATGCAGGTCACCGGCGATGCCTTCATGACCAAGTTCAAGCCCGAGGGCAGCTGCCCGGCCAACTCCATTGGCTGCGATATTCACAACACTTGGCAGACCATCAACGTCGGCGTGGTGGACATCGCGGGCCTGGAGCTGGAGCTGGACTACAAGCCCTGGTCGGGTGCGCGCTTGGGCGGCTTCTTCTCTTACCTCAGCACCAAGATGAAGGACTACCCCAGCTTCAGTGACAACTGGCAGTGCGACTACCGCGCCGCCATGGGAGCCCCGGCCTGCCCCGAGACCTACACCGGCAGCGACCCCACCCTGGCCGGCCGCAATGTCTTTGACATTACCGGCCATCAGCTGCCGCTGGCGCCCAAGTTCAGCCTGGGCTTCAACTTCGCGCAGGACTTCAACTTCGGCAATGGCTATCGCCTGACGCCCTGGGTCTCGGTGAAGTGGCAAGACAAGATGTACTTCACCCTGCGCAACTTGGACAACGCCCACATCTCGGACGCGCAAAAAGCCTTCACCAAGATCGATGCCTCGATCAAGCTGGTGTCGCCCAAGAACTGGCATGTGGAGGCCTATGTGCTGAACCTGGGCAATGTCATGACCAAGAACTCGCTGTCCGCGGGTGACGGTTGGGTCAAGGCCACCTGGAACGACCCGCGGATGTATGGCATCCGCGCCGGCTTCGAGTACTGAGCCGCTTGGTGCGCGAGGGGTTGAGGCAGCCTCTCCCGAAGACGCTGCTGCAGCAGAGCCACCCGCGCGGTGGCTCTTTTTCTTCCTGCCTTTATGCCGCGAGCCCAGCCGCTACAGTGGCGGCATGACTTGGCTGCCGCATGACGAACTCCGCTTCCCTTCGATCGATGGCTTGCGCGCCTTTGAGGCGGTGGCGCGGCTGGGCAGCTTGGAGCGCGCGGCCATGGCACTCCACATCAGCGCCAGTGCCGTCGGCAAGCGCATCCACACGCTGGAAGAGCTGCTGGGCAGCACCCTGCTGGATCGCTCGGCCAAGCCCTTGGCCCTGAGCGCCGCCGGAAAAGAGTATCTCGAGCCCATGCGGGCCGCGCTGGCGCTGCTGGCCGCCATGCCGCAGCACCAGCGGCTGGCGCAGCGTCAACAGCGCTTGCGCATCTGCTCGCCGCCAACCTTCGCGCGCCAGGTCTTGGTGCCGGCCCTGCCCGAGTTCACGCGGGGGCATCCTGGGCTGGAGTTGGAGTTGGTGCTGAGCATCCCGTTTCTCGACGAGGCCGGGCCGCTGGCCGATGTGGAGATTCGCAACGGCGATCTTGCCGAGCCCTCGGCCGAGGGCGCCGCCCGTTTGCTGATGCAAAAAGACGGCGTCACGCCGATGATTGCGCCGCAATTGCTGCGTCAAGTGCCGGCCCTTCAGACGCCCGCCGATCTGCGCCATTGCCCGCTGCTGCGCACTCCGCTGCAGCCTTGGGCGCCCTGGCTGCGCGCCGCAGGGCTGGACTGGCCCGAGCCACAGCAGGGCACGCGCTTTGTCGACCTGGGCCTGACGCTGGAGGCGGCGGTCTGCGGCCAAGGCGTGGTGCTGGGCCGACCCAGCCTGGCCGAAGGCTTGCTGCGCAGCGGCGCGCTGCGGCGTTTGTTTGATCTGCAGGTCGCGGCCGCCAAGCCCTATTACTTGCTGAGCCACAGCCATGCCACGGCGGCCCAAGACTTTGCCGACTGGTTGGCCGCGCATTGCCAGGCCTTGGCGGAGCGAAGTTCCGCCTTGCGCTGAAGATTTTTCCGGCCATGCGGGGGCAGGCTGGTCTAGCATCGCAGCCCAATCCCATCGTCTTCTCTTCAGACTCTGCGAGACCCGCCCCACCATGCCCGTCATCACCTGCATCGAAGACCTGCGCGTTCTGGCCAAGCGACGCGTGCCGCGGATGTTTTACGACTACGCCGACTCCGGCTCCTACACCGAGTCCACCTACCGCGCCAACACGGCCGACTTCCAGGCCATCAAGCTGCGCCAGCGGGTCGCGGTGAACATGGAAAACCGCAGCACCCGCTGCCAGATGATCGACCAAGACGTGGCCATGCCGGTGGCGATTGCACCCACCGGCCTGACCGGCATGCAGCATGCCGATGGCGAGATCCTGGCGGCGCGTGCGGCCCAGGCCTTTGGCGTGCCCTTCACCTTGTCGACGATGAGCATCTGCTCGATTGAAGACGTGGCCGCCGCCACCCAGGCGCCGTTTTGGTTTCAGCTCTATGTGATGCGCGACCGCGATTTCATCGAGCGCTTGATTGCCCGCGCCCAGGCCGCCCAATGCTCGGCCTTGATGCTGACCCTGGACCTGCAAATCCTCGGCCAGCGCCACAAAGACATCAAGAACGGCCTGTCCAGCCCGCCCAAGCCCACGCTGAAAAACATCCTCAATCTGATGACCAAGCCGCGCTGGTGCCTGGGCATGGCCGGCACGCGCCGGCATGGCTTCGGCAATATCGTCGGCCATGCCAAGGGCGTGGGCGATCTGTCCTCGCTGTCGGCCTGGACTGCCGAGCAGTTCGACCCGGCGCTCAGCTGGGCCGATGTCGAGTGGATCAAAAAGCGCTGGGGCGGCAAGCTGATCTTGAAGGGCATCATGGATGTGGAAGACGCGCGTCTGGCCGCCAACAGCGGGGCCGATGCGCTGGTGGTCTCCAACCACGGCGGGCGCCAGCTGGACGGCGCGCCCTCCTCAATCCAGGCGCTGCCGGCGATTGCCGAGGCGGTGGGGCGCGATATCGAGGTCTGGATGGATGGCGGCATTCGCTCCGGCCAAGACGTGCTGAAAGCCTGGGCACTGGGCGCTCGCGGCACCCTGATCGGGCGCAGCTTTCTCTATGGCCTGGGCGCCTTGGGCGAGCAAGGGGTCAGGTCTTGCCTGGAGATCATTCGCAAGGAGCTGGACGTGACCATGGCCTTCACCGGCCACACCCAGATTCAAAACGTCGATCGCAGCATCTTGCTGCCGGGCAGCTATCCCGTCTGAGCGCGGCAGCGGCTTTTGCGGGGGCACTGGCGCGGAGCCACTACGATAGCGCCCTGTTCCCCGCCGGCTGGTGGCGGCAAGGGTCGGCGCGGCGCGCTGGCCGGATTGCACGCCGAGCCGGCGCCACTGGCCCTTCTTGTTCGCTGCGCCCCACTTGTTGAGCTCCGAGTTCCCGATTCTTCGCGGCCCTGACCGGCCCGATCTGCTGCGCCATGAAGTGCTGGCCGATATTTTTGAGGCCACCGCGCGCCGTTTGCCCGAGCAGATCGCGCTGCGTCAAGGCGAGCGCTCGCTCAGCTATGCCGAACTGGATGCGGCCGCCGACCGCGCCGCCTCGCGTCTGATCGAGGCCGGTGTGCAGCCGGGCCAAATCGTGGGCCTGTGGCTGCCGCGCGGCATTGAGCTGCTGGTGATGCAGCTGGCCATTGCCAAAACCGGCGCCGCTTGGCTGCCCAGCGATGCCGATACGCCGCTGGAGCGGGTGCTCAGCTGCTTGCAAGATGCGCAGGCGGTGGGCCTGCTGAGCTGCGCGGAATTTGCGACGCGTGTGGCGGGTTCTGCTGGCGCCGAGCTTCTTCAGCTCTGGACCGCTGAAGCCCTGCTGCGCCCCTCAGAGGGCTTGTTGCGGCGCCGCGAGGGCGTGCAGCCGCAGCAGCCGGCTTATGTGATCTACACCTCGGGCTCGACCGGCAAGCCCAAGGGCATTGCCATCAGCCAGGCCAGCATCTGCCACTTTCTGCGCAGCGAAAACGCGCTGTTGGGCCTGCGCGCCGAAGACACGGTGTACCAGGGCTTCTCGGTCGCCTTCGATATGTCCTTCGAGGAGATCTGGCTGAGCTATCTGGTCGGCGCCACGCTCTGGCTGGCGCCGCGCGAGATTGCGGCCGACCCCGACGCCCTGCCGCAAGCCTTGATCGAGCAAGGCGTGACGGTGCTGCATGCGGTGCCGACCCTGCTGGCCCTGTTCAACCAAGACGTGCCGAGCCTGCGCCTGATCAATCTGGGCGGCGAGATGTGCCCCGAGGCCTTGGTGGCCCGTTGGGCGCGGCCCGGCCGGCAGGTCTTCAACAGCTACGGGCCCAGCGAAACCAGCGTCAGCGCCAGCATGGCCGAACTGCGCGCGGGCGACCCGGTCACCATTGGCCAGCCTTTGCCGAACTACCAGCTGATGGTGATTGCGCCGGATGTGGAGAACGGCCTGCGCCTGCAGCCGCTGGGCGAAACCGGCGAGCTCTGCATCAGCGGCCCCGGCGTGGCGGCCGGCTATCTGGGCCGCCCGGACCTGACGGCGCAAAAGTTCCTGCCCAACCCCTGGCGCAGCGGCGACCATGACGCGCGCCTGTACCGCAGCGGCGATCTGGCCCGCATCGATGAGCGCGGCCAGATCCACTGCCTGGGCCGGGTGGATGATCAGGTGAAGATTCGCGGCTTTCGCGTCGAGCTGGGCGAGATCGAGGCCTTGCTGGCGCAGCAGCCGGGCGTGGGCACGGTGGCTGTGTTGCTGCGCAGCGATGCGGGGATCGAGCAGCTGGTAGCCTATTTGGTGGCCGATGCGGGCGAGCCGCTGCCGGACGCATCTCTGCCAGGCGCATCTCTGCCACAAGCGCCTCTGCCAGACGCGCCCTTACGCCAGGCCTTGGCCCAGCTGCTGCCGCCCTACATGGTGCCGGCGCGTTATGTCTGGCTGCCGGCCATGCCGCGCCTGACCTCGGGCAAGATCGACCGCCATGCGCTGCGCGCCCTGCCATTGCCGCAAGAGGCCGCAGACACCGGGCTGGACGATGTGGCCGGCAACGCGGCCGAGGCGGCGCTGTTCGCGGCGCTGAAGACCTTGTTCCCCTCGCAGCCGATTCGCCGCGAGGCTGATTTTTTCAATGACCTGGGCGGCCATTCGCTGCTGGCCGCGCGCTTGGCTTCGGCCTTGCGCGCCCAGCCCGAGTTTGCCGGGCTGACGGTGCGAGACATCTACCAAGGCCGGCGCATTGGCGCGATTGCCCAGACCTTGGCGGCGCTGCAAGCCGCGGCGCAGCAGGCAGCGCAGCGGGCGGCGAGCGCCGGTGGTTCGGGCGAGGCGACAGCCGCCGCGGCTTGGCAGCCGCCCTCGGCCTGGCGGCGTTGGCGTTGCGGGTTGGCCCAGGCGCTGGCGGTGCCGGTGTTGGTGGCCCTGCGCATGGTGCAGTGGCTGGCGCCCTTCTTCACCTTTCACTATTTCACCGGCGACCCGGCCGACTCGGTGGCCGTGGCGGTGGGCATGTCGGTGGCGGTGTTCCTGGGCATGACGGTGCTGGAGTTCGCCCTGGCGATTGCCGGCAAATGGCTGATCGCCGGGCGCTTGCAGCCTGGGCGCTATCCGCTCTGGGGTTGGGTGTATTTCCGTTGGTGGCTGGCCGACCGCTTGTTGGAGGCCGCGCCGGTCTATTTGCTCAGCGGCTCTTCGCTGCAGCTGTGGTGGCTGCGCGCGCTGGGGGCACGCATTGGCAAGGACGTGTTGATTGGCTCCATCACGCTGCGCGCGCCCGAGTTGCTAAGCGTGGGTGATGGCGCCAGCATCGGCAACGCGGTCAATCTGGAGAACGCCCGGGTGCTGCACGGCGAATTGTTATTGGGCCGGATCGACATCGGCCCGCAAGCCTATGTGGGCTCTTACTGCGTGTTGGAGGGCGACACCGCCATCGGCGAGTGGGGGCATTTGCAAGGCCAGTCGGCCCTGAGCGCCGGTGAGCGGCTGCCGCCTGCGCGGGTGTGGACGGGCTCGCCCGCGCGCGATGTGGGCGCTTTTGATCCGGCCAGCCTGCGCCCCCGTCCCCTGGTGGGCCGCGCCTGGCGGGCATTGGAGGGCCTGTTTTTCATCGGCGGCGCGTTCTTGATCGCAACGCTGTTCTTCATGCCGGTGTTTCCCACCTTCATGGTGATCGACAACCTGGACGAGCTGACCGCTATTGCTTGGCTGCAGGGCGATTCGGTGCCCATGCAATTGCTGCGTTACTTTGTGCTGGCCCTGCCCGCCAGCGCGGTCTTGATCGTGGCCACGGCGCTTTTGTCGGCGCTGATTCGTTGGGGCATCTTGCCGCGCCTGCAGTGCGGCAGCTGGCCGGTGCACAGCTGGGTGTATTGCGGCAAGTGGCTGGTGAACCAGATTCAGGAGTCCAGCCTGCAAGTGCTGCACGGCGTCTATGCCACGGTGTTTTCGCCCTGGTGGTACCGGCTGCTGGGCGCGAAGGTGGGCCGGGGGGCCGAGATCTCCACCGCGCTGGGCGTGGTGCCCGATATGTTGACCCTGGGTGAGGACACCTTCATTGCCGATGCGGTCTTGCTGGGCGATGAGGAGATCGATGGCGGCTGGATGACGGTGCAGCCCACGGTGGTGTCGCGGCGCAGTTTCGTCGGCAATGGCGCTTATGTGCCGGACGGCACCACCATCCCCGAGAACGTCTTGATCGGCGTGCTCTCACGCGCCCCCGAGGGCGATCGCATGCAAAGCGGTGACACCTGGCTGGGCACCCCGCCCTTGCATCTGCCGGCGCGCGAAGCGGTGGCCGGCTATCCAGAGCGGTTGACCTTTCAGCCCTCCTGGCTGCGCCGTTTGGGGCGCGCCCTGGTGGAGAGCTTTCGCATCGTGGCGCCGCATGCCATCGTGATCTCGGTCGGCTACACCATCGTGTTGGATGTGATGCCCGAGGCCAGCGAGGGCCAATGGCTGGCCGTGGCCTGGGATCTGACCGCCTCGGGCCTGATGTTCGGCCTGGGCTGCTTTGTGTTTGTGGCCCTGTTCAAGTGGTTGCTGCTGGGCCGCTACCGTCAACGCGCCGCGCCGATGTGGACGCCTTTTGTCTGGCTCTCCGAGGCGGCCACCAATTTGTTTGAAGGCATTGCGGTGCCCAACTTCCTGCGCTTTTTGCGCGGCACGCCCTGGCTGCCGCTGGCCTTCCAACTGCTCGGTGCCAAGATCGGCCGTGGCGTGTACCTGGACACCACCGACATCACCGAGTTCGATTGCGTGCACATCGGCCCGCACAGCGAGCTCAACGCCCTGTGCTGCCCGCAAACGCATTTGTTTGAGGACCGGGTCATGAAGATTGACCATGTGCACATTGGCGCGCGCGTCAACATTGGGCCGCGCAGCACCGTGCTGTACGGCGCGCGCGTGGGCGACGATGCGCAACTCGGCCCCATGACCTTGGTGATGAAGGGCGAGAGCATCCCCGCCGCTTCGGCCTGGAGCGGCTGCCCGGCAGGGCCGCGAATGGCCTGAGATGGGCGCGATGAACGGCCCGGCCCCAGCGTCACCCCAGCCGCCGCCGCCAGCGGTGATGGTGCTGATGGTGCAGATAGGGGATGGGTGGTTCACCGAGGCCATCGCCCCGCAGGCGCAAGTCTTTGTGCTGGCGCTGCCACTGCCGCCGCAACTGCCGCGCCCCCAGGCCCGTGAGCAGCTGCGCAGCGCGCTGCTGCAGGTCTTGGCTCGGCGTTTGAACCTGCCCCTGGCGAGCCTGCGCATTCCGTTGACGCCGGGCCAGCCGCCGCGCTTGCAGGGCCCGGCTCCATGCGCGTCCATCGGCCTTTCCTTCAGCCATGAGGCCGGGCTTTCGCTGGCTGCGGTGAATCTGCAAGGGCCCATCGGCATCGACGTCTTGCGCGATGAAACCCCGCCCGACTGGTCGGCCGTGGCGCGCGACTATCTGGGGCCGCAGGCCCATGCCCGCTTGCTGGCGCAAGGCGGGGTCGGCTTTGCCCAGGCCTGGGCCGCCCACGAAGCGCAGCTGAAGCTGCGGGCTCAAGCCTTGCGCGAATGGTCACCGGCGCCCGCGCCCGGCGAGCAGCCGCAGCCCAGGATTCAGGCCTTGGCTCTGCCGGCCCCCTGGGTGGCGTGCGTGGCGCTGCCCCCCAGCGGCGAGGGCCGTGGCTGAACCAGGTTTTTGCTCCAGCTGGCCGCCACATGGGTTCAACTGCCCACTGAAAAACGCATTAGGCCATTTGATCAGGCCAGGGATTGCTTCTTGAGGGCATGCAGCGACGGTGTTCTGCTCAAAGCGGGTACTGGCCTGAGTTCACTCAATTCATACGATCGGCCAGTAGCTGTCGTAGACGAAGGGCAGCTATACCGCAGGCCAGTGTGGCGTCGGTCTCCCAGTCGATTGACGGCCCAATGAATCCATCGGGCTGCGCACCCCTCCGCCGCCAACCTTGAGCACATGCGTGTAGATCATGGTGGTGGCGACGTCAGAATGGCCCAGCAACTCCTGAACCGTGCGGATGTCGTAGCCCGCCTGCAGCAGGTGGGTCGCAAACGCATGACGCAGGGTATGAGGCGTCGCCGGTTTGGTGATGCCGGCGGCGACAGTTGCCCGTTTGAAGGCCCGCTGGAAGGTCTGGTCGTACAGATGATGCCGCCTGACCACGCCGCTCCGAGGATCGGTGGAGTGCGCGGCCTGGGGAAACACCCAGAACCACGCCCACGATGCGCCGGCCCTCGGATACTTGCGCTCCAGCGCATCCGGCATGGACACGCCGCTCCGACCGGCCTCCTGGTCTTGCACCCAGATCGAACGAGCCGCATTGAGCTGCTGTCGCAGAGCCTGGTCCAGGCTCCGCGGCAACATGACCACCCGGTCCTTGCCGCCTTTGCCCTCACGAACGATGACAGCGCCATGGTCGAAGTCCAGATCCTTCACCCGAAGCTGCAGTGCCTCGGTGATCCGCATGCCCGTGCCATAGAGCAACTGAGCCAGCAGGCGATGGGTCCCCTCCAGGTGGTCAAGTACAGCCAGCACTTCGGCTTGGCTCAAAACCACCGGCAGGCGTCGTTTGACCTGAGGGCGGCCAATTTCCGCCATCCACGGCAAAGACATGCCCAGCACCTTGTCATAGAGGAACAGCAATGCCGACAGGGCCTGGCGATGGGTTGACACCGCCACCTCGCGTTCGTTCGAAAGCCAGCTCAGGTACGCCTCCACCTCTGGGCCACCCATCTCTGCCGGGTGGCGAATGCCGTGGAAGCGGATGAAGGCCCGACACCAGTGCACATAAGCCTCTTCGGTACGGCGGCTGTAGTGCAAGTAGCGGATCCGCTCACGGACCTGGTCGAGCAGCTTGACCGACTGCAGCGGCGGCAGTTGAGTCGGCGGTGGCCGAAGAAGGCCGCGAGCAACCGGCCTGGCTCCCCCCGCAGGAGTGATTGTCGGACTGAACATGCTTGCCTCCAATCAGCAGCACGCAGTCCGCCGTCGGGCAAACCACGAGGATTTAGCCTGTTGGGACTGGCAAACTGCCGGTGCCGCATTTGCCAGATTTGATAGTACTGTATAAATACACATATATGCAACACAAACCCAGACTTGGCGCGCCCTGCAGGCAGGTTGGGGGTGCCGTATTAGGGAGACAGGAGGCCGTGATAAACGGACACGGCTGTCTCCCTACAACACGTTAGGCGTCTAAGGCCACATCGCGCCATGAGTGAGGTTGAATCAATACCCGGTGCCAAGTTCAAGTTGGTCTACAGGATCACCTATCCGAATGGAAAGATCTACGTGGGCCAAGACAGGACTGACAGCATCAACTACTTCGGCAGCGCTAGTGACGAGCTGATTGCGAAGGACTTCTCGCGTGAAGAGCGGCGGGACTTCACCATCCGGAAGGAGATTCTTTGGGAATCATCCAGTGCAACCGATGCCGAGCTCTCCCGCAAAGAAGTCGAGTTCATCTTGGCGCTCCGTTCCAATGACCCTGCGGTTGGCTACAACCAGTGGCCAAAGTTCAAGGGTCCAAATGCGTCAACCGCCTAACCAGTCTACAAGGACTTCCCAGCATTTCAAGCTTCAATAGCAAGACCTGACCCTTCGGGGTCTTTTTCATTTCTAGACCAGTGTTCTGAATAGCGGCAACGCAACAAGGAACAGACTGAACATCTACAAACGGGCTTGTTGCGGACCTTGCCGCTGCCCCAGATACGAACCGCTCAGCAGGACCCCATTCGCTCTGCGTCATTGGCTCAGCACGCTTGCTGAGCATGCGACGGACGGGTTATCGGGTTCACCTGCTGCCGGTCTGACCTGTGCTTTTGCCTCTACGAACGTGGGTCTGCGATGTGAACTGGACTCAGGCGGGCTGAGGCTCCCTGGGCGCTGGCAATTTGCACGCCGGAACAGGCGGCACGTGCTCGGGATCGAAGTCGATCTCTCGCGTCAGAACCGCCCACAGAATGCGGGCGTTCTTGTTGGCCAGCGCTACCAGAGCTTTCTGCCACCCGACTCGGTCGCGCAGTTGCAATAGCCACTGCGAGATGCGGTCGGTGCGTTTGCTGGCGGCTAAGAGCGCGGACTTGGCCCCCTGAATCAGCAAGGTGCGCAAGTAGTCATCGCCGCGCTTGGTGATACGCCCCAGCCGGTTCTTGCCGCCGCTGGAGTTCTGGCTCGGCACCAGCCCTACCCAGGCGCTGAACTGCCGGGCGCTTTTGAACTGCCGTATGTCGCCAACGGCGGCCACCAGTGCGGAAGCCGTGAGTTCACCCACGCCGTGCAACTGCGCCGCACGCGCGGCCGCTGGATCGCCGCGCACATGCTGCTTGACTTGCTGGTCACACCAAGCGATCTCATCGTCCAACACACGCCAGTGCGCCTGCGCACGCTGCAACGCCAGGCGCATCATGCCGGGCAGTTCGTTGCTGGCGTCTTCCAGGACACCGCTGAGCACACGACGCAAGGCATCAGGGCTTTGCGGGAAGACCAGGCCAAACTCAGCCAGCAGGCCGCGAATGCGGTTGATGCAGGCCGTGCGCTCTTCCTTGTAGCCTTCGCGCAGCCGATGGATACCTTGCCAGCCTTGCTGCTCGGGCGTCTTCACCGGTACGCAGCGCGTGCGCACGCGCGAGGCGGCCTCGCAGATCGCTGCAGCGTCATTCGCATCGTTCTTGCCGCTGGCGCCTTGAACGCGAAACGGCGCGATGAAGTGAGCGGCGATCAGGCGCGAATCCAGACCCATCAGCCGCAGACGGCGGGCGAGGTGATGCGCGCCGGAGCAGCTCTCCATTGCAACCAAGGTGCCAGCTGGCAAAGACGCCGCCCAGGCCATAAAGCGTTGCGGTGACATCGGGCGCGCTAGCACTGTAAGCTCGGCGTTATCGACCGCATGGACCTGGTAAACACGCTTTGCCAGATCCACACCAACTCGGGTAATCTTCTCCATGGACTTCCCCTTTCAAATGGCAGCTGATTGATGACTTCGAGAACCACCAATCTTGGCGCATTGACGCCGTTTGCCCGAAGGTGGGAAGTCCCTTCGTATTCGCTCAACCGGACCCGCAACGGCATGCCCCGGCTGGCCGTCATTTCATTCTCGGCCAGCCGGGTCACGCCGCTGCGGGCCGGTTAGCTACAACGTTATGCCTCATGAAGCCGCTCGCCGCTCTGTTGCTCGTTGCTGGACTCAGCGCTAATGCTGCGCCGAATGCAAGCTGGCTCGCGCCAGTGCCTGCGTCTGCAGGCAACTGGCGGGACTGGGAATCACTCGCGGAAGGGGCGTTCTTTGAAGTTCCTGCATCAAGACTGGCAGCAGTAGTGGAATGGCTAGAGGACAAGCCGTACCTATCTCAAGAGCCGAGCAATTTGGGTTACTTTGGTCGCCCCGATTTCAAGTGCTCTGGCAAGGGTCGGCTGTACTTGGTACGCGCGCTGTATGTAAATGGCGGCACAGGCAGATTTGACCTGGCGTGGACAAAGCAAGCAGCACTTGTTGTCTCACACGCATCGCTGGGGCCTGGTGGCCCTGCCAGCAAATCGGCAATCGTCGTTTGCTTGCCCGGCGAGCCGACCGCGGTTTTCAGTTCGATCTCGGGGGCGCTGTGATGCATAACCGTTTGGTCAAGCGGACCTGCGCCAGTTTCGCTGGCTGGTCCGCTTACCACTCACGTTAGACCGCAGGCATGAATGACATCGCCGCCCTCCTGATCGGAAAGCTAGCGTTGTACTTCGCGGTCTGCATGACGGCCCCGAAGCTTCTTTCCGTTTCACCCAAAGAGCGCTCGGTTTTCGCGCTGTCCTGGGCGGCACTGCGGCTAGGGATTGGCCTTCTCGCAACGTATCCGATCATTCTTCTTCTGTCGCTGATAGAAAAGGCCGGCGCGCCATTTCATGTCAGCTATGCCGTCGTGCTACTAAGCGTCAGAGCTGTGCTTTGGTGGTCCATCGCTGCTTTCATCTGCGAACGCCACAAGCCCCATGCCAGGCCCCGGATCGCCGAGTGGACCTTCCTAAGTGTCTGTGCAAGCTTCGCTGTTGATGCCCTTGCTTGGTTGTCTGGCGCAAATTTCAAATTCTTCTGTTGAGGAGTCGTCAAATGCGGTCTAACCCTGCTACAAGGACTTCCCACCGTTTCAAGCTCTAATAGCAAGACCTGACCCTTCGGGGTCTTTTTCATTTCTAGACCTGTGTTCTGAATAGCGGCAAGGCAACGAGGAACAGACTGAACATCTACAAACGGCCTTGCAGGCCGCGGCAAGCCAGAGGCTTGCCCCTTCGCCAGGCACAAGTCGTCCTCAGGACGCCTCTTGTCCGGGCTCAGCTGGATGCGGACCAGGCCGCTACCCCAGATACGAACCGCTCAGCAGGACCCCATTCGCTCTGCGTCATTGGTTCAACACGCTGAGCATGCGACGGACGGATTATCGGGTTCACCTGCTGCCGGTCTGCCTTGCTGGCCGCGACGAACCGGAGGCTCGTCTCTTCACCAGGCACAAGTCGACCTCAGGACGCCTTGTGTCCGGGTTCAGCCTGTGCTTTGCTTCTTTGAGCGTGGGTCTGCGATCTGAACTGGAATCAACGAGTTCAAGCGGGCTGCGGCTCCTTGAGCGCGGGCAGCTTGCATTGAGGGGCCGGCGGCACATGCTCTGGGTCGAAGTCGATCTCCCGCGTCAGCACCGCCCACAGAATGCGGGCGTTCTTGTTGGCCAGCGCCACCAGAGCTTTCAGCCACCCGACTCGGTCTCGCAACTGCAATAGCCACTGCGAGATGCGGTCGCTGCGCTTAGGCGCAGCCAGCAGCGCGGACTTGGCGCCTTGGGTCCGCAATCGCAGCCCCCCAGCGAATGCATACGCCAAGCCACCGATTCCTCGCGAGGCCGGCAGCTGTACACCCAACGCATCGGCACCGTGGAGCCGGTGTTTGCAAACCTGCGGAACAACAAACGCCTGAGCCGCCTGAACCATCGCGGGCAAGCGAATGTCAGGACGCAGTGGCGCCTGTACTGCATGGTGCACAACATAGAGAAGCATATCGAATGCGGGGCTCGGGCAAATGAGGGGCCAGTAACGCGGCCAACAAGCGGCACAATCGCCAGGACAGCGCTAAAGAGAACTACCGCGCACAGATTCAAACCTTCACACCGATGAACCCAGACATTCATGCTCACCAACTGCCATGCGCCGCACGGGGTGAGGAAGCTTGTGGATTTGGAGTTATTGGACACCTTCGTTGGGCGTCTTATGTTGCGTAAGTTTCTTGCGGTGTTTGGAATTGGAGTTGCCGCGGCGAGTGGCGCTGCGGCTGGGCCGCCATACGGCCCCTACGCTAGCGATTCCGCCAACGCGATCTACAACCTGCTCTTTTGCGATGAGCCAAGCGCATTCCAGGGTCACCCGAAATCAGATCGTGCAGAGTGGCAGAAGGTTCTGTTCGCAAATCCGCCAAGCGCGTCCGATCTAAGCGCACTGGCGTCCGACGCATCGCAAGAAGGGCGCGTTCGATTTTTGGCGTACTCCCGCCTGCGTGGATTGGGACAGCAGGTCAAACCAAAGATCCTTTTGGGTGTTGTAGTTGAGGTGCCTATGGCAGGCGGCCTCGACGCACTTGCAGCGTATTCCGAGGGTGGCGTTCGGTATATCAATCAGTCGGGCAAGATGGTCATTGGTGAGGGCGCCGCCAACTTCCGACCGTTGGTTCAGCGACTCTTCTCCGCCTCTGAATCCGTCGTCGCCAGAATTGGTCCTTGGGACAAGCCGCGCATTGCACCGCCGAAGCAAGGCAACGTCCGAATGACTTTCCTCGTTTCCGATGGCATGTACTTTGGAGAAGGTCCCATGTCCGTCATGCAGCGCGACGCACTTGCAGGCCCTGTCATTCAACAAGCCACGCAGTTGCTGTTGTCTGTCACAAAGGCGGGTGTGGAGTGAAGACGCCCAACCATTCATTGCAGCGGACGGCTACGCCTCCCGCTGAGCGCGATCGTTGAACGACAGCATTCGGGCGCCGCAACACAGGCGGGCAACGTTAGCTTTCGGGTATCAACTTCCTAGAGGTGTTCTGACGCGAGTTTCCGCTACGGGAACATCGCGGATACCCAGGCAGGCCCCAAGTCCTGTCAGCCCAATCTGAAGCAGGCGAATCGGCTTGCCTGCTTGTGTTGAAGCGCAAACGGGTCGCCTTCGTTGGGTGACCTACAGGCTGTTCACCGGCAAGGCCGTGCGGCTCACCACTTGCTGCAGCACAAAGCTCGAGTGCACGCCGGTCACGCCCTGGATGCGGGTCAGCTTGCCCAGCAGCAGGGCTTGAAAATGGTCCATATCGCGCACCACCAGCTTCAGTTGGTAGTCGGCGGCTTGACCGGTGATCAGCAGGCATTCAAGCACCTCGGGCAGCACCTGCACCGAGGCCTCGAAATTGGCAAAGCGCTCGGGCGTGTGCTGGTCCATTGAGATGTGCACCAGGGCCATCAGGCTCAGGCCCAGTTTTTTGGCATCCAGCAGCGCGCGGTAGCCGGCGATCAAACCGCTGTCTTCCAGCGCGCGCACCCGCCGCAAACAGGGCGAGGGCGAGAGGCCCACGCGGTCGGCCAGGTCTTGGTTGTTGATTCGCCCATCTTGCTGCAACACCTCCAGAATCTGGCGGTCAATGCGGTCCAATTCCATGCGAATGCCTTGAATTCATTGAATTTGGCAATATTCTGCCAAACACAGAGAAATTCCGGCCATCTTCGCAATTTTCTGCTCAGGCCGTCTGCCTACACTGAGTGCATGGGTTCTACACCAACCCACTGTGTTGCGCAGCAGGCCGACGCCAGATCAGCGCCGGCCCCGGGATGAGCACTTACCGCCTCGTCAGCCCGCCCTGCCGCCTTTGAAACCCCAGCCGCCACAAGCGCCTGGGGTTTTGGCGTTTTGGGCTGGGCCGGGCGGGGATGCGCCGAGCCGGGCGCGGCGCCTCTTGGCGCCGCTTTGGGCTCAGGCGACTTGGCCTGCCAGCTCCGGCTCCGGCAGCGCGACTTGGTTGTCGGTGCTGAACTGGTAGTCCTTGAACACATGCTCGGCCGTCAGCAGCTGGTAGCTGCCGTCGGGGTTGCGGTGGGTGGTGTCCTTCAGGCGCCAGGTGAGCTGGCCGCAGGTCCAGATGTCGAAGTTGCGCATATGGGTGCACAAGCAGGTCTTGTCCATCACCTTGACGCGGCGCTCGCCCGGATGGGCCGCCACTTCGCGGTTGTAGGAGCTGATGTAGGCGCATTTGCCATTGGCGTCCAGCAAATAGCCGTAGGCCTCGCAGTTCGGGCGGATGCCGTCCCCGATGCCGGGGCTGGAGGTGATCATGCGCATCGGGTAGCCGGTGGGCGAGATCTCGTTGACCTCGATATCGCTCTCGCTGGCTTTGAAGTACTCCTGCTTGATGTCGTCCGGCAGGCCGCATTCGCGGGTGACGGTGAAGCGCGTGGCCACTTGCACGGCTGAAGCGCCCAGCTCGATGAAGCGCACCGCATCGCTGCCGGTGAAGATGCCGCCGGCGGCGATCAAGGGGATGTCCAGCTTCTCGGCCTGCAGGTATTGGTGGATTTCGGTGACGATGGTGGCCAGGTCGTACTCGGCCCAGTCCATGCCGAAGCCCAGATGGCCGCCGGCCAAGGGGCCTTCGATCACCACATAGTCGGGCAGGCGGTTCAGGCGGGCGTTTTTCTTCAGGAACAACTGCAGCGCGCGCAGCGAGGAGACGATGATGCCCAGCTTGGCTTCGCGAAAGCGCGGGTGGTCGGCGATCAAGGCAAAGGAGCCCAGATGCAAGCCAGCCGCCAGGGTGATGCCGTCAATGCCCGCGTCCAGGGCCGAGTTCATGCGCACGGCCAGGGTTTCTTTGGGGCCGTTCATCGTCAACTTTTCCATGCAGTTGATGAAGATCAGGCCCTTGCCCTGCTTGCGCGACATGGTGTGTTCCACATGCAGACGCGTGGCCTCGGCGAGGTGCTCCAAATTGAACTTGACTTCGGATTTGTCTTCCGAGGCAACGTTGTACTGGTACTGCGCTTGCTTGGCTTTGACGTATTTGGTCTTGTAGCGACGGTCGGTGACGGTCTTCACCATCGCGTCAGAGATATGACCGATACCGCCGAGGCGTGCAGCCTCCAGGGCCAGGTCGGAGGAGGAGATGTCGACTCCCATGCCTCCAATCACGATGGGCACCAATTCATGGCGACCCAGGCGCAGGCGGTAATCATCCAGACGTTTCATCGAGTTCAACTTTCGAGCACAAAGCTCAGGGCAAGGTCAAAAAACAGCGCGCATTAGGCGGGAAGTTGCCGCGGGCCAGTACGCGTTACATCAAAGCTTCATCAAATAGATGGCCGACTCTAAAAATGGCCGCGGGGCGGATTTTGCCTGTTTCCTGCCCGGTGGCCGCTTGACCCCATCCGGCTCAGGCATTTTGGGGCTGCCGGCGGGGCTTCAGCGAGGGGGCGGGGCCATGTGGCTGAGCACCTCTTTGCTCCAGGACTGCGCCAGTTTTTTGGCCTCCCAGGCCCAGACAAAGGCCTTCAACACCCGGGCTTTGCGGTATTGCGCGGGGTCCAGCAGGGTTTGGCTGATGGCGGGCGGCAGCTTCAGCTGTGCGATGCGTATCGGGCGGGCAAAACCGCGCGCCAGATGGGTTTGCCCGGCGTCGCTGAAGATGTACTCGCAGGCCAGCAGGGCGGCATTGGGATGGGGCGCATGCTTGTTGATGAGCGGGGTGTAGCCGCTGGTGACGGAGCCGTCCGCCGGGATCAGCACCTCAAAGTCACGCCCACGGCTCAGGCGTTCGCGCATGCCCAGGGCCAAAAAGTCCCAGCAGAGATACACATCGGCCACGCCGGCGTCCACCCGGCTCAGCGAGGGGCTTTGTGTCAGCAGCAGGCCCTTGGCGGCCAGCGTGGCAAAACGTTCCAAAGCGGGCTTGAGTTGTTGCTCATGGCCGCCCAGGGCGATGGCAGCCGCCAGCACGCCGGCGCCGGCCAGGGCTGAGGAGCCTACTTCGCCGATCAGCACCTTGTAGTCGCGCTCAAACAACTCGGCCCAGCTGCGCGGCGCGGCCCGGCCGCCCAGGCGGCGGGTGTCGATCAAAAAAGCCACGGTGCCGGTGTAGGCCAAGGCCCAGTAGCCTTCGCTGTCTTTGGCCCAGTCGGGGATTTGCGCCCAATGCCGGGGCTTGTGCGGGCGGCTGATGCCACGGCCACGCGCCATGGCGCCGTACTCAAAGCCGACATCGGCGATGTCCAGGCTGGCTTGTCGGCCCTCGGCCTCCATGCGGTCCAAGCTCTCGGCGCTGGTGAGGTCCCAATCGCGGTGCTGCAGGCCATAGAGCCGCTTCAGCTCGGCCCAGCTGGCCTCCCAATTGGCCCAAGCATTGGGCATGCCGGCGCTGTGCAGCCAGCCTTCGCTTCGGGCGGCAGCCTCCACCGCCGCCATGTCTGAGGCGGAGGACTGAGCCCACAAAGGCCGTGGATGCAGTGCAGTGGCTGCCCAGGCCAGGGCTGCGGGAGGCCACAGAAGCGACTGACGGCGTTGCAGATCCATGGGCAGGCCTTGAAAAAGCGCCGGGGACGACGACGAGGGGGATGCGCGCGCAGATTAGCACCGCTGCGGCCGAAAGCCCATGCCCGCTCTGCATGCGGCGCGCAGCGTCGATAATCACGCCTTCATCCGCTCTCGCGCCTCAACTGTCTTCATGTCGAATCTGATCGTTCACGGTGGCACGCCCTTGGCGGGCCGCATCATCCCCTCCGCCAACAAGAATGCCGTGTTGCCGATTCTGTGCGCCACCTTGTTGACGGCCGAGCCGGTGCGCTTGCGCGGGGTCCCCGAGATCACCGATGTGAAAAAGATCCTGGAGGTCTTTCGCAATCTGGGCAGCTCGGTGGAGATCGACTACGCCAGCGGCGTGCTCGATGTGCACCATCGCCACACCCGCTTCGATGCCGCCACCGACCGCCTGCCCGAAGAAATGCGCTCCAGCATCATGCTGGTGCCGGGCCTGATGGCGCGTTTTGGCAGTGCCCGCATTGAAGACGATGTGACCGGCTGCACCCTGGGCGTGCGCGAAATCGACCCGCATGTGGAGGTGTTCCAGCGCTTTGGTGCCGAGGTCGAGCGCCGCAGCGATGGCCTGGTTTTGAAAGTGGCCGGCAAGCTGCAGGCCAATGACCACTGGACCGATTACGCCTCGGTCACCACCACCGAGAACTTTGTGCTGTGCGGCGCGCTGGCCCAGGGCCGCTCGACGCTGATGAACGCGGCCTCCGAGCCGCATGTGCAGGAGTTCTGCGCCTTCTTGCAAATGCTGGGGGCCAAGATCGAAGGCCTGGGCACCTCGCGCCTGACCATCGACGGCGTCGAGCGCTTGGGCGGCGGTGAGTTCACCTTTGCCGAAGACTTCCATGAGATCGTCACCTTTTTGGCGCTGGGCGCCATCACCGGTGGCCGGGTGGAGGTGCGCAACTCCACACCCGAGCAGTTCCCGCTGATCGACCGCACTTTTGCGAAATTCGGCGTGCAGATCGTGCATGAGAACGGCTGGTCGCGCTCGGTCACCCATGGCCCCTTGAAGGTCAAGGAACCCTTCACCCGCAATATCTTGCAAAAGGTGGAGGCGGCGCCCTGGCCTTATCTGCCGGTGGACCTGCTGCCCATCTTCGTTGCCCTTGGCATCAAGGCCGAAGGCAGCGTGATGTTCTGGAACAAGATTTACGACGGCGCCATGGGCTGGACCTCGGAGCTGAGCAAGTTCGGCGGCCACGCCTTTTTGTCGGACCCGCATCGCATGGTCACCTTCGGCGGCAAGCCCTTGCACCCGGCCGAGGTCGAGAGCCCTTACATCATCCGTGTGGCCATTGCCCTGCTGATGGTGGCGGCCAGCATTCCGGGCAAATCGGTGATTCGCAATGCCGCCCCGATTCGCCGCGCCCACCCGCGCTTTGTCGAAAACATCTGCTCGCTGGGCACCCGCATCGAATGGGTTGAAGGCGACTGATGTTCAGGCCCGGCGGTGAGGGGCGATCCCGCCTGTGGCGGTGGCAGCTGCGCCTTTCGCAAGGGGCGCTGGCGCTGGCACTGACCTTGACGTTGAGCTTGGGCGCTTGGCCCGCCGCGCAGGCGCAGCCTCCTGATGCCGAGCCCATGCGCTGGCTGGTGCGCGATGTGCCGCCTTACTTCAGCTATGTGGACGGCAAGCAGCCGCAACGCCCCAGTGATCTCCAAAACGGCGAGATCGACGGCTTCTTGCGCCTCTTGATCGCGCAGCTGCCGCAGTACCGGCATGAGTTTTTTGACGCCGGCTTCCCGCGTTTTGAGGCCATGGTGCGCCAGCAGGGGCTGACCCTGTGCTCGGCCCTGCATGTGCGCACGCCCGAGCGCATGGAATGGCTGTACTTCACCCATCTGTACCCGCCCTTGTACTCGCGCCAGCTGCACCTGATCGTGCGGCGCGAGAACGCCGCCAAGTTCGAGGCCTTGGGCAGCCCGGTGCAATTGGCCGATGTGCTGGCGAACCCCAAATTGGAAGGCCTGCTGCCGCGCGGCCGCGCCTATGGGCCCAAGATTGACGGCCTGCTGCAAGCCCGCGGCGAGCAAGCGCCCAAAACGATTGTGGCCACCAAGGGCATGCATTTGCTGGCCATGCTGCGGGTGGGGCGCATGGACTACACGCTGGAATACCCGGCGACCGTGGACGAATACCTGCGCAGCGCTGGGCCGGGCCCGGAGCTGCTGAAGATCCCGTTGAGCGAAGCGCGCAGCACCCTGGTGGCGACCTTGGCTTGCAGCCGCACGCCCGAAGGCAAGCGTCAGATCGAGGCGATTGATCAAGCAGTGCGCAAGCTCGCCCAAGACCCGCAGCGCGAGGCCTGGATCCGCAGCTGGCGGGGGGACGCCCTCGATGAGCAAGACCGCCAGCGCCTGAGGCGCTATATGGACGAGCGTGCCCGTGGTGGCTCGCAAGTGGAGTGAGGCGAAATTGAGCCGCGCGCCCAAGCTTCGCTTGCCGCTGCGCCATGGGGTGAGCGCCAGCGCGGTGCTGATGCCTTACGAAGGCGGCTGGGATTGGGTGCTGGACTTTCTTTCGCATCGCTTGCCGCAAGTCAGCCGGGCGGACTGGCTGCAGCGCATGCGGGATGGCGCGGTTTTGGATGCGCGGGGTCAGGTCTTGCCCCCGGACAGCGTGTTTCGCGCCGGTGAGCGGGTTTACTACTACCGCGAGTTGGCGCAGGAGCCGCGCGTGCCCTTCGAGGAAAGCATCTTGTTTCAGGACGAGGCCTTGCTGGTGGCGGACAAACCGCACTTCCTGCCGGTCACGCCCAGCGGGCGCTATGTGCAAGAGACCTTGCTGACGCGGCTGAAGCGCCGCACCGGACTGGCCGATCTCAGCCCCATCCACCGCATTGACCGCGAAACCGCCGGCTTGGTGGTGTTCAGTCTGCAGCCCGCGCAGCGCGGCGCCTACCAAGCCTTGTTTCGTGATCGCTTGGTGGACAAGGTCTATGAGGCGATTGCGCCCTTCAATCCCGGCTTGAGCCTGCCTTTGACGCGGCGCAGCCGCTTGCAAGAACGCAGCGAGGCCTTCATGCAGATGCACGAAGTCGACGGTGACTGCAATGCCGAGACCCGGGTGACCCTGCTGGAGTGTCTGCCCGGTGCCGAGGGCTTGGCGCGTTATGCGCTCTACCCCAGCACCGGCCAAAAACACCAGCTGCGCGCCCATATGAACGCGCTGGGCCTGCCCATCGTCGGGGATCGCATCTATCCCACGCTGCTGCCCATGGAGCAGGAGCCGGACTTCAGCCGGCCCCTGCAATTGCTGGCCCGCGAGCTCAGCTTTATGGACCCGATCAGCGGCCAGCGGCGCAGCTTCACGAGTCGCTTGCGCCTGAGCCTTGCTTAAGCCTGCAAGGCCGCCAGCGCCAGGCGCGCGCCCAGCGTTTGCATGCAGGCTTGTGCGGCCTCGCGGCCCTTTTTGACGAAGTGCTCGCTGAAGTAGCGGCGGTGCTCCTCATGCTCATGGAAGTGGTGCGGCGTCAGCACCGCGGAGAACACCGGCACGCCGGTGTCGAGCTGCACCCGCATCAAGCCGTCGATCACCGCCGTGGCGACGAAGTCATGGCGGTAGATGCCGCCGTCCACGATGAGGCCAAAGGCAATCACCGCATCGAAGCGGCCGCTGGCGATCAAGGTCTTGGCGTGCAGCGGGATCTCGAAAGCGCCCGGCACTTCAAAACACTCGATCTGATCGGGTGGCAGGCCATGGGCTTGCAACTCGGCCAGACAGGCTTGTCGCGATTGACCGACGATGTCGGCATGCCAGCTGGCCGAGATCAGGGCCAGTCGGAAGGAGGATGCCCGGGTCTGGAATCGACCGAGGGGCCCGGAGTTGGAGGAAGAGGAGTTGTCGTGGTGGTTGAATCGCTGATTCATGCTTGACCTTTGAGGTTTGAGACATAAACCAGGGCGCGCGAAAACGCAGCGGCGCCACCCCGCCCCAGGCCTTTTGAAGCAAAGACCCGAGCCGGTGCGGCGCTGCTGAGAGCATCGCGTTTCTCTTTCATCCGGACTGTGACCGTCGGCTCTGGCATCGCACCAGATCTGCTGACCCTTGGCCGGGTCGCAACCCCGCCAAGGCGCTCGCGGGCTCTCATGACGAAGCATGAATACCGCCGGTGGGGAATTCCACCCCGCCCTGAGAACGCTGCGCCGTCCTTGCGAGACGGCGCGGGGCGATTCTAGGCGCAGGACCTAAAAGCTCAGCAGCAGCTGAGCGCTCCACATATCAGCGGGGCGGCCATAGACCTTGCCGTTCAAATAGCTCAGTTGCAGGTCGAGCGCCTGGCCGGGCTGTGCGATGGGCAAGCCCAGGCGCAGGCTTGGACCCGCGCGGTGCGATTGCGCGGCTTGTGGGGCCCAATGTGCCCAGGGGCCTAACTCACCAAAGCCCTGCACACCGAGCCGCAGCCCCTGTTTCAGGCGATGCAAGGCCTGCCATTGGTATTTGAGCTGCGTGCCATGGCTGGCCGCGTGCCACTCATGTTCGAAGAACAGATTGAAGTTGAGCTGGGTCAGCCCCCATTCGCCTTGCAGGCTGGGGCCCAGCTCCAGGGCATTGCTGGTGTCGCGGCCATGGTTGCGAATGAGCTGGCTGTGCAGGGCGACATCGATGGGCCACTGGCCCTGGCTGAGCAGGAAGTCGTTTTGCCAGTTCACCGAGCTGAGCTTTTGGCGGCTGCCCAGGGTGCCGATATAGCTGAGCAAGAGCTCGCTGGTCCAACGATGGGATACGCCATAGCGCAGGCCCAATTCCGGCCACAGCAGCGCCGCGGCCCCGGGTTTCTTGACGGTCCAGTAGCGAAAATCGAGTGCGGCTTGGCCGGCCTGGCTGTAGGGCGTGACGAGGTAGTAGCCGGGGTCGGCCCCGGCAGGCGCACCCAGGCCGCCCAGCAGCCAGAGAGCGGCCAGCGCCTTCGACGCCCGGGTGCAGGGTGTTGGAGCGGTGTGCATCCTTGAGGCCCTGCTTGTGAGGAGCGGCTAGCCGCGCAGCAAGGCCGCGAGCGCTTGGGCGTCCAGCACGGTGGCTTCTTCCTGGCCTTCCAAAATGCCATCGGCCAAGCCGCGTTTTTCGCGGTGCAGATCGATGATGCGCTCCTCCACCGAGCCGGCCGTTACCAGCCGGTACACGGTGACCGGGCGCTTTTGACCCATGCGGTGGGCACGGCCGGTGGCTTGGTCTTCGGCGGCGGGGTTCCACCAGGGGTCGACGATCAAGACGTAATCGGCCATGGTCAGGTTCAGGCCAAAGCCGCCGGCCTTCAGGCTGATCAAAAAGACCTCGCCCTCGCCGCGCTGGAAGGCCGCCACCCGCTTGCTGCGCTCGGCCGCCGGAGTGCTGCCGTCCAGATACTGATAGGCCAGGCCCATGCTGTCGAGGCGCTCGGCCAGCAGCTTCAGATAGTCGGTGAACTGGCTGAACACCAAGGCCTTGTGCGAGCCCTCGACCAGCTCGCGCACGATGCTTTCAAACTCGGCCAATTTGGAACCCACCAGGCCCAGCTCGGGGGCTACCAAACGCGGGTCGCAGGCGGCGCGGCGCAGCCGCATCAGCTCGGCCAGCACAAGCATGGGCGCGGGCTGGCCGCTGCTGGCGGCGGCGCTGACGGCCTCTTGCGCCGAGCGCCGCAAGGCTTCCAGAAAATTGCGCTCCTCGCTGCTGGGCTGCACGAGGTGGACGATCTCGGTGCGCGGCGGCAGGTCTTGCAGCACCTGGGTCTTGGTGCGGCGCAGCAAAAACGGCGAGACCAAACGGCGCAGGCGCTGGCGCACCACCGGGTCTTGGTGCTTTTCGATGGGGGTGGCAAAGCGCTCGCTGAACTGCGTGCTGCTGCCCAGGAGGCCAGGGTTGATCAGGTTCATGATGGACCACAGATCGGCCAGGCGATTCTCCACCGGCGTGCCCGACAAAGCCAGCCGGAACCCCGCTTTGAATTCGGCCACCGATTTGGCGCGCTTGGTGGCGGCGTTCTTCAGGGCCTGGGCCTCGTCCATCACCAGCGTGGCCCAGTCCTTGGCGGCAAAGACCTCGGCATCGATCTGCGCCAGCGCATAGCTGAGCACCAGCACATCACCCGGCCCCGCATCCCGCACCAGCGCGGCGCGCGCCTCGGCGTCCATCGCTTCGCCGTAGACATTGCAGCGCAGGCCAGGGGCGAATTGCTGGGTTTCATTCAGCCAGTTGCCGCACACCGAGGTGGGCGCCAGCACCAGGGCCGGGCCGAGCGCGGCCCGCTCGACCAAGAGCGCCAAGGTCTGCACCGTTTTACCCAGGCCCATATCGTCGGCCAGGCAAGCGCCCAGGCCGGCCTGGGCCAAGCGGCTCATCCAGACAAAACCGTCGAATTGATAACTGCGCAACTCAGCGCGCAGGCCCGCGGGCAGCTTGGGCTGCAGCGCGCTGGCCTGGGCCAAGGCGTCGATGCGCGCTTGCCAGGGCTTGTCGCCCTGCACGGCCATATCGCTCAGGGTGTCGTCCAACCAGGAGGCTACCGCTTGCGGCAGCTGCAGTTGCTCTTTCTTGGCTTGGCCCAGGGCGTCCAGATCGCGCAGTTGCTGGCGCAGTTGTTCGCTCAGGGCCAGGTACTCGCCCTCGCCCAGGCGCACAAAGCGGCTGCGCGAGGCGCGCGCCAATGTGAGCAGCTCTTGCAGGCCAATGACGCGGCCTTCATCGGTTTGCGCCTGGCCTTCCAGGGCCAGCCAGTCGCGGCCGCTGCTGACCTGCACGCGCATCTGTGGGCTGTCCAGCGGCTTGACGCGCAGCGGTTTGCCCTTGGGCCAGTCGAGGGCGGCAATGCCGGGCAGGCCGGGCAGCAGCTCCACCACGCGCAGCGCTTCTTCGGCGTCGGCCAGCTGCCACGGCGACTCGGGCCCCAGCTCGGGGTCCAGAAAAGGCAAGGCCTCCAGCACCGCGTGGCGCGCCGCCGTCTCGGCGGCCAGGTCGCGTTGGGTGGCCAGGCTGAGGCCTTCGTGCATGCACATCAAGCGCTCGCGCCCCCGGCCCGGCGTGACGGCGGGGCCAAAGCTGCCGAAAGGCTGGGCCACCAGTTGCAGCTGCAAGCCCTCTCCCAGCGGCAGCAAGCGCGCGCGTAGACGGCTGTCGCCCGGCACTTCTTGGCCGGCTTCGGCGTCGCTATGCAGCTGGAACAGGCCACTCAACACTTGCAGGGCCGCACCCAGCTCGGCGCTGGCGCTGGCCGGCACCGACCAGCCCTGCGCCACCAACTCCGCCACCCGGCGCTGCGCGCTGCTGATGCGGATCAGGCGGGCGCGCTGCGGGCTGTCGCGCAAGATGCGCAAGGCATCGCGCTTGGCGCTCTCGGTCTCATGGTGCTGGCCAAAAAAGCCAAACAAGCGCGGCGGCTCCACGCCCACCAAGGGCGGGTGAATGGCAAATTCAAACTGTTCTTCACCGGCCGCGCCGGTTTTGCTTGGGCGGCGCAGCACTTCCAGCTCGGGTTGCGCTTCCACCAGTTCCACCCATTGGCCGGGGGCGTCGGCAAACATCAGGGCCGGGTGGCCGATCAGGGCCAGCACCGCTTGTGAAGCGTCGATCTGAAAGCTGTTGACGCCGCCGTAAGGGCTGCGTTCGATATGGCGCAGCACCGCGTTGTCGCGCGCATGGCTGGCGCCGTTCTTCTTCAGCCGGCTCAGCGGCACGGGCTTGAACTTGGCCACGCCGCGGGCACTCAGGCTGCGCTCCAACGGCTCCAGGTCTTGCACCCGGCCTTGCGGGTCCAGGGTGATTTGCCAGGCCAGCTCGGTGTTGCTGCTGGCGGGTTTGGTGGCGCTTGGCTCGCCCAGCGAGGCAATGGCGGCCAGCGCATCGCGCCAGGGCTCGCGCGGTGCGCCTAAAAAGTTGGCGGGCGGCTGGGCGCCGTTCAGGGCCAAGGGCGGCAGCTCGAAGTCTAGGCGCGCCGCTGCGGCCTCCACCCATGCGGCCAGCCACAGCTGCGCGCTGTCTTGCAAGCGCTGCAACACGGTCTGCACGGCGGCGGTGCTCCAGCCGGTGGCGGGCTTGCCGGCCCAGGCGGCGAGCAGCAGGCGGTCGGCGGCGGCGCCCAGGCTGTGCTCGCGCAATTCCAGCGCCGGCTGGTAGGCCAGGCAATTGGGGTCCAGGCTGTCTTCGCCCAGGCGGGTGCCGATCACATGGGCCCAGCGGCCCCACTGCTCATGCGCCGAGGGCTTGCGCGAGCCCGACTCGGCAATGCAGAACTTGCGTGCCTGGGTCCAGGCCTTGGGCTCAGCCTGTGCCAGCAGGCACAGCACATAAATGCGTGACAGCTCATCGCTGAGTGCGCCCCGGCGGGCGCCGCTGAGTTTGCGCAAGTCCTTCATCAGCGCTTCAAAGGTGGCGGCGGCCTCGGCCCATTCGCCGCGCGCAGCCATTTGGGCCGCTGCAAACATGGGCAGTGCCGGGCCGCTCAGATCTTGGATCAAGGCCTGCATGCCCGCGAAGTCCAAGGCAAGCAGCCGCATCTCGGCCAGATGAGCACGCAAATTCGGGTCAATCGACCGGGGCTCGGCTTTGAAGCGCGCATCCAGCCATTCGCTCAGGAGCCGGCTGCGCGGGTCGCTCGGGCTCAGCAGGGCCAGCGCCTGCGAGAGCAAAAGGCCGCGCAGCTCGGGCTCGATCTGAGCCACCGCTTGTGGCAGCCACGGTTGGGTCAGGGCTTGCAGCAGCAATAGGGGCGACATCAGCTCTTGCAGCTGGGTGCGTGTTTGCTTCTCGAATTCAGCGCGCGTAACACCCGAGTGGATGTACAGGCGCAGCAGGCTGAGTTTTTCAAAGTCGCTGCGGTAGCTGACCCAGGCCAGCTCGCGCCGAACATCGCCATAGCCGCCGCTGTAGACCCAGGCCAGGCAGCGCCAGTACTGCGGTGCTTCGGGGCGCAGCAACAGGGTTTGCAGGCGTTCGGCCTGCGATTGCAGGTCCGCCACATAGCCGCGCCCCGGCAAGACGTCGGCCAGGCCCTGGGCCTGCAAGGTTTGCAGGCAATGGGTGACCTGGGGCAGCTGAAAGGCCTGGTCGCCGCCGCAGCCCTGGTGCTTCACCCCCATGGCCTGCAGCCATTGGTGCAGGCCTGCGGCACCGCGAGCGCCGTCGGTGAGCAGCAAGGCATCGAGCACGGCTTGCACATCGTCCGGGTGCGGCGGTTCTTCCTGCGAGGGCTTGCCCGGCTTGAGGCCCGACTTGATGGCATGCGCCCGGGCCACCAGTTCCTCTTTGCTTTGGCCGATCAAACCGCTGACGGTATTGAACTGCAAGGAGCTGCTGGGCGCTGGGAGCGGTTTCTTGGCCATAAGGTGTTTTGCTGCTGAGGCGGGCAGTATGCCAAGCACGCCCGCCCGGTGCTGTCCTGTGAAGCAAATCACAGCGTCGCAAGGCTTGTCCACGCCGTGGGCGATTGCTGCCGCAAAGCCGGTAATGCTCCCTTGCGCGGGGTCGCCCAGCCATTAAAGTGGAGGTCCCCGCTGCGGCCTTGCGCCAAGGCAAGCCTCCCCGCAGCTGAGTTGTTTCTCCATGAAAATCCGCGTTCTTGGTTGTTCCGGCGCCATTGCCGCCGCTTACAAGACCACCGCTTTTTTGCTCGATGAAGACGTCTTGATCGATGCCGGCACCGGCGTTGGCGATTTGTCTTTGCAAGAGCTGGTGCGCATTGATCACATTGTGGTCAGCCACTCGCACCTGGACCATATCTTGTCCATTCCCCTGCTGGCCGACTCGGTGTTGCGTGAGCGTGAGGCGGCGGGGCGTCCGCCGATTCAGGTCCATGGTTTGCCGGAAACTTTGCAAGCCATGCGCCAGCATATTTTCAACGGCGTGATCTGGCCCGACTTCACCCGCCTGCCCAGCCCGGAGCGCCCGGTGTTGAGCCTGCATGCGTTTGAAATCGGCCAGACTTTGCAGCTGGGCGGGCGCCAGATCGAGGTGCTGAGCGCGGCCCACACGGTGCCGGCCGTGGGCTTTGCGGTGCATGGCGCGCAGGGCAGCTGGGTCTTCACCGGCGACACCGGGCCCAACCCGGCGCTGTGGCAGAGGCTGGCCGAACTGCAGATCGCGCATCTGGTGATCGAAACCGCGTTTGGCGATGACGAAGCACAGTTGGCGCGCGTCAGCCGTCACCACTGCCCGTCCAGCCTCGGCCCCGAGTTGGCGCAACTGGGCGGCAGCGTGGCGGTGCACATCACCCACATCAAGCCGGGCGAAGACGAGGCCGTGATGCAGGCGGTGGCCCAGCTGCCAAGCCCGCACCGCATCCGCGCCTTGCAGGCCGGCGATGTGATGAGTTTTTGAGTTGCGCGCACCGCCCATCCGGCGGGGCATTCGATCAGGCATCGTCCGAAGGGGCGGTGCCTTTTTTCTTTTTGGGCGGCCGCTTGCCGCCCCTCACCGCGCTGGGGAGTGACAAATAGGGTCACTTTTGACACTTTGGCCCCATCCTGTCGGGCGATCTGACAAAAATTGTCAGCGTTTGGCCTGGCTTGGACCGCCAAGCGTGACAAAGCACACGAAGTATTGGGCGCCAAGGCTTGGCACGACCCCTGCATTCAAGGGGGGTGTCTCTACCTCTCAACACCCCTCTCCAGGAGTACTCGTCATGAACATGAAGCGCGTCCAACAAGGTTTCACCCTGATCGAACTGATGATCGTTGTGGCCATCATCGGTATCTTGGCAGCCGTGGCTCTGCCGGCTTACAAGGACTACACCACCAAGGCCAAGGTCGCCGGCGTCGGCAGCCTGGTTGCCCCAGCAATCACCGGCCTGGGCGTGGCTTGCAGTGACGGCTCCTTCTCCAGCGCCACCAATGCATCCTTGGGCCTGCCCGCTGCGACGGACATCAACAGCGAGTACGTGACCTCGGTGACCGTGGCTACCGGCAACATCACCGTGGTGCTGAAGGCTATCGGCGACATCGCCGCAGGCAAGACCATCATCTACGGCGGCACCTGCACCGACAAGGGCGTGGAATGGACCATGGGCGGCGACGCACCGGCCAAGTTCATCCCCAAGAAGTAATTCTCTGATCTGAGCGCCCTCGCGGCGCATTCAGCGAAAGGCGCCTCCGGGCGCCTTTTTCGTTTTCAGGGTTCATCTTCTCTATTGGGGTCAGGTTCGATTTATTCCTTCGGGGCGCGGCTTGCTTTAGCCGCGTGAGCGGAGCAGATCGAGGTGCCGGGCGCGGCCCACACCGTGCGGCCCCGAGCTGGCGCCGTGGGTCGACAGCGGGTCGAAAGGGGGGGGCGATAGCGGGGCGGTGCACATCACCTGGATCAAGCCCGGCGAAGACAAGGCCCAGATGCGCGCCCTTGCAGCGCGACCCACACGGCACCGGATGCGTGTCTTGCAGAACGGTGACTCGATGGCCCTCCGAGCCGACTCGATCCTGCGCACACCGGGCCAGTCGGGTATCAGGGAGGCGCCCGGCGGCTCAGTGCTTGGGGTGACAAATAGCGTCACCGTTCGACGTCCTGACCAAACTTGCAGGGTGGAATGACGAAAATTTGTCAGTCCGCCGAGGCAGACCCTTTTGGACCGTGAAGAAGTGCACACAATCCCGGGCCAAGTGCCTGGCATGACCCCTGCATTCAGGGGGGGTGCCTCTACCCTTCAACCCCCCTTCCAGGAGTCACTGTCATGAACATGAAGCGCGTTCAACAAGGTTTCACCCTGATCGAATTGATGATCGTTGTGGCCATCATCGGTATCTTGGCAGCCGTGGCTCTGCCGGCTTACAAGGACTACACCACCAAGGCCAAGGTCGCCGGCGTCGGCAGCCTGGTTGCCCCAGCAATCACCGGCCTGGGCGTGGCTTGCAGTGACGGCTCCTTCTCCAGCGCCACCAATGCATCCTTGGGCCTGCCCGCTGCGACGGACATCAACAGCGAGTACGTGACCTCGGTGACCGTGGCTACCGGCAACATCACCGTGGTGCTGAAGGCTATCGGCGACATCGCCGCAGGCAAGACCATCATCTACGGCGGCACCTGCACCGACAAGGGCGTGGAATGGACCATGGGCGGCGACGCACCGGCCAAGTTCATCCCCAAGAAGTAATTCTCTGATCTGAGCGCCCTCGCGGCGCATTCAGCGAAAGGCGCCTCCGGGCGCCTTTTTCGTTTTCAGGGTTTATCTCCTTTATTGGTCTTTATTGGGGTCGGGTTCGATTTAATCCCCAGTAGCCCGGCCCGCTCAGCGAAAAAGCGAACCTGACCCCATTAAAGAATTGAAAAAGCGGCTTGGAGAGAAGGCGAGGAATTGGACGGCGTGGCGCCCGGGCTGTTTCAGCCGCCTGATCGGGCCACGCTGCGGATGCCGTCGACAAAGCGGGGCCACAGCGGCTCTGGCAGGTCGTGGCCCATGCCGGGGATGATGTCCAAGCTGGCCGTGGGAATGCGCCGGGCCAGATCGTGGGCGGCGGGCACGGGCACCAAGGGGTCGGCGTCGCCGTGGATGATCAGGGTCGGGGTCTGGATGCGGCCGAGCTGGCCGGCGCGGCGGTTGTCAGCGGCGATGGCGGCCAGTTGGCGCAGCACGCCGCGCGGCCGCATGCTGCGGCGCAGCGAGTCCTTGATGCGCTCGCGCAGCTCGGCCTCGGGCGCTGGGTAGGCGGGGCTGCCGATCAAGCGAAACAGCTGATAGGTGCGCTCCACCACCGCGGCGAAATCATGCGGATTGGGGGCGCGGCTCAGCAGTGCGCTGCGCACCCGCATCGAAGGCCCGGGTACCGAGCGGGCGCCGCTGTTGGTCATGATCAGGCTCAGGCTCTTGACCCGCTGCGGCGCCAGCAAGGCCACATGCTGGGCGATCATGCCGCCCATCGAAGCGCCACAGACATGGGCTTGCGGCAGGCCGAGTGCATCCAGTACGCCGAGCGCATCGCGGGCCATATCGCTCAGGCTGTAGGGGCTGCGCACCGGCAGATGCAGCAAATGCTGCACCGAGGCCAGGCCGATGTTTGGCACGCCCAGATGATCAAAAGCCTGGCTCAGGCCGGCATCGCGGTTGTCAAAGCGAATGACGCGAAAGCCCTGCGCCAGCAACTGCTGCACCAGGCCCTCGGGCCAGCCCGTCAGCTGCATGCCCAGGCCCATGATCATCAAGAGCGGCTCGCCGCTGGGGGGGCCTTGGTCTTCGACTTCGAGGGCAATGCCGTTGGAGGAGATTTGCATCAGTGCCGCTGCTTTCTTGTCATTCGGGATGGCCGGTGCGGTAGAACCAGCGTCGCGCGCCCTGCGCTTCAAAGGCCTGCCAGTGCTGCGGGTCTTGCGCCAGGCGGTCGGCAATGGCGTACAGGGCCAGCGGGTTCAGGCCCAGGCCCAGATGGCTGGCATGCACCTCGATGTTTTCGTGCTGCGGGCCTGGCTCCATCACACTGCAGCGCCAGGACACAATGCCGTCGCTGCGTGAATAGATCGACGTGGTGGGCACCGGTGGTGCCTCGCGGATCTGCGCCAGCAGGGCCGCATCGCCCACATGGCGGCCGTTCATCAGCTCGAAAAATTTCCAGGCATGGGTGGCGCGCGGGTGGCCGGTGAAAGGGGTGCCCAAGGTGATGACGCAGCGCACCTGCTCGGGCAGCTCCTTGGCCAGCTCGCGGGCGTAGATGCCACCCAGGCTCCAGCCCACCAGGCTGACCGGCCGTGCATGGCGCTTGAACAAGGCCTGCACATCACGGTTGCACTGCTCCAGCACGCCTTGCCTTGGCCCGAAGTTGAAGCCCTGGTGCCAGGGATGGGTGTCATAGCCCAGCGTTTCAAGAAACTGCCGCAGCGGCTGTGTCGTCACATCATTGGCCCCCAAGCCGGGAAACACCAGCACCGGGTGGCCATCGCCTCGCGGCAGCTTGCGCAGCCAGGGGCTGGCGGCCAGCAGCGCTGCGAACTCCCAGGGTGCCCGTCCTTCCAACATCAACAACAGCGCATGGGGGGGACGCAGCAATGTCTCAGGCCCAGGGTTCATGACGCTTTCAGGGGCGGGGTTGGCTCGCGAACGGCTGCGGCGCGCAGGCCGGGAGGGGGTGTTGCTCATGCAGGGGCGGTGGCAATGCAGCGAAGAATGAAATCACAAACCACAAGCCCGCATGGTAGTGGCGAATCGGCCTCGCAGCGCGCCACGCCCGGGTGCAGGCCTTGCGCTCCACCTTCAGGCCGCTTCGATCTCGCATGCGGTGCGCGCCAAACCCACCCCCCCGATTCTGGTGTTCCTCTATTGCCGGCTCGCAGGCCGCCGGCCTAGCATCAAGCCGGCAGCGCTCAGCAGAAGCGCCAATCTAAGGTCCTTGGGAGGGTCATTCCATTCATCTACAGGAATACCCGTCATGAAGCGTTCTCTCATTCATCGCCGCGCCTCGCGGCCTGTCTTGCTGTTCAGCCTGCTTGCATGCAGCGGGCTTGTGGCCCCCGCTTTGGCGGCACCGGCCGATGTCAGCCGTGTCATCGTGCAATTCAAACCCGGCGCCGCGGCGTCCGGCAGGGCGGCACTTGCAGCGGTTCAAGCCAGCCTCAAGCACGAAATTTTTGGCATGGAAGCCGTTGCCGTTGAGCTGCCCACCCAGGCCTTGCGCGGGCTGCAAAACAACCCGCACATCGAGTATGTGGAAGAAGACGTGAAGCGCTATCCGCTGGGCGGCACCTCACCTTCGACCGGCTCGCCTTACCAGCTGGGCCAGTGGGTGCCTTACGGCATCAGCATGGTGCAGGCCGATCAGCTCGCAGACGCCAATGCCAGCAACCGCAAGCTCTGCATCATCGACTCCGGCTATGACCGTGCCCACGAAGACCTGGGCAGTGGCGCCAATCTCACCGGCGAATACGACAGCGGCACCGGCTGGTGGTACACCGACGAGAACCACCACGGCACCCATGTGGCCGGCACCATCGCCGCGCTGAACAACGCCAACAAGGGCGTGGTGGGCGTCAACCCGAACCAGCAGCTGAAGCTGCACATCGTCAAGGTCTTTGGCGCCTCTGGCTGGGCCTATTCCTCCAGCTTGGCAACGGCAGCCAATAAATGCGGCAATGCGGGCGCCAACGTCATCAGCATGTCGCTGGGCGGCGCGCGCATGAGCAAGACCGAGCAGCGTGCCTTTGACGCCTTGCAGAGCAAGGGCGTGCTCTCCATCGCTGCCGCCGGCAATGACGGCACGACCGCACTCTCCTACCCGGCGGGCTATGCCAGCGTGATGTCGGTGGCCGCTTTGGACGAGGCCAAGCAATGGGCCTCCTTCTCGCAATACAACAGCAAGGTCGAGATCGCCGCGCCGGGTGTCAATGTCTTGTCCACGGTGCCCATGGGGGCTGGTTCAAGCGCCAGCCTGAGCGTGGGCGGCGTCAGCTATGCGCCGGGCGGCATGGATGGCTCGCCGAAGAAGAGCGTCAGCGCCCCGCTGGCGGACTTTGGGTTGGGCGATGCGATCAACAGCGCCGTCAGCGGCAAGGTTTGCTTGATTGCGCGTGGCACGGTGGACTTCGCGACCAAGGTCAGCAACTGCCAGAACAGCGGCGGCGTGGGCGCCATCGTCTACAACAATGTGGCCGGCGGTTTTGGCGGCACGCTGGGCACGACGGTGACGACGATTCCCTCGGTCACCGCCTCTGACACCGAGGGCGCCGCGATGAAGAACCAGCTGGGCTCGACCGCCAATCTGAGCGTCAGCGCCTCCAACTACGCCTTCTATGACGGCACCTCCATGGCCACGCCGCATGTCTCGGCCGTTGCCGCTCTGGTGTGGAGTTACTTCCCAAGCTGCACCGGCGCGCAGATCCGCAGCTCGCTGGGCTTGAGTGCGCTGGACCTCGGGCCGGCCGGGCGCGACGTGAAATATGGCTATGGCCTGGTGCAGGCCAAGGCGGCTTACGACCGCATTGCCAGCAAGGGCTGCGGCAAGTAAGGCCGCATCCTGGCAGACCGGCAAACCGGCAGGTGGCAGCTCAGGCCGCCTGCCGTTTGCTCTTGATCGTGCTCCTGCTCTTGCTGGCCGCTGAAGCCACTTTGCGAGCGGGCGCCTTTTTCTTGGTGGCGGCAGGCTTCGCCGTTGGCTGGATCGGCAAAGACAAAAACTCCAAAAACGCCGCCTCCAAATGCGCGGCCAGCTCATTGGTTTCGGGCAGTGCCTGGGCACAGGCCATCAGGCCGATGTCCAGCGAGTCGGCATAGCTTTGCACCGTGATGTTCAAGCCCAGGCCATGCACCACGATGGAGGCCGGGTACATGCTCAGCACCCGCGCCCCGGCCAGATACAGCGTTTGCGCCGGGCCGGGCACATTGGAGATCACCAGATTGGCCAGCGTCGGTAGGCGCTCGGCCACATGGGCGCGGCCGTAGAGCTGCGCCCCCGCCTGCAACAACCAGGGCACGCCCAGCGAGGGGTAGTCGGCGGGCATCAATGATTTGAGATGGTCCAGCTCGCTTTTCATGCCTTGCGAGGCGGCCAGCAAAAAGGCCAGTCGCTTGCTCGGGTCGGCGATCTGCGTTCCCAAGCGGACCACGCTCATCGTCGCCTGGGTGTTGGCGTGTTTCATGCGGGCGGTGCCGCGCATTGACACCGGCACCGCCGCCACCAGCGACTTGCGCGGCAGCGGCCCATGCTTGCTGAAGTAGCGCCGCAGCGCTCCAGCGCAAATGAAGAGCAGCGCATCGTTCAGGCTGGCGCCATGCTTGCGCCGCACATCGTGCAAGACCGGCAGTGGCAGGCTGAGGGTGGCGAAGCTGCGCTCGGCGCTGATGCTCTTGTTCAGCCGGGTGCGGGGCGCCAGCTGGAGCGCGCCAGGGCTGGTCGCTGCGGCGTCTGCAGGGCTGAGCCAGGCCTTCAGCTTGGCGCTGGCCAGCCCTGCGGCTGACTGCGCCGCCATGCCGCTGAGCGTGCCTGCGGCGCTCGGCAAAGCGCGGGCCAAATGCCAGGTCTGGGCCATTTGCTGGGCCAGGGCCGAACGCAAAAGCCCGACGGTGCCCACTTCGACCGATGCCTGAGCGGCCAGCGGGGTGGGCGCAGCCGCTTTGCGCGGCTTGGGGCTGGCGTCGAGCAAGAGGCCGGCCAGGGCCACCGCGGCCTGCCCGTCAACAGCGGCATGGTGGAGCTGGGTGTAGAGCCCATAACGCTGTTCGCCCTCGGGCCCCGGCTCCAGGCCAAAAAAGAGGTGGAACTTCCACAGCGGCCGCTCGCGGTCCAGCAATTCGGTGTGCAGCAGACCGACCTGCTGTTCCAGCGCGGCCATATCGCTGCCCGCGGGCAAGTCGTAGCCGACGATGTGTTCTTCCAGATCGGGCTCGGCCTCGACCCAGCTGGGGTTGGCCAGATTCAAGGGCATGGTGGCCAGCTTGCGGCGCAAGACCGGCGCCTGCGGCAGCCGGGCGGCGATGTGCGCGCGCAGCTGCGCCAGAAAGTCGCCGGCGTAGTCGGCCGGCATTTCCAGCAGATGCAGCGCACCCACATGCATGGGCATCTGGGCCGTTTCCAGATGCAAAAAAGCGGCGTCAATGCCAGCGAGTGGAGTCATCGATTCAGGCCCTGCAAGCAGATGCAATGAGCATACCCGGCTCTGGGCTTAGGTCAGTCCTATTCAGCGGCCATTTGAGCTTGGCGTTGTGGCGAGCGCGTGGGGCACGGCAGCCTGGTCCGCCGCTGGGCTCATGGCTCGGGGGTCGGCCCTGGCGGGCCGACTGCCTTGCGCTGCTCGCGACTTGGGGCCGGCTCCGAACTCACTGCACTCGCTGCGCTCGTTCCGTTCAAACATGCGGAGCCAAGTCAGAAGTTGAGGCGCGCACTGCGCGCTGCCCCAAGTCGCTGTGCTGCTCAGCCCCTCACAAATCGCCCAACAACGGCCCAGGCTGCCGTGCGCTTGCATCGAGGGGAATGGCCCCCCAAGGCGAGTCGATGGCAGCCGACGTCTTTGGCTCTTCAGCCCAAATCCACAAATCGCCAGCGGTCCCGGTTGAAGGGGTGACGCACATAGCCGCGCACTTCCTTTTGCAGCATGTCCACGCGCAGCGGGTAGTTGTGCGGGTGGTAAGGCATATAGGCCAGCATCAGATGGGTGGCTTTGTGCATCAGGGCCAAGCGCTCGGGGCCATCGGGCAGCACGCGTTGGCGCTCGTAGAGGCGGTCGTACTCGGCCAGCTTCAGGCGGGCATCGTTCGATTGGCCGGCGTTGGGCCCATAGCCCATGCCCAGCAAAAAGTCGCCGTCCGGTGAGCCCAGATCCCAGGTGTAGCCCCAGATCATCAGCTGGCCGACCAAGGCCTTTTTGATCAGCTCGCCGAAGGTGGCGGTTTCGAACTGCATGCGCAGGCCCACCGCATCCATCTTCTTCTTCCACAGCTCGTGCAACTGGCGTTCGCGTGCGGTTTCGCGCCCGGCGCGGCGCAGCGTCAGCGGACTGCCGTCGGGGTTGAGGCGGTAGCCCTCGGCATCGCGCTTGTCATAGCCGTACAGGTCCAGCAGCGCCTGGGCGCGGGCCGGGTCGCTCAGGCCGGCTTCGCTGCGCAGCTCAGGTTCGTGGCCATAGATCTGCGTGGGCAGCATGCTTTGCGCAGGCAAGGCCTGACCCTGCAGCACCAGCCGGGTCTCCTCGGCGTTGTCATAGGCCAGCACCACGGCGCGGCGCAGCGCGACCTTCTCGGGCGTGTAGCCGCCGATCTGCGGGTCTTCGAGATTGAAGTAGCTGAAGGCGATGTCGGTGCCATGTGAGCTCAGCGCCCGCACGCCGCGCTTTTGCAGATTGGGGGCCAAGCGGCCCTTGGGCAGCGCGATGCGCGCCACGTCGACGGGCATCTCCACCAGATCCAATTCCCCGCCGGCAAAGGCCAGCCAGCGCGGCTGTGATTCGTTGATGATGCTGACGCGAACTTCGTCCAGCAGCGGCAATCGCTTGCCGGCGAGTTCTTGCGCGGCCCGCGCGGCATCGGCGTCGCCTGCCGGCGGCCCGACGGTTTCGAACACCTGCTCGCGGAAATTCGGGTTGCGCTCCAGCACGATCTCCGAGCTGCGCCGCCAGCTTTTCAGCCGGAAGGGCCCGGTGCCCACCGGGTGGGCCATGATGTCGTCGCCATAGGCTTCGACCACTTCGCGCGCCACAGCGGCGGTGAAATTGCTGCTGGCAAAGACATTGACAAAGCGCGGGTCGGGCTCGGCCAGCCGCACCTCGAAGCGGTAGCGGTCCAGCGTGCGCAGGCCGGCCACCGGCTTGTCGTAATCAAAAGCGGTTTTGTGCTTGATGGCCTGATTGCGCAGCTCCGACAGGCCCAGCAGCTTGGCCGTTTCGAACTGGTAGAGATGCTCGGTCTTGATGCGTGGGTCGTAGTAGCGCTTGATGCTGTAGACATAGTCCTCGGCCACCAGCTCACGCTTCTTGCCTTTGAAGGCGGGGTCGTCGGCGAAGTAAATGCCGGGCTTGATCGTGAAAACAAAGTGCTTGAAGTCGGCCGAGACCTCGGGCAGGCTGGCGGCCGTCAAAGGCTTCAGCACCACCGGCCGGGCCAGATAGTCAAAGGTCAGCGGCGGCTCAAAGATGTTCGAGGCCACGGTCACCGAGGTTTGGTCGGAGACCTGTGGCAAGTCAAAGCCCACCTCGGCCGAATTGAAGGCGGTGCGCAAGACCTTGCGTTGAGGCTCAGCGTTCGCAGTCGCCATGGCTGGCAGCGTCAAGCAGCTGCTGCCGGCGAGCGCCGCACCCTGGTGAAGAAAGCGGCGGCGTGTGCTCATGGCTTGGGCTTCAGGCTGGGGTCCACATCGATGTATTGCCAGAAGTCATTGCTGAACAGCGGGCGGCGGTAGCCGATCACCCAGGCCTGACTCATGTCATTGATGATGCGGTGCACATGGGTCTTCTCGGGCACATAGGCGGCCACGATGCGCTTGGCTTGCAGGAACAAGGCCTCGCGCTCCGGGCCATCGGGCATCACCTGCAGCCGCTCGTAGAGCTTGTCGAACTCGGCGGACTTGAAGCGGGCGTAGTTGCGCGCGCCGATGGCCGGGCTGTAGAGGCGCAGCATCTGGTCCAGGCCGTCGGGCGAGTTGGCGCTGTCGGCCAGCATCCACAGCATCAGCTTGCCGGCGCGGGCTTGTTTGAGTTGCTCGGGCCATTTGCCGTGGAAGAACTTGGTGCGGATGTTCACTGCGGCGAAATTGCGCTGCCAGAGCTCGTCGTACTGGCGCGAAAGCGCGTCCGGCTGCGTGGCCACTTCGATCACCAGCGGCCGAACCTTTTGCCCCTTGGGCGGCCCTGCGCCGTCCTCATCGGGCATATCGCGCCAGCCGTCGCCGTCTCTGTCCACATAGCCATAGAGGTCCAGCAAGGCCTTGGCGCGCGGGATGTCGAAGTCGCTGTTGGTGCTTTTGTAAGCGGCGTCATAACCTGAGGTGTGCGGCGGAATCATCGATTGCGCCGGCACCGCCTGGCCGCGCCGCACGCCGTTGATCTCGCGGTCGATGTTCAGGGCCAGCGAGAGCGCGCGGCGCAGCGCTACTTTGTCTTCGCTGTAGCCGCCCAGGGTTTTGTCTTCCAGATTGAAGAAGGTGAAGGCGCTTTCCGCCCCCATCACCCGAAACAGCTGAAAGCCGCGCTTGGCCAAGTTGGGCGCCAGCTTGCCCTTGGGCAGGGCCACGTTGACGAACTCGGGCGGCACCCGGTCCAGCAAATCATGTTCGCCGCCGACAAAGCTCAGCCAGCGCGGCTGCGATTCTTCGATGATGGCGATTTCCACCCGGTCGATCATCGGAATGCGCCGCCCTTTGAAGCGGGCCAGCAAGGCCTGGCCTTCGGCGTCATCCGCCGCCGGCGCGGCCTCGTAATAACGCTCACGATAAGCGGGGTTCTTCTCCAGCACCATGCGCGAGCTGCGGCGCCAGTCTTTCAGCACAAAGGGGCCGGTGCCAACCGGGTGTTCCATGGTGCGGTCGGCATAGGCCTCCATCACCTCGCGCGCCACCGCGCCAAAGCGGTCGCTCTGGGCCAGGGCGTAGATGAAGCGCGGCCGGCTCTCCTTCAGCTTGAACTGCACGGTATAGCGGTCCAGGGCGCGCAGGCCTTCAATCGGCTGCGTGTAGTTGAAGGGCTGCTTGCTTTTGAGCGCGTGTTCGCGCAGCTCGGTCAGGCCGATCAGGCCCAGGTCGGCCACCGTGGTCCAGCTGGGGCTTTTGCTGGCCGGGTCGGCAAAGCGCTTGTAGCTGTAGACATAGTCCTCGGCCACCAGCTCGCGCTTTTGGCCTTTGAAGGCGGGGTCTTCGGTGAAATAGATGCCGGGCTGGATGCGCACCGTCCAGGTCTTGTAGTCGGCCGAGACTTCGGGCATGCCGGCGGCCGTCAGCGGTCGCACCTGGATGGGCCGAGCCAAGTAGTCGTAGCTGTACAGCGCCTCGAACACATGCGAGGTGATGATGCGTGAATAGGTGTCGCTGATCTGCGCCGGGTCAAAGCCGGTTTCAGCGACCTGGAAGGCGTAACGCAGCACCTTGGGGGCGGCGGGGGCCTCGGCCGAGTTGGCGCTTGCCGGCAAGGCCAGAATCAAGCCGAGGTTCAGGCCCAGAGTGGCCAGGCTGCGCGCCAGCCCTTGGCGAATACGGGACGGGTTCATCAAACTCACTTCGGCTTCTTGGTCTCGTCAATGTCCACGTACTGCCACCAGTCCTGCCAGAACAGCGGGCGGCGGTAGCCAATGACCCAGGGGTGGGCCATGTCCGTCAAGATGCGGTGGGTGTGCTGCTTGTAAGGCATATAGGTGGTGGCGATGCGCTTGGCTTGCAAAAACAAGGCATCGCGCTCGGGGCCGTCGGGCATGGCTTGCAGGCGGTCATAGAGCGCGTCAAAGGCCGGCAGCTTGAAGCGGGCGAGGTTCTGCCCGCCGGTGGCCGGGCCGTAGAGGCGCTGCAGCGCGCTTTGACCATCAGGCTGCGAGGCCGAGGACGCCACGCCCCAAATCATGAACTTGCCACCGCGCGCGCTCTTGAGGTTCTCGGGCCATTTGGCGGTCTTGAACTCGGACCTGATGCCGATATTGCTGAGATTTTTTTGCCACAACTCATCGAGTTGGCGCGAGGCATTGTCGGGCTGGGTGTTCTTGACCAAGATCAGCGGCTTGCCATCGGGCAGGTCGCGCCAGCCGTCGCCGTCGGCGTCCACATAGCCGTAGAGATCGAGCAAGGCCTTGGCGCGGCCGGGATCGTAGTCGCCGGTCTCCGATTTGTAGTCGGCCGAGTAGCCGGTGGTGTGCGGCACCATGGGCGACTGCGCTTGCACCGCTTGGCCGCGTCGAACCAGGCGGATCTCGCGCGGCACGTCAATCGACAAGCTGATGGCCCGACGCAGCGCGATCTTGGCCGGCTCCATGCCACCGACGATGGGGTCTTCCATATTGAAGGTGGTCAGCCCTACATCGGGGCCAATCACACGAAAGCCCTGCACGCCCTTTTTGGCCAGATTGGGTGCCACCTTGCCATTGGGCATGGCCTGGCTGATGAACTCGGCCGGCACGCGCTCCAGAAAGTCCTTCTCGGCATTCAGGAAGGACAACCAGCGCGGCTGCACTTCTTCAATGATGGCGATCTCCACCCGGTCCAGCATGGGGATGCGGCGGCCTTTGAAGCGCGCTTGCAGGGCCTGGCCTTCGGCGTCATCGGGCGTGGCTTCAGCGTCGTAGAAGCGCTCGCGGTAGTCGGGGTTTTTTTCCAGCACGATGCGCGAGCTGCGCCGCCACTCGGCCAAACGGAAGGGGCCGGTGCCCACGGGATGCTCGGCGATTTTGTCGCCGTAATGCTCCACCACCTCGCGCGCCAGCGCGCCGTACAAATCGCTGCCGGCCAGCAGGGTTTCCAGCAGACGGGGCCGGGCCTTCTCGGTTTTGATCAGCAGGGTGTAACGGTCCAGGGCGCGCAGGCCTTCGATCTCTTTGTCGTAGTCGAAAGGTTTTTTGCTGTCCAAGGCCTTTTTGCGCAGCTCACCCAAGCCCAGCAGCCCGGTTTCTTCAAAGCTGCTCCAGCCCGGACTCTTCAGCGCCGGGTCGGCAAAGCGCTTGAAGCTGTAGACGAAGTCTTGCGCGGTCAGCTCGCGCTTTTGGCCCTTGAAGGCGGGGTCCTCGGCAAAGAAGATGCCGGGGCGGATTTTGATGGTGAAGCTGCGGAAGTCGGCCGAGACTTCCGGCATGCCCTCGGCCACCAGCGGCTTGAACTGCACCGGCCGCGCCAAATGGTCGTATAGGTACAAGGCTTCAAAAATGCCAGCGGTGACGGTGCGCGAGTAGATGTCGCTCAGCTGCGAGGGGTCAAAGCCGGTTTCTGCAATCGGGAAGGCATAACGCAAAACTTTGGCGGACCCAGAGGAGGCCTCGGTTTTGGCTTCGGTGTTGGGTGCGGCTTGCAAGGCGCCAGCGCCGCCCCACAAGCAGGTGCTGAGTGCGCAGGCCAGGAGCTTTTTCAGAGAGTTCAAGTTCGGAGTCCGTTTTTGAGCGATTACTTGGCGGCCTTCAGGCTGGGGTCGATGTCCACATACTCCCAGAAATTCAGCCAGAACAAGGGGCGCCGATAGCCCAGCAACTGTGCGTGCGCGAGGTCGGTGATGATGCGATGGCCGCGGGGCCGATACGGCGCATAGGCCGCACCCAGGCGCTTCAATTCGGTGAACAGGGCCAGGCGTTCCGGGCCATCGGGCAGGGCATTGGTCTGCTCGTACAAATCGTCCAAGGCCTTCAGCTTGATGCGCGCATAGTTTTGCCCGCCAATGCGCTCGCTGAAATAAAAGCCCAGCGCGTCTTGCCCATCGGGCGAAGCGGCGGAGCTGGCCAGCGACCAGATCTGGAACTTGCCGCCGCGCATGGCCTTGAGGTTCTCCGGCCATTTGGCGGTTTTGAACTGCACCTTGATGCCAATGGCGGCCAGGCTTTTTTGCCAGATTTGGTCGATCTGGCGCTGGAACTGCTCGGGCGTGGTCAGGCTCTCCAGCAGCAGCGGGCTGCCGTCGGGCTGCTCGCGCCAGCCATCGCCGTCGCGGTCGAGATAGCCATAGAGATCGAGCAAGGCCTTGGCGCGGGCCGGGTCGTAGTCGCCGCTTTCGCTCTTGAACTGCGGGTCATAGCCGGTGGTGTGCGGCAGCATGATGGACTGCGCACTGATGGCTTGGCCGCGCCGCACCAGCTGAATCTCGCGTTCCGCGTTGGTGCCCAAGGCGATGGCGCGGCGCAGCGCAATGCGTTCGGGGCTGTAGCCGCCCACCACCGGGTCTTCCATATTGAAGACGGTGAACAAGACATCCGAGGTCACCACCCGGTAGCTCTGAATGCCGCGCTTGGCCAAGTTGGGCGCTAACTTGCCGCCGGGCATGGCCTGGTTGATGAAGTCTTCCGGCGTGCGCTCCAGCAGGTCGAATTGGCCGTCCAGGAAGGACAACCAGCGCGGTTGGTTTCCTTCGATGATGGCGATCTCGACCCGGTCGATCATCGGAATGCGGCGGCCCTTGAAGCGCGCCAGATAGGCCTGGCCTTCGGCATCGTCGGCATTCGGTTCGGCGTCGTAATAGCGCTCGCGGTAGCCGGGGTTGCGCTCCAGCACGATCTGCGAGCTGCGCCGCCAGCTGGCGAGCTGGAAGGGGCCGGTGCCGACCGGGTTTTCGCTGCTGTGCTCGGGGTCCAGCTCGATCACCTCGCGTGCCACCGCGCCCAGGAGGCTGCCATCGGCCAGCACTTGGTCAAAACGCGGGCGCGATTTGGCGAGGCGGATTTGCAGGGTGTAGCGGTCCAGGGCCTTGAGGCCTTCGATGGGTTTGTCGTAGTTGAAAGGCTTTTTGATCTTCTGCAGCTCGGCCCGGTATTCGTTCAGGCCCAGCAAATGGTTTTCTTCCAAGCTGTCCCAGCTGGGCGAGTTGGTCAGCGGGTCGGCAAAGCGCTTGAAGCTGTAGACATAGTCTTCGGCGGTCAGCTCGCGCTTCTTGCCTTTGAAGACCGGGTGGTCGGCGAAGTAAATGCCGGGTTGGATGCGGATGGTCCAGGTCTTGTAGTCGGCGCTGACCTCGGGCAGGCTGGCGGCCGTCAGCGGCTTGAGCTTGGCCGGCCGGGCCAGGTGGTCGTAGGTGTAGAGGCCTTCAAAAATATGCTGGGTGACGATGCGCGAGTAAATGTCGGTGATCTTGGCGGGGTCAAAGCCGGTCTCGGCGACGCGAAAGGCATAACGCAAAACCTTGGCGGAACTCGGCGCCGTCTGCGCGGGGCTGCTGGGGCTTGCTGCGGCCGTTGCAAAGAGCTGAGGGGCCGCCAAGCTCAGGGCCAGGCCGGCCAGCAGGCTGCGGATCAAGGGTGAGGAACAAACGCGCATGAGAAATCAGGCCAGGAAGATTGAAACAGGATCAGGGTTTGCCGGAGGCCGCCCTCAGGCGCTCGGTGTCGATGTCGAGGTATTGCCAAGGGGCGCGCACAAACACATTGCGGTCATAGCCCACCACCCAGGGCTGGGCCAGATCGGTGTAGACGCGGTGCACATGCATCTTGATCGGCATATAGACGGCCAGCAGCTTTTGCGCCTCGGTCATCAGTGCCAGTCGCTCGGGGCCGTTGGGCAGCTTTTTTTGCGCTTCGTACAAGGCGTTGTACGCCGGCAGGTCAAAGCGGGCCTTGTTGGATTGCCCCTTGTTGGGCCCATAGCCCAGGGCCAAAAAGGTGTCGCCATCGGGCGAGGCGGCGCTCCAGCCCACGCCCCACATCTGCAGCTTGCCGGCGGTGGAGGCCTTCAGGTTCTCGGGCCATTTGGCGTGGCGGAACTTGATGCGCAGTTGGATGGCGTCCATGGCCTTTTGCCAGAGTTCGGCCAAGGCGCGCTTTTCGCCGTCTTGCTCGGTGCTGTATTCGATGGTCAGCGGGCTGCCATCAGGTTGATCGCGCCAGCCGTCGCCGTCGCGGTCCACATAGCCGTACAGGTCCAGCAAGGCCTTGGCGCGCGCCAAGTCATGCTCGCTCATGGTTGTCTTCAGGCTGGCGTCATAGCCGAACACGCCGGGGCTGATGGGCCCTTGCGAGGCGATGGCTTGGCCGCGCCGGGGCAGGCGAATTTCTTTGTCGACGTCGATGGCCAGCGAGATCGCGCGGCGCAGCGCAATCTTTTCGGGCGTATAGCCGCCCACCACTGGGTCTTCCATATTGAAATAAGAGATGGCCACATCGGCCCGCGCATAACGCACCATCTGCAGACCCAGCTTGCTCAAGTTGGGCGCCAGCTTGTTATTGGGCAGGGCGATGGGCGCGTACTCGTTGGGCACCTCATCCATCAGATCGGCTTCTTGGCGCAAGAAGGACAGCCAACGCGGCTGGTGCTCTTCAATGATGGCGATCTCGACCCGGTCGATCATGGGCAGCTTGCGGCCCTGCAGGCGCGCGGCTTGCTCGACCATGCGGGTGTTCTCGGCGGGCGGCTGCTCCTCGTAGCGGACCTCGCGGTAATTGGGGTTGGGGCTGAGCACCATGCGCGAGCTGCGCCGCCATTCGCTCAGGGCCCAGGCGCCGGTGCCCACCGGGTGATCCATGATTTTGTCGCCATAGCGTTCCACCACTTCGCGCGCCACGGCGCCCAGGGTGGAGGGGTCGGCAAACTGGTTGATGAAGCGCGGGTCACCGGTTTCGGTGCGGACCTGGAAGCTGTAGCGGTCGAGCAGCGTCAGGCCGGGCACGGCGCGCTGGTAATCAAACGGGGTTTTGTTTTTCAGCGCCTCGCGGCGCAACTCGTTCATGCCGGGGATGCGGGCGTTTTCCAGCAGGTACAGGTTCGGGCTCTTCCAGCGCGGGTCAAAGTGGCGCTTGATCGAGTAGATGTAGTCGGCGGCGGTCAGCTCGCGCTTTTTGCCCTCAAAAGCCGGGTCGTCGTTGAAGTAGATGCCGGGCTTGATGCGAAAGGTCAGGGTTTTGAAGTCGGCCGAGACCTCGGGCAGGCTCTCGGCCGTGGCGGGCTGCAGGCGGACCGGCCGGGCCAGGTATTCGTATTGCAGCGGCGCTTCAAAAATGCCGCCGGCAATGATGCGCGAGTACAGGTCGGAGATCTGCGCCGGGTCAAAGCCGGTTTCTGCAATGCGAAAGGCGTAACGCAGCACCTTGGGCTGGGTGTCTGTGGCTGTCGGGCTGGGCTCAGCGGCGCGCAAGGGACCGGCAGCCGACCAAGCGAGGGCGGCTGAAATCAGCAGCAGGGCTGGAGTCCGGGGTCGCTGCATGGTCGCGGGCATCCTGGTTGATGGACAGACGGTCAGTCAGACAAACAAACGCGCCGGAAGGCTTGTGGCCTCGGCGCGATGAAGCGAGGGCTGGGCCAGGTCCGTGGATCTGGCGCAGGCCGGAGTCTAGTGCTTGTCGGCCCACCCGGCCATGCAGTCCAACCCCAGGGTCATGGGGTGGGGTCCGAGGCGAACGGCCTCAGCTGCCGCGACGCTTCAAGACTTCGGTGTCGATGTCCACGTACTTGAAAAAGTCGCGCACAAAGACATTGCGGCTGTAGCCCATCACCCAGGGCTGGGCCATATCGGTGAAGACGCGGTGCACCTCGGTCTTGTAAGGCATGTAGGCGATCAAGAGCTTGGCAGCCTCGGTCATCACGGCTTGGCGCTCGGGGCCGTCGGGCAGCGCCTTTTGCTTGGCGTAGAGCGCGTTATAGGCCGGCAGGTCAAAACGCGCCTTGTTGGCCTTGCCCTTGGCACCGCCATCGCCCAGGGCCAGGAAGGTGTCGCCATCCGGCGCCGTGGCCACCCAGGACACGCCCCACATCTGCAGCTTGCCCGCGTTGGCGGCTTTCAGGTTCTCGGGCCATTTGGCGGTTTTGAACTTGATGCGGATCTTCAGCGCGTTCATGGTCAGCTGCCATTGCTCATTGAGCTGGCGGTTGCTGCTGTCGGGCTGGGTGGCGTATTCCAGCTGCAGCGGCGAGCCATCGGGCTGGTCGCGCCAGCCGTCGCCGTCTTTGTCCACATAGCCGTAGAGGTCCAGCAGGCTCTTGGCCTTGGCCAGGTTGTACTCACCCATCTCGGACTTGAAGCTGGGGTCAAAGCCAAAGGTGCCCGGCGCAATCGGGCCTTGCGAGGCCACGGCCTGGCCGCGACGGGCCAGGCGGATTTGCTTGTCGATGTCGGAGCCCAGCGAGATGGCGCGGCGCAGCGCGATTCTTTCGGGCGTGTAGCCGCCCACCACCGGGTCTTCCATATTGAAGTAGGTGAAGGCCACATCGGCGCGCGGGTAGCGCGTCATTTGAATGCCGCGCTTGGCCAAGTTGGGCGCCAGCTTGTTGCCGGGCATGGCGATGGTGGCGAAGTCGGCGGGCACTTCCTCGATCACGTCTTTCTCGCCATTGACGAAGGACAGCCAGCGCGGTTGCGCCTCTTCGATGATGGAGATCACCACCTTGTCCACCATGGGCATGCGCCGGCCTTGCAGGGCCGCCACCTGGGCGGCCAGGGCGGGGTTGTCGCTGGGCGCCACTTCCGAGTAGCGCAGCTCGCGGAAGTTGGGGTTCTTCTCCAGCACGATTTGCGAGCTGCGCCGCCATTCGGCCAGGCGCCAGGCATTGGTGCCCACCGGGTGTTCCATCACCTTGAGGCCGTATTTCTCCACCACCTCGCGGGCCACCGCGCCGAGGAAGCCGGCATCGGCAAATTGGTTGATGAAGCGCGGGTCACCCACGCCCAGCTTGATCTGGAATTTGTAGCGGCTGATCACCTGCAGGCCCTCGACCGGGCGCTCGTAGTCAAAGGGCTTTTTGGCTGCCATCAGCTCCTTGCGCAGTTCCGAAAGGCCGAGGATCTTGACGTTTTCCAGCAAGTAGAGATTGGGGCTCTTCCAGACCGGGTCGTAATGGCGCTTGATCGAGTAGACGTAGTCGGCCGCCACCAGCTCGCGCTTTTTGCCGCCGAAGACTTCATGGTCGTCGAAGTAAATGCCGGGCTTGAGTTCGAAGGTCAGGGTCTTGAAGTCGGCCGAGACCTCGGGCATCGCCACCAAGGTGTTGGGGCGCAGCTTGGCCGGGCGGGTGTGGTACTCGAACTCCAGCGGCGCGTCGAAGATGCCGGCGGCGACGGCCTTGGAGTAGCTGTCGGAGATTTGCGCCGGGTCAAAGCCGGTCTCGGCGGCGCGAAAGGCGTAGCGCAAGACCTTGGGCGCGTCGCTGGTGTTGGCGTTCGCTTGGGCCGATGCCGGGCTTGCAGCCGCCCCCAGCAGGCCGAAAAGCAGCGGTGCCAGAACGCCCCACACCTGAGGACCTTGTTTCAAGAAATTTTTCATTCGAGGTTCATCTTCTGTTCATCCCGCCGACCGCAGCCCTGCGCGATCAGCGCAGGGGCGCGGCGCTCAAAAGCGCGCTTCGGCCCCGTCTCAAGGGCCTCAAAGCCCGATGGAAACGGGTATTCGCCCCGATTCAGGGCGTTTGCGGAGCCGCGCAGTCTAGTGCTTTGTGGCGCGCTCGCCTTATGCGCAAACGGCATCAAGCCAGGTCGGATTCGATGGATTGCCCCTTGTGAAGCGGCTTTTCCCCGCAGGCGCGGGGGGGCGCCCAGGGCAAATGCCGGTGAGCGGGCGATGCCAGTTCGACTAGACTCGCGCCAGATTTTTAAACGCAAACCCCGTTCGCCACGAGCCTGCGGGGTTTCACTTTTGTCGAACTGCGACTTGCAACCCTGGAGACGCGACAGCAATGTTGGCCTACCTGCTCAGGCGCTTGTGGCAAATGATCCCGACTCTGCTCGGTGTCGTGCTGCTGGTGTTTTTTCTTTTCAAGTACTTTGGGGGCGACCCGGCCGAAATCCTCGGCGGCCTGAACGCCAGCCCTGAGCAGATCGACGCGATCCGCGAGCAACTGGGCCTGAACAAGCCCGTGCTGGAGCAGCTGTGGATCTTCATCAAGCAGATCATCACCTTTGACTGGGGCAAGAGCTGGGCGACCAATGAGTCGGTGGCCAGCCTGTTCAGCAGCCGCTTGCCGGCCACGCTGACGGTGATGCTGCCGATCTTGATTCTGGAAGTCTTGCTGGCGATCCCGTTCGCGCTGGCGGTGGCCTCGGTGCGCGGCAGCTTGACCGACCGCGCGGTGATGATCATCTCCACCGTGGCGGTGTCGATCTCGCTGCTGGTCTATGTGATCGTGGGCCAGTATGTGTTCGCCTTCCGCCTGGGCTGGTTCCCGGTGCAGGGCTGGACCGACAGCGTCTGGACCAATCTGACCACCTATGCGCCGCTGCCGGTGATGGTGGCCGTGGCGGTGGCGATTGCGCCCTATACCCGTCTGTACCGCACCTTCTTCCTCGACGAAATCGGCCACGACTATGTGCGCACCGCGCGCGCCAAGGGCATGACCGAGGGCACGATTTTGCTCAAGCATGTGTTGCGCAACGCCATGATCCCCATCATGACCAATATCTCCGTGGCCCTGCCCGGTGTGTTCGTCGGCAGCTTTTTGCTGGAAGTGTTTTTCTCCATCCCCGGCCTCGGCCGTGAGATCTTGCTGGCGGTGAACCGCAGCGACTACCCCGTGATCCAGGCCTTCGCGATCTACATCGCCTTCCTGACCATGGTGGTGAACTTGATCACTGACTTGCTCTACAAGCTGGTCGATCCACGGGTGGTGCTGAAATGAAACGCCAGAATTTTTCAGTTTCATTCCGCTTCGGAGATGCGAAATGAGCGCAGTGATGTCGAACAACACAGTCGCGCCGAAGGCGGCGCAAAAGTCTGAAGGCGTCTGGGCTGCGTCCTGGCGCCGCCTGCGCACCGACAAGGTGGGCATGGTGTCCATGGTCATCGTCGGTTTCTTTTTGCTGATGGTGATCGCCTCCAGCACTGGCTTGATCGCCAAGAACTGGCAAAAGGAAGTGGGCGTGCCGAATGCGCCGCCCACCTTCATCGGCCCGGCACCTGCTGAAGCCACCGGCGCCATCGTCACGCCCAAGGGCCCGAATGTGGACCTGAGCGATATCGACCCGCTGGCGCCCAAGTACAAGGAATGGGAAGAACGCGCCAAGCAGTACAAGACCGAGACCCTGGTCAAGGCCGAAACCCTGCCCCTGGGTGGCGACCGCCTGGGCCGCGATGTGATGGCCAAGGCCATCAAGGGCGCCGAAGTGTCCATCTTGGTGGGCGTGTTGGCGGCGGTGGTGGCCACCATCATCGGCACCGTGCTGGGCGCGCTCTCGGGCTTTTTCGGCGGCCGTGTGGGCGACTTTTTGGAGTGGCTCTACAACGTCTTCACCGCCATCCCCAGCATCTTGCTGATCTTTGCGTTTGCGGTGATTTTTGGCCGCGGCGTGATGTCGGTGGTGATGATTCTGGGTCTGGCCGGCTGGCCCGGCATCTACCGTTTGATTCGTGCGGAGTTCATGAAGCACTCGGTGCGTGAGTATGTGCGCTCGGCGGAGGCGATTGGCGCGTCCAAGTTCTCGCGCATGTTCAAGCACATCTTGCCGAACGTCTCGCATGTGGCCCTGGTGCAGCTGAGCCTGCATGTGGTGAGCTTCATCAAGAGCGAGGTGATCCTGTCCTATCTGGGCCTGGGCGTGGGGGTGGACCAAGTTTCCTGGGGCACCATGCTGAGCGAATCGCAAAGCGAGCTGATCTTGGGCTACTGGTGGCAGCTGGCCGCCGTGACCGGTTTGATGGCGGTGTTCGTGACGGCCTTTGCCTTGTTCACCGATGCCTTGCGCGATGCGCTGGACCCGAAGCTTCGCGGCCTGGAGTGATGAACCCCCACCCCCGATGCGCTGCGCGCACCCCCGCTAGGGGGCAAGCCCGGCAGACCGGCCAAGCCGGATCTGCGGGCTTTGTTGGGCTTCAGTGCTTCAGCGCCACGCCGGCGCTGTAAAGCAAGACGGAGAGATTCAGTATGTTGTTATCGATTCAAGACCTCAAGGTCGCCTTCCGCATGGGCAAGGTGGACGGCCAGATGCAGCGCGCATTGGCCGTCAAAGGCATCAGCTTTGACATCCCCGAGAACTCGACCGTGGCCCTGGTGGGCGAGTCGGGCTCGGGCAAGTCGGTGACGGCCATGTCCATCCTGAACCTGCTGCCCGACAACGCCGAACGCGAGGGCAAGATTCTGTTCCAGGGCCAGGACCTGCGTCAGTGCTCGCTGCGCGAGTTGCAGGCCATTCGGGGCCGCGACATCGCCTGCGTGTTCCAAGACCCCATGACCTCGCTGAACCCGGTGTTCACCGTGGCCGACCAGATCATGGAGCCGCTGATCAAGCACATGGGCATGAGCAAAAAGCAGGCCCTGGTGCGCGCCGAAGAGCTGCTCAACGAGGTGGGCATTCCCGAACCCAAGCGCCGTTTGATGGCCTATCCGCATGAAATGTCGGGCGGCCAGCAGCAGCGCGTGATGATTGCGGTGGCCCTGGCCTGCTCGCCCAAACTGCTGATCGCCGACGAGCCGACCACGGCCCTGGACGTGACCATCCAGCGCCAGGTGATGGAGCTGATGGCCAAGCTCAAGGAAACCCACAAGATGAGCTTGCTGTTCATCTCGCACGACCTGGGCGTGGTGGGTGAAATTTCGGACCAGGTGGTGGTGATGCGCCATGGCCTGATCCGCGAAAAGGCCCCGGTGGCCGAGATCTTCAGCCATCCGCAAGACAGCTACACCAAGGCCTTGTTGGCCTGCCGCCCCTCGCTGACCGAGAACCCGCCGCGCCTGATGGTGATCGACGATCACATCGCCGGCCGCAGCGTCAGCGAAGGCACGGGCAAGGCCAAGGACCCGAACGCCCCCGTCATCTTGGAAGCCCGCGGCCTGAAGAAGAGCTTTTTCTTCAAGGCCGGCTTGTTCGGCAAGAAGGAGTTCAAGGCCGTCAAGGAAGTCAGCTTCAAGCTGCGCAAGGGCTACACCCTGGGCGTGGTGGGCGAGTCGGGCTCCGGCAAGACCACCATGGGCCTGACGCTTTTGCGCCTGCACGAGCCGACCGGCGGCGAGGTTTTGTTCGAGGGCAAAGACCTGCTGAAGATGAGCGGCAATGACTGGCAAAAAATGCGCCGCCGCATCCAGGTGGTGTTTCAAAATCCTTATGCCTCGCTGAACCCTCGCTTCACCATCGGCCAGACCTTGGTGGAGCCGATGGAGATCCACCAGATCGGCGCCAACCACGAAGAGCGGCTCGCCCGCGCCAGCGCTTTGCTGAAGAAGGTGGGCTTGGACGACAGTGTGCTGAACAAATACCCGCACGAGTTCTCCGGCGGCCAGCGTCAGCGCATTGCGATTGCCCGCTGCCTGACGCTGAACCCCGAGGTGCTGGTGCTGGACGAAGCGGTGTCGGCGCTGGACGTGTCGGTGCAGGCCCAGGTGCTCAATCTGCTGAAAGACCTGCAGGACGAGTTCGGCCTGAGCTATGTCTTCATCAGCCACGACCTGGCGGTGGTGAAGTTCATCTCCGACGAAGTGCTGGTGATGCAAAACGGCGATGTGGTCGAGCAAAACGAGACCCAAGCCTTGCTCGATGCGCCCAAACAGGAATACACCCGCAAGCTGCTGGGTGCGGTACCGCGCGGCTACCAAGCTGGCGCGCAGGTCGCCGCGGCCTGAGGTCCGAATCCTCGGGGTCAGGTCTTGACCCGTAGGCGCGGCCAGCGTCGATCCACAGGGGCTTTGGCCCCTGTTTTCATGCCTGATCCAGGCATTGCACGGGCGCTTCTTTGCTGTATAAACGTTGCGGGCATCGCACACGAGCTCGGCTTGGTGAGGCCCGTTCGCGATTTGTCGAGCGTCAGCACAGGAATCGACCTATGAGGAACCCTCCCCACATTCTGGTCGTCGACGACAGCAAGGTGTCGCGCACCGTGGTTTGCGGTTTGATGCGCAACCGCATCCCTGAGGCGGTTTTTTTCGAGGCCGGTGAGGGCCGCAGCGCCCTGGCGCTGGCCCTGGCCGAGCGGCCCGATCTGGTGCTGCTGGACATCAATATGCCCGATATGTCGGGGCTTGAAGTGGCGGAGCAGTTGCGAGCGCAGGCGCCAGACTTGCGCGTGGCCCTGCTGACCGCCAATGCCCAAGATGCAACCCGAGCCAAGGCCGATGCCTTGGGGGTGCCGTTGTTTCGCAAGCCTGCCAAGGCAGAAGTGATCGAGCAGGTCTTGCGCCTGTTGGAAGCGTCATGAGTGCCCTGCTGGGCGAGATGGAGCGCGATGCCCTCGGTGAGGCATTCAATATCGCGCTTGGCGGCGCGGCGGCCAGCTTCGCGGATTTGGTGCATGAGGAGGTGGGCATCACCGTGCCCGAAGTCGAGCTGCTGCGGCGCCAAGACCTGGCGCAGCGGCTTTCGGCGGCGTCTTTGCCCGGCCTGAGTGAAAGGCTTTGTTCCATCACCCAGTCTTTTCACAATGTTGACGAGAGCCTGCGCACCGAGACCTTGCTGCTGTTTGCCGAGCAAGGCGGTCTGGAGATCGTGCGACGCATGCTGGGCGAAGTGGACATGCCGCTCGAACAGATCACCGAGATGGAGCAAGACGCGCTGGGTGAGATCGGCAACATCATCATCAACAGCTGCATGTGCACGCTGTCCGAGATTTTTGAGTCGGAGCTGATCGGCAGCCTGCCTGAAGTCATGCAAAGCAGTGCCGCCGACCTGTTCCAGGACAGCGAGGTCGGCGATATGGTGCTGATGGCACGCATTGGCTTGTCCATGAGCTCACAAAACGTCACCGGCTATGTGCTGTTCTTGATGGACATGCCTTCTTTGGATCATGTGATCGCCAAGGTGCGGCATTACTTCGGGCTTGAGGCTGCGTCGGGCAGTTAGGGTGCTGGCATGCGAAGCCTGCTCGACAGCCTGGACTGCGGCTTGCTGTGGCTGGACGCCCAGGGCTTGATCCAGCATTGCAATGCCTGGATTTTGGAGCGCTGCAGTTTGAGCCAAGCGCCCTTGGGCTTGAGCTTGGCGCAGGCCTTCGGCGAGGAACAGATCGACCCCTATTTGTTGCGCGCGGTGAACGAGGCCTTGCGCAGTGGCCGCCCGGCGCGGCTCTCCCATGCTTTTCATCCCACACCCCTGCCCTTGTTGCCTCGGCGGGGTGATCGGGCTCAGCGCTTGCAGCAGGCCGTTGATGTGTTGGCTTGCAGCGATGAAGGGCGCCCGGGCTGCTTGATTCAGGTGCGCGATCTCACCGAGACCCTGCGCCGGGAACAACTGCTCAAGCAGCAGGCGCGGCAGCTGGCCTTGGACCTCGGGCAGCTGCAGCTGGCGCAAGACGAGTTGACCCGCAATGCCGCGCGCTTGCGGGAGTTGACGCGCTTGGCACCGGTGGCCTTGTTTGAAACCGATTTGCAGGGCCATTTGCTGTACTGCAATGATCGATTTCTCAGCCTTTGGGGCATGCCTGCGGTGCCCGCTTTGGGGCGGCATTGGAGTGCATTGCTACCGGAGTCGGCAGTGCAAGCCTTGTCGGAACCCTTCACCCACCTCGGCCAGGGGCAAAGCAAGGTGCAACTGGATGTGTGTGTCACAGAGCCGCAGGGGCGCGATCGGTGGCTGCAATTTGAGGCCAGCGACTTGCGCAATGCGGACCACCAGTCCTTCGGCTACTTGGTCAGCTTGGTGGACGTCACCGACCTGTACCGCCGAGCGCAACACCTCGAACACCGTGCACACCACGATGCTTTGACCGGCTTGCCCAACCGGGAGAAGTTGATGCAGCGGCTGGACCAAGCCTTGCTGGCGGCACGCAATCTGGGCCATGTGGTGACCTTGATCTTCATGGACTTGGACGGCTTCAAGGCGGTCAACGACACCCATGGGCATGCCGCGGGCGACGTCTTGTTGCAGACCGTGGCTCAACGCATGCGCCGCAGCCTGCGCTCAGAAGATGTGGTGGCCCGGCTGGCGGGCGATGAATTTGCGCTGATCTTGTCAGAGGCGGTCACACCCGAACAGGTCGAGCGAGCCATGGGCAAGGTGGTGCAAACCATCGAAGAACCGGTGCATTGGGGCGGCCAGTTCTTGCAGGTGGGCGCCTCATGGGGCATGGCGCGTTTCCCTGAACATGGCGCCGATGCCGCGGGCTTGTTGATGGCGGCCGATCACGCGATGTACGCCCACAAACAAACCCGCAAGTCCGATGAAGCGGTGCGCACCGGGTTCTCCGAGCTTTGATGCTGCCTGACTCTTGAAGAGACCTACCTTCGCTCACGAAAGGCGCTCAATTCGTGGCGCGCAGGATTTCCTCGCGAATGACTTCCAAATAGGCATGGCCATAGCGTAAATCGGGCTCGACATAGTTGCCTTCGGCCCATTCATTCCATGACTTCAAGAAGACCATGCGATGCTCAGGCGCGGCGTCTTTGGTGATATCAAGCGCCTTGCGCATCGAACCCCTGAAAAGCTCCGGCGTGGAGTCTTGCAAGACCAATGCATTCGATCCGCTTCGGGGGGAGTTATCCCAATTGGGAACCACGCAGGGCAGATGACCTTTCGTCAACTGATCTGGGACAAAGTTGTCGACAACATCTTTGTATTGATAAATCGTTGGATGCCCGCGGCGAACGGCCATTTCTTGCTTCAACCATTTTGAGAACTGCCGCTTAGAAACCCAGCTTCTGCGGGCCGGAAAGTTGACACTCACCGCGCCATCAAAGCCGCTCGAGTAGGGATCCCAATTGCGGTCCTCGGTGACGCCAATGATATGAAGACCTTTCAGGCCGGCCTGGATCGCGAAATTCCTCCACAGATCCAATGTGTTTCTGGTGTCTGGTATTTCCTTGGGTCGATAGATCAGCCAAACCGGTTTGCCGTCGACGAGTATATGCCGAGGGTCGCTGAAAACCGGGAGCAGGGTTTCAAAATGGCGCTTGTGATCCTCAAATCCGGGATAGGTTTGTTCAATGAGGATTTTATTGCTCAAACCATGCCATATCCCGCTCCAGGTCTGGTTGGCCCAGCAAACACAGAAGCCAAAATCCGGATCTTTGGTTTTGACGATTTCTTCCAGGGGCCGTTCAAGCACTTGGCGACCGGCAAACCAATAATGGTAGTAACAAAACGCCTCGAGGCCATACGCCTTTGCCATTTCAGCCTGGGCGGAACGGGACTCAGCAAGGCGCAAATCATAAAATCCAAGGTCTGCAGGAACATTCGGTTGAAAATGTCCTGGAAACAGGGGCTTGGCCTTGGCTACATTCGTCCATTCCGTGAATCCGGGACCCCACCATTCATTATTCTCAGGTATCGGATGAAATTGGGGGAGATGAAAAGCGATGACTCTGGGCTTGCTGGTCATGAATAATATACTTTGTATTGAATGATTGGGTGTTGTTCAGTGTACTGGAGCTCATCGCCTTAATTCGCGCGAGACGCCACCAATGCAAACTGTTGATATCGAACGTCGTCCAGTCGATGAGCAAACAGCTTGACCAGCATGTTTGCCTTCCATGGCAATGGAGTGGCATTGATGCCTTGAACTGACTGCACCACAAAACCACATTTTTCCATCATGGCTTGCATGCTGTTTTTCGTGAAAAATCGCAAATGGGTTTGATCCATCACGCCCATCTCTGCATACTCCCATTCACCCTGCATCACGAACGGTTTGAAAACAGGGAAATAGCGAATATTCGGCAGCGATACAACCAACACGCCTGAATCTGAGAGTAGCGGGCGCAAACCTTCGAGCGTGCTCCAGGGGTCAATCAGATGTTCCAAGACATCATTGCAAACAATACAATCGAACTGCTCCCCCGCGAGATCTTTGAGTGCCGATTCAATGTCTTTTGCAATAACTCTATCAAGATGTTGCCGGGCCACATCTGCGGATCGTAGATCGAACTCCACCCCGGTGGCATGAATCGTCCTGATTTCTTTTAAATTTTTTGAGAACGCACCGACGCCGCAGCCAATGTCTAAAACAGTGCTGATATTTTGGGGGATGAACTGAATCATCTCCTTCCGGCTGTTTTCAAAATATAAATCAGGCTTATTCGAGTAATAGTTTTCCATGACTTTCCTACTTGGTCGGCTTCGAGGCTGGTATCTTTCGCAAGACGGAACGGAACCTAGCATTCATCAGCGACTTCCTTGTGAAAGCAGGGGCCAAAGGACATGGTGGCGCGCATGTCCTGGCACCCTGCTGAGCATAGCGGTTCAAGTTCATATCCCCGCGCAACCCTTGCTCAGCTGATGACTGAGAATTCGTGCAGCAGTTCACTGGAAGCTCGCCGTCGCCACCGAGGGGGCGCGCTTCGAAGAGATGAGGCTTTGAGTCTGGCGGGCCGTACCGACGAAGGGCACGGGTTCAATGGTGGGCGCGTGAACTCGCTGATGGTTTCACAAGCGTCCTGGTGTAAGAGCCGAGCTTAGAAGCAAGGCTGTTGTTGCCCATCAGATGTCCCCCCACACTTGCTACATTGAGGGGTGATTGAAGGGCCGTGGCGCAAACTTGCCAATAGGCGATCTCCCTTGGTCGCGCCTTGGATTTCAGGCCACAAGAAACCCTTTGCTTGGGGGGGAGCGATGGCGAGGATGCGGTCCTGGGTGAAAGCTGGCGTATGAGCGGGCATGCTTGGCCGCCAGATTGAGGTTTCAATGATCAGGGTGTCTGAGCGCGACTCAGTGCCCTAAATGGCTCTTGGGAAGTGAGATTTTCAAAATCCTATCCCCGGTGAATGATCCTAAGAAGAGGTCGTCCCCAACGGGCTGGGCCACGGTGGCGGCACCCATCGGTGAACCTTGGTGGCTCAGAAGCATTTGTTTGCGCATGTCTTTCGGATCAATACGATAAATCTCAAAAGCGAGTCCGCAGGTTTCACCGGTGTTTTGAATGCACCTCAGATTGGCCAGCCGGGAACCGGTCAGCGAGGCGACCAAAAGATGGCCTTGGGGGTCCCAGCTGAGATTGTCGGGGCGTTCGATCGAAACTGAGGCGAGCAGTTTTCCACTGGCGCGGTCGAGTTTCAGAACCTGATGGGCAGAGGTCACGCTGGCGAATACGGTGGTTTCGTCCGGGCTTAATTCAATCCCATTCAAAAAAGGACCATGGCTGCCGGACAAGATTCGGAATGCATGGGCTTGATCAGGCTGCCACTCAAAAACATAGCCGGTATCAAAACCGAGCTGAGATTTCCAAAGGCTGGTATTGAAGCCGAGAAATTCCGGGGCTTGGCGGTCGAACATATGGGTGGCGAGAAAGCCCCCATTGCGCAGCAGGGTCACGCTGTTCATCAAGACCTCGGGCGGCGTGATGACACAACCACGCCACTTCAGATCGTAGTGTGCGCCAACTTTGAGGAGCTCGAACATCTCGACGCTTTGGCGTTGGCCGTGGTTGACTGCGGCGACCTGCCAGCGCCCATCCGTGCGTTCTTGAATCGCGATACCCAGGGGGGAAAACTCAGGCCCCGGCATGCCGGGGCAGTTTTCAGCACCCCAGGGCGTTTCAGCTTCGGCGCTTGCGACGGTGGCCGACTTTGGAAAGGCGGCTTGCAGCTGGGGCGTGCTGGTTTGCGTGTCGAAAAATACCAAAGAGCCGGGCGTGGATTTCCCCATGGCACCAATTTGGCTGATCAGCAAGGTTTTTCGGTCGGGCAGCACTTTGATGTCTTCAGGGTTTTGAAACCCACAGATGACCGTCAAACCTGGGGTGCTGGCTTGTGGGCAAGGTGGAATGCTCGGGCTGGCGCAAGCACTCAAAAGAAACAGGCAAAAAGCCAGCGGGCCCAGCAACGAAAACCAATATTGAACCGAGTTTGAGGGTTTGGCTGGCTTGTGCATGATGAATGCTTTGGGGCCTTGAGAGATTTAGGGTCGTGGGGCTTTCAACGTGGTCAAGAAATGGTCGACGATCATTTGTTTGATGGCCGGGGCCGTGGCTTGGCTGAAAGCATGTCCGGTTTGAAAAGACTGGTGCGAGACAGCATATTTGAAGTCTTTGGATTTCAAATATTCAATGATGGCAAGACTCATCGGTGTGCTGGGCCAAATTTGATCCTGCGCCGCGGAGATCAAAAGAATAGGTCCGTGGATTTTTTCGAATGCGAACATGGCCGCCTTGACCTTGTCGGCATCGTTCAGGGCCCATTGAAAACGTTCGACTTGGGGGCGTTGTGGCAAATCGGGCAGTTGCAGTGCGGGAATGTCGCGTCCTTGATAAGTCCAGGCCGACCGGGAGGACGTCATGCCGCCCCAAGCGACATGGCTGGGCGTGGTCACGACCACCGATTTGATGCGCGGGTCCAGGGTGGCCAGCAGGAAGGCCGCTTCAGAGCCTCGCGAACCGCTGACCACACCAAGGCGCTGGGGGTCGATCTCCGGGCGGCTTTGCGCGTAGTCCACCGCGCTGATGAAGTACTCGATCGGAATCTGATCCAGCGTCGCGGGCAGTCCGGCTTCAGTCTTGAAATAGACCAAGCCAATGACGGCAATGCCCTGGCTGGCCATCATGGCGCCATTGGCATCCGCAAAGCCCCAGCCGGCGTCTGAGCCGCCGAAGCCGATCACGGCCGGTACTTTCTCTGTTGTTTTGGGCAAGTACAGGCGGGCGGCCAAGTTCTTGTACTGCACCGTCTGGACCTCGTAGTCGTGAACGTCGGCGGCGCAGGGATTCGAGATGCACAGCAGGCCGGATGCGAGCCAGCCGATCAGAACTTTGAACATGGGGAGACTCGGGTGGGATGGATTGATGGATGGCTTTGGTTTGTTCGAGTCCGGGGCTCGTTGGTGGCTCAATCAGCTTTGCGAATCAGCGCAAAGGCCGCTGGCAGGGCCAGCCAAAAGCCGGAGTCGGGCATCAAGACGATGCCCAGCGCGCTCAAGGCCAGCACGCCCCAACCCAGGCGGCGCAGCGCTGCCCCCTGATGGCTGCTGCGCTCCAAGGGGGTGATGGCCATGGCCAGCAAGGCCAGCAGCGGGCCGAACAAAAAGAACCAAACCGTGGCGGCGCGCATTGGGTCTTGTCCCACGCTGTCGAACAGCCCTTGCTGCACGATGCCCATCAGCGGTTTTTGAAAGACCCACAAGGCAAACACGGTGTGCAAGAGGGCCACGGCCAACAAGCTGTGGCCAATCCAGGCGCGGGCAGCGCGGGGTGAGGCGGTGGGGCGATTCAGGTTCATCATGATTTGTGGCTCTCTTGATTCAGTCAGTCTGTCAATCAATCAATCGGTCAGGGGTTCAGTGAGCGGCTCAGCTGAAATCCAGCGGTTGCGGGTGTGCACGCGTGCGCCCATGCTGCGCAGCATCTGCAGCAGGCCCAGATAGCTGCGATCAAAGTAAGGCAGCTCCGGTACCAAGCGGTGCAAGGACGAGAGGGCATTGCGTTGTTGGGCCGGTGAGCTGCGGGGTGGGGGCGGGTGTTGGCCGAAGTCGAAGACGGCTTCTCGAAACGGTTGGACCTGCCAGTCCAGCAGCTCTTGCAAAGCGGGCAGCAAGGTGTAGACAAAGTGCTGCTGCGTCATCTCAGGGTGCAGGAGGCCCAGCTCGGTATAGGCCTGCTGCAGGGCTGCGTGGTCCTGGGGCTGCCGCAACAAGGCGCACCAAGCGGCCCTGAGTTGGGCGCAGAACAAAGGCCGCAAGCTGCGGGTGCAGCCGAAGTCCAGCAGGCCCAATTGCCCTTCGGCCATGAACAAGCAGTTGCCGGGGTGGGGGTCGGCTTGCAAGCGTTGCAATTCAAAGACGCTGTGCAGGAACAGGTCGAACAGCAGCTGACCAAAGTGGTCCCGTTCGGCCTGACTGGGTTGGGTGGCCAGCCATTCCTGCAAGTGCAGGCCCTCGAGTCGTTCCATGGTCAGCACGCGGGAGCTGCACAACGCCGGCACCGGCCTGGGCAAGCGCAGCTGGGGGTACTCGCTCAAGCGTTCGGCAAACCAGCGCAGTTGTTCGGCCTCCTGCAGATAGTCCAACTCTTCTTTGAGCTGGATGGCGATCTCATGCATCACCGCGTCCAGCACTTCTTGTTGGGGCAAAGCGGCGCCGCGGGCCAAGGGTTTGAGCAGGCCGCGCAAGAGTGCCAAATCGCTGTGGATGGTGGCCGCCATGCCCGGGTATTGCAGCTTGACGGCCACGGCTTCGCCGCTGTGCAAGGTGGCTGCATGCACTTGGCCCAGGCTGGCGGCCGCAAAGGCCTGGGCTTCGAAATGGGCGTACAAGTCATCGGGCCCGGCGCCCAGCTCCTGGCGCATCAGCTTGATCACCAGGGCGCGGTTCAGCGGCGTGACTTGGTAGTGCGCCCGCGCCAGCTCCTGCCGCATGGCATCGGGCAGCAGACCCAGCTCCATGCTGAGCAGCTGCGAGGCCTTCAGCGCCGTGCCTTTGAGCTGATTGAGCGCGGCAAACAATATGCGGCCCAGCTGGGCCTCATGCGCAGCCTGCGCCGCGGCGCTTTCACTGGAGCTCAGGTCTTGCCGGGACGGCCTCAGCTTGTGCCCCAGATGGCTCACGCCGGCCCGTGCCACGGCGGCGCCGGCAATGACGCTGCGCGCCAGACGACTGGTGCGGGGCGGCTTCTTGCTGCTCATGGGGCGAAGGCCTTCGCGCTCGCTTGCGCGAGCATCAGCGGCACGATCTGCTTGTGCACCGGGCCGACCACGCTCATATAAAGGCGGCCCAATATTTGGTGCTCATGCACCACGGTGCTGAGCCAGATGTGCCCCTCGGCTTTGTAGAGCGAGACCTGCACGCGCAAATGCTTGTCGTCGTCGTAAAGAATGACCTCATCCGCATGCAGATCCGAGAGGCTGAAGATGCCCACGCGGTCGCCGGGGCGGTAGTCCTGGGCCGGCTTGTCGGCCCGCAGCGGCTTCAATGAACCCAGGTGCTTCAGGCCAAAGCAGCGCACCACTTGATTGCGCAGACTCATCAAGGCGTTCATCCAGGCCGGGGTGGCTGCCGTGAGGGCCAGATAGCTTTGCAGGGCACTGCGCTCGGGGTGGAGGTCCGCGAAGCGGTAGCTGTCAGCAAAGTCGGCGCCGCCGGTGCGCTGGGCAATGCGGCTGGCGGGCGGCAGCGGCGTGGCCTGAACGTGGGGTGACATCACAAGCGGCTCCAGACTTGGCGCAGGCCGATCCCATGCACCCATCCATAGCCCAAGCAGACGACAGAGCTCCAAACCAGGAAGGGCGTCACCTGCTGTGGCGCCATCAGCAGCAAAGGCAGCAGGGCGAGTCCGCGCAGCACATAGATGGCCGTGATCACACTCAACACCAGCTTGGGCCAAGGCAAGGCCAGGTGCAGCGCATGAGCCGCACCCCATCCACTGGCTGACGCGGCGTACAGCGCCCACATGCCCAAGACCAAGGCAATCGCGCTGGTCACGGCGGTGGGCCACCAGTGCCCCGCTTCACTCATTTGCGCCATGGCTTCCCCGGCGCCAAAGAAGCGATACCACGACGCGCCGCCGAAAATGATCAAGACATGCAAGAGTGCGGCGATGCCGCTGAGCACCGCCGCCAGCAGCATGAAGGCATTGACATCCTGCGGCTTCATCGAGGGCCTCCGGTGCTGGCCGCCAAGCCGCGCTTGGCCAGACTCAACAGCTCGATCAGGCCCCCACTGGGCTGTTGCAGCAAGCGCGACAACTGGCTGCGCAACACGAAGCCGCCCAAGTCCAGCAGCTTGTTGACGATGCCACTCTGCAGGGCCAAGACCAAGACCCCCAGACTCAGGTCGAGCAACTGGGTGGTGTTGCCAAAGGCTTCGCTCTCGTCTTTCAGCCAGTAGGCGACGATGCCGTAGACCGAATCGGCCAACAGGCCGCTCAAGCTGGACTTGAAGGCGCAGGGCGCAATTTCTCCCGCCGCTTCGGCTTGCGCCAGCATGTCGGCAAAGGCCTGGCGCAACAGGTCTTTGCCGGGCAGGGCCTGGCCGCTCAGTAGCAAGGGCGCCTCTTGCACCATCTGGTGCGCCAGGGCCACGAACTCGCGGTCGGCCAGCAGCAACTCCAACAAGCTGTCGATCAGCAGTTGCAAGCGCTCTTGCAGGCCAAAGCGCTGTTGGCCTTTGGTTTTCTGCATCAAGGCCAAGGCATCGGCCGAGGCTTGATCGAAATAGGCCAGCACCAGCTTCTCTTTGCTGGGGAAGTATTTGTAAATCGTGGCGTCCCCGAGCTCAGCCGCCCGGGCGATCTGCTTCATGGTGGTGCCTTCAAAGCCTTGCGCCGTCATCAGGTCGACGGCACAGCGCAGGATTTGGCGCCGGGTCTGTTCTTGCTGGCTCTTGCTGGTGCGCATAATGAAAACTCACTACTCTATAAACGGCAATGTATCAGCAAATAAAGAGTGTGTGTACTCTTTATTGCTTTGCTTGGGGCGCTCTTGGGGCAAGCCTGCCTTGCGGAGTTGAGGCGAATTGCTCGCAAACCGCAGGTTCGCGGGCGCTGGACTTTCACTACACTGCAGCGCGCTTGCAGTGCTTTGCCAGGCTGAGTACGTTAAAAAAGTCGCGAGCTTGGGAAAAGGCGGGCAGTCCTGGGGACGGCTGGAGTCAAGACAGAGAGAAGAATGCCGATAGAAGGCGCGATGAGCACAGGCAATTTCGCAGGCAAGCAGTCGCCCACCCGCGTGGGCGCAGCCCTGTGCGTCCAGATTTTGTGTTGGGTCCTGCTGCTGGGCGTGCAAGGCCTTGTGACGCCGCTGGCGCGTGCGCAGACCGCCGCGCCCGCTTCGGTCTTGCAGCAGCTGGACCGCATTGAGCGTCGAGGCAATCTTCAGGCCCGTGATTCGGTGCAGCAGCTCTTGTTGTTGCAAAGCCAGCTCAAGCCGGGCAGCCAAGAGCATTTACAACTGCTGTTCGTGAAGGGCAGTCTTTGGACGCGGCTGCGCGAAGAGGCCCAAGTCAGCGCCTTGCTGACCCAATTGGCGGCTTGGCCTGAGCCCAGCCTGCAGCCGCAGGCCCATCTGGTGGGGCAAATGCTGAAAGCCCGGCGTCTGGCCCTGCAAGGGCAGTTGGATGCCGCCAAGAAGGAGCTGACGGGACTGGCCGCCTATACCCCGCCCAGCACTCCTCTGCCGCTGCTGGTCAATGCTTATCAAATGCTGGGCCGCTTGCAATCGGACACCGGCCAAGTGGAGTTGGCCTTGGCCAATTTGCACATGGCCTTGAAGCTGGCTGAGAGCAGTGGCAGCCTTTGGCGGCGGGCCGCGGCGCGAATTGATTTGGCGGATGCCTATGTGCAGGCCTTGCAATTTGATCGGGCCGAACAGACCGTGGCTGACGCCTTGATCGACGTTGAGCAAGATCCGGACACCACCCTGCTGTATTCGGTGCACACCATGCGCGGCATTGTTTACGCGGAGTTGGGGCGCACGCAGTTGGCCGGCGAAGCCAAGCAAGAAGCCTTGCGGGTGGCGCGGCATTCCGGGGCGCCCGACCGCGTGGCGCTGGCATTGGGCAACTTCGCGGACTTCCATCTCAAGCAAGGCAACTATCTCGAGGCCTTGAAGTACGCCGAAGAAAGCCTGCCGCTGGCGCGCCAGGAAAAGGAACTGTCCTCGGAAGCCGTCGCTCTGGCCAATATGGGCTTGGCCAAAATTGCCTTGAAGCGCATCGCAGAAGGCAAGCGGGATGTGCTGGCCTCCACCGAGATTGAACTCAAGCGCGGCGCACTCAATGGCGCAGCCTTGGGCTTCAAAGAACTGGGGCTTTATCTAGAGAAGTCGGGCGATCTGGCAGGCGCAGTGGACGCTTATCACCAGCACCGCAAGCTGATCGACCAGGTTTTGCGCGAAGAGACCATGAAGGCCGTCTTGGATGCGCAGGCCAATTACGACGATGAGCGCCGCGACAAAGAGCTGGAGTTGCTCAACCGGGATATGCGTTTGAAAAACGAGCAATTGCTGGCGCGCAATTTGCAGCTCAAGCTCTGGGCCGCCTTGGCGGGTTGTGTGCTCTTGTTTGGCGTGTTGCTGGGCCTGGCCTATCAACGCATCCGCAAAACCAATCAATCCCTGGCCCACAGCAATGCGGCCTTGCGCAAGCAGAGTGAGCGCGACCCCTTGACGGGCTTGTCCAACCGGCGCCACTTCCAAGCGGCCATCAAGCGTTTGGCTGACCAGGGCAAGCTCAGCGGCACCGTGTTCTTGATTGACATCGACCATTTCAAACGCATCAACGATGTGCATGGTCATGCCGCGGGGGACACGGTGTTGGTGGAAATCGCCCAGCGCCTGCGGGCGACTTTGCGCGAAGACGATTTGGTGGTGCGCTGGGGCGGCGAGGAGTTCTTGATCGTGGTGGAAGCCACCGACCCCGACTACGCCTACGGCCTGGCGCAGCGCTTGCTGGATCAAATTGGCGCGCAAGCGGTGACCCATGGCGCCATGCAGATTGCCGTCACCGCATCGATCGGATTCGCCAGCTTCCCGGTCGCACCTCAAGGTCTGGCCTTGAGTTGGGAGCGCGCCATCGATCTGGTGGACACCGTCATGTACATGGCCAAAGCGCATGGTCGCAACAAGGCCTATGGCATCGAATCCATCGAGGCCAGTGACGAAGCGGCTTTGCTGGCTTTGGCCGGGCGCATGGAAGCCGCCTGGCACGAGGGCCAGGTGCGCTTGCGGACCCTGACCGGGCCGGTCAGCTCGACCGTCAGCCATGAGGCAGCGGTGCCGGCATGAAGCTGCGTTTGAATCTCACCGCCGCGCTGGCATGGCTGTGGATGGGCTTGGCCTGCGGTCTTGAATCGCCGGCCGGGGCGCAAAGTCCGGTTCGTCCGGCTCCCATGGACGCCGCCTTGGACCAAAAGCTGGCCGTCCTGCAGCGCCAGGCCTTTGACCGACCCAGCCAGGCCTTGCAAAGCTTGCAAAAAATGCGCGCCGAAGCGGGGCAACAAGCCGGTGTAGAGGCGCAGTTTTTACAGGCCGAGGCCCGCATCCAGATGCGCTTGGGTCAGCGTGCGCAAGCGCTGGCGCTGGCGGCGCGTTTGGACAGCGACCCTTTGCAAAGCGCGCGTGCCCATGTGTTGCGCGCCGAAGAGGCCGATTACGCCGGGCAGGCCGAAGCAGCGGCCCAATCGGCGCAAAAAGCCTTGGAGGCTTTGTCGCCCTGGTGTGGCGACGAGATGGCGGCAGCGCAAGCGATTCAAGCAGGTTGCGATTTCCGCAACGCCTGGTCCGCCTTGGGCTTGCGCGCAGAGAAGCAACAAAACGATGGCGAGCTGGTGCTGGCCGAAGCGACGGCACGGCGCCGTCTGGCCTTGGCGGAGGCGGGCCAAGACGACTTCATGCGCAGCATGACCCTGGGCGATTTGGCGCTGTTGAGTCAGCGCATGGATCAGCCGGAACAAGCCCGGCGTTGGATCACCCTGGCCTTGCAATTGGGCCAGGGGCAGCCGCTGTGGCAAGCGTATTTGAAGGGGGATGAGGCGGCCCTGTATGCGCGGCAGGGGCAGACTGAGCCACAGTTGCGGGCGCTCGACGAAGCCCTGGCCTTGGCCAAAAAGGCCGATGCGCCCCATGTGCTCGCCTACGTCCAGCTGAATATGGCCGATGCCTATTTGCGCCTGAAGCAACCGGCGCGCGCCAAGGCCTTGGTGGAACAGGCGCTGCCAACCTTGCTGCAATATGGCGACCGCAGGCCCGAACGGGCGGCCCGCAACAATCTGGCGCAGTCCCTGATTTTGCTGGGGCAATTCGAGGCCGCGCATCGTGAGATCGCCAAGCTGAACCAGTCAGACAAAGAGCAGGCCGGCAAGGCCAATCTGATGGAAGAGTTGCGCGAGCGAGGCGAAGCCTGGGCGGCGATGGGGCGACCCAAAGAGGCCATGGCCGACTTTCACCAAGAGCGCGCGCTCAATGCAGAGCTGGTGGCGCGCAATCGTCAAAGCTCGCTCGAGCAGCTCAAGGTCAAGTACGACAGCGATCGCAAGCAACGCGAGCTGGACTTGCTGGTGCGCGACAAGTCCTTGGTGGAGCGCCAGTTGGCGAATCGGCAGCTGACGCAGCAGGTGGGCTTGGCGGTGGCGGTCTTGCTGTGCCTGTCGCTGGTCTTGGCGGGCGTGATGGTCAACCGTGTGCGAGCGGCGAATAAAAAACTCAGAGCCAATGCGGCCCTGCTGCGCGCCCAAAGCGAACGCGACCCTTTGACCGATCTGGCCAATCGCCGCTACTTCCTAGCGGTGATGGAGCAACAACACAAGCCGCAAGAAGCCAGCTTCAACGGCGCGCTTTTGATGATAGACATCGACCACTTCAAGCATGTCAATGACCAGCACGGTCATGGCATCGGCGATGTGGTGATTTGCGAAGTGGCGCGTCGCCTGAGCCATGCGGTGCGCGCCGAAGACTTGGTCGTGCGTTGGGGCGGCGAGGAGTTTTTGGTGTTTGCGCCCGACGTCAGCCAAGAGCAACTCAGTGCTTTGGCGCAGCGCGTGTTGCATGGCGTGGGGGCCACGCCCGTCGCCACCGAAGACGGCCCCTTGCGCATCACCGTGTCGATTGGCTTTGCACACTTCCCCTTGCCGCCCTCCAAGCTCACCCTGCCTTGGGAGCAAGCGGTCAACTGGGCCGATATGGCGCTCTACACCGCCAAATCGCAAGGGCGCAACCGGGCCATGGGCATCGCCACGGTCGATGCCCAAGATACCGAGGCCTTGACGCAGATCGAGGCCGACTTTGAAGCCGCTTGCAGCTCCAAGCGCGTCAGCTTGACCCAGGTGCTCGGCCCCCAGCCCGCCCAGGCCTGAGCCGCTTGCGGCAGCTGGGCTGAGACAATCCGCCCATGACGAACACCCGCCCTGCCCTGGCCTCGCGAAGCGAGCTTTTGCGCGCCGACGTGATGGCCGCTTTTGTGGTCAGCGTCTTGTTGATTCCTCAAAGCCTGGCCTATGCGATGTTGGCCGGACTGCCGGCGCAGGTGGGCCTGTACGCCAGTCTCTTGCCGCTGCTGGCCTATGCGGCCTTGGGCTCCAGCCCGGTGCTGGCGGTGGGGCCAGTGGCGGTGCTGGCCTTGATGATCGCCCAGGCCCTGGGGCAGCTGCCCATGGGCGTCAGTCCGTCCGAAGGGGCTTTGGTACTGGCCGCCGAGATTGGCTTGATCTTGCTGCTGGCCGCGGCGCTGCGCCTGGATGCCTTGGCCTCACTCTTGTCCGTGCCGGTGCTGCATGGATTTGAAACCGGCGCCACCTTGGCGATTGCGATGAGCCAGCTGCCGGTGCTGCTGGGCAGCAGTGCCCGGGGCTTTGACCTGCCCAGCCTGGCGCACGAATGGTGGCAGACCTCGCAAGCCTGGCACGGGCTGACGGCGCTTTATGGCCTGCTCGCCTGCGTCTTGCTGGTGGCGGCGCGGCGCTGGCTGCGCCCGGGCTGGGCGCGATTGATGCCTTTGGTCTTGTTGCTCGGGGCCATGTTGTTGAGCCATCTCAGCGACGCGGGCTCGCGCGGCGTGCCGCTGGTGGGCGTGCTGCCGCCGCTGGATCTGGGGCTGACGCTGCCGCGCCTCGACCCGGCGCTGTGGTTGAGCTTGCTGCCGGATGCCTTGCTGGTGGCCTTGATGGCCTATGTGTCTAGCTTGGTGGTGGCCGAGTCGCTGGGGCGGCGCCGCGTCACACTGGGGGATGCGCGGGTGGACCCGGCGGCCGAGTTGCGCGGCTTGGCCGCGGCCAATCTGGTGGCGGCCATGAGCGGTGGCATGCCGGTGGCGGGCAGCTTCTCGCGCAGCGTCTTGCTGCACGACGCCGGCAGCCGCACGCGCTGGAGCGGCGCTTTCGTCGCAGTCTTCATGTTGCTGGCCATGCTCTTGCTGGCCACGCCCTTGGCCTGGTTGCCCAAGGCGGTGCTGGCGGCCACCATCTTGGTGGCAGTCTTGTCGGGTTTGAAGTTCAAGCCCTACGCCGAGGCTTGGCGTTATGCGCGACCCGAGGCCTTGTTGATGGGGGCGGTGACGCTGATTGTTTTGTGCTGGAGCGTGGCGGCCGGGCTGGGCCTGGGGGTGTTGGGTTCGATCGCGCTGCTGCTCAAGCGCACTGCGCAGCCCCATGTGGCGCTGATTGGTCGGGTGCCCGGCACCGAGCACTACCGCAATGTGGACCGCTATGCGGTCGAGCGTCTGTCCGATGTGATGGGCTTGCGCATCGATGAGAGCCTTTTGTTCACCAATGCCCGCACACTGGCCGATGTGGTGCAAGGCCATTTGCGCCAGCATCCGGCGGTGCGGCGTGTGGTGATCATGATGTCACCGGTCAACAGCATTGACTTCAGCGGCCTGGAAGCCTTGCGCGAGCTGCATGACAGCCTCAAGCGCCAAGGCCTGCGCCTGGATCTGTCCGAGGTGAAAGGTCCGGTGCTGGACCAGCTCAAGGCCAGCGACTGGACGCGCTGGTTTGAGGGTCAGCTCTTTTTGAGCCATCACCAGGGCATGAGCGTGCAGGACTGGGTCAGCCCCTGAGCAGCTTTTCTTCGGCCAGCGCCAAGGCCTCGGGCACGCCGGACAGCACCAGGGTGTCGCCCACTTCCAGCAGCAATTGATCGTCGGCCTCCAGCACCCGGCCATTGGCCCGGCGCACCGAGACCACTTTGACCGTTGCCACATGCAGCGACAGCAGTCCCAGGGTCTGGTGCACATAGGCGCTGGTAGTCGGCAAACTGATGCTGCGCAGCCGGGCTTGCTGGCGCTCTTCCACCGTGTCGTCATCGGCGCCGTGGAAATAGCCGCGCAGCAGGCCATAGCGGGCATCACGCGCGTCACGCGTCAGCCGGATCACCCGCCGCATCGGCACCCCAACCAAGGCCAGCGCATGGCTGGCCAGCATCAACGAGCCTTCGATGGCCTCGGGCACCACAGCGGTGGCACCGGCCTCGCGTAGGCGCTCCAGATCGCCGTCATCGATGGTGCGAACAATCACCGGCACTTGGGGCGCATGCTCTTGCACCAGGTGCAAGATCTTCAGCGCCGAGGCCGTGCCGGGGTAGCTGACCACCACCGCGCTGGCGCGGGCCAGGCCCGCAGCCATCAGACTTTGCGCCCGAGCGGCGTCGCCAAACACCACGTTTTGACCCGCCGCGGCGGCCTGCCGCACGCGGTCGGGGTCCAGGTCCAGAGCCATATAAGGGATGGACTCGCCCTCCAGCAAGCGCGCCAGGTTCTGGCCACTGCGGCCGTAGCCGCAGATGATGACGTGCGCCTCGGTCTTGATGGCCTTCTTGGCGATGCTGGTCAGCTGCAGCGATTGCATCATCCAGTCGCTGCTGGACAGCTTCATCACGATGCGGTTGCTGTACATGATCAAAAAGGGCGAGGCCAGCATCGAGATCACCATGCCGGCCAGCACCGGGCTCACATATTGCGGCGCCACCAACTGATGCTGCACGCCCAAGGTCAGAATCACAAAGCCAAACTCACCCGCTTGCGCCAGGTACAGGCCGGTGCGCAGGGCCACGCCGCTGGGCGCTTTGAACAGCTTGGCCAAGCCAGAAATCAAGGCGAACTTGGCCAAGATGGGCAGCACACTGAGCAAGATCACCAGCCACCACTGATCCAGCAAGACATGCCAGTCCAGCTTCATGCCGATGGTGATGAAGAACAGGCCCAGCAGCACATCGTGGAAGGGCCGGATGTCGGTTTCCACCTGATGCTTGAATTCGGTCTCGGCGATCAACATGCCGGCCACAAAAGCCCCCAAGGCCAAGGACAGGCCAAAGTGCTCGGTCAGCCAAGCCAAGCCCAGGGTGACCAGCAGCAGATTGAGCATGAAGAGCTCGTCGCTCTTGTGCCGCGCCAATCGGGTCAGCCACCAGCGCATCACCCGTTGCCCGCCAACCAGCAAAATCGTCAGCAACACGCTGGCCTTCAAGGTCGCCCAGGCCAGGGACTCGGCCATTTCAGCGGCACCGCTGTTGAGCGCCGGAATCATCACCAACAGCGGGACCACCGCCAAGTCTTGGAACAGCAGCACGCCGATCACGCGCTTGCCATGCTCACTCTCCAGCTCCAGCCGCTCCGCCATCAGCCGGGCCACGATGGCCGTGCTGCTCATGGCCATGGCCGCCCCCAGCACCAGCGCCCCTTGCCAACCGAGGCCCCAGCTGTGGCCAAAGTGCGCAAAGGCCCAACTCAGGCCCGACTGCAGCAGCAGCGCACCAGCGATGGTGATGACCACTTGCCAAGCGCCCAAGCCAAACACCAGGCGACGCATGCTGTAGAGCTTGGGTAAATTGAATTCCAGCCCGATGACAAACATCAGGAACACCACACCGAATTCGGCCAAATAGCGGATGCTGGCGGTGTCGGCTGAAAAGCCCAAGGCATGCGGGCCGATCAAAACGCCCGCGACCAAATAGCCCAACATGGGCGGCAGCTTCAAAGAGCGGCAGACGACCACGCCGAGCACCGCAGTCACCAGATACAAGAGGGCCAAATCCAGAGAGGAAATCATGGCCCCGATATTAAGCGGCGGCGCATGTCAATTCAGCGCGGGGCCAGCCCCAAGTCATCGAGTCGCAAGAGCAGCTCACTGCGGCGCTCGCGTGCGACTTGGCGCCAGTCCAGGTCTTCTTGGGCGCCGATCAGGGCATACAGCAGGTTCATGCTGGCCGACGGCCACTGCTGTTTGAGCCGGGCATAGAGGGCCACCGGTTCATGCTGGCGCAGCTCCTCCAGCGTGTGGATGCCCAGCTTCGCCAGCTGGGCGCGGCTGCTCGGTCCCAGGCCTCGCATGGCGCAGCGGGTTCTCAGCCCATCGGCGTGCAGAGTTCGACCAGGGTGCCGTCGGGGCAGCGCACATAGGCCACGGTCTGACCCCAGGGCTTGGTCTTGGGTGGGTTGACCGGGCTGGCCCCAGCCAACAGTGCCCGCTCATAGGCGGCTTGCACGTCTGGCGTGCTCAAGCCGATTTCCATGCCCAGCGCTGCGGCGCTGCTGCCAGCCGCCACATAGTCTTGGCCCACGCTGTCGCGGGCGGTGGCGTGGTCGACAAAGGCCAAGACGGTGGCGCCGGTGTCCAGTTCACCGTAGCTGCCGGACTCGTGCAGAAAACGGGTGGGCAGGCCGAAGGCGGCTTCAAAAAACTTCAGCGAGGCGGGCACATCGCTGACGTAAACAATCGTGTAGGCGAATTGCATGGGGATTCTCTTGCTGCTCAAGGTGTGACGAAGATCATGCACGAAGGCTGCTGACAAGGCATGACAGCAGCAGCGCGCCCTGGCCGAGGGTCAGGTTTTGCTAGAATGGTCGGGTCATTGGGGAGTAGCCGCCGTCGCATCACATTGCGCGGGCCCGCGTCAACACAATTGATCCCGCTGGATCATGGCGCCGGCAGCAAGTATCGATCGAGCTAAAGATCGGTGCAGCCTGGCAAGACCTTTGACCACCCACTCCTGCTTTGCGGCCGGCGTGTGCGTGGTCATCGGATCCTCCAGCCGGCCGCGAAAGAGTGATATGGAAGCTTTTCTCGTCTCTACCGGCCTTGTGGCGCTCGCTGAAATCGGTGACAAAACCCAGTTGTTGGCCTTTTTGCTGGCGGCGCGTTTTCGCAAACCGATCCCGATTTGCTTGGGCATTTTGATCGCCACGCTGGCCAATCATGCGTTTGCGGGCGCGCTGGGATCTTGGTTGACCAGCTTGGTCAGCCCGCAGGTTTTGCGTTGGGCCCTGGGCCTGGGCTTCCTGGGCATGGCGGTTTGGACCTTGATTCCCGACAAGATCGACGATGAGATCGAAGGCAGCAGCGGCCTGAAATTGGGCGTGCTCGGCACCACGGTGTTGGCCTTCTTCTTGGCCGAGATGGGCGACAAGACCCAGATCGCCACGGTCGCCCTGGCGGCTCGCTTCAACGACTTTTTTGCCGTGGTTGCAGGCACCACCATGGGCATGATGATCGCCAATGTGCCGGCCGTGCTGCTGGGCGACCGCATCGCTCACAAAATCCCCTTGCGCCTTGTGCATGGCTTGGCGGCCCTGATTTTTGCGCTGCTGGGCTTGGCAACCTTGGGCGGATTGGGTGAACGTTTTGGCTTTTGATGTGCCAAAGCATCACTGAGCCTGCACAGACGCCTTGGCGCGGCATGAATTTGCTGGTTCAATGGCTCCTCCTTCTCTTATGCCAAGTCGAGATTGCTAGGGGAGCCATCAATGACACAGCGTTCTCGTGTTTTGCTTGTTGATGATGATGAGTTGACTTTGCAGATGTTGGAGGCCACCTTAGAGGAGGCCTTTGACGTAACGAGCATCACCAGTGGCACCGAAGCCTTGGCTTTGTGCGCGAAAGATCCCGCCTTTGATCTGATCGTGTTGGATGTGGATATGCCTGTTCTTGACGGGTATGAGACCTGCAAGCAACTGAAGGCCGCCTACGAGACCGCCAATATCCCGGTGATTTTTCACTCGGCCAGGGTCAGCATCGACGAGCGCTTGCAAGGCTATGCCGCGGGTGGCTCGGATTACCTGCCCAAGCCTTTCGATGCCGGCGAGTTGATCGCCAAGATCGGCCTGGTGCTCGCCAATCGCGCCAAGCAGTTGGAACTGAGCGGGCAATTGGAAGAGACCATGAATGCGGTGCTTTCCACCGCTGACATGATGGGCGAAGCCGGTGTGGTGTTGGAGTTCCAGCGCCAGTTGGCCGCTTGCTCCAATTACGCGGAAGTGGCGCAGGCGATTTTTGACGCCCTGCAGCGCTATGGCCTGGAAGGTTGTGTGCGCATCCAAGGGCGTGGCGAATTGATCGCCAGCAACGGGCGCGGCCCATGCAGCGCACTGGAGAACTCGATCCTTGACCACCTGGTTGCGCAAAAAGGGGGGCAGCGCATTCGTCCCTTGGGCCCGCACACCGGCTTTGCCTATGGTGAAGTGGTGTTGTTCGTGCGCAATCTGCGCATGGACCGTGGCAGCGATATGGATCGCAATGAGTCCGAGCGCATGGGGCGGGCCATTGACAATGTGGCGATGCTGGTGGAAGGCGCGATCGTGCGGGTGGCGGCGCTTGACACCGAGTTGGCGACCCGCGATTTGGCCGATGTGCGCCACTTGGTGGGCATGACTCGCAATGCATTGACCGATATTTCGGCTCGCAGCCATACCCAGCGGATGGAAGTGCAGCGGGCTTTTGAAGGGCTCTCGGAGGATGTGGAAGCCAGCTTCATGAAGCTGGGCCTGACCGACGACCAGGAGAACTTCCTCAGCAACATCATCAAGAAATACTACGCCCAGGTGATGGAGTCGCTCGACAAGAGCCAGGAAGTTGAAAAGTTCCTGGGCAAGGTGATCACCAAGCTGAACCAACAAGTCTGATTCAGGGCCCCAGCCATGTCAGCTGCCAGCGAGGAGCCTTTGGAGGCGAGCAGGCGCACGCTGCCATTGCGTGAGCAAAGCCTCGGCGAGCTCAAGCTCCGGCTTGATCAATTGGTGGCGCGCAGCGCCATGGTCTTCCTGGGCTTGGTGATTGCAGGGGCCCTGGCCCAGCTGCTGACGCTGGCGACGCAATCCGACCTGACCTGGCCCGAGCGGGTGGCCCGCATGGGCACCAGCGGCGGTGTTTTTCTGTGCGCCCTGATTGCCCTGGCGATCGCGCGCATGGTGGGTGTGCGTGCCGCAACCGCTTTTTTCAGCATCGCTGCGATGCTGATTCTGTTCATGGCCGCCTGGATGTATGGCCTGGGCCTGCATTCTTCGGGCATGGCAGGGGTGTTGCTGCTGCTGGCCGCCATGGGCTTGATGGTGGGCCCGCAGGCCGCCAAATGGGCGACCTTGGCCGCCGTCATGGGCTACGCCCTGATGTGGGCGCTGGAGGCTTTTGGCCTGATCGTGGGGCTGAGCGGCAACAACAGCCCGCCGCTGGCCAGCTATGCGGTCGTGTACATCGCGGCCGCCTTGATCCTGGGCTGGATGGCATTGCGCTACGGCTCCCTGTTCTGGGACGTGACCGGATCTTTGGAGCGCTCGCGTCGTTTGCTGGCCGAGACGGTCAAGGCGCAGCAGGCCGCCGCCCTGGGACTGCGTGAGAGCGAGGAGCGTTTGCGCATCTTGCTGGACAACTCACTCACCTGCATCCAGATCCTGGAGGGCGATACCGGTGCGCTGCGCTTTGCCAATGCGCAAACCCTGGTGGCTTACGGCTGCACGCGCTTGACCGAGCTGGACGCCATGATGATGTACCCCGGCGAGCCGTTTTCCAGTGAGCAGATGTTGCAGCGCATCCGGCTCACGGTCGAACGCGGCAGCGCGCAGTACTTCGAATGGCAGTCGCGTCGCGTCGACGGCAGCCCCATCTGGTGGGATATGAAGTTAGACCGCTTGCAGCTGGGTGAAGAGGTCTGCGTGGTGCTGTTTGCGCACGACATCACCGCACGCGTTCGCGCCGAAACCGAGTTGCGCATCTCCAGGGCTCGGCTGGAGGACGAAGTGGCGGCGCGCACCGCCGAGCTGGTGAGTGAGAAGCAGCTGATGCAAGACATCTTGGAAGCCTTGCCCATCACCCTGAGCATTCGCGATCTGCAGGGCCGCTACACCTTGGTCAACAGCAACTTCGAGGCGGCCACGCAGCTGCCCCGCGACAAAGTATTGGGCGGCAGTGCCCGCGAGCTCTTCCCAGCCGAGATGGCCGCTGAAATTGCAGACATCGACGCCAAGCTGATGGCCGGCACCAGCAGCATGACGGTGGAGCGCGAGTTGATTGATGCGCTGGGGGGGCGGCACGACTATCTGATCACCACGGTGCCCTTGCTGGACGCCAAAAAGCGCCCGGTAGGCGTGCTGAACTTGGGCACGGAAGTGACCTCGCTGAAGCGCTTGCAACGCGAGTTGAGTCAGGCCAAAGACGAGGCCGAACGCTTGGCCGTGGCCAAGAGCGAGTTCCTGGCCAATATGAGCCATGAGATCCGTACGCCCTTGAACGCGGTCTTGGGCTTGGCGCAGCTGGGCATCAGTCGCAGTGCCGACCCAGCCGCCGCGCGCAGCGGCTTTGAGCGCATTGTTCGCTCGGGCCGCCATCTGCTGGGTGTCATCAACGACATTCTTGACTACTCCAAGGTCGAAAGTGGCAAGCTGGACATCGAGAGCCTGCCTTGCAATCTGAGCCATTTGGTCAAGGAAGTGACGGAGTTGGTCTCCGAGCGGGCTGATGCCAAGAACTTGCGATTGCGCATCGAGTACAAGGCCAGCCATGACTGGGTGATGTTGGATGCGCTGCGGGCTACCCAGATTCTGGTGAACTTGTTGTCCAACGCCATCAAGTTCACCGACAAAGGGCGGGTGGTGCTGAGTGTGGAGCAAGTGCAGGGGCGCTTGGTGTTCAGCGTGACGGACACCGGTGTTGGCATTTCCCCCGAACAACTCAAGCGCGTGTTCACGGCGTTTGAGCAGGCCGATTCATCGACCACCCGAAAGTTTGGCGGCACCGGTTTGGGCTTGAGCATCAGCAGCCAGTTGGCGGTCTTGATGGGCGGCAGCATCACCGCCAGCAGCGAGTTGGGCGTGGGCTCTTGCTTCAAACTCGACCTGCCCTTGGTCTTGGCCGAGGTTGAGACCCGCGAGCCCGCCGCCACCGAACCTTTGATGCTGACCGTGGACATTGGCCCCGATCCCTTGCGCGGCCTGCGCATCCTGATCACCGATGACGTGGACATCAACCGCGAGATCTTGCAAGACATGCTCAGCCACGCCGGTGCGGAGGTGATGGCCTCCGACAGCGGCACCCAGGCGGTGGCTCGGCTGCGCGAAGCGGGGCCAGATGGCTTCGATCTGGTCTTGATGGACATTCAAATGCCCGATATGGATGGCTATGAGGCCACCCGTCGAATTCATCAGTTAGCGCCAAAGCTCAAGGTTATCGCCTTGACCGCACATGCTTTGCCCGAACAGCGCCGCCGTTGCTTGGCCGCCGGCATGGTGGCCCATGTGACCAAGCCCATTGATCAGGCCGAGTTGATTCAAGTGGTGCTGTCTCAAGCCGAGGGCTTGCCGCGGCGCAAACCCAGCGCATTGGCCCCCAGCAGCGTGACGCCGCCCGTTGCGGGTTCGCGCGAAGGCAGTGCGTCGGCGGCTGCAAACCCGAGCTCGGCCCCAGTGGCGCCGTCTGGGCTTTCGCCTTGGCCGCAAATCGAGGGCACCGACTTTGAGGCGGCCCTGACGCGCTGCGCCGGCCGGCAGGAATTGCTTGCCAAACTATTGGGCACATTCGCCAAGCAGTATGCCCAGCACCTGACGCAGTTTGAGGAGGCACGCATCACCGGTCTGCCGGCATTGGCCAGCGCCGCCCATCGCCTGCGCGGCTTGGCGGGCAATTTGGGCCTGGAGCGCTTGGCGCAAAAAGCATCGGCGCTGGAATTGGTGGCCGGCCCCAATGGTGACCCCTCAGGCGTGGCCGAGGCGCTCGATGCCCTGAACCGCGAGCTGGGGCCCTTGGTCAGCGAAGTGGCCGAGTGGCATCGGCGCTATAGCTTGCGGGCGGCTTGAGGCTGGCAGTGAGCCACGGCGCAGACCAAAGCGTTGCGGCAATCTGGCGGGGGTCTGGCGTAACGCGTGGCTAACAGCGATGTCAACCGTGCACGGGTGCTGGAAGTCATGCCCATGCCCCCTCTGATGTGAAAAGGCAACTCGAAGGGTTTTTCCCTGTGCGTTGTGCATGCGCTTGGATTGAAAAATGCGCACACCGCACATCACAGGGCGGCAAACCCAACCAGGACGGTCCCACCGGACGGTCTTCTCAGCGGGAGCACCCCGCCAACCACGCAATTCGGAAATGAGAACATGATGAAGCGAACCCGCCTTAGTCGTGCGCTTGCCCTGGTCTATACCAGTGGTCTTGCCTTTGCATCGCTGTCTGCTGCTGCTCAAACAACCTTGGAGCGGGTGTCGGTCACCGGCTCGTCGATCAAGCGATTGGAAGCAGAGACCGCCTTGCCCGTCACCGTGATGACCCGCTCTGAAATTCAGAAAAGCGGGGCCGTCAGCGTGGAGGACCTGATGCACCGTGTCGCTGCTGGGGGCGCCATGCTGTCCGACAGCACGCAGGGCGCGGGCTACGCCACATCGAATGTGAATATGCGCGGGCTGGGCCCGAACTCCACCCTGGTTTTGCTGAATGGTCGGCGTTTGGCCAACCATCCCTTTGGTGGCATTGGCGGGGCTGCAGCGGTTGACTTGAACAGTATTCCTTTCGCAGCGATTGACCGCATTGAAGTCTTGCGCGATGGCGCCTCGGCGGTTTATGGCTCAGACGCCGTCGGTGGCGTGGTCAACTTCATCACGCGCAGCGACTACAAGAACGGCGAGATCAGCCTGCGTTATGGCAACACGCAAAAGAACATCGGCGGCACCGAAAAAGGGGCCAGCTTCTCGATTGGTTTTGGTGACCTTGAGACCGACAACTTCAATGTGTTGGTGACCGGCAATCTGCAAAAGAACAGCCGCATTCAGGCCAAAGACCAGCTGTATTACAACCGTGGCGCCAGCGAGATCAAGGGTGCCGAGCCTCCCACATCGGGCGTACCCTTCCCGGGTCGTTTGATGGACTTCGGCATCAACCCCGGCGCATTTGTGGCCAACGGCACCTACAAGAATCCTTTGGTGACGGCTTGTGACCCCGCCAACACTGTCATCACGGCGACGGGCTGTCGCTTCATCTATGCGGCCACCCTCGACAATATGCCTGACCAGGACAAAGGCGATTTGTTTGCCCGGGCCACCTTCAATCTGAGCAAAGAGCATCAGGCCTATGTGGAAGCCTCGTATGCGACCAATCACAGCATCGGCCGTGTGGCACCCTCGCCGATTCGTTCTGATTTTGGCCACTTGAATCTGGAGACCGGCGAGTACCCCAGCTTTGCCATGCCGGTGTCCAGCAAGTACTTCCCGGCGGACCTGATCACCCAGCTGGGCAAGCCCATGCCTGCCCCGGGCAGCGTCACCGAAATTGCCATGCGCATGGTGCCCATGGGCAATCGCATCAATGACAACCGCAACACCCAGATGCGCGCCGTGGCCGGCATCAAGGGCTTGATCAGCGGCTGGGACTATGACACCGCGGTCACCCTGGCCCAGTCCAAAGGCCATCTGGAATATGACGGCTATTTTGAACAGGCCAAGCTGCAAAAAGCCTTCTTGACCGGCAAGGTGAATCCCTTCGGCCCGCAGGATGCGGAAGGGCTGGCCGAGTTGAACAAGGCCCGACTGGTGGGGCCCATGCGTGAATCGACCAACACCGTCACCACCTGGGACGGCAAGGCTTCGCGCGAATTGAGCCAAATGTCGGGCGGGATGATGGCGCTGGCTGTGGGCTTCGATCTGCGCCGTGAAGCCGCGGACGACAAGCCACTCAATGATGACTACCGCCAAGGCCTGCATGTGGGTGGCGAAGGCTCGGTGCCACCGACCAAAGCCAGCCGCACGGTGGCCGCCCTTTACTCCGAATTGAGTCTGCCGTTTGCCAAGGATTGGGAGGCCAATGTGGCCGCTCGCTATGACCGGTACAGCGACTTCGGTTCGACCTTCAATCCGCGCGCCAGTTTGCGTTGGCAGCCGATGAAAGAGCTGATGCTGCGGACCTCGGCGGGCACGGGCTTCCGGGCGCCCTCCTTGTGGGATGCGAACTCGCCGCCGGCCTTTACCAACACGGCCAATAGCGCCACCGATCCGCAGTGCCCGGATCCCGAAAACGAACCGCCACAGTGCGACACGCAGTACAACATGCTGCTGACCTCGTCGAAGAACCTGAAGGCGGAAACCTCGCGTCAGTTCTCCTTCGGCATTGTGGTGGAGCCGATCAAAGCGCTCACCGCGTCCCTGGACTACTGGAGCATCTCCAAGAGCGACCAGATTGGTCAAATCCAGGGTGATACGGTGCTGAGCAATCCGCAGCTGTACAAGGAATACGGCAGCCGCGTGCACCGCGCCAAGAACGGCTACATCACCTATATCGACACCCCGCTGGAAAACCTCGGAGGGCTGCGAACCTCTGGTTTGGACTTCAGCGTGCGGGGCTCTTGGAATGTGGCCAGTGTGGGCCGTGTCACCGTGTCCACCGACGGCACCTATGTGTTGAATTACGAGGATCAGGCAGGCAAGAGCCAAGCCTATGTCAGCTATGCCGGCACAGCCGGTGATGGCGGCCGCGTGCAACCGGTGCCGCGCTTCCAGAACACCTTGGCTTTTGATTTGCAAGGCGATGGCTGGGGTGTGCGTCTGGAGAACCTGTTTGTGCGCGGTTGGTACGAGCCGCAAGGGCTGGTGCGTGCCGCCTTGAGCTGCGGTAGCTGCACGGACCACCAGGTCAAAGACTCCAGCCGCTGGAATCTGTCGGGTTCATACAGCGGCATCAAGGGCGTGACCTTGCGACTGGGCGTGCGCAACTTGCTGGACAAAGAGCCGCCCTACACCGCAGTGGCCTCGAACGGCTCGCACGCCGTGGGCTATTCCGCTTCGTTCAACGATCCGCGCGGCCGCTTCTTCTACGGCAGCATTGGTTACCAGTTCAAATAAGGCTTGAGTTGAACTGAACCAGGCCCCGGCGGCATCCGCCCCGGGGCCTTTTTGTTGCTGGCCTCACTGCACCTGTTGGCGTGCTTCAGCCTCGTAAGCGCGGTAGCCGTCTTCCCAGGCCGGGATGATGTGGCGCAGTTCGAAATAGGGTTCGGTGTAAATCGAGGAGTCGCGCAGGGCCTCGATGAAGAAGTGCAGTGTGCGAGCGTCGGGCAGCTCCAGCATCAAGACGTCGCTGCAAACGGCGGAATAGGCCTCGGCATCAAAGTGGCGCAGGCGCAAGCCCGGATATTGCGGCAGCAGGGCCAAGACCTCGGTTTCAAAAATTTGGGCGCGCTCATTACGGGGCAGGCGCAGCCAGGCGGGCAAGGCATTGACCAGCAAAAAACAGTGGTTCATCAGGGGCTCCTAGCGTAAGAAAAAGTTTTGGATGTGGCGCGGTGCCAAGCGCAAGAGCCAGGGCAGCGCACGCGCCGGGCCGACCCAAATCTGCTCGGGGCAGCGCGGTCTGGCGAGCCCTCGCCACAGGGCTTGGGCCACGGCGTCCGGGCTCAGCTTGCGCCGGCCGCGTCCTGCGGTCATGGGCGTGTCCACCAGCGGCGGGATCAGTTCCACCACTTGCACACGGCTGTGGCGCAGCTGGGCGCGCAGGCTTTGTGCAAAGGCGTGCAGGCCGGCCTTGCTGGCGTTGTAGGCGGCGGCGCGGCGCTTGGGCGCAAACGCCAGCGCGCTGCTCACCAGCACCACGCGCGCCGAGGCTTGCGCCTGCAGATGCGGCAGCAAGGCCCGGGTCAAGGCCATGGGCGCGAGCAGATTGACGCGAAGTTCTTCGCTGAGGGCCTCGGCCGTGCAGTGCGGCTCGCTCAGCAGCACATCGTGCTGAATCCCCGCGCAATGGATCAGGCCGCTGAGCTGCGGCCATTGCTGCACGCAGGCTGCGGCTTGCGCGTCCAAGTGATCGGTGGCCGCCAGGTCCACGAGCTGGATGCCGACAATGCCGGGGGCTTGGGCTTGCAGCTCGGCCAGCCGAGGCGCATCACGCCCCCAGGCGATGAGCCGCTCGCCTGCGGCGCTCAATTGCAGGGCAATGGCACGGCCAATGCCTGAACTGGCGCCGGTGAGCAGCCAAAGTCGCCCGGTTTCTTGGGGCGCTGCGGTTGTCGCTGTGTTGGAATGCATGGCCTCACTTTAGAAACCACGCGCACGCATGTCGTTTACAAAAGATAAGCCGAGTCCGCCAGCCTCAAGTGCGGCCTTGCAATTGCTGCAAGCCCTGGCGCAAGACTTCTCGACCGAGGCCCTGCCGGAGTCGGATGCTTTGCGCCTGACCCGCATCAGCTTGGCGCCGGGTGAAACGCTGTTCGAGGCCGAGACGGCTCAGCCTTACGTCTATGTGGTGGAGCGCGGCCTGCTGAAGCTGCATTACCTCTTGGCCGATGGCGAGGAGTGGATCAAGTCCTTCAGCCAGACCGGCATGTTTTTGGGCAGCCTGAGTGCTTTGCAGCCCGGTGGGCGCAGCAGCTTCGCGGTGACGGCGCTGGAGGCCAGCGTGGTCGAGCGCATCGACTTTCGCCAGCTGGAGGCGCTGGCCGCGCGCCACCCGGCCTGGCTGTGGGCTTTGTACCGGGCCATGCAAAAGCTGGCGGGGCTGAAGGAGGAACGCGAGCGCGTCTTGCTGACCTTGACGCCGCCGCAACGTTACGCCGAATTTCTACGGGAAGATGCCTCGCTGGCCGAGCGCATTCCTTTGAAAGACTTGGCCCGCTACTTGGGCATCACGCCGGTCAGCCTGAGCCGCATCCGTGCTCGCGCGCGCGCTGGCGTGAGCTCCTCGCCTTAGCTTGCGCAGGCCTGCCGAACGGCGTGCTCCCACTGACTCATCAGCGCCAAGGCGCGCTCACGCGGCAGTGTCGGACGGAACACCCGCTCGGCCTGCCAATGCCCGGCCAGCTCGTTCAAATCGCTGTACAAGCCGCTGGACAAACCGGCCAGATAGGCCGCGCCCAGGGCGGTGGTTTCAATCACCTTGGGGCGCAGCACCGGGATGCCCAGCAGATCGGCCTGAAACTGCATCAAGAGATTGTTGACGCAGGCGCCGCCATCCACGCGCAGCTCGCTCACCGGCGCGCCACCGGCCGCCAACGCATCGCGGCTCATGGCTTGCAAGAGCGCTGCGCTTTGGAAGGCGATGCTCTCCAGCGCCGCGCGCGCGATATGGGCCACGCTGGAGCCGCGCGTCAGGCCCACGATGGCGCCCCGGGCGTCGGCATGCCAGTAGGGCGCGCCCAGGCCGGTGAAGGCGGGCACAAACATCACGCCGCCGGAGTCGGGCACGCTCTCGGCCAGGCCTTGCACCTCGGCGCTGCCCTTGATGGCTTGCAGCCCGTCGCGCAACCACTGCACCACCGCGCCGCCAATGAAGACGCTGCCTTCCAAGGCAAATTCGGGCGTGGCGGTGACCTGGGCGGCGCTGGTGGTGATCAGGCCATTGGCTGAGCTTTGAAACTGCGTGCCGGTGTGCATCAGCATGAAGCAGCCGGTGCCATAGGTGTTCTTGGCCATGCCGGGCTTGAAGCAGGCCTGGCCAAACAGCGCCGCTTGTTGGTCGCCGGCCATGCCGCCAATCAGGATCTCGCCGCCCAGATGTTCGGCGGCCACTTGCCCATAGCGGTGCGCCGAAGGGTAGACCTCGGGCAGCACCGAGCGGGGGATGTCCAGCGCGGCCAGCAGCTCGTCGTCCCAGCTGTTGCTGTGCACATTGAAGAGCAGGGTGCGCGAGGCATTGCTGACATCGGTGGCGTGCACCGCGCCCTTGGTGAGCTGCCAGACCAGCCAGGTGTCGATGGTGCCAAAAGCCAGTTCACCGCGTGCGGCCTGCGCACGCGCGTCGGGCACATGGTCGAGCAGCCATTTCAGCTTGCTGCCTGAGAAGTAGGCATCGATCACCAACCCGGTTTTTTGCTGCACCAGCGGGCCCAGGCCCTGCTCACGCAGCGCCGCGCAAGTGGGTTCGGCACGGCGGTCTTGCCAGACGATGGCGTGGTGCAGCGGCTGGCCGGTTTTGCGGTTCCACAGCACCGTGGTTTCGCGCTGGTTGGTGATGCCCAAGGCCTGGATGTCGCGGGCGCTCAGGCCTGCCTTGCGCAGGGCCTCGCGGGCGGTGTCCAGCTGGCTGGCCCAGATCTCCATCGCGTCATGCTCGACCCAGCCGGGCTGCGGATAGATCTGCTTGAACTCGCGCTGCGCCATGGCCACGATCTGGCCCTGCGCATCAAAAACAATGGCCCGCGAACTGGAGGTGCCTTGGTCAAGTGCCAACAAATAGCGCATCGTTCTTGCCTTAGAGTAGCGTGATGGAGCATTTTGACGTACTGGTGGTGGGTGGTGGCATCAATGGCGCGGGGATTGCGCGCGATCTGGCCGGGCGCGGCTGGCAAGTGCTGCTGGCCGAGGCCTCAGACTTCGCGGCCCATACCTCCTCCAGCAGCACCAAGCTGATTCACGGCGGCTTGCGTTACCTCGAGTACTACGAGTTTTCGCTGGTGCGCAAGGCGCTGCAAGAGCGCGAGGTGCTGCTCAAGAGCGCCCCCCACATCATGTGGCCCTTGCGCTTTGTGATGCCGCATGACGAAGCCATGCGCCCCAGCTGGTTGATACGCATGGGTTTGTTTTTGTATGACCATCTGGCGCGTCGCGAGGTCTTGCCCGGCTCCAAGGGCGTGAATCTGCGCGCCTCTGTGCTGGGTGCGCCGCTGAAGGCCAAGTACCGGCGCGGTTTTGTGTATTCCGATGGCTGGGTGGATGACGCAAGGCTGGTGCTCTTGAACGCGCTGGACGCGCAAGCCCATGGCGCCGAGTTGCTGACGCGTAGCCCCGTCACCCAGGTGCAGCGCGACGCCCAGGGCTGGACCGCCCGCATCCAAACCCCGCAGGGCGAGCGCCAGGTGCGCGCGCGCGCCCTGGTCAATGCAGCCGGCCCCTGGGCCGAGTCCTTTTTGCGGCAGGTTGCGCAGCCAGCTCAGGGCGAGGCCTTGGCGACCAAGAGCTTGCGCCTGGTCAAGGGCAGCCACATCATCGTCAAGCGCTGCTTCACGCATGACCACGCCTATATTTTTCAAAACCCCGACAAGCGCATCATCTTTGCGATTCCCTACGAGGGCGACTACACCCTGATCGGCACCACCGATGTGGAGCTGCCGCCCGATGCGCTGGCCGGCTTTGCCAAAGCCAGCATCGACACGCAAGAGATCGCTTATCTGTGCGAGCAGGCCAGCCGTTACTTCGTCAAGCCGGTGCAGCCCAGCGAGGTGGTCTGGAGTTATGCCGGCGTGCGCCCCTTGCTGGACGATGCCTCGGGCGACCCCTCGGCCGTGACGCGCGATTATTTGCTGGAAACCCAAACCGATGGTGCGCCCTTGCTGAGCGTTTGGGGCGGCAAGATCACCACCTTCCGAAAGCTGGCCGAAGACGCCGCCGATTTGCTTGGGCAGATGTTGGGCGAGGCTCGCAAGCCCTGGACCGAAGGTGCGCCGCTGCCCGGCGGTGATCTGCAAGCTTGGATCGGTGCGCCCAAGCCCGGCGCCGCGCCCGATCCGGCCGGGGACTTCGAGCGCCTGGTGGCGGCGGTGCAGGCCCGCTATGCCTATCTGCCGGCGCCGTTGGCGCGTCGCTTGGCGCGGGCCTATGGCGCGCGGGTGGACCGCGTGCTGGGCGTGGCCAGCCGCTTGAGCGATCTGGGCCAGGAGGTGGCGCCGGGCCTCTACGCCATGGAGCTGCGCTATCTGCAGCGCGAGGAATGGGCTTGCAGCGCCGAAGACGTTCTGTGGCGTCGCTCCAAGCTGGGCCTGCACTACACCCCGGCCGAGCGCCAGCAAGTGGCGGCCTGGTTTCATCAAAACCCGGTTTGATGCCCCGGGGCTGATTCATCCGGGCCGGCTGCCATTCAACGCAGCCGGCGGCCCATTCGCCGCGTGCTTGCGGCGCCCGTGCTTCGCTTCACACAGACTTCATTCCCAAGCCGGCACCGCTTGTGCCGCGCACTGATCCCGCATGAGGAGTGAATGCATCATGAGAAGCAATGAAAGTCCGCAACAACAAGCAAGGTCCACCCGCAAGTCCTGGGGCGGCGCGTGGCTGCGCGAGAACCGTGGCTTGATTCTCTTCGTGCTGTGCTTCGGCGTGTTCCGAACCGCGGTGGCCGACTGGAACCCGGTGCCCACCGGCTCGATGCGCCCCAGCATCTTGGAAGGCGATGTAGTGCTGGTCAACCGACTGGCTTACGACGCCAAGCTGCCTTTGAGCGACATCAGCCTGGCGCCCTTGGGCGAGCCGCAGCGCGGCGACGTGGTGGTGTTTGCCTCGCCCAAGAACGGCACTCGCTTGATCAAGCGCCTGGTCGGTTTGCCGGGGGATGAGATCGAGTTGCGCGGCAATGCCTTGTTCATCAACGGCGAGGCGGCGGCTTACAGCGACTTTGTCGCCAGCGCCGAAACCGTCGGCGCCGGCTTTGTTGTTGCGGCCCAGCGAGCCACCGAGACCGTGGCGGGCCACAGCCGCCGGGTGCAGGTGCTGCGCGGTTTTGATGACTTGAGCTCCGCGCCCCCTCAGGCGGACCCGGCCGACAGCGCGCGGCACTTTGGTCCGGTGCGCGTGCCCGAGGGCCATTACTTCATGCTGGGCGACAACCGCGACAACAGCGAAGACTCGCGCTACATCGGCCCGGTGCCGCGCCGCCTCTTGGCCGGCCGCGCCCACCACATCTTGGTGTCGGCCGACATCACCGATCGTTGGCAGCCGCGCTGGGAGCGCTGGGTGGCGGCTCTTCGATGAACGGGGCTGGCTGAGGCTCAGGGTTGAGGCGCCGAGGCCGGCGTGGCCAAGGGCTGGCCTTTTTCCAGCACATAGACGCCCACCAGCTTGGCGGCGACTTTGCCTTCATTGCGGGCGCTGTGCACCACCCCGGCGGGCACGACAAAGGCCTCACCCGCGCTGACGGTGCGGGGCGCTTGGCCCGCCATCAGCAAGACCGCTTGGCCTTCCATGACATAACTGATTTCATCACCGGGATGGGTGTGCCAGCCCGCCACCGCGCCTGGCGCCACCTCAACGCGCGCCACCACCGCTTCACGGTTGGGCACGGACACATCGGCCTTGGTCACCAAGCTGCGGGTCAAGCCTGGTGCTTGGGCCATCAGCAGCCCCGCTGAGCCGGCCAACACACACAAAGTCAGGGCGCTTGCGGCCCAGGTCCGGGGGGAGTTGCGCATTGAAAAGTCCTTTGCATCCGAAGCGGTGAGGCCGACTGTATCCAAGCCCTCGGTCAGGGGCATTCACGTTTGCCCCTGACTTCTGGCATCCATCCAGGCCTGGGGCGGTGCCTCAAACCGCCACCCAGGGGCGCAAATCATGAGACTTTGCGACTCGTCCCAAGTTTGTCGCAATCTGCAGCGAGACTGCGGCCCGCAGCGCGGCTTTGACCTTGCGGTACCTGGGTGCCGCATCGGCCCCACAAGAGCTCGCGCCCCATCATCGAGAGGGAGTTTATGAACAGCAGTACGCCGCGCCGGCAGTCCCGGCAGTCCAACAAGCCACAAAGCCGGCCAAGCGCCTATTTCTTGCGGCCGCTTTGCATGGCCATGCTCGCGATCTGGGGGGGCAAGGCCTTGGCGCAGGCCCAGGCTTCCAGCGCAGCGGCGCCGTCCGCAGCGGCCAGCGCCGCTGCCGCCGATACGAACCCCCAAGCGCCGGCTGTGGTGGCGCAAAAGTTGGCGCCGGTGCAGGTGCAGTCCAACCGTTTGCCGGCCAGCAAGTTTGTGCTCAGTGGCGAGGAACTGGGCCGGGTGCCCGGCACCGGCGGCGACCCCATGCGGGCTTTGCAAAGCCTGCCCGGCGTGGTGGCCACCAGCGATGACAATGGGGCGCCCGCCATTCGCGGCTCGCGCCCCGAAGACAACAGCTACTACATCGACTTTTTGCCTGTGGGCTATGTCTATCACCTGGGGGGTTACTTCAGCGTGGTGCACAAAGATCTGGTCAAGCAGTTTGATCTCTACACCGGCGCCTTTGGGCCCGAGTTTGACGATGTGCATGGCGGCGTGATTGATGTCACCTTGCGCAAGCCCAAGACGGACCGCCTGGGCGGGCAGCTCAATGTCGGTTTGCTCGGCGCCGATGTCTTGGTGGAAGGCCCGGTGGCACAGAACCAGAGCTTCTACTTCGCCGCCAAGCGCAGCTATATCGACCTGATCGTGCGCAAAGACCAGACCGACAAAGACAGCGGCGTGGTCTACAGCATGCCCACGTTCAGCGACTATCAAGGCAAGTATGTCTGGCGTCTGAACCCCAACCATGAGCTGACCTTGCACGCCACCGGCGCGTCCGACAAGCTCAAGCTGTTCCGGCCGGCCGACAGCGATGTGGCGATCCAAGACCCCGCGCTGGCGGGCACCTCGCGTGCCAATTTGTCGAGCAACACCCAGGCCGTGGTTTTGGACTCGGTCTTGACCCCGCAGATCAGCAACAAGCTGGCCCTGGGGCATATGGACTACAAGAACAAATCGGCCGCGGGCAGCGCTGCCGATGTGGACCTCAAGCAAGACAGCTACTTCCTGCGCGATCAACTGCGCTTGCGCTTGGGTGAGGACCACGATGTGACGCTGGGCGCCGTGGGCTTTGTCAACAAGCTCAAGCTGGGCCTGAACCTCTTGGACGCCCGCTGCACCGAGTTTGACCCGCAATGCGATCTGAGCAGCGCGCCGCGCAAGGAGTTGTATGACGATTTGTCGATCAAGTACGGAAATCTGTACCTGAAGGACCGTTGGCAACTCACGCCCAACTTCGCTGCCACGGTGGGCGTGCATTACACCCACGACGGCTACTTGAAGCGCAACTACACCGAGCCGCGCTTGGGCCTGGAGTGGCGCGCCATGAAAGACACGGTGATCAATGCCGCTTGGGGCAAGCACAACCAGTTCCCCGATGGCATCACGGTGCTGCGTGAGCTGGGCAACCCAGCGCTAGGCCATGTGCAGGCCGAGCAGGCGGTGCTGGGGGTGACGCAGCGTTTGCCTGACGCTTGGTCGGTGAAGGCCGAGGTCTATCACAAGCGCTTTGAGAATTTTGTGTTGGGCGACCCCAAGCTCAACTACATCAATGGCGGCAGCGGCACGTCCAAGGGCTTGGAGCTCTTCGTCAAGAAGGACTTGACCGACAAGTTCTCAGGCTGGCTGTCGGTCAGCTTGGCCGAGACCAAGCGCAAGAACGACATCACCGGCAAGGAGTTCAAGTTTGAATACGACCAGCCGGTGGTGATCAGCTTGGTGGGCAATTACAAGTTCTCCGACAAATGGACCTATGGCGCCAAGTGGAGCTATCACAGCGGCAACCTCATCACGCCGGTGGTGGGCACGCGGCGTGATGCCACCGGCCGCCTGCGTCCGGTCTATGGTGAGCTCAACTCCGAGCGCCTGCCCGCTTACCACCGCTTGGACCTGCGTGCCGATTGGCAGTACTCCAAACGCGCCAGCTATTACTTCGAGCTGAACAATGCCTACAACCGCGACAACATTAGCGGCTACGAGTACACCGCTGATTACAGCAAGCGCAAAAAGGTGTCGGAGCTGGGCTTGATGCCGAACGTGGGCTTTGAATACAAGTTCTGAGGCGGCTTGACCCGCAATCGAAGCGCGCAAGAAAAAAGGGGCCCTCGGCCCCTTTCTTTTGCATGGCGTGTGCCGTCGAGCCTCAGCCGATAGAACGGCGAGTGCGTGCCACAGCGCCCACCGCCAGCAGGCCGCCCAGCATCAGCATATAGCTGGAAGGCTCGGGCACGGCAGCGGTCACAGTGGTGATGCTGCTGTCCAGTTGGATCAGCTGGAGGCTGGCGGGGCTGGCGCCGTTTTGGGGCGTCAGCTCGATCTGAAACAGATTGCCGCTGGCGTTGCCCAGGTATTGATTCAGGTCCGCGCCGCCCAGCAGGCCCACGGCGAAGCTGCTGCCCACGTTGTCGCTGGTGCTGGTGAAGTCGCCCGAGAAGCTGATGTCAAAGCTGAAGCTGCCGCCTAGGGTCACGCCTTGAAACAGGTCGTTGTACGTGGTGCTGTTGCTCAGCACGACGCTGCCGGGCAGGGTGCCCGAAACATCGCCGTCCTTTGAGATGACATCGCCGAGCAAACCGCTGAAGTTGCTCAGCGTGACGCTGGCACCAACAGCCGGCAGCGAGCCGGGGTTGAATTGAAAGTCCAGCGCGGCGCTGCCGGTCATGCCGGCGCTGTTGATGATGGCGTGATAGCCCGCAGCTTGAGCTTGCAGGGCAGCGCAGATCAAGGTCAAGGCAGCCAGGCTGCGCAGGGCTGTCGCGGAAGTCTTGTGGGTAAACATACAACGGTGTCCTGTTGAGGGCTTAGAAAGAGCCCGAGAAGATTTGGGTGCTGTAGCTGATGCTCAGCTTGGCTGGGTTGATGAAGCTGACGGGCACCGTGACGCTGGCGCCTGCGGCCAAACCGGCGTTGCCCAGGCTGATGTAGGGCGAGCCGGCATGGCTGCCGCTGGCGCCGTCCAGCGTGACGCCGCTGGGCAGGCCATTGAGCTGCAACTGCAGCGGGCCTTGCAGGGCTTGCAGCGCCGTCAAGGTGATGCTGCCGGTGTAGCGCTGGGTGGCGCGGTTGTAGACCAGGCCGGAGCGGCTCACGCTCACCGAGGCGCTGACATCGCTGACATTGGCCACGCTGAAGCTCACATCGCCCGAGTTGCCGGCGTTGTTGGCGGCGTCATAGGCCACGGCGTTGAGCTTGTGGGCGCCATTGACCAGCAAGGTCGAATCCAGCTTCAGGCTGAAGGGGGCGGCGTTGCTGCTGCCCTTGAGTTGGCCGTCCACATTGAAGTCCACCCGGGTCACGCCGACGTTGTCGCTGGCGCTGGCGTTCAGGGTGATTTGACCGCTGCTGCCGCTGACGCTGGCGCTGACGCTGGGGGCTTCGGTGTCGGCCACCTGGGTCACCCAGACGGGGGCTGACCACAAGAGCTTGCCGTCGGTTTGGGTGATCTTGGCGTAGTAGAAATGCTCGCCCAGAGAGGGGGTGAAGTTGTTGACGGCCTGGCTGGACAGCAGGGTGACCGTGCCATTGCGCTTGGGCACGCCTTCAAAGATCTGCACCGTGGCGGCGGCCTTGCCGGCGCCGGGGGCGTAGTTGGCGACCAGGTTCAGCGGGCCAGCATTGCGGAAGCTCTCGCCCATCACGCGGCCATTGGCGGTCAGGATCAGCTGCGAGGTCTTGTCCATGGTGGCGAACACGCGGCGGGCCTTGATGGCTTCAATGAAGGCGTCCTTGGACAGCGGCGTGCCGTTGGGGATCAAGATGCCGTTGCGGTTGGTGCCGGAGGCGCCCCAGTTGGCGCAGTGGTTGTCTTGGTTGGTCGTGAAGGCAATCTTGAAGCCGGCTTCCAGCGCCTTTTTGCAAGCGCCCTCGTAGCCGCTGTTGCCGTTGTCGGACTCGTTGGTGGTGTTGGAGAAGGCCGGGGTGTTCATCACCTCGCACAGGGCCATCGCCTTTTCGCCGTCTTCGGTGTAGCCCAGGGCCACGCCATTGACCAAGTATTGGCCGCTGCTGGCCGGATGGTTGAACTGGCCCACCCAGCCCTTTTGGGCCATCAGGGTGTAGAGCTTGGGCGCGTTGTTCTTCTCGGTGAAGGTATCGGCCAAGAGTTCGTTCTTGGCGTTGTACTCCCAGCCCAGCAACTCATTGGAGTTGAAGATGTTCAGGTGGCCGCCGCCGCTGATGGTGCCCCACTCCATGCCGTAGACGCCCAGGAACTTGGGATTGGCGGCATTGAAATTGGCCGCGGCGGCGAGACCGGCTTGGTACAGATTCTTGGCATAAGCCGGCGTTTGCGCTGTGTTGGTGCCGGTGTCACCGTCGAACATATGGTTGTGCTCGGAGGTCACCAAAATGTCCAGGCCGCGCTCCATGGCGTATTGGTAGGCCTGGGTCGGGCCCTGGCCCATATTCGATTGCGGCTGGTTTTCGCCGGTGCAGCTGCCCAGGGTGCCGCCGCCGTCGCTGTGGCCGGTCTGGCTGTGCAAATTGCCCAAATACACGGTATAGGGCAAGCCGGCTGCGGGGGCGGCCAGAGTGCCCATGGCTGGCGCGCTGCGTGCGCTGCGCGCCTTGGGCGCGGGGGCCGCGCTGCGGGCGGTGGCCAGGGGCTTGAAGGCGGGCATCTCAGGTGCGGCGATCTGGCCGACTTGCATGTCCCAGCTTTGCTCCACCACCTCGGCGTCGGGGGCTGCCAGTTGGGCTTCCACAAAGTCCGCCATCACACCGACCGATGGCAGCTCGGCAGCGGCCACGGCGGAGCTGGCCGTCAGCCGCACTTGGTAGATGCCATCGGCGGCGGCCATGCCCTGCTGGCGACCGGCCCAGTCCACGCCCACGGCCAGCTCACCTTTGACCAAGGTCTCCACGCCATACCAGCGTTGCACCAAGGCACCGGCGGGGTCCAGCAACTCCAAGCGCCAGGACACTGTTTGCGCCTGTTCCACCTGGGGGTACTCAAACCTCAAGGTGAAGCGGCGGGCTTCGGCAATCGCGCCGGCTTCGGCCCGGAAGGGCACATGCAGCGTGGCTTCAAATTCCTGGTGATCCGGGCTGATGCCGGCGGCCAGCACGAGGCCGCAGGAGGAGGCGCTCAGCAGCAGGGCAATGGCGCGTTGGAGGGCGTGGAGTTTCATACGAGGGGTCTTGGGGAGGTGGCTCGGGCAAAAATGCCCGCCCGAGCCGAGGGCTGCTTAGGATTCGGGCGCATTCGCCCCGGCAGGCGCGCCGAAGCGACGCCCGCCTTGCGGTGCAGACCCGAGGGTCTGCGCGATCAGAGTCGCCGGCTCAGGCCTTGTTGCGGCGCTTGGCGATGAAGCCCATGGCGCACAGGCCCGCCAGCAGCATGGCGTAGGAGCTGGGCTCGGGCACCGCGGCGGTGACAACCGTCAGGCTGACGTTGTCGATGGCCAGGCCGTGGTCATTGCCCGCGTCATTCTTTTCCACCCAGCGCACCCACAGGGTGTCATTGGTGGCCCAAGGGGTCGCGATGGTGCCACCCAGGCCGCTGACCTTGCCGGCGACATTGCCGTCCACGGCGGCGCCGGTCGTCTTGTTGTCAATGACCGGCGAACTCCAATCAAAGCTGCCGCCAGGTGCGGTCCAGGTGCTGACGGTGTCAAAGCTGGCCCCAAAGCCGTATTCCAGCACCATCTTATGAGCCACAGGCGTGGCTGCGCCACCGTCGCGCCATTGTTCGCCTTGGAAGGAGATGTTGAAGCCCGAGAACGTGTCGGCGCTGGTGTTTTGGAAGGCGACGGCGATCCAGCCGACCGTGAAACTGGTGCTTCCGATGCTTCCAAGGGCGCGCTCGGCGGTTGTGCCATAGCTGTGAATACCGCCGGCATTGGAGGAGCCAATGTCGGCGATGTAGCTTGTCACCGCAGTCGAGGGTGTGGTTTTGAACAAGCTCCAACCGGCGATGGTGCTGTCATTGCTCCAGGCGTTCGTGTTGCCGCTTGAAGCCAGCGTGTCAAACGTTTGCGTGTAAGAAAAACTGCCATCGGCCACGGCGATGGCGGCATGTGCGGGGGCGGCGGCCATCAGGGCGGCCGAAGCGATCAGGGTCAGGGAGGCCAGGGGTTTGAACGACATTTCGAATTCTCCAAAGAAAGAAAAAGGAAACCGTGAATCAGGGCCCGAAACAAGCGCCACTGCAAAAAAAACACAGCAATAGCAAACGTTTGCGTATCGCTGGAAAAAATAGCGGCGACGCACCGTTTCAGAACCAGCAGCCGCCCCTTTTTCTCCGATTTGGTGCGGCCTTCGCACGAATGCGGTGCTCGGGCCGATCAGCTTGAAGCTGGCGTTAGTGCTGCTATTTCTGGGGCCGAGCATAGCGAACGCTCGATGACACGCCTATGTCACACATTCAGTACTTTCCCTAGACCCCCTTGACTCAAGGGGGTGGTGCATGGCTTTCCCAAGCGAGCACCGGGCCCAGTTGCAGCCGGGCAGGTCGATCGGCGCCAGAGCCGGGTCGGTTGACCAGCATGGCCGCCCCCTGCGCCGCTACCTTTGGCAGTTCAATGATCGTGCTTGCAGCCAGGGCCGTGCACATGGCCGTGCACATGGCCGTGCTCATGGCCGTGATCATGACCATGGTCATGGGTGTGACCGTGAGCATGATCGTGTGAATGATCGTGCCCGCAACCAGGGCCGTGCACATGGCCTTCTTGCTGTGCCCGCACCTCGGGCAATTGGCTCAGCAAGGCCGGGGGGTCAAAAGGCGCTTCCAGCGGCGCCAAAGCAAAATTCTGGCGCTCCAGCCATTGGGCCAGTTGCGGGTCGCCGGGTACACGCAGATGGTCTTCATGGCCTTCCATATGCACATGCATTTCGCCGAGCTGATGCGCCAGGCGCAGCAAGTCGCCCTGGTTTTGTTGGGCGGACGGCCGCACCAGCAGCAAGGGTTCTGCCGCGGCCTCGACCCGCATCAAGGAACCGTCTTCGGCCACCAAGACATCGCCGCCGCGCAGTGTGGTGCCGGCGGGCAAACGCAAACCCAGCTCATGGCCCTGGCCATCGCTGAAATTGGCTTCGTGGTGCTGGCGTGCCGCAAAAGGCAAAGACAAGACGCCGGCGCGCTTGAGCAGCACCGGGGCCAGACCGGCTCCTTGGGGCAGCAGTTTGTTGATGATCAGCATGGGGATTCAGCGCGCGCGCTGGGGCAGCGCGGGTTCAGGTGGTGATGGGTCAAGACTTTACGGCATTCACCACGGCCGCGTTGCTGGGCGCCGCGCAAACCCCGGCGGGCCAAGGCCTTGTCTCGGGCCCGGAGAAGCGCGGCGGCAAGACCTTGATCAAGCCTTGCAAGGACTGTTGGTAGCGCTCGGCCGCCTCGCGGTGCAAGCCGCTGTGGCTGCCCTCGGGCACTTCCACCCAGCACACGTTGCCGGGACGCGCGGCGTCACGCAGGCGCCGGCCCAGGTCAACAGGTACCAGCTTGTCGCCGTCGCCATGCATGATGAGTGTGGGGGCATCGACGCGAGCGATTTTGTCGATGGACTCAAACTTCAAAGAGGTGATGGCCGCCCCGATCCGGCCCAGCGTGCCGGCCGATGCCGCAACCTCAGGCATGCGGGTGAAGGTGGATTCCAGCACCAAGCCGCCATAGTCGACGCCACGCCGTAACTGGCTCGCCAAGCTGACCGCGACGGCCCCGCCCATGGAGTGGCCAAAGATGACCCGCTTGTTCGGGTCGGGCTGGCGCTGTACCAACTCGGCCCAGGCGCGCGCCGCATCCGCATCGATGCTGGTCTCGGAGGGAATGATGGGGCTGCTGTCGCCCCAGCCGCGATAGTCCACCGCCAGCACAGCAAAGCCGGCGTCGCGCACGGCCTCGATCTTGGGCAGGTTCTCATACAGATTGCGCAGCGTGCCGTGTAAATAAAGCAAGGTGGGCGCTTGCGGGTCAGGGTGCGGCAGCCACCAAATGGCCAGCCGGTCTGCAGCCGCCTCGGTCTCTGCCGTGGCGGGCTGTTTGAGCAAAAAGCGCTGGTCGCCGGGGCGCAGGCCGGCGCGCTCATCGCGGGCAAAGGCTTCGGGTCGACCTGGCGAAGGGCGCAACACCAGGGCCCGTTCCTTTTCGCTGAGCCAGGCGCAGCCTGAGAGCAGAGTCGCCGAGGCCAACAAGGCCCAGCTGCAGATCTTGGGCGAAGCCCCTACAAGCCTGTCAAACGGATGGGCGAGAATGCGCGCCATGAAATTTCCAACCGCCCCTCGCGTCGCCGGCTTGCCGTCCTTGCGCACCACTCGTGTTGCCATGCTGTCCTTGTCCATTGTGGTCGGGGCGGCGTTGCTGACTTTGCTGCCCAAGGCCAGTGTGGCCTCTGAGCTCAGCGAAGCGCTGGACGAGCACCAAGGTCATTGGCGTCTCGCGGTCTCCCCATACACCTTGCATTTTCACCCCAGCCCAGAGCACCGTTATGTCTGGGCCGTGGGCATTGAGCGTCAGCAACACAACGACTGGCTGGCGGGCGCATCGTTCTTCAGCAATTCCTTCGGGCAGGAGAGCGGCTTTGTCTATGTGGGCAAGCGTTATACCGGCTTGCTGGCCAACTACCCCAAGCTTTACGGGCAATGGACGGCCGGCATTCTGTATGGCTACAAGGGGGAATACAAAGACAAGGTGCCCTTCAATTACCGCGGCTTCTCGCCCGGTCTCTTGGTGGGCCTGGGCTGGAACTTCGACAACAAATGGGCCGCCCAGGTCAATATGCTGGGCGATGCAGGGTTGATGTTCAAGCTCAGCTACGACTTGAACTGAGCCGCGGCAAGCGGCGCTCCAACAGGCCTTTTCCAAGGTTATGCGCAAGCCGCATAGCGGCATGTAAACCAGGCTTGGCTTTTGCGGCGGGCGGGACTCGAAGTCGAGATACCGTTCGGGCCACCAAAAGTTACGGAGCATTACCGAATGTCCAACCTGTCTTTTGTTGCGCCCACGCGCAACAGCCCCTGGGGCACCTACCTGTCCCAGATCGATGCTGTGGAGCCCTATCTGGGCCATTTGGCCCGCTGGGTCGAGACCCTGCGCCGCCCCAAGCGCGCCCTGATCGTGGACGTGCCCATCGAACTCGACAACGGCACCATCGCTCACTTTGAAGGCTATCGCGTCCAGCACAGCCTGACCCGCGGCCCGGGCAAGGGCGGTGTGCGCTACCACCCCGATGTGACGCTGGAAGAGGTCATGGCCCTGTCGGCTTGGATGACCATCAAGAACGCCGCGGTGAACCTGCCTTACGGCGGCGCCAAGGGCGGCATCCGCCTCGACCCGAAGCAGCTGTCGCAGAAAGAACTGGAAAAAGTTACACGCCGGTACACCAGCGAAATCGGCATCATCATCGGCCCGCAGCAAGACATTCCGGCGCCCGACGTCAACACCAATGGCCAGATCATGGCCTGGATGATGGACACCTACTCGATGAACGTGGGCGCCACTGCCACCGGCGTCGTCACCGGCAAGCCCATCGCCTTGGGTGGTTCGCTGGGCCGTGTGCAAGCCACCGGCCGTGGGGTGTTTGTGATCGGCCGCGAAGCGATGCGTCGCTTGAGCATTCCGATGGAAGGCGCCCGCATTGCCGTGCAAGGTTTCGGTAACGTCGGCTCCATCGCCGCCAAGCTCTTCGCCGCCAGCGGCGCCAAGATCGTGGTCGTGCAAGACCACACCGGCACCGTGCTGAACGAGTCGGGCTTTGACATGCAAAACCTGCTCGACCATGTGGCCAAGACCGGCGGCGTGGCCGGTTTCAGCGGCGGTGAGCGGATTGCTAATGAGGACTTCTGGAAGGTCAAGAGCGATGTGCTGATCCCGGCCGCGCTGGAAGGCCAGATCAACAAAGACCGCGCCGAAGGCCTGCAAACCCGTTTGGTGCTGGAAGGCGCCAACGGCCCGACCACGCCGGACGGCGATGCGGTGCTGGCCGATCGCGGCATCAAAGTGGTGCCCGATGTGATCGCCAACTCGGGTGGTGTGACCGTGTCCTACTTCGAGTGGGTGCAAGACTTCTCCAGCTTCTTCTGGACCGAAGACGAGATCAACGTCCGCCTGGACAAAATCATCACCGGCGCCTTCAAGCACATCTGGGAAGTCTCCGAGCAGCACCGCATCAGCCTGCGCACCGCCGCCTTCGTGGTGGCCTGCACCCGGGTGCTGGAAGCACGCGAAGAGCGCGGCCTCTATCCTTGACGCCTTCAAGTCAAGGACTCCGCTTAAAGCCAAAGGCCACCCGAGGGTGGCCTTTTTTAGTTGCCCTTGCAGGCCGACGCCGGCAAGGCGTAAGGCTTGAGCAGGGCCGCGGTGCGGCCGCTGCTGCACAAGCGGATCAAGGCGGCATCGAAGGCCTTGGCCTCTTCGGCCGAAACGCGGGCACGGCTGAGGCCGAAGGCATAACTGAATTGCTTGACGGTACCAGCGGCCTGCAGGCCGGGCAGCTTTTCTGCGCGCATCAGATGCAGGGCCACCGCCTCATTGACCAGGGCCAAGCCTTGCGGGCCATAGCGGCCGGCGGCGAGTTTGCGCAGCACGGAGACGTTGTCGTATTCCAAGACTTTCTGAACCTCGCTGACCCCTTCGGTCAGTTGGTCCAGCGCATAGGAACTGCCGGACGGGCCGTAGACGCCGATGCTGCGCCCTTTCAAGGACTGCTTGTCGCCGTCAAATCGGAAATTCGCGCCAGCCTGGGCGAACAAGGTGTAGCGAGCGTCGATGACCGGCACGCTGATGTGAAACAAGCTGCGGCGCTCCGGCGTATCCAGCACCGTGAAGATGCCGTCGACTTCGCCGTTCTGTGCCAGCCTCAACGCCCGGCGCCAAGGCAGGACTTCGATCTTGCAGTGGCGCTTCAGTTGCGCGCAGGCGGTTTCCAACACCTCCACCATGGGGCCGGTGGCCCGGCCCGTTTTGCTCTCGTCGGTGTAAGGCGCAAAGGGCTCGGTGACAAAGTGCCAGGAGGCTTGTGTTTTTTCAGCCTCTTGAGCCTGTGCCTGCGCCATGCCCAGCATGGCAAGCATGCAGAGCCAGACAGCCGAGAACCTGATGCGCATCGCTACCCTCTCCATCCTTTAGGAAGCCGGCTGAGCATAGCAGCGCTGCTGCGGGCCCGGCAGGGGGCGGTTTCGGTGGCGCGTGGGAACACCCCCCCTCGATATACTTCCCGTCATGACGCAAGCCTCCAACTTTGACGCCGCGCGCGCGCTTCAAGCCGCCCGCAAGGCGCTGTCCATCGAGGCGCAAGCCTTGGCTGAACTCGGCCCTCGCCTGGGTGAGTCTTTTGCCCAAGCGGTGCAAGCCGTCTTGAATTGCCAGGGCCGTGTGGCGGTGATGGGCATGGGCAAAAGTGGCCATGTGGGGCGCAAGATCGCTGCCACCTTGGCCTCCACCGGCACGCCGGCCTTGTTTGTGCACCCGGGTGAAGCCAGCCATGGTGATTTGGGCATGGTGACCTCCAAAGACGTGGTGCTGGCGCTGTCCAACTCGGGCGAGAGCGATGAGTTGAATGTGGTGCTGCCGGTGCTCAAGCGCTTGGGTGTGCCGATTGTGGCCATGACGGGGCGCGCGGAATCCAGCTTGGCGCGCCATGCCACCTTCGTGCTCGACAGTGCGGTGGCCGAAGAAGCCTGCCCTTTGAACCTGGCGCCAACGGCCAGCACCACGGCGCAGATGGCTTTGGGGGATGCCTTGGCCGTGGCCTTGCTGGATGCGCGGGGCTTCAAGCCGGAAGATTTTGCGCGCTCGCACCCAGGGGGCGCGCTGGGCCGCAAGCTGCTGACCCATGTGCGCGATTTGATGCGCGCCGGTGAGGCCTTGCCGCGGGTGGCGGCCGACACGCCCTTCACCGAGATGATGCGGGAAATGTCAGCCAAAGCCTTGGGCGTGGCCATCGTGGTGGATGGCCAAGACCGGGTGAGCGGCATCTTCACCGACGGCGATTTGCGTCGCTTGGTAGAAAAGGGCCAGGACTTGCGCAGCCTCAGCGCCGCCGATGTGGCCTCGAAAAACCCGCGCACCGTGTCCGCTGACGCGCTCGCTGTTGACGCGGCGGATTTGATGGAAGCGGCCCGCATCACCGTGGTCTTGGTGGTCGATGCCGAGCAGCATTTGCTGGGAGCCGTGACCATCAATGATTTGATGCGCGCCAAGGTGATTTGATTTCATGAAGATGATGCCCATCGAACCCGCATTGCGCTTTGCGCCCGAGACCTTGTTGCTGGCACAAGGGGGCGCGCTTGGCCTGAAGGCGGCCATATTTGATGTCGACGGTGTGTTGACCGATGGCCGCATCTACATCAGCGAGCAGGGCGAGAGTTTCAAGGCCTTTTCAACGCTGGATGGCCATGGCTTGAAGCTCTTGGACCAAGCCGGCATCACGCCCATCATCATCACCGGGCGCGACTCGCCTGCGGTGCGGCGCCGGGTCGCCGACTTGGGGCTGCGCCATGCGGTCTATGGCGCCAAAGACAAGTACGCGGTGGCGCAACCTTTGCTCGATCAACTCGGCTTGCAGTGGGCGGAGGTGGCGGCTATGGGGGATGACTGGCCGGATCTGCCCTTGCTGACGCGCGTTGGTTTTGCCTGTGCACCGGCTCAGGCCCATGCGGAAGTGAAGGCGGTGGCGCACTACATCACCCAGGCAGCCGGAGGCCATGGCGCGGCGCGCGAATGCTGTGATTTGATGCTGCAGGCCTGCGGTCGTTACGCTGCCCTCTTGAACGGCCACCTCGACACGCTCGATGGAGGGGCGCGCTGATGCCGAAGCGGGTGCCGCTTGCGCCGCCCCTGCCGGCCGCGGCCAAGCGGCCGGTGCAGCCCTGGGTGTGGCGGCTGCAATCGGCCTTGTTCGCTTATCTGCCGCTGCTTTGCATGGCTTTTTTGGCAGCCGGCACCTGGTGGCTGGTGAAAAACGCCCCCAAGCCCGAGGGTGAGACCACCGTGCGAGCCCCCCGCCATGAGCCCGATTACCAAATGAGCGGCTTTGATTTGCAGCGCATGGGCCCTGATGGCTTGATGCGGGCCGCGATCGCGGGCAAAGAGCTGCGCCACTATCCCGACACCGATACCCTGGAGATCGACGGCATTCACCTGCGCAGCTTTGGCGCCGATGGCGGCTTGATCGTCGCCACGGCCAATCGCGCCATCAGCAATGGTGATGGCAGCGAGATTCAGCTCTTGGGTGACGTGCATGTGCAGCGTTATGAGCCCGAGGCCACGAGCGGCAAATTGCAGGCTTTGCCCAAGCTGGAAGTACGCGGCGACTTTTTGCAGGCCTTCACCAACACCGAGATCCTGCGTTCCCACTTGCCGGTGCGTGTCAATCATGCGGGAGGAGAAATGCTGGTGCAGAACTTCGAATTCAATCGCTTGACGGCACGCTTGAGTTTCAGCGGCCGCAGTCAGGCCCGCTTTGACCCACCTCCGGCCGGCAGGGGGGCGCGGCCATGAGTGGCCTGGTCTTTTTGACGGGAGCTTCCAGTGGCATCGGCCAAGCGCTGGCGCTGCAGTACTACCGAGCCGGCTGGCGTTTGGCCTTGGTGGCACGACGGCCGGCCGAGTTGCAGGCCTGGGCAGAGGCCGAGGGCTTGAGTGCCGAGCGCTACCGTATTTACGTGGCTGATGTCAGCGATGTGGCGCAGATCACCGCAGCCGGGCGCGATTGCATCGCGGCGCAAGGTTTGCCTGAGGTGGTGATTGCCAACGCCGGCATCAGCATTGGCATTGACAGCGCGATCCGCGAAGACCTGGACGTGATGCAGCGGGTGTATGCCACCAACAATCTGGGCATGGCGGCCACTTTTCAGCCCTTTATTTCGCCCATGCAGTCACGCGGCAGCGGCGCCTTGGTGGGCATTGCCAGCGTGGCCGGCATTCGGGGCCTGCCGGGGCACGCGGCCTACTGCTCCAGCAAGGCCGCGGTGATCAGCTATTGCGAAAGCCTGCGTGGCGAATGCCGGCCCTTTGGCGTCAAGGTGGTGACGATTGCTCCGGGCTATATAGACACCCCATTGACCCGCCAGAACCGCTATCGCATGCCTTTTCTGATGCGCCCGCAAGACTTTGCCGAGCAGGCGTTTCGTGCCATTGAGCGTGGTGTGAGTTTCCGCGTCATCCCTTGGCAGATGGGCGTGGTAGCCCGCTTGCTGCGCCTGCTGCCTAACGCGCTATTTGATCGGTTGTTGGCCGGGCGGCCGCGCAAGCACCGTCAAGGCGAGTAGCGCGGCTCGCGCTTGGATGCGCGCCGGGCTTGGGCTACACTGCGCCCGCAAAACTCGCCGGCCCAAGCTGCGCCGGCCAAGGAGGTTCACATGATCAAGGTTCTTCACCCCTGCTAAAGGCCCCTGTCGATGGGCAAACTGCGTGTCGGTTTGCGCATCGGTTTTGAAGTTGGCCTGCCGGTGCCCGCTCTTGTTTTGCGCCTTGAAGGCGCAGCCGCATCGGGCGAAATGATGGATTCCGCACACCCTGCCCCGGGCTCGCTTTGACGCGAGTGTGGCGGGTCTGCGGCCCTGCCTCCTTTTTTTGCTTCCATGAAATCAATTTTTCGTGCTTGGGCCCTTTTGTGGGTTCTGCTGTGGGCCGTGTTGGTGCTGCCTGGCGAGGCGCACGCCGGCATCGAGGTCTTGCGCCTCAAACCGACGGACTCGCGGCCTCAAATCGACGGCCGCTTGGATGAAGCGGTCTGGCAGCGCGCGCCGCTGTTTGATCAGTTTGTGCAGTTCATGCCCGAAGACAAGCGCCCGGCGCCCATGCGCACCACGGTGCAGGTCTTGGTCTTGGATGATGCCTTGGTGTTCGGAATTCGCGCCTATGACTCGGCGCCGGATCTGATCCGCGCGCCCTTGTCGCGGCGCGACAAAGTTCGGCGTGACCAAGACTTTGTTTCGGTGGTGTTGGACCCGGTGGGGCAGCGGCGCTCAGCCCAGTTTGTGCGCATCAGCGCAGCCGGCGTGATGGCCGATGGGGTGTTCAGCGCCGATGACGACAGCGAGGACTTCGCGCCCGACTTCGACTTGCAAGCGGCGGCGCAAAGACTGCCCGATGGCTACAGTGTGGAACTGCGCTGGCCCTTGGCGGCCCTGCGCTTCCCCTATGCAGGCGGCGCGCCCTGGCGCTTGATGGTGGCCCGCAGCATTCCACGTGAGGCCAGCACCTTGGTGGTGAGCGCGCCCCTGACCAAAGAGGCGCTCAGCTTTATTGCCGAGTTGCAGCCGCTGGAGGGGCTGGGCGATGTGGTCGAGCAGGTGCGCGAGCGTTCCTTCCTGAGCTTGCGCCCGGAAGTGACCTATCGCAGCGAGCGGGCGTCTGAGCCGGGCCATAGCAGCCATCAGCGCGAACTGTCATTGGGCTTGGAGATGAAATGGCGGCCGCGTGCGGACTGGGTGATCGATGCGACGCTGAACCCCGACTTCTCCCAGGTCGAGTTGGACACGCCGCAATTGGCCGGCAACACCCGCTTTGCTTTGAGCGTGCAGGAAAAGCGCGCCTTCTTCTTGGAAAGCACCGATGTGGTGGGGCAAAGCCAGTCCGAGCAAAACGAGCAGGTGCAAAGCTTGGCGGCCTTTTACTCGCGTGCCATCACCGACCCGGACTGGGGCCTGCGCGCGACCTGGCGCGGCGCTGAGGCCGAAGCCACGCTGCTGAGTCTGCGCGATGCGGGCGGCGGCCAGATTCTTCGCCCCAATGCCTACGCCACCCAGAGCTACGCCCAGCAGGGGCGTTCGCAAGCCAGCTTTGCACGCGGCCGCATGCAACTGAGCCTGGGCGAGCAAAGCCTGGGTCTGGCCCTGCTGGCCTCTCAGCGCGACTATGGCCAGCATGGCGTCAATCAAGTGATTGGCTCTGACTTTGCGCTGCCGCTGGGCAGCAGTGATTTGCTGCGCGGTCATGCGCTGGCCTCCAGCACCACGGCGGGCTTTGACCCTCATGGCCAAGCGCAGCGCATCCAGGCGCAGACCGGGCACAAGGTCTGGCTCGAGTGGCGTCATCGCACCGAGGACTGGAACAATATCGCGCAACTCGAAGAAGTGGCGCCCCGCTTTGCCAATGACAACGGTTTTGTCAGCCAGTCGGGGTTCCAGCGCGCCAGTCTTCATCTGAATCGCAGATTGCCTTCGCAGAGCTTGGCGCCCTTGGGTGAATGGTCGCGCTTTCAGGCCCACGAGTTGGAGTTGCAACTCCACATGCTGCAGACGCAGACGCTGGCCGATGCAGCTCTGGGGGTGGCGGGGGCCGAAGTGATTCAGCGGCAAGTCCACCCCGGCTTTTGGTTGGCCGCGGCGCGCAACACCAGCGCTTGGGGCTATCTGGGCTTGGACCAGCAGCGAGCCAAGGCTGGCGGGCGCTTGCATGCACCGCGCACCTTGAACCTGGGTCTTGAATCCAACCCGAACGCTTGGCTGACCTTTGTTTCTGCCGAGTGGAGTTGGGGTCAGCGCTTGGACGTTGAAGCCGATCGCTTGGGCTCAGGCGCCAGTCTGCTCTTGCAGGCCAAGATGCGCAGCCCCTTGATGTGGGGTTGGTGGATGGAGTTGGAGCAGCAACTGGGCCAGAGCTATGTCGATGGCCCCCATGGCGGGCGCAGCTTTACCGAGCGCAATGCGCAAACGCTGGCGGTCTTGCACCTCAGCGCGCGAGACTCCGTGCGGGCCATCGCGCAGGGGACATGGTTCCAGCGCCGAGAAGAGCCGGGCCTGTTGGGGAGTGAAGACAGCAGCCGCCATCTGTCCTTGGTATTCCAGCACCGTATCGGTCTGACCCGGGTTTTGAGCCTGGGCTGGGTTTCAGCCCGAGAGCGGCCCGCAGATCGTCGCAACACCGAGTTGTTTGCCAAACTGAGCTTGGCCTTTCAACCCTGAGTAATTTTTCGAGCACGGGCCGCGCTAAGCTGCAAAAAGCAGCGGCCATGAAAAAAGGCGCCCGAGGGCGCCTTTTGTCGCTGTGCGAGGGGGGCTGATCAGTAGCCGCCGCCACCCGAACGGCCGCCGCCGAAGCCGCCGCCACCCGAGCGGCCACCGCCGCCGTAGCCGCCGCCACCGGAACGGCCACCGCCGCCGTAGCCGCCACCACCGCCGCCGCCGTAGCCACCGCCGCCACCACCGTAGCCGCCACCGCCGGAACGGCCGCCACCGAAGCCGCCGCCACCCGAGCGACCGCCGCCGAAGCCGCCGGGACGCTCTTCACGAGGACGGGCCTCGTTCACCACGACGGCGCGGCCGTCGAGTTCTTGACCGTTCATGCCATTGATGGCCGATTGAGCTTCTGCATCAGAGCCCATTTCCACAAAGCCGAAGCCCTTGGAACGACCGGTGTCACGGTCCATCATGACCTTTGCAGAGGTCACTTGACCGAACTGCGCGAACGCTTCATGCAGCGATTCGTCGCGCACGCTATAGGCAAGATTGCCGACGTAAAGCTTGTTTCCCATGGGGAAGCCCTTTCAGATACCAAAAAAACCATGTGGAGCTTCAACCCATCCTGAACCATTCAAGCGAAGGTGCGGCTTCCATACACAGGTAAACGATTATGGGCGATGGGTCTAGCCTCGCCCACCGCAAGGGGGATAAATGTTGTTTTTTAGCAGATAGAAAAAACCCTAGCGCGTCAGCGGTGCGATAGGCGATCTCAGTGGCCTGGTCCGCCGTGTTGAGGCCTGGATTTGGCCCAGCTGAGGCCCATCGCTCGCTGGCTATGATGCCCGCCATGGCCCACAAACTCTCATTGCATGCCCTCAATCGTGTTCTCGCCAGCCTCGACGCACCGCGCAATGGGCAAGCGCTGTATGCCCTGCTGAGCGGTTTTTGTTTGGCCGGCTTGATGCTGGCGTCGGCGGAGTCGGCCTTGGCCAAGGGCGATAGTCTGTGGGGCGTGATCTGGGCCGGGATTGGCTTGCTGCTGGCGTTTCTGGGGGTGAATACCACCGGTTTATTGCTGATGGATCAAGCGCGGGCCCATCCGGTGCGGGATTTGGTGGAGGCCTTTTATGACTCGCTGCGCGTGGCGCCGCGGGTGCTGCTGTGCTTGTTGGCGGTGCTGACTGCAGGGGCCTTGATCTTGGCGGCCCTGCTGGGTTTGCTGTGGGCCGTCAAGCTGCCTTGGATTGGCGCGCCTTTGTTTGCGGTGCTGGTGCCGCTCGGGGTGATGGTGCTGGGCATCATGGCTTTTGGCATCGCGTTGTTGGTGGGGCCTTTGACGGGGCCGTCCTTGTGGGCGGGGCAAACGGTCAAGAACACCTTGCGCATGCTGTGGCAGCAATTTCGACATGGGCCCTTGGAAGTGGCGGGCCTGATGGCGGCGGTGTTTTTGGTCACCGGTTTGGTCAGTGCGGCCGTGAGCTTTGTGGTGCTCAGCGGCGGGCGGGTGATGGCTTTTTTGATGGTTTGGGCGGTGGGCATTGATGTGCCGGCCCAGCAATTGATGGCGGGCCTGTTTGGTTATGGCTTGCGCAGCCTGGGCGCGGCCGGAGCGCCAGTCGCCGCCACCCCGCTGGGCATGGCGGCCTTGGTGGGCGGTGGGGTGGTTTTTGCAGTGGCCCTGGTGCTGCCTACCCTGGTGTACTTGCGCGCTTGCTGCGCGGTCTACCTCTCGCTGCAAGACGCGGTTTCTGAGGACGCCGCGCTTTGATGGAGCCGGCGCCCCGCCCGCTGCGTATTGCCAGCTTGGTGCCCAGCATCACCGAGCTGCTGCTGGCCCTGGGTTTGGGGCCGTATCTGGTGGCGCGCACCGGCTTTTGCATTCATCCCGCCGAGGGCGTGGCGGCGATTCCCAAGGTGGGCGGCACCAAAGATGTGAATCTTGCCAAGCTGCGGCATCTGGCGCCCAGCCATGTGATCGTCAATGTGGACGAAAACCGACGTGAGACCTTCGAGGCTTTGCGCGAGTTTGTGCCTGAAGTCTTGGTGACCCATCCGCAGTCGCCTGAAGACAATTTGGCCTTGCTGGCGCAGATGAAGTTGGCGTTTGCGTCGGTGCAGGGCGTCGCGCAGCGCTGCGAGCAATTGAGCGCCGAACTGTTGGCCAGTTTGCAGGCCTGCCGTGAAAGGACATGGCCGCAGCAGCGCGTTCTGTATTTGATCTGGCGCGAACCCTGGATGACGGTGGCGCGCGACACCTATATCGCCCGCATGCTGGCCGAGGTCGCTTGGCAAAGCTGGCCGGCGCTGTGCGGTGGCGAAACCGGTGCGGCGCGTTATCCCGTGTTGCAAGGCGACGAGGCTTGGCTGGGGCAGATCGATCGGGTCTTGCTCAGCTCGGAGCCCTATCGTTTTGAGGAGCAACACCTGCCGCTGGCCCAGGCTTTGTGCCCCCAGGCCACGGTGACCTTGGTGGATGGTGAATTGCTCAGTTGGTACGGGCCGCGCGCAGCGCGCGGCTTGGACTACTTGCGCAGCTTGGCCGGTGCGAGCAGCGCCTCCTGCTAGTAGCAACCCGGGCCACGGCGCGGCGCTGTCACCGCACAATGCAGCGCATGGACATCTACAAGCCTTTGGTCGCCCTGCTCGCCATCGTCAACCCGGTGGGGGTGGTGCCCTTCTTCATTCACTTCACCAGCGGTTTGTCGCGGACCGAGCGCAAGCACACGATCCGAGTCAGCGCCTTTACGGCCTTTGTGGTCATTGCGGTCAGCTCCATCCTGGGTTTGAAAGTGATCGAGTTTTTTGGCATCTCGCTGGCCTCCTTCCAGGTGGGGGGCGGCACGCTCTTGCTGATCAGCTCGATTCAAATGCTCAATGCGCAACCGGCCGAGTCGCGCAAGGAAGATTTGTCCGAGGGCGCGGACAAGGCCAGCGCCGGTGCCAGCATCGCCGTGGTGCCGCTGACCATTCCCCTGTTGACCGGCCCGGCCACCATTTCCACCATGGTGATTTATGCCGACAAGACGCGCCACTGGTGGGAGTTGGCCGTGCTGGTGGGCTATGGCGTGGTGGTGGGTCTGGTGACCTTTGCGGTGTTTTCCATGGCCGGGCGCATTGCCCGCGCCCTGGGCCAAACCGGCATCAACATCATGACCCGCTTGATGGGTTTGATCTTGGCGGCCTTGGCGGTGGAATTGCTGGCCGATGGCTTGATCAAATTGTTCCCGGTGCTAGCCTCGCACATCGGCAACTGAAGCGCCGACGAGTTTGCTTTGAGCGCCCTGCAGTTTGACTACATCATCGTGGGGGCCGGCACGGCCGGTTGCTTGCTGGCGAACCGCTTGTCGGCCGACCCCAGCAAGCGCGTGCTCTTGCTGGAAGCCGGCGGGCGCGATGACTATGTGTGGATCCATGTGCCGGTGGGCTATTTGCACTGCATTGGCAATCCGCGCACCGATTGGCTCTTTCACACCGAGGCCGAGCCTGGCTTGAATGGGCGCCGGCTGCGCTATCCGCGCGGCAAAGTCTTGGGCGGTTGCTCCAGCATCAACGGCATGATCTATATGCGCGGCCAAGCGCGCGACTACGAGCAGTGGGCCGAGGCCACATCGGACCCCGAATGGCGCTGGGAGGCCTGCCTGCCGTTTTTCATGCGGCACGAGAACCACTGGCGTTTGGATGCGCCCGACGCGGCGTCGCCCGCCTTTCGCGCGGCCCATGGGCATGGCGGCGAGTGGCGGGTCGAGCGGCAGCGCTTGCGTTGGGAGGTCTTGGATGCCTTTGCCCGCGCGGCTCAAGAAGCGGGCATTCCCGCCAGCGAGGACTTCAATGCGGGCAATAACGAGGGCGTGGGCTATTTCGAGGTGAATCAGCGCCGCGGCTGGCGCTGGAACACGGCCAAGGCTTTTCTTCGACCCCATTGCTACGGCCGCCCCAATTTCGAGCTTTGGACCGGAGCCTCGGTGCAGCGCCTGGTCTTGTCGCGAGAAGCCGGCCGTTTGCGCTGTACGGCAGCCCAAGTGCACACCACCCGAGGGCTTGAAACGGTGCAACTTCGTCCGGGCGGCGAGCTGCTGTTGGCCGCCGGGGCCATCGGCTCACCGCAGATCCTGCAGCTCTCGGGTCTGGGGCCGGGGCCGCTTTTGCAAAGCCTGGGCATTGACGTGCAGCACGAGCTGCCGGGCGTGGGGGCTAACCTTCAAGATCATCTGCAGATTCGCAGCGTCTTCAAGGTGCAGGGCACACCTACCCTGAACACCCGCGCCGCCAGTCTGTGGGGCAAGTCTTTGATCGGCCTGGAATACCTGCTCAAGCGCAGTGGCCCGATGAGCATGGCACCCTCGCAACTGGGGGCCTTCACCCGCAGCAGCGCGGACAAAGTCTGGCCCGATCTGCAGTACCACGTGCAGCCCCTGTCTTTGGAGGCCTTCGGCGAGCCTTTGCATGCCTTCAATGCCATCACCGCCAGCGTCTGCAATCTGAACCCCAGCAGTCGTGGCAGCGTGCAGATTCTTTCGCCCGATCCCTCGCAGGCGCCGCGAATTGCCCCCAACTACCTCAGCACGGAAGACGATTTGCAGGTCGCCGCCGCCAGTCTGCGCCTGACCCGGCACATCGTGGCGCAGCCGGCTTTGGCGCGCTTTCAGCCGCAGGAATACAAACCGGGCGCCCAGTTCCAATGCGAGGCCGATTTGCGCCGACTCGCCGGTGACATCGCCACCACCATCTTCCACCCGGTGGGCACCTGCCAGATGGGCCGGGACGGCGAGCCCATGGCCGTGCTCGACAGCCGCTTGCGGGTGCGTGGAGTTGCCGGCTTGCGCGTGGTCGATGCCAGTGTGATGCCCCGCATCACCAGCGGCAACACCAATGCGCCGACGCTGATGATTGCCGAGAAAGCCGCGGCTTGGATTCAAGCGGACGCTATAAAGGGCGCCTAACTCAGCTTGAAGGCGTGCACCACTTCAGCGAGCTTGACGGCCTGCTCTTTGACGCTCTCCGCCGAGGCCGCGGACTGTTCGACCAGCGCTGCGTTTTGCTGGGTCATTTGATCCAACTGCGCGACCGAGGCATTCACATTGCCAATGCCGTCGGACTGTTCATGCGCCGCGAGGGAGATCTTCTCGATGATGTCGGAGACATGCTGCACGCTGCTGACGATCTCATTCATGGTCAAGCCGGCGTCGGCCACCAGCTTGGAGCCGCCTTCGACCTTCTCCACCGAGGCGTTGATCATGGTTTTGATTTCGCGGGCGGCGGTGGCGCTGCGCTGGGCCAAGGAGCGAACTTCACTGGCGACCACAGCAAATCCTCGCCCCTGCTCGCCCGCCCGAGCGGCCTCGACGGCTGCATTCAAAGCCAGGATATTGGTTTGAAAGGCGATGCTGTCGATCACGCCGATGATGTCGCCGATTTTGCGTGAGCTGGTGTTGATGTCCTCCATGGTGCTCACCACCTGGGCCACCACAGCACCGCCGCGGGCTGCAACCTGTGCCGCTGATGCGGCCAAGCGATTCGCCTCGCGGGCCGACTCGGCGGCTTGCTTCACGCCCGCCGTCAGCTGCTCCATGGACGAGGCGGCCTCCTCCAAATTGGCAGCGGTTTGTTCCGTCCGCAGACTCAGGTCTTGATTGCCGGTGGCGATTTCGGTGCTGGCGTGGCGGATTGAATCGGAAGCGCTCATCACGGTGCGCATCGAGTGGCCCAACTGCTCGCTCATGGCGCCCAAAGAGCGCATCAGATCGCCGACCTCGTCGCGGCGCTCGCTATGTGCTGCGATGGCCAGATTGCCGTCGGCCACTTGGGCCGCGATACCTGCCGCGCGAGCCAGCTCTTGGGCCACATTGCGCAACATCATCCAAGACAGGCCCACCGCCGCGCTGGCGCAGACCAAGGCCACGGCGGCCATCAGCCAACCCAGCTGTTCAGAGCGCCGATCGGCGGCGCTCACCGATTCAGCCGAGCCCGCCTCCACATGTTTGACCATGTCCCGCATGGTTTCGGTCACGGTGGCAAACGTGCTGTCGGCGCTCTGCATTGCGGCGATGCCCGTGTTGGGATCGACGGAAGAGAGATCGATGGCCTCATCGGCCTGCTTCTGATACTTGGCCATGCCCTGCTCGAGGGCCTTCAGCGCGGCAGTGATCTGGCTGTCATTCGCATCCGTACCTTGGGCTTGACCCAGCTTGGCGGCGACTTGTTTGACGCTGTCAAGCTGACGCACCAGATCGGACCGAAAGGTCTTGACCTGGGCATCATCCAGGGACGCAATCAAAGACACGGTGCGATACACACCCGTATGAATTTGCGCCAGCCGTTCCTGCGCGCTGGAGAGCGTGCGATAGTCGTTCAGCTGGGCGTCCAGCGTCGCCCGGTTGGCTTCGGTGGCACGACTTTGAATCCAGCTGTTGATCTGGCCGGCGGTGAATACCACCAAAGCCGTCAAGGCTGGAGCGGCAATCAGCTTGTAGGCAAGTTTCATGTTTCTCTCCCTGAGCGCGGGCGCCATGGACCCGCCAGAAACTTACTTGTAGATGCCGCCGCAGATGGCCATGTCCTCGTATTTCTCGCAATACATGCGCTTGGGTTCGATCTTCTTGTTTTCAGGGTTGGTGAACTTGTAGTCCTGCCAAAAACTGCCCTTGCTGGCGGCCAACTCCACCCGTTCCTTGACGAAGGCCTTGCCGTCAACGTCTTTCAGGTCGATCAAGTTTTTGCCCACCATCTTGATATTGGCACCATGGGCGCGCACTGTGCCGTCCAGCCCATAGGCCACCAAATACAGGTCTTGGTAGATGAACTGGCCGGACTTGTTGGAAATCTCGGCGTAGCCTTTTTCCTTGCCGTTGGCCTTCATGAAGGCGATGCCCTTCTTGACCATGGCCACCGCTTGTTCTTCGGTGGCGCCGCCCTCGGCGGCTTGAGCGTTCAAGCCCGTCAATGCGCTGAAAGCCAACGCCAGGGTCCAGCCAGTTGCTTTATTCATCTCAAGTCCTTTGCAAGCGAAAACGGAAGTCGCGCGGGTCGGTGCCCGCGCAGCCAAGGGAGAGAAACTCAAGCGCTGACGGCGCAGCACTTGAGCGGTTTTCGGCCCTGCAAACGGCAAATTGAGGTGAATAATCCGCAGCCAGTTCAGGCCGCGGCCTGGCTTGAAAAGCGCTGTTCCAGATAGGCCAACAGGGTGCGAATGGTCTGCGCTTCGCCGCCAATGGGGCGGCCGGGGCGCGCCACATCGTTCCAGGCAAACAAATCGATGTGCAGCCAGTCTTGGTTTTCGGGCACAAAGTACTCTAGGAACAAGGCCGCATTGATGGCACCGCCCAGCGCATTGCGGCCGGTGTTGACGATGTCGCCAATGCTGCTTTCGATGCCGGGCTTGTAGGGGGCCCACAGCGGCATATGCCACATGGGGTCGTCCATTTTCAGACCCAAGTCGACCAGATCGCGCGCCGTGTCAAAGTGCTTGCTGAACAAGGCGGGTAGCTGTGCGCCCAGCGCCACGCGGGCGGCGCCCGTCAGGGTGGCCAAGTCGATGATCAGTGCGGGATTGCCTTCCGCTGCATAGGCCAGGGCGTCGCTGAGCACCACGCGGCCTTCGGCATCGGTGTTGCCGATTTCGATGTGCAGACCCTTGCGTGTTTTGATCACATCGCCAGGGCGGTAGGCATTGCCCGCAATGGCGTTTTCCACGGCTGGAATCAGCACTTGCAGGCGCACCGGCAGCTTGAAAGCCATGACCAGGGCGGCCAGCCCCAGGGCATTGGCGGCGCCGCCCATGTCCTTCTTCATTTGGCGCATGCCTTCGGCGCCCTTGATGTCGAGGCCGCCGGTGTCAAAGCAGACGCCCTTGCCCACGATGCACAGCAGCGGGTCCCCGGCTTTGCCCCAGCTCAGTTCGATCAAACGCGGCGCGCGGGTGGAAGCTCGCCCCACCGCGTGAATGGCCGGGAAGTTCTGCTTCAGCAGCGCCTCGCCGACGATTTGCTTGAAGCGTGCGCCATGCTGCTTGGCAATCACCTGCGCAGCTTTGGCCAGTTCTTCCGGGCCCATGTGTTCGGCCGGCGTGTTGACCAAGTCGCGCGTGGCCATCATGGCGGTGGCTTGGGCGAGGCCACGTTGGGCCTCGCTGCTGGCGGGCAAAATCAGTTCGGCGGGCGCGCGGCGTCGTGCTTTGTAGAGATCAAACTGGTAAGCGCCCAGTTCCCAAGACAGCGCAGCCATCTCGGGCGACAGGGCCAGGCCGTCTTCACTCAGGTGGTAGCGACCCGCGGGCAAGGCTTGTGGCAGGGCCGCCAAGGCGAATGGATCGGCTGCGTGAGCCACGCCCGCAAAGACTTGGCCGAGCTTGCCATCCGGGCCGGGGACCAGGGCATGGCTGTCCGGCGCACCGGTGAAGCCCAAAGTGGCCAACCAATGGCGGCTGGGCGCGGGCAAATTGGCCGAGAGGGCCGAAAAACTGGCCCGGTCCACCACGGTGATGGCGATGCTGTCTTTGGAGGCGGCGTTCTTGAGTTGAACTGTCATGGCGCGTTGGTCTCGCTGGCGGCTTGTGTGAAGCCGCCATTGTCCACGCTGCTGCCGCAAGCGCCTCAGCAGCTGCTTTGCAGCCTTACCAACAAGGCTTGTGCCGAGGGGTTGGCGGGGCTCATGGGCGCGGCCACTGCGGAGTGGATCATGCGCTGCGCGGTGCTCAGCTGGGGCGTGACCGGGCCGATGAAGCGCAACTGCTCACCCACGCCTATCAGCAGCGTGGGAAAGGTTTCGACCTCCAGTTCGCCGACCAATTCTTCATCGTCCTCAATATCGACCCAGATGAAGCGGTAATCGGGAAACTCGAGCCGCAGGTTTGCCATCACCTCATGGTAGGCGTCGCATGTGCGGCACCAAGCGGCACACAAGCAGGCCACCAGGGTGGTCTGGGCATGGCGCTGGTGGGCGTCGGTTGGAATGCTCATGTCGCCAAGCATAGCCAGTAAGCTTTGCCCTTCGTGGGGTCTCGTTGCATCGAGGCGACGGGCGGGGCGCCAGGGGGTCCAAGAATTCTTCGGCGCAAGCTTGGCCGACTTGACCTTGGCTGACCGATGGCCCAAAGCCCGACGGATTCTTTTGACAGACGGGTGCCCAGCCTGCCTGGGCTTTGAAAAAAATTTGCTGGCTTGTCAACCGTGCTGAAACGGTCGGCGTTGTCACTGCAAACGGAGCGAGATTGTTGGAATCTCCCCGTCGCAGTAACCGAGGCCAGATACAGCCATGAAAACGCAGCAGCATTCTTCCGAACCTCAGCCCCGTCGCATGCCTTGCCCTGAATGGCAGGCCGACAACAAGGGCCGCAAGCACGAAGCTTTTGAGGCCGGTATTTTCGGCAGCGACCGCCGCAGCTTGGCGCGCGCCATCCGCTTCGACCGCAAGCGCTGAAATCAAGCGCACCTTTATGGTGCGTTTTCTTGCCCGCTGCCGCCGCTGGATGAAGGGTCTTCATCGCGGGCCAGCGGTGCCAAGAGCAAATCCAAGTCCTGGGCCGTGAACTTGCTGGCGTCGGCTGCGTCGCTGCCCAAAACCCCTTCCGCCAGCGCCAATTTGCGCGCTTGCAAGGCCAGCATCCGTTCTTCGATGCTGCCGGCCACCACCAATCGGTAGACAAACACCGGCTTGTCCTGGCCGATGCGGTGCGCCCGTGCGCTGGCCTGAGCCTCTACGGCCGGGTTCCACCAGGGGTCGACATGGATCACCGTGTCGGCCGCGGTCAGGTTCAAGCCCACCCCGCCGGCTTTCAGGCTGATCAGCAGCAAGGGCAGCTCCTGCGCTTGGAAGCGCCGGACAATCTCTGCCCTGTCCTTCACGGGCGTGGCCCCGCTGAGAGTCAAGAAGGCGAGGTCCAAGCGCTCAAGTTCGGCCTCAATCAGCCCCAGCATCTCGGTGAACTGCGAAAACACCAGCACCCGACGCCCCTCGGCCAGCAGCTCGGGCAGCATTTCGCGCAGCAGTTCGAGCTTGGCGCGCTCCATATCAGGGGGCAGGTCCCCGCCTTTGAGCAAAGCGGGGTCGCAGCAGACCTGACGCAGCTTCAGGAGGGCGTCTAGAACAGACACTTGTGCGCCCGCAAAGCCGCGGCGCTCCAACACACGTCGAACCTGTTTGTCGGCTGCAACTCGCACGCTTTCGTAAAGATCGCGCTGATGACCATAGAGTTGCACGCGCCGGGTCACGGTTGTGAGCGCGGGCAACTCGGTCGCCACCTCTTCTTTGCGTCGTCGCAAGATGAAGGGCCGGACCCGCTGTTGCAGCAGCTGCGCGCGCAGCGTTTCGCCGTTCTCCTCAATGGGTTTGCGCCAAAGCCGCGTAAAGCTGCGGGCGTCGCCTAAGAAGCCCGGCATCAAGAAGTCGAACTGAGCCCACAGCTCGCCCAGATGGTTTTCAAGCGGTGTGCCGGTCAGGCAAAGGCGGTGGCGGGCGTGCAGCTTGCGGACCGCAGCGGCGGCACGGCTGCCGGCGTTCTTGACCGTTTGTGCCTCGTCCAGGATCAAAAGATGCCAGGGCTGTGCCGCCAAAACGGCCACATCGCGCCAAAGCAGCGGGTAGGTGCTGAGCACCAAGTCGAAATCGGCCAGCTGCGAAAAATACTGGGCGCGCTCGGGCCCTTGCAGCACCAGCACGCGCAAATCCGGCGCAATCCGACGAGCCTCGGCCTGCCAATTGAACAAGAGCGAGGAGGGCAAGACCGCCAAGGCCGGCCGGTTCAGCCGCCCCGCTTGTTTTTCCACCAAGAGATGCGCCAGGGTCTGAGCGGTTTTGCCCAGCCCCATATCGTCGGCCAAGATGCCGGCCAGCCCGTGTTCGCGCAGGTATTGCAGCCAGGCCAGCCCGCTCAGTTGGTAGGGGCGCAGCGTCAGCCCCAGGCCTTCCGGCTGGGCTTGTGGGCGCGGCGCACCGGCCGCGCGCAAGCGTTGGGCCATCAAGCGCAGATCGGCGTCGCCTTGAATCTGCCAGCCGGCACGCGCATCCAGTCCATCGAGCCGGCACACATCCCACTCGCTCAGGCGCAGCGGGCCTTCGCGACGTTTGGGGTCGCACAGCAGGTCAACCATGGCGGCCACAATGGGCTTGAGCGTGGCCGCAGGGGCCTCGATCCGGCGCCCCCCGGGCGCGTGCAAAAAGATGATGGCCGTGTCTTCAATCTCGGCGATGGCCTGTGCATCCAGCCAGCGGCCATCGCGGCGCAGCAGATCGGCGATCATGGGCGCCAGGTCCAGCGACTCCCCTTCAATTTCGACGCCCAGGGTCAGCAGCCAGGAGCCCTCACGCGCGGGCAGGCCCAGGCGCTGGATTTTGATGCGCCAAGCCTCGGCCGCAAGCGGCCGATGGGCGAAACCGGCTTGGGCGATCACGGCCCAGCCCTGCGCTTCCAACGCAGGCACGCGCTGCTGCCAAAACTCGGCAAACAAGTCTTCTTGCAACAAGGTCCAGGCCGGCTCCAAACTCGCCGCCAGGTCCGGGGCGCGCCATTGCAGCAAAGCGGGGTCCAGGGGCAAGAGGCCGCAGCTCCAGAGCTGATCACGGGCCTCGGCTTCGGCGGCAAGATCGCGGGCCAGCAGGCGCGAACCGACAGCCTGTGTCAAAGGGGGGCGGCTGTTCAAGAGACTTCGCGGTGCCGGCGTGGTCCAGCAAATGCCTTTGGCATCGGCATAGGTCCAGTCGACCCAGGCCAGGGTGACGGCATCGCCCCGCGGCCCCAGTTTGCCGCCAGGCGCCAAACCCAACAGCCCATCACCGCGATTCAAGGTGCGCAGCGTCAGGCGCGGCCGAAAGCGCAAGGCTTCGCCTTGCGGCTTTGGGGCCGCTTGGGCGCGGGACGGGGGCGCGGCTGGGGGCGGGGGCAGATCGTCCAGCAACAGGTCCATCAACTTGGCGGCATCGGCTTCAGGCAAGCGCGGCAGCGTTTTCAGTTCGTCTCGACCCGCTTTGCGACGCAAGGCCTCGGCCCAACGCTGCAGGGTCTGGGCGCGCAGCGGCGCGTCGGCCTCGGTTTGCAGCTTCAGCAGGACGGCCGCCGCGTGCTCGCAAAAACGCTGGGTGCGACAGTTGCACAAGGCACTGTAATGGGGGCGGCCTGTGGTGTCGGGCACGCCTTGCAAGGCCAATTCAAACAGTTGGTCCCCGCTGCCCTGCACCCGGGCACTGGCGCTGTGCTCGTCGGCTTGCAGGTCTTGGATGCGGGCTTGCAAGAGGCGGCCGCGTTGCAGGCGGTGCTTGTCGAACAGCCGTGCCAACACTTCTTCGGTGGGCGGCCAAAGGCGTGTGGGGGTGGGCGAGGGAGCTTCAGCGGACATGGTGGGCATTGTCTGGCCTGTTCAGCAAGGGCAAGACTTGCTTTGCTGGCAGACTGCGGGTCATGAGATTTGTTGTGATTGCACGTTGGATGCTGGGCCTGGTGTTCGTGCTGGTGTTGGTCTTGGCCGCGGGCCTGGCCTTGAGCTTGCAGCGCACGCCTGGGGTGGCGGTGGCGGGCGAACTGGCCGCTGCCGATGTGCAGCAGGCCCGAGAGTTTGCACGACGCAACGATCCCCGCAAATGGGATGCGGGGGAGCGGCGCGTCTTGAGCATCAGTGAGAAGGACCTGAACCTCTTGCTGGGGCAAGCGGCGCGGGTCTATGGGCATTCCGCTTTGCAATTGCAGTTGCGCCCGGGCCTTTTGCATATGCAGGGCAGTCTCGCGGTGCCGCAGCTCAAGGCTTGGCTGAATGTCCAGGCCGATCTGGTTGAGAGCCAGGGCTTGCCGCAATTCAGCAGCCTGCGCTTGGGTCATCTGCCCGTGCCGGCTTGGCTGGCCAACCGGGCGCTTCGGCATGGCCTGGACGTCTTGCCCAGCAGCTTGGATCTGCAACTGCCCTTGGACATGGTGGAGCACATCGGTTTTGGCGCCGAGCTGATGCATGTGCGCTATCGCTGGCAAAAAGACAGCATGGCAAGGGTCTTGTCCTCACTTTGGCCGACTGCGGAACAGCAGCGGGCGCAGGCCTATCAAGATCATCTGGCGCGCTGGGTGCAGACCTTGCCGGCCGGTCAGCCGGTTTCTTTGGCCACCTTGATGCCGCCCATGTTCACCTTGGCTCAGCAGCGCAGCGTGGGCCTGGGTACGCAGGCCGCGGCCGAGAACCGCGCGGCCATGTTGACGCTGGCGCTGTATGCCGTGGGCGAGAACTGGGCGCGCATCATGCCGGCGGCGCAACACTGGACTCGTCCCTCGCCTTTGCTGGTGACCTTGGGGGGGCGAGAAGACTTCGCCCTGCACTTCTTGGTGTCAGCGGCTTTGGCGCTGGAGGGCGGTGGGCCATTGGCCGATGCCATTGGGGTGTACAAGGAGTTGGCCGATTCGCGCGGCGGCAGCGGCTTTAGCTTCAATGACATTGCTGCCGACCGTGCCGGCACCCGTTTTGGCTTGTTTGCGGAACAGTTGCCGGAACGCTTGCAAGCCTTGATGAGTCGAGGGCAGCCGGAATCGGCCTTCATGCCTGAGGTGGCTGACTTGCCGGAGTTCTTGAGCGAAGCCGAATTCTTGAAGCGCTATGGCGGCGTGGATGGGCCCGCGTATCGCCAGATGATGCGAGAGATTGAAACCCGCTTGGACGCCCTGTCTTTGCGACCTTGACGGGAGCGAACAAGGCCAAACCCCCTGAATGCGTGGGGCATGTCGGCCTCATCGGCGGCTTTCTCCCCCCGAGACCGGGGTCTCGGCGTGGGTCCTGCGAGAGGTCGAGCAGCGAAAATTGCAGTGTCGATGGACACCGCAGGAGCCCCTCTCATCATGATCAGCACCCGAAGAGTCTGGGCGATGTGTTCAGGCCTCTTGCTCTATCTCACGGCTTGGTCGCTCGCATGGCTTTTGGCCGAGTTGCGGCTGCCAACAGAGTTGTACCCCCATGCGCTGCTCATCCGGGGATCGACCGAGGCGGTGCTGAGCGAAGCCGGTCTGATCGCTGCCTTGCTGCTGGGGCTGGCGCTGCTGTGGGCCTATTTGACCGTGCGTTCTCCCAAACGCGGGCGGCGGCCGACGGCGGGCTGGTTTTTCTTGGGGCTGGGTTTGGCGTGGTTTGGGGGCCTGATGGGCGGCGTTGTCCGAATGTCTGGGTTGCAGGCCGCCGCGGAGATGCCTTTGGCGGTTTTGTTGTTTGCCGCCAACCAAGCGCCTTTGTGGGGGCTGATGAATTTGCTGGCCTTGCTGCTGGGCGCGGGCTTGGCGGCGGGCTTGGCCGCCTCGCATTACCGCAAGCTCGGTGGCGGGGGGCGGCGCGCAGTGAGCACCCATGCCATGATGCGCGCCCATGAACCTCGACTCGAAGAATCCCCTGCCAGCGAAGACAGCGCATGGGCCGACACGTGTCCGATGTCCGACTTGCCAACGACCCCCGCGGGCCTGCATCTGTCCATGGGTTCGACCGGTCGCTAACCGGGTGGAGCTGCTAGTGCTGCAGCATCCCCTGGAGCAGCACCACAGCAAGGGCACGGTGCGGCTCTTGCAATTGGCGCTGCAGCACTGCCGGGTCTGGGTGGGCGAGGTATTTGACGCCGAATTATTGGCGCAAGCCCTGGATTCATCGGGGCCGACGGGCTGCTCCACCTGCTTGCTGTACCCGCCGGAGGCCGATTCGCAGACGCAGCCCTTGAGGGGGATGCCCATGTCCGCCGATGCAGTGCAATGCGACCGCTTGGTAGTGTTGGATGCGACTTGGCGCAAGAGCCGCAAGATGCTGCATCTGAATCCGCTGCTGCGCCAGTTGCCGCGGCTTTCGCTCAGCCCGGCTGGCCCATCGCGCTATGCCATCCGCAAGGCCCAGCAAGCGTCTCAGCTGTCAACGCTGGAGGCGGTGGTGATGGCTTTGCAAGACATGCAAGGCGCTCCGCCCGAACAATTGGCAGCCTTGTTGGAAGGCTTTGATGGCTTTGTGGCTCAGCAAGCCCGGGAGTCCGCGAGCCGCTGAGCTGCGCTGCGTCAGCAATGCCGCTCAGCCCTGCGTGGCCAAGGCGCGGGCAATGCGGTGGCGCGACACCGTGGTCTTGGGCACTTTGAAGGGGAACCAGCTGCGCACGTCTTCTTCCAGGCCAATGCCGTGCATGTAGTTGTAGATGGCTTTTTTCAGTGCCAGGCCAAGTCGGTCGTGGTCCACCCCGGTGGGGTCAATAAAGCCCACATCGTTCTTCGCAAAGCTGACCGGCGGCAAGGGCCGCAGCGTGACGCCATAGGCCTCGGGGTCGCGGCCCACCGGCGAATGCACGGTGCAGGCGAAGCGATGGAAAAAGCCGCTCTGGATGCAGCCCTGCTCGAACAGCTGGCGCACATATTCGAGCGCGTCGACGGTGTCTTGTACCGTTTGCGTTGGGAAGCCGTACATCAAATAGGCGTGCACCAAAATGCCCGCATCGGTGAAGGCCTTGGTCACGCGCGCCACCTGCTCGACCGACACGCCCTTCTTCATCAGATTCAGCAAACGGTCTGAGGCGACTTCCAGGCCGCCCGAGATGGCGATGCAGCCGCTGTCGGCCAGTTGCTGGCACAACGCCGGGCTGAAGGACTTTTCGAAGCGGATATTGCCCCACCAGCTGATGCTGGTTTGGCGTGCTTGCAACTCGGCGGCCAGGGCCTTCAAGGCTTTGGGCGGTGCCGCCTCGTCAACGAAGTGAAAGCCGGTCTGCCCGGTTTCGGCCACGATGGCTTCGATGCGATCCACCAGCGTGGCGGCTGAGGCGCCCTCGTAGCGGGAGATGTAGTCGAGCGAGACATCGCAAAAGCTGCACTTCTTCCAATAGCAGCCGTGCGCCACGGTCAGCTTGTTCCAGCGCCCGTCTGACCAGAGCCGGTTCATCGGGTTGAGCATGTCCAGCAGCGAAAGGTAGCGGTCCAGCGGCAAGCCGTCCCAGGTGGGCGTGCCAACCTCCGCGAAGGCGATATCGGGCTCGACGAAGTTGATGTAGCGCACCTGCCCGTCTTCACGCACAAAGCTGCGCACCAGGCGCTGGCGCGAGCGCTTGCCTTGCAGATGTTCCAGCAAAGCCAGCAAAGGGCGCTCGCCCGCGTCCAGGGTCAAGACGTCGAAATAGTCGAACACGCGCGGCTCGCTCAGTTCGCGCAGCTCGGTGTTGACGAAGCCGCCGCCCAGGGCGATGACGATGTCGGGATGCGCCGCCTTGACCGCTTGCGCGATGCGAAAAGCCGCATAGACCGCCCCCGGGAAAGGCACCGACACCAGCAACAGCTTGGGCTGATGTTTGGCCACAGCGGCCAGCGTCAATTCACGCAAGGTGTCGTCCACCAAGTTCAGCGGCGCGGCCAGCGCTTCGGCCAAGGGCTCGAAGGTCGGTTGGCTGGTGGACAAAGACTCGGCGTAGCGCACGAATTCAAAGCGCGGGTCCACCGCCTCGCGCAGCACATCGGCCAAATCGTTCAGGTACAGGGTGGCGAGATGGCGGGCCCGGTCTTGCAAACCCAAGGCGCCAAAGGCCCAGGCCAGCGGGTCGCCGCCCTCATCGTCGATATAGACATCGAGCGACTCAAAACGCTTGCCTTCGGGGAGGAAGTTGCGGCCGCAGATGCGCTGGGCCAGCGTGGAATCGCCGCCTTGCAAGAAGGTGATGACGGGTTTGATGGTGGCCAGATATCGCTCGTACAAGGCCTCGAAGTTTTGCACCTGGGCCGAGCGTTTGTTCGCGGGCAGGGCCTGGATGCGTTCGTGCAGCGCTTGCAGGCCCTCGCGGCTGAACAGGCGCAGCATCAGGGCCAAGGCGAGGTCCTCCTGCACCGCATCCACGCCGCGTGAGCGCAAAAAGCCGGTGATGTAGGCCGTGGAGGGATATGGCGTGTTCAGCTGGGTCATCGGAGGGATGACCGACAGCACGCGAAAAGCGGAGGTTTGGGAGGACATGTGCAGCGCCTGGATGGGCCTGCATTTTGCCAGCGCAAGGCGCAGCAAGCGCCGCTGACGCTGATTCAGAGCCAGGGCGTGTGGGCGTGGCCTGAGTTCAGGGGCTTTCGCTCAAAGTGCACTGCAGGCTGTTGTTGGTGGGGCAGGGGCCGCGCCAACGCAGCTGGGTGGCTGTTGCCGGAGGCAACGGTGCGCTGAGGGTTTGCATTTCGGCGCGGCTGACTTTGAATGTGGCCAAGCTGGTCCAGCTGGCGCTGGGCCCGCTGCGGTACTCCAGGGCGTAGCTGCTGTTCGGGCGCAGGGCTCGGGTCTTGATCAGGTACTGGTTGCCTTCCAGCGTAAAGCTGGGGCTGTCTTTGAAGGGCTGCGCCAGGGGTTCGCCGACAAACAAGCCCTGCCCTGGCCATTGCACCGACTTCCAATAAGCCTCGATGACGCTGTCGCCGCGGTAGTAGTGCTCGATCAAGACGCTGGCTTGCGAGAATTTCTGAACATAGTTGCAGGGCTCTTCCACGGTGCCGAAGCTCGCCGTGGCACCGGCGTTCAACCATTCCGTGACGGGCATCTGCCCACCGCCGCTGGGCAGCATGCCGCCGAAAGAGGTGAGGTGATCTGCCACGGCGCCGGGCAAGAAGGTGTTGCTGCTCAAACTGGGCACTTCGGCCAGGCCGGTGAAATAAAACAGCACATCGGTTTTGCCGGTGATGGCATTGCTGGCTGTGCCGGCCGAGTTGTTGATGTAGTTCAGCAGCAGCCGACCGGCCCAGCTGGCGGGCAGGCCGGTGTAGTCAGCGTAGCGCACGCTGCGGGCCACATCGGTGGTGCGCAGCAAATAGCCGCTGCCACTGGGTTGGCTGGCATCGGCGCGCAGGCCGCGGTCGATCAGGCTGCGAGCCGCCTCCAAGCTGGCTGCACCCAACATCATGGAGGGGCGGAATTTGTGGTCCGTCCAGGGTTTGTTGGATTCCGTGTCGTAGTAAGGCGAGGGGCTGGTGCCCGAGCAGCCGCCACAGTATTTGGCGTCGTAGCCAAAGGCCAGCGCGCTGGTGATGCTCATGGCGCAAGTGCCAACGACCCGGGCGGGTGAGCGCCAAGTCAGCAAAGTGGCTTGCACGCCAGCGGGCAGTTTGGCGTCCACCTCGGCCTTCAGTGCGGTGAAGTCATTGGCGGAAATGGTTTCCGCGCCGGTATTGAGCTTGACGCGGATGATGTTGGCCGCGGGCACACCACGCGCTGATTGGTAGTACGCGGCAATGGATTCCGAGAGCGCATCGCCGTCCGCAATGATGATGCCCAGGTCTTGGGCAGCCAAGCCCGCACGCGGCAGGGTCAAACCCAAGGTACTGGTGGCGCTGCCCACCGGCGTAGGCGTGGGTGAAACCGTGCTGTTGCTACTCGCACTGGCGCCGGCGCCTCCTCCTCCGCAGGCCCCCAAGGCCAATAGCAAGGCGAACAACAAGCTCAAACGGCTCAGCCAGAGCCAAGGCGCTTGCTGCATGGGCCGGGGCATCGAAGGGGTTGCGGTGTTCATGGCGGAATTGTTCCCTGCGCGGGGTTTTTTCAAAGCACAAGATAGACGATGCCCCCCGCGCTTTTCATCTCTGTTTCATGAAGCAAGCGTGTTTTTTTGTTGCCTCTGACCGCCCATTTCGGCGAGACCGTGCGTCAAACATTGCAAAAACCCAACAGAAATGCAGCCATTGAATGGGAAAAACGACCCGAAATGATGCATTTGCGGCCGTTTTTTCGAATGCAGACCAATAGAAGCCAGCCGCATAAGCTTATGAGGAATTTGCGATGTGAGCGCATGCCAACATCCCCGGAACGGTGCGTGAATGCAGTAATAACCCCAAGTGTGTGCATGCGCCCTCCCCACTACATTCGCCATCACTCAATGTGTCTGCGTGGCGTTCAGCGTGCGCAGATGCTAGGGCGGCGCGAGGAGACAAACTCAGCCAAGCAGTACGAAGAAGAAAGTGACACTGTCACAATGAACGGGCACCCAGGCATCTTGGGTGCCCGTTTTTTTTTGCCTCTGAATGCCTGATCTGCATGCTTGAAACCCTGACCGTTGCCCTGGCGTCTTTGTTCGCGGGCTTTATCGATGCCGTGGTGGGCGGTGGCGGCTTGGTCTTGGTGCCTGCTCTTTTTGGCGTGTTTCCGCAAGCTGCGCCCGCCACTTTGTTTGGCACCAACAAAGGGGCGGCGATCTGGGGGACGGCCTGGGCCACGGGCCAATATGCTCGGCGTGTGCAACTGAACTGGCGTGCTTTGCTGCCCGCAGCGCTGCTGGCTTTGTTGGGGAGCTTTGTCGGTGCCTGGACCGTGACCCTGGTCAGCCCCGGTTTTTTGCGTCGTGCCTTGCCGCTGATCTTGTTGCTGGTGTTGGCCTACACCTTGTTGCGCAAGGACTTGGGGCGCCATCACGCGCCTCGCTTCAGCGGCCACCGCGAGACCCTGGTTGCTGCGGTGATTGCCTTGGTGATTGGTTTTTACGATGGCTTTTTTGGCCCCGGCACGGGGAGCTTTTTTGTCTTTCTGTTTGTACGCGTATTGGGTTACGACTTCTTGCACGCCTCGGCCACGTCCAAGTTGATGAATACCGCCACCAATGCGGCGGCATTGAGTTTGTTTGCTTTCAAAGGCCATGTTTGGTGGCATTTGGCGGCTGTGATGGCGGTGACCAATGTGCTGGGCAGCTTGATTGGCACCCGGCTGGCCTTGGCGCGCGGCGCCGGATTTGTGCGCGGCATGTTCATTGCTGTGGTCAGTGCGCTGATTCTGAAAACCGCTTGGGATGCTTTTGGGCGCTGATCTAGCGGGTTTTTATGCGCTGAAAAAGGCTGCTAGGGGCGACGAGCCGCAGTGCGCAGCCTGTGCTTGCCCTAAGATCAAGCCTGTTTTAGGAGGCCAGCCAAAATGCCTGTTGATCCGACACTGCGTTCACTTGATATCGAAATCCCGACCCAGCCGGAAGTGCTGGTGAAGCTGTCTTTGCTGATGGCCGCTGAGGATGTCGATTTGCAGGCCATGTCATCGCTGGTGGAAACCGATATGGCTTTGGCTGCAGCGGTGATGAAGGCGGTCAATTCCTCTTTGTATGGTTTGCGTGGTCGGGTGCAAACGGTGCATCAGGCCCTCACCTACTTGGGCATGCGTGAGGTTGCGGCCATCACCTTTGAAATGGGCTTGCGCGCGGCATTCCCGGCTGCAGCCGAGTTGGAGCCGGTCTGGAAGCGCGCCTCGGAACGTGGATTGTTGATGGGGCGCATGGGTCAGATGCTGGGCGTTGATCCTTGGGCCGCCCATTCGGCAGGCCTGTTTGAAGAGTGCGGCAAAGCGGTGTTGTACCGCCATGCGCCCGCGCACTACCCGGCCATGCTGCGTGCAGCGGCCAGTGACACGGAGTTGGTGCAATTGGAGCGCACGGCCTTTGGCGTCAGCCATGATGCATTGGGCGCTGCTTTGTGTGAGAGCTGGGGCTTGGCGCCGGCCGCGGTGGCCAGTGTTCGCTACCACGTGGAGGTGCAGGCCGACCTGCAAATGCCCGAGAGCCTGCAGCGCCGGGGCGTCAGCGCGATTTCAACCGTGGCCTGGGCATTGCTGACGCAGCCCGAGCAATTGGACGATGTGGCCCGGCAAATCGCGCCGCAGGCATCGCTGGATGAAGCCTTGGTGCTGCGTGCGGCGCGCCGCGTCAGCGATCAAATGAAACAGGCTCAGGAGCATGACCGCTGAGCAAGCGCCCTCCAAAGCCCCGACTCAAGTGCGTTCCGGCACGCCGCTGGAGGCGGCCAAGCTGAGTCGGTCGCGCCCGGTGTGCTTGGCGATGTAAAGCGCCTCGTCGGCGGCTTGCATCAAGGCCTGTGGGCTCAGGTAAGGGTGGCTGGGGCTGAAGGCGGCCAGTCCGATGCTCACCGTCAGCACCTGTCCATGGACCCCGCCTTCATGTTTCAGCTGCAACTCACGCAGGTCTTCACGCACCTGATCCAATAGGTTTTGGGTGGAACTGAGGCCAAAGCCGGGCAGCAAAGCGACAAATTCTTCGCCGCCCAGACGGGCGACCAAATCGGTGTCACGTTTGAAGCGCTCGGTCAGAAGTTGAGCGAAGCGGATCAAGGCGGCATCGCCCGCCGCCAAGCCGTAGCGCTCGTTGTAGTTTTTGAAATGATCCAGGTCCAGGACCGCCAGCGCGAGCTGCCCGCGCTGACGCTGCGCGCGCTTGAATTCACGCCGCAGGGCTTCATCGAACTCGCGTCGATTTGCCAAGCCCGTCAGGCCATCAATGCGGCTGAGTCGCCCCAATTCCTGGGTTTTTTGCGCCAAAGACTGCTCGGCAAGCTTGAGCGACTGCTGTTGACGCTCCAGTTCCAAGCGCATCTGCTCGGTATGGCGACGCTCTTCTTGCAATTGCATCCACAAGCTTTGCTGCACACGGGAAATGGAGTGAGAGATCCGCGCCAGCTCATTGGGCTGTCGAGCTTCAGGCTCAGGAGGAGGCAAGGTGGGGTCGAAGTCATCGGCATGTTGAGCCAAGCGTCGCAAAGGGCGCAGCAGCATGCGATCCAAAACCAGGGTCAAGACGATGCCCAGCAGCAGCACCAAGCTCAGGTCGCGTATCAAGAGTCCCGGCAGGGCTGCCTTCCAGTCGCTTGCCGCCGAATTCTGAAGCGTTTTGCTGACCGGCATGGGGGCCGCAGTCCTGCTGTCATCGCCCGGTCTTGCGGTGTTGACGGCCGTTTGGAGACCGGCGCTCGGCGCGGCGTTGGAGGCCGCGGACAGCAGCAACTCTCGGTCTTGCAGTTGGTGGCGCAGATGCAGCAAATCGGTCAAAACGACCAGAAGCAAGCTGACCACCATGACGACGAGTGCCGTGCGCAAGCGAACCGAGCCGAGTCGAGCACTGGGCTTGGGGGATGGCAAATCGATTTCCGGGGGGCGCTGACTCACAGGCGATGCTCAGACAAAACACATTCAGTCGACCCGCTCGAGCGAGTCGGATCAGACGGGTGATGGCTGAGTATTGTGCCCGGCTCGTCCCTGAATTGGTGCGATGCAGCACCAGGGTATTCCCAGAGAAGCGGCCGGGTCTTGTCCGCCGGATTGCGCGGAGATGGCGGGGCCGGTCAACAAGCCTGGCCGCCGTGCTAGTGCTGGCTGCTCAGTTGTGAACGAATTGCATTTGGGTGCCGGCCAGTTCGATCACATCCCCGTCTTTGAGGGCAATCGATTCGCCGGTCAGGGGCACCCCATTCACCGTGGGGCGCGATGCACCTTCCACATGCGCGAAGACATAGCCACTGGGCCGCTTGGTGATGGACGCGACTTGCACGCCGGGCTTGCCGACGGTGGTGACCACCTTGGTCAAACTGACCTCGCGACCCGCGGCCGCGCCGGTCAACACCTTGATGGCGGCCGGCAAGGAGGCCGCTGCAGGCGGCAAGCCGCCAAAGTTGGAGGGCAGACCAAAACCGCTGTTCGTTGCCGTGGCGGTGCCAGGCTTGAGGATCATGGTCTTTTCATAGTCCCCATTGTCCTCAAGCAGGTACTTGATCTTGTATTTGCCGATCTCGACGATGTCGTTATTGCCCAGCAGCTGCTTTTTGATCGCTTTGCCGTTGATATAGGTGCCGTTGGTGGAATTCAAATCTTCGATAAAGACGTCGGCGCCCACCATCTGCAGCACGGCATGCTCGCCGCTGACCGCCAAGTTGTCGATCACGATATCGTTGTAAGGCCGGCGCCCGAGCGTGGTCTTGTCCTTTGTGATCTGGACATCTTTGATTACCACGCCATCGAGCGAAACCACCAGCTTGCCCATGCTTTGACCTCGGTCTGTGTTGTCTTATTGCTTGCCTCGGAGGGCGCAATGCACCTCCGAATCATTTTCCCTGGCCCGTCCTACCCTGCGGCTCGCTTGAGGAGCCCATTGGATCGGCAACTGACTTTCAACGCCGACCAAATGGCCACCAAGACCGCCCCTCGGGCTTCACGCGGCCCTCAGCGCGTGCCAGCACCAGCGCAATATTATCGCGGCCACCCATCTCATTGGCGCCATCAATCAAGGCCTGTGCGGCTTCCGACAGCGAAGGGTGGTTTATGAGCAACTGGCAAATCGCTGCATCGTTGAGCATATCGGACAGCCCATCGGAGCAGAACAAAAACACATCGCCCGGCTGCACCTCATGCAAATGCAACTCCAGCATGACGGCATCTTCCACGCCCACAGCGCGGGTGACCAAATTCTTGTTGCTGGAAATCAGCGCCTCCTCAGGGGTCAGCAGCCCGGCATCGAGTTGCTCTTGCAGCAGGGAATGATCGCGGGTGATTTGCGTGAGTTGGCCCGCACGCAAGCGGTAGGCGCGGGAGTCGCCCACATGGCCCATCAGCAGGCCTTCTTCGCGGAACACGCCCAAGACCAAGGTGGTGCCCATGCCCGCATAGCGCGGATTGGTGTTGGCGGCATTGAAGATGGCGCGATTCGCGTTGTCCACGCAGATGTCCATGGCACGGCGCACATCGCTGGCGCTGGCGGCCGCGCCCGACTCCTTGAGCCAACGGCCGAGTTCCGCGCGGATGAAGCTGGTCAGCATTTGGCTGGCCACTTCGCCGGCGTTGTAGCCGCCCATGCCGTCGGCCAACACGGCCAGACCTACATCCTCGTCCAGGGCCACCGAGTCTTCGTTGTTGTCGCGTGCGCGGCCAACGTCGGTGGCGCAGAAAAACTCCAGGGTCATGGCTTTGTCTTCGTTTGCTGGTCGGCAGGATTCTGCCCTGCTTCCGGCAGATTCAAGCGGACTGTTTGTGCGAAAGAGTCCGCGCTATTGGCCTGTGCATGCGCTACGGGCTCGCCACCGGTGGGGGCATCCAAGCCGCCCTGGTCCAGCACGGCTTCCAAGTCATGGGCCATTTGCTCGCCACTGGCGTAGCGCAATTCTGGGCGCTTCTCTAGCGCCAGGGCCAAGACCATGGCCAGGGCCTCGGGCAATTGTGGCTGGTAGTGCCGAACATCCGGCGGCGTTGCGTTGGCGATCAAGTGCATCAACTTGGCCATGGAGTCGGACTGGTGCGGCAGCTGTCCGGTCAACAACTGGTAGATCAGCACGCCCAGCGAGTAGAGGTCGCTGCGCCCATCCACTTTGAGCCCGGCCAATTGTTCAGGGGACATGAAGGACGGCGTGCCCAACACCAGCCCGGTGCGGGTGCGGCTGCCATCGGCAATGCGGGCAATGCCAAAGTCCATCACCTTCACGCGATTGCTGGCGCGTTCCAGCATCACATTGGCGGGCTTGATGTCACGGTGCACCACACCCTGACGGTGTGCATAGTCCAAGGCCCGAGCCAGCCTGATTCCCAATTGCACCACTTCACGCGGCGGCAGCAGTTGCCCGACGCGGGTGAAGTGGCTGAGATCCTGGCCCTGGACGTATTCCATGGCGATCCAGGCGTCATCGCCCGCTTCGCCCGCATCGAGCACCTGCAAGATATCGGGATGTTGCAAATGGCCAGCGGCTCGCGCTTCACGCATGAAGCGCTGGCGCACGTCCATCAAGTCTTCGGCCGCAAATTCGCGCTGCAAAGACAAGCGTTTGATGGCGACCAAGCGGCCACTGCTGCGCTCGCGTGCCAAATGCACCACGGCCATGGCGCCGCGCCCCAATTCCTGCAGCAATTCATAGGCCTGCAAGCCCTGGGCTGGTGTGGCTGCCGAAACCGATTCTGAAGCCGCGTGGTCGGGCTTGGATTTGCCGAAAACGCGTCGCCAAAAACCGGTCATGCATGCGCCTCAGCTTTTCTCGGTCTGGCGCGAAGCCAGCCACTTGCCCAGCGCCAAGACCAGCAAAGCCCCTGCTACACCGCAACCGTAATGCAAAGCAGGAATGACTTCGCGGGCGCCGGCCTTGTCACCAGCTTGCGTGGGCACCCAGGCGGACAAGGCGGGGTCGCCCACAATCATGGTGCCGGCAATCCAGCCCAGCAGCATGGCTCCCAAGGTGATCACAGCAGGGAAGCGGTCCATCAGCTTGATGACCATCTGGCTGCCCCAGACGATGATGGGAATAGAGACCAGCAAGCCGAAAATCACCAAGGGCATTTGATGGTCGCCCCCCGCGCCTTGCGCGGCGCCAGCGATGGCGATCACATTGTCCAAGCTCATGACGAAGTCGGCCACGATCACGGTCTTCACGGCGGCCCACAGTTTGTCGCTCGCTTGGATATTGCTGTGTTCGTCTTCCTCCTCGGGCACCAAAAGTTTGATGCCGATCCAGACCAGCAACAGCCCGCCGACAATTTTCAGATAAGGAATCTGCAGCAGGGTGAGGGCAAAAAAGATCAGCACCACCCGCAGCACAATGGCACCTGCGGTGCCCCAGATAATGCCTTTGGTCCGCTGTGCAGGGGCAAGCTTTCGACAAGCGAGGGCAATGACCACGGCGTTGTCGCCTCCCAGAAGGATGTCGATCATGATGATCTGACCGACGGCCAACCAGAATTCGGGGCTGAGCAAGGTGTCCATAGTTCGATTTTGAGGGTGTGGTCGACGCTCGCGCGAGCGCCGGCTGGACGCAGGCCCGACTATAGCGAAGGGCCAAGAGGGCGAGGGCTGCATGAAAAAAGGGGCTCGCGCCCCTTTTTGTCTTGCAAAACGAATGGTGTTCCAGTCTGCCTTCAGACCCGTTCAGATCTGATGCGTGAAATTACGCATTCGCGGTGCATTCCTGATCGGAATTACAGCAAGCCCTTCAGCAACTTGCCCATTTCCGAAGGATTGCGGGTGATGGTGAAGCCGCACTCTTCCATGATGGCGAGCTTGGCATCGGCCGTGTCGGCGCCACCGGCGATCAGCGCGCCAGCGTGGCCCATGCGCTTGCCGGGAGGGGCAGTCACGCCAGCGATGAAGCCGACCACGGGCTTCTTCATGTTCAGCTTGCACCAACGGGCGGCTTCGGCCTCGTCGGGGCCGCCGATCTCACCGATCATGATGACGGCGTCGGTGTCCGGGTCATCGTTGAAAGCCTTCATCACATCGATGTGCTTCAGACCGTTGATCGGGTCGCCACCGATGCCGACGGCGCTGGACTGGCCCAGGCCGATTTCGGTCAGCTGAGCCACGGCTTCATAAGTCAGCGTGCCGGAGCGCGAGACCACGCCGATGCGACCCTTGCGGTGGATGTGGCCGGGCATGATGCCGATCTTGATTTCGTCGGGCGTGATCAGGCCGGGGCAGTTGGGGCCCAGCAGCAGCGTCTTCTTGCCGCCGGCGGCTTCCTTGGCCTTCATCTTGTTGCGGATTTCCAGCATGTCACGGACAGGGATGCCTTCCGTGATGCAGATGGCCAGATCCAGATCGGCTTCCACAGCTTCCCAGATGGCCGCAGCGGCGCCTGCGGGCGGCACATAGATCACCGACACGGTGGCGCCGGTCTGGTGAGCGGCTTCCTTGACGGTGGCGTAGATTGGGATGTCCGAGAACTTCTCGCCCGCCTTCTTGGGGTTCACGCCAGCGACGAAGGCGTTCTTGCCGTTCGCGTAAGCCTGGCAGCCCAGGGTGTGGAACTGACCGGTCTTGCCCGTGATGCCTTGGGTGATGACCTTGGTGTCTTTGTTGATGTAAATGCTCATTGCGAATTCTTCCTAGTCAGTTGGGGACAGAGCGACTCGCTAATACGCTCGGTCGGTCTGTCCCGCAAGGTCTTTAAGCGACGGCGGCAACGATCTTCGTTGCGGCTTCGGCCATCGAATCGGCCGCGATGATGGGCAGACCGGAGTCGGCCAGCATCTTCTTGCCCAGCTCTTCGTTGGTGCCCTTCATGCGCACCACCAGCGGCACGGACAGGTTCACGGCCTTGCAAGCGGTGATCACGCCTTCGGCGATGGTGTCGCACTTCATGATGCCGCCGAAGATGTTGACCAGAATGCCCTTGACGTCAGGGTTCTTCAACATGATCTTGAAGGCTTCGGTGACCTTCTCGGCCGTGGCGCCACCGCCCACGTCCAGGAAGTTGGCCGGCTCGCCGCCGAACAGCTTGATGGTGTCCATGGTGGCCATGGCCAGACCGGCGCCGTTCACCAGGCAGCCGATATTGCCGTCCAGCGAGATGTAGGCCAGGTCGAACTTGGAGGCTTCCACTTCGGCCGGATCTTCTTCGTCCAGATCGCGGTAAGCCACGATTTCGGGGTGACGGAACAGGGCGTTGGCGTCGAAGTTGAACTTGGCGTCCAGGGCGATCAGATTGCCCTTGGAGTCGCAGTTCAGCGGGTTGATTTCGACCAGCGAAGCGTCGGTGTCCATGTAGCACTTGTAGAGCTTTTGGAACAGGTCGACGGCTTGGTCCACCGAGTGGCCCGTCAGGCCGATGCCGGCGGCGATCTTCTTGGCTTGGTCAACGGTCAGACCGACCAGCGGGTCGATCATCTCGGTCAGGATCTTTTCGGGCGTGGAGTGCGCCACTTCCTCGATGTCCATGCCGCCTTCGCTGGAGGCGATGAAGGCAACCTTCTGGGTGCCGCGGTCAGTCACCAGCGACACATAGAGTTCGTTCTTGATGTCGGCGCCTTCTTCGATGTAGAGGCGGCGCACCTTCTGGCCTTCGGGGCCGGTTTGGTGCGTGATCAGCTGCATGCCCAGGATTTGCTCGGCCAGGCTCTTGACTTCGTCCAGGCTCTTGCCGAGCTTGACGCCGCCGCCTTTGCCGCGGCCGCCGGCGTGGATCTGTGCCTTCACGACCCAGACCGGGCCGCCCAGCTTTTGTGCGGCTTCAACAGCTTCTTGCACGGTAAAGGCCGGGATGCCGCGGGGCACCGGCACTCCGAATTGGCGCAGGATTTCCTTGCCCTGGTACTCGTGAATCTTCATAAGGGTCTCGCTTTTGGAAAGGTCAGGAAGTGGAGGCAGGCATTGCAGGCACAGCAGCTGCCGAAGCAGTCCCGGGCTTGCGATACCAGCGAGGGTAATGGGTTTGAACGGTTTGGCCGTCGCTGCGCAGGGCGTGGCAACGGTCGATTTGGAAAGGCGCTTCGCCATTGGCGCCGCCTGCATGGGGGTCAATCACCGCGCCCGCAAAGGCTTGCAACACGGCAGAAGGCAAGACTTGGCAGAGTTCGGTCAGGTGCGTGCAGCCCTGTGTTCCCGCCAGCCGGGTTTTGACCGATTGGCGAAAGCTCTTCATCAAATTCAAGCCGACCAAGCGCGCATAGGCGTCACCATGCTGATCGCAAGCGCCGGGATAAGGCATCCATTCGCTCTTCGAACTGGCCGCATGAATGTTCAGTTGGCGATCGACGGTCAGATGCAGTCGCATGTCATGGATGGGCAGGCCGGCCTTGCGCACGCCTGTGGCCAAACTCATATCGCTGGTCTTGGTGTCAGACAGCGCGGCTTCCACCTCAAACAGGCCGTCATCACGCGCAAAAACCTGCACATCAATGGCGCGGCGATGCATCAAACGGCGCTCGGCGGAAGGGGTGGATAGGGGCATGTCAAGAAAAACGGCATTCGTGACAAACGAAGCCTTGGCCAGGTAAAAACCTGCAGGCGGACGTTTGCGCAGGGCGTCAATGTAGCATGCTGCGCCGTTTGAAGGCTTTCACGAAGCTGTCGATCCTCTCAAACCCTGGGGCGGCCAAGGCGCTCATTCGGCCTCATCATCCCGGGCATTCAAAAGCTTGCGCACAGTGTCGGCACTGAAGCCTCGAGCCGTCATGAACCGTATTTGCTTGGCCTTGGTGGCGGCGTCTAGCGGCAGCTGGCCACCAAATTTCTTTTGCCAAATGGCCTTGGCACGCTCGATTTCTCCAGCCCTCAACTCGGCCAGCTGGTGGGTGTCCAGAGCTAAACCATGCTGGGCCAATTCTTGTTTGATGCGCAAGGGGCCGTAGCGCTGGGAACGGGCATGAAGGCGCGACTCCACAAATCGTGCGTCGCTCAAATAGCCCTGCTGTTCAAGCCAATCGAGCAAAGTGTCAACCTGATCAGCGGGTTCGGAAGGCTCGGTAGGTTCGGCAGGCGCTTTCGAGGGCGCGCCGCCGGGCTTTGCGTGGGTTTCTTGGCTGTCGTCCATGTTTGCGAAGGCTGAGCTAGCGCTTGCTGCAGCGCTGGCGGCCAGCAAATCCTTGCGCAAAACGTTCAGCAGCTTTTGCCGCATCTCGCTGCGGCTGTGCTCACGTTGCGACAACAGCGCGATGGCGCGCATCTTCAAAGACAGAGGCTTCATGGTCGCCGGCGCAGTCCTGCGAGGGAAGGAAAACACCTGACAAGCGCAGGCGTCTTGCCCAACAAGCCTTGAAACGTCTCTGTTTTGATCGAGCAGGCTGGAGCGAGGTCGCGTGCAGGGCCCTGAACGTGCTTGTTGAGCTTGGTCGGCATTGCGTAACTCGCGAACTTGGCGTGGCTGGGTTGGCAGGACGCGAACTTGTAGGTCGAGAGCGGCGGGTGAGCCGTGTGAGCCAGGAGAGGCCCAGGCGAATTGCCATGGTCCTGCTGCGCTGGGTTGGCAGGAGTGTCTCAGAGTTGCAAGCTCAGACCCAGACGTTGGTCCGGCGCCATCAGCACCCGCCCGGGACAAGTTTGGGCCGTGCGCCACGCGGGCGGCGCTTGGGTGTCGGCCCAGTACTCGTCGATGGCATCGATGTACCCCGCGCTGATGCTGAAGAAGCTGTTGGCGTAAAAGGACTGAGCGCCCTGGTCCACCCTGACCAAGCTGTGAATACGGAACACCTGCGCGCTTGGCGCCGAGCGGTCTTGAGTGCTGACTCTTTCGGGGCTCGCTGCCGTGCTGTCCGGACCCTCAAGCCAGTTCAGGGCCAGCAAATGAATCGTCCACCCTTCCGGGTAGACCTCATTCACATGCACGATGGCGCTTGCGCCCTCGAAGCGCTCGGCGCTGGCCCACCAATGGCAGTGCGCGTCGGGGTGCAACAGCGTGCTCGCTTCCGCCCAGCGCCGAGCCTGGTAGAGCGCCCAGAATCGACGCACCAGTTCAAGAGCTGTCGCTTTGGAGTGCTGGTTCATCACGTCAGTTCAGTCTCGTGCCCTACGTGCCCTACCTGCCCTGCAAAAAGGCGAGCGAGGCGCCGGTGTGTTTGCTTCGTGAGGTTCAGGCCGCTTCAGCCGAATCGCCGTTGGCAAGCAGCGGCACGCCCAAGGACTCGCGCACTTTGTTCTCAATTTCGCGGGCCACATCGGGGTTCTCGCGGAGGAACTCGCGGGCATTGTCTTTGCCTTGGCCGATTTTCTCGCCTTGGTAGGCGTACCAGGAGCCGGACTTCTCGACCACCTTGGCGATCACGCCCATGTCGATGATTTCGCCTTCGCGGCTGATGCCTTCGCCGTAGAGGATGTCGAACTCGGCCGTTTTGAAGGGCGGGGAGACTTTGTTCTTGACCACTTTGACCTTGGTCTCACTGCCAATCACGTCGTCGCCCTTCTTGATCGAGCCAATGCGGCGGATGTCCAAGCGCACCGAGGCGTAGAACTTCAGTGCATTGCCGCCCGTGGTGGTTTCGGGGCTGCCAAACATGACGCCGATCTTCATGCGGATCTGGTTGATGAAGATGACGGTGCAATTGGTCTTCTTGATGGTGGCGGTCAGCTTGCGCAGCGCCTGGCTCATCAAACGGGCTTGCAGGCCGGGCAAGGAGTCGCCCATTTCGCCTTCCAATTCGGCCTTGGGTGTCAGGGCTGCGACCGAGTCCACCACAATCATGTCCACCGAGCCCGAACGCACCAGGGCGTCGACGATTTCGAGGGCTTGTTCGCCCGTATCGGGCTGGCTGATCAGCAGGTCTTGCAAATTGACGCCCAGCTTTTGTGCGTACTGGATGTCCAGCGCGTGCTCGGCGTCGATGAAGGCGCAAACACCATTGAGCTTTTGCATTTCGGCAATGACTTGCAGCGTCAGCGTGGTTTTGCCCGAGGATTCCGGGCCGTAGATTTCGACCACGCGGCCACGCGGCAGGCCGCCGACGCCCAGGGCAATGTCCAAGCCCAAAGAGCCGGTGGAGACCACCTGGATGTCTTCAATCACCTCGCCTTCACCCAGGCGCATGATGGAGCCCTTGCCGAATTGTTTTTCGATTTGGCTGAGTGCGGCTTGCAGGGCCTTGGCCTTTTCGGCGTTGACGGTTTTGGCGGGGGCGTCCATGAATTTCTCCTCAATTGACAGGCGCGATTATGGCGCAATCTGTATGTTTGTACAGTAGTTTATCGAATCTTCGCTGGCAAGTGCCAGTCACCATTTGAAGTTGAAGCTGGCCGAGCCCTTGGGCATGGGCGCAGGGCCTTGTGAACTCCATGGCTGAGGATCTTAGGGATCTGCTGGCTCATGGCGTGAGCCAGCAAGAGGTGTTTGTATTCTTTGATCCCGGTGTTGCCTCAGGGCTGCGGGCTTGGGCGTTTGTCTAAAAGCAGGGCGGACTCCCTAGAATGCCAGGCAGAAGAACAAATCTTGGACGGAGACCGTATGCGCATCCTGATTGCTGAAGACGACCAAGTATTGGCGGACGCGTTGCTGCGCTCCCTGCGGGCCTCGGGTTATGCGGTGGACCAGGTCAGCTCGGGCAGCGAGGCCGATGCCGCCTTGGCCTCCCATGAGTTTGACCTGGTGATCTTGGATTTGGGCCTGCCCAAGCTGCACGGGCTGGAGGTCTTGCGCAAGCTGCGGGCGCGCGGTTCGGCGATGCCGGTGTTGATTCTGACGGCCGCTGACAGCGTGGAGCAAAGGGTCAAAGGCCTGGATTTTGGCGCGGACGACTACATGGCCAAGCCCTTTTCCCTGCAGGAGTTGGAGGCGCGCGTGCGAGCCTTGACCCGGCGCGGGCTGGGCACGGCGTCCAGCGTGATCAAGCATGGGCCGCTGAGTTTCGATGCGACCGGCCGTGTGGCCTATATCAATGAGCAGATGATTGAGTTGTCGGCCCGCGAGCTGAGCCTGCTGGAGGTCTTGCTGCAGCGCGCAGGGCGCTTGGTCAGCAAAGATCAATTGGTGGAGCGCCTGTGTGAGTGGGGCGAGGAGGTGAGCAACAACGCCATCGAGGTCTACATCCACCGTTTGCGCAAAAAGATCGAGCAAGGCCCGATTCGCATTGCCACGGTCCGGGGCCTGGGCTATTGCCTGGAAAAGATTCCCAGTTGAGCGCTCGGTCGCACCTGATGCGTTCGCGCTCGCTGTTCGACTGCGCTTGCTTCGACAATGCCCGCTGATTCTGGCCAACGCTCGCTGTTTGGCGAGATCCTGGACTGGATGCTGGCGCCGCTGTTGCTGATCTGGCCCATCAGCGTGGCGCTGACTTGGTTGGTGGCGCAAGGCATTGCGAGCCGCCCGTATGACCGTGAACTCGGCGAGATGGCGCGGACCTTGGGCTTGCAAGTGGCCGCGGCCCAACCCAATTTGCGCAGCGGGCGTTCGCAATATGCCCTGGCGCCCGAGGCGGCGGCGCTCTTGCGCGCCGATGAGGCCGACACCGTCTATTACCAAGTGCTGGGTTTGCGCGGTGAATTGCTCAGCGGCGACGCCAGTCTGCCGGTGCCCGTGGATGAGGAAGTGATCGTGCCCTGGGAACTGCATTTCCGGGATGACGAGGTCGGTAACGAGCGGGTTCGCGTGGCCTATTTGTGGGTCTCGCCCGAGGGCCTGGCGGGCTCGACCCGAACGATGCTGGTGCAAGTGGCGGAGACCTTGGGTAAACGGGGGCGGCTGACGAATGAAATCATCAAGGGTGTGATCCTGCCGCAGTTTGTGATCCTGCCCTTGGCGGTGTTGCTGGTCTGGTTGGCCTTGGCGCGCGGCATTGCGCCGCTGAACGAACTGCAACGCCGCATCCGCTCGCGCGAGAGCTCGGACCTGAGTCCCATCGATGAGCGCCGCATACCCGAGGAAGTGGCACCGCTGGTGCGCGCCATCAATGATTTGCTGGCGCGGCTGGACCAATCCATCAGTCGGCAAAAGCACTTCCTGGCCGATGCCGCTCACCAGCTGAAAACACCTTTGGCGGGCCTGCGCATGCAAGCGGAGTTTGCGCAGCGGGAAATTGACGAAGGGCGCAGCGAGCCGGCCGAGTTGAAGCGGTCTTTGCAGCAGATCTCTTTGTCCAGCCAGCGTGCCGCGCACATGGTGAATCAGTTGTTGGCCATGGCGCGCGCCGAGGATCAAGAGCATGCCGCGCAGCGCAGCGAGGTCAATATGGCTGAGTTGGCGATGGAAACGGTGCGCGACTTTGTGCCGCGCGCCATGGACAAGCGCATCGACCTTGGCTATGAAGGGCCAGGCCCCGAGCAATGCGGATTGCGAGTGTTGGGGCACCCGATCTTGATCCGCGAGTTGATCCGCAATCTGGTCGACAACGCCTTGCTTTACACCCCGAGCCAGGGCACCGTGACCGTGCGGGTGGTGGAAGACCCCTTTGGACAGGTCAGTGTTTTGCAGGTGGAAGACTCAGGCCCGGGTATTGCCGAGGGCGACCGGGAAAAGGTCTTCCAGCCCTTCTTCCGCGCCTTGGGCACGAATGTGGATGGCTCCGGCCTGGGCTTGGCCATCGTGCGGGAAATCGCGCAACAGCATGAGGCCGAGTTGAGTTTGGACGACACCCGTCAGCGTCGTCCGGGCCTGGACGAACCCGAGGGCCATGGCCCGGGGGCGCGTTTCACGATTCGATTCCAAGCCCATGCCCTGCCGAGCAGCGCTGCCGCTGAAGACGCAGGCGGTGCTGATTGAGCCGGCGGCTCAAGACTGATTGAAGCGCCGCGCCTTCGAGATCGACATCAAAAAGCCCAGGCTGATGCCCAGGGTCACCATGGCCGTGCCGCCATAGCTGATGAAGGGCAGCGGCACCCCCACCACCGGCAAGATGCCGCTGACCATGCCCATATTGACGAACACATAGGTGAAAAAGCTCAGCGTCACCGCGCCTGCCATCAGCCGCGCGAACAAGGTGGGGGCGTCTGAGGCAATCATCAGCCCGCGCATGATCAGCGCGGTAAAGCCTAGCAACAGGGCCAATGCGCCCGCCAAGCCAAACTCCTCGCCGAAGGCCGCAAAAATGAAGTCGGTGGTGCGCTCAGGGATGAACTCCAAATGGGTTTGCGTGCCCTTCATGAAGCCCTTGCCCGTCAGCCCACCGGAGCCGATGGCAATGCCACCCTGGATGATGTGAAAGCCTTTGCCTAGCGGGTCTTTGGTGGGGTCCAGCAGGGTGCAGACGCGGTGCTTTTGGTATTCACGCAGCACCGGCCACTTCACATCCGGCTGGCAAATCGCTTCTTCGCTCATGATCAGCGCAGACACAGCCACCACGCCGATCAAGAACGCGGGAATGATCAACCGCCATGACAGTCCGGCAAAAAAGATCACAAACAAGCCTGCGGCACCGATCAGGATGGCGGTACCCAGATCCGGTTGTTTGGCCACCAAACCAAAGGGAATGGCCAAGAGCAAAAAGGCTGCGATGAAGTCGGGCAGCCGCAACTGCCCTTCTCGCTTTTGGAACCACCAAGCCAGCATCAAGGGCGTGGCGATCTTCAGTAACTCGGAGGGCTGAATCACGATGCCGACGTTCAGCCACCGTTGCGCACCCTTTTTTGAAATGCCAAACAAGGCGGTGGCAATCAACAAGGTCACCCCGATGGTGTAGAGCGGAATGGCCAAGGTCATCAGCCGCTGCGGCGGCACTTGCGCCACCAGAAAGATCAGGCCGATGGACAGCAGCATATTGCGGCCATGGTCGACGAAACGGGTGCCGTGGTCATAACCGGCTGAATACATGGACAGCATGCCGATGCCCATCAACCAGGCAATGGCCAGCAGCAAGGGGACGTCAAAGCCGGTGAACAGCGGTTTGATGCGCTGCCACCAGCTCGGCTTGTTGAAAACGCCGGTCATCGCGAGGCTCCCATAGCAGGGGTGGGGCTGGCCGCAGCACGGGTGGGGACTGCCAAGGTCTTGCCGGCCGCGCTGGCGGCCGATGCGCCGCTGCTGCTTGGGCGCGCAGGCGCCGCGTTGGCGGATCCGGGGGCGGACGCGGGAAGGGCTGCTGATGCCGCAGATGCAGCGGAAGCAGCCAGTGGCGCCGATGCCGCCGATGCCGCCGCTTCAGGCGTGCTGCCGGGCAGCGGCACTTCGCTGGCCACGCGAGGCTTGCCGACGGGCGCCGTTGCCTTGCCTTGCTGGGTCAGCGCAATGTCTTCTTCGCTGGGGTATTGGCCCATCAACACATAGTCAAAAAGCCGACGCGCAATCGGCGCGGCCGAGGTCGAGCCAAAGCCGGCGTTTTCGACGATCACCGCCAACGCAATGGTGGGCGCCTCCAGTGGTGCAAAAGCCACGTACAGCGAATGGTCGCGCTTGCGTTCATCAGCCTTGATGTCTTTGTATTTCTCGCCGGCGCGCAGACCAATGGCCTGGGCGGTGCCGGTCTTGCCGCCGCTCTTGTAGGCCGCGCCCGCAAAAGCGGCTTTGGATGTGCCCTCCACCGTCACGCCATGCATGGCATTGCGGATCACCTCAACATGCTCAGGCTTGAGCTGGAGCGGCTCCAGCGCATCACTGGACATGCGGCGCTGCTCATGTTTGACCACATCTTCGATCTCGCGCACCAGCCGCGGCTTGTAGCGCAAGCCGCCGGTCGAGAGGGTGGACATGGCCGTGGCCATCTGCAACATGGTGAAGTTGTTATAGCCCTGGCCGATGCCCAACGAAATGGTTTCGCCGGCAAACCATTTTTGCTGCTCGGGTTTCTTGAAGCGCTTGCGCTTCCAGGTGGTGGAAGGCAGATCACCGGTGACCTCGCCCAGCAGGTCAATGTCGGTCTTGCGCCCCAGGCCAAAGGGCTCCAGCTGGTCGTGAATCAGGTCCACGCCCATTTCATTGGCGAGGCTGTAGAAGTACACATTGCTGGAGCTGACGATGGCCGCGCGCATGTCTTTGGGGCCTGGGCGGTCGGTCTCCGGGCTGCCGAAGGTGCGGCCACCGAAGTTGTAGGTCAGGTTGTCCATGACGATGAAACTGGGCGAACGCTTGCCCGAGTTCAGCGCGGCCATGGCCATGAAGGGCTTGTAGGTCGAGCCCGGCGGATAGGTGCCGCGCATGGCCCGATTCAGCAGCGGCTTGTCGAGGTTGTCGTTCAGCTCGCGCCAGTTTTCCACGTCGATGCCGTCGACAAACAAGTTCGGGTCAAAGGTGGGCTTGGAGACAAAGGCCAACACCTCGCCATTGCGCGGGTCAATCGCCACCAAGGCGCCACGGCGGTCTTTGTAGAGCTCCTCCACCAGCGCTTGCAGGCGGATGTCGATGGACAGCACCAAGGTGTTGCCGGGCGTCGGTGGCCGGTGAGCCAGGCGCCGCACCGCGCGCCCGCCGGCGCTGGTCTCGACCTGCTCAAAGCCGGTGATGCCGTGCAGCTCGCGCTCATAGGCCTGTTCCAGCCCGAGCTTGCCGATGTATTCGGTGCCGCGGTAATTGGCCTGGTCCTCTTCTTCCCAGTCTTCCATGGCCTTTTTCTCGGCCTGGTTGATGCGGCCGATATAGCCCAGCAAATGCGCCCCTACCTCGCCCAGCGGGTAGTTGCGGAACAGCCGCGCCTTGATCTCGACGCCCGGGAAGCGAAAGCGCTGCGCCGTGAAGCGGGCCACCTCGGCGTCAGTGAGCTTGGTGCGGATCGGCAGTGACTCGAAGTTCTTGCTCTCGGCCATCAAGCGCTTCAGGCGTTTGCGGTCGCGCGGCTGGATCTCGATCACCTGGGCCAAGGCATCGATGGTGGCTTCTAAATCCGGCACTTTGGAGGGCGTGATCTCCAGCGTGTAGGCCGAGTAGTTGCTGGCCAGCACCACGCCATTGCGGTCTTTGATCAGGCCACGATTCGGCACGATGGGCACCACGGTGATGCGGTTCGACTCGGCCCGGTCCAGCATGCTGTCATGCTGAATCACCTGCAGATAGATCAGGCGTGCCAGCAGCAGGCCAAAGCAAAACAACACAAAGGCGCCCGCCGCCACCAGGCGCAGGCGAAAGCGGCCCAGCTCCTGTTGGATGTTCTTCAGAACGGTCATGGGGCGAGGCTTGATTTAGAGCGGACGATTGGCGTCACGGTCCGGCGCGCGGCGTTGCGGCGCCAGCAGCAGCACCGTCACCAGCGGCCACAGCAAGGCCTCAAACGCCGGCGCCAGGGCCATGCTCCAGCCCGGCCAGATGCCGCCCACGCTCATGCGCACCAAGAGCTCCAGCGCATGCGCGGCCACGAACAGCGGCAGCACATGTAAGGCCTGTTCGGCCAGGCCAAAGCTCAAGAGCCGCCGATGCAGGCTGACCGCGCCATAGCTCAAGACGCTGTAGGACAGCGCATGCTGGCCCAGCAAGGCGCCGTGGTGCACGTCAACCAAGAGACCAAAGGCAAAGGCCCAGCCCACGCCGACGCGGCGTGGCTGATGCACGCCCCAAAACACCAGCACCACGGCCATCAAGTCCGGCATGGCGGGCAGGCGCCCCATGGGCACCATGTCTGCAATCAGGGCCAGGATCAGGCTCAGTGCGATGAACAAGGGATTGGCCGGCAGCAGCAGCTGCCCAGCGCCACGCGGCATGATCATGGCTTGTGCCCTCCCTTGCCGCTGGACGCTGCGGCGCTGGCGGCTGCGGCCGCAGCGGCGGCCTTGCGCTGGGTCTTGGCGGTAGCCGCCGAGGCCGCCTCGGCGGCTGCAGCAGCTGCCGCTTCGGCCATGGCCGCCTGATGTAGATCGAGCGGCTCCAGCACCAAGACGTGGCGCGCACTGTCGGCCTGCGCCACCGGCTGCAGGCTGACGCGGGCAAAGCTGGTTTCGCCACGCCGCTCCACGCCCGTCACTTTGGCCACTGGCAGACCGGGTGGGTAGACCCCGTCCAGGCCCGAGGTGGCCAGCAGATCGCCCTCTTTGACATCGGCATTGGCCGCCAGGAAGCGCAGCTCCATGCCGCTGCCATCGCTATTGCCAAAGGCGGCATTGCGTTGCTGGGTGCGGGTGTTCAAGACCGGAATCGCCGCGTCTTTGTCGCTCAGCAGCGTGACCTCGGCCGACAAGGTGTAGACCCGGGTCACCTGACCCAGGACGCCCTTGTCATTGATGACCGGTGCGCCCGGCTTGATGCCGTGGCTGCTGCCGCGGTCGATCACCACGCGGCGCGAATAGGGGTCGGTGGCCTCATACAAGACTTCGGCGGCGACAGATTTGACCTGCAGCGCCGGGCGCAAGTCCAGCAACTCACGCAGGCGTTGGTTCTCGGCCTGCAATTGCTGAGCCCGGCTCAGGCGCTCGGCCTGCAGCACCAGTTGGTGGCTGGCCTTTTTCTCGGCCTCAATGGCGCGCTCGGTGCCGCGCAGATAGTCCTGCAGACTCTCCATCGCATCCACCGGCGTCAGCAGTAGGCGCTGCACCGGATGCAAAGCCAGCGCCAAAGCTGCCCGCGCCGGTGCCACCAGTTTGAAGCGCGCATCCGCCACCATCAAAAACACCGCCAGCGCCGCGCACAGCAGCAACTTCGTCAACGCCGACGGGCCTTGACGGAAGAACGGGGGGGGATTGCGATCAAGGGTGCCGAGAGGCATGGCTCTTTAGGACGCTGCGATTCGATTCAATCAATCTCACGGGCCGTAGCGAGCGGAGGATGGGCTAGGCGGCCGGAGCACAGCAACCGGAACGTACTTTGAGTACGTGAGGATTGCGCGCACCGCCCAACGACGCCAAGCCTTCGCGCAGTAGGCCTTCGCCCATCACTCGTAGGTGAAGATGGAGCCGAGTCGCTCCATACGTTCCAAAGCCATGCCGCAACCGCGCACCACGCAGGTCAGCGGATCTTCGGCCACCAGCACCGGCAAGCCGGTTTCTTCGGCCAGCAAGCGGTCCAGATCGCGCAGCAGCGCGCCGCCGCCGGTCAGCATCATGCCGCGCTCGGCGATGTCGGCGCCCAGCTCGGGCGGGGTCTGTTCCAGCGCGTTCTTCACGGCGGAAACGATTTGGTTCAGCGGGTCGGTCAGTGCTTCCAGGATCTCGTTGGACGAGATGGTGAAGCTGCGCGGCACGCCTTCGGCCAGATTGCGGCCCTTGACTTCGATTTCCTTGACTTCGGAGCCGGGGAAGGCGCTGCCGATGTTCTTCTTGATCGCTTCCGCGGTGGGCTCACCGATCAACATGCCGTAGTTGCGGCGGATGTAGTTGATGATGGCTTCGTCGAACTTGTCGCCGCCGACGCGGACCGAGCCCTTGTAGACCATGCCGCCCAGCGAGATAACGCCGACTTCCGTCGTGCCGCCGCCGATGTCCACGACCATGGAACCGGAGGCTTCCGACACCGGCAGACCGGCGCCAATCGCAGCGGCCATCGGTTCTTCAATCAGGTAGACCTCAGACGCGCCGGCGCCCAGAGCGGACTCACGAATCGCGCGACGCTCCACCTGGGTCGAACCGCAGGGCACGCAGATGATGATGCGCGGGCTGGGGCGCAGCATCTTGGAGTCGTGCACCATCTTGATGAACTGCTTGAGCATCTGCTCGGTGACGGTGAAGTCGGCGATCACGCCGTCTTTCATCGGGCGGATGGCTTCGATATTGCCCGGCACCTTGCCCAGCATGGCCTTGGCCTCGTGGCCCACGGCTTGAATGGTTTTCTTGCCGTTCGGGCCGCCTTCGTGGCGGATCGAAACGACCGAGGGCTCATCCAGCACGATGCCTTTGCCGCGGACGTAAATCAGCGTGTTGGCAGTGCCCAAGTCGATGGCGAGGTCGGTGGAGAAGTAGCGGCGCAGGGAAGCGAACATGTTTTTTGAGGGCGCGAGGGCCAGGCATCTGAGCCGCTGGGCTGGAGATCGCCGGCATTACGCGCAATAAAGCGTTGATCGGGGCGGGTGTGGAGCGACGGTTGGGCCGACGGTTGAACCATATGCAACGAGGCTGCAAGTTCCTAAAGAGACAAGCCCTGTAGGACACGCAGCCCCGATGCTGTGGAGATAAGCATAGATAATAACTGATAGCCCCCTATTTCCTGATCCGACAAGCCCTCAGTTCTTCGAATTGAGGCCCTTGTTTTTGCCACCTCCGGACACCTTGCCCCATGGCTCTGACCCCACAAGACGTTAGTCGAATCGCCCATCTGGCCCGGCTGGAATTGCAAGAAGCGGAAAGCGCTGCCTTGCTCGGCCAGCTGAATGGTTTTTTCTCCATCGTTGAGCAAATGAGCGCCGTGGACACCTCCGGCGTGGAGCCGCTCTACACGCCCTTGTCGGCGGTGCAAGAGGTGGCTCTGCGTTTGCGTGAAGACGCTGTCACGGAGAGCAATCAGCGCGAGCTCAATCAACGCAGCGCGCCGGCCGTGGAAGACGGCCTGTTCCTGGTGCCCAAGGTGATCGAATAATGACAACGACAACGACGACAAGTACCCCTCACGCCGCCCTGCATGATCTGGGCGTGGCCGATTTGAGCCGTGCGCTGGCGGCCAAGCAGGTGTCCAGCACCGAGCTGACGCAACACCTGCTGGCGCGTGTGGCTCAGCATGATGAAGCGCTGGGCGGCTTTTTGCACACCGACCCAGCCGCCTCGCTGGCTGCGGCGGCCGCCGCCGACGCACGCCGCGCTGCTGGCGACACCAGCCCCCTGCTGGGCGTGCCGCTCGCGCACAAGGACATTTTTGTCACCCGGGACATGCCCACCACCGCGGGCTCCAAGATCCTGGCCGGCTACCGCAGCCCCTTTGATGCCACGGTGATCGCGCGTTTGTTCGAGGCCGGCACTGTCTCTTTGGGCAAGCTCAACTGTGACGAGTTCGCCATGGGCTCGGCCAATGAGAACTCGGCTTACAAGCCAGTGGCCAACCCCTGGGACAGCGCGCGCGTGCCGGGCGGCTCTTCGGGTGGCTCGGCCGCTGTGGTGGCGGCGCGTTTGGTGCCGGGCTCCACCGGCACCGACACCGGCGGCTCGATCCGCCAACCCGCCAGCTTCACCGGCATCACCGGCATCAAGCCGACCTACGGCGTGTGCAGCCGCTACGGCATGATCGCCTTCGCCTCCAGCCTGGACCAAGCCGGCCCCATGGCCCGCTCGGCCGAAGACTGCGCCCTGCTGCTCTCGGCCATGAGCGGCTTTGATGAGCGCGATGCCACCAGCGTGCAGCAACCGCCGCAAAACTTTCATGCCCAGATGCTGGCCGCCCGCGAGGGGGCCACGGCCGCTCAACCGCTGAAGGGCTTGCGCATCGGCTTGCCGCGCGAGTTCTTCCCGGCGGCGCTGTCGGCCGACGTCAACAGCGCGGTGCGCGCGGGCTTGGCCGAGCTGGAAAAGCTCGGCGCCACCTTGGTCGATGTGAGCCTGCCCCGCACCGAGTTGGCGATTCCGGTGTACTACATCATTGCCCCGGCCGAGGCCAGCTCCAATCTGAGCCGCTTTGATGGCGTCAAATTTGGGCACCGCGCCGCCCAGTTTGACGATCTGCTGGACATGTACAAAAAGACCCGCGCCGAAGGCTTTGGCCCGGAGGTCAAGCGCCGCATCATGATCGGCAGCTACGTCTTGTCTCACGGTTATTACGACGCCTACTACCTGCAAGCGCAAAAGCTGCGCCGCATGATTGCGGACGATTTCCAGCAGGCCTTCCAGCACTGCGATCTGATCGCCGGGCCGGTGGCGCCCACGGTGGCCTGGAAGCATGGCGAGGGCAAGGACGACCCCGTCAAAGCCTATCTGGCCGACATCTTCACCCTGCCCGGCTCCTTGGCCGGCCTGCCCGGCATGAGCGTGCCGGTGGGCTTGGGCGAGGGCGGCATGCCGGTGGGCTTGCAGCTCTTGGGCAATTACTTCAAGGAAGGGCAGCTTTTGCACACCGCCCATGCCTTGCAACAAGCGACCGACTGGCACCGCGCGGCCCCGGCAGGATTCTGAAATGAAGAGCAGCAGCACGAATAAATTGATCCGTGGCTATGAGGTCGTGATCGGCCTGGAAAACCACGTCCAACTCTCCACCGTCTCGAAGATTTTCAGCGGCTCATCGACCGCTTTTGGCGCCGAGCCTAACACCCAGGCTTCCGCCGTGGACTTGGCGCTGCCGGGCACCTTGCCGGTGTTGAACCGCGGTGCGGTCGAGCGCGCCATTCGCTTCGGTCTGGCGGTGGGCGCCAAGGTGGCACCGCTGTCCATCTTTGCCCGCAAAAACTATTTCTATCCGGACCTCCCCAAGGGCTACCAGATCAGCCAGTTTGAGATCCCGGTGGTGCAAGGCGGCAAGGTGGAGTTCTTCGTCGGTGACGAGAAGAAGGTCGTTCAACTGACTCGCGCCCACCTGGAAGAAGACGCCGGCAAGAGCTTGCACGAGGACTATCACGGCCAGAGCGGCATCGACCTGAACCGTGCCGGCACGCCCTTGCTGGAAATCGTCAGCGAGCCCGATATGCGTTCGGCCGCTGAGGCCTGCGAGTACGCCAAGACCCTGCATGCGCTGGTGATGTGGCTGGGCATTTGCGACGGCAATATGCAAGAGGGCTCGTTCCGCTGCGATGTGAACGTGTCGGTGCGCAAGCCCGGCGAGCCCTATGGCACGCGCCGTGAGATCAAAAACCTCAACAGCTTCCGCTACCTCTTGCAGGCGGTGGACTATGAGGTGAATTGGCAGATCGACGAAATCGAGGACGGCCGCAAGATCCAACAAGCCACCGTGCTTTTCAACCCGGATACTGGCGAGACCCGCGCGATGCGCAGCAAGGAAGACTCGGCCGATTACCGCTACTTCCCGGACCCCGATCTGCCGCCGCTGGTGATTGCGAACGACTGGATTGAGCGGGTGCGTGGCGAGATGCCGGAGCTGCCTTCCGTGATGGCCGAGCGCTTTGAACAGCAAGACGGTTTGACGGCGTATGACGCGGCCATCATGACCCAGAGCCTGGCAACGGCGCGCTTTTACGAGGCGGCCAAGGCCGTCTGCGGCGCGCCCAAGCTGGTGGCGAACTGGCTGATGGGTGAGGTGTCACGCCGCTTGAACAGCGAGGAGCGCAGCATCGAAGCCAGCCCGGTCAGCCCTGAGTTGCTGGGCCGTTTGATCCAGCGCATTCAGGACGGCACCATCTCCAACAACGCCGCCAAGCAGGTGTTTGAAGCCTTGTGGAGCGGCGAAGGCTCGGACGTGGATGCCCTGATTGAAGCCAAGGGCCTGAAGCAAGTCAGTGACACCGGCGCGATTGAGGCCATCTTGGATGAGGTGCTGGCCGCGAATCAGAAGTCCGTCGAGGAATTCCGTTCGGGCAAGGAGAAAGCCTTCAACGCCCTGGTCGGCCAAGCCATGAAGGCCACCAAGGGCAAGGCCAATCCGAGCTTGGTGAACGAGCTCTTGAAGAAGAAGCTCGGTGCCTGACCGGGCGGGGTCAGCGCGAGGCGGAGGCTGAGGCGTCCGCTGGCGTTGCGCCCAAGCTGCCGGGCGCTGCGCCGGCCCACAGGCGCTTCAGGCGCGCCAGCTCCGCGTCATAGCGACTGTTGATGCGCACCAGCTCGGCTTTTTGGTTCTCGATCAGCTCGCGCTGTGCGCCCACGGCGGCGTCGTTGGCATCGAGTTGCTGCTTGAGTTTGGGCGGCAAGGGCTTGCCCTTGTAGAACTCGGCTTCGTCCATCAAAGGCTTGCGCTCCAGCGCCAGGTCTTTGATGCGGTGCTCGGAAATCAAGCGCGCCTTGTTGGCGTCGTCCAAAGCCTCTTCGCGCGCGCGCTGGTGCTTGGCCTCATTGGGGTAGCGCAGCATCAGGTTGCGATCGCGGCGGATGGCGTCGTTGCGGGCCGCGATTTCAGCCGCTTGCTTGCGGTCTCGCGCCTCTTGTGCGGCCCGCTCTTCGGGCGACAAAAAGGGCGGCAGGATCGCCCGCAAAGAGCCATCGGCGTTCAAGATGCGCTGCTCACGCGCACTGCATTCGACGATGGGCCGATCCGAGGTCAGACGTCGGCCCTCGGGTGTGGTGCAGGTGTAAATGCCGGCGCCCGCTTTGTTGGTCCCTGGTGAGGGCGGCTGTGGTGCTTGCGCCGAGGATGGGCTGGCCAACAGCAGGCCCGCCGACATCAGCAGGCATGAGCGCATCATCAAGCTGCGCATATCCCGAGCATGGATGAGGAACATGTGAGGCCTCAAACCCCGTATCGATCCCGGTAGGCTTGCACCGCGCCGGCGTAGGCGGTGACCGCCGGGTTGCTGGTGCTGTGCAAATAGGCCAACAGATCGGCCAAGCCGGCAATCGCGACCACCGGCATTTGCAGCTGCTCGGTGACGTACTGCACCGCGGACTTGGCGCTTTCGACGCCGTTCTCCACCGCCTTTTCTTGCCGGTCCAGCGCGATGCTGACGCCGCAAGGCGTGGCGCCGGCGGCCTTGATCAGCGCAATCGATTCGCGCACCGAGGTGCCGGCCGAAATCACATCGTCAATGATCAAGACGCGACCCTGCACCGGCGCGCCGACCAGGGTACCGCCTTCGCCATGGTCTTTGGCCTCTTTGCGGTTGTAGGCAAAGGGCTTGTTGTGGCCCAGGCGGGCCAGCTCGATGGACAGCGCGGCAGCCAGGGTGATGCCTTTGTAGGCCGGGCCAAAAATCATGTCGAACTGCAGGCCCGAGGCCACCAAGCGCTGCGCGTAGAACTGCGCCAGTCGGCCCAGCTTGGCGCCGTCGTCAAACAGGCCGGCGTTGAAGAAATAAGGGCTCAGGCGCCCGGCCTTGGTTTTGAATTCACCGAAGCGCAAGACGCCAGCTTCGACAGCAAAGGCGACGAATTCTTGGGCCAAGAGATCGGGGGCGGACGGAGTGGTCATGGGCATGATGGCAGCAATCAACGCGTCTGATTGTAGGGGCCAAAAAAAGCCCGGATTCCCAAGAGGAACCGGGCTTTTGAGGCGGGGCGAAGCGCTGTCAGGCGGCTGGGCGCTCAGCGCTTCGCGGCGGCTTCAGCAGCGCTCAGAACAGGGCTTTGAATTGCACGCCGTAGGTGCGCGGGTCGTTGATGAAGCCGGTCAGGTTGTTGAAGTCAATGGCGCCGGTGACGCGAATCTGGTTGGTGATGTTGCGGCCATAGGCGGCGACTTCATACTTGCCCTGGTTCCAGATATAGCCCAGGCGCAGGCCGCCTTCGGTCAGCGGCTTGCCGGTGAATTCCACCGAGTCATACAAGAAGAAGCTCACGCTGCTGCGGTAGGCCCAGTCGGTATAGATGTAGAACTCATTGCCAGCAGCCGTGGGGATAGCGTAACGGGCGGTGAAGTTGGCAATCCACTTGGGGGCCTGGGCCAGTGAGTTTCCGTCGATGGCCACGGTGTCGGAGAACTTGAAGATCGCCGGGTTCTTGGGCACGATGATGGGGTCACGCAAGGTGCAAGAAGCACCGCAGGCTTCCACCTGCAAGCCGCTGTCCTTGATCTTGGTGTTGTTGTAGCTGCCGCCGACGGTCAGCAGCAGCTCGTCCACCGGCAGCAGTTCCAAATTGAACTCGACACCCTGGCCGCCCACCTTCTTGGCATTGATCAGGCGGTTGGCGTTGTTGCCGCCGCCCACCGCAGTGAACTGCTGGTTCTTCACCTCGTAGTTGAACAAAGCGGCCGAGAGGCGCGCGCGGCGATCCCACAGATCCGACTTCAGGCCCAGCTCATAGGAGATGACGTCTTCCGGCCCGGCAAAAGACTGTGGATTGAATTCCGCCGCCGGTTGGATCGACGAAGCCCGGAAGCCGGTGGCCACGCGGGCGTAGACATTGCTATCTTTGTTCAGCGCATAGGTGGCTGAGGCGTCCCAGTTCCACTTCGCGTCATCGGTGTTCAGGCTCAGGCCATTGCCGGCTTGGATGCGTTTGGGATCGGTGGTGCTGGTGGACAGCTCTTTCTTGTCCTTGGTGTAGCGCAGGCCGGCGCGCAGTTTCAGTTCATTGCTCAGGTCGTAGTTGATGGAGCCAAACGTGGCCCAGGCCTTGTTGGTCTGGCGGGTGCTGGTGGTCAGCGGGTTGATGTAGTCCTGTGCCACGGCGGTGTAGCGTTCATCGAAGAGGTAAACGCCCGCCTGCCAGCGCAGCGGGCCGCTGTTGGTGGACTCCAGACGCACTTCTTGAGACAACTGACGGTGGCCGTCCAAGGCGTCCGAGGTTTCCACTGGGAATGCGGCCTCGCCCGGGCCTTGCGGGAACTTGTAGACCGAGCCGCCGTCAATATCGCCGCGGCTGAAAGGCTTGACCGATTCATAGCCGGTGATGGCGTGCACCGTGAACTCGGGCAGCGCCCACTTCAGCTTCATGGAGCCGCCGGTCTGCGTCAGTGTTTGCTTGTTGACGCCGTCCAGCGAGACCTTGGCGGGGTCAAAGCCATCGATCAAGTCATTGGTGCCGGGCTTGATGATGCTGGCGCGGAACAGCCGCGGGCTGCCGTCCAGATCGCGGTGGTGCAGATTGAACAAGGCGCTGAAGGTCTTACTCGGTTCATACAGGGCTTGTAGGCGCACGGCGCTGTCGCGATAGCCCTCGGTCTCTTGGGTCGGGCCCTTGGGGTTGGTGTTCTTGACCCAGTCATCGCGGTGCTGGGTTTGCGCCGAGATGCGGGCCGACCAGTCGCCACCCAGCGGCAGATTGGCCGCACCTTCCAGGCTGTAGCTGCCGTAGCTGCCATAGCTGGCGCTCACATAAGCGTCTTGCTTTTTGCTCGGGCGCACCGAGTCGAACTTGACCACACCGGCCGGTGTGTTGCGGCCAAACAAAGTGCCTTGTGGGCCGGCCAGCACTTCGACTGCGCGCTGATCGAAGACCGGGAAGCCCTTCAGGATTGGGTTCTCTTGCACCACATCGTCAAACAAGACGGAAACCGGCTGCGAGGCATTCAAACGGAAATCGGTATTGCCATAGCCGCGGATGTAAAAGCGCGGATAGGCGCGGCCGAACGAGGACTCGATGTTCAGGCTGGGCACGCGGCCCGACAAAAAGCGCACGTCCTGCCCGCCCGAGGCCAGCACATCGAGCTTCTCGCCCTTGAGCGTGGAGACGGCAATCGGCACGTCCTTGATGTTCTCGGCGCGGCGTTCGGCGGTGATCACCACGGTTTCGAGCTGGCTTTTCTCACCCTTTTCTGCGGGCTTGCTGTCTTGTGCATGGGCCAGCGGCCACAAGCTCAGCGCCAGCGCGACACCGGCCGCCAGTTGGGTGGGGCGCACTTGAGCACGCGTGGGAGCAAAGGGGAAAGAGGGCTTGGACATAGGGGAACTCCGAAAAATATTGGCGGGTGCACAAGCGGCGCTGGGTGGGGTGGCCGAGTGGTATGTGACCAATCTGTGAACCGTCCATGAATCTAGCAATTCCCATGCCCGGCAACTACCTTGGCCGCCAAGTCTGGGGTCTTCTGTTGCCAAAACACAGCAGCCCGCGGCTTTCTCTGCTTTTTGCCTCACCTGCGATACTTCGCGCCCCAGCGGTTTTGTGCGAGTGTTTTTGTCATGCGATTCATAACAGCCAATTTGAACGGCATCCGTTCTGCAGCCACCAAGGGCTTTTTTGACTGGCTGCCGCAGCAGCAGGCCGACGCCTTGGGCGTGCAAGAGGTGAAGGCGCAAGACGAACATGTGGCGGGCACCTTTTGCAGCTCGGGCGACTTGAAAGGCCACTTTCATTACGCGCAGAAAAAAGGTTATTCCGGCGTGGGGCTCTACACCCGCGAGACTCCCAGCGACATCATCACCGGCATTGGTGTGCAAGAGTTTGACGATGAAGGCCGCTACATCGAAAAGCGCTTCGACAAACCCGGCCGCAAGCTCAGCCTGATCAGCTGCTACTTCCCCAGCGGCTCCAGCGGCCCCGAGCGCCAGGAGGCCAAATACCGCTTCCTCGACGCGATGCGGCCCCATTTGGCGGCGCTGAAGGCCGAACGCGAGTTCATCTTGGTGGCCGACGTCAACATCGCCCACAAGGAAGCAGACCTGAAGAACTGGAAGGGCAATTTGAAGAACTCCGGCTTTTTGCCGGAAGAGCGCGCTTGGCTGGACCAGCTCTTTGGCCAGGGCAAAGACCAAGGCGGCCTGATCGACGTCTACCGCCAACTGCACCCCGACACCACCGACGCTTGCTACACCTGGTGGAGCAACCGCGGCCAAGCCTACGCCAAGAACGTGGGCTGGCGTTTGGACTACCACTTCGCCACGCCCAAGCTGGCGGCGCTGGCCAAGCGCGCCACCATCTACAAAGACCAAAAGTTCAGCGACCATGCGCCGCTGACGGTGGATTACGACTTTGCGCTTTGATGGGGGCGCCTCGCCCTTGAGCGCGCGATGGCGTCAAGCTCCGCCAGGCGCTCTCGCAAGGCGGTGATGATTTCTTCTCGAAACCAACGATGTCTGGCCTCGTGATGCAGGGCCGGGCTCCACAGCATGCGGACCTGAAAGCTGGGCAGGGCCAGTGGCAGCTGATGCAGGCTCAAGTCATGATCCACCGCGAGCGCCTGGGCGACTCGGCGAGGCAGTGTGCAAATCAAATCGCTTTGGGCGACCAAGCGGCCTGCACTTGAAAACTGAGCAAAGGTGCAGGCAATGTGGCGGCTGTGGCCGCGTTCATGCAGCCATTGGTCAACCTGCCCTCGACCCAATCCGGTCAAGCGCACCTGAATATGGGATTCGGCCAGATAGGCCTCGAGATCAGGCGCTTGCTGCCCCAGGCGGGGGTGCCTGGCGCTGGCGATCAACACAAAGTCTTCTTCCCAAAGATCGCGCTGGTGCGCGCTTTGCGGCGCTTGGTCAAAGCGCCCGATCAAGACGTCAGCCTGCGCCGAAGCGGCCAACCAATCGAGGCCGCCGTCCTGCAGGCAATGCAGGCTGGATTGGGGCGCCTTTTCGGAGAGGCGACGCATCAAGGGAGGCACCAGCACCATGTCGCCATAGTCGGGCATCAGCATGCGGAACTGATGGGCCCCTCGGCTGGGGTCGAAGGACTCTTGAGTTTGGGCCACACGGTGCAATTGCAGCAAGGCCTCGCGCAGCGGCGCTCGCAAGGCCAGACCGCGTGCGCTGAGCTTCATGCCGCGCCCTGCGCGGACCAACAAGGGGTCGGCAAAGTGCAGACGAAGGCGGCGCAGGGCATGGCTCATGGCCGACTGGGTGACATCGGCTCGCAAGGCAGCGCGACTGACGTTGGCCTCTTGCAAGAGCAGATCCAAGCATTGCAGCAGATGCAGATCAAGCGCTGGGGTATGAAGCGTCTTCATATCGCAATTGGATCAGAGTGAGAGTCATCGTCCTTGGGTCTGGCTATCGTTCAAGCATGAAATCCACATTGATCCAAGCTTTCCACCCCCACCCCGAGCGCTCTCGCGTGCAACGCAGTTGGCTTGAGTGCCTGAGTTCGGTCCAGGGCCTGACCATCAACCGCCCCTATGAACGCTACCCAGATTGGCGCATTGACGTCGAGCGAGAACAGGCTTTGCTGATGGCACATGAGCGCATTGTGTTCATGTACCCCCTCTACTGGTACTCCGTTCCGCCGCTGATGAAACTCTGGATGGACGAGGTGCTGACCTTTGGATGGGCTTACGGACCCGGGGTCGACCGACTTAAAGGCAAGACGTGGCTGCAAGCCATCAGCACGGGGGCGGTGGCGCAGGACTACCAAGCGGGCGGCTTCAATGAATTTAGCCTGAGCGAGTTGCTCAAACCCGTGCAGCGCACGGCCCATATGCTGGGTATGCGCTACCGGCCTCCATTTGTGTTGCATGGTGTGCGCCAACAAGACGAGCAAGCGCTGCAGCGCTCGGCGCAAAGCTTGCTTGACGAGCTGCAAGCTGAGGCCGAACCTCAATTCCTTTGATTCGCGCCCAGCGCCATCAGGTACTTGCGGTGAGCAAGCTCTCGTCCCAATCGGCGTGCTTGTCATAGCCCAGCAACTGGGCCGTCGTGGCCGCGATATTGGACAGGCCCGCCGTGGCAGTTTGCTGCAGGCCCAGCTTCAGGCCCGGGATGTTGTGATACAGGATCAGCGGCACCGGGTTGAGCGTGTGGGCGGTCTTGGCTTTGAAGCTGCCGTCCTTGTTCAGCGCCGGTTGGCCGGTCTTCTTGTCCAGCTCCACCATCTCGTCGGCATTGCCGTGGTCGGCGGTGATCAGGGCCACGCCGCCGGCGGCATCCACCGCTTTGAGCAAGCGGCCCAGGGCCAGATCCACCGCCTCGATGGCCATGGTGGCGGCGCGGAAGTTGCCGGTGTGGCCGACCATATCGCCATTGGCGAAATTGCAGCGCAGCACCTTGTACTTGCCGCTTTCCAGCGCGGCGACCATGGCGTCGGTGATCTCGGCGGCCTTCATCCAGGGGCGCTGCTCAAACGGCACCACATCGCTGGGCACTTCGAGGTAGGTTTCGCCCTCAAATTTGCTGGAGCGATTGCCATTCCAGAAGTAGGTGACATGGCCGAACTTCTGGGTCTCGGAGCAGGCGAACTGCGCGATGCCCATCTTGCTGAACCATTCGCCCGAGGTGTTCTTGATGGCGGGCGGCGCGACCAGAAAGCGCGCGGGCAGCTTCAGGTCGCCGTCGTACTGCAGCATGCCGGCGAAGGTGACCTTGGGCACGCGCTGGCGGTCGAACTTGTCAAAGCCGCTGCCTTCCTCAAAGGCGCGGGTGGCCTCGATCGCGCGGTCGCCGCGGAAGTTGAACAGCACCACCGCGTCGCCGTCTTCAATGGTGCCGATGGCCTGGCCGTTCTCGGCGATGACGAATTCGGGCAGGTCTTGGTCGATCACGCCCGGGTGCTGCGCACGCAGGCCCTGGATAGCCGCTGTGGCATTGGCGAACTGCGCGCCCTGGCCCAGCACATGGGTTTTCCAGCCGCGCTCCACCATCGGCCAGTTGGCGTCATAACGGTCCATGGTGATGGACTGGCGGCCGCCGCCAGAAGCGATGCGGGCGTCAAAGCCCTCGGTGCTCAGCTCGGCCAAAAAGGCTTCAAAGGGCACGACATAGTCCAAGGCGCTGGTCTCGGGCACATCGCGGCCGTCGATCAGGGCATGCACCCGCACGGTCTTGATGCCCTCTTGCTTGGCGCGCAGCACCATGGCCTTGAGGTGGTCGATATGGCTGTGCACATTGCCGTCCGAGAGCAGGCCCAGAAAGTGGATGCGCTGCGAGCCGGCCTTGGCCGCGGCCACGATCTCTTGCCAGGCCTGGCCTTGCCAGAGTTCGCCCGAGGCGATCGAGTTGGCCACCAAGGCCGCGCCTTGGGCATAGACCTGGCCCGCGCCCAGCGCGTTGTGGCCCACCTCGGAGTTGCCCATATCGTCATCCGAGGGCATGCCTACCGCCGTGCCATGGGCGCGCAGCTGGATGTTTGGGTACTGGGCCATCAGGCGGTCCAGGTTGGGCTTGTTGGCCGCAGCAATGGCGCTGCCGGCGCCAGTCTTGGAGATACCGTAGCCGTCCATCACGATCAGCACCACGGGGCCGATGGAGGAGGCTTCTTGCGTGAAGGTCGAGAGTTGTTGCAGCATGGGTCGAACCAAGGTTTGTGTGCTTGCCGGGCGGCGGTGCGGGTCTTCGGGAGCGCGAATTCTCCCATCATCGCGGCCCCTGCTTTGCGTCGGTGGGGCGCTTCAGCCTGGCTGGCCGCGCTTGCGCCATTGGCTGGGGGCCTGGCCCTGCAGCTTGCGCATCAGGCGGCGCAGGGCCGTGGCGTCTTCATAACCGACTTGGGCGGCCACCGCTTCAATGCTCATGCTGCTGGACTCGATCAGCAGGCGCGCGCGTTGCAGCCGCACGCTGTGGATCAAGGCCAAGGTGCTTTTGCCGGTGGCTTGCTGCACCCGGCGCGACAAGGTACGGGTCGATAGACCCAGCTCCTGCGCCAGCGCCGCCACGCTGGGGATTTGCGGCAATGCGCCTTCGATGCGGCGCAGCAGCCGGCCGACCAAGGCGTCGCCGCTGGCCAGCAAGGCGGGCACGACGAAGGGCGCTTGGGCCTCGCGACCACTGATCAGCAAGACCCGGCTTACCGCATCCGCCAGCGGCACCCCGAACTGCTGGCGCAAGAGGTGCAGCATCAGGTCCACCTGCGCAAAGGCCGCGCCGGCGGTGCACAAGGGGCCGTCGGTGCAGATCATGAGGTCGGCATCCACGCGGCAGCGCGGTTCCAACTGCTGCAGCTGCGGCGCCAGCCACCAAGAAGTGGTGACCTGCCGGTCCACCAAGAGGCCGGCGGCCTGCAACAGAAACACCGCCGAGCAAGACGCAGCGATGCGCCCTCCTCGCGCCGCGTGGGCACTTAAGGCCCGGATCAAGCGCTGGGCCTGGGGCTGCTGCAGCGCGGCCCTCAAGGTTTCGACGTCCTCGGTGCCCAGACCCGGCAGCACCCAGAGGCTGGGGTCGTGACGTGGGCTTTGCGGCAGCGCGGTGCTGTCTACCCACAGCCCCGCGCCCAAATCCACCGGCCCGCCCTCGGGCGAGCGCACGCGCCAAGTGGGCGGCGTCAGCCGCAGGCGGGGCGCCAGGCTGGCTGCGGCGCGCAGCATGTCCAGCGTGGCCGCCACGCTGCTGGCGTAGCTGCCGGGGAGCACCAGCAGGGTGAAGTCGGGCATCGGTGGCTTCCAGTGATGATGTCTGAAAACGCCTGATTGGTGGGTTTTCAGACACTCGCAGTTTAGGGCTGAAGCCGCTCCAATGGCCCCCAAGCCTCAGGGATGAAGGAAAGACCTCGAATGAAGATCACCCAACTGCGCAGCGCCACCTTGAAGATCCAGCTCGGCGAGCATGTCCTCTTGGTGGACCCGATGCTGGCGCCGCGCCACGCCTTGCCGCCGCTGCGCCTGCTGGATGGGCTGCGAGAGCGCAACCCGACCCGCGATCTGCCGGGGCCGGTCGATGCCCTGCTGCAAGACGTGAGTCACGCCTTGCTCACGCATTGCCAAAAAGGCCATTTCGACCACCTGGACCGCGCGGGCAAGGCCTGGCTGCGCCAACATCAAACGCCGGTGATCTGCACACCGCATGACGCCGACTATCTGCGCCAACGCGGGCTGAATGTGCAGCCGCTGGCACCCGAGCACCACCGGCCTCAGCCCTTTCTGGGCGGCCAGATCCGCACCGTGCGCTGCACCCATGGCAAGGGCGCGGTGCGCTGGTTGATGGAGCATGGCGTGGGCTATTTCATCGAACTGCCCGGCGAGCCTTCGCTGTACTTGGCGGGGGACACGGTGCTGAGCCCGCAGGTGCGCGACTTTGTGCGTGAGCATCAACCGGATGTTTCGGTCATCCCGGCCGGCGGTGCGCGCTTCGATCTGGGCCAAGCCTTGATCATGGATGTGGCCGAGGTGCTGGCTTTTTGCCGCCTGACGCGCGGGGCCGTGGTGGCCAACCATTTAGAGGCCTTGAGTCACTGCCCAGTCACCCGCATCGAGCTGCGCGCAGCCGCTGAGGCTGCGGGTGTGGCCGCGCGGCTTGCGGTGCCGGAGGACGGGGAGAGCTTGCTGTTCTCCCGCGCCTCATGGAACCCTCAGCCTCTTACCACTGCATCTCGCCCTTGTTGACCTTGGCGCCGATGTCCAGGGCGATGCCCAGGCCTGCTTGCGGATAAGCCTTCTTCATTGCTTCGATCAGCTCGGCCGCGTTCTTGGCCTTGGCGGCTTCTTGGTCGAAGCGCTGCAGATACTCGCGGGTGTAGCGGATGGTGCTGGCGTCCAGCGCGGTGCCCGGGGCCATATGGCCGGGGATGACGGTGCTGGGCTTCAGGGCTTCGATTTCGTCCAGCTGGGCGAACCAGGCCTTGCGCTCGCTGGCCTTTTGCGTGTCGGCGGTCCAGACATGCAGATTGCCGAACAGGGCGATATTGCCGGCAATGGTCTTGATGGATGGGATCCACACATAGGGGCGGTGCGCCAGCTCGCCGCTGCTGCCGCGAACCTCGATGACCTCGCCATCGACGCTCAGGCTATTGCCTTGCAAAACGTCCGGCAGCAGCGGCTTTTGCGGCGCATTGGCGCCCATCTTGGGGCCCCAGAAGGCCACTTTGCCGGCCAGCTTGGCCTGGATTTTGTCGCGCACCGCGGCGCTGGCCAGCACTTGCGCTTGCGGGAACTGGGCTTTCAGCACTTCGGCGCCGAAGTAGAAATCGGGGTCGGCATTGCTGATGAAGATGGCTTTCAGCGTTTTGCCGCTGTCCAGCACATTGGCGGCGACGCGCAGCGCATCGGCGCGGGTGAAGCCGGTGTCGATGACGATGGCCTCGCTCTTGCCACTGACCACCACGGCATTGACGTGGAAGCTCTGCGCTTCGGCGTTGTAGACCTTGACGCTCAAGGGCGCGGCGGCGCTGGTAGGGGTCGTGGGGTTGGCGCCGGCCGGGCTGGCGGCCACGACGCCCAGCGTCAGGGCAGAGAAAACAAAACCAATGGATTGCTTGAACTTGAACATAAGGAAGGGCTCCGCTTGAGGGTGTGGGGCGAGGGCTTGTGGTGCAGGCCCGTCGATGGCATGAACTGTAGGTTTTGCATAAACATTGATAAAGTCCGCTTTGGTTAACGTTTTATTGCGTAATTCGATGGAATAAGGGGCGGCCATGGACCGACTGACGGCAGTGCGTGTGTTCGTGGAAGTGGCCGATCGCGGCAGCCTGACCCAGACCGCTGAGCACTTGGAGATGTCCACCGCCATGGTCAGCCGCTATCTGGCGGCGGTGGAAGACTGGTTTGAGGCGCGGCTGCTGCACCGCAGCACCCGCAAAGTCAGCCTCACCGATGCGGGCCTGCAGGCGCTGCCGGCCTGCCGGCAACTCTTGGACCTGGCCGAAGACGCCCGCCACATTGCCGCCGAGCGCAATCGCGAGCCGGCGGGCTTGCTGCGGGTCACCACCGCCGCCTCATTCGCCGAGTCGCAGCTGACCGCCGCTTTGGTGGACTTTCAGCGCCAATACCCGCAGGTGGAAATCGCCTTGTCGGTGGCCGACAAAGCCACCGATCTGGTGGCCGAGCGGGTCGATCTGGCGGTGCGCATCACCAACACCTTGGACCCCGCCATGATTGCCCGGCCCTTGGCCCAGTGCCGCTCGGTCTTGTGCGCCTCACCCGACTATTTGGCGCGCCACCCGGCGCCGCGCATGGCGGACGAATTGCGCCAGCACCACTTCATCGCTCACGCTTTTGGCATCGGTCGGCAATACCGGCTGACGCGGGGCGCGCAGAGTTTCAGCGTGCCGGTGGAGTGGCGCTTCCACACCAATGAGACGGCGGTGTTGCGGCAGGCCGTGTTGGCCGGTGCGGGCATCGGCATGCTGCCCACGTATTACCTGGGCGACGACTTGCGCAGCGGCCGCTTGCAACGCCTGCTGCCGGACCACGAGCCCGAGCTGCTCGGCATCCACGCGATTTACCTGTCGCGCCAGCATCAGCCGCTGGCGCTGCGCCTGCTGGTGGACTTTTTGGCGGCGCGCTTTGCCGGTGAGCAAGCGCCTTGGGATCGGGCACTCTGAAACGCGCCCGGGCCCACCACCGGCAACCGGCGATCAGCGATCAGGCGCTGGCCAAGGCCTTGTGCAGCGCGGCTTGGTTGAGCCATTGGCGCAGCCGCAGCTGAATCGCCTCTTGCTCGGCGGCCAAGCGGGCATTGCGGGCCTGCAGCCAGTCGGCGCGGGCGATGGCGCCCACCTCGTAGCGCAGCGAAGCCAGCTTTTCGGTTTGCTGCGCCTCGTTCAGACGGGCCTGATTGGCCAGGGCCTGGGCGCGCAATTCGCGGCGCTCGGCGGCCAATTGCTCGATCTCGACCAGCGCCTTGTGCAAAGTGTCGCGCAAAGACAGGGCCGCGTTCTCCACTTCATTGCGCGCTTGCGCGCCTTGCAGATCGAGGCGGCGCCAGTCCACCAGTGGCACCACCAGATTGGCGGAGAGCGTGCCCAAGGGCCGCTCCAGCCAGTCGCTCCATTGCTGGCCGCCCGTGCCCACGCCCAGGTTCAGGCTCAGACGGGGATAACGCGCTGCCTCAGCGCCACGCCACTGCGCCAGCGCGCTGTCCACGGTGGCGCGGGCGCGCTGCACATCGGGGCGGCGCTCCAGCACTTCGGCGGGCGGGCCGGCTTGCCAGTCGTCCGGGGCGGCGGCGGGCAGGCGGGGCGCGGCAGGCAGCGCGGGTGCCGGGCTGTCCAGCAGCAGGCCCAGTGTCAGTTGGTGCTGGGTGCGCTCGCGCTGCAGTTGCGCCAGCCGTGAGCGCAAGCTCTGCAGCGTGCTGGCAGATTTATCCACCTCAATGGGCAAAAGCTTGCCCTCGCGCACCCGCAGCCGGGTCAGCGCCAGCACAGCCTCGGCGCTTTGCAGCTGCTCAAGGATCAAAGGCTCTTCCAGCGCCAAAGCGGCCAGACTCCAGTAGCTCTCGGCCACGCGGCTGCGGATCAAGAGCTGGGCTGCCGCCCAGTCGCTGCGCAGCGCTTCGGCCTGGGCCAGCTGGGCGCTCTCGGCCTGCGCCAGTCGGCCCCACAGATCGGCCTCGAAACTCACCCCGGCGTTGAGCGAATAGTTGCGCGAAATCAAGCCGTGCTCGAACTCTCGGCTGCCCGAGGCTCCCGCGCTCAGGCTGGGCGTGAGGCCGCGGTCCAGGCCGGCGCTGCGCAGCTGCAGCTGGCCGCGCTCCCAGCGCTTCAACGCCAGGGCGATGTCGCGATTGGCGCGCAGCGCCTGCGCTTGCAGCTCGGCCAGCTGCGCGTCCAGTGCCCCAGCCCAGTCCTGGGCTGCGCTGCCGCCGGGCTGCAGTTGCTGCCAGTCGGTGGGCAGGCTCAGCGGCTGGGGCAGCACGGGGCTGGAGTCTGCTTTCGGGAGCAGGGCGCAGCCGCCCAGGCCGAGCGACAGGCCGACGGCCAGGGCCAAGGTGGACAGGGTTTTCAAGGCGTCGTTCATGGTGCGCTGTGGGTTGGTGGGCTTGTGCTGCAGGGGTCTTGGGGTCGGCATCGTCAAATCCTCATTCGCGGGCCAAAGCGTCGACGGGGCTCAACGCCGCCGCACGGCGCGCCGGCAAGGTGCCAAACACCAGGCCCACAAAGCTGGACACGGCAAACGCCACACCCAAGGCCGCCCAGCTGACCTCCACCTTCAAGGACTGCTGGGCCGCATTGATGCCTTGCGCGCCCAGCCAGCTGAGCAAGACGCCGACCAGTCCGCCCAGGCAGCACAGCACCACCGCTTCCACCAAGAACTGCAGGCGCACATCGGCTTGCCGCGCGCCGACGGCCATGCGAATGCCGATCTCACGGGTGCGCTCGCTGACCGAGACCAGCATGATGTTCATCACACCCACCCCGCCCACCAGCAGCGAAATCGCGCCAACGCCGGCAAACAGCAGCGCCATCGCGCCGGTGATCTGCTGGAACTTTTTGAACTCATCGGCGGCATTCCAGGATTCAAAGTCCTCAATGCCGTGCAAGGCCTTGAGGCGGTAGGTCAGCTGCTTTTGCACCTCTTCGGGCGGCAGGCTGAAGTCCAGCAGCACATTGAAGCGATCGGCGTCCACCCGCACATCGAGCTTGCGGCCGAAGGTGGTGTGCGGGATCAAGATCTGGCCCAGCCAGGCCCCGAAACTCACCGCGCCGCCCGTGTCTTGGCCGACCACGCCGACGATGGTCACCGGCAAAGCAACGCCAACCGCCGGAGGCGTCAATGCATTCCCTTCGGTGCCGGTGGCTTGTGGCGTTAGCAAGACGGTGCGGCCGAGCGCGGCCTCGCCGGGTTTGAACAAAGACTTGCGTGCCTTCTCGTCAATCACCGCCACCAGGCTGGAGTTGGCGTAGTCCATGGCGTTCAGATAGCGGCCCTCCACCAGCTTGAGCTTGCGCGCGGCCAGCGTTTGTGGCTCGGAGCCGAGCACCGTCACCATGGCATCACGGCTGCCCTGGCGAGCGGTCAGCTGGGCTTCGCGCTCCACCGTCACCGCTTTGACGCCGGGCAGGGCGCGAATCGCCTCGATCTCGCTGGGCCGGAAGGACTTGGCCTGGGTGCCCGGCGGCAGTGTTGAGTTGCCCTTGAACACCGGGATGCGGCCCGACAAAAAGCTGCCCACGTCTTTCTCGATGCTGCCGCGCGCCGCGCTGGTCAGGGCCAGGATGGACACCACCGCGGCAATGCCGATGCTGATGCCCAGCATGGACAAGGCCGTGCGCAGCCGGTTGCCGCGCAAGGACTGGCCGGCCGATTGCAGCGCCTCGCGCCATTGCATCTGCTGGCGGCCCCACCAACTGCCTTGTGGCAGCGCCGCCGTTTCGCTACTGAAGCTGGGCACCTGGTGATCGCTGGGCGTGCCGCTGTCTTTCAGCACCTTGCCATCGCGCAGCTCGATGATGCGGCGGGCATGTGCGGCCACATGAGCGTCGTGGGTCACCAGGATGATGGTGTGGCCGCGCTCGTTCAGCTCGCGCAGCAGGGCCAGCATCTCGGTGCCGCTTTGCGAGTCGAGCGCGCCAGTGGGCTCGTCGGCCAGGATGATTTGGCCGCCATTCATCAGCGAACGGGCGATGGAGACACGCTGCTGCTGGCCACCTGACAACTCATTGGGCTTGTGATGCATGCGCTCGCCCAGGCCCAGGCGGGTCAGCAGGGCTTCGGCACGTTCGCGTCGGGCTTTGCCGCTGGCACCGGCATACACCGCCGGCAGCGCCGCGTTGCCGCGCGCATCCATATGGGGCAGCAGGTGGTAGCGCTGAAAGATGAAGCCAAAGCGCTCGCGGCGCAGGCCGGCCAGTTCATCGGGGCCGAGCTGGCTGGCGTCTTGGCCGTCGATGAGGAACTGGCCCACGGTGGGGTTGTCCAGACAGCCCAGCACATTCATCAAGGTGCTCTTGCCCGAGCCCGATTGGCCGATGATGGCCACAAACTCGCCGGCCTGGATGCTCAGGTTGATGTCGTCAAGCGCTGGTACGTCGATGGCGCCCAGCCGGTAGTGGCGGCCGACGCCGCGCAGTTCGATCAGCGGATGCATGGCGGGCGGCGCTTATTTGGCCTTGGCGGCAGAGGCTGCGGAGGCGGCTTGATCGGCCGCCGTGGGCGGCGCCAGCAGCACTTTTTCGCCCGCCTTCAGCCCGTCCAGCACCTGGACGCGAGCGCCGTCTTGCAGGCCGGTGCGCACATGGCGCGGGCTTTGCTTGTTCTGGGCGTCCAAGACCTGCACGGTGAAGCGCCCCTCTTCGTCGCGCTCACCCAGTGCGACCATGGGCGCGGTCAGCACCTTGCTGGCGTGGCCGGTTTCGATATTGACCTGCACCGTCATCTCCGGCAGCAGCTTGCGAGCTTGGTTCTCCACTTCGAACAAGACGTTGTAGAAGACCGCATTGCCGGCGCGCTCGGGCACGGGTTGGATCACCCGCACCTTGCCGTCATAACGCTGAGCCTCGCCGGCCAGGGTCACAAAGCGGGCCTTTTGGCCGACTTGGATTTGGGCGATATCGGCCTCCGGCACACGCGCCCGCACCGTCATCACATCCAGATTGGCCAGGGTCACCATCACTGGCGTGATCTGCACGGCGATGACGGTCTGGCCTTCTTGCACCGGCAGATTGACCACCGTGCCGTCAATTGGCGCGGTGATGGCGGTATAGCCCAGCGACAGGCGGCGCTTTTCCAGCTCGGCCTGCAGGCGCTTCAGGCTGGCGCTTTGGCCGCGCAAATCGGCCTCCAGCTTGGCCAGTTCGTTTTCGGCGCGTTCTGCCTCGGTGGCGGCGGTGGCGTCGCCCGCCAGCAAGCGACGCTGGCGTTCCGCCTCGCGCCGGGCAATTTTCAAATCGGCCTGACGCACGTCGATCAAAGCGGCTTGCTGTGCCAAGGAGGCTTCGGCCTGCGCCAGATCGCTGCGCGCCAGCTCGGGGTCCAGGCTCACCAGCAGATCGCCTTTTTTGACTTGCTGGCCCAACTGCACATGCAATTGGCGCACCTGCCCGCTGACCTGCGCGCCCACGTCCACTTTCAGGCGCGGTTGCAGCACCCCGGCAGCCTGCACGGTTTGGCTGATGTCGGCGAGGGTGACTTCGCCGGTCGGCGGCGCAGGCGGCGGCGGTGGCGGCGTCAGGGCTTTGTAGGCGCCATAGGCGCCCCCCAGCAAGACCAGAATGGCGCCACGCACGCGCCAGGATTTCAGCCAGCTCCCAGGCTTTGTCTTGTTCTTGATTTGCACGGTCTTGCTCTCTCTTGCTTGCAGCAGGGTTGATCGTCAGTGAGGGCAATGTAGCCAGCACGTGTGAATCTGGCGCGGGCTTTGAGACCTGCTGCGTCCTGGTGCGACCAATGACCTCATAGGCGGTATCAATCGAGGTTTGGCTGCGCATCGTTTATGCAATGTGCGCGATTTTGTGAATTTGCACGCTGCCGGAATTGAGGGTCGGGAAGCGGGCTTTTCGGCGCTTTTCCAGCATTGCCGGCCGGGGGTTTGGTGCTAATCTGCCCAGCCCTCCCTTGCATGGCTGAACGGCCCCCCTCGTTTGAGCCCAATTTAGATCTTGAGATGCATTCATGAGCGAAAGTGAAGTCAAAGACTCGCCTTCTGCGGCCGAGTCAGACGTAGCCCTGGCGGGTGGAGCCGAGTCCGGCGGGGATGGCGACGCGGGCGATAGCGCAGCAGCCGAGGCGGAGGCTGCCAAACGTCAGGCCGCTGAAGAACAAGAAGAAGCCCTGCGCCGCAACCGCTTGCTGCGCCTGATGCAGAGCATCGAAGGCCAGACCGATTTCGCCAGCATGAAGGACTCGGTGCAAGGCATTCAAAAAGTGGCGCGCTCCGAACGTTCGCATGCGCGGGCTTTGACGGGCCTGATCCATGACGACCCGGCCATGGTCAGCAAGTTGCTGCGTTTGATCAACGCGGCGTTTTACCGAACCGCCGGTGGCGGCGAAATCACCTGCATGCAGCGCGCCGTCAGCTTGATGGGCTTTCAAAACGTCGGCATGTTGGCCAGCTCCTTGATGCTGTTTGATCGTCTGCCCAAAGGGGCCGATGGCGACCGCCTGCGCTTGGAGTTTGCGCGCTCGCAGTACGCAGCGCTGCTGGCCCATGATCTGTGCACCAGCAGCAAGCTGATCGACAGCATCTACATCACCGCGATGTTTCAGCGCTTGGGTGACTTGCTGGCCGGCCTGCATTTTCAGGAAGATGCCCAGGTCATTGAAGACTTGCTGGACGCCGACGAACTGGCGCTCGGCTCGGCCGAGCGCCACGCGGCGCGCGAGAAGCTGGCGCGCCAGCGTTGGGGGCTGGGCATTGAAGACATCGGCATCAAGGTGGCCGGCATGTGGGGCTGGCCCGACTCGCTCTTGACCGGCATGCAGTCGCTGCGCCCCAGCGACCCGGAGCGCGTCTTGAGTGACAACGAATACCTGCGCGCCTTGTGCACCGGCACCAACTGTCTGGCCCTGGAGTTGATGAACGCGCCCGAGGAAGGCGACGCCGAAGCGCGCGCCGAAATCCGCAAGCAAGTGGTGCAGAAGTTTGCGGCCGAATGGGCCTTGCCCTTGGGCTTGGACCCCGAAGCCCTGCCCGAGCGTGTTGAAAGTGCCCGCACCGTTTGGTTGGATTTGGTGAAGGCCTTGGGCATCACGCTCACACCCGGCGGCCCTGGGGCCAAGACCGTGCAAGCGCCGCCCAAGCTGGACCCGAACTCGGCGGCCTATCGCAAGGCCCTGGCCGAAGATTTGGCCGATGCCGTTGATCAACTCAGCCGCATGAACAAGCGCGGCGCGCCGCTGGCCGAGGTGATGGACACCAGCATGCGGCTGATGATGAAGGCGCTGGACATGCAGCGCGTCATCATCTGCCTTTTGGACCCCAGCACCGGCATGCTCACCGGGCGGGTGGGGGTGGGCGACAAGGCGGTGGTCTTGGCCCCGCACTTCCAGATTCCCTTGCAGCCGCCCAGCGAGCTCTTTGGCCTGCTCTGCGCCAAGAGCGCGGACACCTTGATTGTGGACGCCAGCGACCCGGTGATTCACCAGCGCCTGCCGGAGTGGTTCACCAAGCGGGTGCGCGGCGCGGCCTTCCTGGTGCTGCCCTTGGTCCATGAGGGCAAGGTGCTGGGCATGATGTATGGCGACCAGTCCGAGGTGGGCCGCATGGTCGTCAATGACCGGGCGCTGACCCTGCTGAAGAATTTGCGGAATCAGCTGATGGTGGCTTTGCGCACGCCGCCCAAAGCGGCGTAAGCGCTGGCGCTGCAGACCTTCCTCAAGCGCCCCAAGCGCTCAGCAAGCTGGCCATGGCTCGGCTTGGGCCGAACTCGGATTGCAAGCCGCGCCCGACCAGCATGGCCCCTTCCAAGGTGGCCAAGAGGGTGGCCGCCGCTTCATCGGCGGCGGGCGTCGGCTTGAGCGCGCCCGCGGCTTGACCGGCGGCGATCACCTCGCTCAGCCAGCTCAGATTGACTTCGAAAAAGCGCTTCACCTCGGCGCTGAGTTCGCTGGGCAAAGCCTCGGACTCGGCCCCCAGCATGCCGCAGACACAAAGCCGCCGGCCCTGGGAAAAAGTGGCCTCGAACAAGTCCGCATAGGCCCTCAGGCGCTCCGGCGCTTGCGCGTGGCGGCCTTCAATCTGCAGCAGCGACTGACGGAATCGGTGCGTGTAGCGCTGCGCCACCACCACGCCCAGCTCGGTCTTGCTGGCGAAGTGGTGGTGCACGCTGGGCTTGCGTATGCCCACCATCTGGGCCACGTCTTCGTAAGAGAAGCCGTTGTAGCCCAGGCGCTGCAGCAAGGCTTCGCCCGCGTCCACAATGCGTTCGGCCGAGGCCGTCAGTTCGGAAAAATGCTTCATGCACCAGGTAACCAACCAGTAGGTAGAAGCATTGTAAAAGCCACTCAGCCCTGGTTGCGCCCGGCCATCACGCCGCCGTCTACATCCCAAATGGCGCCGGTGACCCAAGCGGCCTTGTCGGAGAGCAAGAAGCCAATCGCCTCCGCCACATCGCGCGGCGTGCCGATGCGGCCCAGGGGGTGAAAGCCATTGAAGCCCTGCAGCGCGCCGTGCACCTCGTCCTTGGGGATGAAGCCTTCGTAGATGGGCGTGGCCACCACCGCTGGCGACACCGCGTTGACCCGGATGCCATGGGGGGCCAACTCCATGGCCAGATGCTGGGTCAGCGCATGCAAGCCCGCCTTGGCCATCGAGTAGGCGCTGGACGGCGTGGCCGCGATGGCCTGTTGGGCCCACATCGAGCCGATGTTGACGATGGCGCCCTTGTGGCCGCGGGCCACCATGTTTTGCACCACCTTTTGGGTCAGGAAGAAGATCGCCCGGTTCAAGCCCATGTACTGGTCGTAATCGGCGGGTTCATGGGCCAAAAAGGGCTTGGGGAAGAACACGCCGGCGGCATTCACCAAGAGTTCGATGTCCGGGTGCTCTTCGTCGAGTCGCCGGATCAAGGCCTGCACCTGCGCCTCTTGGCTCAGGTCCGCGCTGAGCACCGCCACCTCGCCGAGCGGCGCCAATTGCTGGCGCGCGGCCTCGCCCACCGCTTCGCGGCGGCCCACCAGCACGACGCGCCCGCCTTGCTCCAGCACCAAGCGGGCGGTTTCCAGCCCCATGCCGCTGCTGCCGCCAATGACCAAGAGTTTCTTTCCCGTGAATGCTGCTGTCATGTCAATCTCCAAATACAAACCTACTACTTGGTAGGTCATTGGGTGAAAACAAAGCAGACCGAAGTCTGCTGGGCGTCTCGGATTTGGCGATGTTTCCAACAGGTGCAAGCTGCGCCCACCCTTTGAAGCAAACCTTCCGATAGGTTGGCATGATAGCGCGTTTTGCCAAGCGCGCAAGCGGCGGGGTGATGCGCCGCTTGGCGCTGTGGCGCGCGGCTGGGGCTCAGTGCAGGCTGGCAGCCTGGGCGGCCAGGTTCTGGCGGGCCGCCTTGCGCAGGCTGACCGCGTCCGGCCGCTTGCGTCGACTCTCGTCACGATGCAGGCGGAACACGCTGAGCGCGGCGTTCACCTCGTCGGCCTGCTCGCGCATCTGCACGGCGGAGCGCGCCAGCTGTTCCACCAGCGCGGCGTTCTGTTGGGTGATGCCTTCGATCTCTTGAATGGCGGCGTAGATCTGCGAGATGCCGCTGAGCTGTTCGCGAGCGCCGTCGTCAATGCCGCTCATCAGCTGGGCGAACTGTTGCACCGACTGCAGCGTGGCGGTGATGCTGTTGCGCGCATGCTCGGTCTGGCGCTCACCGGCTTCCACCCGTTCGGTCGATTCCTGAATCAGCTGCTTGATCTCGCGCGCGGCGTTCGAGCTGCGCTGCGCCAGCGCCCGCACCTCAGTGGCCACCACCGCGAAGCCGCGCCCATGCTCGCCCGCGCGGGCCGATTCCACGGCGGCATTGAGGGCCAGGATATTGGTCTGGAAGGCAATGCTGTCGATCACCTGAATGATTTCGCCGATGCGCTGCGAGGACTGCGCGATCGCACCCATGGTGGTGGTGACCGAATGCACCGCATCGCCGCTGCGCTGCGACACCGCGTTCAGCTCGCCCACCACGCCGGAGGCCTGTTGGGTCGAATCGGTGCTGAGCTTCACCGTGGCGCTGATCTGCTGCATGCTGGCGGCCGTCTCTTCCAGATTGGCGGCTTGCGACTCGGTGCGCTGGGCCAAGTCTTGATTGCCCTGGGCGATCTCGTGGCTCACCGCCGTCATGCGTTCCAACTCGCTGCGGGTGTCGGACACCAGGGCGCGCATATTGACGCGCAATTGCGCGAGTGAGGCCTCCAGGCCGCGAGTCAGGGCATGGCTGCTGGGCTTGAAGTCCTGGCTCAGATCACCGGCCGCCAATTGATTGGCAAAGGCCTGCACCTGCTGCACCGCCTGTTGGCTGCGCCAGCGGATCAGCTTGTCCATGGCCAGCGCTGCGCTGCCCAGCACGGCCAGCTCCACCCAAGCCTGCGCACCGGCTGTGCCCAGGCCCCATCCCAGCATGGCCATGCTGGCGGGCAAGAGCGCGCCACGCCAGGCTGACAGCTGCTCGCCCAGCGCCCGCAGGCGCCCGGCCGCGTCATGGCGCTGCAAGCGGCCGGCACGCAGGCGATGGATCAAGCGACCTTGCTTGGCCTCGGCGCGCATATCGGCATACAGCGCCTCGGCGGCCTGAATCTGCGCGCGGCTGGCCTCCGAGCGCACCGACATATAGCCCGTCAGCTGCCCGGCATTGAGCAGCGGCGTGACGTTGGCCATCACCCAGTAGTGGCTGCCATCTTTGCGGCGGTTTTTCACCAGCCCTGACCAGGGGCTGCCCGCGCTGATGGTGGCCCACATATCGCGGAAGGCCTCTTCCGGCATGTCGGGGTGGCGGATCAGGTTGTGGGCTTGGCCCAGCAGCTCGTCTTTGCTGTAGCCGCTGACCTCTACAAAGGCCGCATTGCAGTGCAGGATGCGGCCTTGGACGTCGGTGGTGGAGACCAGGGTTTGGCCGCTGGGGAAAGGGTACTCGTGCGGAATGACCGGCAGATTGATACGCATGGGAGAGGAAAGGAAACTCGTGGACCTGGATTCACTGTGAATCGAGGGCGCGAGGTTCGGCCCAGTGGGCATTGCCACTATTGATCTAGGTCAAGAACCCGGGGTCACGCTGTACGCAGCGCGCGCGCTCGCGGCCACGCTGCGCACGCGCTGTGACTTATTACCGCTGCCCCAGCGCCTCGGCCATCAGGGCCGCTTGGGTTTCGCGGTGCCCGGCCAGATTGGCGCAGGCACCGGCGGCGCGATTGGGCGGGGCGGCGCAGCGCAGGCTTGAGCCCGCGGGCAAGACCGCCGCAATCTCATCGCGCACAAAGGCCCAAGCGCCCTGATTGAGTTGCTCCTCTTGTGCCCAGACGACTTCGCGCAAGTTGGGGTAGCCGGCCAGCAAGCTGCCGAGGCGCTCGCTCGGGAAGGGATAAAGCTGCTCCACGCGCAGCAGCGCCTCGCGGGGCTGCCGCCCGCCGAGGGCGCGGCGCGCACGCAGCAAGTCGTAATGCACTTTGCCGCTGCTCAGCACCACGCGCTCCACGGCGCTGCGGTCTTGCACGCTGTCGTCATCCAGCACGGTGGCGAAGCCTGACTGCATCAACTGCTGCAGTGCCGAGTGCGAGGCTTCTTCTTCGTAGAGCACGGCCTTGGGGCTCATCACGATGAGGGGCTTGCGCTGCGCTGCTTGCGCCTGACGCATCAGCAGATGAAAGTACTGCGCCGCCGTGCTGGGCATCACCACCTGCAAATTGTCTTCGGCACAGAGCTGCAAAAAGCGGCTCAAAAAGCCCGTGGAATGCTCAGGGCCCACGCCCTCATAGCCATGCGGCAGCAAGAGCGTGAGTCCCGAGGCGCAGCCCCATTTGGCCTCGCCCGAGGCGATGTACTGATCGATAAAGACCTGCGCGCCATTGACGAAGTCGCCGAACTGCGCTTCCCAAATCTGCAGGCCTAGCGGTGCCAGCAAGCTGTAGCCGTATTCAAAGCCCAGCACCGCTTCCTCGGACAGCGGTGAATTGAAGGCCTCAAAGCGGGCGCAGCGCGAGTTCAGTTGCTGCAAGGGCAGGTGTGCCGCTGCATTGCCCGCCTGGCCCGATTGCTCATGCCAGACCGCCAAGCGATGGAAGAAGGTGCCGCGTTGCGCATCCATGCCCGAGACCCGGATCGGCCGTCCTTGCTGCAGCACCTGAGCAAAAGCCAGGGTTTCGGCAAAGCGCCAATCGACCCGCGCATCTGCGCTGGCCACCATGGCCTGCCAGTCTTCGATCAAGGTCTGCACCATGGGGTGGGGCACGAAGCCGGGCGGCAGGGTGCAGAGTTGCTGCACCAGGGCTTGCCAGTCGGGCAAGCTTTGAGCGGGGTTTGGCTTGGCGTGTTGGACTTGAGCCGCCTCATCGCTTGCGGCCGGCAAGGCAGCCGGGGGTGCGTCAAACTGCGCATGGGCAGCGGCGCGCGCGGCCTCGATGCGGGCTTGCCAATGTTCGGCCTTGCGTTCGGCGTTGCCCAGCCCGGCGTCTTGCAAGCGCTGCGCAAAGCGTGTCAGCACCGAGGGTGCGGCGTCGATTCGGGCTTGGCGCTGTGGGCTGGTCAAGGCCGGCACATCGTGCTCCGAATGGCCGGGCCGACGGTAGCCAATCAGGTCGATGAAGATGTCGGCACCAAAGCGGCTGCGGTAGGCCAAGGCCAGTTGCGCGGCGCGCAGCAATTGCTCCGGCGCATCGGCGCTGACCCGCAACACCGGTGCATCGATCATGCGCGACACATCGGTGCAATAGCGCGGCAGCTGGCCGTCCATGGGGTTGAGCTCGGTGAAGCCCACTTGGTTGTTGATGACCACATGGACGCTGCCGCCGGTGGCATAGCCGGTTTTTTGGCTCAGCATCAAGGTTTCCATCATCACCCCTTGGCCGGCCACGGCGGCGTCGCCATGCAGCACCAGGGCCATGGCCCGCCCGGCTTGGTGGCTTTGGCCGCGGTCTTGCGCAGCGCGGGTCATGCCCACCACCACCGGATGCACGCTTTGCAGGTGCGAGGGGTTGAAGGCCAGCTGCACAGCGACCTCGCCATGCGGCGTCGAGATGCGGCGTTGCGCGCCCAAGTGATACACCAAATCGCGCTGATGCACCGGCCGGGCGCGCTCGGGGTCAAAGTAGTCCAGCACCTCGCGCGCCGGCAGGCCCATCAGGTTGACCAGTACATTGACCCGGCCGCGGTGCGGCATGCCCATCAGCACCTCGCCCACGCCATGGGCGCTGGCCTGCTCGATCAAAGCATCCAGCAGCGGCAACAGAGCTTCGCAGCCCTCCAGTGAAAAGCGTTTGGCCTGGGGGTAGCGCGCCGCCACATGGCGCTCCCAGCTCTGGGTCTGCATCAGACGATCGAGCAAAACGGGCCCGCTTTGCTTGAGCACCTGGGCGGCCGAAGGCAGCGCCTCCAGCTTGCGGAACAACCAATCGCTGCGCGTCCCATCGCGCACCGCACTGCAATCCAAACTCAGTGTGCCTGCATACATGGTCTGCAGCCGGGATTGCAGCTCTTGCACCGTGCTGGCGCCCAGCAGCTGGGCTTCGGCAGGCAAGGCGTCCTCGAGTGACAAACCGAAGCGGCTCGGGTTCAGCCCGGCAGCATCGGCGCGCGGCGCCAAGTCCAGGGGGTCGAGCTGGGCGATGCGATGGCCTTGCTCCCGGTAGGCCTGCACCCAGGCCTGCACATTGGCACCGGTGCTGCTGCTGGCTTGGCCGGGCGGGCAGTCCAACAAGGTTTCAATGGCATTGAAACGGCAACGCTGCGGCCAGCACTGGCTGCGGGTGAAGGTACTCAACATTCGACAACTCTCCCTGGTTCTGAAAAAGCAAGGCCAGGGCCGTGTTGCGGCCCTGGGCACTTGGTGGGCCATGGGGGCACTCTGCGGCGCTCTGGTCCATGGTCTGTCTTTGTCTCCGTGTGTTCATCGCAGCACGGCTCAGAGCCCGGGTCTCCTGGTCGAATGCTGGTCCGATCAAAGTGAGAAGGTGCGCACCAGCCCTGCCATCTTGTCGGCTTGGTCTTGCAGCGCGCGGGCTGAGGCGGTGCTTTGCTCCACCATGGCAGCGTTCTTTTGCGTGGAGTCGTCCATCTGCACGATGGCCTCGTTGACCTGCTCAATGCCCACGCTCTGCTCGCGGCTGGAGGCGCTGATCTCGGCCACGATGTCGCTGACGCGCTTGATGCTGGTCACCACCTCTTGCATGGTGGCGCCGGCTTGCTCCACCATCTGGCTGCCGCGATCGACCTGGTCCACCGAGTTGTCGATCAGCGATTTGATCTCCTTGGCCGCCAGCGCACTGCGCTGAGCCAGGCTGCGCACCTCGGACGCCACCACGGCAAAGCCACGTCCATGCTCACCGGCGCGGGCCGCTTCCACCGCCGCATTCAAGGCCAAGATATTGGTCTGGAAGGCAATGCCGTCGATCACGCTGATGATCTCGACGATGCGCTTGGAGGAGTCGGCAATCGAGCTCATGGTGGCCACCACTTGGCCCACCACTTCGCCGCCCTGCGAGGCCACCGAGGAGGCTTGCAGCGCCGATTGGTTGGCTTGGTTGGCGTTGTCTGAGCTCAGTCGGATGGCCGAGGTCAGCTGCTCCATGGCGGAGGCGGTTTCTTCCAATGCGCTGGCCTGCTGCTCGGTGCGCACCGACAGGTCTTGGTTACCTTGGGCCACTTGCAGCGAGGTCGAGGCAATCAGGTCGGCGCCACTGCGCACTTCAGAGACGATGCGGTGCAAGCTGTCCACCATATGCTTGAGCGCTTGCATCAAGCGGCCCATCTCGTCCTTGCCCTCGTCTTGCAGATCCCAGGTGAGCCGGCCAGCCGCCACCGCTTCGGCCATGTGGATGGCGCGGTCGATGGGGCGCACGATGGAGCGGGTGATGGAGATGGCGGTGGCTGTGCCCAGGAGCACTGCGACCGCAGAGAACAGCATCATGCCCCAGCGCGAGCGCTGCGAAGCGGCCTTGGCTTCGGCCACATCAGCACTCATGCCCTGCTCTTGGTGCTGCACCATTTTGTCGATCAGCGCGTAGTAGCGCGGCTGCAGACTGGCCATCTCGCCTTGGTAGGTCTGCATCGCTTCTTCGCGTTTGCCGGCCTTCATCAAATCAAAGAACTTGCGCACCGCACCGCCATAGGCTTTGCGGGCCTCGGTCTGCTCGGCAAAAATGGCCTTGCTCTCATCGGTGTGCAGCAGCTTTTCGAACTTGGCGAAGTTCTCGGTATTGGCCGCGCGCAGGGCGGCGTATTCGTCCATATAACGCGTGACTTGCTCAGGCCCATCGGCCAGCAAAATCCGCCCAATGGTGATCACGCCCTTGTCGCCCACGTTCTTGATGGCGCTGCTCAGCGCAATTTGCGCATAGCGGTCTTCCACCACTTGGTCCATGGTTTCGCTGGCATGGCGCAGGGCCGAGAGCCCCGCCATCAGGCTGGCCAGCAAGAGGGCGATCACGAGGGCAAAGGCCAGTTTGAGGCGCGTGCCTATTCTCAGTTGATTCAGAATCATGTTTGTCGCTCCCGGGTTGCGGCTTGTCGCGGTAAGTCAGAGCGGTGACCTGCGCGCCTTGCATGGCGCTTTGCATGTCAGATCACCGGGCCCGTATTGTTTCGGCGCTGCGCCTGGAACCATCGTTTCAAAAGCTTGCTTCGGGAGCTTGTATTCACATTTGTGTCACAGACCGAGCGCCTGTGATTCCCAAGCGCTCAATTCGCACGGATGCTAGAAAAGCAAAGCGACAAAGTGATGAACAAGCGTTCATGCGCATCTGCAAATCGCACCGAAGGCGCGCGGCATCGGCGGGGGCGTGCGTATCATGGCGGCGCCTGAGCCAGCCGGCCGCTTGCCTGCTCGGCCAGTGAAGACTGGGGCCAAAAGAGGGCGGAGAAGAAGATGGGCATGCTCGTGAAACTGGCGAACCTGGCGCGGCGCGCGCCTCGGCGGATTGGGGGCGCGGCGTCGCAGAGCTTGCTGCTGCTGTTGTTGTGCACCCAGCCCATGGCGCAGGCCGAGCCCTTCCAATGGCCGGGCGGCGCCCGAGCGGCGGTGAGTCTGTCGTATGACGACGCCCTGCCCTCGCAGCTGGACCATGCCCTGCCGGCCTTGAATGCGCTGGGCCTGCGGGCGAGCTTTTATCTGACCCTGTCCAGCCCGACGGTCAGCCAGCGCTTGCCGGAATGGCGCCGCGCCGCAGCCGCTGGCCATGAGCTGGGCAATCACACCTTGTTCCACCCCTGCTCCCGCGGATTGCCGGGGCGCGAGTGGGTGCCCTTGCATCGCGATCTGGACCGCATCAGCGTTGAGCAGATGCGCGAAGAAGTGAGCGTGGCCAATGCTTTTTTGCAAGCAATCGATGGCCAGAGTCTGCGTACTTTCACCGTGCCCTGTACCGACCCGCTGGCCGGCGGTCAGCCCTATTTGCCGGCCATCAAGCCCGCCTTTGTGGGCATCAAATCACGCGTCGGCGGCGTGCCCAAGTCCTTGGACGGACTGGACCCCTGGGATGTGCCCACTGCCGCACCGGCCGGCGTCAGCGGTGCTGATTTGATCGCCATCGTGCAGCAGGCGGCAGCTCACGGCACCTTGGCCAGCATCACCTTTCACGGCATTGGCGGCGACCATCTGAGCGTTTCGACCCAAGCCCACCAAGCCTTGCTGCAGCATCTGGCGGACCACCCGCAGCTGTACTGGGTGGACAGCTTCGTCAACATCGTCACGCACTTGCAGGCAGCCCGCAGGCCCTGAAGCGCGCGGGCGCGTTCAGCGCAGTTGGATGTGCTCGGCCAAATGCGCGTAGACCGTGGCCACGCGACGCAGGTGGCGAGATTCAGGATGGGTCAGCAGCCACAACTCGGTCTCGGCTTCGTCCAGCGGCTCGCTCAGGCGCAGCAGATCGCGGCGTTCTTCGGCCAGAAACAGCGGCAGCACCCCCACGCCCAAACCCAGGGCCACCAGCTCCAGCGCTGACAAGATGCTGCCGACTTGGTAGCGCGGCTTGACTTTCGGAAAGTGGCGTTTGCGCCAAAGCACCGAGGGGTGTTCGGGCAAGGCTTCGTCGGGTGCTACCCAATCGATGCGCTCGTTTTGCACATCCGCCCAGTCGCGCACCCCGCCTCGCTTGGCGGTGTACAAGGCCACCCGAATGGGCCCCAGCTGGCGCCCGACCAAATGCTGCGGGGGCCGTTTGGTGGCGCGCACCGCCAGGTCTGCATCGCGGCGCGTCAAGCTGATCAACTCATTGCCGGTGTGCAAGTCAAAGTTCAGCAAGGGGTGGCTGGCTTTCAGCGGCTTCAGCGCGGGCGCGATCAGGCCGTGCAAGACGGTGTCGGTGCTGGAGATGCGCACCGTGCCCGAGGTCTGCGCAGGTGCCGCTTCCACCGAGGCGCGCGCGGCTTCCAGCGTGGCCTCCATCTGCTCGGCATGCTCGGCCAATTGCGTGGCCAACTCGGTGGCGATGTAGCCGCTGCGGCTGCGTTCGAACAATCGCTGTCCGAGGCCGCGTTCCATGCGTTGCAGGGCGCGAAACACGGTCGAGCCGTCTGCGCCCAGCCGCTCGCCGGCCCGAGCCAGGCTGCCGCCGCGCGCCAGGGCCAGCAAAACTTCGAGATCGCTGGGTGTCAATGCGTATTGCGGTTTTGCAATCATGCTTTGCAGACGTGGCTATTTTGATTTCCTTGTTGCAATCCTACATTGGGTGCATCGTCACTTGAAACAGGACTTTTTGATGTTGAATCTTGCGAACCCCGCCACCCGCTTGAACGACTGGGGCATCACCCTTTTGCGCGTCAGCCTGGGCATCATGTGGGTGGCCCATGCCCTGCTCAAGCTGTGGGTCTTCACCTTGCCCGGCACGGCGCAATTCTTTGTCAGCATCGGCTTGCCCGGCTTTCTGGCCTACCCGGTATTCGCCGCTGAGTTGCTGGGCGGCCTGGCCTTGTTGCTCGGCGTTTACACAAGGGCTGTGGCGCTGGCCCTGGTGCCAGTGATGGCGGTGGCGGCTTGGGTGCATGTGCCCAATGGCTGGGTGCACACCAGTGCGGGCGGCGGCTGGGAGTACCCCGTGTTTCTGATCGCGGCCTCTATCGCCTTGGGTCTGCTTGGGGATGGCGCCTTCGCCCTCAAGCCTGCGCTGAGCAAGCAAGGGCGGTGAGCCATGAGCGCGCCTCTGCTTTTGGTGTCACACCCTTTGTGCCCCTATGTCCAGCGCGTCGCCATCGTGTTGCAAGAGAAGGGCCTGCCCTTCGAGCGCCGCGACATCGACCTCGCCGCCAAGCCGGACTGGTTCTTGCGCCTGTCTCCGCTGGGCAAAACGCCGGTGTTGCAAGTGGGCGATGAGGGCGTCATTTTTGAGTCCTCCGTCATCTGCGAGTATCTGGAAGACACGGCCTTGCCCCGGCTGCATCCGGCCAATGCTCTGCTTCGTGCGCGGCATCGCGCATGGATGGAGTTGGGCTCGGCGCTGCTGAACGCGATCGGCAGCTTCTACAACGCCGGTGACGAAGAGCGCCTGCGCCAAAGTGCCGCCGATATCCGCCGCCGCTTTGAGCAAGTGGAAGCGGCCCTGGACGGCGGGCCCTATTTCGCCGGCGCCGAGTTCAGTCTGGTCGATGCCGTGTTTGGCCCGGTGCTGCGCTACTTTGAGGTGTTTGACGCCTTGCAAGGGGCAGCGGACTTTGGCTTTTGGGACGGCTTGCCCAAGCTGCAGCGTTGGCGCGCCGCCTTGGCGCAGCGGCCCTCGGTGGCAGCGGCGGTGGCGCCGGACTATGCCGAGCGATTGCGCCGCTTTGTGCGGGCGCGGGGCTCGGCCTTGTCCTTGCGCGTGGTTTGAGCGGGCTTTGCCGACGGGGCCCGGCTCAAGCAATCGCGGGGTAAGTGCCCAAACCGTCGGGCCAAGGCGTGAGCACTTCAAAGCCATCGGCGGTCACCACCACCATATGCTCCCACTGGGCGGACAGCGAGCGGTCTTGCGTGACCACGGTCCAGCCGTCGGGCTTTTCTTTGATCTGGGCCTTGCCGGCGTTGATCATGGGCTCGATGGTGAAGATCATGCCTTCTTGCAAGACCAGGCCCTCGCCGGGTCGCCCGAAGTGGTTGACGTGGGGCAGGTCGTGGTAAATCGTGCCAATGCCATGGCCGCCGTACTCGCGCACCACGCTGTAGCCATCGCGGTAGGCCACGCTTTGAATCGCGTGGCCGACATCGCCCAAGGTGGCGCCGGGGCGCACTTTGCGGATGCCGGCACACATGGCTTCGTACGTGGTGTTGACCAGGCGGCGTGCCGCGATCTTGGGCTCGCCCGCAAAATACATGCGGCTGCAGTCGCCAAACCAGCCGTCCTTGATGATGGCCACATCGATGTTCACGATGTCGCCTTTTTTGAGAATCTTGCTCGGCGTGGGAATGCCGTGGCACACCACCTCGTTGACCGAGCTGCAAATGGTCTTGGGGTAGCCGTGATAGCCGATATTGGCGGGCGTGACCTTGAGCTCATCGACGATGAAGTCATGGCAGAGCTTGTCGAGCTGTTCGGTGCTGACGCCGGGTTGGACGTGAGGAGCAATCATGGCTAGCACCTGGGCGGCCAGGTGGCCGGCCTCCCGCGCCTTGGCGATTTCTTCCGGGCTGCGAATCTTGACTGCATCACTTTTCATTGCACTGCCTTTCGTGGGGCACTGCGGGCCGCCTGTTTTTTGGGGGGGTGCTCGGCCGCCAACTCGGCCAATCGAACCAGATCAAGCCCGCCGCTTTGTTCGGCCCGCAGCAGCAACTGGCAGATCTCGCGGTGATCCAAGTCGGGATACCACTCCGCCAACATGCCGATGCGCATCCAGTGCTCGGCCTGGGCATTGATGGAGCGCGACAGCGCGCCACTGGCCAGGCGCAAGCTCTCGTGCATGGCTTCTGAAATTTTGACGATGCCCATGCCGGCGAGTTTATACGATATGCATATGTTTTGTATGCATCACTTCGGGCTCGTGCAGGTGCGGCTGCGGCCCGCAGCGTGGCTTCTTTCGTGAAAGAAAGTCAGATCAAAGCCCGTGTTCAATTCAGATTGAATATGCTAGAAACTGGGCTCAGGCATCCCTGTTCGTTTGGACTTCATGGACATGCAAGCAAGCCCGAGCCCGAGCGACGTGTTGCCTCAACAGGGGAGATTGCCGGTTGTTCGTCTCTATGCCGGAGCCGGCCTGATTGCGCTGATGGCCTTGCTGGCGGTGCTGGTGGCGATCTGGCATTTGCGCCAGGAAATGGAGTCCCGTTTGAACAGCAGCACGCAGCATTTGGCGCGTGCGCTGGAGGGGACTTTCGACAGCTTGATCGATACCTTGGATGTGGCCTTGCAGGCTGCTGCAGATGAGATTGAGCGTCAACATGCGCGCGGGGAACCCGATTCGCAAGCCATTGCCGCGCTGCTGAGCCGTCAACAGCAAAGGGTGCCGCATGTGGCGTTTCTGCGGGCCACCGATGAATTCGGCCAAGTGATTTATGGCCTGAACAGCCCGTCTGCCCAGGCCAATATGGCCGACCGCGAGTTCTTTGTGCAATTGCGCGACAAGCCCGGGCTGGGTTTGTTCGTGGCCAAGCCGGTGGTGGGCCGCATCGACAAGCGCTGGGTTTGGACTTTTGCGCGGCGCTTCCAACACCCGGACGGCGGCTTTGGCGGCACGGTCTATGCGTCCATTGCCCTGTCTGAGTTGGAGCTGATGCTGGCGCAGATTCAAATGGCCCCCGGAGGTTCGATTGCATTGCGAGACCGGGATCTGGGCTTGATGGCACGCAAGACTTTTGGCCGCGACAACCCGATACCGGTCGGCTCCCAGACCTTGGCCGAGCCCTTCAGGCAAGCCTTGGCGCGCAATGCCGAGGCGGGCAGCTACATCAGTGACAAAACCAGCTTGGATCCCCTGAGCCGCAGCTTCTCTTACCGGCGCAGCCAAAAGTACGGCTATTTGATCAATGTGGGCGTCGCCCGCGATCCGGAACTGCAGCAGTGGCGGGCGCAGTCGGCTTTGTTGCTGGTCTTGGTCGCAGCGCTGATGTTGGCTTTGTTCAAGATGCTGCGCCAGATGCATCGGGCCATGCAGCAGCAAGCGGGGTTCATTGCCTCGATGCAGCTCAAGGAACGCGCTTTACGGCTTGAGCACCAGGCCTTGATTGACGCCGAAGCGCAGCACCTCAATCTGCTGAGAAAGCTGGACGCCGGCATCGTGGTCCATGCGCCCGATACACGCATCATCTTCACCAACGAGCGGGCCACTGAGATTTTGGGCGTCAGCGTCGATCAGATGATGGGGCGGTTGGCCATCGACCCGCCCTGGTGCCTGATGGGCCCCGACGGCGCCCGCTTGCCGCCCGACTTGCATCCCGTGCATTTGGTGCTGCAAGCGGGCGAGGCGATTCGGGACCGTGAATACGCCGTCAAAAAGCCCGGCAAGCAGGCCTTGACCTGGGTCTCGGTATCGGCCTTCGCCGATCTGGACGCGCAGGGCCACATCGACAAAGTGGTGGTGAACTTTCATGACATCAGCGCCCGCAAGGAGGCCGAATTTGTGTGGCGCTGCGCGTTCGAGAGCGCTGGAGATGGAGTCTGGGATCTCAATCTGGAAACGGCCGAGGCGCAGTACTCGCCGCGCTATCTGGAGATGTTGGGCTACACCGAAAGCGAATTCCCCCGCACAAAGCAGGCCTGGCTGGCCCTGGTCCATCCGGACGACAGAGCGCGGCTGCAGCAAGTGCTGGACGACTATCTGCTGGGCCGCAGCAGCGCCTACGCGGCCGAGTACCGCCTGTGTTGCAAGAGCGGCGAGTACAAATGGATTTATGCACGCGGCAGCGTGGTCAGCCGGGGCACGGAGGGGCAGGCGCTGCGCATGGTCGGCACCCACACCGACATCACGGCCTTGAAGGCGGTGGAAGAAAAAATCTGGACCCAGGCCAATTACGACGGCTTGACCCATTTGCCCAATCGCCAGCTCTTCCATGACCGGCTCGAGCAACTGATCAAAAAAGCCCAGCGCGATGCCGAGCGGGTGGCGGTCTTGTTCATCGACTTGGACCACTTCAAAGAAGTGAATGACACCTTGGGTCACGATGTGGGCGATGAATTGCTGGTCGAAGCGGCCTTGCGCATCAAGGACACGGTGCGTGTCTGCGACACCGTGGCCCGGCTGGGTGGTGATGAGTTCACCGTGCTGCTGCCCGAGTTGCACGATCTGGCGGTGATCGGGGCGCTGGCGCAAAAGATCATCGAGAGTGTCTCCAAGCCCTATTTGCTGCGCGGCGCGGAGCTGCATGTTTCGGCCAGCATTGGCATCGCCATCTATCCCGATGATGCAAGCACGGTGATCGAGCTGACCAAAAACGCCGACCAGGCCATGTATGCGGCCAAGGGGCAGGGCCGCCATTGCTTCCGCTTCTTCACGCGGGCCATGCAAGAGGATGCGCTGCTGCACATGGTCTTGGCCAGCGAGTTGCGCCATGCTTTGAACGAGGGGCAGTTGGAGCTGCGCTACCAACCCATCGTGGACTTGGCCAGCGGCGAGGTTCGCAAGGCCGAGGCCTTGTTGCGCTGGCACCATCCGACGCGGGGGCTGATTTCGCCAAATCAGTTCATTCCCATTGCCGAGGAAACCGGCCTCATCAACCCCATGGGTGCTTGGGTGGTTCGCCAAGCCATAGATCAGATTGCGGACTGGCAGCGTCGCCTGGGCATGGAGTTGCAGGTCAGTATCAACAAATCGCCGGTGCAGTTTTTGGCCGACCGACAAGCCCAGGACGACTGGCTCCCCTTGCTGCACCAGCGCGGCTTGAGTGGTGCCTGCATCGTGGTGGAGATCACCGAAGGGGTGTTGATGGACAACGATGCGCGTGTCGCCGAACGTTTGTTGAAGTACCGGGATCTGGGCATTCAGGTGGCGATTGATGACTTCGGCACCGGCTATTCATCGCTGTCGTATTTGAAGAAGCTGGATGTCGACTTCTTGAAGATCGACCAATCCTTCACCCGCAATCTGGCGCCCGATTCACCCGATTTGTCGCTGTGCGAGGCGATTGTGGTGATGGCCCACAAGCTGGGCATTCAGGTGATTGCCGAGGGTGTAGAGACCGAGGCGCAAAGACAGTTGCTGTGCCAAATCAATTGCGACTTTGCGCAAGGCTATTTGTTTGCCAAACCCTTGCCGGCGCAGGAGTTTGAGCAGCAATGCTTGTGCACGCCGGTCAGCGTGGCCGAGAAATGAGTGAGCTCTAAACTGTGGCCTGGGGCCACAAGGCCCGCAAGGCCCACAGGACCGCAAAGCTCAGCCCACTGTCTTCTTGATGCAAAAACCTGCCACTTCCGCTGAATTTTCAAAACCTGAGATCGACTCGGACCCCGCCTATCGCTCGGTACTCAAGTCCTTGCTTTTGGGAGGCGTGGCAGCGCTCTTGGCCTGGCTGTTTTTGGAGGTCAGCGGTGAAGTCATGGAGGGCGGCACCCGCAGTCTGGATGTGGCCTTGCTGCATGCGGCGCAACAACTGCGCACACAGCATGCCGACTTGGGCAGCCTGATGCGTGACCTCAGCGGCGTCGGCAGCACTTTGGTGCTGGCCTTGCTGACTTGCATGGCGGTGCTGTATTTGCTGCTCATCGGGCGCGGTCTGCAGGCTTATGTGCTGGCGGCCTCGGTGGCCAGCGGCTCGCTGGCGGTGTTTGTCATGAAGACGGCCTTCGGTCGCTCGCGGCCCGACCCGGCTTTTGCCGATATGGTGGCAACGGGGCTGAGCTTCCCGAGCGGCCACGCCAGCATCTCGGCGCTGGTGTTCCTGAGCCTGGGTGCGCTTTTGGCCAGCGCCCGGCAGCGACTGGCGGAGCGTGTCTTCATCCTCTGTGCCGCCGCCCTGATGGCCTTGCTGATCGGCCTGAGTCGCATCGGCCTGGGCGTCCACTGGGCTTCTGATGTGGTCGGCGGCTGGGCTTTTGGTGCGGCCTGGGCGCTCTTGTTTTTGCTCTTGGCACGGCACTTGGCGCGGCACTCGGCGCGCCGCCACTGAAAGAGCGCATGCTGAACGTCTGCACGCTGGGGGCGGCCGCCCATGTTTGAGGCTTTGCGTCCTTTCGCCCTGGATCACCATTGGCGCGATGGCGCCGTGGTGCTGGTGTTTGGCATCGTGTACTTGGGCATGTTCTTGGGCGGCTTGCCACGCCTGAAGCTGGATCGGTCCGGCGTGGCCTTGCTGGGCGCGATTGCGGTGATTGCCATCTGTGGCTGGACCGTGGAGGATGCCGCCCGCGCGGTCGATTTGCCCACCATCGTGCTCTTGTTCGCCTTCATGGTGGTGTCGGCACAAATGCGTTTGGGCGGCTTCTACGGCGCGGTGACGATGCGGGTTGCGGCCCTGCCTTTGTCGCGCCTGGGGCTGATGGTGGCCTTGATTGCGGTGGCAGCGGCCTTGTCGGCGGTGTTCTCCAATGATGTGGTGTGCTTGGCCATGACGCCGGTGGTGTTGCGCCTGTGTCGTGAGCGCGGTTTCGAGCCCATGCCTTTTCTGTTGGCCCTGGCCTGCGCGGCCAATATCGGCTCGGCGGCCACCTTGATCGGCAACCCGCAAAACATGTTGATCGGTTCGGTGCTGGGCCTGTCCTTCAAGGGCTATGCGGTGCAGGCCATGCCGACAGTGCTGGCCGGCCTGGTGTTTTTGTTTTTGTGCCTGGCTTTTTTGCATCGGGGCGATGCCCCGGCGGGCGCCCCAAGCTTGCGGACGCCCGCGCCGTCCGGGCCGTCCGCGCTCAGTGCCAGCGCCGATGAAGACCCGCCTTTTGATGCGTTTCAAAGCTTCAAGGGCCTGGGTGTGGCCACGCTGTTGCTGTTGATTTTCTTGCTCGGTGATGGCCAGCGCGAGGTGGCGGCCCTGGTGGGGGCGGCGGTGCTGCTCTTGAGTCGCCGCCTGCACTCCGCGCATGTGATGGGTTATGTGGATTGGCAGCTTTTGCTGCTCTTCATCGGGCTCTTCATCGTCAACCATGCTTTTCAGAGCACCGGCTTGGCGGCGCAGGCGGTGGCCTGGATGGCCGCCCAAGGTTGGCATTTGAACGAGCCGGGCGTGCTCTTGACGGTGGGCGTGGCGCTGTCGAATCTGGTGTCGAATGTGCCGGCCGTGATGTTGCTGCTGCCGCATCTGGAGCGCAGCGGCAATGCCGGGGTGATGTTGGCCCTGTTCAGCACCTTGGCCGGCAATTTGCTGCTGGTGGGCTCGATGGCCAATCTGATCGTGGCCGATCTGGCCGCCAAAGAAGGGATACGCCTGGGTTGGCGCGAGCACCTGCGCATCGGCCTGCCGGTCGGCCTGGGCTCTTTGTTGCTGGCCTGGCTGTTGATGTCGATGCGCGCCTGAGGCTTTGGCAGGCTCAGCTGATCTTGAAGCTGCTGACCACCTGACTCAGATGCGCGGCCTGGTCTTTCAGGCTTTCGGCCGCTGCGGCGGACTGCTCCACCAAGGCGGCGTTTTGTTGCGTCATTTGATCCAGCTGCGAGACCGCCAGATTGATTTCATCGATGCCCCGGCTTTGTTCGGCAGCGGCCGCGCTGATGTCGGCAATGATGGCGGTCACGCTGCGCACGCTGCCGACAATTTCATCCATGGTGCTGCCGGCCTGCGCCACTTGTTTGGCGCCGTCTTCCACACGCTCGACGCTGGCGCCAATCAGGCCCTTGATCTCTTTGGCCGCTTCGGCGCTGCGCTGCGCCAGCGAGCGCACTTCCGAGGCCACGACGGCAAAGCCGCGCCCTTGTTCGCCCGCGCGCGCGGCTTCGACGGCGGCGTTCAGCGCCAGGATATTGGTCTGGAAGGCGATGCCGTCGATGGTGCCGATGATGTCGGCAATGCGCTTGGAGCTGTTGCTGATGTCGTCCATGGTGGACACCACCCGGCCCACCACCACACCGCCGCGGTTGGCGATATCGGCCGAGGCGCTGGCATGGCCGCTGGCGGCATTGGCGCTGTCGGTGCTGCGGTGCACCGTCTCGGTGAGGCTCTCCATGGCGGAGGCGGTTTGTTCCAGATTGCTGGCGGTCTGTTCGGTGCGGGCACTCAGGTCTTGGCTGCCGATGGCGATCTCCCGCGAGGCCACCGCGATCGACTCGGCGGTGTGGCGCACATCGCGCATCACGTCTTCAATCTGGCCGACGAATTGGTTGAAGGAGCGCGAGATTTCGGTCAGCTCGTCTTCACCCTCGGTGCTCAGGCGTTGGGTCAAATCGCCCGAGCCGGAGCCGATCTGATCCATGGCATTGCGCACCCGCAGCAGCCGGGCCAGCAGGGCGTTGATCAGAAAAGTGGCCAAGCCTGCGGCGGCGGCCACCACCAGAATCAAGCCGATGCTGGCATTGCGCAGCAGCTCTGAGAGCGAATGCAGCGCTTCGCCGCGTTCGGCGGCGGTAACCAGGGTCCAGTCGGTGTCGGCCACCGGCGAGAACTTGACGAAGAAGTCTTGCTCCCCGATGCGCAGCTGGGGCAGGCCTTCGTTGCCTGCGCCCTTGCCGTTCAGCAGCGCCTCAATGCCGGGGGCAAATTCCTGCGCGGGTTTGAGCGCCAGATCGGCCTTGGGGTGGGCCACGATCTTGCCGCTCTTGTCCACCAAGAAGGCAAAGCCGCTGGGCGTGGGTTTGACCTTGCTCAGGTCGGCCACCACTTCGTCCAGCGGCACATCCGAGCCCGCCACGCCCTTGAGTTCACCGCCCTCGCGGATGGCTGCGGCAAAGGTCACCACCAGTTTTTTGGTGGAGGCGGCGATATAGGGCGAGGTCAGCACCGGCTTGTCCGAGCCCGAGGCCAGCTTGTACCAAGGGCGCGCGGTGGGGTCATAGTCGGCCGCGCGTTTGCGGTCGGGCACCGAGACCATGCGTTTGTCGGCACCGCCCAAATAGGCCAGATCCAGCACGCCGGAGCTCAAGGCCTGTTGCAAGGCCTGGGTCGGGTCGGCCTGCTGCAAAGCGGGGGCCAGCGCGGCCACGACGTTCTTTTGCGCGCGCACCCAGATCGAGATCATGTCTGCATGGGTGCGCCCCTGCTCGCTCAGGTCCTCGCTCACCTGGCTCAGCACGGTGGAGCGCACCGTTTGATAGCTGATCAGGGTAGCCAGGGCAATGGCCAGAAACACGAGGCCGAGGCAGGCTGCAATCAGGCGCGACTTGATGGTCTTCAGCATGGGCCACTCCCGCAAAGAGGATCGAGTGCGCAGATGATAGGGCGGGCCCCCACCGGGGTGGCAAGCTTTTTTCAGCATGTGGCGGGGATGCATGAGTAGTGCCCCTGAGCCCGTCCGGGGCCGAGCTCAATACACTGCTGCAGCACAACTTGGAAGACGAATCTATGAGCTTTTTGACTGCATGGCGCGAGGTGAGCGCGCAACAAGGCCGGGCCGTGGCCCCGGATGAACGCCTGCCCTGGCCGCAGACCTTGGCCATGGGCTTGCAGCATGTGATCGCCATGTTTGGCGCCACCGTGCTGGCCCCGCTGCTGATGGGCTTTGACCCCAATGTGGCGATTTTGATGAGCGGCATCGGCACGCTGATCTTCTTCCTGATGGTGGGCGGGCGCGTGCCCAGCTATCTGGGTTCGAGCTTTGCTTTCATCGGCGTGGTGATCGCCGCCAGCGGCTATGGCGGCAGCGGCTTGAATGCCAATATCGGCGTGGCCCTGGGCGGCATCATCGTCTGCGGCGCGCTGTACTTTGCGGTCGGTGCCTTGGTCAGCGCCATCGGCACCGCTTGGATTGAGCGTTTGATGCCGCCGGTGGTGACCGGTGCCGTGGTGGCGGTGATCGGCCTGAACTTGGCCGCCATTCCGATCAAGAACATGGCGCCGACTGGCTTTGATGCCTGGATGCAAGGCGCCACCTTTGTGAGCGTGGCCCTGGTGGCGGTGTATTCGCGCGGCATGGCGCAGCGACTGCTGATCCTGATTGGTCTGCTGCTGGCCAGCGTGATTTACGCCGTCTTGACCAATGGCCTGGGGCTGGGCAAGCCGATTGATGTTTCGGCCGTGGCGGCTGCGCCCTGGTTCGGCCTGCCGCGCTTTGCCGCGCCGGTGTTTGAGGCGAATGCCATTCTGCTGATCGCCCCGGTGGTCTTGATTCTGGTGGCCGAGAACCTGGGCCACATCAAGGCCGTGAGCGCCATGACCGGGCAAAACCTCGATGTCTATATGGGCCGCGCCTTCATGGGCGATGGCCTGGCCACCATGGTCAGCGGCGCTGCGGGCGGCACTGGCGTCACCACCTATGCCGAGAACATCGGCGTGATGGCCGCCACCCGCATCTACTCCACCGCCATCTTTGTGGTGGCGGCACTCTTGGCGGTGCTCTTGGGCTTCAGCCCAAAATTCGGCGCGCTGATCCAGGCCATTCCGCTGGCGGTGATGGGCGGGGTCAGCATTGTGGTGTTCGGCCTGATCGCGGTGGCCGGCGCCAAGATCTGGGTGGACAACCGGGTCGACTTCAGCGACAGCCGCAATCTCATGGTGGTGGCCATCAGTCTGATTTTGGGCACGGGCGACTACACGCTCAAATTCGGCGGCATGTCGCTGGGCGGCATTGGCACCGCGACCTTTGGCGCCATCGTGCTCTACGCCTTGCTGTCGCTGGGCGGCAAGGGCTCGGCCTCGGGCACCAAACCCTGAGTCGGCGCGCTCAGCACCCAACGGTCGCGCCCCTGGGCCTTGGCCTGGTAGAGCGCCAGATCAGCCCTCTTGCACCATTGCGCGGCCGACTCGCCGGGCTCGGCCAGGGCCAGGCCTGCGGAAAAGGTGTAGCCGCGCTCTGGCTGGGCGGGCAGCGGCCGTGAGGCCCTGACTTGCTCTTGCAAGCGCTGCAATATCGCCTGCGCTTGCGGCAGATCGACATCCTGCATCAGCAGCATGAATTCCTCACCGCCGACACGGCCGCAGCCGTCGCCGCGACGGCTGCATTGCTGCAGCAAATGGGCAAAGTCTCGAATCACCCGGTCGCCCGCATCGTGGCCCAGTTGGTCATTGATGGCTTTGAAGTGATCCAGGTCCAGCACCGCCAAGGCCAGGGGCATGCGGGTGATTGCAAAGTTGCGCAGCTGCTGGTCCAGCTGCTGCATGAAGTGCAGGCGGTTGCTGATGCCGGTCAAGGGGTCGGTGAGGGCGGCGCGCATGGCTAGGTCGCGCTCTTGGCGCAGCGCGCGGTCTTCGGTGCGCAGCGCGGTGATGTCGTTGGCGCTGCACAGCATCCAGCCATTGGCATGGGTGGTTTCGCTCATCCAGATCCAGCGCCCATCGCGCAAATCGGCCTCAAAGGCCCGGAAGGGCTGCTTGCCCCGGCGCGAGGCGGCCGCGGCCAGCCAGGCTTCGTGGTCGGTGGCCGAGACCACATTGCCGCGCGCTTGGGCCAGGTTCGCCCGCATCATGTCGATCCAGCGGGTGTGACCATCGGGCCGCACATGAAAGGTCTGGCAAAAGGCCTCGTTGGCAAAGCACAGCACATCGTCGGGGTCGAACAAGGCCACCGGCTGCGGGCTGTCGGCATGCAGGGCGAGGAGTTGTTGCGCCAAGACTTCGGGGGGCGGGATGGCCATGCGAGACCTTGCTTCAAAAACGGGTGGCCGTGCTCGGGGCGAGAGGTGAATTTCTCGCAAAGCCATATTAGCCCGCTTGGGTCCCCCAACGCTGTTTTGAAAAGGCCTGCTTTTGCCGACTGTGTGGCATTCAGCCGCAGAAGGCGCGCAGCTTGCTCAAAAAACGCGCCATATGCGGGTCGCTGCGCCCCAACGGCACCTCATCAAAAGCAAACCAGCGCACGGCGTGGAACTCGTCGCGGTCGAATTGCAGGGCTTGATCGCGGCGGGCCTGCACCAGGTACCACAGCGAGACATCGGTGTGGCCCGCCGTCAGGCCCACAGTGTCGCTGCGCGTGATCATCAGCGGCGCGTCAATCGGGTGCGGCGGCGCAAAGCCCAGCTCCTCTTGCAACTCGCGGGCCACCGTGTCGCGCGGGTGTTCGCCCGGCTCCACATGGCCGCCCGAGGGCAGCCAGAGCTGCGCGTTTTTGTGGTCCACCAAGAGCAGCTCGCCCGGCGCCACCACCGCAAAATAGGCCACCAGATGGATGGGCGGGGTGGCGGGCTTGGCCAGGCGCGCCAGCTCAGCACCGGAGTCCACCCAGGCCAGGGCCTCGCGCTGTTGCTGAGCTTCCAGCGCGTCCAGCGCCTGGATGCTGGCGATTTCGGCACGGATGTCGGCTCTGAAATCCATGCCTCACTGTCCCATCTTCAATGGCAGGGGCGCACCGCTCTTGACGCAGCGGATGGCGAAGTTGCTGGTGATGTCTTGCACCATGGGCAGGGCTTGCAGGCGGCGGACGATGTGCTCATAGCTGCTCAGCTCATTCACCACCACCTCCAGCAAATAGTCGTGCGCCCCTGAGACCACATGGCAGGCCACCACCTCGGCCATGGCCTCCATCGCGGCCTCGAAGCGCTGCACCGCATCGGCGCGGTGATGCATCAGCCGCACGTTGACGAAGACCGTGGTCGCCAGCTGCACCGCCTTTCGGTCCAGCACCGCGCGGTAGCCGGCGATGAAGCCTTCGTCTTCCAGGCGCTTCAAGCGGCGCGCACAGGGGCTTTGCGACAAGGCCACCCGCTCGGCCAGTTCGGCAATGCTGAGGCGCCCGTCGCGTTGCAGCAGTTCCAGCAATTGCAGATCGATGCGGTCCATGCTTGGGCTTGTGTTTGTGTTTGAGTGATTTCCACCAATTTCCAGCATCATAGAGCTTGATTTCACCAAGATGTGCGCCGCCAGAGCGCAAACAGGGCCGATTTCACCCAAGGCTGCGCCGGAAAATTCTGCCCATGCCGCTCGCTGTCTGGGCGGCATTGGTTTTTTGAAGTTGAGCCTTCCATGTCCCGCCCTGTCCTGCCCTCGGTCTCTCTGGCCTCCGCCGCCTCCTCCACCTCCGCCAAGACCACAAGCCCTCTGAAAGCCGGTCCCGCGGCCGAAAGAGCCGAAACAGCCGAAAGAACCGAATGGCTGGGCTGGGCCGCGCTGGCCCTGACACTGAGCATCTGGGCGGCCTTTTTCATCTCGCTGCGCGCCGGCGCGCGGGCGGCCCTGCCACCGGCCGAGCTGGCGCTGCTGCGTTTTGGCCCGGCGGGGCTCTTGTTCGCGCCGCTGTTGTGGCAGCGGCGGGCGCGTTTTGCGGCGGTGCCGGCCAAGCTCTGGGTCTTGATCGTGGCGGGCGCGGGCCTGCCTTACTTTCTGGTGGCCGGCTGGGGCATGCGGCATGCGCCGGTGGCCGATGGCGCGACGCTGATCCCCGGCACCCTGCCGCTGTTCACCGCCCTGCTGGCGGCGGCCCTGCATGGGCGCGCGGCGCTGTCGCGCTGGCCGGCCCTGCTGTGCATTGCCGCGGGCATCGCAACCCTGTTGGCCATGAAGGCCGGTCACGCCGGCTTGGCGCAGGGCTATGCCATGTTCTTGTTGGGCAGCTTGATGTGGTCGGCCTACACGCTGGCCCTGCGCGAGGCGCGGCTGGCCCCCATCGAGGCGGCGGCGCTGATCTCCAGCGTGTCGCTGGTTTTGCTGCTGCCTTTGCTGCTGTGGCAGTGGGGCCAAGGGGGCGTGGCCAGCTTTGGTTTGCTGCAACTCTCGGGCCCGCAATGGCTCTTGCAGCTGGGCATCCAAAGCATTGGTGTGGGCCTGGTGTCCACCCTGAGCTACAGCTTTGCGGTGGCGCGCCTGGGCGCGCAGCGCAGCGCCACGGCGGGCGCCTTGACGCCGGTGCTGGCCACTCTGCTGGCCATCCCACTGTTTGGCGAGCAGCCGGACGGCGCCACGGTCATCGGCATGCTCCTGGTTGCGGCGGGCGTGTTGTGGAGCCAGCGCGGGCGCTGAATCCCGCCGCCAGCGCCGCCGCCCCTAACAAGGCCGGCCAGAGGGCGATTTGCACCGTGTCCCAGCCATAGCGCTCAAACACCCAGCCCGCCAGCAGCGCCCCGCTGGCCGCGACCGTGGCGGTGATGAACTCATTGGCCGCTTGGGCGCGGGCGCGGTCGGCCGGGCTGGCTTCGGCAAAGCCTTGGGTCAGCAGCGTGCTGGCGCCCACAAACATGGCGTGCCAGGCCGCGCCGTTGAGCATCAAGGCCAGGCCGAAATTCGGCAGGCTCAGCCCACTCAAGGCCGCGAGGCTGCCCGCACCAAACAAGGCCGCCCCCAGCCACAGCAGCCGCAGCGGGCCCCAGCGCGCGATCAGCCGCCCGCTGACAAAGCCCGGCGCAAACATGGCCAGCAAATGCCACTGGATCACCGAAGCGGCTTGATCCACGCCCAGGCCGCATCCCAAGACCGCCAGCGGCGTGGCGGTCATCACCAACATCATCAGGCCCGCGGCCAAAGCGCTGTGGCCGGCGGCGGTGATGAAGACCGGTTGGCGCAGCAGCTGCAGCAGCGGCGTCTTCGTGCTGTCGCTTGCATCGACGGGCTGGGCAGAGGCCGCCTGCGCTGCCGACAGTCGGCTGAGCAACAGCGCTGACAAGAAGGCCAGCGCGGCCAACACCAGGTAAGAGCCGGCAAAGCTGTGGCGCGGCACGGCCTCGCGCGCCCAGGCGGCCAGCGTGGGCCCGACCAGCGCGGCCACCACGCCGCCGCTGATGACCCAGGCAATCGCTCGCGCTTTGTGCTGCGCCGGCGCGGCTTCGTTGGCGGCGAAGCGGTAGTACTGCGCGCAAGCGGCAAACAAGCCCAGGCCCAGATTGGCGGCGCAAAACAGCAAGAAGTCATTGCGCACAATGGCCAGCGCCGCCACGCCTCCGCCCAGCGCGCCGCCCATGCTGCCCAGCATGAAGACCCGGCGCCGCCCCCAGCGCAGCATCAGCAGCGAGACCGGGATGGTGCTGCAGGCCGTGGCCAGGGTCACCAGTGCATAGGGCAGGGTGGCAAGCGCGCGGCTGGGCGCCAGCATCGCGCCGACCAGGCCGGTCAGCGTCAGGCCAATGGCCGAGGCGCAAACAAACAGCGCTTGGCTGAGCACCAGCAAGCGGACGGTGAACAAAGGGTTTGGCGTTTTCATGCCCAGACTCTATGCTTTGCGTCTTTGTCTGTTTTGACGCAATGACCGCAAAAACTGCCAAAGTGAAGCCGCAGCGGCTGGCCCCGTCTCCAGCGCTCAAGACCGTGGTGCTGGTGGTCTACGAGGGCTGCCAGTCGCTCGATGTGACGGGCCCCTGGGAGGTCTTCAGCAAGGCCAACAGCTATTGCCAAGCCGCCGGCCGCCCGGCACCCTATCGCCTACTGCTGGCTTCGCCGGAAGGCGGGCCCATCACCAGCAACTCGGGCCTGCAGCTGGGGCCGACCACGGCGTTGGCGGCGCTGCGCGGCGCCATCGACACCGTCTTGGTGGTGGGCGGCAATGACGCCGTGCTGGAGCAGCCCGGCTCGGTGCCCAAGCTGGTGCCTTGGCTGCAGCGGCGCGTGGGTCAGGTGCGGCGCATGGGCAGCGTTTGCACCGGCGCTTTTGCCTTGGCGGCAGCAGGGCTGCTGGACGGGCGCCGCGCCACCACACATTGGCAGTACTGCGAGCGGCTGGCGGCGCTGTACCCGCAGGTGCGGCTGGAGCCCGATGCCATTTTTGTGGCCGACCCGCCGCTCTACAGCTCGGCCGGCATCACGGCGGCGATTGATCTGTCGCTGGCGCTGGTGGAGGCCGATCTGGGTCAGGCCTTGGCCTTGCAGGTGGCACGCAATCTGGTGCTGTTCTTGCGCCGCCCGGGCGGGCAATCGCAATATTCGGCGGGTTTGCAGGCTCAGGCGCAAGCCGGTCGCAGCGAGACCTTTGGCCCCAAGGGCCAACGCCTGGCCGAACTGCTGTTGTGGATGGTGGAGCACCCGGCGCAAGACCTGAGCATTGCCGCGCTGGCCGCGCGCGCACACATGAGCGAGCGCCACTTTGCGCGGCTGTTCCAAAGCGAGACCGGCCAGACCCCGGCGCGCTTCGTCGAGGCGCTGCGTCTGGAGCGCGCCAAACAGCATCTGGAGCAAAGCACGTGGCCGTTGGCGCGGGTGGCGCAAAAAGCCGGCTTTGGGTCGGTGGACAGCTTGCAGCGCAGCCTGAAGCGGCAGGCCGGCATCACGCCAGAGCAATATCGGCAGCGCTTTTCACGCCCAGGGCTGTGAACTGCGGGTTTTCACTGGGCCAAACCCGGGGGGTGGCTTTCGTCATACCCTGGCTTCCTTGCCAGAATGCGGCAGCGCGGCGCCCAGCACGATGAATTCGCGTTTCAGCCCAAACACCGAGGTCAATCTATGCGCAAATTGCTCTTGTATCTCATCATCGCAATGGCGGCAGTCGCGTGCGACGTCAAAACCACGGCCTCTGTGACCAATGTCAACGGTCTGACTACGGAGGTGGACACCACAACAACCGGCATCAGTAAGTTTTCATGTATCAAGTGCGGCGGTAAGCCCTGCTACTTTTTGGCCTACACCTCCAACTGCATTGAAAGTGCCGGCGCAGAGGGTAAGCCGGTCATTGTTTGCACAACTCAGCTGCTGGACCAGTTTCAATTGGCAGAGGGCGAATCCAAGGAAATCAGCAACGCAGCCAAGGTGCAGCACTGCGTTTCAAATCTAACGCCCCCAGAATTTGCGAAATGCACCGGGCACTAGGCCAGCGCAGATCAGACCTGGAACGAGTCAATGCCCAAATCCAACAGGCCTCCGAGTTCAGCGTGGTTGTGAACCTGTGCCAGATGCAGCCGCAAGCCGAAGACAGCGGCTTGTTTGGCCAATCCTTTTGTGGGTCAAGCTGGCCATAAGCCGGCAAGCGCCGCGGTTTAGACGGCATGAATTCATTGAAATAGACAGTTAGAACTACCCACGAGGACGATGAAGACGATGAAGAATAAGACAACTATGGCTCACAAGGCCGTAGCACTGGCCGCTTTTGCCCTGCTGGGGCTGGCCCACGCGCAAACCGCGCCGACTTATCCGGTCACCGCCAAGGTCGAGCAGACCGACACCTACCACGGCACCGTGGTGGCCGACCCCTACCGCTGGCTGGAAGACGACAACAGCGAGCAGACCAAGGCCTGGGTCAAGGCTCAGAACCAGGTGACCGATGCTTTTTTGGAGGCCATGCCGCAGCGCCTGCCGGTGCGCAAGCTCTACACCGATCTCTACAACTTTGAGAAGTTCGGCATCCCTTTCAAAGAAGGCGGCCGCTATTTCTGGACCCGCAACAACGGCTTGCAACAACAGGCCGTGCTCTACACCGCCAAGTCCTTGAAGGCCGAGCCCACCGTGGCCCTGGACCCCAACACGCTGAGCAAGGACGGCACGGCCGCCCTGGGCGGCTACGCCGCTTCGCACGACGGCAAGCTGCTGGCCTATGGCGTGGCCGCCGCCGGCTCCGACTGGCAAACCTGGAAGGTGCGCGATCTGCGCACCGGCCGCGACTTGGCCGACAAGCTCGAGTGGGTGAAGTTCTCCAGCGCCGCCTGGACGCCCGATGGCAAGGGCTTTTTCTACTCGCGCTATGACGAGCCCGCCGAGGGCGCGGCCCTGACCGGCGCCAACTACTTCCAAAAGCTCTTCTATCACCGCCTGGGCACGCCGCAGTCGGCCGACCAACTGGTGGCGGCCAACCCGAATGAAAAAGAATGGGGCTTCGGTGCCGAGGTCTCGGACGACGGCAAGGCCGTGTTCATCACCGTCTGGAAGGGCGGCGAGAAAAACGGTTTGATGGTGTTGCCCCTGGTCAAGGGCGCCTATGCGGGCGGCGAGCCCAAGGCCATCAGCCTGGCCTTTGATGCGCAATATGTGCCGGTCACGCTGACGGGCAACACCTTGATCGTCAAGACCGACAAAGACGCGCCGCGGGGCCGCCTGATCGCCATCGACCTGAAGGCATCGGGCAAGCAGCCCTGGAAGACCTTGGTGGCCGAAAGCCAAGACGCCATGAGCAGCGCCTCGGTGGTGGGCAGGCGCTTGCTGCTGAACTATCTGCGTGACGCCTCCACCGTGGTGCGCATGCACGGGCTGGACGGCCGCCCACTGGGCGAAGTGGCGCTGCCGGGCGTGGGCACGGCCAGTGGCTTTGCCGGTCGCGCCTCTGACAAAGAAACTTTCTTCAGCTACACCAGCCTGACCACGCCCAGCGCCATTTACCGCCTGGACGTGGCCCGCAACAAGGTCGAACTGTTCAAGCGCCCACAAACCGCGTTTGATGCCGACCAGTTCGTCACTGAGCGCGCCTTTGTGAGCAGCAAAGACGGCACCCGCTTCCCGGTCTTCATCGCCCACAAAAAAGGCCTGAAGCTGGACGGCAACAACCCGACCCTGCTGTACGGCTACGGCGGCTTCAATGTGCCGATGACGCCGGGCTACGGCATCACGGCCGCTACCTGGATGAAGATGGGCGGCGTCTATGTGCTGGCCGCCATTCGCGGCGGTGGCGAATACGGCTCGGCCTGGCATGAAGCCGGCACCAAGCTGAAGAAGCAAAACGTGTTTGACGACTTCATCGCCGCGGGCGAATGGCTGGTCGCCAACAAATACACCCAGCCGGCCAAGCTGGCCATCAACGGCGGCTCCAATGGCGGCCTGTTGGTCGGTGCGGTGGTCAACCAGCGGCCCGAATTGTTTGGCGCTGCGGTGCCGCAGGTCGGCGTGATGGACATGCTGCGCTACCAGAAGTTCACCATTGGCTGGGCCTGGGAGCCCGACTACGGCTCCAGCGACAAGCCCGATGAATTCAAGGCCTTGCTGGCTTACTCGCCGCTGCACACCATCAAGTCGGGTGCCAAGTACCCGGCCATCTTGGTGACCACCGGCGACCACGACGACCGCGTGGTGCCGGCGCACAGCTTCAAGTACGCCGCTGCCCTGCAGGCCGCCGACACCGGCGCAGCGCCCAAGCTGATCCGCATCGAGACGCAAGCCGGCCATGGCGCGGGCAAGCCCACCTCCAAGATCATCGAGGAGCGTGCCGATATGCTGGCCTTCATCGCCAACACCTTCAAAATGCCAAGCCCATAACGCAACAAAGCAGCGGATTCTTGGTTTCCCTTTTTCTTTTCTTCTCATCAGCCCATTCGAGGTGCATATGCAGAATCAACGGCGCACACCCACGCTGAAGTCCTGGCTGGTCATGGCCACCGGCCTGGCCCTGTCTCTCGCGGCGCAAGCCGCCGATCAGTGGCAGCTGCCGGTGAGCAGCAAAAAGCTCGCCAATGGCTTGACCGTCTTGGTCTCTGAAGACCACAGCTCGCCCACCGTGGGGGTGAGCGTGGTCTACAAAGTGGGCATGCGCCTGGAACCCAAGAACCGCACCGGCTTTGCGCATTTGTTTGAGCACCTGATGTTCCAGGGCACGCCCAATGCACCCAAGGGCGTGTTCGACAAGGTCATCACCGGCGGGGGCGGCAATAACAACGGCTCTACCCGCCCAGACTTCACCAACTACATCGAGACTGCACCGGTGTCTTCGCTGGAATCCATCCTCTGGCTGGAAGCCGACCGCATGAAGACCCTGGACTTCAACCCCGCCACGCTGAAGAACCAGCAAGACGTGGTGAAGGAAGAGATCCGCGTCAATGTGCAGAACCAGCCCTATGGCGGTTTCATGTGGATCGACATTGGCGGCCTGGCCTTCGAGAAATGGGAGAACAACCACGACGGCTACGGCAGCTTCAAAGACCTGGAGAACGCCAGCCTCGATGATGTGCGCGCCTTCCATCGCGACTACTACGGCCCCAACAATGCGGTGCTGTCGATTGCCGGCGACATCACGCCGGCCAAGGCATTTGCCCTGGCCGAAAAGTACTTTGCTGCCATCCCCAAGCGCCCCACACCGGCGCCCAGTGATTTCCGCGAAGGCCTGAACACCGCCGAGAAGCGCCTGCAGCAAAGCGACAAGCTGGCCCAAGTGCCTGCCATTGCAGCCGCTTGGAAGATGCCGGACCGCGGCAGCAAAGACCAGCCCGGCATGGCCGTGCTGGGCGAGCTGCTGGCCGGCGGCGACGCCTCGGGCTTTTATCAAGGCCTGATCAAGGGCCGCGAGTTGGCGCTCAATATCGATTCGCTCTACGGCCTGACCAGCATCTGGGAATATGACGGCCCGACCATCTTCACCGTCTTTGCGCTCTACAAGCCCAACACCACGGCCGATGCGCTGCTGGCCGCCATGGACGAAGAAATCGCCAAGGTGGTGAAAGACGGCGTGGACGAGGCCACGCTCAAGCGCGTCAAGACCCGCTTGCTGGCCGATTGGTACAACGGCCTGGAGAGCTTCTTGAGCCGCGCCGACACGCTGGCCAAGCTGCAGGCCCTTTGGGGCGATGCCAAGGTGGTGAACCAGATCCCCGCTTGGATTGAGGCCGTCACCTCGGCCGATGTGCAGCGCGTGGCCAAGACCTATCTGACCCGTGCCAACCGCTCGGTGATCGACCGCAAGCCGGTGGCCATGCTGGCCGCCCCGGCAGCGGCTGATGCCGCCAGCGCCGCCACCAAGCCTTGAACGCGAGGGAGACCTTCACCATGATGATCCATCACAAGCTGAACACCATCGCTCTTGCTGCCCTGCTGGCCCTGCCGTTGGGAACTTCGGCCGCCGAGCCGGTCAAGATGCCCGCCGAGCTGCCCAAGTACGGCCAAGACAAGCCCATCCAAGTGCCGCAGATCAGCAAGAAGACGCTGGCCAATGGGCTGGAAGTCTGGGTGCTGCCGCGCCAAGGGTTGCCGCGCGTGGACTATGTTTTGGCCTTGCGCGGTGCCGGTTTTGGCGCCGACGCCGCCAACTCGCCCGGCCAAGCCAAGCTGCTGGCCGGCCTCTTGAACGAGGGCACGGCCCAGCGCGACTCGCGCGCCATTGCTGAGGCCGCTCAAGGCATGGGCGGCGGCGTGGCGGCTGCGGCGGCTAACGACGGCATCACACTGACCGCCTACGCCCTTAAATCGCATGCCGAGGGCATGATGAAGCTGCTGGCCGAAGTGGCACGGCAGCCGTCCTTCCCCGAGGGCGAGGTGAACCTGGCCAAGGCAAATGCCTTGCAGGCCTTGAAGGTGGCCAGCGCCCAGCCGGGCTTTCGCGCCAACAAGGCCCTGAATGCCGCCATCTACGGTGACCACCCCTATGGCCGCAGCCAAGAGACCGCCGAATCGATCGAGGCCACCACGGCCGCCGCCTTGCGCGCCGAGCATGCCAAGCGCTTCCGCCCGGACCGTGCGCTGCTGGTCATCACCGGCCGCATCAGCGCCGACGAAGGCCTGAAGATGGCCCAAGCCGCCTTCGGCGACTGGGCCGCCAGCGGCGCAGCGCCCGCTGAGATCCCGGCCTCGCCGCTCTCGGCCAAGCCCCAGCACGTGCTGCTGGAGCGCGAAGGCAGCGTGCAGTCCACCGTGCGCCTGGGCCGCCCCGGCGCTCCCGCCAGCGGGGCCGACCAGGTGCCGCTGCGCCTGACCAGCACCATCTTGGGCAGCGGCTTCTCCAGCCGCGTGAACCAAAACCTGCGCGAGGAAAAGGGCTACACCTATGGCGCCAATGCGGGTGCCCGCTCTTACCGGGTGGGCGGCGCCATCACCGGTGGCGCCGATGTGCGCAATGAAGTCACGGGCGCGGCCTTGCAAGAGTTCATCAAGGAATACCGCCGCATCGGCACCGAGCTGGTGCCGGCCGAAGAACTGCAAATGACCAAGCGCTATGTGGCCGGCAGCTATTTGCTGACCACCCAGCTGCAAGGTGCCGTGGCGCAAACCTTGGCCAACAACTGGCTGGTGGGCCTGCCCGCCGAGTACCTGGGCCAGTACGTGCCGCTGATCCAAAAGGTCACGGCCGAACAGGTGCGCGAGATCGGCAAGACCTATTTCTCGCCTGAGAGCCAGTCGCTCATCGTGGTGGGCGACAAGGCCGTGGCCGAACAGCTCAAGGGCTTTGGGGAGTTCAAGCTGAGCCGGTGATCTTGGTTCCCGCAACTCGGCCTGCGGTGTTCACGGCGCCCAAGTGCCTCACGGAGGCGCGCTGGGCGTGATGGCCACCATGGGCCGGGTGGGTCAGAGAACAGGCCGCCAGCCGCACCTTCACCGGTGTGCTGGTGGCTTTATTTCGGCGAAAGTTGTGCTCGTGAATGGCAGCGACAGAGCTTCCCACAATGGGCGCGCCATGACATCGTTGCCTGTCACAGCCGGTCGGTGAGCTTGATGCAAACAGCTTGGGGTCGAGTTTTTTGCCTGGGCCATTTTTTCATTGGCATCGATTGGGAATCTGACCTTGCGTAGGTAGCCAATGCCTTGGCAATGTGGAGGCCAGTGGGGTCGACAAGCAGCACAATCGCAAAACTGCAGCGCCAACATTCAAACTCACGCACCGATGATCCCAGACACCCGCGCACGCAAACTGGCGCTCGCCGTACGGCGTGAGGGGCGTGGATTTGGGCCTATTTGGCAAGCTCCTTGGACGTCATGAAACAAGCCTCTCTCCTCGCGCTATCTTTTTTCATGACCGCCTGCGCACTTGCCCAGGAGGTTCATCTTGTCAGTCCAGGCGCAAGCGTCCAGGCACCACTTTCGCCGGCTGTCCTGAGTCAGCGAGTTCAACAAGCCGCGCTCAGATATCAGCAGTACGCACCAGTGCCCAGGTTCGGCGTGTTCGATATTGCTTATCCGAAGGATTTGAATGAGTTGACGGCTACGGGTGGATTCGGCATCGCCGTTGTCGTCATCCATTCCCAGCAGTCCTCGGAGCTGCCCCTGAAGCGGCTCTATTTGCGAACGGGCGGTGAAGCCATTGAGCTGACGCTGCTGTCCTCAGCCTCTTCTCAAGTCGAATCCAGTTCACTCCAGCATCGCGTGTTCGGAGCCCACCGATGGGAAGCCCTCTACACTTTTCCTGCGACTCAACAACAAGCCGGATCAGAGCTTGTTGCTGACTTCCAAATTAACCGCTTCGGGTTCGTACTTTCAAGATTTCAGGACAGCGGCCTATCCCGGACACCGGGCGCTGAAAATTCCAAGCTGGTTCAAAGGGCCCCTGATCTTCCCGCGCTTCTTGAACTCGCAAAGCGTGAGTTCCCAGGTTTTGTGCTCAGCCCAATCTCTGCCTCGGCGACCGAGTCCAAGGCGTTCTAGTCAAGCCCTTGCGTGGCATGACACCGCCCGCATGGTCCGCAACACCGAGAACCGCATGAACGCATGCCTCTGGCAAAAGACAGGCCAGTAACGGGTTCAACCAGCGGCACAATCGCCAGGACCATGCCGAAACTGCGGCTACCGATTCAATTCACCGATGAACCCAAGCCCCTGCCTTTGCATGTCATCAGCCGCATTCCGGGATGATGTTGGCAGTGAATCGTGGGTCGTCGAACAGCTTCGTTGGGCGCCACCATGACGGCCATGCAAAGGTTAAGGCTACTTTTGTTGTGGGCCGGCGTATCCGCTGCGATGGATGTTCATGCTTTGCCGCAAGGGGATAAAGCTGTCGCCAGGTTGCTTGGCGCATTGCGCCCTGTTCCCATGTTCGAAAGACAAAAGAATATTGGCGCGGTGCTGAGGGAGTTCAAAGAGCAAGGCTTGATTCCCTTCCGACCTCTCATCCGCGTTGATTACACGGACTACTACCGCATTCGAAGCGAGTTGCGTGTCTTGGGTCACGACCTTGTGATCCTTGAAGAGGAATACATGAGCAAGTACGTCGGGTGTTGCGTGAGCGAAGGGGGCGGCCTTGTTGTTCGGCTGCGAGGGAGTACAAGCGAGCTTGCGGAATTTGCCGCAGCCAATCGATGCAGCCTGCGTGAGTACGCATCTTTGGAGATGTACCAAAGGGAGTCGAAACTCAGCTTTGCAGCACCAAGCGGCCGCTACGCCGAACTTTCATGCCGGGCACGAGACGAGGACAAATGATGCCTAACACTTCACTGCAACGGATAGGCTTTGCCGCCGCTGAACTCCAACACCAGTCCTCACCCTTAGAGCCCGGCGTGAAAGCGCTCCCGCAAACGCGCCTGGGGTTTGCTTGCGGCGATTCATCGGTTCGCTCTGAACCTGTGGCATCTTTCATTGGTTGGGCGACGCATCCCTGGGCTCAGGAGCCAGCCTCTGCGAAGCCGCGCCAAACGGCCTTGACGGTTTGCGCTTGGCTTTGACCTATGACTCTTGGGACGGCTCTCTTCTTTTGCTTGAATACGGGCTTGGGTTGAAACAAGTTGCGGCTTCAGTTTTTCTGTAAGCGGCCAACTGAACGAGGCCCTGAGATCGGGCCTTGTGCGTCTTGGTCTGGGTGACTTCCATTCACCTTGCCCCCATGGATCAAGCCTTATGCTCGTTTTTTTTAGTCTCATCGCCGCGCTGGCACTCAGCCTTGTGGCCAGCACCGGCCAATGTGCGCCGAACCCCGAAGCGAGCCCCGCGGCGCTCAGTTCGGAAGATGCCTTCGGCATTGCGCCCTATCGGCCAAGGTTTGGCCGTTCCCGGCCGGTGGTGGCTGTGGTCGCAGAGAACACGTTTACCGAATTGACCGACTATGTCGTTCCCTATGGGGTTTTGCATGAGTCCGGCCTTGCGGAGGTGATCGCTCTGGCCACCCAGCCGGGCCCGATTCAGATGTTCCCGGCCCTCAAGATTCGGCCACATTCCACGGTCCAAGAATTTGATGCGCGCTTTCCGCAAGGGGCTGATTACGTCATCGTGCCGGCCGTGCATCGCACGGAAGATGCGGCCTTGCTGAGTTGGGTTGCCGGGCAAGCCGCCAAGGGCGCGACCATTGTGGGCGTGTGCGATGGCGTTTGGGTGCTGGCCCATGCCGGTCTGCTTAAGGGGCGCAAGGCGGTGGGTCACTGGTACTCTTTTGATGACTTGAGTAAGAAGTTCCCCGAGACCACCTGGGTCAGCAACCGTCGCTATATTGCGGACGCAAAAATCATCACCACCACCGGTGTGACGGCGTCAATTCCTGTGGCCTTGGCGTTGGTCGAGGCCATGGGCGGGCCCGAGAAAGCCATGGCCTTGGCGCGCACCATGGGGGTCACTGATTGGAGTGCCGCGCACAGAAGCGGCGACTTCAAACTCAAGGCTTCCCATCTGTTTGTGGCGGCGGCCAACTGGGTGTCGTTTTGGTCTCACGAAGAGGTCGGCGTGCCGATTACCAATGGCGTGAACGAAGTGGCCTTGGCACTTGTGGCCGACGCCTACTCGCGGACTTATCGCTCCAACGCGGTCTCCGTCGCGCCCTCGGCCACGGAGCTGCGGTCTCGCGGCGGCTTGCTGATTGTTCCGGACCGCCTTGCCGCTGCCCCCAAGCCGCCCCATCGCATGCTGAAACCGCTGGAGGACGTCAAGCCCGTTGCCGCCCTGGACGCCGCGCTGCGAGACATTGCCGCCACCTACGGCCCCGCGACCTCTGCCTTTGTCGCCCTGCAAATGGAGTATCCCCAGCCCTGAGCATGACTTCTGGGCGATAGGCGCAGGGCCCGGCATGCTCGTTCTTTGCCCTTTTGCCCTTTTGCCCTTTCACATCTCGCCCTGCAGCCCGCTCCGTCTGGCGTGGCTGTGTTTCAAGGGCTTTGGTCTAATCCCAGCGCTGCATCCCCCACTTTCTGACGAGGCCCTCCCCCGTGAAGCTCTATCCCCTATTCCTGCTGATGGCCACCGCCACCGTGCTCAGCCCGGGTCCTGGTGTGGTCATGACGCTGAGCAATGCGCTGCGCTATGGCATGCGCGGCACCTTCGGCGGCATTTTGGGCATCGCCAGCGGCGCGCTTTGCGTGGCGGCGATTTCGGCCACCAGCGTGGGTGTGTTGCTGGCCACCTCGGCGCTGGCATTCACGGTGCTGAAGTGGGTGGGCGCGGCCTATCTGGTCTATTTAGGCGTCAAGCTGTGGCGGGCGCCCAGCTTTCGCTTTGCGGAGCAGGCGGTGGCGCATGAGGCGAGCTTCGCTCGGCGTTTTGTGGAAGGCATCACCTTGCAGTTCACCAACCCAAAAGCGATCTTCTTTTTTCTCTCGGTGTTTCCGCAGTTCATCGACGCGCAGGCGGATTACGCCACGCAGTTTGCCGTTTTGGTGATGACCTATGCCGTCTTGGTGGTGTTGATTCACTCCGTCTATGCCTTCTTCGCAAGGCGCGCCAAGACTTGGCTCAGCTCCGAGCGCGGCGGCCGCTTGGTGAACCGATCCGCGGGCGCAACTTTTGTATGCTTCGGCGCGGCGCTAGCGATGGCCAAACGGTGAATTCGCACGGCGCCTGATCTTGCTGTTTGTTGCCAACCCTCTTTGACTCCTTTATCCATAGGCCTTGATTGATGCAAACCACGATTGAAGCCATTGCCTTTGTGTCCGCCCCCCGGACGCTGCCCGAAGATGACCACTGGGGCGAGCAGCGAGCCACGCTCACGCTGGTCGATGCGATGGACGAGTCGGCCTTGGAGGGCATTGAGGCCTTCTCGCATGTGGAGGTGCTGTTCTTGTTTCATGCCGTGGACCCCGCGAAGGTCGTCACCGGCGCCCGCCACCCGCGCAACAACCCGGCCTGGCCCCAGGTGGGGATCTTTGCCCAGCGTGGCAAAAACCGGCCCAACCGCATCGGCAGCACGATTTGCAAAGTGCTGGGGCGCGAGGGCCGCCGCCTGATCGTGTCGGAGTTGGACGCCATCGATGGCACGCCGGTGCTGGACATCAAACCGGTGATGCAGGAGTTCTTGCCCCGCGAGGCCACGCGCCAACCGGCCTGGGCCACCGAGCTGATGCGCCAATACTGGCAAAAGACCTGAAGCCGGGCGGCCAAGCGATGAACACTTTCATTGCCCTGCTGCGCGGCGTCAATGTCGGCAAGGCCAAACGGGTGGCGATGGCGGACTTGCGCGCCTTGCTGGCGGACCTGGGCGCTTCAGAGGTGCAGACCTTGCTGAACAGCGGGAATGCGGTGTTCCGCGCGGCCAAGGGCACGCCCGCGCAGTGGGCGGCAGAGATTGCCGAGGCGCTCGCGGCCCAGTTGCAGCTGCAGGTGCCGGTCATCGTCAAGTCCAGCGCGCAATGGTCGGCCGTGGTGGCCGAGAACACGCTGGCGGCCAAGGCAGCCGAGGATGAGCATTCGCGCTTGCTCGTGGCCTTCACGCAAGAACCCGAGGCGCTGGCCGGGCTCAGTGCAATTGAGCCCTTGCTTGCGCCCGCCGAGGCGTTTCAGCTGGGGGCGCATGCGGCTTATCTGCATTGCGCCTCAGGCATTCTTGAGAGTCGGGCCGGCGAGGCTTTGCTCGGCAAGGGCGGCAAAGCGGGCAAAGCAGGTCAAGCAGCCACCACCCGCAACTGGGCCACCGTGCGCAAGCTCCAGGCCCTGGCGCATGCGCTGGGTTGAGGCCTGATGAGCGCATCTTGAGGAGTTTTTATGCCACGTGATACTGCAATCCTGGGCCCCGTCATTGCGCTGGTGGCCTGGACCTTTGCCATCTTGCTCTTGCTGGCTTATCGCCGCGTGAGCGCTGGGCTGCGCGGCCAGGTGCACATCCGCGAGTTCGCCCTGGGCGAGTCCGACAAAGTGCCGCTGCGCCTGGTGCTGGCCAATCGCAACTACATGAATCTCTTGGAGCTGCCGCTGCTGTTCTATGTGGGCGCTTTGATGGTGCTGGTCTTGGGGCCGGCCAGCTTTGCGCAGCTGCTATTGGCCTGGAGCTATGTGGTCCTGCGGGTGATCCATTCCATCATCCATGTGACGCATAACCGCGTGGTGCATCGCTTCTATGCCTTCTTGTTCAGCAATCTGGCCCTGCTGGCTTTTTGGGCGCTGCTGCTGAGGCAGGTTTGGGCCGGGGTTTGATGCCGGTTTGAAGGGGGTGCCCGTGGTGCAATGGACAAAGCAAGGCCGTGCGGCACTCGCGCTTTTGGCGCTTGTTGCGGGGGCTTCATGGCCTGGACCAGGCGGAGCACAGGATTTCAAAGGCGGCCAGCAGGGCTATATCTTTGATCAGGCGTTTGTGCGGCGTGTGCCGGCAGCGCAGGCGGCCAAGATGCTGGGCATCGCTGATGTCGACGCCGAGTTCATGCCCTTGCAGCAGGCACAGGCCGCCAAGGGCGATGCGGCGCTGCCCAAGGGCGTGCAGCGCTCGGGCCGCACCCTGGTCTTTGAGCGGCCCGGCCAAGCGCCGTTGCGCCTGACTGACTTTGTCTACAAGGGCCGCGATGACGGGGGCGACTCGCAACGGTTCATCTATTTGAAGACCCTAGAAAAGTTCCATCTGCTGTCGGTGGCCTTCAGCCATGACCGACCCTGCTTTCTGTTGGTCGAGCGCCAGACTCTGGCTCTGTTTTTTGTGGACTACGCGCCCTTGCCTTCATGACCTCCGCACCCTCGCCTCAATCTGAATACACCGTCTTGCACCAGACGCCCAGCGTCAGCACCTACCAAGCGCTGCGCCTGGGCTCGGGCCTCAGCGCCAAGTCGACCGAGGCGGCTCAAAAGGGCTTGCCCCATTCACTCTTTGCAGTGCAGCTGCTGCACCAGGGCGAGCCGGTCGGCATGGGTCGGGTGATTGGTGACGGCGGCACGGCGTTTCAGGTGGTGGACATTGCCGTGCTGCCCGCGCACCAAGGGCGCGGCCTGGGCAAGCTCATCATGCGGGAGATCATGGCCTTTCTGGAGCGCGCCGCGCCGCCCACGGCTTATGTCAGCCTGATCGCTGACGGGCCGGCCCAGCATCTGTATGGACAGTTTGGCTTTGTCGCCACGGCCCCGAAGTCCATTGGTATGGCGTGGAAGCGCAGCCCAAAGGCCAGCCCTCCCGCCTGAGCTCAGACCTGCCTCAACCCACTTGCCTCAACCCGCCTGCGTCCGCCGCATCAAGGGCCACAAGAGCAGCGCCCCCAACGCCAAGACCGCCACGCCCACCAGGGCGCCGGTCTTCACATAGACCAGGCTGGACCACAGCACATACAGGCTGCAGGCGGTGAACAGAAGCGGCAGCAGGGGATACAGCGGCACGCGGTAAGGGCGCGGCACTTCGGGCTCGCGACGGCGCAACACGATCAGGGCCAGGCCGCTGAGCGTCAAGAAGAACCAATACACGGGCGAGAGATAGTCCACCATGGTGGCAAAGCCGCCGCGGGTGTAGGCACCAAAGGCGACCAGGGCGAGGGCCACGCCGCTGGTGGCCAGCACGGCGGCGGTGGGTGTGCCCCGGCGGGCGTCCCAGCGGCCCAGCTGCAGCTCGCTGGCGAGGTCGCGCGCAGCAGCATAGGTGGTGCGCGGGCCGGCAATCAAAATCGCATTCATCACCGACAAGGCGGCCAAGGACACCAGGCCCACCATCAGCACTTCGCCGGGGCGGCCAAAGCAGGCGCGCATCAGGTCGGCCGCCGGGGCGCTGCTCTGGGCCAGGCCGTCCAGACCCAAGACACGCAGATAGGCCCAATTGGCCAGCAGGTAGACCGCGCCGACCAGGCTCAAGCCCCACCAGAGCGCGCGCACAATGCCGCGCCGTTCATCGCGCATTTCGGCGGACAGCGTAGCCGCATCGCTCCAGCCGCCGTAAGCCAGGAACACAAACACCATGGCCGTGCCCCAGTCGTGGCGGCTGGGGTCGCTCACCGCCAGCGGTGTCAGCGGGGCCTGGCCGGCCAGCGTTTGGCTCACCCCGCCCAAGCCCAGCAGCAACAAGCTGCCCAAGACCACCGTCATCAAGCCCAGCTGCGTGCCCAAGCCGATGTGCACGCCCATCAGGTTCAGCGCCGTCAAGAGCACGATCAGCGCCGCCGCCAGCACCGCATGGGCATAAGCGCCCAGCCAGGGGCTGAGGTCCACCACCTGACTCAGATAGTCGCCAAACACAAAGGCCAGCAAGGCCATCGAGCCGGTGTGGATGACCGCAAAGCGCGACCAGGCGAACAAAAAGCCCAGGCGCTGCCCGTAGGCACGGCGCAGAAAGTGGTAGTCGCCGCCCGCGTCGGGGAAGACTGCCGCCATCTCGGCAAAACACAGCGCGCCCACAAAGGACAAAAGACCGCCCAAGGCCCAGGCCAGATACAGCTCGTGGGCGCTGCTCAAGGCGCCGGCCACCATCGGCGAGGTCTTGAAGATGCCCGCGCCCACCACCATGCCCACGCACAGGGCCACGGCATGCTTCACATCGAGTTGCCGCTCGGGCAGGGCGACGGAGGCGGGGGTCAGATCTTGCGTTGGGCTTGCGGACATGGGCGGCGGTGGATAGCGGATGCAGATTCGCGGGCCGCTTGAAGCAAAGCAAGGCAAGGGGCGGGCCGCGAGCTGCGCCATGCTAAACGCAGCCAGCCCTGCAATCGCTCAACCGGTCTTGAAAACTCGATGATTTGGGCATGAGCTTATTGCCTGAAAGTCTTGGCGCTGCGCGCAAGGATGCAATAGGCTCTGCGTTTTTCTCCACACGGCTGCCCCGCTGCTTCCCCATGTTCAAGACCCGCCCCATCGCCCAAGCCGCCCTGATTCTTTTGGCGCAAAGCCTTGTTGTTGCCGCTGCTGGGCCGGCGCAGGCCCAAGCCTTGGCCGAGCAGCTGGACGCAGTGCTGGTGACCGGCACCCGCGCCAAAGACCGCACCTTGTTGAACGCGCCGGTGCCGGTGGACGTTTTGAGCCAAGAGGATTTGCAGCGCGCGGTGGCGGGCGACGGCAATCTGGCCGGCGCCTTGCAGACGCTGCTGCCTTCGTTCAACTTCCCGCGCCAAAGCAACTCAGGCGGTGGCGACCATGTGCGTGCGGCGCAGCTGCGCGGGCTCTCGCCCGATCAGGTCTTGGTGCTGGTGAACGGCAAGCGCCGCCACAACTCGGCCATCGTCAATCTGGAGTCCAAGGTCGGCAAGGGCACCAATCCGGTGGACTTCAATGCCATCCCGCTGTCCAGCATCAAGCGCATTGAAGTGCTGCGTGATGGCGCGGGCGCGCAGTACGGCAGCGACGCCATCGCCGGCGTCATCAACATCATCTTGGACGATGCCCGCAGCGGCGGCGAAGTGGAGGGCACGCTGGGAGGCTTCCACACCCGCTTTGAGCCCACCCACGAAACCCTGAACGACGGCGCGTCCCGCGAGCTGCGCGGCAAGCTGGGCTTTGCGCTGGGCGATGGCGGCTTTATGCGCTTCGGCCTGGAGGCCGCGCGGCGCGACCACACCCAGCGCGCCGGGGCCGACCAGATCCCGCCCTGGGAAGATCAAAGCGCGGCCAATCTGGCCTTCCAGGGCAAGCGCAATTACGCGCCCGGGGAGCCTGAAGCCAAGCAGCTGGGCTTGTGGCTGAACAGCGGCCTGACTTTAAGCGCCGACGCCCAGGCCTATGCCTTCGGCACCTGGACCCAGCGTGACACCCAGGGTGCAGCCTACTTCCGCTACCCCGACAGCTCGGCCAATGTGCCCGCGCTCTACCCCAAGGGCTACCGGCCCGAGACCACCGGCAAGAGCCAGGACTTGCAGCTGGCCGCCGGCCTGCGCGGCACGCTGGGCGAGGGCAAGGTCTGGGACTACGACCTGTCGCTGAACCTGGGCCGCAATGACTTCAACTACGGTCTGCGCAATTCGCTGAATGTCTCCTTGGGCGCGGCCAGCCCGACGCAGTTCCATCTGGGTGACTTTGCCAGCCAGCAGCTCGGCCTGAGCGCAGACTTCAGCCGCACGCTGGACTTGGGGTTGGCCAAGCCCGCCACGCTGGCGCTGGGCGCCGAGGCGCGGCGTGAGTCCTTTCGCACCCGTGCGGGCGACCCCGCGTCCTACAGCGTGGGCAGCTTTGCCGGCACTCCGGGCGCGCAAGCCGGGCCGGGTTTGCAGGCCGGGGATGCGGTTGATTTGTCGCGCCATTTGCTGGGTGCCTATGCCGACTTGAGTGCCGACCTCAGCGCCAATGTCTTCGCCAATCTGGCCCTGCGCGCCGATCATTACTCTGACTTCGGCCAAGCCTTCACCGCCAAGCTCTCGGGCCGCTATGCGCTGAGCCCAGGGCTGGCCCTGCGCGGCGGGGTATCGAGCAACTTCCGCGCGCCCTCTTTGGCGCAGACCGGGTTCTCATTCACCGTGACTGATCGCGGCGAAGGTGGCGGCCTGAGCCAGGTGCGCACCCTGCCGGTGCAAAGCGCTGTGGCCCAGGCGCTGGGCGCCGACAAGCTCAAGGCCGAAACCGCTCGCAACGCCAGCCTGGGCTTGAGCTGGCAGCCGAGCAAGTCGGCCTCGCTCTCGGTCGACGCCTACGATGTGCGGGTCAAAGACCGCATCACCTTGTCGGAGCGCCTCTCCAGCGACGCGCTGACGGCGTTGATCCAAAGCCAGTTTGGCGTGGCCGGCGTCACCGGCGTCAATTTCTTTACCAACGCGGTGGACACCCACACCCGCGGTGTCGATCTGGTGGGCCAGTTGCGCCAGGACTTGGCCGGCGGTGAGCTGCGTTGGACGCTGGCCTCCAGCTTCAACAAAACCACGCTGAGCGGCGTGCGCAACACCGGCGCGGCGCTGCAGGCCCTGGGCATCAGCAAGCCCCTGGTGGGCCTGGAAGAAAGCAACACCCTGACCGAGGCCGCGCCGCGCGACCGTCATGTCATCAGCGCCAACTGGAGTGGCGGCGCCTGGAACCTGCTGGCCCGCGCCACCCGGCATGGCGAGACCACCCGGGTGTTTGACTTCGGCGACGGCTTCACGCCGCGCCAGACCTATGCCGCCGTCTGGCAGCTCGATCTGGAAGCTGAAGTGAGAATAACGCGTCATTTCAGCGTCACCGTGGGCGGCGTGAATGTGACGGACCGCTACCCCACGCGTTCCATCGACGACATCAGCTACTTCGGCAACTTCCCTTACGACGTGCTCTCGCCGGTGGGCTTCAACGGCGCCTTCTATTACGCCAAGGCGCGTTACAGCTTCTGAAGTCGATGGTCTTGGCCTGCCGAGCCGTCACGACCCGCTTGTGGTCGGCTGGCTTAGCTCAAGCGCGTTGCCAGTCGAGCAGCAGCGCGGGCGCTGCGATCACCAGCAGCAGCATGGCAATAGGCAAGGTGGCCGAGAAACCCAGGTGTTTGAAGGCCAACGCGCCGATCACACCTCCGCCGAAGAACAAAGCGAGGATGCTCAGATGAATCAACAGCTTGTCGCGATTGGCGCGCACGGCCTGGTGCTGCTCATCCTCGGGGTGACGGTTCCAGTACAGGAGGCGCCCCAACTCGAGGCCTAAATCGGTGATGACGCCGGTCATATGGGTGGTGCGAATCTCGGCTTTGGAGATCTTGCTCACCGTTGCATTTTGCAAGCCCATGATGAAGCACAGCAGCAAGACGGCCGAGGGGATCAATAAATGTTCCAGTGAACGCAGATGGGCGCCCACCAAGCCAAAGATCAGCAGCAGACCCGCTTCGAGCAGCAGTGCTAATGCGTATTTGCTGCGCATGCCGCGTCGATGCGCCCAGTTGATCAAAATGGCGGTGCAGGCAGCACCTGCGACAAAGGAGAGCAAGGCGGCGAAGCCCGCCAGGGCCATGGCGAAGCCCCCGGTCGCCAAATCATCGGCGATCGAGGAGACGATACCGGTCATATGCGAGGTGTAGCGTTGCACCGCCAGGAAGCCGCCTGCATTGATAGCGCCGGCCACAAACGCCAGCAAACCGCCGAGTTGGCGGTTTGCCATCAAGGTACGTTCATGGCCAGTCAAACCTTGCAAAAAACGGAGGGTCATGGGCGCGGCGTGGAGCTCGGATTTGCTTTTTTGATGCCCGGCGGGGCGAGTTGATGATAGTCCCGTGCTGTATGCGCTCCTGCAGCGGCGCACCAGTTCCTGCGAAGCGTCTGCGCCGATCAAGCAGTCGGGCCGTACGAGCGGCTTCAAAGTGCCCGGAGCGGTCTCTCGTTGATGCTGTTGATGCTGTTGCGGGGGGGGGGGCACGGCAGCCCGGGGCGTCGCCGGGCTCATGGCTCGGGGGTCGGCCCTG